>VGVQ01000013.1 GCA_016874005.1 Gemmatimonadota bacterium | reverse complement strand
AAGCTCGAAACGGCTCGCGACCGCCGCCGCGCGGCGCGGGCGATGCTGGCGCTGGCCGAACCACCCGGGGTGCGTTAATTCACAGCCACCGAGTCACATTTCCGCTGAACCAGGACATGACCTTCCACCAGAAGCTCGCGCCCACGAGCGCCGATCGGCAGCTCAACAGAGAAGGCTTGATGACAGGGTGGATCTGGGCATTCGAAACGGCGGGTGTAGAGTGTCTGATCGGCAGCTTTGACGATGACCGACCCCCAACGATTCTCAAGGGTCAAGGAGATCTCGAGCCGCTGGCCGGCAACCGGCGGCGACCGCAACGCTATCCGCATAGGGGCTAGTCCTAGCTGCTGTGACTCTCGACGCTACGTCAAGGATTCGACGGTGTCAATTGGGGCCCGACAGCGCAACGGAGAATCACTGCCTGGGGTGTCGCCTAGCACCATTGTTAAGCTGCGAGGGCGCTCCATGATTGGCGGCTAAGCCGCCGTTCAAGGAGCCCTCGTCTGCTGCAACCATTTGTTTAGACGTCGTCGGTTCACTGGCAACTCTCAGCCCCAGTGCCAGCGCACGTCGTAACCGTCGATGATTGCGTGCGAACAGACCAAGGTCAATACACTCGCCCATTGCGCGATACCCAGCATCATCAGGGCGGAGATGATCACTGGAGTCGTAGCGCGGCAACCACTTGGCGCCACGGAACCCGACGAACTGGGCTCCCAGGCTCGGCAGGTCGCGGCCATCCAGAGCACACGAGGGCGAAGTGAATCCGCGGTTCGGTGAGGGTCGCTGGCGACCCTCTCGTCCTCACTGCAGCCGAGCCTCGGCGACCGGGGTATTGAACTGATCGCACCAGATCAGAAGCCAGCCATAAGTCACCCCCCGCGGGGACGACGACGTCGTACTGTTGGGCACCGCGATTGGCCGTGAGCCGCCCGATCCGCAACGGCGAGCCGGTGTTGGCGTTGTTGGTGGTGTTTAGGTAGAGAAACGGCGACGGGACAGCGTCGACGGCAAAGTCGCTCTGCATCTCGATTCGGGCCCGCCCGTCTCCGATGGTGACCCTCACCTGCCCGCTGGCCCGGTAGCGGCCGACCCCCCCGAACTGGGCGGTGATCGGCGTACCGGTAGGTGGCGGCGAGTTAGGGTCACCAGCCGGAGCATTTGGAGCGGTCGGCGGAGTGGCGCCGCAGCCCGTGAGCAATCCCAGAGCTACCAGCGCCAAGGGTCGAAATGAGGTCATTGGGAGCTCCATTGGAGGCGAGAATCGCGGCCACACCACGCCCATCGGAGGGGCGTGCATTGTCACCCGGACGAGATTGCCGCCCGGACCGGCGCCGGCCTGGGTGCTGACCACAAAGGAACGCGCCAGACGAGCGATCGGTTCTATGGGGCCACCCGGCTCCAAGCCGATCGCCCTTCTGGCGGAGTGTCCCCGAGGGCGGCCGATGGCCTGTTTGGGGCCGATTTGACGACGTGGGGCTGACCTACAAAAAGGCCAACCCCCATGTCCGCTCGTCTCGTGGCCCGTCTCGCCGCCGGCATCTGGCCCCTCGTCCTGGCCGGATGCGGCGGCGATTCCGTCTCGGCTCCCCCGCCCCCGCCGCCCCCGCCACCGCCACCTCCGGTCGTCACCACGGTCGAGCTATCTCCTCCATCGGCATCGCTCCCGGTCCAGGACACGGTTCGGCTGACGGCCACGGTCAAGGACCAACGGGGCAATGTGATGACGGGCCGGCAGGTGACTTGGGGCACCGACCAGTCCGGGATCGCGACGGTCGGGAGCGATGGCCTGGTTACCGCCGTTGGCGCCGGCCAGGCATCGATCAGCGCGACCGTCGAGGGCAAGGTCGGATCGGCGGCGATCACGGTGATCGCGGCCGTGGCCAAGGTCACCATCGACCGCGACACCGCCGCCCTCGACATCGGCGCCTCGCTCCAACTCACCGCGGCCCTGGCCGATTCTTAAGGCATTCCCCTCACCGGCCGGCCGATCAGCTGGACCTCGGACGCGCCCGGGGTCGCCACCGTCTCGACCACCGGCCTGGTGACCGCCGTCCGCCACGGGCTGGCCCGGGTCGTCGCGACCAGCGGCACCCGGAGCGACACGGCCGCGGTGTTGGTCAATCTCGGAGCGGTGACACTGACCCTCGATGCCGGCCGGGCCGTCACCGCCACCGTCGGGGTCCAAGGCGACACCCTGCGCGCAACCGGCGCCGACGGCACCAAGTATCGGTTGGCCATCCCGCCGCGAGCGCTGATGCAACCGGTCGCGATCACGATGACGCCGATCGGCGGGGCGACGGGGGTCCCGCTGACCGGCGGACTCGCCGGCGGGGTGGACCTCAAGCCATCCGGCCTGGTGTTCGTGAGCCCGGCAACGCTGGTGATGGAAACGACCAAGCAGCCGCCAGCCGGCCAACGGCTGGTCGGGTTGACCTACCGCCGGACCGGGACCGAGCTGTCGTTGGCCCCAGCCGCGGCCGTGGCGGGCGGGTTCAAGATCCCGGTCGGCCATTTCAGCGGCGCGGCGGCCGGGTTCGGCACCGCGCAGGACGTCGACGCGATCTACTTCGGGACCCCGACTCGCTCGTTCACGGAGGATTTCTACGCGGCGGCGCTGGTCAGCGCGGCCTCGCGCCAACCGCCGAACCCGGCGGCCGAACTGGCGATGACTTTCGGAACCATCCCCTCCACCGTCACCAGCGGCGATATCGGATTCGTCTACGGCCGGCCCTTCGATCTCAAATTCGATGTCCAGGCCAACGCCGCGATGGAGACCGGTCGGTCCGGCGTCAACGCCTCCGCCAAGGCCTCGCTCCGATACCGCTGGCGCGGGATGCAAGGCCTCCCGCCTGGCGCGGTGGTCCGTTCCGCCACCGGGATCGACTGGAGCAAGCCGGCGCCGTAACGGGCCTAACGGCGGCCCCTGAACGGCGACCGTCAGGGGCCGCTGAGGCGGCGTCGGTTGGCGCTTTCCTTAGAGTTGGGTCCTCACCGCCCACAACTCGGGGAAGAACCGGTGCTCGGTCACCTGCCGAAGCCACCCCACCCCCGCCGACCCACCGGTGCCCGGCTTGTCACCGATGATCCGGGCCACCGAGACAAAGTGCCGCCAGCGATACTGCGACATCTGATCATCGACCGCGATCAACGACTCGCCGAGTTCGTAGAGGTCGTTGCCGGTGCGCGCCTCGCGGTACACCGCGGCCCAAGCGGCCTCGACGGTCGGATCGGCCTGGTACGGCTTGGTCCAGTCCCGCTCGAGCGCCTCCTCGCCCAGCCGATGGCCGCGTCGGGCCAACAACGCGATCACACGATCGTAGAGCGAAGGGGCTTCGAGCGCCGCCCGCATCTGCGGGTACACGTGCGGCATGTTCCGATGAGCGCTCGCCAAACGGTCGCTCTTGTTGCCCAGCACGAACTCCACATGCCGATACATGAACGACAACTGCCCCGAGGCCCGACCGAGCGCGTCACGATACTCGTTGAACCCGTCCACCCGAATGGTCGACAGCACATCCCACGACTGCCCGATGTACCCGACCAACCGCCCCGCCCGCTCGAGCATCCTGAGCGCCTCGGCCACGTTATCCTGGTCCACCTGATGGCGGGCGTTGAACAGCTCGAAATGCAGCGCGTTGAAGAGCAGCTCCTTCACCTGTCCCATGATGATGAAGCAGCTCTCGTCGTAGCCACCGCTCCGGGGCACCTGAAGGGTGTGGAGCAGGTCGACGAAGCTGTAGTCGACGTACGGGTTGCTCTGCCCCTCGAACTCCGTGTCGGGCGCGCCCTGATTCGCCGCCGCGGAATAGGCTCGTGACTGGTCCGACGTGGCCCCAATCGGGCGCGGCTCGTTTGAACAGGACACCTGGGTCCGGTCGATCAGGTTCGGAAACACCGGCGACACACGGGACACGTTAGGCTCCTAGCTGGCGAACAGGCGACGGGTCCGCTCGAACAAGGGCGACCCGGCATCGGCGAGTTCGAGGACGACGTCGAAGTGATTGCGTCGGGGAACTTCCAAGGTATCGCACGGCGTGCCGCTCGACGCCAGCATCGCGGCGAATGCCTGACTCTGGCGCTTGAACTCCGCCGTCTCGACGCTTCCCCAGGCAACGACCGCCGGGGCATAGCGAGCCTCATCGTCGAGCAGATTCAGCTTGGCCGCGGTGGCGGCGTCGAGGCCCAAGGCCTCGTTGATCGAGGTACCGATCAGGGGCGCGACGTCGAACACCCCGGAGATCGGGACGATGCCCCGGACCCGAGGTGCACCGGGCCTGACGGAGCCACACGCCGCCGTCAGGTAGCCGCCGGCGGAACTCCCCGCGATGACCATGTTCTCCGGGTCGAACCCCAGCTCATCGGCGTGGTCCGCTAGCCACTGGACCGCCTGACGACAGCGCCGCACGATCTCCGGCAGCACGGCCCCCGGCGCCAGCGGATAGCCAATGACCGCATGCGCGAACCCCTCGGCGTGCCAGGCGGGCGCCAGAAACGCCGAGATGTCCTTGGACCCCTCCTGCCAGTAGCCGCCGTGGATGAATACCAGGAGCCCGGGCCGCTCGGCACTCGATGGTGCGGGAAAGAAGTCGAGCAGCGATCCATCGCCGTCCGCGTAACGAAGGTCCCGTCGGGCCGGAACCACCTCATGGGCCCGGGCGCTCTCCACCCGGTAACGCTCGATGAATGGGGCGTAGTTCCCCCCGATCGCCGAGCTGGGCGAATACTCCGACTCCCGCATCGCCGGGCTCAAGTGGCCGAGCGGCAATGGCCGTTTGGTCATCGCGAGAAGCTTCGCGCCATGGACTCGCCTTTCTCGTCCAAGAGAATCGACAGTGTCCCGGAAAAAGCAAAGCGGCCCGGAGTTCCCGAGCCGCTCTGTTCCTCACACCTCGCCGGCCAGGCTAGCGACCGACCGACAAGTTGGGGTTGTTGTCCCGCTCGACGTCCGGCAGCGGCAGGCAGCGGACATCGCCGTACGTTCCGCCCTTGTTCCGGGTAACCCCGTTGGGATTCGGAGGCATGAATCCGGTTCCCGGCGCGGGATCGAGCGGCAGGTTGAACCGCTTCACGTCGTAGGCGCGGTGGCTCTCCAGGAACAGCTCCCGAGAACGCTCCTCGATCAGCTGGGCGAGAATGGCCGCCGGGTCGGAGCTGTTGAAGTCCGGCAGGTTCACCGCGGCGTGCAGCGCGTTGATGTAAGGTACCGCCGCCGACGGGCCAACCAGGTGGTAATCGGCCTCGGCCATGATCAGCCGGGCCTCCGCGTACTTCGCGAGGGCGATCGGCGAGTTCTGGGCCGAATACTTGTCGGCGAAGTAGACGTTGTTGGTCAGGTTGTCCTGCCCGCGGGACCCCTGGGTCACCCGGACCCGGGTATCGGTTACGCCGTTGAACGTCATCGCCCAGTACCGCGGGGCCACGCCGTAGAGCCGCGACTCCCGATTGCGGACCACGAACATGTTGCGCGAGAAGGTCGAGGCCGGGTTGTAGGGGATGTTGAAGACGAAGCCCGCCGGCACCGCGGCCGCGTCGGCTCTGGCCTCGGTGAGCTTCGCTGAGACGACCGCCTGCCCGGGCAACTTCGCCTGGTTCAGGCGGGCCCGAGCGCGGCCCACCCGCGCGGCGTTGAGCACCGCCGCATCGTTGGCGGTGGTCGCCGCCGTAATGGCCTCGGTGAACTTGGCTTCCGCCAACGCGAAGACGGCCGCCGGGGTCAGCTCTGGTCCGCCGTCGACCGCCGCCGAGCAGAACCCCTCGCCCAAGAGAATGTGCGAATAACCCGAGAAGAGGGCCGCGGTGCCGATCAGCTTGACCCGATCGACCACCTCCGCGTCGCTGAACCCCTTGAGGTTTGCGAGGGCCAGATCGGCCGTATAGCGGGCGGTCTGGAGCGGGGTATAGACACCGAACTGCTGAGCGCCGTCACAGGTAGCCGTCGCGAAGTTGCCACCGACCGGCAGCATCGTCCGCCGGTCCCAGTCCCACCCGGCCGCGGCGAGCTGAGTGTCTTCCAGCTCGTCGACCAAGAGACCCATCCCGGTGACGTAGGCCTGGAACACGCAGCCGAACGCGGCTCGGGCGCCGTCGACGATCAGCTTCGCCGCCGCGGGGCCTTGCAAGGTCTCCTCGAGCACCCGGCTCGGCGCCGATTGATCGAGCAACTCGTTACATGACGCGGTCCCGGCGACCACCCCGAGCACCAGGGCCCCACGTCGCATCAATCCTGCGGTAAGAGAACGCATGATCCGTTCCTCAGAAGGTCAAGTTGACGGACAGGTTGACCGAGGTCAACGGCGGCGTCTGGTCCTGCTCGAGCCGGACGAACTGCTGGGTCACGAAGTACAACTCCGGATCGAGACCGCTGTAGCCCGTCCAGGTGTGAATGTTCCGAGCCGAGAGCGCGACGTTGCCGTCGGAGGCCCGGAACCAACGGGCGATTCGCCGGGGCAGCTGGTAGGACAGCGACAACTCGCGCAGCTTGATGAAGTCCGCCTTGCTGACCGCGAACGAGGTCACCGTGCCGGCCGACTGAATCTCGGCGACCAGCTTGGGATCGTAGTCCTGCGGATTGAAGTTCTCGACGCAGCGCAGGAACACCTGGCAAAGCGCCCGACGGTTGTTGTCGACGTGCACGTTGCCGGCCTTGAAGTCCGCGAGGCCGTAGATCCGGAACCGGTTCCAGAGCGTGGCGGTCAGGCTGAACGAACCCTCGGTGGTCGGGTCGAACTGCCCGTTAAACACTAGGGGAGCGGTTGCGCACGGCACGCCGGGCCCCCCGACGCGGTCGTCGCAGAGCACGTTGATGGCCCGCCCGGTGACGGGGTCGTAGTCTGCCTTGACGGCGCGCCGGTTGTAGCGGGCGTTGACCGGGTCGCCGACCGTGGCCTGGCCGTTGCCGAGCGAGAGGATCTTGGTACCGTCCGCGCGGGTGCCGAGATCGGTCACCTTGTTCTTGATGTAGCTGAGCGAGAATCGAGCATCGAGCGCGAAGTTCTCCCGCTCGACCGGCCGGCCGTAGATCTCGGCCTCGAGCCCGCGGTTGCGGACCGCGCCGACATTGATGAATTGGGTGCCGGCGAACCCGAGCGACGGCGCGAGATTCTGGAGCAGAATCGCGTCTCGAGTGGTCTTGGTGAATGCGGTCATCGCAAAACCGAGTCGATCGCTGAACAGCCCGGCGTCGGCGCCAACCTCGATTTCGGCGGCCCGCTCCGGACGGAGATCCGGATTCCCCACGAACTGCGGAATCGGGGCACCAGCGCCGTCGCCGCCGGTCACCGCCTGCCAGCTCCGCAGCGCGGCGAACGCTACCGGCTGCTGGCCGGCCTGGCCGTACGCGGCGCGCAGCTTGAGGGTGTTGAGGAAGCCCTCGGCGCCTTCCCTCGCGATGTACGAGCCGCTCACCTTGGGATAGGCGATCAGGTCGAAGTTGTCGCCGAACGCGCTGTTGTTGTCGACCCGAACCGCGGCCGTGAGATAGAACTTGTCGCGCCAGCCGAACTGCTGCTGCCCGTAGACGCCCAAGGTGGAGTTCTCGACGAAGTCCTCGAAGGCGAAGGGATTCGCCGCGGCGGACAACACCGTCTCGAGACCCGGGGCGACGAACTGATCCTTCTGCGCTTGGAGGTCGTCGGTCCGGCGCCGGTAGTACTGGGCCCCGAACGAGGTGGTCGACTTGATGTCGGCCGTCAGGGAAGCCCGAGCGCTGGCGTTGTAGTCGAAGGTCGAATAGTTGACCGTCCGCCGACCCTTGAATTTGAGCCCGAGCGCGCCGGCGCCGGGATTGAACTGGACCCATTCCGGCGGCAGGAACCGGTTGAGCTGTTCGGCCGCCTGGTCGGTCTGATCGAGCCCGACCGTTAGGCGCTGCGAGAGCCAGCTGGTCGGTCGGTGGTTGATGGTGACGCTGGTGGTGTACCGGTTGATCGACAGGAGCGCTTGACGAGAGCCCCATTGAAACTCGGGCGGAGCGCCGTTGAAGCCTCGCCGCGGCGACGGCACCAGGGCCGGATCGCCGAAAATGGTCGAGAACCAGATCCCACCGGCACCGGCCTCGAATGCCTGGTTGGTCTTGTTCTTGACGAACCCGAAGCTGACATTGATGTCGTACGCGGCGCCGCCCGCGATCGCGACGTTCGCGTTGGTCGACAACCGTCGCATGTTGTTGGTGGGTTCGATGCCGTTGTCGGCGTCCAGGCTGGTGCCGACGTGGTACCGGATGCTCTCGTTCCCGCCGCTCACCGACACCCCGTAGCCCATCAGGTGCCCATTGGTGAACAGCGGGCGGTCGGTCACCCCCGCCTGGAACAGCGAATCCTCTTGCCGGACCGGGTTCCAACTCCGCACCTCGCAGGTCGAGGTCGCGCCACACGGCCCGCCGGTTTGGACATCGACCCTGTTCATCGGCTGAACGATCCGACCCTCGGGGTTCGCGAACCAGTTGCTCCCCTGCCGAACCGATACCGCGACGACCGGCTTGGGCCCCGCCTTACCTTTCTTGGTGATGATCTGAATGACCCCGTTGGTGGCTTCGGTGCCGTAGAGGGTGGCCGCCGCCGGGCCCTTGATCACCTCGATGCTCTCGATGTTGTCGGGGTCGATGTCATTGAGCCGAGAGCTGATGCCGGACCCGAAACCCTGCACCGAGATGCCCTGGGCCACGTCGTTGTTGACCCGAGCGCCATCGATATAGATCAGCGGGTTGCCGTTCAAGCTGAAGCTGTTGACCCCGCGGATCCGGACCTGCGGCCCGGAACCGACCTGACCGGTGCCCGGGATTACCACGACACCCGGAGCCCGGCTGTTGATCAGGTTGGAGACGTCAGGCGCCGGGGCGAAGATCTGCTGCTCCGCCGCGTGAATGGTCGCGGTGACGTTGCCCAGCGTCCGCTTCTCGGCGGCCTCCGGGGTGCCGGTCACCACGATCTCGCCGAGGTTCACCGCCTGCTCGGCGATCAGGATCCGCAGATCGGTCCGGCCGGCCGACGTGGTCACCGTCTGCGGCCGGTACCCGATCAAGGTGACCCGAAGGGTCACTTCCCCCGACAGGCCAGTGATCAGGAACTGCCCCCGGCCGTCCGTCCGCGCGGTCCGATTGCTGCCCGTCACGGTGACCTGGGCGCCCTCGAGCGTCCGGCCGGTGC
Source organism: Gemmatimonadota bacterium (assembly GCA_016874005.1). GTDB lineage: Bacteria > Gemmatimonadota > Gemmatimonadetes > Gemmatimonadales > GWC2-71-9 > SHZU01. The sequence goes on along the minus strand of VGVQ01000013.1, from coordinate 101,502 downwards.
GACTGTCGAGGACCGTGCCACCGACGTCCTGGGCGACCGCTCGACCGGCGCCGAGCAGCAGCACCGCGAGGGTCGATTGGATGATACTCCGCCACCTCATGAGCATTCTCCCGCGTTTGGGGTACCGCGACCCGATGGGATTACCCGACGGCTGAAGGCAGCCGCTACACTTCGGCTTGGTATCTACGGTTTTCGAACGAGGCTTAAGTCTAAAGCCGCTCCGAGCCTCGCGACAAGAAGAACATAGCACTCGATTTGCGGTTTGACGACTTTATTCACGGCTTGGCAGAGGCTTATTGGCGGCGGGCCAGCGCCGGCCACGACACAGGCGTCAGGGCGACTCGACCCACGCTTTCCACTCTGGCTCCGCCGCCCCGACCGTCAGCCGCTGCCGGTACCTCACCAGGGGCATCCGGAGAGCCATCGGCTCGTCGGCCAGCTTTTCGAGCCAGCGCTCGTCGGAATAGCGGGCGGATCCCCAGCCCAAAGCCTGAAACCGCTTCGAACCGGCGTCGAGAATGCCCGAGACGCCAAATTTCTGGGCGAATCGGGTCAGCTCCCCAACGGCCGGCCCCCGGACCCCGAAGTCCACGAAGTGGGTCTTGATCCGGCGCTCGGCGAAGAACCGCAGCGCGGCTCGAGTCTCGGGATTCTTTTTGCTGCCGAAGACCTGGACCTCCATGGAACTCAATCTAGTGTCACCCGGCCAGGCGCCGGTATTGCGGTCGTCGATTCGTCGCCACGGCCACCTTCGAGCAACTCGGCCGGTGAGCTACCGGCGGCTGGGCTCCTCGGCCGCCAGGCGCTCGACCTCGAGCGAGGCCCGCTCCCAGGCCGCCATCGCGGCCTCGAGGTTGGCCTTGGCGCGCTCCAAATCGCGGGCCAGCTGGCCCGAGCGCCGAGCCCCGTCGGCACTCCCAACCGCCGCCGATTCCTCGAGCGCCCGCGACAGGGCTCGAACCTCCTCCTCCCCGGCGGCCACGGCGCTTTCCGTGTCGCTGAGGGCGCGCCGCGCGGCGGTCAGCGGTCGCGGTCCTCGGGTGGCTGCCTCCCCGGCGCCTTTGCTGGCCGGCTTCCGGCGAGACGAGTCGCGTTCCTCGAGGGCCTGTTCGACGGCCGCCCGACGCCGGCTTTGCCGGGCCGCCACCCAGTCGTCGTAGCCACCCGCGAAATCCTCGATCTCGCCCCCATCGAGGGCCCAGATCCGAGTCGCCAGCGACCGGAGTAACGCTCGGTCATGGCTCACCAGGAGCACCGTCCCGTCGAAGCCCTCCAGCGCGTCCTCCAAGGCCTCGATGGTCTCGACGTCGAGGTGGTTGGTCGGCTCGTCGAAGATCAGAAAATTGGCGTTGGCGAGCATCAGGCGAGCCAGCGCTATTCTCGCCCGCTCGCCGCCCGAAAGGCTCTCCGGCTTGCGGCGGACCGAATCGCCGGAAAACCCGAATCGGCCGAGATGGTCCTGCACCTGTCCTCGGCTCCAACTGGGCCGGAGATCGTGAATGATGTCGAACAATTCCTGGTTCGCCGGGACGTCGCCGAGATCCTGGGCGTAGTAACAGAGCTGGATCGAGTCGCCGATCTTGGCGCTCCCGCTCGTCGTCGGTCGCTGGCCCAGGAGCGCGCCGAGGAGTGTCGACTTGCCCACCCCGTTGCGTCCGATCAGGCCCACCACGTCGCCGCGTCGAATCGTCCCGGAGAACTCGGTCAGCAGGGTCCGGTCACCGATCGCCACCCCGATCCGGTCGAGCACCACCACCTGGTCGCCGCCCCGGCTCGCCGGGACGAGGCGCATCGACATCGTGCCGCCCTCGTCGATCGGCGCCGTCAGGCGCTCGACCCTGGCCAATCGCCGGAGCCGGCCGGCGGCCTGGGCCGCGTTGTGACCGGCAGTGTTGCGCCGGATGTAATCCTCTTCTCGGGCCAGCGCCTTCGACTGCTTCTCGAACGCCCGCTGGCTGGTCAGGCGGTTGTGGCTCCGCTGGTGCACGAACTCGCGATATCCGCCGGCATAGCTGATTCCCGTCCCGCCCTCGAGATGGAGGATGTGGTCGGTCACCCGCTCGAGAAAGGCCCGATCGTGGCTGATGACCACGACCGATCGGCGCTCGGTGACCAGATACTCCTCGAGCCACTGGGTCCCCTCCAGATCGAGGTGATTGGTGGGCTCGTCGAGGAGGAGGAGATCGGCCGGCGCGGCCAACGCCGCCGCGAGTGCCACCCGGCCGCGTTCGCCGCCGGAGAGCGTGCTCGCGAGTTGGGCCCGGCAGCGAGCCGGATCGAAGCCCACCCCGTGGAGGACGGCGTCGACCTTGGCGGTCAGGGCATAGCCGCCCTCGTGCTCGAATCGCTCGAGGTCGCGGGAATACTCGGCCAGCAGTCGCTCCTGATCGGCCTCGCTGGCCGTCGCCATCGCGGCAAGGTGGTCGGCCAGCGCGGTCTCGAGCTGCCGGAGCCCGTGAAACGCGCCGGCCGCCGCATCCCACACCGTGTCGCCCTCGCCGAACACCCGGTGCTGATCGACCACCGCCACTCGGAGGCCGCTGGCCCTGGCGATCGAGCCCGCCGATACCTCGACGGTGCCCTGAATCAACTCCAGCAGCGTCGTCTTCCCGGAGCCGTTCCTGCCGACGATCCCCCAGCGATCGCCCTCGGTGATCGTCCAGGTCAGGTCGCGCAAAACCGTGGTGGCGCCATAGCGAACCGCCGCCGCGCCGAGGGAAACGAGCTTCATGGGGCCCTCATCCTAGCGAGGTCTCCGCCAGGGGGCAAACGCCGATTATCTTCGGCTCGATGACCGACCGCTCCGTGATCGGGCCACTCCGGTTCAAGCTGAGGATTGCCGGGAAGGACGACTTCGGCGGGCTCGACGTCGTCTCGATTACCGCCAAGGCGACGGGTCAGGCCACCTGGGAAGCGGGGGTGCTGACGATCGAGTGGGCCGAGGAGACGAGAGTCGAAGAGGTGTCGTTCGACAAGATCCGCGTCGAAGTGATCCCCAAACCACCGCTGGCGCTCGACATCGCCCAAGCCGAAATCGCTGATGCCACACTGCGGGGGTGGTGGCGGCCGCGGCTCCGGTTGACGCCGCGATACCTCGGAGCCTTCATGGCGGTGCCCGGAGCCACCGCCACCCACGTCGACCTGTTCATCGCCAGGCGAGATCGGCCCCTCGCCGCCGAGTTGGCGTCCGCCTGCCTCGGCCGGCCGGCCTGAGTCAGACGAGCTGGGCCCGCCCCCGGGCCGCCACTGGCCAGCTGGTTTCGACCCGGTGGCCCCGGACCCCGTGAATGACGTCGTTCAGATGGGTGACGATGCAGACGTGATTGGGGATGATCCGGACCCGCTCGCCGACCCGCGGCCGCCAGGTGGTCTGGCTCAGATCGAGGATGCCGTGCTCCTCGGACATCCCTTTGACGGTGACCTCGGGGTGATCGAGCAGCTCGCCGAAGCCGGTCCCCGCCCCGACTCGGAGCGGCTCCCTGCCTAACGCCTTGCACCCGGCGTCGCAGACCGCCTGTCCCGGGACCGCGGTGCTCACGATCGTCGCCACCACCGTGAAGGCGCAGTCGGCCCGCTCGGCGGCGCCGGTCGAGACGATTTCCCGGTCATTGTAGCAGTAGGTCCCCGGCCGAATCTCGGTGAGGCCGCCGACCTCGTGGGCGTCGAACGCGGTCGGCGTCGAGCCGCCGCTGACGATCTCGGGGGCGAACCCGGCCGCCCGGAGGGCACCAAGCCACCGATCCACGTCGTCCCGCAACGCCGCCAACGGGGCCGCCTGGTCGGCCCGAGTCCCCCGGATATGGCCGGGATAGAACGTCACCCCCGCGAACTCGAGCGGCGGGCGGGCCCGGACCAGTTGGGCCAGCCGAATGGCGTCGTCGGGGGTGACCACCCCGACGCGGTGCATCCCCAGGTCGCACTCGACCAAGACCCGGACCGAGCGACCGGCCGCCTGGGCCGCCTCGGCCAGGCCCTCGATGGCTTCGGCGGAGTCCAGCGCGACCATCAAGCGGACGTGACGAGGCAGATTCATCAGGCGGGCCAAGCGGGCCTGACCGACTGGCGGATACGCCACCAGGATGTCATCGGTCAGATCGGCCATCACCTCGGCTTCGTGGGTGGTCGCGCAGGTCAGGCCGACCGCCCCACGCCGCAGTTGCTCGGCCCCTACCCGCGGCGACTTGTGGGTCTTGATATGGGGTCGTAGCCCGAGGCCATGGGCCGAGGCGTAGCCGGCCATCCGGTCGAGGTTCCGTTCCAGGATATCCAGGTCCACCACCGGAACCGGGGTTTCGAGCTCGTCGATGTTCATGTCACCAGACAGGGTCGATTTTAGATCGACAAATCTACTCCCGAACTCTAGCTTCCAGGAACCGGTTTCCACCGCCCTCGATCCGCTCGGAAACGCCATGCTCGTCGCCGCGTTGCTCCTCACTCAGGCCAGCCAACCACCCGTCCGCCTCGAGTACGACGTCCGGGTCCCGATGCGCGATGGCGCCACCCTATCGGCGGACATCACCCGCCCCGTGGGGTCGGCACGGTCTCCCGTCATCCTGGTGAGAACCCCGTACGACAACGGGGCGGCCCACCATGTCGCCGAAGGCAAGCGCTGGGCGGAGCGGGGCTATGCCTACGTGGTGCAGGACGTCCGGGGCCGGGGCGAGTCGGACGGCACCTTCTACCCGCTGGTCACTGAAGGGGACGATGGCTACGACACCATCGAATGGCTGGCGCGACAGCCGTGGTCGAACGGGCGCGTCGGGATGATGGGCGGATCGTACCTCGGGTGGGTTCAGATGTACGCCGCCGTTCGGAAACCGCCGTCGCTCAAGGCGCTGATCCCCATCGTGACGCCGCCCGACCCCGATCGCAACTTCCCGGTACAGTTCGGCGCCTACGGACCGGCCACGCTGTCGTGGCTCGCGGCGGTCTCGGGAAAGACGATGCAGGACATCTCGCAACACGACCTCCGAGCGGTCTACAGCCACTTGCCGCTCTACCAGGCGGATCGCTTGCTCGGGCGGACCCTGACGGCATGGCGCGACTGGCTCGACCATCCCACCCGCGATGCCTACTGGGAGGCCCAGAGTTTCCAAGCCGCGCTCGAGGGCGTCGACCTGCCCATGCTCCACATCTCGGGCTGGTACGACGACGTTCTCGTCGGCACCACCGAGAACTACGCCATCACCCGGGCCAGGCCCAACCAGCGGCTCTTGATCGGTCCCTGGGGCCACCAGGTGAACCGCCGGAAGCTGGGCTCCCTCGACTTCGGTCCGACCGCCGTGGTCAATCTCGACAGCCTCTATCACCGCTGGTTCGATCGCTGGCTCAAGGAGGTGCCAAACGGCGCCGAGCGGGATAGCCCGGTGCGAGTGTTCGTCATGGGCGAGAATCGGTGGCGGGACGAGGCGGCCTGGCCCTTGGAACGGACCCGATACGTTCGCTTTTACCTCCGAAGCCGCGGCAAGGCCAACTCCCGGTTCGGCGACGGACGACTCGATACCCTTCCACCAGGCGAATCGCCGCCCGACCGCTACCGTTCGGACCCCGCCGATCCGTTCCCGTTCGTCACCGACGATGCCTTCTCGCAGATCGGCGGCCCCGACGACTACCGCGAGGTCGAACGCCGCCACGACGTGCTGGTCTATTCCTCGGCGCCGCTCGCGGCCCCGATGGAGGTCTGCGGGCCGCTCGCGGTCTCGCTCCACGCCGCCTCGACCGCCAAGGACGTCGACTTCGCCACCAAGGTCCTGGCGGTCCGTCCGGATGGCTTTGCGCTTCGGCTCAACGACGGCGTGGTGCGGGCTCGCTTCCGGCACGGGCGAGACAAGGAAATCCTGCTCGAGCCCGGTCGGGTCGAACACTACCAGATCGACAACTGGTCCACCTGCATAACGATGGGTCGGGGCTGGCGACTGCGGCTCGAGGTTGCCTCGCACGCCTTCCCGAAGTTCGACCGGAACCTCCAGACCGGCGGCCCGATCGGCAAGGAGGCTCACGGCATGGTCGCCGAACAGACCGTCTACCACGATGCCCAGCGGCCGAGCTACCTCCTGGTGCCGGTCGTCCCCCGTACCCCCACGCCAAGGCGATGATCATGATCACCCGGCCACCGTCCATCCTCGCCGTCATCCTGGTCGCCGCGATGGCCCGCCCGGCCGCGGCCCAGCAGATCGTCCCCGTGCTCGACTCGGTCTTCGCTCGCTGGCAGGGCACCCACGGGCCCGGCTGCACGGTCGGGGTCGATCTTGCCGGGACTCGGGTCCTCCGGGCCTACGGCATGGCCAACCTGGAATACCGCGCCCCGCTCGACCCCGAGTCGATCATCGAATCGGGGTCGGTTGCCAAGCAGTTCACCGCCGCCGCGGTGGGACTCTTGGCCACTCGGGGCAAGCTCGGTTTGGACGACGAGATTCGTCGCCACCTTCCCGAGCTGCCGGCCTTCGCCAACGGGATCACCATTCGCCACCTGCTCCAGCACACCAGCGGACTTCGTGATCAGTGGGCCCTCCTGGCCATCCAGGGGTTCCCGCCGGGGACCGAGGTCCACACCCTGGACCGGATCTTCGATCTGGCGGTCCACCAGCAGCGTCTCAACTTCCCGGCCGGCGAGGAGTACCTCTACAGCAACATGGGGTACGTCCTGACCGCGATCATCGTCCAGCGGGTGGCGGGCGAGTCCCTCGCCGAATTCAGCCGGCGGGAGCTGTTCGAGCCGTTAGGCATGTCCCGGACCGAATGGCGGGCCGACTACCGCAAGGTCGTGCCCGGCCGAGCCACCGCCTACAGCCTCGAGGGCGGCCGGTGGGTCCAGGACATGCCCTTCACCATGGTGTACGGGAACGGGGGTCTGCTCACCACGGTCGCCGACCTGCTCCGCTGGAACGACGCCCTGACCCGGGGCACCCTCCCGGGTGGAACCGCGGTGGTCCAGATGCTCGAGACGCCCGGCAAGCTCAACGACGGTTCCGCGATCGACTACGGGCTGGGACTCTCGGTCGGTACCTTCCGCGGCCAGAGGCTGGTCAGCCACGGCGGCGCCACGGCCGGCTACCGGACCTACCTCGCCAGGTGGCCGAGCCGCTCGCTCTCGGTGGCGGTCCTCTGCAACGCGGGCAACGCCGACGCCGGAGGCCACGCCAACCAGGTCGCGATTCGCCTCCTCGGCCTCTCCGCCCAGGAACTACCACCCAGCCCGAGCGTGGCCATCGACGCCGCCGCCCTCCACGGGTTCGCCGGCAGCTACCGCGATTCCACCACGGACCAGGTCGTCCGGTTCGCCGAGAGCGGCGGCAACCTCACCGTGAGCAACGGCGGTCCCGGACTCGCCTTGACCCACTTGGGCAACAACCGCTTCTGGAGCCCGATCGCCGGCGAATTCCGGTTCGAGCGTCGCGACGAGAGCTGGGAAGCGACCCAGTACGACGACGCCTGGCGCCGGTACCGGCCCGAACCGCCCGGCGGACCACCCGCTCCCTTGACGGACTTCATCGGCGACTACTCGAGCCCGGAACTCGAGGTCACCTTCAAGATCGCGGCCGAGGGCGACAACCTGGTGCTCCACGCCCGCCCCAATAGCCGGATCACCCTCCGGCCCGCCTACCGCGACGGCTTCGGCGGCGCCGGACGCACCGTTCGATTCGTCCGCGACCGCAAGGGCACCGTCACCGGGATGCGGATTTTCGCCGGACGGGCCCGAGACGTCCGCTTCGACCGGGTTGCTACGGCCACGGGTAGTCGGAAGGGGTCCTGAGGAGATACTCTTTCGGCGGCGTCCTGCCCCCCAGGTGCTCGACGAAGTAATCCCAGCGGCGCCGCCGGAAGTACGGGTTCCCGCTCATCGCGTGCGATCCGTTCGGCATGATCAGCAGGTCGTAATCCTTGTTGGCCTTGGTGAGCGCCTCGATCACCTGGATCGTCAGCGCCGGCGGCACGTTGTCGTCCAGGTCCGCGAACGCGAGCAGCAGTTTGCCCTGGAGCCGGTTCGCGATCGACGGGTTGGCCTGGGCCGCGTAGTTGTCGCCGGACGGCATCCCCTGATAGGTCTCGCCCCACAAGGACAGGTAGCCTCGCTGGTCGTGATTGCCGGCCGACGACACCGCCACCTTGTACACCTCGGGATACATCAGCATGGCCCGGGTGGACGCGAATCCGCCCCCGGAGTGCCCGTAGATCCCGATCCGGTCGAGGTCGAGGTATTCTCGGGTCCGGGCCAGTTGGCGGTACCCGGTCAGATGATCCTCGAGCCCGCCTCCGGTCTCGAGCCTCCCATAGGAGTAGTCGTGGAAGGCCTTGGACCGACCCGGCTTGCCCCGTCCGTCGATCTGGATCCCGATGAACCCGAGTTCCGCGAGGGCCATCAGATCGCTGCCCGCGAAGAACGCCTTGGGCACCGTCGCGACCTGTGGCCCCGGGTAGATCTCGTCGATCACGGGATAGCGGCGGGCGGGGTCGAAGTCCGATGGGAACAACAGGATCCCGAAGAGCTCGGTGGAGTCGTCGGCCGCCTTGATCGCGAATCGTTCCGGGAACCGCCACCCGGTGGCCGTTAGGCGGCTGATGTCGGCTTCCTCGATGGCGAAGGCCGGCCGGCCGTCGAGCGATCGCACCACGGTGCGGGTCGGGAGATCGACCCGGCTATACCGATCGACCAGCCAGGCACCGGAAGGACTCACCTCGATCTCGTGATGGGCGTCCTCCGGCGTCAGCAAGGTCAAACCGCCGCCATCGAAGCCGACCGAGTAGAGGTGACTGTAGTATGGATCGCGCCCCGGCTCCCGGCCGCCGCCCAGGAACCAGAGGCGGCGGGCCCGCTCGTCGACCCGGACGATCCGCTGAACCACCCACGGTCCCTTGGTGATCTGCTGTTTCACGGCGCCCGTGGCCGCATCCACGAGGTAGAGATGGGCCCAGCCGTCTCGCTCCGACCACCAGATGACTTCGGCCCTATTTGCCGACACCCGAACGTTGGGCCGGGCGCCCAACGCGGGCGTCGCTTCCACCAGTGTCTTGCCGCGCTCGGTGAACACCGTTCGGACCCGCCCGGTCGCGACGTCGACCTCTTTGAGGTGCATTGCCCGCACCCCTCGCTCCCGATCCAGGTAATACACGGTCGCCGAGTCGTGCCACCACGCCTCCTGGAACGAAATCGGCGACCGGTAGGCGACCGGGAGCGACCCGTCCTCGACCGGTGTCACCGCCCCGGTGGCCACCTCGAAGATCAGCCAGCTCAGCCTCGCCACCGAATCGCCCGGCATCGGAAAAGCGAAGGTCCACAGCTTGGGCCGCTGCCCGTCCGGCGGGGCGTGCTGGAGGAGATGCAGGTCGGGCACTCGCCGTTGATCGAGACGATAGCTGAGCACCCGCCGAGAGTCCGGTGACCACAGCACCGCGGGCGGAACCGGGAGGCCGAGCCGAGCGGCGGTCACGGCCATGGTGTTGGACTCCGGCGTGCTGGCGTAGTCGTTCCGCCGCTCGCCATCCCGAGTCAACGCCCGCCGCGCCCCGGTGGCGACCTCGCGGACCCAGAGGTTGTGATTCTCGAGGTAGATCGCCCAGCGGCCGTCGGGCGACCTCGCCTCTTTCGGGTCGGGGGGCGCCGGTCGTTCGGCCGCCAGACATCGGTACTGATCCAGCTCACACCGCCACCCCTTGCCACCCGTCTCGACCGTGATCGCCGCTCGCCCGCGGACCTCGTCCCACCCGAGGGCGGCGAACGGCAGCGTGTCGGGATGGAGCGTGGTATCCGACGCCCGCCCCAGCGCCGCCGCGAGCCGATGGTGGTCGAATGCCGGTCGCCGCGCCCGGCGCGCGGGATCGACCATGACGAACTCGACCCCGCGGTCGGTGGCAACCCGGTACCAGAATCGGTCGCCCGCGATCCAGCGGGGCGCGACGCTGTCGCGGAGGACCAAGCGCCGGACATTGGCGGGGAGCCGACTCTCCGCCTTGGCGTATTGGGCGGCACTCACCTGGAGTCCAGCCGGTTGCGACAACACGGCAGCGGCCAGAGCGGGCAGCAACGGGAACAGTGGCATTGGTGGCGTCCATCCGGAGTCTTGGATACAATTAAACTACCGTCGCCCTGCCGGAGCCACCAATGAACTTCGCTCGCCTCGCGTTTGTCGTCGCCCTGACCGCGCCCGCCGCGACCGCCGCCCAATCCGCTCGGCAGAACCTCGAGCGCGAGATCGCCAGAATCGAGCCGCTCTCCGGGGGCGCCCTCGGCATCGCCGCCACCCACCTCGAATCGGGGCGGACCTTTTTTTACCAGGCCGACGAGCAGTATCCCCTAGCCAGCACCTACAAGGTCCCCATCGCGGTCGAGGCGTTGATGCTGGTGGAGCAAGGGAAGCTCGATCTAGACCGATTGGTGACCTGGGACACCACCGACCTCCACCTGGGAAGCGAGGCCTTTCTCCTGTTCCGAAAGCCCGGCTTCGCCCTCTCGGTGCGCAACATGCTCGAGACGATGCTGATCCTCTCGGAAAACAACTCGACCGATTGGATGTTGAAGCTCGCCGGCGGCGGTGACGCGGTGACCAAGCGGCTCAGGGCCAGCGGGATCGCCGACGTCCGGGTGGATCGTCCCACCGCCGAGATCATCGCGAATCCGTGGGGGATCACCGACCTATGGACCGACGGCAAGTTCTCCCGGACCAAGTGGGAGAGCCAATCGGCCCAGGTCTCCAAGGCCAGGCGCGATTCGATTCCGTATTACTACGCCAACGACCCCCGGGACCACGGCAGCCCCCGCGGGATGATGACCCTGATGAACAAGATCTGGAAAGCCGAGATCCTCTCGAAAGCCAACAGCGCCTACCTCTTGGACATCATGTATCGCTGCGAGACCGGAGCCAACCGGATCAAGGGCATGCTCCCACCCGACACCAAGGTGGCCCACAAGACCGGCACCTACCCCGGCACCACCAACGACGTCGGGATCATCGATTTGCCCGATGGGACCCACGTCAGCATCGCGGCCTACGTGAAGAAGTCGGCGAAAGTGAGCGGCGCCGACCTCGAGCGCGCGATCGCGCAGGCCTCGCGGGCGGTGTACGACTACTTCCTCTATTCTCGGGAGTAGCCGCGACGGACCGCTAGAGGCGTCGGAAGCCCGCCGTGAGGAAGTGCTGGTCGTAGGCGAACGCGGTCGTCACCCGTTCGCGCCGCATGACCTCGAAGCTCACGGCGTCGCAGAGGGTGAACGGCTGGTCCCGAAACCGCTCCAACCAGTTGGCAACCGCGTCGCCGACGAGCCGATGGTCGACGCTGACCAACTGGTACAGTGGATCGGTCATCATCGCGTTGATCACCTTCCGGGCAGCCTCGGCGCTTCGCCGGTATAGCAGCAGTCCCTGCAGCTCGGCCAAGACCAGCGGGGTGACCAAGAACCGCCCGCCGGTCCGGACGAACTGCCGGGCCGTCTCGACGGCCTGGGCGTGGAATTGGTCTTTGGGGTGCGCGACCGCGAGCAGACCGCTGGTATCAGCGAGGGCGCGACTTGCCACGTCGAGGAGTTCCGTAGAGGTACTCGTCGTGTCGAGCGCTCAAGTCGCTGGGAGCCGCCTGGTCGTCGAGGGCTCCCTCCAGATGCTCGAGCGACCAGCCGGCCCGGCGATCGCCGAGGGTGTCGTCGGAGAGGCGGCGAAGGCCCCGGCGGAGCAACTCGGCTTTGGACAGGCCAGTGGCTTCCGCCATCTCGTCGAGCAGATCGCGGTCCGGTTGGTCGAGGTAGACTTGGACCGGCTCCCTGACGCCACGAAAACGCTTGTGGTCACTCATCGGCTCACCCTGACAGAATACATGTACATGCTACATGTATTATACGCCGAAGTCAATGTAGCGGGCGGCCGGAGGCCCAGACGCCAAATGAAGACGGGCGGGAGGCCACCATCGCTCCCGCCCGCCTTCGAAGGGTGCGGCCGCACCCCGATCCGTCGGTGATCGTCGGCTCAGTGAAACTGCGCCGTCTCCGTCGAGCCGGCCAGGGCGGTCGTCGAGGAACTCCCGCCGCTGATGACTTGGGCCACCTCGTCGAAATAGCCGGTCCCGACCTCGCGCTGGTGTTTGGTCGCGCTGTACCCGTTGGCCTCGGCGGCGAACTCGGCTCGCTGTAGCTCGGAGTAGGCCGCCATGCCCCGCGCGGCGTAGCCACGAGCCAGTTCGTACATCCCGTAGTTGAGGGAGTGGAATCCCGCCAGGGTGACGAACTGGAATTTGTAGCCCATGGCGCCCAACTCACGCTGGAACGAGGCGATCGTCGCGGCGTCGAGCTTCTTCTCCCAGTTGAACGACGGCGAGCAGTTGTAAGCCAGCATCTTGCCGGGGAATTGCTGGTGGATCGCCTCGGCGAACCGTTTCGCTTCGGCGAGGTCCGGGGTCGACGTCTCGCACCAGACCAGATCGGCGATGGTGGCGTAGGCGAGGCCGCGGGCGATCGCCTGGTCGAGACCGGCGTTGACCCGGAAGAACCCTTCGGGGGTCCGTTCCCCGGTCAGGAACGGCTGGTCCCGTTCGTCGACATCGCTGGTGATCAGCGAGGCGCCGTTGGCGTCGGTCCGGGCCACCAGGATGGTCGGCACGCCCTCGACATCCGCGGCGAGGCGGGCCGCGATCAGGTTGCGGAGGGCGGCTTGAGTCGGGATCAGCACCTTGCCACCGAGATGGCCGCACTTCTTCTCACTGGCCAGCTGGTCTTCGAAATGGACCCCCGCCGCCCCGGCCTCGATCATCGCCTTCATCAGCTCGAAGCAATTGAGGGGACCGCCGAAGCCGGCCTCGGCGTCGGCGACGATCGGCGCGAACCAGTGGGTCCCCGAGCGGCCTTCGGCGTGGTCGATCTGATCCGCCCGCTGGAGGGCCTGGTTGATTCGCTTGACGACCGACGGCACGCTGTTGGCCGGGTAGAGGCTCTGGTCCGGATACATCTGGCCGGCCAGGTTGGCGTCGGCCGCGACCTGCCAGCCCGAGAGATAGATCGCCTTGAGCCCGGCTCGAACCTGCTGCATCGCCTGGTTGCCGGTCAGGGCGCCTAACGCGTTGACGTAGGGCTCGGAACGGAGCAGGGTCCAGAGCCGCTCCGCGCCGAGCCGAGCCAGGGTATGTTCGATTCGAACGCTCCCCCGCAACCGAAGGACGTCCTCGGCCCGGTAGGGGCGATCGATCCCGGCCCAACGGCTGTCTGTCGCCCATTCGTCATGCATGCGAGCCACCTCCGGCCGAATTACCGGTCCGCTGGTTCGGGTCGGGTGCCATTCCACTTGGAGCCGATCCACCATCACCGCCTCCTGAAATGAACGTCATACCGGGTCGTGACGCCCGGCGACGATCATGGCTTCGCTTTCCCGGCGAGCCTGGATCAGACGTTCGCGCTCGGGACCATCCTGGCAACGCGCCACCAGGGCGGCGAGTTCCTCGTCGTAGAGCCGGGTGAGCAGCTCAGGGCTGTGGACGATCGGACGACCGTTGTCTCCCACGACTTCGACGCGGTCGCGGTGAAGCACCCTCTGTGCCAGCATCACCCGGTAGATCCGGTCCGTGGCGAGATCCTCCATGTACCCGTCGATCAGACTGGCGCCCCGGCCGGCCAGCACACCGGCTCGATACAGGATCGTCACCCGGGCCGCGGCTCTCGACCCCGCCAGCGTTCGAGCGCCCACCCCAACCGGTTCCGGCCGCAGTCCGGGATACCGGTCGATTCCCTCGGGACGTCGGAACCCCTGGTTCGGTGCCGGGAACTGGGCCACCGCGATGGCATTCTGATCCGGATGGCCCGTCCATGCTCCATCCATCAGGGCGCTCGCCTCGTTTCGTTTGTCTTTCTCCAGCACCGCGAGCGCTCTGGCGTTCAACTCCGCGTCGGTCCGACTGGGAAACAGGGCGGTCATCCCGCCTATGGCGAGCATGCCACGCCTGTGGCACAACTCCGGCAGCAATTCCCTGACCCGTTGGAAGAAGGCAACATCGTGGGGAATCGTGTTCCGATCGGGGAGCACCCAGGCTGGGTTCGGCAGGTTGAAGTGGATGAGACTCGCCATGTAGTCCCACCGACCGAGGTTGAGCCCGACGATGTAGTCCCGGAGCGGGAACAAGAACTCCTCCATCCGGTAGGCCATAGGGTGGGCCTCGACCAGGGCCATGCAGCGGATGCTGCCCTCGGGCAGCCCCTTGTCGCGGGCGAGACGCTTGAAGACGTCCGACCACCAGTTCGCCTCGTCGGCGGACTCCGACTTCGGGATGTAGATCGCCAGCGGGTGTTTGATCCGAGCCGGGTCGATCTGGTGGACCAGAAGGGCGAGATCGAACAGCGAGGCGGAGGTCAGCTCCCCGCCGACCACGCCGGCCTGATGGAGGTGAAGCCCCCTCACCCTGACCCAGGTCACCGTGGGACTCGGCTTGATGGTGACTCGGCCTCCACGCTTGTCGTCGTGGTACGACAGGGTCTGGTGAAGCGCTTCGACCGCGTTGGCATGGCCGCGCATCAGGTTCGACCACTCGTTGGCCATCGAGTCTTCCAGGTCGATCATCACCCCGGGGGCGCCGGAGTTGAGCATTTTGACCACGAGTTCGGCGTCGTCGGCCGGCCCGGTCATCTGGTTGCGCTGGTCGGCACACCAATCGGGAAGCTCGATTCGCCAATCTCGGGTGGTTGCTTCCGAGGCCGGCAGGTGATCCGGAAGCCGACCGGCGTGAGCGTCCGCCAAGGCCCGTTTCCGCGCCGCGGCGTGAGCTTGCTGGCGAGGGGTAAAGGCCCGGTGGAGTTCGAGGTAGTGTTCGAAAAACCCGGGCGGCAGGTCGCGCTTTGGGTCGAAGCCCGCCGGGGCCGTGTTCGAGGTCACGCCGAAGGTCATTGACGGGTCAAGCCTGTTTGAGGGTCAGTCAAAAGACGGGCTGGCGGTTCCCCGCCAACCCGACGATCCGCTGCAAACGCCGCGCCGGGCTAGCGCCGGAACGACCCGAGCCCTTCGACGTCGACCGAACTCGCTCGGCCCCTCGCGTCGACCTGGAAGGTGAGGAACGAGAACGCTCCGAGACCGCCGCCCTCGCGCCCCCTGAAGGTGTTGTAGTGCCAGTGGTCCACCGGGCCGCGATTGCCACCGTACTGGACCACCAGGCCGGTTCCCTCGACCCGAACCGAGAGGTCGCCGTAGAGGGCGTCCGTGAACGTCCCCGCGTAGGCCTCGAGTCCCAGCGACGGCCGAGTGTCCTTGACCCGGGCGGTCTCCCGCTGCTTGGCCTGGGCCGCCTGCGCCTCGCCGATCCGCTTCATCTGCTCGAGACCCTGGGCGAGATAGTCCTTGGCGGCCTTGCCGACCAGGAACCGGTCGACGATCTCCCACACCACCGCGGGGCCGGCGGAGTGGGGCGACCCGTTCGTCAGCACCACGATGCCGAGTCCGGCCTCGGGCACCGTCCACATCTCGGAGAGCATCCCGTCGATCCCGCCGTTGTGCCAAGCGATCTTCTTGCCCCGATAGTCTAGGAGGACCCAGCCGAGCCCGTAGGAACTGAAGTGGGTGAGGCTGTCACCGACGCCGCCGGTGTTGACGTGCGGCGTCTTGGTCACGCCGAGATTGGTGGCGCTGACCAGCCGTTTCCCTTTGACGGTCCCGTTGCCGAGATGGAGGCGGAGGTACTGGGCCATCTCGACGATGCTCGAGTTGATCGATCCCGCCGGGGCGATGTTGTCGATGTCCCGCCAGGGGATCACGGCGACCGAATCGGCCCCGATACTGTGGGGCGTGGAGACATCCGATTGGCCCGGGAGCCCTTTCACGCTGGTGCTGCTGTTCCTCATTCCGAGCGGCTCGAAGATCCGGCGCCGGACGACCTCATCGTAGCTCATCCCGGCGGCCCTGCCGGCGACTTCGCCCGCCGCGAGGAACATCACGTTCTGATACCCCATCTCGGTTCGAAAGCCGGCGTTCGGGGTGAGATGCCTGATCCGCTCGAGGATCTCCGCTCGCGAGTACGGGGTGCCGTACCACAACGCATCGCCTCGGCGACCCAACCCGGCCCGATGGGAGAGGACGTCGCGGACGGTCAACTCCCGAGTGACGTAGGGGTCATGGAGCTGGAACCCGGGGAGCCATTTGGTCACTCGGTCGTTCCAGCGCACCACGCCGTCGTCGACCAACATCGCCAGGACGGTAACCGTGAACGACTTGGTGTTCGAGCCGATCGCGAAGATGGTCTCCGGCGTCACCGCCGCCGGCTCGCCGAGCCGTTTGACGCCGAAGCCCTTCGCGTACACCAGGCTGTCGCCCTTGACGATCCCGACCGCGATGCCTGGGACCCGCCAGGCATGGCGGACCCGTTCGACGTAGTCATCGAGGCCGGCCAACGGGCTGGCCGGTGGCGCCGGTTGGGCCTCGAGTGAGCCGAACAGCGCGAGGCCGGCGGCCAGCAGTCCTGCCGATATCAGGGGGCGCATCCGGCTAAACCCAGATCTGCGAGAACACCCGCCGGAAATTCCCACCGAGGATGCCGAGGATCTGATCGTCGCTGTACTTGCGTCGGATCAGGCCGTCGGTGAGATCGTACATCCGCTTGGGATGGGCGACCTCGTCGATGTCGATCTTGTCTCGGAAGGCGTAGCTCCCCTTGAAGCCAGCCTTGAGTCGCTTGTAATCCTCGGGCGGCATGTCGTCGTAGCCGTCGAGGTCGATGTCGCTGCCCACCCCGACGTGTTCCACCCCGATCATCTTGGCGACGTACTCGAAGTGGTCGATCATGTCATCGATCGTGGTCGGTTCCGAACCCTTCACGAAGTTCCGGACCCCGGTGATTCCCATGACGCTGCCGGCCTTCCCGACGGCCCGAATCACCTCGTCGGGCTTACAGCGCGGATGGCCCGGGTTCAGGGCTCGGACGTTCGAGTGGGTCACCAGCACCGGCTTCTTCGATGCCTCGAAAGCGTCGAGCGAGGTCTTGTCGCCGCAGTGCGAAACGTCGACCCCCATCCCGATCTCGTTCATCTTCTCGACGATCCGCACCCCGAAGTCGCTCAACCCTTCGTCCCGACGTTCGGTCGACCCGTTGCCGATCATGTTGCGGCTGTTATAGGTGAGCTGGGAGACTCGCTGACCCATCCCATAGAACGTCGCCACGTCGTTCGGGGTCCGGAAATGCTCGGAGTTCTGGACCCCGAGCATCACGCCGAGCTTGCCGGAACCCTTGACCCGGTCGAAGTCGCCGGCCGAGTCGATCCGCATGAAGAACTGGTCGCTGCCGGCGAGGAACCCGTTCCAGCGGGCGATGAACTGGTAGGTCGATTGATGGGCATCCGGTCCCCCGGTCCCGACCGCGGTGTGGAAGACATGGATGCCGGAGGAGCGGAACCGATCGAAATCGGCCTGGGTGAACAGCTCCGGGTTGGTGTTCCATTTGGCCATCAACGGGAAGTTCAGGGTGAGCGGACTCAGCATGTCGATCACCAGGGCCCGCTCCATCAGGGCAAGGCACCGGGCCGAATACTCGGCGCCAGGGAAGACGAGGAACCGTCCCCGATTGATCATCGGCGCAGCCATCAGAGCGCCCGCCATCGCCAAGAACTCCCGCCGTTCGGTCATCGCAGGCCTCCCCAGGGGGTGTGTTGCCATTGTATACAATTGTCAGGTCCGACGCAATCTCGCCCGCCCCGCCTGGGCCACCACGCGCTGGAACGCATCGGCTGAACCCGTTGTCAGCGGAGTCCCGCAAAGGTATGGGCCGGCGGGGACCAGGGCCAGTTCCGGCCCCAAAGTCGAAACGGGCGCCCCGGTGCGGGACGCCCGTTCGGTTGCCGCGAGCAAGGCCGCTCAGTTGGGCGCGTGGACCCCCGGCCCGCCGTAGTTGCGGTTCGACCCGATGGCGGGACCCGAAAGGTCGAGCCCGGTGTTGTCGATCTTGGCGATGAACTGACGGATCGAGCCGGGGAACGGCGCGGTCCTGGCGTTTCGGCCGAAGGGATCGGTGTACCAGACGGTGGGACCAGCGTCGTTGTCGAGATCGAGCGAATTGACGTCGAAGACCCGGCGGACCCCATTGAACGGGGAGCGGGGGTCGTCGAAAACGATCCCGTTGACGGCGCCGTTCTGGGTCGCGGCCGCGCATGGTCCGCCCCGGGCCCGATCGCCGTTGGCCTCGGTGAAGTAACACATCTCCATCGGTCGGCCGGTCAGATCCGACTTGGACGGGTCGTGGAATCGGCTCGGCGAAAAGGCCTGGAAGTATGGATTCATGTGGGCCAGCACCTTGCCCTCGGCGGTCTTGAGCACCAGCGACTGCTGCCAGCTCTCGTGGAGCGCCGCTCGGGCATCGGACTGCTGGCCGTCGCCGACCAGGAGATGGCGCTCGACGCAGACCCGGTCCGGAATGACCCGTTGCCCGCCGCCGTTGGGCGAGTTTGCCGGGGTGGCGGTCCCGACCACGATCCGCGACCCATCGCAGGTTCGGGTGAACTCGCCGGCCCGGCCGATCGCCGCCATCATGATCATCCGGATCTCGGTCCCGTCGTTACACTCGGCGTAGTACTGCACCTCGTGGAGGTTGTTGGTGAAGGCGTCCTTGGAGTGGGTTCCCTGGTGAAGCTTGTAGAGAATGTCGCACCGAACCGAGAGCACCGTGCCGCCGGCGTTGGTCACGTGCATCTGGATGTCGTTTTCCCATTCGTACTTGTGCCCGACGTGGTCCTCGTGGCGCTTGCCGTTCGGATCGAAGGTATCGAACTGCTCGTTGGCGTAGCCTAACGGCAGGTCGCCGATCTTGGCGTGCAGGGCCGAACCGCTGGGATCGCGCCCATGCTCGTGGCCGAAGGTGCAGTTGGTCGTCGGATCCACCGGCGGGTGCCAGGTCGGATAGGCCTTTCCGTCCGGACCGATGGTCGAGAACTTCTGGTGGACCGAGATCGGACAGGTATCGCCGGCCCCGGGTCGCCAGGTTCCGAACGCCACGCTCGGCGGGGCGGTGAGCGGATTGCCCCCGTTGCCCGGGCCGGACAACTCACCGCAGCCTGTCAGCAACAATCCAAACCCCACCGCTACCCACGGCCTCAGCTCGATGCTCATATCCCCTGCCCCCCTCAGTGCCACGTGAGCCCCATCCCGAGCTGCAGGAACAACACGTTCGCTCGGTTGGGGAGTCGGTTGCGCTCGAAACTGGTATCGTCGGACCGCTCGGTGAACAAAGCGCCCCGGGCCGTGCCGATCAGGTTGACGAACGGCACGAACGACATCCGGGGATTGACTCGGACCTCGTAGCCGGCGCCGACCTGCCCGGTGAGGCCGCCGGTCGCGATGCCGGTCTTGATCTCGTTGTTGTTGTCGTCGGTGCTCCACTGCTTGTACCGGGAATACCCGAAGCCGCCTTTGAAGTAGTAGCCGTGCCGCGGATTCGGATACCAATACCCATCGCCGGTGAGCGCCAGTACTCGCTGACTACCGGCCTCGGCCGATCGCATCCAGCCGTTCAGCTCGGCGCCAACCAGGAAGCGGCCGTTGACGGTCGTACCGACCCGGATGTAGCCCGAGGTGCCGCGAGTCCCGGCGTCCTCGCTGTCGCAGATCTGACAGTGCAGCGACGTCGAACCGGCCCCGAGCCCAACGCCGAACCACGTCCCCTGGCGGGCATACATCGGGGCGTCCGCGGGAATCGCCGCGGTCGGCTTCGGCGGAGGCGAGGTGGCTTGACGCGCTGCCTGAGCACCGGCCGCCGCCGGTAGCACCGCGAGAACAACGACCGCGGCGAACGGATGAATCCGCATCGACACCTCTCCTCCCTTCGCAGGAACCTGCAAGCGGATGCAGTGGTGAAGCCTGATCGCTCAGGTTCGTTAGGAACTTTGGCAGTTTGCGTGCCGATGGATGACGAATCGTGGGTAGGACGACCGATCGGGTGAGCAGTTGCACGCCGCGATGGCTAAACCGACTCGCAGGACGGATTTCCGACAACGACACCGGTCGTCGAATGAGAATGCCTGCAATCGTTGGAGGGCCGACCGAAATTCCGCCACCGCGAAACACCACACCCTCGCGGACGGCCGACCGGCGTCACCTGCATCCGCTTGCAGCAACGACGGGAGCAATGGTTGCAGCAACGACGGGGAGCAACGGCGGCTGCGCCGCGACCCCGCACCGTCAGGATCGCGATCGAATCGCCGCTTCCATCAGTCCGGACGCAACGTCCTCTCCGCCACGGTTAGCACCTCGAGCTGCACCTCGTCGGCCCGCCGCTGCCACACGGCCCACACTATCGCAATGCCGGTCACGACCGCCGCGGGGAGCCACGACCACAGCCGCGCAAGCCCGCCGGTCTCGGCAGCACGCCCGCTTGCGGCGGCCCACGCCGCGAGCGCGACCACCTCGACCGCGACGAGGCCAATCACGAATGCCGCGGTCCGCCGGCGGCGCTCCAGCCGAGTCCGCGCGATCGCCAGGTAGTCGATGACCGACTCGCCGAGGGGGCTCCAGATTCCTCGCTGGTTCCAGAGCACGAATCCCCAGACCACTGCCGTATGGAGGACGGCGGCGATTCCCCAACCCAACCGGGCCGGTCCCGGCTCCTCGAGGAGGACCCAGGCGGCCAACCCGAGCATCGCCAGCGTCGCGACCACTTCGCCACCCAAAGTCAGTCTCATCGACCTCGTCTGCCGATCGACCGACCGGCGGATCTCCTCGAACGTCGGCTCGGCCGGGTGATCCGATCGCCAGGCTGCCTCCCACTCCCGCCACGCCAGCTCTTCTCGCTCGGTCATTCTTCCCTCCGTTCCTCGACCAACAACGTCCTCAGCGCCTGCCGGGCCCGGGTGAGTCGAATCGCGACACTATTGGGCGTGACGCCGAGCACCTCGGCGATCTCCGCCGCCGCCATGCCCTCGAGGCTCATGGTCACCACCTGCCGCTGCGACTCCGGGAGCCGTCGGACGGCGGCGAGGAGCCGTTCGCGCCGGAGCGCCGCGGTGAGCAGGGTATCCGGGCCAGGCGACCGATCCCGGATCGCTTCGTCGAGCGGGGCGCCATCCCGCCGGCGGCCGCGAAAGGTGAGCCCCCTGTTGTGGGCGATCCGGAACACGAAGGTCCGCTCGCTCGACTCGCCCCGGAAGCTTGGCAGGGCCCGCCAGACCGCGAAGCAGATTTCTTGAAAGAGGTCGTCCGCCTCCGCCCCATCCCGGGTGTAGGCTTGGGCCAGGCGCCTCAGGGCCGGGGCATTGGCGTCGACGATCCCCCGACCCAGTCGGTCGACATGGGAGGGTGGTCTCGCGAGCCGCCCGGCTATTTCACGGGGAGGCCCTAACGGGCCTGGAGCGGGATCTGAACGTGGGTGCTTTCGGCGGGGATTTCGCCCGGGAGGATCTTCACCGCGATCGCGTTGGTGTCGCGAGGCAGCAGCCCGGTGCCCGGCGCGGGCGTGACAGCGATGTTTGCTTCGGCGTTGCCGATCGGTTCGCGGAGCAGGAACAGGATCAGGAACCGGCCGTTGTCATCCGCGAGGACGTTCCCCTGGACCAGGAACCGCTGGGTCCCCCCCGCGGGAGCCGTCAGCAACTGGATCGTCACGGCCGACCCACCCACGCCGGTCACCCCATCGGCCCGGGTGACCTGACCGGATACCGCCGCGGAGGTCCGTTCGTTGCTCCCGGGCCCGGTGGTGTTGAGGCAGCCCGCACCCACCACCGCCACGGCCAACCCGACTGCCATTCTCGTCCCGCGCATCGCCATTCTCCGTTGGTCCCGGCCTGACACTTCACCACCAGGCGCCCCCTCACCAGGGCGGGGGATTCAACCTAATCGGTTTGGCCTCGGTGCGGGCCCCGGCGCCTACCGTTCGGCCCTGGCGACCCGTTCGATCATCGCGACGGCCTCCCTCAGGACCCGAAACTCGGCCGCCGAGAGGCGGTCGAGGTCCCTCGCCAGCCGGCGCACCCGCCGGAGCCGGCCCGCTTCCAACAGGGCCCGCCCCTTGGTCGTGGCCCGAATCCGCTGGATTCGACGATCGGCCGGGTCGCGCTCCGCGATCACCAAGCCAGCCTTGACGAGTCCCGACACCAGCCGGGACATCGTCGGGGCCCGAACCTGTTCGGCCCGGGCCAGATCCCCCAACGTCACCGGGCCGGCGAAGACGATGACCGACAGCGCCGACAGCCGCGGCGCCGACAATCCGCTCGCGGAGTCCTCGACCCGCAGTCGGCGGAGGAGGTGGATCGCGGCGGAATGGAGCCGGGTGGCCAACTCGGGGCCCGGAGGCAAAGGGTCTTGACGATCGCGCCGCGGCATGTAATTAGTTAGCTAAGCTAAGTGTCGTCCCGCAACCCCCCAAGGCTACCGTCCCCGTCCCACTGGGTAAAGAGAGGAGTCCCCGATGTCCGACCTCGCCACTTCATCGCTCGGCCAAATCGCCCTGGTCGTTCACGATCTCGCCCGCGCCACGGCCTTCTACCGCGATACCCTGGGCCTGCCGTTCCTGTCCGAGTTCCCCGGCCTGGCGTTCTTCAGGTGCGGCGAGGTCCGACTGATGCTGTCGAAGCCGGAAAAGCCCGAGTTCGACCATCCCAGCTCGGTGTTGTACTACAAGGTGCCGGACGTCGAGGCCGCCCACCGCACCTTGGCGGGCCGTGGGGTCCAGTTCATCGACCTGCCGCACCTGATCCACAAGGCTCCGAGCTACGAGCTGTGGATGGCCTTCTTCCGCGACACCGAGGGCAACCCGGCCGCACTGATGGCCGAGAAGCCGATCTGAGTCCGTGGACCTGCCGATCGGCAGGTGAACCGAGCCACCGGCAACCCGGCGGCGGCTTGCGCGGCGCGCTGGCCGGCCTAGCTTGAACCGGTCGCCAACTCCGAACTGACAACGTGTCTGCAACGTCGTTCGCCGAAGACCGGGTCAATCTCACCGCGGCCCTGCGCTGGGCCGAGCGGCTCGGGCTCAACGAAGGCATCGATAACCACTTCAGCTACTCGGTCGACCCCGATGGCCGCCGATTCCTGGTCAATCCGCTCGGGCTGCATTGGCGCGAGTTGACCGCGGGCGACCTGATCTTGGCCGACGCCGATCGCCGGATCCTGGAGGGCACCCGACCGGTCGAGGACACCGCCTTCTTCATTCACTCCCGGCTCCACTTGAGGCACCCCAGAGCCCGGGCCGTGCTGCACACCCATATGCCCTACGCGACGGCTCTCACGGTCATCGAACGGGGCCGGCTCGAGATGGTGTCCCAGAACGCTCTCCAGTTCGCCGGCCGGGTGGCCTATCTCGACGACTACGGCGGGCTTGCGTTGGATCACTCCGAGGGCGACCGGATGGCCGCGGCGATGGGGAACAACTCGGTCCTGTTCCTCGGCCACCACGGCGTGATCGTCACGGCCCCGACCATCCACGAGGCGTGGAACGACTTGTACTTCCTGGAGCGGGCCGCGATGGTGCAGGTCCTCGCGATGTCGACTGGCCGGCCGCTCCGGCAGATCCCCGAGTCAGTGGTCTCGGCGATGGTGGCCGACCTCAACTCCAATCCGGACGCCGTCGACCAGCCGCGCAAGCACCTGGAGGCGCTCAAGCGGATTCTCGACCGGGAAGCGCCGGACTACCGGCGGTGACCCTCCAGCGGCATTCTCGGTCGGTGCCGATCAGGTGCAGGGGATCCGCTCGCGATCGAACCGGAAGACCGCCAACCCCTCGAGCCTTCGAGTCTGGCCGCCGATGCCGAGTTGAAGGTCGACCCGGAGCCGGAGCGGCGCCGCGGCGAGGACGGTGATCGTCCCGTCGACCGCGGTCGCCTTGGTGGCGCCCACCCGCGCCGAGACGGCCACCGTGCTGCCCGCGCCGATCCCCCAGCCGCCCCCAACGAACGTGGTCCGAACCGGGAAGACCTGGCCCTGGCTGAATGCCGCCGGGATCGTCAGCGCCAGGTAGCCGTCGTTGCCGAGGCCGTCGGCGGTCCAAGTCACCGACTGCCCCCCAAGCCCTTGGCCATCGATCAGCACCCGGCGGACCTCCCCAAACCCGGAGATGTTGCCAGGCCCGACCTGGCCGGCCAGCGCCACCGCGCCTCCATCCCACGTTCCGTTCAAGCCGACCCGGACCGCCTCGCTGTAGCACGGGCCGAACGGCGAGCCACACCCGGCGCTGCCCAACCCGACGAGAATGGCCAAACCAACCCGCAAACTCGAAGCAACCATGATGCCTCCATCCGGCGACACCGCCGGGTAACGCTTCAACGTGTCGCAAGATGGTCGGGTTCCGTCCCCGAACTGTGACCCTACATCCGGAACCCGCCGCCGCAGATCAACAGCTCGCCCGAGACGTAGTTGGACTCCGGGATGCAGAACAGATAGACCGCCCCAGCGGCCTCGTCGGGAGTGCCGGCGCGCCCGAGCGGGATCAGCCTCTCGGCGGACTTGAGGATATCGGGGTTGACCCCAACCTTGATTTGGCGCCCTTCCACGTCGATCGAAGCGGTGCCGTCCGCGGCTGCCTCGGTGAGCCGGGTGGTGATCAACCCGAAGGCCACGGCGTTGACGTTGACCTTGTACCGGCCCCACTCCTTCGCGAGCGCCCGCGTCAACCCGATTACCCCCGCCTTGGCCGAGGAGTAATTGGCCTGGCCGGCGTTGCCGTTGGTACCGGCCACCGAGGAGATGTTGACGACCTTCCGGTAGACCGCCTGCCCTGCCTCGGCTTCCTGTTTGGCGCGGGTTCGGATGAACTCGGCGGCGGCGCGGAGAATCCGAAAGGGCGCTTTCAAATGGACGTCGAGGATCGCATCCCACTGCTCGTCGGTCATCTTCTGGATGACGTTGTCCCAGGTATACCCGGCATTGTTGACGATGATGTCGAGTCCACCGAACGCCTCCAGGCCGGTTTTGATGAAGCGGTCCGCGAAGGACGGGTCGGTCACGCTTCCGACGCAGGCCACGGCCTTGCCGCCAGCGGCTTTGATCGCGGCGACCGTCTCGTTCGCCGGGGCGTCGTCGAGGTCGTTGACGACGACCTGGGCACCTTCTGAGGCCAGCTTCACAGCGATCGAACGGCCGATTCCGCGGCCGGATCCGGTCACGTAGGCAACTTTTCCGAGCAGCTTGCTCATGGCGAGATCGAAGCTCTTGATAGGGGTAGACGATGGTAGCGATGGGGCCGGGTCTCCGCCAGATGACACGCTACCCTGCTGAGTCGGCCCGGCAAGAGCAGCGAAGGACGATCGAATCGATCGGCCTGGTGTCCAGCCTGGACGGGGTTTCGCGCCCTGAGCAATGGAGGCGACGACCCCAACCCCGAACAGCGGAGTACCAAGATGATCACGATCGACACCCGGGCCCTTTGGCGATTGCTACTGACCCTTGCTCTCGCCGCCATGATGCTCGGCTGTGACAAGAACCCGGTCGGTACCGATGACGATGAAGACGACGAGGAGCGCGGTCCCGATGGGGTCCCGGCCCTGGTGGTACGGCGATAACCCGACCGGCGACCGACCTCAGTCGGTTTGGCGGGCGATGACGGCAAGCCATTCGGCGCCGTATTTCGCCGCCTTGGCCGGTCCGATGCCGAAGACGGATTGGAGCGCCGCCAACGACCGCGGGGTTCGCTCCGCCAGCTCCCGCAGGGTTCGGTCGCTGGCGACCACATAGGGTGGCACTCCCCCCGCTCGGGCCAACTCGAGCCGCCGGGCCCGGAGCGATTCGAACAGGGCGCTGCATTCCGGCGAGACGGCGACCTCGGCGGGCTCGACCCGACGGCGACCCGACGACACCGGACCAGCCTCTCGGTCAGGCGGCAACAGGAACCTGACCTGATCCGACCCGAAGAGAACCGCTTTCCCGGCGGCCGTTAGGCGGACCAGGGGTCGATCGGTCGCGGTGACGTCGACCCAACCGGCGGTGATGCAGCGACGCACCAAGGCGAGGAGCCACGGCTCCGGCTTCCCGCGCAGCGCGCCGAAGGTCTTGGTCGCGGTGAGGCCCGATCGCTCCAGGCGAGGATCCGACGCGCCGGCCAGCAACTTCACCGCCGCCTGGAGCCCAAACCGGCCGTGGGTCCGGGCCACCGCCGCCAGGGCCTTGCGAACGATGACGCTCACCTCCGCCTCGTCATCTCCTCCCGAGGCGATGACCGTGGTGCAGTTGTCGCAGCGGCCGCACCCGGCCAGCGTTTCCGCTTCGTCACCGAAATAGCGGAGGATGGCGTCGTGGCGACAGGTACCGGCCTCGGTCCAGCGCATCAGCTCGAGGAAGAGATTCCAGCGGTGTTCGACTCGGGCGGGGTCCGGTGCCACGCCATCGCTCGGCATCTCGATCAAGCGCCGCCGCAACGGCAGATCCGCGGCACTGGTGCAGAGCACCCCGATGGCCGGGTCACCGTCGCGACCCGCTCGACCCACCTCCTGGTAGTAGGCCTCGATCGAACCCGGCGCGGCCAGATGAATGACCGCCCGGACGTCGGCCCGATCGATTCCCATCCCGAAGGCATTGGTGGCGACCACGACTTCGAGCGCCCCGTCGCGGAACTGGCCTTGGACCCGGTCGCGAACCGATCCGTCGAGTCCGGCGTGGTAGCTTGCCACCCGCCAACCGTCGTCGGAGAGCCGGTCAGCCTCGTCGTCACAGCTGCGCCGGGTCGGTGCGTAGACGATCGCGGTGCCAGCAGCCGCGCCCGGGCCGCCGAGGGCCTCGCCCAGGGCGCGGTCCACCGCCCTGGCCTGGTCGTTGGCTCCGCGAACCTCGACGACCCGCAACCCGAGGTTGGGCCTGGCAAACCCGCGAACGAGCTGCGGCGTTTCGGCGGGGAGCCCCAGCCGGGCCAAGATCTCGTCCCGGACGACTGGAGTGGCGGTCGCGGTGCAGGCCAAGACTCGAACCTGGCGGCCCAGGTCCGCCGCAAGCTCGCCGATGGCCAGGTACTCCGGCCGGAAATCGTGTCCCCACTCCGAAATACAGTGGGCCTCGTCGACCGCGAGCAGGGGGCAACCCAAGTCCCGCGCCAGCCCCCGGAAACCGGGAAAGCCGAGACGTTCGGGCGCGACGTAGGCGATCCGGTAATTGCCGCGGCCCAGGCCGCTCATTCGGCGGCGGGTTTCGTCGCCGGAGAGGGTCGAGGCCAGATAGGTCGCCGCGACACCTCTGGCCGAAAGGGCCGCCACCTGGTCTTGCATCAGCGAGATCAGAGGGGAAATGACCAGCGTGGTGCCGCCGAGCAAGGTGGCGGGCAGCTGGTAGGTCAGGCTCTTCCCGCCACCGGTCGGAGCGACCAGCAGGAGGGATTCACCGCGCAGCACCCGTTCGATGGCCTCGCGCTGGCCGGGGCGAAAAGCGGCGTAGCCGAGGGCCCCGAGGGCCGCGCTGAGATCTGGGTGCTCGATGGCGTTCGTGAACAAGTCGATGCCCGGGTTTCGACGGCAAGATAGCCCGCTGACGAGGCGGCGGGCCAACCAAATTCGCAGCCTGGCGTACCAGAAAGGCGCGGCAGTCCCAGGTGGGCGGCGAGTTTCTCTTTGGTCAGCGAACACCAGGCGCGGCTGCCACTCGAGCGCGCCGGGCCGGGCTAGCCAGGCCTCGGCTAACCGACACGCCAACGTGTCGGAACGACACGTCGACGCCCCGGAAGAAGAGAAGGCCCGGGTGACGGCGCTCCGCTTCCTCGGCGCGCGAAATTCCCGCTTCGGTTACATGGAGGACGCCGAGTACATCAAGTGGCGGGAACTGTCGATCACCTACAACGCGCCGAGATCACTGGCCCGAACCTTCAGCGCCGACCGGCTCAGCATCACGTTGAGCGGCCGGAACCTGCTGACCTCGACCAAGTACACCGGCATCGATCCGGAGGTCAACGGCCAGGGCGAAGCGCTCTTTGCCCAGCGCGACTTCTTGAGCCTGCCTCCGCTTCGTTCCTACAACATCCGGGTGAACCTTGGCTTCTAATCACACTACTCGCGACCATCGGAGCCCCTCGATGATTCGGTCATGGCTACCAGCCAGCGCGTTGATGGGCCTCGCCCTCACCGCGGGCTGTCTCGACGAAATCGTTCGGGTGGAAGAACGAGATGTCATTCCACCCGACCAGATCAACACCGCGGCCGGTGCCGCGGCGCTCTACGCCGGCGCGCTTCGCGACTTCGGCATCGCCATCGACGGCGACAACGGTGGAACCGAAGGGCAAATCCTGATTTCCGGGATGATGTCGGACGAGTTCTACCACTCCGGCACCTTCAGCACCCGAGTCGATTACGACATGCGAGCCGCCGCGCTCGACAACGGCACCCTGGCGGGCGTCTTCCGCGTCCTCCAGAACGCTCGACTCGAAGCCGGCCGCGCGGTCGCCGCCCTGCAAAACAGCGGCGCCACCGACGCCGCCGATCCCCGGCTGGGAGTCATGTACAACCGGATCGGCGCGGTGTACCTGTACGCCGCGATGAACTACTGCAACGGGGTACCGTTCAGCGAACTGGTGAACGGCGCGGTCGAGCCAGGCACCCCGCAGACCACGGCGCAGATCATCGCGCTCGCCACGGCGCAGTTCGACAAGGCCCTGGCCGGCGCGGCTGGCACCAACAACGTCAACCACAATACCGCCCGGCTCCTCAAGGCCCGGGCGCTGATGCTCCAAGGCCCGACCCAGTTCGCCGCAGCCGTCAGCATCGCCGCGGCGGTACCGACCAACTTCCGGGCCGTGAGCGAGCATTCGATCGCGGCGGGCCCGAACGAAAACGGGGTGTTCGTTTTCAACCACCTGAGCAAGCGGTGGTCGATGGCGCACCAGGATGGCGGCAATGGGCTCCCCTTCCGGGGCGCCGGCAATGGCACCGTGGCCGCCAACGCTGATCCTCGCCTTCCGTGGACCTTCACCGGGGTCGGTTTCGACAACACCTCGCCCCAGTGCAACTGGCTCGGATCGGGGGCCCGCGATGCGGCCCAGGCGTTCGCGAAAGGCGAGGAGGCCCGGCTCAACGAGGCGGAGGCCGCCCTGCAGACCGGGGACGCCACCACCTGGCTCGCCAAGCACAACACCCTCAGGGCTACGGTGGCGGGGCTTGCGCCCCTCACCGATCCGGGCGACGCCGCCAGCCGGCTCACCCTGCATTTCGCCGAACGAGCCTTCTGGCTCTACGGCACCGGGGTCCGGCTGTCCGACCTCCGGCGGTTGGTCCGGCAGTACGGACGCGCCGCGACCGCGGTGTTCCCGAACGGGGCCTATCGGAAAGGTGGGAACTACGGCACCGACACGAACTTCCCGGTGCCGACGCAGGAGAATCAGAACCCGAACTTCCGGGCCTGCATCGACCGTAACCCCTGATCTACCGCTGCTGACACTGAAACCGGCGGGTCCCATCGCGGGGCCCGCCGGTTTCGTCTGCCGGGGAGGTTCTCACCCAGCGTGCGTCCACCGTTGGCGTTTTTGACCGTCCACCCAGATGACCGAACTGCCTCGCTTCGGCAGCGGACCAACGAGTGGGCCTGGGTAGAGTTGAACTACCGACCTCACGCTTATCAGGCGTGCGCTCTAACCACCTGAGCTACAGGCCCTAACACTTTGCGACCCGGCAGTCATTGCCGGCCAGCAGGGGCAGGAGCTTAGCCAGGGGAGCCGCCTCACGCAAGCGACTCCCGGGAGCTGCCCCTTACTCCTCTTCCTCGTTGAAATCCAAGTCGTCCCCACCGAAATCCTCGTCGAGATCCTCGTCGCCAAACCCTTCGTCCTCCTCGTCGAGTTCGTCGTCATCCTCGAGGTCTTCGTCGTCGTCGAAGCTGAAACCATCATCGTCTTCTTCATCCTCGTCGAATCGACGACGCAGTTCCACTTCCTCGTGGGACGCCACCAGGGCCGACATGGGAGTTTCCACCTTCCTCAAAGTGTGGGTCAACACGTGCGCCCCCCCCTTAGGACGCGCCAGCCACCCGAGCCGCCGCCCGGGCCGCGCGCTTGCGATCGGTCTGTGACATCACCCGCTTCCGCAACCGAATGTTCGCCGGCGTCACCTCGATCAACTCGTCGTCCTCGATGTACTCGAGCGCGTACTCCAGGGTGATCTCCCTGGGCGGCTCCAGGATCACGTTTTCGTCCGAGGCCGTCGTCCGCATGTTGGTGAGCTTCTTCTCCTTGGCGACGTTGACGTCCATGTCCTCGGGCCGGGAATTCTCCCCAACGACCATGCCCTCGTAGACGTCCTGCCCCGGCGCCACGAACATCTGGGCCCGCGCCTGCAGGTTGCCCAGCGCGAACGCCACCGCGGTCCCCTCGCGGTCGGCCACCAGCACCCCCCGCTTTCGGCCCGCGAGGGGCCCAGCCCAGGTCCCGTAGTCGAGATAGCGGTGGTGGAGGGTGCCGGTGCCTCGGGTATCGGTCAGGAACTCCGACCGATATCCGAACAACCCGCGGGCCGGGATCCTGAACACCATCCGGACCGTCCCTTGCCCCGGATTGCGCATTTCGGTCAACTCGCCGCGGCGGGGGCCGAGTTTCTCCATGACCGCCCCCATGTACCCCTCGGGGACGTCGACCATCAGCTCCTCGTACGGCTCCAACCGCTCACCGTCGGGCCCTTCCTTGGTGATGACCCGCGGGCGCGACACCTGGAATTCGTAGCCCTCGCGCCGCATGGTCTCCATCAGAATGCCGAGGTGGAGTTCGCCCCGCCCGCTCACGGTCAGGGTGTCCGGCGAGTCGGTCTCCTCGATCTTGAGCGCCACGTTGCGCTCGAGTTCCCGGAAGAGCCGATCCCGAACCTGCCGGCTGGTGACGAACTTCCCCTCCCGGCCGGAAAATGGCGAGGTGTTGAGCGAGAAGTCCACCGAAATCGTCGGCTCTTCCACGGCGATCCCCTCGAGCCGTTCCGGAACGGCGGGGTCGGTGAGCGTCTTGCCGATCTCGATCCCCTCGAGCCCGGAGACGACCACGATGTCGCCGGCCGAGGCTTCCTCGACCTCGACCCTGGTGAGGCCGTCGAAGGTGTAGAGCTTGGTGATCCGGCTCCGCTCGATGCTCTCCTCGCCCACCAGGCCGGGAGCCCCGAGCGGCAACAACGCCACCGGGTCTCCGACCTTGACCCGGCCGCGCTCGATCCGCCCGATGCCGAGCCGGCCGAGGAACGACGAGTAGTCGAGGGTCGAAATCAGCATCTGAAATGCGCCGCTCGGGTCTCCCGAGGGCGCCGGGACGTGACGGAGGATGGCCTCGAACAGCGGTTCGAGGTCGGTTCCAGGCCGCTCCAGCTCCGGCGTGGCCGTACCGGCGCGGCTCGAGGTATACAGAAACGGCGCATCGAGCTGCTCGTGCGAGGCCTCCAGGTCGATGAACAACCCGAGCACTTCGTCGTGGACCCGGAGCGGCTCGGCGTCGGACCGGTCGATCTTGTTGATGGCCACGATCGGCCGGAGCCCGAGCCCGAGCGCCTTGCGGGTCACGAACCGGGTCTGCGGCATCGGCCCCTCGGCCGCGTCGACCAGAATCAGGACCCCGTCGACCATTCGGAGAATCCGCTCGACCTCGCCGCCGAAGTCGGCGTGGCCCGGGGTGTCGACGATGTTGATCTTGGTATCGTCCCACCGGACGGCGGTGTTCTTGGCCAAGATGGTGATGCCGCGCTCCCGTTCGAGCGGATTGGAATCCATCACCCGCTCTTCGACGTGCTGGTTCTCCCGAAAGGCACCAGCCTGTCGAAGCATCTTGTCGACCAGGGTGGTTTTCCCGTGATCGACGTGCGCGATGATGGCGATGTTTCGAATCGGCACTGCTACGTCCTACCCCCCCATTGGCCGGGCATATATAGGCGGGGGGCGATGGGGGGGGCAAGGGGCCGGCGGCCCCTCCCTGGCCGGGCCCGATTTGGGGGCGGTTCAGTGGCGATGACCGTGTTGGAAACCGGCGTGGCCGTGCCCGTGACGCCCCTCGGCGCCGACGTTCCGGCGCAGGCAGTCGAGCCCTTCGCAGTGGTCGACCACCTCGAGCTGCAGCGTCGAATGGTGAATGCCGAGGTGGCCAAGCTCATCGAGCATTCGGCGGAGCGCGACCGGATGCTGGGCCAGTTCCGGCACCACCGCGTGACCGCTCATGGCCACCACGCCGCTGGTCACGGTCCAGACGTGGAGGTCGTGCACGTCGCGAACGCCCTCGACGGCCAGGAGCCGGCGGCGGACTTCGTCCATGGGGAGGTGCGGGGGGGCAGCCTCCAACAAGACGTGGGTGCTCTCCTTGAGGAGCCGCCACGCCCCCACGAAGATCAGCAGCGACAGCAGGATCGAGACGATCGGATCGGCGTACGTCCAGCCGGTGAACTGAACCGTCAGGGCCGCCAGCAGGGCTCCGACCGAGCCTAACGTATCGCCCAGGACATGGAGATACGCCCCCCGAACGTTGAGCCCGGCGTGGCGCACCCCGTGGAGGATCCGCAGGCCGGTCACGTTGACGATCAGGCCGACCAGCGCGGCCGCCAGGAAGATGTCCACCCGGATCGGCTGGGGGGTATCCAGCCGGTCGATCGCCTCGACGATCACGGCGGAGGCGATCCCGATCAGCGCGGCCCCGTTCACCACGGCGGCGAGGATCTCGAGCCGGAGGTATCCGTAGGTCCTCGACGGGGAGGCCGGCCGCCTCGCCAGCCAGGCCGTGAAGGCCGACAGCGCCAGGGCGGCGACGTCGATCAGCATGTGGCCGGCGTCGGCGAGCAGCGCCAAGGCGCCGCTGACCAATCCCGCCACCGCCTCGACCACCATGAAGATCGTCGTCAAGATCAAGACGGCGATCAGCTTCTTGGAGATGACCTCTCGCTCCGAGGGGTTCGGGGCGCTAACGTTCCCGGTTATGGAGTCCTCACAGGTTGGGATCGTCTCCGGATTGGTCGGCGTCGTGGTCCTGGTGCTCGCCAACGCCTTCTTCGTCGCCGCGGAGTTCGCTCTGGTCGGGGCCCGAAAGACCCGCCTCGACGAAATGGCCCGCGGCGGCGACCGCAAAGCTACGCTGGCCCGACACGCCGTTCAATCGCTCGACCGGACCATCTCGGCCACCCAGCTCGGGATCACCCTCTCGTCGATCGGGCTCGGCTGGATCGGCGAACCGGCCCTGGCCGGCCTGATCGAGGGCGGGTTCGGCTTTCTGCCCGACGCAGTCCAACCGGTGGCGGTCCATTCGATCGCGGTGGCCGTGGCGTTCGCCATCATCACCATCCTCCACATCGTCTTGGGCGAGCTGATGCCCAAGGCGCTCGCCCTCCTCTTTCCGGAGGACGTCTCCCGCTGGGTCGCCTTCCCGCTCCTCGGGTTCGCCTGGATCATGACTGGACCGATCAAGGTGCTGAACGGCGCGGCCAACGGACTCCTCCGGCTGTTCAAGGTCCGACCCATCGGCGAGCACGAGCGGGTCCACAGCCCGGAGGAGATCCGGATGCTGGTGGAACAATCCCAGGAGGGCGGCCAATTGGGCAAACAGGACGCCAGGATGCTCGAGGGCGTCTTCGAATTCACCGAGAAGACCGCGCTCGACGTGATGACGCCGCGGACCGAGATCGTCGCGCTCGAGGCGGGCCTCACCGTCGAGCAAGCCGCCGACATCGTCGCCGGGGCGCAGCGGTCGCGCTATCCGGTCCACGTCGACTCGCTCGACGAAATCGTCGGCGTGGTGCACGCCAAGGACATCCTCCGGACCCTCCGAACCACCCCCACCGCCACGGTGGGTTCCATCGCCCGACAACCGCTCCTGGTCCCAGGCACTCGGGAGGTCGAGGACGTCCTGACCGACATGAAGCGGCTGAAGGTGCATATGGCGATCGTGCTCGACGAGTACGGTGGCACCGCGGGGCTCGTCACCATGGAAGACCTGCTCGAGGAGATCGTCGGGCCGATCTTCGACGAGTACGACACCGCCCCGAAGCCGCCGGCCGCCGACGCCACCCCGCTGATCGACGGCGGGACGCCGATTTCGCAATTCAACGCCGAGCACGATGCCAAGCTCGACGACACCGACTACACCACCGTCGGCGGGCTCTTGTTCGGTCAACTCGGCCGGCTTCCCCAAATCGGCGATCGGATCACGACGGGCGGCATGGCGTTCGAAATCGTCGAGATGGAGGCCCGGAGAGTCAAGTCGGTCCGCCTGGTGGACCAGCGGGTCAACACCTGACGTTAGGCTCGGCCTGCAGTCGGCGCTCGGCCATCGCCACGGCCAGACGAATCGCTTCCCGCATGCTCCCGGCGTCGGCCCGATCGGTCCCCGCGATGTCGAAGGCGGTTCCGTGGTCGGGGGAGGTTCTCGGAAAGGGAAGCCCCAAGGTGACGTTCACGCCCTGACCGAACGAGGCCACCTTGATGGCGGTCATCCCGACGTCGTGGTAGGGCGCCAGCACCGCGTCGAACTCGCCCTTGATCGCCCGCACGAACACGGTATCCGCCGGGAACGGCCCGGCGGCACCAAGCGTCCGCGCCGCCGGCTCGAGAATCCGTCCCTCCTCGTCGCCGAACAACCCCTGTTCGCCGGCGTGCGGGTTGACCGCGCAGAGCGCGAGCCTCGGCTCGGCGATCCCGAACCAGCCGCGGAGCGCGGCGGCGGTGGTCCGGCCGGCTCGAACCACCCGATCCACGGTGAGCAGCGCCGGGACGTCTCGGAACGCCACGTGGGTCGTGACCAGCACCACCCGGAGCCGATCCGACGCCAGCATCATGGCGACATCGACGTCGCCGGCCAGATGGGCGAGCCATTCGGTGTGGCCCGGGTACCGAAAGCCGGCCAAATGGAGCGCGTGTTTCTCCACCGGGGCGGTCACCAGGGCGTCGACCGTTCCCGCCAGCGCCAAGGCGACCGCCCGCTCTACCGCGTGGCCGGCAATCTGGCCCGCCCTGATCGCCCGGCCTCGGTCCTCTGGCCGGGCACCGAGCCCGGCCTTCCAGGTCCCAACGGAAAGCCGGGCGTCGGCGGGAATCTCTTCGATCTGATCGGCGGAACCGACGAGGGTGCAGTGCGCTCCGATCCCGTCGCCGAGTGCTCTGGCGACGATCTCGGGACCAATGCCCCGCGGATCGCCCAGGCTGATCGCGATCCGGGGGATCCGGCTGGTCACAACGCCCGGACCTCGACGTAGTTCGCTTGGCGCATTTTATCGAGGTAGCGGCGGCGGGCGAGAATGTCGCCAAGCCGGTTGCGGATCTGGTCCTTCACGTCGTCGTAGCGAGGGGCCCCGGCCGGAATCCGCGCCACCACGCGGAGAATGACTTGCTTGGCTCGCAGCGGATCGCCGGCCTCGAGTTGAAACAGCGGCGCGAGTTCGCCTTCCTTCACGTCTCGCACCGCGTTGGCGTAGGCCGGCGGCAACGCGGTGATCGGAAACTGGTTCGCTTCGCGCTCGTCCGACTTGTCGTGCCAGACTCGTTGGACGCTGTCGAAGTCGGCCCCGTTCTTGATGGCGAGATAGGCCGCCTCGGCGGTTTCTCGGGCCTTCACGGCACTGCCGGAATCGACCGTCGGCACGATCAAGATGTGACGGACTTGAAGCTCGGCCGGCTGGGCGCGCTCGACCTGGATCAAGTGAAACCCGAACGACGTTTCCACCGGGTCGGAAATCTGGCCGACCCGCAGGGAGAACGCCGCCTCCTCGAATTTGGGATCCCATCCCTGGCCGCGGCGGATCCAGTTGAGGGACCCGCCCTGGTCCCTGGTGCCCGGATCCATCGAGAATCGTCGGGCCGCGATCGCGAAATCACCGCCCTTGCGCAACTCGACCAGAATCGAGTCGGCCAGCGCCTTGGCCCTGGCCTTGGCGGTATCCGGAGGGGTCGGCGCGATGACGATCTGGGTAAACGACAGGGCCTCGGGCCGGTCCTGGAGCCGCATGCAGTTGTGGTCGAAGCACTCGCGAACCTCTTTGTCCGTTGGGGCGATCGACTTGAGCAGTTGCTGACCTCGGACCCGCTCCCAGAATCGGTCGGCGTAGAACCGCCTTCGTTGCTGATCGGTGGAGTAGCTTCGCCACTCCTCCAGCGTCTGGAACCCCGCTCCGGCGAGGTCGTTGCGGAACTGCTCTTCCGAGTTGTAGCGACTGCGGGCGTTGCGGAACAACTCGTCGACCGACTGGGTGACCTCTTCGTCGGTGACCTTGATCGCGGTGTCGCGTTGCGCTTCCTGAATGACCAGCTCCTCGTCGATCACCGACTCGAGAATCGCTTTGAGGATCTTGTCGCGCTCCTTCACGTCGCTCGGCAGCTCCTTGCCGAGTTCCGCGTAAGCCCGTTCCTGCAGTTGCGAGAGGGCGATGGCCTTACCGCCCACCACGGCGACGATCCGGTCGATGGTGTTGTCTTCTTGCTGCCCCGTCGCGACGCCGACGGCCGATGCCATCAGCACCGCGGCCACCGCGATCGATCGGACCATCGCCACCAGTGCCTCCTTCTTCAGAACCTGTGCTCCCAAGCCTACCGGGCCGTGGTATCCGAGATCGGCGGCCCACCGGGAGCGGGCTGCACCACGTTCGCGGGCGGGCGCGCCGCGGCGGCGGCGGAATCTCGCCGGTACTGGGCCATCGCCAGCTCGACCGAGCGGGCAATGCCAGCCTGGTTGACCTTCCCGCCGCCCAACGACCTGAGATGGCTCGACAACTCCGGCAGGACCACCGCCATCTGGGCCCGCCCCTCCGTCAAGCGAGTGAAGAAATCCTCGACCTTCTCGCCCGCCAGCTTGACCTTTTGTTCGGCGGTCAGGGTCGACCCTTCGCCAAGTTCGGCCACGTTGAGTCCCAACGCCGTCTTGACCTGATCGACCGTTTGGTTGAACTGGAGATTCATGAACTGCCACATCGGAGCCGCGAGCTGGATCTTGGCGGAGTCGGCGGCTTTGAGCAGCAAGGCCTGCTGAGCCAGGCCCTTGGCGTAGGCATCCAACACCGAGTCGGGTTGGGCGCGGATCTGGATCTTGTTGTTGAGCGGGAACATCGCGGTCCACTTGACGAAGTCGGCCACCGTGACCTTGCCGCCCTTCATGTTCACCAGAGCCCTGGTCGAGTTCCGGTTGCCATCCGGATCGGCGAGCGCCGCCTTGATGGCGGCGGAAGCTCCGCCCGCGATCTTGATCTCGGCGCCCTCGGTCAACCGCGCCACGAACAGCGAGTCGCCCTGCCCCGCCTGGCGCTGGGTCAGCGCCTGCTTGATCCGATCGCGGGATTCCGCGAGCGTCGGCCGGCGGATCAGGTGGAACCCGAATTGGGTGGTGACCAGATCGCTCACCTGACCGGGATTGAGGGCGTAACCGACCGCCTCGAACTCGGCAACCAGCTGGCCCTTGGGCAGGTAGCCCAGGTATCCCTGATCGTTCTTGCTGCCGTCCTCACCGACTTGGGCGGCGACCTGCCCGAAGTTGGCGCCGCCTTTGATGCGGCTGGCCGCGGCGAGCACCGCGTTACGAGCGGTGGTGGTGTCGGCGGCGGTGGTGCCTTTGGGAATGACGATCAGGTGTTGGAGCAACCGGGCATCGGCGGCGTTGTAGGCGCTGTCGGCGGCCGCGTCGGTCGGGCCAGCCCGGCGAGCCGCCACCGACTCCGCCAAGACCCGGATCCGGGCGTTGGCGATCGACGGCCACCGAATCTCGGCGATCGAGGCGGAGTCGGTCTTGATGGTGCCTTCGGCCACGGCTTTCCCGAACAGGGCGTAGTCGAGCCACAGGTTCGACACGAACTCGGCGACCTGGCTCGTCGGCCCCTGGCCCATTTTGGCGATGATGTTCCCGACCCGCTCGGCCGGGAGTTGGAGGGCACCGACCTCCGCCGCGACGTCCGACCGAGCCGCGAACCGCTCGCAGCCGCCAAGCAAGACGGTCGTGGCGAGCCCTGCTGCTATCCACCGATTCATGTCAACTCCACCCTATGGGATGTGCCATCCGTGATCATCGTCGCGCGGTGCCAACCGCCCGCGAACCATCGCTACCCTCGCTACACCAGCACTTGCCGCAGCGCCCTCACCAGCGCGGGGATGATGTGCTCCCCCCCCAACCGGACCAAGCGAAGCGACAGGGGCACCGTCCGGCGCACGTCGGCCGCGAGCTGAACGTTGTCCAGCGCAGCGGTCAAACGCGCCATCCTCGGCGTGGTGCCCGCCCGGAAGCTCACTCGGGCCTCGTCTCCGCGAACGAGAATGTGCTGAATGCCCAGCGGAGCGCCGATGACCCGGAGGCGGCTGAGATCCAACAGGTGCTCGGCCACCTCCGGCAGGGGACCGAATCTTTCCCGAAGCTCCTGGCGTAGCTCATCAATTTCGCCTGCCCCGGTCGCCCGCGCCAGTCGCCGGTAGATATCGAGCTTGGCATCGTCGTCGCCGACGTACTCGTCGGGCAGCTGGGCTGGAACGTCGAACACCACGTCGGGAGGCGGCGGCGCCTCGGTGATCGCACCGCTTCTGCGGAGCGAGTCCACCGTTTGCTCGAGCCAGCGCAGATAGAGGTCGAACCCGACCGCTTGCGCGTGTCCTGACTGCTCGCTGCCGAGCAGGTTGCCGGCGCCGCGGATCTCGAGGTCCTTGAGGGCGATCCGATACCCCGCGCCGAGTTCGGTATGGTGCTCCAGCACCTTGAGGCGATCCTCGGCCTCCGGATCGATGAGATCCGGGGTGAGCAGGTAGCAATAGGCTCGCCGGTGGCTCCGGCCCACCCTGCCGCGCAGTTGGTAGAGCTGCGCCAGACCGAGCCGATGGGCGTCGTGGACCACCATGGTGTTGGCGTTCGGGACGTCGAGCCCGGACTCGACGATCATGGTCGACACCAGGATCTGCGCCTCGCCCGCGACGAACCGGTGCATCACGGCCTCGAGGCGCTCGGCCGGCATCTGGCCGTGACCAACCATCACGGTCGCCCGAGGGGCCAGCGACCGGACCCGTTCGGCGATGGTCTCGATCGTCTCGATCCGATTGTGAACGACGAAGACCTGGCCGCCCCGGTCGAGTTCACGGGCAAAGGCCTCTTCCAACAGTCCGTCGTCCCAGGGCTCCACGAAGGTGAGAATCGGCGATCGATCGCGCGGCGCGGTCTCGATCAGGCTCAGGTCCCGAATCCCGGCCAGGGAGAGATGCAGGGTCCGCGGAATCGGCGTCGCGGTCAAGGTCAGGACGTCGACCGAGAGGCGGAGCGCCTTGAGCTGCTCCTTGTGTTTGACGCCGAAGCGGTGCTCCTCGTCGACGATCACCAGGCCGAGGTCTTTGAACCCGACGTCCTTCGAGAGCAGCCGGTGGGTCCCGATCACGATGTCGATGGCACGGCTCGCCAATGCCTCCAGGACCCCCTTCTGCTCCTTGAGGGTCCGGAATCGAGAGAGGACCTCCACCTTCAACGGGAAATCCGCCAGCCGCTCGCCGAAGGTCCGCCCGTGCTGCTCGGCGAGGACGGTCGTCGGAACCAACACCGCCACCTGCTTGCCGCCTTGCACGGCTTTGAAGGCTGCCCGAACCGCGATCTCCGTCTTGCCGTAGCCGACATCGCCGACTAAGAGCCGGTCCATCGGAATCGGCCGCTCCATGTCTTTCTTGACTTCGTCGGTGGCCCGTCGCTGATCGGCGGTGTCCTCGTACAGGAAGCTCGACTCGAGCTCCCGCTGCCATTTCCCATCCGGGGGGAAGGCGAAACCGGCGCTCACCTGCCGCCTGGCATAGAGGTCCAACAACTCGGCCGCCATCTGCTGGATGGCCTCACGGGTCCGATCGCGGACCTTCTTCCAGGAGCTCGAGCCCAGCTTGTGAATCTTCGGGGGTGCTTGGTCCTCGCCGTCGCCAGCGGCACGGTAGCGTTCGATCTGATCGAGCCGATAGAGCGGAACATGGAGGCGGTCGCCGCCCTGGTACTCGACCACCGCCACCTCGATGGTGCCGCCCTCGATGTCGATCGAGGTGATCCCTCGGTAGATCCCGATCCCGTGGTCGAGATGGACGACGTAATCGCCGTTGGCCAAGGCCCCGATCGCGGCGGTGGGCGCCGCCTGCCGGTAACGGCGGGCCCGCCGGAGTCGCCGCGCCCGCCGGAAGATCTCGTGGTCGGTCATGACCCGAAGTGCCGGCAGCACGAACCCGCCGTCGAGGGCACCGACGAGCAGGGTGGCCGCCCCGGGCCGCCCGTGCTCGTCGAGCAACTCGGCGAGGCGCTCGACCTGTCCTTCGTTGTCGCAGAGAATCAGAGTGGCCAGACCACCGTCGAGAAGCGCCCGCAACCGCTTGAGGTCGCGGTCGACTTTCTCGGGCGGCAAGAACCCGGCCTGGAGCTCGACCGGGTCTTCTCGCAACGTGAGGGTGGCGAATCGTTCGGACTGGACTCGCCATTGCTCCGGCGCCACGAAGATCTGATCGCGCGCGGGGATGTCCTCGCCGAGCCGGCGGGCGACCTCGAGGTGATGCTCGGCTTCTCGCCAGGCACGGACCACTTCCTCCCCGTTGGCGGTGACCGAGTCCACCAGGACCAGGGTGTCGGACGGCAGCAGCTCGAGCAGCGACCGGCGAACGGTGGGCGCCCCGGCGGTCCCCCCGCTCCGCACGGCGCGGATCGGCAGGATCGAAACGGCCTCGACCTCACCCGCGGACCGTTGACTGGTGAGGTCGAAGGCGCGGAGGCTCTCCACCAGGTCCCCCCACCACTCGACCCTGGTGGGCGCCGCCATCCCGAACCCATAGACGTCGAGGATGCCTCCGCGGAGACTGAATTGGCCGACTTCCGCCACGGTCGGTACCCGGGCATACCCCATGTTCTCGAGCCGCTCCGCCACTGCCCGGGGCGGGAGCATCTCGGAACGGCGGAGCTCCAGGCGCATCGACTCGAGCAAGGCGGGAACCGCGGTTCGCTCGGCGGTGGCGCGGGCGGTGGTGACGACGAAGGTCAGCCGGCCGGAGAGCAGCGCTTCGAGGGTTTCGGCCCGTTCGCCGGCGATCTCGAGGTGGTGCTCCTCCTCGCCGAGGGCTTCGCGTTGCGGGTACAGCGCCACCGGGCGGTCGGTCAGTTGGCCCAAGTCGGTGAGCCACCGTTCCGCGTCCGCTGGAGTCGTGGCGACGATGGCGATCTGGCGGGTTGGCCGCTCGCGGGCCAGCCAGGCGGCAAGCACGGCCGGGCAGGAGCCGGGGAGCCCACCGAGCCTGAGCGTCGAGCCCATTGGGGGCAACCGGTCGGCCAGCTCCCGCGCGAAGGCGGTCCGACCGAACCCGTCGAGTATCGGCGTCAGCATCAGCGGGATCGTCGCCGCCCACGGGCGAGGGCTACCTCACCGAGTCCGAGCACCACCGCGAGCCAAAGCAGGGGGCCCCGGAGGTCGCTCCTGGCCCCAGCCTGGAAGGCAAGATCGCCGGCCTGATCGTAGTCGCCGATCCGGGCGGCTGGCCACAGACCGGCGATCTCGGTGTCGGTCGCTCGGGTCAGGTCCGACTCGCGCGGGTCGGGATTGACGGCCAGCACCCCGATAGTGTCGCGTTCGGCCACCAGGTAGTAGATCCCGAGGCGAGGCGGCGCGAACGAGGCGCCGCCCTCGACCCGCCAGCGGTTCGGACCGCTCACGACTTCCGTCACCCGATCCGGCATCGAGACCGGATCGCCAGGACCAGCCGCCAAGTTGGTCAGCTCGCCCCGAGCGGCGCGGTTGAGCAGGGCGTCGAGGAACGGCAGGAATCCGGCCGCCAAGGGCAGCGCGGTCCAGTCAGGGTCGAAGCGGCTCCCGACCAGGACGGTTCGCCCGGATCGCACCACCCAGGGCTGGCCGCCGGCGGTGACCAGGACGTCCGATGGAGCGCCGCCTTGGAAGACCAACCGATAACGCCGCGTGACCCGTTCCCGGCCAAGCCAGCTGCCGCTGTCGGTCGCGGTTGGGGTGACGTCGAGGTCACCGAACCGCCAGCGGGACCCGCGGGCGGCCAACGCTCGATTGAGGGCACCAATTCGGGCGGGATCGGCTGGCGGGAGCACCACCGAGCCAGCCGGTCCGAGGGATCCCAGGGTCACGTCCTGGCCGGCTGCGATTCGGCCGTTTTGCTCGAGCACCAGGGCCGCGGTGGCGACGAATCGGTCGTCCGCGGGCCAGGCCACCCGAGCCGCGGGACTGGTCCTCGCCGCCACGACTCGACGGTCATCGGCTCGCAGCTCGTCGGGATCGAGGGTAGCCTCAACTTCGCTCCATCCCGGCGCCAGGCCCGTCAACTTGACGGCACCTTGCCCGCCGGGCCGGACCAGGAGCTGTTTGGCTGGCCGGTCGGGAACGGACACCACCAGCGCCCGGGCGTCTTGGCCCGTCCCCGCGACCGTGAGGCTCACCGTCGCACCGTCGGGCCCCCAGGGTTGGGATCCGAGATCCAGGTGGGCCACCCCCGCGTTGACGACCGCCGCGCCAGTCGGGCGCAGGACCACCATCGGCAGGGTCTGCTTGGCCCCGACCAACGCCGAGCGTTGCAGGTCGGAGATGATGACCAATTCGCCCGGTCGGTCGGCCCGCT
Source organism: Gemmatimonadota bacterium (assembly GCA_016874005.1). GTDB lineage: Bacteria > Gemmatimonadota > Gemmatimonadetes > Gemmatimonadales > GWC2-71-9 > SHZU01. Next base: position 59,122 of record VGVQ01000013.1, on the reverse strand, counting down.
CCACCACCTCTCGAGCCCGTTCGACTGCCGCGCCGAGATCGAGACGCCGGGAACTCGGGGCCAGGCTGTCGAGACGAGTGAGCAGCTCGTCCCGGCCGCCCGGTACCACCACGCCATCGGCCGTCATCAGCCAGAGGCGGTCGTTCGAGGTGGCCCGGTTGACGACCTCCTTCGCGGCAGCCTTGAGCCCCTCGAGCGCGGGCAGGCCACGCTCGACCACGCCGCTCGAGAGCGAGTTGTCGGCGATGACCACCAGGGCGGTGGGACCGTGGGCGCCGACCCCCGCCGTGGGCCAACTCGGCCCAGCCGCGGCCAGGACGATCGCGACGATCAGGAGAGTTCGCACCACGAGGAGCAGCAAATGCTGGAGCTGGAGCCGACGCTGATGGAGCCGGGCGGCATCGGCAAGGTACCGGGTAGCCGGGAATGGCACCGTCGGCGGTTCCCGGCGAGCCAGCAGATGGAGCAGGATGGGAATTCCGGCCAGGAGGAGCCCGGCCAGCGCCCACGGCGCGGCGAACGTCATCTCGTTAGGTCAGGTGGGTCGACCGCACCAGCGCCTGGCGTAAGGCCAGCCCGAAGGGCGTGTCGGTGACCACCCGTTCGTAGGCGATCCCGTGGCGACGGCACGCCAGCCGCCAATCGTGGACCACCCCGGCCACCGTTTTCGAGTACACCTCGGCCCAATCCGCGGGACGAATGGTCACCGCTTCGCCGGTCTCCGGATCTTCGAAGCGGGCCTCCGCGGGGCCGTGGAGGGAGATCTCGGCGGGATCCATGATGTGGAGGACGAGCACCTGGTGCCCGCGGTGACGCAAGAACCGCAATGCCTTGATCGCGAGGTCGCGGTCGAGCAGCAGGTCCGAGACGAAGATGACGAGGCCCCGCCGCCGGAGTTGGTCCATCACTCGCCGGAGCGCTGGCTCGGCAGCCGTACGGGCACCCACCTGGGTCCGGTGGAGCACCCCGAGAAGTTGATACCAATGAGCCAGCCGGGCGCGAGGGGGGGTAACGGAGCGAACCTGCTCATCGAAGGTGATGAGCCCGGTCGCGTCCCGCTGGCGGAGCAGGATCAGCACCATGGCCGCCACCAGTCGGCGGACATACTCCAACTTGGTCAGTCGCTTGCCAGGTTCGCCGGTCCAGCCCATCGAACGGCTGACGTCGACGACGACCATGGCGCGGAGGTTGGTCTCCTCCTCGAACTGTTTCACGAACAATCGGTCGTTCCGCGCCAAGATCTTCCAGTCGATGTACCGAACCTCGTCGCCAGGCTGGTAGGCCCGGTGTTCGGCGAATTCGACCGAGAAGCCCCGGCGTGGCGAGCGGTGGAGACCGGTCAGGAACCCCTCGACGATCTCCTCGGTGAGCATCTCGATGCCGCCGAGCCGGGCGACCTCCATTGGGTCGAGGAGGTCGAGGCGATGACCGGTGCCGGCAACGGACATAGACGGGGCAACGTACGGCGCTCGGTGAGGAGAGTCAACGCAACCGTCCCAGTGTCCTCTGGCGAGGACACTGGCCACCTACTCCAACTCGTGCTCAGGCGCGCTATCTGGCTTCATTCGATGGACTTGCTGAAACCGCGGTCGCTGGCACGGCATCTGCCTCACGGACGAAGGGACAGCGGAGGATGGGCAAGAAGTGTTCAGGATGGGCCGGTGGATCGCGATTGCGTTGGTCGGGGCGGTCGGGTTCGGGGCAACACCGATGGCGGCAACGCCCGACGCCGGAGCCGAGCTTCAGGAGCAACCGAAGCCGAAAAAGCCCCAGCCAGTCGAGCCCCAACTCAAGCGGCGCAAACCGCCGGCCGCGGGCAAGCCCGTTGCGCCAGCAGCACCGAAACCCAGGCCGGCCAACCCGCCGCCGTCTCCGACCGCGCCCCCGCCGCCGCCCCCACCCCCCGCACCGCCGCCGCCGGCCGAGTCTCGTTAACATTCCTGGACTTGGCTCCGGCGCGAGCCGGAGCGATTTGTCCCGAGACTCGGAGCCGCTTCGTGAGGTGGACCCCCTTAGTTGCTTTGTTTGCCCTGACCAGACCGGTCGCCGCCCAAACCAACGGCGCCGCGGCGGCCGCCACCATCACCGAGGCGGATATCCGGCGGCGAATCGAGGTCGTCGCCCACGACTCGATGGGCGGCCGCGACACCCCAAGCCGGGGGCTCGACCTGGCAGCAGAGTACGTCGCCAGCGAATTCCGGCGGCTCGGCCTCCGACCAGCGGGCCAGGCTAACGAGCTCGTCTCTCGGTTCCCGATCACGACCCGCCGGCTGGTTCCGGGAGGATCCACCGTCAAGCTCGGGACGCCCAACGGCGAGATGGACTTGGGCATCGGCCGCCAGTCGGCGGTGCTGTTTGGGCACCCCGCCGGCAGCTACCCGGTGGTGCTCCTGGGGGGCCCGGTCGACAGCCTGACGGCCGCCCGGACCAAGGGCCATGCGGTGCTCTGGGTTCGCGACTGGCGGCAGGGGCCGCCCCGCGACCTCGAGACCGGGTTCCAGGCGTTGATCGAAGCGGGCGCGGGCGGGGTGGCGCTCGTGGTCAACAACCCGATGATCTTCGCCAACATGACCGGCGGCGAAGCCCGGGATCGATTGACTGTGGGCGACGGCGAGTCCGGCCCGTTCGCCATCGGGCTCTCGGACAGCGCGGTCGCCGCTCGATCTCCCGGGTCTCGGCTGGTCTTCGCCCAGCTCCGGGCGGCCACCGCGCCGATGCTGCTGGCGGAGCCGGGGTGGTCGCTGGCGGCCACCCTTCGCGACACCGTGGTATCGTCGGCCAGCGCCCCCAACGTGGCGGCCGTCATCGAAGGCAGCGACTCCGCCTTGAAGCACGAATACCTGGTGTTCTCGGCCCATATGGATCACGTCGGGTCGGAGTGCAAGGGATCGGGCCAGTCGGACTCCATTTGCAACGGCGCCGATGACAATGCCTCGGGCACCGTCGGGCTGATCGAGCTGGCCGAGGCCTTCATGGCCCCGGGAGCCCGGCCGAAGCGATCGTTGATCTTTCTCGGGATCAGTGGCGAGGAGAAAGGGCTCTGGGGGAGCCAGGTGTTCACGAAGAACCCGCCGGTCGAGATCCGCTCGATGGTGGCGAACCTCAACATGGACATGATCGGCCGCAACTGGAAAGACACTGTGGTCGCGATCGGGATGGAGCATTCCGAACTTGGCGAGATCTTGGGTGAGGTCACGGCGGCCAACTCCGATCTCGGGGTCAAGGCGGTGGATGACCTCTGGCCGCAAGAGCGACTCTACTACCGATCCGATCACTACAACTTCGCGGTGCGGGGCGTCCCGATCTTGTTCTTCACCAGCGGGCTCCATGACGACTATCACGCCGTCAGCGACTCGCCCGAGAAGATCGACGCGGAGAAAGAGGCCCGAGTCCTTCGGCTGATCTTCCTTCTCGGGCAGGAGATCGCCAACCGGCCGAATCGCCCCAAATGGAAGCCGGAGAGCTACCGTGCCATCGTCCAGCCAGCCGACCAGATTCCATGAGCCACGATCACCAGAGCCTGGACGGGTTCAACGCATTCCGGGCGGCGATGAACGAGAAGATCTTCGCCGCCGGGAACCTGACCACCAACCGGTTCTTCAACCTCGATACCCGGGCCTATGAGCCGGGGGCGCTCGATGTCAAGACCAAAGAGATGCTCGGCCTCGTCGCCTCGCTGGTGCTCCGGTGCGACGACTGCATCAGCTACCACGTGATCAAGTGCGCCGAGGTCGGCGCGACCGACGCCGAGATCCACGAGGTGTTTTCGATCGGGCTCGTGGTAGGCGGCTCGATCGTGATTCCCCATCTGCGGCGGGCGGTCGCTCGCCTGGAAGAGGTGAGAAGCCGAGCGACGCCCTAACAGGCCGCCTCGAGCCAGGCGAGGTACCCCGGGCTCCCCCGGATCACCGGGAAAGCCAAGATCTCCGGCTCGTGGTACGGGTGGATGGCACGAATGGCGCGCTCGAGGTCGTCATAGCGGTCGGTGGTGGTCTTGATCAGGCAGAGCCACTCGGCCGCGGTCTCGACCCGGCCCTCCCAACGATAGACGCTCTCGATCGGCCCGACGACTTGGACGCAAGCCGCCAATCGGTCCTCGACCAGCCGATTGGCGATGACCCGGGCCCGCTCGCGGTCGTCGACCGTGGTGACCACCTGGAGCGCCTCTATCACCGACCCCGCCTAACGATAGACGCCAGCCGGCCGGCGGCCGAGCGGCTCGGGCCGCGGTCCGACCCGGACCCGACGCCAGGGGACAACGCTGATGGTGACATGGGGCGATCCCGGTTGCCAGAGTGGTTCGAAGGTTCCGGGATCGGAAGGTATCCGTGAGACGGTTCCCGGGCGAGGGGCGCGTTGACGGCCGGCGGCCGGGGCGATACTCTGAGCCGATCGACTCCATCCCTCAAACGAGGTACCTCCCGTGCGCGCGTTTGCCTTGGCGTTGGCGTTGGCTCTCGCGGCGTTGCCGCTGCCCTTGGTTGCCCAAGCACCGTCGACCCGAGCCGTCGACTCGATCTTCGCGGGGCAACAGGGCACCGCCCGGCCGGGGTGCGCCGTGAGCGTGGTCGACCAAGGCCGCGTCGTTCTCGCCAAGGGGTATGGCATGGCCGACGTCGCCCAGGGACTCGCGGTCGGTCCGAACTCGGTGTTCCACGTGGCCTCCGTCTCGAAGCAATTCACCGCGATGTCGCTGGTCCTGCTGGCCCGGGCGGGCAAGCTCTCGCTCGACGACGACATCCGCCGGTACCTCCCCGAGATGCCGGACTATGGCCACCGGATCACGATCCGGCAGCTCCTCAACCATACCGGTGGAGTCCGTGACCAGTGGAACCTGCTCATCACGGCCGGTTGGCGGCTGGGCGACGACCTGATCACCGAGCAGGACGTCATGGACATCGTGCCTCGGCAACGAGGTCTCAACTTCGTGCCCGGCACCGACTGGCTCTACAGCAATTCCGGTTTCACTCTCGCGGCCGTGATCGTCAAACGGGTGACCGGTCAGAGCCTCCGCCAGTTTGCCGACTCCGCGCTCTTTCGGCCGCTCGGAATGACTCGGACTCACTTTCACGACGACAACCTCGAGATCGTGCCAGGGCGAACCCGCGGTTACACCTTCCGCGACGGGAGCTGGAAGGAGACCGTCCCGAACTACTCCACCGTCGGGGCGACCAGCCTCTTCACTACCGTGACCGACTTGGCCAAGTGGCACGGGCAGTTGTCGCTCGGCACGGTTGGCGGGCGGGGGGCGATCGAGGATCTCACCACCCGCGCGGTGCTCGCCTCCGGCGACACCCTGGCTTACGCGCTCGGGGTAACGATCGGGAGCTATCGAGGTGCTCGGACCGTCTCCCACAGCGGCGGCGATCCGGGCTACCAGAGCCATCTGCTCAACTTCCCGGCCACCGGGTCCGGAGTGGCGGTCCTCTGCAATTCATCCGGCACCGCCAACCCGGTCCGGCTCGCGGAACAGACCGCCGACGCGATGCTCGGGGGCCAGCTCCAGCCGGTCGTGGAACCACCGGCGCAGGTGGCCGCGGCCCAGATCGGCGGCGCGGCCGGCCTCTATTGGAGCGATTCCCTCGAGGCGGCGGGTCGACTGGTCATCGAGAACGGCCTGGCATCCTGGCGGAGCGCCTTTGGCGGCCCATCGGCCCCGCTTCGGTCGAGCGGCGGCCGGCCGTTCCTGATCGGCGTCGGCCCCGCGACGTTGACGGTCAACGACGACAGCACCCTGCTGATCCGGACCGGCAATGGCGAGCCGACCCGATACCGGCGGGCGGCCGAGTGGACACCGACCGCCGCCGACCGCGCGGCCCTGGCCGGCAAGTACGCCAGCGACGAGTTGGGGGTGACCTGGGAAATCGTCGCGGCGGGGGATAGCCTCGTGCTCCACCGCCGGAAGAGCCAGCCGGCCAAGCTCACCAGCGTGATTCAGGACAGCTACACGATCGCCGCTGCCTTTGGATCGGTGGTGAGGGCGGTCCGAGACAAGAAGGGGCGTGTCACCGGTATTACGGTGGGCTCCGGCCGGGTCCGCCGGATGTTGTTTCCGCGAGCGCCGTGACGATCAGCTCTCGACCTCTTCGGCGGGAGCGCGACTGACCAGGACCGCCGCCACCACGAGGGCGGCGCCAACCGCCTGCAGCGGAACCGGCCGCTCGCCCAACAGGGCCCAGGCGAAGAGGCTGGCGAAGACCGGGGTCACGCAGTTGTAGAGGGCGGTGCGGTTACCGCCAAGCGCTTTGAGGCTCCGGGTCCACAGCACCCCGGCAACCACGCTCGACAACAGCGACGAATACAGCACCCCGAGCCAGACGACCGGCGCCAGGCTCGCGATCGGCGGCCCGCCGACCAGCGCGGGCGTCGCGGCGGCCAGCAGGCCTGGCGTGCCCCCGAGATGGGTCAGCGCGGTGACCTGCGCCGAGTTGTGGCCTAACGCCGTTTGGCGCACGCCGACCGTGAAAACGGCCCAGAACGCCAGCGCGCCGACGTTGAGGAGGTCCCCGGCCAGGGTCTCGCGGGAGAAGTGGAACCCGTTCGCCCCGACGACGATGGCCACTCCGACGACACCCAACCCGATGCCGACCCAGACCCGAGGCCGCGGCCGTTCGATCCCCAGCGCGATCCCGAGCATCGCGACCGCGAGCGGCATGTTGGCGAAGATCACTGCGCTGTTGGTCGCCGTCGTCATCCGAAGGCCCCAGAGGAAGCAGACCTGGTTCAGAGTGTGACCGACGACACCCCAGCCGAGCAACTTCACCATCGACCGGCGGGGCATTGGCCCATGCTGCTTGAGGCCCAGCACCACGATCCAGAGGAGACCGGTGCTGACCAGGAAGCGGAGGGCGGCGAACACCGTCGGCGTCACCTGCCCGAGCGCCATCTTGGTGATCCCGTAGTTGGCACCCCAGATCACGGAGACCAACACCAGATTGAGGTCGTGCTTGGAAAAGGAGCGCACGCCCGCTCAGGGCTCGGGGATCGTGACGGCGGTCGGCCGGGCCGGCAGTTGGCCGACACCCTGACTGATCAGCACCCCGGCGATGACCAGCAGGGCCCCGAACCCCTGCGAGGGCACCGGCCGCTCACCGAGCAGGATCCATGCGGCGATCACCGCGACGACCGGGGTGACGCAGTTGTACACGGCCACCCGACTCCCGCCGATGCCTTGGACCGCGTAGCTCCAGATCAGGTAGGCGATGACGATGGCGCAGATGCCCGAGTAGAGAATGGTGGCCCACGCCGCCACCGAGAGCGAGGTGGGTGATACCTGCCCCAGGCTCGGCAGCGCCACCAGGATGAGGCCGGGAGTCCCGCTCACGACCGTCAGTGCGGTAACCCGAACCGGGTCCTCACCGCGACCGACCCAGCGAACCCCGACGGTAAACAACGCCCAGCAGAACACCGCTCCGAGAACGAGCAGGTCGCCGGTGGTGGTCTGGCCAGTGAACCGGAGGCCCTCGGCGGCGATGACGAGCGCCACGCCGGCGGTGGCAACCGCGATCCCCAACCAGGTCCGGCGAGTGGTCCGCTCCACCCCCAACACCCGACCCAGCACGGCGACCACGGCGGGCAACGCCGCCATGATCAAGGAAGCGTTGATCGCCGAGGTGTAGACCAAGCCCTGCATGAAGAACACCTGGTACAAGGTGTTGCCGATGACGCCCAGTCCGGCCAATCGCCAGAACGCTCCTCGGCTGATCGGCCGGCCCGGCCGGAGCGCCACGACCACGAGCCAGAGGAGCACGCTCGCCATGGCAAAGCGAATCGCCGCGAACGCGAACGGGGGCATGACCGTCACCCCGTATTTGTTGGCGGCGAAATTGGCGCCCCAAAACAAGGACACCACGACCATCCCGAGATCGTGCTTGGTGAAGCCGGAGCTGGCGGCGGACATTGTGGGCCCCAAATCTAGTCGGGGCCGCGACGAGCTAGCGTTCCGACCAGACCGCGAGTTCGTTGCCGCCCGGGTCGACGAAGTGAAATCGCCTGCCGCCGGGGAAGGTGTGGTCGTTGAAGGTCCGGACACCTGCCGCCTCGACCGTGGCCTTCATTTGATCGAGGTCGGCCGCGTAGAGCACGGTCAGGGGCGTGCCGCCGGGCTTCGACTCGGCGTTGAAGCCTCCGGTGAGCCGGCCGTCCTCGAAGCTGGTGTATCCAGGGCCATAGTCGGTGAACTTCCAGCCGAACACCTGTTGGTAGAAGCGCTTGGTGGCGGCGATGTCGGTGGTGCCGAATTCGAGGTAGTCGATCCGGCGGTCGTTGGGATTGGTCACCTGGGTTCCTCGGTGAGAGGGGTGGGCTTGGCCCAGCGAGACGGCGATGGCCGAAGCGGCGACGAGCCAGCGCGTCACCGGTGCATCCTGGGGAAAGTCTAGCGCTTCGGCGCCTGAATTGGCACCGCCGTCACCCGCGCGGAACGGCAGCTTCGGGCGACTATATTGGTCCCCATGAAGCAGTCCAGGATTCGCAATTTTTGCATCGTCGCGCACATCGACCACGGCAAATCGACCCTCGCCGACCGGCTGATCGAAACCACCGGCACTCTCGATAAGCGGCAAATGCGCGAACAGGTCCTCGACACCATGGACCTGGAGCGCGAGCGTGGCATCACCATCAAACTCAACGCCTGCCGGATGACTTATCGGGCCCGCGACGGCGAGGACTACGAACTCAACCTGATCGACACCCCCGGGCACGTCGACTTCACCTACGAAGTGTCTCGCTCGCTCGCGGCCTGCGAGGGCGCGATCCTGGTGGTGGACGCCTCGCAAGGGGTCCAAGCGCAGACCCTCTCGAACCTCTTTCTCGCGATGGAAGCGGGCCTCGAGATCATCCCGGTACTCAACAAGATCGACCTGCCCGGCGCCGAGCCCGACCGTCGAGCCGCCGAGCTCTCGGATCTGATCGGGGTGCTGCCCGGGGAGATTCTCCGGGTGTCGGCCAAAGAGGGGATCGGGGTGCCCGACCTGCTCGAGGCCATCGTCGCCCGATGCCCGGTGCCAACCGGTAAACCCGACGCGCCGCTGCGGGCCCTGGTGTTCGACTCCTACTACGACCGCTACCGTGGGGCGGTCCCGACGATTCGGGTCGTCGACGGCGTGATCGAACGGGGCACCCGGATTCAGTTCGGGTCCCACCCCCAGGACGTCTACGAGGTCGACGAGGTCGGGTTCCCCGCCCTGGGCCAGCACGCCGCCGAGCGACTCGAAGCGGGCGAAGTCGGTTATGTCGTCGCCAGCGTCCGCGGGGTCCGCGACGCCCGGGTGGGAGACACCATTCTCGATGCCGATCGGCCAGCCGGCGAACTCCTCCCCGGATACCGCGACGTCAAGTCGATGGTCTTCGCCGGGATCTACCCGACCACCACCGAACAGTACGAAGATCTTCGGGATGCCCTCGAACGGCTCCAGATCAACGACGCGAGTCTCGGTTACGAGCCCGAGTCGTCGCAGGCCCTGGGATTCGGGTTTCGGTGCGGTTTCCTCGGGCTCCTTCATATGGAGATCGTCCAGGAGCGGCTGGAGCGGGAGTTCGATCTCGCCCTGATCACCACCGTGCCGACGGTGGAGTATCGAGTCTACCTGACCGACGGCACCATGGTGCTGGTGGAAAACCCGTCCACCCTGCCCGAAGCCGCCAATCGGGACCGGATCGAGGAACCCTTCGTCAAAGCTCGGATCGTCTCGCCCGCCGACTACATCGGCCCGATCATGAAGTTGGGCCAGGATCGGCGAGGCGTCTATCACGGGATGCACTACATCGACCCGAGCCGAGTCGAGTTTCAGTTCGACTTCCCGCTGGGCGAGATCGTCCTCGACTTCTACGACCGGCTCAAGAGCCTTTCGAGAGGATACGCCTCGCTCGACTACGAGATGGCGGGCTATCGGCCCTCCGACCTGGTCCGGCTCGACATGTTGATCAACGGCGAGCAGATCGATGCTTTCAGCGTGATCATCCACGAAGACAAGGCCTACGAGTGGGGTCGCAAGATCGCCGAGAAGCTGAAGGAGCTGATCCCCCGGCAGCTCTTCGCGGTGGCGATCCAGGCCGCGATCGGCTCCAAGGTCATCGCCCGCGAGACCGTCTCGGCGCTTCGGAAGGACGTCCTCGCCAAGTGCTACGGTGGCGACATCACCCGCAAACGCAAGCTCCTGGAGAAGCAAAAGGAAGGCAAGAAGCGGATGAAGCAGGTTGGCTCGGTGGAGATACCGCAAGAGGCATTTCTCGCCGTGCTGCAGGTGGATAGCGATTGACGGACGAGGGCGCCTTCACGCCGCCAGCGCTCACCCCGGGCGGTACCCTGGTGGTGCAAACCGCCTTTCTTGGCGACGCGATTCTCACGACCCCACTGCTGGCCGCCTTGGCCCGGCTCCACGGACCGGTCGACGTCTTGGTTCGGCCGGCCGCCGAACCGCTGCTCGAAACGCTGCCGTCCGTGCGCGACGTCATAGGGTACGACAAACGGGGGAAGGAGAGCGGATTCGCGGCGTGGCGCCGGCTGGCGCGGCGGCTGGCGGGCCGTCGCTACGCCAGGGCTTATCTGCCGCATCGGTCAGCCCGAAGCGCCCTGCTGATTTGGTGGGCCGGGATTCCGGAGCGGATCGGCTTCGCCGACGCCCCCAGCCGGGCATTCTACACCAAACGGATCGCCAGGCCGACGGCGCCGCATGAAGCCGAGCGGCTGCTGTCGCTGGCAGGACCGGTTGCCGACCCGGCACCCATCCACCTCCAGATCACCGACGACGACCGGGCCCAAGCCTACGCCTGGCTCGCCAGCCACGGCCTCGGCGATGGGTTCGTGGCGCTCGCTCCGGGATCGGTTTGGGCCACCAAGCGGTGGCCGGGTTTCCCCGAACTGGTCCGGATTCTCAAGGGCAAGGTGGTGGTGATGGGTGGCCCCGAAGACGCCGCGCTGGCTCATCCGATCGTCGACGCCGCCCCCGACCGGGTCGTCAACGCGGTGGGACAGCTGCCCCTGCGAGTATCGGCCGCGGTGTTGGAACGCGCTGGTGTGGTGGTGACCAACGACTCCGCTCCGCTCCACCTGGCCAGCGCCACCGGGACTCCCACCGTGGCGATCTTCGGGCCGACGGTCCCGGCGTTTGGCTTTGGTCCTCGGGCGCCGGCGGCGGCGATCGTCGAACGCAGCGACCTCGCCTGTCGCCCCTGCTCCAGCCACGGCCCCGCTCGGTGCCCGCTTGGCCATCACCGCTGCATGCGCGAGATTCCTGCGGCGGCGGTGCGCGACGCCATTCACCAACTGCTGCGGTGAGCATGGACTACGTCCTCGGAATCGACATCGGCGGCACCAACCTGGTGGTCGGCGCGGTGAGCCGCGACGGCCAGTCCGTAATCGGGCTTCACTCCGAGCCCACCGGGGCCGTCCACGGAGCCAACCACGTCATCGAGCGGATTCTCGGGATGGCTCGGTCGACGATCGCCGAGACCCAGGCCGCCCTCCCGTCCGGGCGGGTGATCGGGGTCGGAATCGGATCGCCCGGCCCTCTCGACACCAAGCGAGGCGTGGTGATTCTCACCCCGAACCTCGGCTGGACCGACATGCCGGTGCGAGACCGGATCGCCGAGGCGCTCGAGCTGCCGGCGAGCCTCGACAACGACGCCAACTGTGCCATGGCCGGCGAGTGGTGGGTCGGGGCGGCCCGAGGAGCCCGCCACGCCGTCACCTTCACCCTCGGAACCGGCATCGGCGGCGGGATCGTGGTCGACGGGCGGCTGCTTCACGGTGCTTCGGATGTCGCCGCCGAGGTGGGCCACATGACGATCGAAACCAACGGCCGCCGGTGCGGCTGCGGCAACGACGGCTGCCTCGAGGCCTACGCCTCGGGGCCCGCGATCGCCCGGCGGACCATCGAAGCGCTTCAGGCCGGGGCCGAATCCTCGCTCCCGATGATCGTCCACGGCGACCTCCAGCAGCTCACCGCGCAGACCGTCTACGGCGCGGCCGCGGCCGGCGATCCGCTCGCCCTGGAGGTGGTGCAGGATACCGCCAAGTACCTTGGCGTCGGGGTGGCGAACCTGATCAACATCCTCAATCCGGAGGTGGTGGTCATCTGCGGCGGGGTGACCAAGGCGGGCGATCGGCTCTTCACGCCGCTCAAGCGCGAGGTCAACCGACGGGCCTTCAAGCCAGCGGTACAAGCCTGTCGGATCGTGCCGGGCGAGCTACCGGGAACCGCGGGCGTGATCGGGGCGGCCAAGGTCTTCCTCGACACCCATGCCTAAGGTCGGTGTGGTCGGCTCGCTGGTGTGGGATCAGATCCACGGCCGCGATCCGTCGGAGGCGCCGGTCGAGGAATGGGGGGGGATCGCCTACGCCCTGGCCGGGTTCGACGCCGCGTTAGGCAGCGACTGGGAGGTCGTCCCGCTCGTCAAGGTGGGCCGCGACCTGGCGGTCGAGGCGGACCGGTTCCTCCGCTCGCTGCGGCACCGCAGCGCCGAGGCGCGGTTCATCGAGGTGGCGACGCCCAACAACCGGGTCGTGCTCCGGTACCAGGACGCCGAGCGCCGCTGCGAGCGGATGTCCGGCGGGGTGCCGCCATGGCGCTGGGACGAGTTGGGCCCACTGGTGGCCGACCTCGACGCCATCTACCTCAACTTCATTTCCGGCTTCGAGATGCCCCTGGGGACCGCCCAGGCGCTCCGGGCGGGGTTCCGCGGAGCGCTCTACGCCGACCTCCACAGTCTCTTCTTCGGGATGGGCTTCGATGGGACCCGGATGCTCCAGCCCCTGCTCGATCCGGTGGGCTGGTTCTCGGCGTTCGACTACATCCAGATGAACGAGGCCGAGATGCGGATGGTGGGTCCCGATCCGCTCGCGGTCGCCACCCAGGCCATGAGCGTCGGGGTCCGGGGTCTCCTGGTGACCGTCGGCGCCCGGGGAACCATCTATGTCGCGGCGCCCGAGCCGGGCAGCACCGTGGCGGCCCGGACCGCCCTGGTCCCCGCCCCGGCCGTCGACGCCATCGATCCCACCGGTTGCGGCGACGTGTTCGGGGCAACCACCTTCGCCCACTTGCTGGCCGGCGTCCCGCTCGAACAGGCGGTGGCGCTCGGCAACCGCGCGGCCGCGCGAAACGCCGGCTATCGAGGCGCGAGTGGATTGGTGCAGCACCTTCGAGGCTCGCTGGTCACCCCATGAGACCGGAGCACACCGCCCGAGACTCCTGAGAAACGCCGACCGTGACTACTTTTGCTCGCAGGCCACGCCCGTCGCCCATCTCTCGAGGACAGCCCGCACCCACATGATGCACGTCGTTCCAGTGCCGACCAGCCTCGACGACAAGTCGCTCGACGCCCTCGCGCAGGGATTGGGCAGCTGGCCGCCTCCGGAACGCCTCTTGGTGGACGGGCACGGTACCACTTGGGCTTCTCCCTACGGACTGGCCTCGCTCCTCACCCTGGGCCAGGCGATCAAGGAACTCGGCCGCCCCAAGCCGCAGTTCAACGCCCCCGCCAGCGACGACGCCAGGTCCTACTGGGCCCGAACCGGGTTCTTTCGGCATGCCGTCGAGTACTACGACGTGGTCGGCAAGATCCCCCGCCGGGCCGGCGATGCCACCGACGTGCTCCTGCCGCTCACCCCGATCCGGGCCGCCGAGGACATTCACCACGTGGTCGGGAAGGTCCAGGAGTCCGCCACCCGGATCCTCACCTCCGAACTCAAACTCGAGGCCAAGGCGACGATGGGTTTCGCGATGGCCCTGTCGGAGGCCTGTCAGAACGTGGTCGAGCACGCCGGGACAGGCGGCTGGGTTGCGGTCCAGACCTATTTCTGGAAGCGCCGACTCGGTCGCAAGGTGGTCGTCATCGCTGTCGGGGACGCCGGGATCGGGTTTCGGAAATCGCTCGATGCCACCGAGGCGCGCAAGGTCGGGGAACGATGGAGCGATGGGGCGGCGCTCGAGTCAGCCCTGCTCCACGGCGTGAGCCGCTTCCCCGATCCCGGCCGCGGCCAGGGGCTGGCGGGCATCAAACGGTATCTGGCCCGATGGCACGGGAAGATCTCGATCCGGAGCGGGACCGCCCGATTGTCGGTCGGGGCAGAATGGGACGACGACGTGCCCTTGGCGGAGCATCTACCTTTCTTTCCAGGCACGCAGCTGCAGATCACGATTCCAGCACAGGAGCCGAGCGGACGATGAGGGAACGGATCGATCTGGGGCCGATTCTGCGGGAGGCGGTGCCGACACCCTATTGCCACCTGGTCACTCGGCCGACCGGGGCCACCGTGCGCGGTCGGGTGGAGGAACGGATCGACCAGAGCCCCCACCCCACGACCCAGCTCGACTTTTCCCAGATCGGCTTGATCGATTTCTCCTGCGCCGACGAAGTGGTGGCGAAGCTGCTGCTCCGCCCCCCGGGCGAGCGACCTCGGTTCGTGGTCCTGGTGAACGTCTCGGACAGCCACCTCGACGCCATCGAGCAGGTCCTCGAAACCCATCAGTTGACCGTCATGGCGGTGCCCGCCGAGCGAGCCACCCCGTGCATCCTCGGGTGGCGGACGCCGGACCTGGTCACCGCGTTCGAAGCGGTCAACAAGCTTGGCGCGGGAGACACCGGGCGGCTGGCGGACCTGGTGGGCTGGACCATCGAGCGGGCCGCCGACGCCCTCCAGTCGCTCGCGCTCCGCGGCCTGATCCAGGCCGCGAGCGGGACCTTCCGGCCGCTCCCGACGGCATGAACGACTCCCAGCCCGGCCGCTCCACCGTCGCCGTCCACGGCCCACTCGGTCGGCACCATCCGAACGAACCGGTGGTGCAGCCGGTGTTCCAGAGCACTACCTATGTCGCCGAGGTCGGGGCCGAGCGAGAGGTCCTCTACGAGCGCTACGGCAATACCCCCAATCAGCTCGCCGTGGCTCGGAAGTACGCCCTGCTCGAGGGCGCCGAGGCGGCCGTCTTCGTCGCGAGCGGAATGGCCGCCACGGCCATGGCGCACCTCGCGGTGCTCCGACCGGGGGATCGCCTGGTCGCCAGCCGCTGGATATACGGAGGGACCCGGCGGCTGTTCGACGAGGAGTTCGGCCGGTTCGGAATCTCGGTGACCTACGTCGACCCGGACCAGCCGCGAGCTTGGCGAAAGGCACTGACCCGCAACACTCGGGCGGTCTTCTTCGAGAGCCCGGTCAACCCCACCATGCGGGTGGTCGACCCGAAGACGGTGGTGCAGATCTGCCGCGAGCAAGGGGTGGCGCTTCTGGTCGATAGCACCTTCGCGAGCCCGATCAACTTCCGACCGATCGAGCACGGCGCCGACGTGGTGATCACCAGCGGGACCAAGTACCTCAACGGCCATTCCGACGTAACCGCCGGCGTGGTAGCCGGGACCCAGTCGGTCATCGACGAGGTCACCCGGCTGGCTCGGCTCTGGGGGTCGACGCTGAACTCACACTCGGCCTGGCTGCTCGATCGGGGGATGAAGACTCTCGAGCTGCGAGTCGAACGGCAAAACGCCAACGGCCTGGCGATCGCGCAGTGGGCCAGCCAGCATCCGGCCATCGCGGCGGTCCATTACCCGGGGCTGCCGAGCCACCCGGACCACGAGCTCGCCAGCCGTCTGCTCTCGGGATTCGGCGGGATGGTTGGCCTCGTCATCAAGGGAGGACCGGAGGCCGCGGAGCGGTTCTTGCGGCGGCTCGAGATCGTGGCCCACGCCCCGAGTCTGGCCGGAGTGGAAAGCCTGGTCTCCGAGCCACGGTTGACCTCGCACAAGGGCATGTCGGCGGAGGCCCGTGCCGCGATGGGAATTCCCGACGGATACGTTCGGCTCAGCGCCGGAATCGAGAACGCCGCCGATCTGATCGCCGACCTCCGTCACGCGCTCGATGGCGTATGATTCGGTTCCTCCACGCCACCAAGACCTACCCTAACGGCGCGTCCGGGCTCAAGGACGTGTCCTTCCAGATCCCGAAGGGCGAGTTCGTCTTTCTCACCGGCCACTCCGGGGCAGGCAAATCCTCGATCCTCTCGCTGATCTACGCCGAACAGCGCCCCACCGAAGGCGAGGTGCGGGTCTCCGGTTACCAGATCAGCAAGCTCGGCCCCAACGATATCCCCCGGCTTCGGCGGCAGCTCGGGGTGGTGTTCCAGGACTTCCGGCTTCTCGAGTACCACACCGTCGAGGAGAACGTAGCATTCGCGCTGGAGGTGACCGGGGCCCGGAAGGAGACGATTCCCAACCGGGTGATGCGGGTGTTGACCCAGGTCGGGCTGGCATCCAAGGCCCGGGCGTATCCCAAGGAGCTGTCGGGAGGCGAGCAGCAGCGGGTGGCCATCGCGCGGGCGCTGGTGAACGATCCCCACATCCTGGTGGCGGACGAGCCCACCGGAAACCTCGACGAACGGGCGACCCGAGGCGTCTTCCAGTTGCTTCGCGAGATCAACGCGGGCGGCACCGTGGTGGTGATGGCGACCCACAACATGGAATTGGTCCGCGACACCGGGTACCGAACCATCGAACTCAAGGGTGGCCGAGTGGTCTACGACAGTGGCGTCGATCAGGCCGCCGGAGCGGAATCGTGAAGCACCGCACCCCCCTCCGCGAAGCCCTGATGACCTTCCGGCGGACCCCGCTCTTGAGCGGGCTCTCGGTCGCCTCGATCGGCTTTTCGTTGTTCACCATCGGGTTGTTCGGACTGGTGGCGATCAACTTCCAGAAAGCCCTCCAGGATCTCGCCGAACGGGTCGAGGTGGTCGCCTTCGTACTCCGCGGCACCCCGACCGAGACGATCAGCACGGCTTCACAGGACATCACCGCGTTCCCCGAGGTCCTCGACGTCAGCTACGTGACCGAGGAACAAGCGCTCGGCCGAGCCCGCCGCGAGCTGGTGGAATTCCGGGAAGCCTACCGGGACCTCGCCGTGAACCCCCTTCCGGCATCGTTCGAGATCCGGCTCAAGCCGGAGGCCCGCGACGCCGAAAGCGCCCAGCGGGTGGCGGAACGGGTCCGGGGCTTTCCCTTCGTGGAGGACGTCAGGTACGGGCGGGACTGGGTCGAGCGTCTCGACAAACTCCGCAACATGGCGGCGGTTGTGGGACTGGTGATCGGGCTGGCCTTCGCGGCGGTGGCCATCGTCATCATCGGTGTGACCATCCGCATCACCGTGCTCCAACGGGCCAAGGAGATCTCGATCATGCGGCTGGTCGGGGCCACCAACCGATACATCCGCGGCCCGTTCCTGCTGGAAGGCGCCATCAAGGGAATCTCGGGCGGGCTCCTCGCCATCGCGATGTGCTGGGCAACCTTCACGATATTCCGAACCAGCACCACGGCCGCGGGGGACGCGCTGGTGTTCTTCGGCGGCCTCCAGATGCTGTTGTTCCTGGTGTTCGGGACGGTGATCGGCCTCGGCGGCAGCGTCTTGTCGGTGGGGCGGCAGCTCCGGGCCGTCTGAGATGGCGGGCCGCTGCCGCGGAAAGCTCGTCTCAGGCGCCCTGGCCGTGGTCGCGCTCGCCGCGGCGCCCACCATCCCCGAATTCGCCGGGCAGGGGTCAGGTCGACCCGCCGGCTCGCAGCTCGCGGCCCAGCAACCCGATTTGGAGCGGAGCCGGCGCCGGCTCGAGGAGATCCGGGCCGAACGGGAGCGGCTCCGTCAGGAACAGGAACGACTCCAAGGTCAGGTTCGCGACGCGGGACGCGAGTTGGACAACCTCGAACGGCAGCGAGAGACCACCAATCGGATCGTCAACGAGTTGGAGCGGCAGATCGGTGGCCTCGGCTCCCAGCTCGACAACACCGCGGTCCAACTGGCCCTCGCGGAAGACAACCTGGTGGACCGGCGCGCCGTGCTGGAGCGCCGGCTGGTGGATATCTACAAGCGGGGCGCGTTGCATACCTTCCAGGTGTTGCTGGCGGCCGAGTCGTTTTCCGACCTTCTCTCGCGATACAAGTACCTCTATCTGACCAGCCGGCAGGACCGCGCCCTGGTTACCGACGTGGAGCGGCTCCGCAATCGCATCCAGGCGCAACGGGGCGAGCTGGTCACCGTCCAGGAGCAGCTCGATCGCCGTCGCACCGAGCGCGAGGCCGAACTCCGGAGCTACCGTCAGCTGGCGGAGGAGCGGTCGACCCAGTTGCGCCGGCTCCGGGCAACCACCCAGTCCACCAATCGACGATTGAGCACGCTCGCCCGCGACGAGGAAAACCTGATCGACGTTCTGGCGGCGCTCGAGCGGGCGCGGCGGAACACGGCCAGACCCGCCCCGAACGCGGGGTCCGGCGCCGCCTCGCGCGGCAACACCGGAGCCGGGATGTCGACGGCCGATCTTGGCCGGCTGGATTGGCCGGTCAACGGCCGGATCCTCTACGACTTCGGACCGGACACCCTGCCGAGTGGCGCGCGGATCAACCGGCACGGCATCGCGATCTCGGCGGCGGCCGGGACCCCGGTCACGACGGTTTCCGCCGGCAGGGTGGTCCTGGTGCAGCGGTTGGGCACCTACGGTCTTTCGGTGATCGTGGAACATCCAAGCGGCTACTTCTCGCTCTACATGCAGCTCAGCACCGCCTCGGTGGCGGTCGGCACCGAGGTCGCCAAGGGCCAGCCGATCGGGACCGTGGGCGGGTCGAACACCCCGGAAGGACCGCATCTCTACCTCGAGATTCGCGGCGACAACCAGATCGCGCTCGACCCCACCGACTGGCTGCGGCGCCGCAACTGATGGAAATCGAGCCGCCTAACGCCAAGGACCCGTCATGACCCGTGATTTCCGGTTTTCGTCGTCGTCGCTCAGCGCCCTGGTCGCCGTCGCCCTGGCGGTATCGGGATCGGCCCCATCGGCGGCCGCCCAGTCCCGGGAGCCGTGGCCGGGGCTCGATCGCTATGTCGAATCGGCCATGAAGACCTGGCGGGTCCCCGGATTGGGTCTCGCCGTGGTCCGGAACGACACGGTGATCTACGCCCGGGGCTACGGCGTTCGCGAGGTCGGCAAACCCGAGCCAGTCAGCGAGCGGACGATCTTCGCGATCGGGTCCTCGTCGAAAGCCTTCACGGCGGCGGCCGTCGCGATGCTGGTGGACGAGAAGAAGGTGGCCTTGGACGCCAACCCCGGCCTCTACCTCCCGGGCTTCCAGCTCTACGATCCCTACGCCACCCGGGAGATCACCGTTCGGGACTTGCTGAGTCACCGCAGCGGGCTGGCCCGAGGCGAGCTGGCCTGGTATGGATCCGGCTTCGACCGCGACGAGATCATCCGTCGGGTCCGCCATCTGCCCCCGACCTGGTCGTTCCGATCGCGGTTCGGCTACCAGAACATCATGTACATCGCGGCTGGGCAGGTCGTGGCCAAGGTTTCGGGTCAGTCCTGGGATGATTTCGTCCGCGAGCGGATCTTCCAGCCGCTCGGCATGTCGGCGAGTTCCACCAGCATCGGAGGACTGGCCGGGCAGTCGAACCTGGCCTCGCCCCATGCCATGGTGAACGACACCGTTCGCACCGTGGCCTGGCGGAACATCGACAACGCCGGCCCCGCCGGGTCGATCAACGCCCCGGTCATCGACATGGCCCAGTGGATTCGGCTCCAGCTCGGCCGAGGCAATTACGGGGGGAAGCAACTGATCAGCAGCCGGATGGTCGACGAGATGCACCAGGCCCAGATAGTCATCCGGACCGACTCCGCGGACCGGGCCAACAACCCCGACAGCCACCTCCAGGCGTACGGGTTGGGTTGGTTTCTCGAGGACTATCGGGGGCGGCTGGTCGTCCACCACGGCGGCAACGTCGACGGCTTCACGGCGTTGGTGGGGATGATGCCGGAAGAGCGGATCGGAGTGGTGTTGCTCAGCAATCAGAATGGCACCGGCCTGCCGACCGCGCTGCTCCGCCGAGTCTTCGACCTCCACCTCGGGGCCCCGATGAAGGACTGGGCGGGCGAAGGATATCAACGGCTCCAAGCCCAGATCGCCCGGGCCCGTGACGCCCAGGCCCGAGCGCCGCAAAAGGTGGCGGGAACCAAGCCGACCTTGGCGGCGGCGGGGTACGCGGGGACCTACGCCGATTCGCTCTATGGCGAGGTGGTGGTCCGCGAGGACAACGGGAAGCTGATGCTCAGCTTCGGCCCGAACTGGAAGGCGGAGCTCGAGCACTATCACTACGACTCGTTCCGGGCCCGGTTCGACACCCCGGTCCTGCCGCCGGTGCCGGTGACGTTCCGGGTCGGCGGCAACGGCAAAGTCGAGTCGGTGGTGCTCGACATGGCTGGGGTGGCGGAGTTCAAGAAGGCGCCGGACCCGAGACCGGCAACCGGCCGTTAGGCGGATCCGATCCTGCCGCCGCTCAGGCCTTGCCGAGACGCTCGACGGCGGCGAGGCCCTCAGCGCCGATGTCGAGGCTCATCTCGTTGACGTAGAGCCGGATGTGGGCGTCGCAGACCGCATCGGACATTTCCTGGGCGTGGGCCCGGACGTAGCGCCGGCTCGCCTGGGGGTTGGCGAAGGCGTACGCCACCGACGCCCGGATCGCCGCTTCCGCCGCCGCCGCCAGCTCGGAGTCGAGATCGGCGCGGGCGCATATCCCGGCCAGCGGCACCGGCAACCCGGTCTCCCGCTCCCACCAGTCGCCCAAATCGATGGACCTCACCAGGCCATGCGCCGGGTAGGTGAACCGGCTCTCGTGGATGATGAGGCCGGCATCGACCGAACCACCCGCGACCGCGCCGAGAATGCGGTCGTACCGCATCTCGACCACTTCACCTAACGCGGGCGCCGCGAGGCGAAGGAGTCGGAACGCGGTGGTCTCTCGACCGGGGATGGCCACGGTGCCCGCCACCGATTCGGGGAATGGGGTCGGCCGTTTGGTCACCACCAGCGGACCGACCCCCCGGCCCAGGGCGGCCCCGCTGCGGAGGAGTCGATACCGATTCCCGACGGAGGGGAAGGCACCGACGCTGAGCTTGGTGAGTTCGAAGGCTCCCTCCCCCGCCCGGCGATTCAACTCCTCGATGTCGAGGAGGACCGGCGTCACTTGAAACGGCGCTTCCACGATCCCGTGCACCAAGGCGTGGAACGCGAAGGTATCGTTGGGACAAGGCGAGAAGCCGAAGCGAAGCTCAACCACGGCTGAGTTCCGCCACCAGCACCGGCGTCGCCGCGACGATCGCGGCGAAGGCCTCGTCGAAACGCCACCGGGCCCGGTCGGGCTCCTCGATCGCGTTGGCGATGGCCCGGACCTCGATGGCGGGAACCCCGGCGAGCGCCGCCGCCCGAAGCACCGCGAAGCCCTCCATGGCCTCCACCTCGCAGTGATGGCTGCGGCCAACCCGTCCGCTGGTGCCGATGATCCGTGCTTCGGCGTCGGGGAGGGCCCGCTGAGCGGCCCTCACCAGAGGCACGGGCGTCACGATCCGGTGGGGAGCCATGGCCTCCGGAACACCAAGATCGGAGTAGACCGATTCGGTGCCGACGATCAGACGCGGTGGCGCCAGACCGGCGGCCCGGCGGGCGCCAGCAATCCCGACGTGGAGAAGGAGGTCGAACGTCTCCCTGGCCAGCGTCGCCGAGGTCGCCGCGGCCGCCTCGACCGGGCCCACCCCGCATACCAGAGACCGCCAGGCGCCGCTGAGCCCGAGTTCCCGCTCGGTGGCGGCAACGACCAGTACCCGCATGGACCGGCTTTCGAGGTCGACGGCAGGAATCTATCCGGACCGCGGTCCTCGCCGGAAATAAAACAGCGAGCCGACCCGGGGGGACCGGGTCGGCTCACCGCTACTTCGACGGGTGGGAGCTAATGCTTGGGGAGGATGACGGCGTCGATCACGTGGATGACGCCATTTGAGGTGGCAATGTCGGTGCTGACGACCTTGGCGTTATCGATCATCACCTTGCCGTTGGCGACCTTGATGGAGACTTCCTGCCCATTGACGGTCTTGGCGGATTTGAGCCCAACGACCTGCGAGGCCATGACCTTCCCCGACACCACGTGATAGGTCAGGATGGCGGCGAGCTTCTTGGGATCCTTGAGCAAGGCTTCGACCGGCCCCGCCGGCAACTTCGCGAACGCCTCGTCGGTCGGCGCGAAGACGGTGAACGGGCCAGTCCCCTTGAGGGTCTCGGTCAAACCGGCGGCCTCAACCGCCGCCAAGAGCGTCTTGAACGAGCCCGCGGCGGCAGCCGTCTCGATGATGTCCTTCGCCTTGGGAGTCGCCATTCCCTGGGCGTTGAGTCTGGCGGGTTCGAAAGCGGCGATCGCGATCAGAGCGGATGCAACGGAGATGGTGCGGTTCACTGGATCCTCTTCCGGTTTGGGGTCAGCCTGCTATCTCGCTTGCCCGGCCCGGGTGGGCCGGCTCGATCCACTGGTCGGTTGCCGTTTTCTCGAGCCATCTGCGGCAACGCGGATCTAATATTCACTCGATCGTGGTTTTTGTCAAGCTTTTGTTCTGGACATTCCATTGACAACGGCCAATAAATAGCTAGCTTCCTTACCGACAACGACTTCCGGAACCACCAATGGCGGCCGACAAACACCCCATCCGCGTCGTCACCACCAGAACCGGGCTCAGCGCCGATCTTCTCCGGGCCTGGGAAACACGCTACCGAGCCGTCGTCCCGAGTCGGACACCCGGCGGCCAGCGGCTCTACTCCGACGCCGATATCCACCGACTCCGGCTGCTCCACCGGGCCACCCAGGCGGGCCGGGCAATTGGGTCGATCGCCCGGCTTCCGACCGGGGACCTCGAAGCGATGGTGAACTCCGACGAATCCGCTCGGGCGACCGGCCCCGCGGCCACCTTGCCGGAGTCGACCGAGCGAACCGCGCGCGGTGTCTTGGAGGACGCACTGACGGCTGTGGGCCGCCTCGATGGGGCCGGCTTGGAGCGGCTCCTCCGCCGGGCGGCCCTGCAGCTGACTGTGCCGGTTCTGCTCGATCGCGTCATTGCGCCGCTGATGTGGGCCATTGGCGACGAGTGGGAGAAGGGCGCTCTGGCGCCAGCCCACGAGCATCTAGCGTCGGCGCAGGTGCGCCGGGTTCTGGCTGAGTTCCTCGGACCGACGGAGGCGGAGCCGGCCGCCCCGGCCATAGTGGTGGCGACACCCTCGGGTCAGGTGATCGAAATCGGCGCCCTCCTCGCCGCCGTCACGGCCGCCTCGGAAGGCTGGCGGGTTCGCTACTTCGGCGCGGACCTCCCGGCCGCTGAAATCGTCCGTGCTACCACGGCCGCAGGCGCGGTCGCGGTGGCCGTGAGCATCGGGCATGATACCGGGGATCCGAAGCTGCCCCGAGAGCTGGAGCAGATGGCGAGGGGCCTCGCCGGGACGGCCACCTTGCTGGTCGGCGGCCGAGCCGCGCCGTCCCATGAGCTGCTCCTTCGGCGGCTCGGGGCCAAGTGCTTCCACGATCTCGAGTCGTTTCGAAGCTGGCTCCGAACGGTTCCCTGGATCACCGACTCGAGTTCAACCGGTGTCCAATGACGCTGCAGCTCCCCGCTGATCTCCAACTGTTGCTCGATCAGCTTTCGGCGATCGACGGCGACGCCGACGCCCTGGTAGCCGGCCTGTCGGAGGTCGCCGGCACTACCCGCCCTGCCCCCGGTGCCTGGAGCGTCGCCGAGTGCCTCGACCACCTGGCCACCGCGAATCGGGTGTACCTCGAGGCAATGGACCGAGCAGCCCAGCACGCTCGCGTCGAAGGGCGGCTGCGGCGGCGACCGGCGAAGCCCGGTCTGTTGGGCGGTCTTTTCGTGCACTCGCTCGAGCCCCCGCCACGGCGCTGGTCGAGGCTCCGGGCACCGCGACCGATCGAGCCTCGCCAGTCGCCGCCGTTGACCGAGTCGTCGGACCGGTTTGTCGCCTCGCACCGCGAGGTCCGGGAGTTCGTCGAGCGCAACGGCGATCTCGATTTGGCGGGAATCCGGTTCCCCAACCCGCTGGTGGCTGGGGTGCGTTTCAGCCTGGCGACCGGGCTCCACGTGATCCTGGCGCACGAACGCCGCCATCTCTTCCAGGCGTGGCGGGTTCGGCGTTCGATCGAGCGCGTTCCAGGCTAGCGGGCGTGGCGGTTCAGGGACGAACGACGGCGAAGGCGTCGTAGGCGGCCCGCCCAATGTCGGCGATGAGCCGCTCCTTGCCAGCCTCACTCCCGGCCTGATCCTCGGCGAACACCACGACCACCAGGCGGCCGGCCCCGCCAGGAAGGTCGATGATGGCCACGTCGTTGGTCACCACGGTACCATAGCTTCCGGTTTTGTTGGCGACCGGCGTGCCGACCGGGAGCAGCCTGCGGAGCCGATCGCGGCCGGTTTCCTCTTTCCGCATGATCGCGAGCAGAACCTCGGTGCTTGCCGGCGACAAGGCCTCGCGGGTGGCGATCTTGGTGAGCAGGCTCACCATGGCGCGGGGAGTCGACCGGTCTTTCTCACTCGCGTGGTAGCGGCGCTGCGCTTCGGCCAGCTGCTCCCTGGTCCGGCCTCGCAGGGCCGCCACGAAGCTCTCGAGGGTGCGCCGCTCGACCGGTGGCAACTCGGCCAAGCCGACGTAGTCGCGATAGATGTCCATCACCGTCCGGTCGATCCGCATCCCCTCGATCCCCAGCTGTCGAACCCGCGCCGTCACCGCGGCCGGCCCACCGACCTCCCGAAGGATCACGTCGGTCGCCGAGTTATCGCTCAACCGCAGCATCAACTCGAGGTAACGCACCAGGGCCAGGTGGGCCCCGGGATCGACCGGATCGGCAAACCGCTCCGAGAGGAGGCTCCCCGACGGGAAGATGTCTCCGGCCCGAAGCGGTACCAGCCGGCCGAGTCGCTCCTTTCCCTGGTCCACGCGGGTCAGCAGTTGAACCGCCACCGCCACCTTGAAGGTGCTCCCCATCAGGAACGGATGATCGGGCTGGTGGAACCACTCGGCACCGGTCTCGAGGTGCCGAACGCCGACGCCCACCGAGGCACCCGACGAATCGATCAGAGCGGCAATCCGAGCCCCAGCGGTCCCGAGCCGGTCTTGCGCGGCGACCGGGCGGATGACCCCGCAGAGGCCGATGCCAGCAGCGAGGCCCACCAATCGGAGCCCGATCATCAGGTCAGGATCTGCCGGTAGATCCGGAGGAAGTTGCCACCGAGGATCTTGGCGCAGTCGCTCGGAGAGAAACCCCTCTCGAGCAGGCGCTTCCGGATCACGTGGAACTTCTCCGGGACGTCGAGCTCTTCGATGAACGGCGGCCACCTGACGTCGGCACCGGGCTTGAACTTGAACTGGTTGTGGAAGTCCCAGAAGACCTTCTCGGTCGGGAAGCTGACCCGCCAACCGGGAATGCTCGAATCGCTTCCGATCCCGACGTGATCGATCCCCACCAGCCTGACCACGTGCTCGATGTGAGCGATGTAGTCGTCCAGGGTGGACCGGGGCTTGTTGCTGACGAAGAAATTGACCGTCGTGATCCCCATGACGCCGCCCTTGGCCGCCAGTTTGCGGATCTGCTCGTCGGTCTTGCAGCGCATGTTGTCGTTCAAGGCCCGGCAGTTGGTGTGGGAGAAGATCACCGGCTTCCTGGACACGTCGATGGCATCGAGCGTCGTCTTGACGCCGCAGTGCGAGAGGTCCACGAGCATACCGAGGTCGTTCATCCGGTGGACGACGTCGGCCCCGAAGTCGCTCAACCCGGCGTCGGACCGTTCGGTGCTGCCGGCCCCCAAGGCGTTGAGCTCGTTGTAGGTCAGTTGAATCTGCCGGATCCCGAGGTTGTAGAAGAAGTCGACGTTCCGGAGGTCGCGGTTCAGGTGAGTGGCGTTCTGAAACCCGAGCATCACCGCGAACTTCCCTTCCCGCTTGGCCTGGACGATGTCCTCGGCCCTCCTCACGTGCACCAGTCGGTCTCGATACTGATTGAACACTCCATGCCACTGGGCGAGGTCCCGGACGGCCGCCTCGTACGAGAAGGTCGGATTCCCGGCGGGGCCAAGGGTGGTATCGAGCATGGTGATGCCCGACTTGGCGATTTCGGAGAATCCCTCCTCGCCAAAACGGACCCCGCCCAACGCATCGATCCAGATCTCTCCCGGGTCCTGCTGGTACCCAGCTTGTTCCGCCCCGGCTTGGCGGGCCTCGAGGCCCGAGGCCACCGCGGCCGCCGCCACGCCTTGAACGAAGGAACGTCGAGTCGTCTCCATGCTCACTCCTTGGACTTGGGAGATCGGGGGGTGCCACCCGATGCCGAGGTTACCTCGGGGAACGCCGCCGCGGTCAGCCGAAACGGTCGACCGCGGGGGGTGGAATGCCGTTGCTCGAAGCGGTCGAGCCAGCCGGGCAGCTCTCGGGCGAGCGCTCGAACGCCGTTCGTCGAGAGCCGAAGTAACCGATTCTGGAGCACCAGGCCGCGCCCGGGGTTGCCCGGAGCGACTCGACCGGCTGCCAGACCGTCGTCGAGCGCCCGTAGGGTGTCGGCGAGGACTCCGCGGGCCATCGCGCCGAGATCGGCTCCGGCTGTCGGGGCGGCGCCAAGGTCGAGCAAGCTGCCGTCGAGGGTGTATTTCGCTGCCACGGCGCGAAAGCGGCGGAGTTCCGCGCCGCGGCGGCGAACCCGGTGGACGATTTCGATCAGGCCGGCGGCCACCAGGAGGTCGATGTGGTGGTAGAGACGGGTTGGGGGGACTCGGACCGCACGAGACAACTCGGCGACCGACGCCGGCTGTCGGATCAGCGACTCCACCAACCGGACCCGGAGCGGGTCGGCGAGGGCCCGGACTTGATCGAGCCGGGTAAGGACCAGGACTGGGCGCAACCGGACTACCATTCAGATGATACCGATTATTAGCCTCCTTTTGAGAACGCGCAAGGCGGCCCCGGCCCGATCCAACCAGTCCTCGGGACCGTTTCCGGCGAGGCTACTCGTAACGGAGCGCCTGCATCGGATGAACTCGTGCTGCCCGGCGAGCGGGGAGGTAGCCCGCGAACAGCGCCACCGCGGCCAGGAACACGGCCGCGCCGAGATACGAGATCGGGTCGGCCCCGCTCAAGCCGAACAGCATCGACCGCGCCAGTCGTCCAATCCCGACCGCCACCATCAGCCCGATCGCCGTCCCGGTGGCCGTCATGCTTCCGACCTGTCGCAGGACCAGCCCTCGGACCGTCCCGGCGTCGGCGCCCAGCGCCATTCGAACCCCGATCTCCCGAGTCCGCTGCGCCACCGTGTAGGCAAGAACGCCGTAGAGCCCCACCGCCGCCAGCAGGGTGGCCAGCATCGCGAAAGCGGCGGAGAACGACGACAGCATACGATCGAGGAACACGTTCTCCTTGATCTCCTGCGGGACCGTCTTGAGCTCCGACACGGGCAGGTTGGCGTCGAGTTTGGCGATGGCGGGCGCTATGGCGCGAAGGACCGCAGCTGGCTCCGCGGCCGTCCGGACGTAGTACGACATGAACCCGAGCGTGGTGTCCTGCCGGGTCGGGATGAAGAACACCGGGGGCACCTTCCCCTTGACCTCGCTGTAGGCGGCGTCCTTGGCGAGCCCCACGATCTCGATGTCGAGCGCCTCGGAGCCCATGCTCATCCGTTTGCCCACCGGATTGGCCCCAAGCTCGAACTTCCGCGCGAATGCCTCGTTGACCACGGCGACCGCGGGGCGGCCGGCGTCATCGGCTGGGGTGAACTCCCGTCCAACGAGCAACGGCATCCCGACGGTACGGAAATAGCCGGGCCCAACCATGTTGAACCGGGCGTTCGCGTCGGTGTCCTCGGTGATCTCGAATCCCTCGACCCGAACGTTGTTCCCCCAATTGCTGCCGCTCACGAGGCGGACGATGGAACTGCTGACCGTCTCGACCCCTGGCAGGGCCGCCAGCTCCTCCTCGACCCGCCGGAACAGCACCCGGCTTTGGGCGTTGGAGTAGCCATTGAGCATCGGGGCCAGCGTGAAGGTCACCAGGCTGTCGGGCCGAATCCCGAGCTCGACTCGGCTGACATTCATCAGACTGCGCACGAACAGACCGGCCGAACAGAGGAGCGCCATCGAGAGCGCGATCTGCCCGGTGACGAGGCCGGAGCGGAACGCCGCCGCTCCTCGGCCCGCCGAAAACTTCCGCGACCCGGAGTTCATCACCGACATCAGGTCGACACGGGTGCTCTGGACGGCCGGGAGCAGCCCAAAGACCGCGGTGGTCGCCAGGGACAAAGCGGCGACGAAGAGGAGCACCGGCCCGTCGAGACGCGGCTCGAAACCGACCATCGTGTCTGGAGGAAGAAACCCGGTGACGAGGCGCAGGGTGCCCAACGCCACGGTGAGACTCGCGGCCCCCGCCAGGACCGCGAGGAGGGCGGATTCGGTCAGCAGTTGCCCGATCAAGCGACCACGGCTTGCCCCGAGGGAGACGCGCACGGCCATCTCGCCGCTTCGGGTCGTGACCCGGGCGAGCAGGAGGTTGGCCACGTTGGTGCAGGCGATGAGGAGGACGACGCCGGTCACCGAGAACAGGATCAGCAGCGGTGTCTTGGCTTCTCCCTGGAGGTCGGTTTGTCCCCTGGCTCCGGGCTCGAGGACGAGCTGCTTGGCGCGGAATTGGGCCATCCGTTCGGCGCTCAGGTTTTCCTGGAGCGGTGCCTCGATGTCGTTGATGATCGGGCGGTACACCGCGTTGAGCCGCTCGGCGGCGGCGGCGAGCGGCACCCCCGGAAGGGTCCGGCCGAAGGCGTAGAGCCAATACGCCTTCCGCTCCTCGAACTGATCGAGTGCGTTCCACATCTTGCCCGCCATCGAGATCGGGACGAAGACGCGGGGTTGGGTTCCGAGCGTGGTGCCCTCGAAACCGCGTGGCGCCACCCCGACGATGGTCATCGTCTGCCCGTTGATCCCGATCGACTGGCCCAGAACGCTCGGGTCGGCTCCCAGCTGGTTCTCCCAATACGAATGGCTCAACACGGCGACGAGATCGCCGCCGATTCTCTGGTCGTCGCCGGGCCCGAACAATCGACCCAAAGCGGGGGCGAGCCGCAGCGTCGGGAAGTACGACGCCGACACCATGGTTCCCTCGCCGTCAATGGTCCGGCCGCGATACCCCACGTTGGCGCTGAAGGAGCGATGGGCCGCGATGCTGGCGAGGCCGGTCTGCTGGCGCTCCAGATCCCGGTACATGGGGTAGCTCAGGACCGACTCGGTCCCGCCCGCGTTGTTGGACGACGTCATCCCCTGCTTCGGTCCAGGGGCGACCAGATTGACGAGCTGGTCCGGACCGGGCACCGGCACCGGTCGAAGGAGGACGAGGTGCAGCATCGAGAAAATCGCGGTGTTGGCCCCGATACCGAGGGCCAGCGAGGCGATGGCGACCGCAGTGACGAACGGACTGCGAACGAGCGCCCGGACAGCGAGCTTCAGGTGTGACATGTTCACTCCAACTGGGGAACTGGCCTGCTCGGATTTCGTCACGCTACGACGGATCTCGGTCGTTGGATGTTTCCCGCCGGCAAAGGGTTGCGCGGCGCTGCAACTATTCCATCGCCACTCGCGTCTAAGGGAAGAACCCAGGCCGGGTGCGCGATGGACGCCGGCCCCGGCATCGACAAAAAACGAGCACGCTGATGACCGAACCCGGCACCCTTCTCGGGTCGACCGTCAACGATCGATACCGCTTGATCGAAATCGCGGGGCACGGCGGAATGGCCTACGTGTTCAGGGCCGAGGATATCCGTCATCAGCGGACCGTGGCGATCAAGGTGTTTCGGTCGGACCTGACCCGGGCCGGGGTCCTCGATCGGTTCGGCAACGAGATCGCCATCCTGGCGACCCTGCAGCACCCGAACATCCTTCCGCTCCTCGATTCGGGTCGAATCGGCGACTCCCCTTTCTACGTGATGCCGTTCGTCCAAGGAGAGTCCCTCCGCGAACGGCTGACTCGGGTTGGGCGGCTGCCGGTGCCCGAGGCGGTCCGGATCCTCGTCGAGATCGCCGACGCCCTCCGTTACGCCCACGAGGCGGGGGTCGTCCATCGTGACCTCAAGCCGGAGAACATTCTGCTCTCGGGCCGGCACGCCCTGCTGGCCGATTTCGGGGTGGCTAGAGGTGTCTTCGCGGGAGATCACCGGCACACCACGGCCGGCTTGGCGTTGGGCACCCCGGCGTACATGGCGCCCGAACAGGCCTCCGCCGATCCGGATGTCGACGGCCGGGTCGACGTCTATGCCCTCGGCATCGTGGCGCACGAGATGCTGGCGGGCCACCATCCGTTCATCCGCGACTCGCCGGCCACGACGCTCGCCGCCCAGCTGACCGAGACGGCGCCGCCGCTCGACGAGCTTCGGCTCGACGTGCCTCGGGCTCTGGCGGCAACGGTCACCCGGTGTTTGGCCAAACGTCGTGAGGATCGTTGGCCCAGCGCGGAGGCGCTTCACCAGGCGCTCGAGCCGATGGTTACCCCGAGCGGCGCCGCCACCCCGATCGGCACCGCGCCGCTGCCCCGGGGGCGGCTCGCGTTGGGAGTGGTCGCTGCCGGGGTCCTCGCCGCCAGCGGGTGGTTCGTCGCGGCTCGCGGGGGCGAGCCGGCGCTCGCGGTCACCGCCACCCGCCGGCTTGGCACCGGGGCGGAGTTGGAGCTGGACCCTGCCCTCTCGCCGGACGGCCGGCTTCTCGCCTACGTATCGGGACCGAACGGCGGTCTCCGGCTGCTCGTTCGACAGCTCGCGGGCGGCGACCCCATCGAGGTAGCCAGAGACGTGGAGGGTAACCACCGGCTGCCGCAGTGGCTCCCCGATGGGAGCAGCCTGATCTTTCAGTCGGGCGGCTCGATTTACCGAGTCCCCGCGTTAGGCGGGGCCGCCTCGACGATCGTCGACGGCTCGGCCACGCTCCCCGCCGAGAGCCCGGCTCCGAGTCCAGACGGCCAGGCGATCGGCTACACCCAGGGCGCCGAGATCGTAGTCCGGCCCCTCGGCGGAGGCGCGGCCACGGTGCTGGTCACCGACGGCACGGCCCACTCGCTGGCCTGGTCGCCGGATGGCCGGCGGCTGGCCTACGTCGCCGGCAACCGGGAGTTCTCGCTCGGCGAAGGTTTGCTCGGCAACATCGCCACCTCCACCGTCAGGGTGGTCGAGGTTGGCGGCGGATCGCCAGTGGACGTGACCGACGGGAGCACCCTCGCCGCGGCACCGGTCTGGTGGGACGACCGCACCGTGGTGTACGTCGCCGATCGCGGTGGCGTCCGCGATCTCTACGCCCAGTCGGTGAGCCGGACCGGTCGCCCCCGGGGAGAGCCGACCCACCTCACCACCGGTCTCAATCCCCATTCGGCGCGCCGCTCGGCCGACGGCGCGGGCTTGGTCGTCGCGGTGCTGGAGCATACCTCGAACCTGTGGCGTCTCCCGATCGGGAGCGGCCGGCCGGCGACCATGGCGGACGCGGAGCCGATCACCGCGGGCGATCAGGTCGTCGAGGATGTCGACGTGCTCCCCGGCTCGGGGTGGATCGCCTACGACTCCAACCGAGAAGGCAACCAGGACGTCTTCGTTCTGGGGCCCAATTCCGGACGGCCCCTTCAGATCACCCGCGACTCGGCCGATCAATTCGGGCCGACCTGGTCGCCCAACGGCAGGGAGCTCGCCTACTACGGCCTCGATCGGGGCGTCCGCCACCTGTACCTCATGCGGGCGACCGGCTCCAACGTGCAACGGATCACTTCCGATTCGCTCCAGGACCAACAGCCTCATTGGTCGCCGGACGGCAACCGGTTGGTCTTCTACCGCCGCGACGGCGCGCTCCGCGACCGTCTATTCGTCATCGAGCGGCAACCCGACTCCTCGTGGGGCGAACCCAGGCTTCTGACCCCGGAACCCGGCACAGCGGCGACCTGGTCGAGCGACGGCCGTTGGATCGCCTTCGCCGATCCCGAGGGAACGATTCGCCTGATCGCGCCCGAGGGAGGGGAGAGCCGGCCGCTGGCCGGGCCGGCCCAAACCGGCGGGGCCCGGCTGACCAGGCCTCAGTGGGTCCCATTCGAACCGGCCTTGCTGGCCCGGTCCGTTGGGCCGGGCGGCACCGGCTCGATCTGGCGGGTAGACATGGTCGATGGCCGGGTGACCGAGGTGGCCCGGTTCGACGACCCCCGGCGACCCTCGTTTCGCGATGACTATGCCACCGACGGCCAATCGGTCCTGTTCACGGTTGGCCAGTTCGCGGGGTCGATCTGGGGGGTCGATCTCGGCCGACAACGTTAGGCTCTCCCGGGTCGGTCGGGAGCTGGCGCCGCGGCCGAAGGGAATCCGAGCAAGAGGACCACCGAGCTGCTGGCGCCGCCCCCGGGGCCGGTGACGGCGCGCAAGTCGATGCTGCGCGGGTTGGCGTTGTTCGGGTGGCTGTTCAGGTGGAACTCGACCACGTCCCCTTGGCGGACCCGGATGAAAGAGCCCGGGACCGTGCCACCGAAGGTCCAGAAGGTGTAGTCGACACCGTCCGCGATCGGCATGGTCTTCTCGCTGACCTCGAGATTCACCACGACGGTTGCCGGGCGGGTTGAGTGATCGGCGGTGGGACCTGGGGCGGGGCCGTCAGCGCGCGGTTTCGTTGGTGGCGCTTGGCGTGGGGGCGTTGCCGCGGCCACTGACCGCGATGAGTGCAGCCAGCGCGCCGAGCGATCGTAGAGAGCCCACGGTATCACTCCGTAGCGAGGTGGTTCGACGTTAGGAATCGTGGCGGCCGCTCGACGCTAGGTTTGGGGGTCTCGTTGCGCAAGGCCAGAATCGTTAGTTGGAGTCCTCCCGAGGCCTGCTGAAAAGCATCTTCATGTCGGGTTAACCGGATCCACATACATTTCGGCCGGCGGGCGCGATCGTTACCTCACCCCACAGGTCGTTGGATCGAAA
Organism: Gemmatimonadota bacterium; assembly: GCA_016874005.1. Taxonomy (GTDB): domain Bacteria; phylum Gemmatimonadota; class Gemmatimonadetes; order Gemmatimonadales; family GWC2-71-9; genus SHZU01. The sequence goes on along the minus strand of VGVQ01000013.1, from coordinate 26,322 downwards.
CGCGAAGGAGGATCGGGTGCCAGAACCCCAACGTGATACTCACGACGGCTTGGTGGTCGGCGTCCTGGCGTTCGCCTCGGTGGCCGCATGCTACACCTTGTTCGACTTCCTGGCGGCTCGCGGTGCGCTGTTCACCGTGAACTTGCTCGGTCGGGCCGTGTTTCGGGGCCTCCGCGACCCGATGGTCCTGCAGTACCCGGTGGCGCTCGACGGCGGCGCGGTGATGCAGTACAACGCCCTCCACCTGGCCTTGTCGCTGATCATCGGCCTCGTCGTCGTTCGGCTGGTCGGGCACGGCGAGCGCAACCCGAGCCAGGCTCGGGCCGTGCTCGGGGTGATCTTGGCGGGCTTCGTGGTCACCATCCTTGCCGTGGGTTGGCTCAGCACCTCGATCAGGCCGCTGCTGCCGTGGTGGTCGATCGTGGTCGCCAACTCGGCGGCAGTGGTAGTGGGTGCCGCGTACCTGGCCTCGCGACGTCCAGGGGTGTTCACTCGATTGACCCTGCCCGGCGCCGGAGGCTCCTGAGCCCACGCCTGGGTGCCGCGCTCACGGGGGGGCGTCGCTCGCTGGCGAAGCCGAGCTGGATGGCGACGCGAGCTTGGCCCGGAAGCGAGCGAGGCACCGCCATCGCCATGGTGTGGCCGGCACCTCGCTCATGCTACCCGAGCCAGGCACGGAGCCCAGCCACGACCGGCCAGCCAAGACGCCGGCCTGCCCACGGGTCACACCCCAGTCACGCCGGCCGAGCAAGCTGGTCGCCAAACCAACCGAGGCGCTGTTCCCGTGAGGAGACAACTGACGTTCTTGCTGGTGGTCGCGGCCTTCCAGGCCGGGTCGTCGACTCAGGCCCAGGCTCAAACCGCCCGGGGGTTGCGCCTGGCGATCTCGGCCGGCGCCTTCGGCTCACTGACCCAGCTAGCCTCGACGAACGACGTCGGGCTCGGCGGAGAGATCACCCCCGAGTTCCGGTTTGGATCTGGAATCGGTGTGGGGGTGGGATTCCGGTACGTCCGGTACCCGGAGGTGCGGGACCATGGCGCGATTCATCTCGACCTTCGGAAAACCTGGTCGGGTACCCGGCCGGTGGCCCCGGTGGTCGGGCTTCGAATCACCGCGTTTTACGGCGGCGACGACGAGGGTGACGATCCCTACCTGGGGGTCGGGGCTGGGCCACTGGCCGGCTTCGAACGCCGACTCGGGCCGCGGACCTCGGTTCAGGTTCTGGGGACCATCCTCGCCATCAACGCCATCTTTCGGAGCCCGCAGGTGCTACCCGGGATCCAGGTCGGGGTCGTCCTTCGTTAGGCCATCGGCCGATTGGTCCGGCAAGCCCGACTACCGCAGCCCCACCATGCCTCTGACCGACTCGATCAGCTTGGTCGAGTCGAAGCCGATCCCACCGCGAAACACCAACGTCACGTTGCGGATCTCGGCCGGGCGAGTCACGATGTCGCCCCGAATCACCACCAGGTCCGCGCTCTTCCCGGCGGTGACGGTCCCGAACTCGCCGTCGGCGCCCAGCATGGTGGCGCCGTTGGCGGTGAGAATCTTCACCGCCTCGGCGGGACTGAACCCGGCCTCGAGGAACAGCTCGTAGTTGCGCTGATCGCCGAAGCCGGGCAGCACTCCGCCCACCCCGGTCGGGTCGACCCCGGCGGCCAACAACCCGCCGGCACGGACGAACTCCCGTTCGTACCCGAGCAGCACCTTGAAGGCCTGGTCGGTGACCACCACTGACTTCGCGGCTGGGGTGGCCAGCATCGCCCGGGCCGCCAGGTAGGCGTCCTTGGCCGGCGGGTAGAGCGCGTCGAGCGTCCGTTGCTCGAGCGGCGGGCGGCCGGCCATGAGGCCCTCGAAGATCGCGACGGTCGAGGTCATCCCGACCTTCTTGGCGATCATCTCGCGAAAGGTGGCCCGAACCGCCTCACCGCCCAAGTCGAGCGACTCGAAAACGCTCATCTTGACGCCGGGGCACTCGTCGGGTCGCTTGGCGGGATCGTACTCCTGATTGGCGTAGAGACCGTGTTCGACGGCGTCCATCCCGAGGGCAACCGCTTCGCGATAGCCGATCGAGCAGAGATGGCCGGTGACCTTGACGCCGTGACGATGGGCCTCTTCGACCACCGCGGCCAGCTCGGCGCGACTGATCCGGTCGTAGACCTTGATCCAACTGGCACCTTCGGCCGCCCAGTACGCCGTGACCCGACGGGCCGCCTGGGGACTGGTGACCTCATGCATGATGCCGTGGTTGCCGCCGGGACCGTTGAGGTAGGGCCCGGTGACGTACATCCGTGGGCCGACCACCTCACCCTGGTCGATGGCGCGCTTGAGGATCAGATCCTGGTAGGGAGCGTTGCTCCCGGTCGTCCGGATCGTGGTGACTCCGCTGGCCAGATAGAGTCGCGGCGCGCTGACGGGCTGGTGGACGTAGGGCCACTGGGCCCCGCCATAGAAGGTGTGGTTGTGGAGGCCGACCATCCCCGGGATGACGGTGTGCCCGGAGAGATCGAGGACCCGCGTCCCCGGAGGAATGGCCGCTTCTTGGACGGGCCCGACCCAGGCAACCCGACCCCGCTCGAGGAGAATGGTTTGGTGGCTCCGGGGCGGCGAGCCGGTTCCGTCGATCAAGGTGACGTGGGTCAAGGCGACGGTGGGTTCGTCGATCGCCACGAAAGCCCGCTCGGCCTCCGGCAAGGAGGCCACCGACTGACCCCGCGCGGCCACCGGATGAGCGAGTGCCACCGCGAACCCGAGCAAGGTGAGCCGTGCGATATCCATCGGCGCTCCAGGGAAGGTCTCCAGAGAAATTGGCGGCCAAAGATCGGTCCGGCAACTGCGCCAGCCCGAATTCTCGCCGGCCGCCAACCGCCCGAGCAGGCCGACGTTCAACGACGGAGCCGGGCCTCGGCCCAGCGGGCGGCCGGCCCAACCAGGAGCTTCCTCACCCAGCGGCGCCAGTGCGGCCTCCCGGCGATGGCGCGCGCCACCGGGGGCGAGATCGACTGGTAGACTCGCACCAGCGCCGACCCGACCATCGATGCGCGAAGCCGTTCGTCGCGCCAGCGGCGGAGAATCGTCACTTCCGGCGCATCCGGTCCGGCGGCGGCCGTGGCAATGAAGCAGGGCCTGGTCTGCCCGCCGAGCGGGGGGAACTTGTTGAGCACTCCGCCAAACCCGCCTAACGCCGCGAACACCCCGATCATGGTTGCGGGCCCGGCCGCCGTGGATCCCGTCGTGGCCCGCAGCCTCCTGATCGAGAGGACGACGCCGGCCGGCATCGCGGCCGGGACCCCGCGGTTGAGCCTGGTGGCGACCGCGGCCAGGACCCCCGCGTTGAGGCGACCGCGGACCGTCGCGGTCAACCGGGGAGTCACCTCGTTGAGGATCATCCCCGACACCAGGTTCAAGATGGCGGTGATGAAGCCCGTCCCCACTCCGGCGGTGAACGTCAGCGATGGACCGTCGAGCGACAGGTCGAACGGCTGATCGGCCGTGCGATGATCCCCGTTGGGGATCAACCGGAGAATGGCGGAGTAGGTGAAGGTGACTCCTGCGGGCAGGGAGGTATCGCTGCCGGTGGCGGTCAGGGCGATATCGGTCCCGACAATGGTGAGGGTGAGACCGGTGATCGTGGTGTTGCCGGAGACCATCGGGAGGCTGCCGACCGCGGCGGCAAGGTCCGCCGGTCCGATGGTCTGCTCCGGCGCGATGATCACCTCGAGTGGGTCGGATGGCGGCTCGGTCTGGAGCCGTTCGCTCCGGAACAACCAACCCCGCCCGGAGTTGATGCCGGCCACCTCTTGGATCGAGAGAACAATGTCCCAGGTGGGGCTTGGCGGCGGCGCCAAGTTGCCTTGATACGAGAAGGTCACCGCGGTGCCGCCCCCGAAGGTGGGCCCCGGAATGTCCTGGGTCACGGCGGGCTGGCGCTGTTCTCCGCCGCCCGGACCCACGGTGGTGTGCGCAAAACCCGCGGTGACCCGGACGTCGCCGAGATTGCCGGCAAGGTCGAGCCCCGAGATCGGAACGCTGTATGGCATGAAGTTGCCCCCGTCGAGTGTCGCGACACCGATTGCGGTCGCGAGGGCAACCTACCCGAGCGCCATCACCGCGCCATCACCCGAACGTCATCGTCGAAGGCCGGAGGCTTCCGGCGCGGGGCCGCCGATGACGATGTCGAGCCTGATCGAATCGGTCTGGCCCGGCCGCGGAAAGGTGGCGATGCCAACCCATGCCGCCGTTCCGATCGTGGCCGCGTCAGCCCGGACCTTCAGACAGCGCCGCTCCCGCGCGGTCGCCAGCAGCACGACCCGATAGCCGCCAGCGGCGTCGACCGTAGCCCGGGGTGGGTCCTCGATCGAGCGAGGTGAGGGAAACGCGCAATCGTTGGCCGACGAGGTGACGGGAGACGGCATGCCCAAGGCGACGTCGACCGTCGCCCCCGCGACGGAGCCGGCGGTCGGCGTCGTTACCGACCCGTGCAGGATCAAGCGCCCACCCGGCTCGGAGCAGGCGCAGACGAGCCCACTGCCGCAACTCACCATGCCGGCGGCAACAAACGTGGTCAACAGCGGACCGATTCGCATCTCGTCTTCCTTTTTGCGGGCGACCCTTGCCCGGTGGAGACCCTGCCCGCGCCAAGTATGTCACCGAGGTCCCATCGAAGGGCCCGGCCGGCCGGCCTCTGGTCTGCATTTGACAGCGAGGGCCCGTCACTTCACATTTGTCGGCACGAACCTCGTCAGCGGCCGTCTCGCGGCCGGATGATCTCAGCCTTGCCCAGGTGCCGCAGCGGTTCGGGCCCTGGCGCAGGCGCCACACCTCAGCTTCGGCACCCTTGGAATGGGATTCGATGCGGTACCGGTTATTACTCGCGGGCTTGGCCCTGGCCATCGCCGCCGCCTGCAGGCGGGAGGGGTCATCGGGAGTTGGAGCGGCCGGCTTGTCGGCGGACGGACTCGCCCGGATCGCGCCCCTGCTCCAGCGGTACGTCGATTCGGGTCAGATAGCCGGCGCGGTCGCCTTGGTAGCACGGGGAGGAACGATCGGTCACCTCGAGGCCGTGGGATACCAGGATCTCGGATCGAAGACGCCCCTTCGAACCGATCAGGTGTTCCGGATCTTCTCGATGACCAAACCCATCGTGGCGGCCGGCATCCTCCGGTTGGCCGATCAGGGCAAGCTCGGGCTGGATGATCCGGTGGCGAAGTATCTCCCGGCGTTCGGCACCGCTCGGGTCTTCGATGGCGGCTCGGCGTCCGCCCCGGTCCTTCGAACCGCCGATCGGCTGCCTACCATCTCCGACTTGCTGACCCACACGGCCGGACTCAGCTACGGCTTCTTCGGCAACACGCCGGTCGACTCGATGTACAACCGGGTCACCGCCCTGGGATCGCGGATCAGTACGGTGGCGTTCGCCGATTCGATCGCGGCGCTTCCGCTGCTCTTTTCGCCGGGGACGCGTTGGAACTACAGCCTCGCGACCGACGTCCTCGGCGCGGTGATCGAAGCCGCGTCGGGACGCCCGCTCGATCGGTTCCTCGCCGACGAATTGTTCGAGCCGCTCGGAATGAAGGAGACCGCGTTCCGGCGGCAACCATGGATGACCGGCCGGATCCCCACCCTCTACCTCGCCGGCCCCGCGGGACTCGTTGCCTCGACCGAGTTCGACGACCAATACGAGCCCTCCGCGCAGTACCTGTCGGGCGGTGGGGGCCTGCTGTCGACACCGAGCGATTACTTCCGATTTACCCAGATGCTCCTGAACGGGGGAGAGTTCGAGGGGCGGCGTATCCTCGGACGCGAGAGCGTCGAGCGGATGATGCGAAATCAGCTGCCGCCGGCGCTCACGCCGCTCAACGATCCGATCGTGGGGCATGAGGGCTACGGCCATGGGCTGGGCGGCGCGGTGCTGGTCGACTCGGCCAAGTCGGGCCTGCCGGGCTCACCGGGCATTTACCGCTGGTGGGGCTACGCCGGCACCTTCTTCTGGATCGACCCCAAAGCGGGACTGGTCGCCATGGTGTGGACACAGCTGGTGCCCGGCCGGGCCAATCCACTCGAGCACGACTTCCAACGGGTGGTCTACTCGGCGCTGGAAAACTGAGGTGAGGGTCGCTCGACTCATCGCCCTCGCCGCCGCCCTCCCCGCGGCCGCCGAGACTCAAGAAGCGGCCGGACACGGCTATCGCAACCTCTCGCAACCGACCCATCAGACGATGGTCGAGTACGAGGTCCGGGTTCCGATGCGAGACGGGGTCCGCCTCGCGGCCAACATCGTCCGGCCGGCGACGCCGGGCAGGCATCCAGTCGTCATCAACTATATCCCATACGGCAAGGACCCCGACCGGTGGTTCGCCGAACGGGGGTACGTGACCATCTTCGCCGAGGGTCGGGGCACCGGGCGGTCCGAGGGAGTCATGGCCGACTACTTCGACGCCCAATCGTTTCGAGACGGCTACGACCTGGTCGAGTGGGCGGCGGCCCAGCCCTGGTCCACCGGCAAAGTCGGGATGTGGGGCATCTCGTTCGGCGCCATCAACTCTACCCGGGTGGCGGCCCTCAGGCCGCCGCATCTCGCCGCGATCGCGGTCAACAGTTCGTACGCCAACTTCTTCGGCGACCACTGGTACCCCGGCGGAGTCCGGACCAATCACCCGTACGTCTGGCATGGAGTGGGCAACGTCCTCTACACCATGCTGCGCGGACCGGTCTACGACGACGGCGAAGGCGGCAAGACGCTCGACGTCGACACCTGGAAACGCCACATTGCCGACAACGGCTGGGAGCCATTCTTCCCGCCCCAATGGGCCCATGCCCGGTACGACGACTACTGGCGCGAGAAGGACCTCCGCAGCAAGTACGAGCATTTCGCGGTCCCGACTCTCCAGACCGCCAACTACTTCGACCACGCTCGGAACCTCGACGAGGCGTTCCAGAACTACCTGGTGCTGCGCAAGCACAAGGTGCCCCAGCGGCTCTTCGTCGGTCCCTGGACTCACGGCGGATTCGGCCCGGGTCAACCGCTCGATTTCCAGCTTCTCCGACTGGCCTGGTTCGACCGATTCCTGAAGGGTGTCGCCACCGGCATCGACGAGGAACCGCCGGTCACCTTGTTCATCATGCGGGAAAACCGCTGGCGGCACGAGGCGGACTGGCCGATCGCCCGGAGCGTGCTGACGCCGTTCTACCCGGCCCCCGACCGGTCCTTGAGGCGGACGCCCGGCGAAAGCGCGCGGCCGGCGGAATTCAGCTATGCGCCATGGGTCGGAAGCGCCGCCGGGCCCTATGGAACCTGGTTCGACGCCCAATACGACGAGTATCTGACCCAGCCGGACCAGCGGGTCGACGAGGCCGAATCGCTGACCTTCACTTCGGAGCCGTTGGCGGCCGACCTGGAGGTGACCGGGATGCCCGAGATCGTCTTCTTCGCGTCGTCGACGGCGGACGACACCGACTTTTCGATCAAGCTCTCCGACGTCCTGCCGAACGGAAAGTCGGAGTGGGTGACCCGCGGGTGGCTCAACTCGTCGTATCGCGAGTCGGACGTCAATCCGCGCCGCCCCGAGGACTGGCGGTTCGTCGAGCCAACCCCGATCCGTCCCGGAGCCATCCACCGCTATCGGGTCACGCTTCAGAACGTCTCGTACTTGTTCCGACGGGGCCATCGGATCCGGTTGACGATCGCCTCGAGCGACTGGCCTTCCAACTGGCCCAACCCCAAACCGGCCGACAACACGATCCACTTCCGCCATGGCCGCGAGCGCACCACGGTGCTCCTCCCCGTGGTACCGAGACCCGCTCGACCGCTCGCCGCCCCCCGCCTTCCGCTGATGCCGGTCCCCCAATCGACCCGGGACCCCGATTCGCGGATCTGGATCGAACACGACCTGACCGCCGGTCTGGTGAGCTACCGGTCGCGCGATAGCGCCGAACGGACGGTCGCCGGGGCGACGGTGAGCGGGCGCACGGAGTGGCGGATCGACCTAACCAAAACCGCGCCTTATCGGCAGACGATCGACTACGCCAGCACGGTGACGGTGAATCGGCCGGGTCAACCACCGGTACGTTTCGTCTATCGAGTCAAGACGGATAGCGCCGGCCCCCGGGCCTCGGTCGAGCTCCGGGAGGGAGCCGTGCCCTAGTCGTTGGGAGGACCGCCGGCTGCCCGTGGCATCGAACCCGCCGAATCCCCCGCCGGGGTCCGGCTTTCGCCGAGCACCTGGCGGATCGTCGTCACCACGAAGTCGGGTGCCTCGAACGGGAAGTTGTGCCCTGTGCCGGACGGCGGATGGAGGAGTCGGCCCCGGTTCGAGGTCGCCAGGTACCGCTGGCGCGCGTGGCGAAGGAAGTTGATCACCCGCGGCGATTGATCGGCCGGAATTCCCATTTGCCGCACCGAGGCCTCGAAGTCATCCGCCGGAATAACGAGGTACACCGGGACATCCTGGAGTTCGCCGTCGTAGACCATGAGATGCTCGGCCTCTTCGAGAACCCGAGCCGCGGTGAACTCCCGAAAAATCGATCCCCCGGCGAAATCGCCGGCTGGCCTCGCGTCGTTGGCTCGCATCGCGGGGCCCACGTCTGCCAGCGCGTCCCGAACCAGCCCGAGAATCCGGCCGTAGTCCCCGCCAGCAGCGATCATCCGATCGGTCGGGTCCCGCCAGAGCCCGAACAACTTCGCAAGACCCGCCCGCTCCCCGCTCGCCACCAAGCCGGCCCCCACGGTCTTGCCGAACACGGGGGCGTAGATCAGAACATCCGGGGGAGTCGGGTCGAGGAGTACCACCGCCGCGGTGCGGTCGCGGAAACGGCGGGCGAAATTCGCCGCCAGCAGCCCGCCATACGAGTGGCCGATCATGACGAACGGCCCCCGCTCCCCGGCCCGTGCGAGGAGGGTGGCCAACTCGACCGCTTCGCGCCCGGTGGTACGGGGGAACGGACCGACGTCGCTCCACCCGGTCCCCGCCCGATCGAAGAGGATCGAGCGAGTTTCGGCCCGGAAGACCTTGTGAAAGTTGTAGAAGCCGTGACCCTGGGCATGACCGCCGGGGATCCACACCACCGTTGGCTCCCCTCGAGCATCGCCCTCGGCCAGCAGGTGGAGCCGGTAGCCGCCGACGTCGATCAGCTGTCCCGGCGGCGGGATCCGATCGGCCCCGACGGCCTTGGCCGTCCCAATGGCGCCGCCAACAGCGAGTACGGACGCGATCACCGCGACTAACCGGCCCGTCAGACGGGCAAGCCCGCGGCCAGGGCGCCGCCCGATGCCGAGCAGGGCCAACGCCAACAGCCCCACAGCCGCGGCAATCGCCATTCCGGCCCAGGGCCTGGCGAGCAAGGGGTAGAAATGATGCATCGGAGCAGAACTTACGGCGGCACCGCTCGGCCCGGGAGGTTAGGCGGCGTGCTCGGGGGCGCGGCTGGACTTGGCCGCGGTCAGGGCGGCTTCCGCCCGAGCAAAGAGATCGTCGGGCGTCAGCAGGGCCGGGTCGGGGTAGGTCACCCAGGCCCCGGAGACCGCAACCGGCTCGGCTCCGAGGTCGGTGAACGGATGTTCGGCGATGGCCCGGCGAAGCCGATCGAGCGTCAACCGGGCGCCGTCGTCGCCGGTTTCCGGCAACACGATCGCGAACTCGTCGCCGCCGTGCCGAGCGACGAAGTCAGGTGAGCGGAGTTCCCGCTGCAGAAGACCGCCTAACTCGCTGAGGATGCGGTCTCCCGCCTCGACCCCGCCGCGCTTGTTGTGAAAACGGAGTCCGTCGACATCGACCAGCATCACCGAGAAGGTCCGGGCATAGCGATCGCTCCGCTCCATTTCGTCGCGGATCCGCCGATCGAGGGCGTCGAGCCCCCCGCAACCCGTCAGCGGGTCGACCACCCCGGCGCTGGCCTGGCGGCGGTTGATCGTCGCCCGACGCTCTTCCTGTTCGAGGAGGCGGCAGGTGGTGGCCACCAGGGTCTCGACGAACGCCACGTCATCGACCGTCAGTGCGGGACTCGGAGCGGCGGTCCGAACCACGATCGCGCCGACACTCTTGCCTTGGAAGTGGACCGGCACCGCGACCGCGCTCGAGGGCGCGAACGGCGCCACCGACGGCGGGGTGGCCGACGCCGCGTGACTGAAGAGCGGGTGCCGGACCGCGTCGGGCACGAAGGTCGTTCGCCCGGTCGCCGCGGTGTGACGAACCTCCGGGTAGTCATCGAGGTCGACTTCGAGGCTGCGGATCTCAGGACGCTCCGCCGCCGCGACCAACCGCCCCCGCCGGGGCTCCAGGGTGAAGATGCAGCCGCAATGGGCCGCGCCGAGCGACTGACCGAGGTGCCGGACGAGCACCTGGAGCATCTCCTCCGGGCGGCTGGCGAGGGCTACCTCCTTGAACACCGCGAAGAGCTGCGACTGGGCGTTGCTCGACTCCGCGGCCCGAAACCCGTCCCGCACGGCCCGAAGCCGGGAGAGGATCCGGGCGTTCAACTCCGACAACGCGATCGGGGCCACCATGGCATCGGCGGCGCCAAGCGCGAGAGCCCGGACCACGAGGTCCGACCCCCCGACTGGCGCGAGAACGATGGTCGGCACCGCGGACCATCCGGCCCGGAGCAGCGGGGCCAGTTGATCCTCGGGCGATCCGTGGGCCGGGAGGAGCGAAAGAATCGCCAGATCGGGCGAGCCGGCATCCCCGGGAGAGGAGGTCGGACCGGCGGCTTCGCTCAAGCCATAGCCCGCGCGAATCAGCGCCCGCTCGAGACCGTCGGGTCTGGCGTCAGGATTGCCAAGCAGCAGGATCCGAGTTTGCACTATATCCTGGTCACTGTTCGAAGACTTGCAGCCCGACGCCGGTCGGCGCCGCCGGCAATGCCGAGGGGGCAGTTTCCGTACCTCGGTCTCCAAGCTGGGGAGCAATCGCTCAAGATGTTTGCTGACAATCGATTATGGCGCCGGATCGAGGTCAAAGCGCTGCCGGCGAGGTCGGCGCTGTGGCAGGCCTGTTACGACAGCCACCGGTCCCGATTCGGTTGCCCTGGGTGACGCTCCCTTGTCCGCCGGGTCCTAGAAACCGATCTTACGGGTCTTTCGCAGCAAGGCTCCAACGTTTCATGAGGAAACGTTTTCTATTCACGGAACGGCCGTTGCCCGAGTGGGCTGTGCCCGCCCCAACCACAGGTTTATGAGCACGAATTCCAACATCACAGCCCAAGGCGTCCACACCGGAACGGTTTGGGCCAACTTAGCAACTCCGGCTTTGTACGAGCACGCCTCGCGGCGCGGCGAGGGGCGGATCACCGACCACGGGGCGCTGGCGGTCGTCACGAGTCCCCATACCGGTCGATCGCCCAAGGACAAGTTCGTCGTCGAAGAGCCGTCCAGCGCAAGCAAGATCTGGTGGGACAAGAACGACAAGCTCGCCCCCGAGAAATTCGATCGGCTTCTGGCCGACGTTCAGGCCCACCTGAGCGCCCAGGCCGAGGTGTTCGTCCAGGATCTGTTTGGGGGAGCCGACCGTGCCTACCGGCTGCCGGTCCGGTTCATCACGCCGAACGCCTGGCAGGCGATGTTCGTCCGGAACATGTTCATCCGGCCGTCGGCCGCCGAGCTGGCGGGCTTCGCCCCTTCGTTCGTCGTCTACCACGCGCCCGAGTTCCAGGCCGACCCCGCCACTCATGGGACTCGTACCAGTACCTTCATCGTCCTCAATTTCGCCAGGCGAACGATCGTCATCGGCGGGACCCGGTACGCCGGCGAGATGAAAAAGTCGATCTTCACGGTGCTCAACTACCTCTTGCCCCAGCAGGGCGTCTTGCCAATGCACTGTTCGGCCAATGTGGGCGAGGGCGGCGATACCGCGATCTTCTTCGGCCTCTCCGGCACCGGCAAGACCACCCTCTCGGCCGACCCGGCGCGGCGGCTGATCGGCGACGACGAGCACGGCTGGAGCGATCGGGGGATCTTCAATTTCGAAGGTGGCTGTTACGCGAAGGTGATCCGGCTCTCCAAGGAGGGCGAGCCCGAGATCTACGCGGCGAGCCATATGTTCGGCACGGTCCTCGAGAACGTCATGATCGACGAGGCCAGTCGCCAGGTGGACTTCGGATCCGACAAGCTCACCGAGAACACCCGGGCCAGCTACCCGATCCACTACATCCCGAACTTCGAGCCGTCGGGTCAGGCCGGCCACCCGAAGAACATTGTTTTCCTCACCGCCGACGCGTTCGGGGTGATGCCCCCGATCGCCCGGCTCAGCGCCGAGCAGGCCATGTACCACTTCTTGTCGGGGTACACCGCGAAGGTCGCCGGCACCGAGCGCGGCGTCACCGAGCCGTCGGCCACCTTCTCGTCTTGCTTCGGGGCACCGTTCCTGCCGCTCCACCCTGGGGTGTATGCCACGATGCTCGGCGAGCAGATCTCGAGGCACGCCGCCAGGGTCTGGCTGGTGAACACGGGCTGGACCGGCGGCCCGTTCGGAGTCGGGTCGCGGATGAAGTTGTCGTATACCCGGGCCATGGTCACGGCCGCCCTGGCCGGCCAGCTCGACCAGGCCAGTTACCGGCCTGACCCGACCTTCGGGTTCAGCGTCCCGGTGGCGGTGCCCGGTGTCCCGTCCGAGGTACTCGACCCTCGCGGCACTTGGAAGGACGCGGCCGGGTACGACGCCCAGGCCAAGAAGTTGGCCGGGATTTTCCGCGACAACTTCAAGACCTTCGCCTCAGGGGTATCCGAGGCGGTGGCCAAAGCCGGACCCCACGGGTAGTCCGGTGGGCCACTCGGCCCAAGTTCCCTTCGAGATCATCCGCGACCCGCTCTGGGACAACATCCAGTTGGACCAGGCGGCGCTCGCGGTATTGGACACCGCGCCGGTCCAGCGACTCCGGTACGTTCGCCAATTGGGGCACGCCTTCCTGGTCTACCCCGGCGCCACCCACACCCGTTTCGAGCACGCCCTTGGCGCCTACCATCTGGCTGGCCGGGCGCTCGCCATTCTCCAGCAGCGGGGTGAACTCTCCGACGTCTCCGCAGAGCACCAGCTGGCGATCCGGTTGGCCGCCTTGCTCCACGACATCGGCCACTATCCGTTTTCGCACGGTCTCGAGGAAGCCGGGTTCCCCCACCACGAGGAGTTGGGCGCCCGGAAGCTGAGCGAGGAGCCGCTTCGTTCGGCGCTCGAGGCGATCGGCGGGCCCAGCCTGGCACCGGCGATCGGCCAGCTGATGCGGGGGCGGAGCGACAATCCCTTGCAGGGGCTGATCTCGGGCTCTCTCGATCTCGACAAGGTCGACTATCTCAGTCGAGACGCCCGCGCCTGCGGGGTCCCCTACGGGACCCTGGACGTCGATCGCCTCCTCTCCGCCCTCACCGTGATGGAGGCGGCACCGGGCCGGCGGGCGGTGGGTGTCCTCGAGAAGGGCGTGAGCGCGTTGGAGACCCTCCTGTTCGCCAAGTACCAGATGTACCGTAACGTGTACTGGCACCACGCGGTCCGGGCGGCCACCTGCATGTTCAAACGGGCGGTTCGACGCTCGGTCGCGGCCGGGCGGCTCGACGCCGCCTCGGTCGCGGGCGCCACGGACGGCGCCCTGATGGAGCGGCTCATCGCGGCCGATCCAACCGGCCTGGCCCGGGCGGTTCATGAGCGGCGGCTCTACAAGCGGGCCTTGGATCTTCCGGCGAGCGATCTCCCGCCGGGCGCTGGCCGGTGGATTCCGGATCAACCCGATCTCACCGCCCGGGTCGAGGAGCGTCTCGCGGTCGAGTGCGGGCTCGCCCCGGATGGGCTGCTGCTCGACTACCCCGCCCGCGACAACATGCTCAGCGTCGATCTGCTGCTTCGCACCCGGGACGGTCGGATCGAACGGCTGACCGACGAGGGACGGGCCGGACAACTCGGACTTCCCCGGATTGGGGCCGAGCTGTATCAGAGCGCCAGGCGGCTGCGGGTGTTCACGGCCGATCCGATCGGCCGGTCCGTCGATTCTGTGGTGGCATTGGCGGCGTTGCCGGCGGAAGAGGTGGCCCGGCGGCTGGAAGCGGGGGCTCTGCTCTCCTAAACCTCGTCGACTCGCACCACAATGGCCGTGATGTTGTCGAGCCCCCCGTGCCGGTTGGCCTCGGTGATCATCCGGTTGACGGCCACCTCGGGTGGGACCCCGCCGTCGAGGATCCTCGCCAATTGGTCGTCCTCCAGCATCCCGGTGAGCCCGTCCGAGGCGAGCAGGATGACATCGCCCTGTTCCAGCGCACCGAAGTAGACGTCGGGCACCACATCCTCGTTGGCGCCGACGCATCTGGTGATGACGTTGCTGTAGGGATGGGTCCGGGCCTGTTCGGCGGTGAGGAGGCCGGCGTCGACCTGTTCCTGGACGTAGCTGTGATCCTTGGTTACCTGGAGCAGTCTGCCGCTGCGGTGGAGGTAGGCCCGGCTGTCGCCCACCTGGCCGATCAGGTATCGGCGGGCCGCCAGCACCAGCACCGTGATCGTGGTGCCCATCCCCCGCTTGTCGGCTTCGGCGAGGGTCCGTTCGAAGATCGCCTGATTGGCCCGGCGGATCGCCGATCGGATCCGGTCGAACGCTTCGGCGTCGGACAGGCCTCTGAGGCTTCCCAACTCCTTGGCGATGATCTCGACCGCCATTTCGCTGGCGACTTCTCCGGCCGCGTGGCCTCCCATCCCGTCGGCGACGATGAACAGGCCATGCTGATAGTCGAGCAGGAAGCTGTCCTCGTTCCCGCTGCGGACAACCCCCACGTGGGTATCTCCGGCGCAGGTGATCAGCATCCGCTAGCCTAGGAGCACGACGGCAGCGAGCGCGCCGACCAGCACCACGATCGCCCCTGCCAGCAACCAGCGAGCGCGCCCGCCCGCAGCCGGCTCGACCGGCGCCGGTTGCGCGGGTCCGCCGACGGTCGGTTCTGGCTCGCCGAGAGACGGCGCCGGTTGGGAGGCCGCAATCGGTGCCTCTCCGCGCCGCTCGTCGCGCGGCTCGAACGCGAGGCTGAGGTCGCCGAGGCGAATCACGGCGCCCGGCGACAACGGGACCTCGTCCTCGACCGGTTCACCGTCGACCCAGGTACCCCCGCCGCTGGCGAGGTCGGCGAGAGTCCAGACTCCCTCACGCAGTTCCAGCCGAGCGTGGCGGGCGCTCACGCTGTGGTCGGCGACCGGGACATCGACACCGGGATCACGGCCGATCGTGGCGGCCGGCGTCACCACCTGGAATCGACGGCCCTTGAGCGCCCCGGTCTTTCCGAGAAGCACGGCGAGTGGACGAGCCGCGGGGCTGGTTGGGATCGCGGCCACCAGGGTCCGAAGCGGGATACCCACCAAGGTGTCGCTCAGCCGAAACTCGGCTCCCGCCGGCGGGACGGCGCCCGGCGCCGTCCCCGAGTAATAGCGGAACTCGTCGGCGCCGATCCGGATGACGTCGAGCGCCTTGAGCTGGTACCGGCCGCTGATACCCGAGCCGTTGACGATGGTGCCATGATTGCTCAGGTCGACGAGGACGTCCCCACCTGGGGTGGCCACGATCTCGGCGTGCCGGCGTGAGGCGTCCGGCGACCCGATTACCACCTGGGCGGCCGGGTCGCGACCCAGCACGAAGGGCACGACGTCTATGGGATACTCGCGGCCGTCGCTCAGGGCCACGAGCCGCCCAAGGGAGCCGCCGCTGGGGCGCACAGCATCGCCGCCCACGGCGACCGCGGCGGCGATTTGGGAGCCAACGAGCAATTCACCGGCGGCGACGGAATTCCGCTGCCCGCCGAATTCGAGCTGCATGCGACGCGCTACCCTGGGCAGGTGACGTGGGCATCAAACGTAGGGCGGGGTCGGCAGGTTAGCAAGAATTGGCATCCGAGGGCCCGGCCGGCGGTCCGGAGTCGTACTCGGCCGGGTCCTGCTCGATCCCCTTGAGCCCCTGGCGCACCCAGCGCCAGAACAGGTAGGAGCCGGCCAGGACGGTGTAGCCACTGATGATCAGCCGCCAGAGAATGATGTAGAGCGGGGCGATGGTCTTGGGGACGTATATCGACATGACCGCGGTCGACAGCAGCTCGCCGATGCCCGACCCGCCGGGGGTCGGGGCGAAGAAATACAGAACGAAGGTGATGAAGGTCTGGAGCAGGAGGACGTCGACGAACTGGGCCTCGATCCCGATCGCCCGGAGCGCCACGTATCCGGCGAGGAGTTTGTTGGCGTGGGACGGGCCGGAGATCACCGTCGCCAGGGCCAGGGCACCCCAGCCCTTCGGCGAGTTGAACTTCGCCACCGCGGCCTGGGTCTGGTCGAGCCCCCGCTCCAACCCATCCATCTTGCCGGCCACCCACCGACTTCGGCGGCCCACCAGCCTGGCGATCCAGTGGACCAGATTCCGGACCTGGCGCGGGAACAGGATTACGAACAAGAAGAAGACCCCGAGCGCGCAGAAGATCGCCAGGCTGCCGATGAAGAGGTCGTAGAGGGAGATCCCGAGCGCGACCCCGTGATTGCCGAGTGACTTGCCCGCCCCGAACGCAATGGCGATGGGGCCGGCAATCGCGAAGAACGCCACCGTCGCGATGAAACTCATGAAGGTGATCGTGAAGCCCAGCGGGACCGGCACCCCATGGCGGCGCATGGTGTAGATCATCATCGGGGCGGCGCCCGACATCACCGGGGTCAAGTACCCGGCCCAGGCGCTCATCCCGCCGGAGAGAATCATCCCTTTGAGCGACGGGTTCGGGAGGAGGTTCCTGGCGAGAACGTAGTTGCGGAGGCCGCCGCCGATCCAGTCCATCGAGGCGATGGCGAGTCCGAGCAGCAGCCAGCCGAACTCGATCGACGGGATCGCGGCCAGGAACCCGGTGCTGCTTTTGCTGTAGTAGAGCACCACCGCGAAACTCGCCAGCGACGCCAGCAGGAACAGCTCCAGCCCGCGGAGCAGGTTCTTGGGGGTCAGGAGGGTCGCCATGGGCTCGGCAGAAAGTAATCGCTGACACCCTTATTTTCTCAGGCTGTGCCCGAATCCGCCTTGCGCGTCACCAACGCCCGTCAGCATAACCTCAAAGGCATCACGGTCGAGCTGCCCCATCGCCGGCTGGTGGTCATCACCGGCCCATCGGGGTCGGGCAAGAGTTCGTTGGCGTTCGATACCATTTACGCCGAGGGGCAGCGGCGATATATCGAGTCGCTCTCGAGCTACGCCAAGCAGTTCCTCGAGCGGATGCCCAAGCCCGCCGTCGACCGGATCGAGGGAATCGCGCCGGCCGTGGCGATCGAACAGCATAACCCCACGGTCTCCAGCCGATCCACCGTGGGGACGGCCACCGAGGTCTACGACTACCTCCGGCTGCTGTGGGCCAGGGTCGGCAGCCAACAGTGCCGCCACTGCGGGGGGCCGGTAGCTCGGGACACCCCCACGACCGCGGCGGCGGCGGTGGCCGCCCGGGGCGGGCCGGTCCAGGTGGCGTTCCCGTTGCCGCCGTCGGCCCGGCTCTCGCACCAGGCCATCACCGAGAACCTCCGGGCGTTAGGCTTCCTTCGGGTCCGGGTCGACGGAACCCCGTGGCATCTCGACGACCTTCCTCCGGGCGCCGACTGGGGCGACTCGACCGAGCTCCTGGTGATCGTCGACCGGCTGGTCGCGGTCCCGGGGCAGGAAACCCGAATCGCCGAAGCCCTGGCCTTGGCGATGGCCGAAGGCGAGGGGATCGCGGTCGCGCTGCTCGACCCGGAACGGCTCCGCTTCACCGCCCACCCGGCCTGCAGCCGGTGCGACACGCCGGCCGCGCCGATCTCGCCGGCCCTCTTCTCCTTCAATAACCCCCGAGGCGCCTGCGGCGGCTGCAACGGCTTCGGCGCGGTGCTCGAGTACGACGAGTCGCTGGTGGTTCCCGACCCCGGCCGTTCCCTGATCGGGGGTGCCATCGATCCCTGGACCAAGCCCCGGTACGAGACGAGGCGACGGCTCCTCTACGACGTGGCCCGCAAGCTCGGCGCCGACCCGACGGTCCCCTGGCGGCAGCTCAAGAGCACGGTTCGGCGGGAGTTGCTGTGGGGCAAGATCGGCCGCTTCCAGGGCGTCTTCCCCTTCCTCAAAGCGCTGGAGGAGAAACGCTACAAGCAGTACATCCGAGTCTTCCTCCGCCAGTACCAGTTGGCCAAGACCTGTCCGGCCTGTCAGGGGCAGCGGCTCAACGGCGACGCCTTGGCCGTGACGGTGGCGGGACGCACCATCGCCCAGGCCGCCGCGCTGGCGCTCGCCGATCTCCAGCTCTGGCTCCGCGGGCTGGGGCTGTCCGACCACGCCCGGGCGGTCGCTCGGGACATCTTGACGGAATTGGGAGGCCGGGTGGAGTTCCTGGTCGATGTCGGGCTTGGCTACCTCGCCCTCGACCGGCAGACCCGGACCCTTTCGGGCGGGGAGGCCCAGCGCATCGCCCTCGCGAACGCCCTCGGCGCCAGGTTGGTCGACTCGCTCTACGTGCTCGACGAGCCCTCGATCGGCCTTCATCCGCGGGATACCGATCGGCTGCTCGGGTTGCTCTGCCGGCTCCGGGACGCCGGCAACACGGTCATCGTGGTCGAACACGATCTCGCGGCGATCGAGCGGGCCGACTACATGCTCGAGCTCGGCCCCGGCTCGGGCGAGAAGGGCGGCCGAGTGGTCCACGCCGGCCCCCTGCCGGGCGCGGGGGAGACCCTGACCGGCCAATATCTCACCGGCGCCAAGCGGATCGGGGTTCCCAGCGCCCGCCGGCCGGCCGGCCCCCGTTGGCTCACGGTCCGGGGCGCCCGGCACCACAACCTCCAGCAGGTCGACGTCACCATACCGTTAGGCACCCTGACCTGCGTCACCGGGGTCTCCGGATCCGGCAAGAGCACCCTGGTCCACGACGTCCTCTACCGCCAGCTGGAAGCGCGGCTCCACGGCTCCCCCTCGATCAAGGCCCACTTGGGCGAGACCGTCGGCGACATCGCCTCGATGACCGGCCACGAGTGGATCCAGGACGTGATCCTGATCGACCAGTCGCCGATCGGCCGCTCGCCCCGATCCAACCCGATCACCTACGTCAAGGCGTTCGACGAGATCCGCGAGCTGTTCGCTGAGCAGCCCATGGCCCGGAGCCGACGGTACACCCCGGCGACCTTCTCGTTCAACACCGGTGGCGGCCGTTGCGAGCAGTGTGAGGGCGCCGGCCAGGTCCAGGTCGAGATGGTCTTCCTGGCCGACGTCTTCGTTCCCTGCGACAGCTGCGGCGGAACCCGGTTCCGGCGCGAGGTCCTCGACGTCCGGATCCGGGGCCAGTCGATTCACGACGTGCTGCAGTGGACCGTCGACGACGCCATCGGGCGGTTCCGCCATCAACCGCGGCTCGGGGCCGCGCTCTGGCAGCTCCAGCAGGTGGGGCTCGGCTACCTCCGACTCGGCCAGCCCGCCACCACCCTCTCGGGGGGCGAGGCGCAACGACTCAAGATCGCCCGCGAGTTGATCCAGGCCGGCAAGCGGGACAGCCGGAAGCTCTACCTTCTCGACGAGCCCACCACCGGCCTCCATCTCGACGACGTCCGCCAGCTGATCGCCGTCCTCGACCGCCTGGTCGACGCGGGCCACACCGTCCTGGTCATCGAGCACCACCTCGACGTCATCAAACGAGCCGATTGGATCGTCGACATGGGCCCCGAGGCCGGCGACGGCGGCGGCCGGGTCGTCGCTCAAGGCCCACCCGAGGCCATCGCGGCGGTCGCCGCCTCCCACACCGGTCGGTTCCTCGCCCCACTTCTGGCCGGGGCCAAGCCGTGACCCACCGGGGGGCGGTGGGCGTTCTGGTCGGGTGCGCGGTGATCTGGGGCATCGGGTTCCCGCTGAACAAGATGGTACTCGGCACCGTCACGCCGATGCTCTTCCTGGCGGCCCGGTTTGGCCCCGCGGCCGTGGCGCTCTCGCCGACCTGGCGGACCACGCCGCGAGAGACCTGGTTGGCGGGCGCCGCCCTCGGCTCGGTATTCGCCGTCCAGTTGGCTCTCTTCGCGGCCGGCCTGGTGAGCATCCCGCCAGCCCGGTCGGCGTTTCTCTTCAGCGTCCAGACGCCGCTCGTTCCGCTCTTGCTGGTGGCGTGGACCCGACACCTGCCGGCCGGCCGATCGGTGGTCCGGGTCGTCGTCGCCCTGGTCGGCAGCTGGCTACTCACCAAGCCGGCGGGAGCGGCCGTTGGGCTCACCATCGGCGACGGCCTCACCCTCCTCTCGGCCGCGCTCGCGGCGGCGTACATCATCGCGGCGGGACACCTGGGGCGGCGTCACGACCCCTGGCGTCTGCTGGCGGTCCAATTCGTGATGATGGCCCTGTTCGGGCTCCTGGTGTCGCCCCTGGTCGAGACCGGCCGGTTCGAACCGACCGCCCTCACCGCCGGATTGATCGTGGTGCTGGCGGGGTTCTCGATCCTCACCTTCGGAGGCCAGCTGATCGGCCAACGACTGGTTCGGCCGACGGAAGCCGCGCTGATCTTCGCGATCGAACCGGTCGCGGCGGCCGCGATGAGCTACCTGGTGTACGGCGAGACCTTCGGCATCCTCCAGTGGCTCGGCGGGGCGATGATCATCGGGGCGGCGCTGATCCGGCCGTCGCCGGCCGAGGGAGCGAGCACCGCCTAACGACAGGGGCCGGCGCTCGGCCGGTTTCGACGGTCGGCCGGCCCGTGCCTCGACCGGCCGGTGCCGCTCATCGGGCGGCGGCGAGCTCCCGGCGGGCCGCGGTTACCCGCTCCCAGACTCGGGTCACCACGGCCTCGGTGGTCGAGAGATGCCCGAGCGCGAGCCGGATGGTGAATCGGCCCCCCAGGGAGGTGTGGGTGAGGAAGACGTCGCCGAACCCGTTGATCCGCTCCAGCAGCTTCTCGTTCAGTCGGTCGAGATCGCCTTCCGCCACTCCAGCCGGCCGCCACCGGAAGCAGACCAGCCCGATCGGCGCCGGGGCGAGCAATTCCATCTCGGGATCCGCCGTGACCCAGTCGGCGAACCGGTGGCCGAGCCGCACGTGCTCCCGAATCATCGCCCGCAAGCCCTCGACCCCGTAGCTCCTGATCACGAACCAGACCTTGAGAGCCCGGAACCGGCGGCCCAGGGGAACGCCCCAGTCGCGATAGTTCACCACCTGGGCGTCGTATTTGGTCTTGAGGTACTCCGGGGCGGTGCTGAAGGAGCGCAGCAGGGCTTGCGGGTCGCGAACGAAATAGGCCGAGCAGTCGAAGTTGACCAGGAGCCATTTGTGGGGGTTCATCACCACCGAGTCGGCGAGCTCGGCCCCGTCGAGCACCCAGCGAAGCTCCGGCACGATGGCGGCGGAGCCGGCGAAGGCGGCGTCGACGTGGAACCAGAGGTCTTCGTCGCGGGCGATTTCGCCGATGGCGCGCAACGGATCGATGGCGGTCGAGGAGGTGGTCCCCGAGGTGCCGACCACCACCGCCGGCCGCAACCCCGCCGCCCGGTCGGCGGCGACCGCGTCTCGGAGCGCCTCGGCCCGCATCGCGAAGCGTTCGTCGACCGGGACCAGCCGGATCCGCTCCGGGAGGAACCCGGCGAGGCGGGCTCCCTTGGCGACCGAGGCGTGGGTTTCCGTCGACAGGTAGACCACCGCTCGATCGAGGTCCGAACGGCAGCGGTCGCGGCCGGTGATCAGGCTGACCAGGGTCGAGGTCGAGGCGTAGTCCTGGATCACCCCGGTGAAGGCCTCCGGCAAGCCGATCATCTGGCGGAGCCAGTCCATCACGGTCTGCTCCAGCTCGGTCGCGGCCGGCGAGGTCTGCCACGACATCGCCTGAACGCCTAACGCCGCGGTCATCATCTCCGCCAGGATCGAGGGCGGGCTGTGGTTGGCCGGGAAGTAACCGAAGAACCCGGGGTGGGCCCAGTGGGTCAGACCGGGCATCACCATCCGGTCGACGTCGGCCCGAATCCGCTCGAACGGCTCGGGACCGTCGGGCGGGGCCGCCGGCAGCTGGGCTCGAATTTCCCCGGGCTTGGTGGCCGGGACGATCGGCCGGCGTTCCACCTCGGCCAGGTAGTCGGCCATCCAGTCGACCATGGCGTGGGCCTCGCGGCGGAAGGTCTCGTGATTCACTCGGGGTCCATGCCGGCGAGCCAGCGGTTGAAGTGAGCGTCCCGGGCCGCCGCGTCCGCCCGGCCTAATTCGATGGTGGCGGCGATCCGTTCCGGCCTGGTGTAGTCCCATCGATCGGCCGGGACCGCGCGGCTCGGGCAGAGGTACCAGCGGTGACCCTGGTGACCGACCGAGGTTGCCGGATACGGCCGGGTGAGCACCACCAAGTGGCGGCGGACCCCGGGGACCGCGTCCGCGGCGAAGGCCGGGGCATTGTCGACCAGACCGCCGTCCAGGACAGGCCGGCCCTCGAGCCGGCCCACGGGCGTGAAGGGCGGCGTGGCCGACGAGGCCAGGACCACCGCGGCCATCGACTCGATCGAGTCGCACTGGCGGAGATCGATCGCCCAGGGGCGAAACCCCAGGCGGCGGCCGATCCCGGGATGGAGGCGCCCGGGGTTGAGCCAGCGCTCCAGCGAGTAGGCACCGAGCCCGATCGGCACGGCGAGGGGAATCGGCAGCGCCTCGGGAGGAACGGCGACCACAACCAGGACGGGGTACCGGGCGGCCCGGACCCGCTCCAGACCGCCCTCGGCGAGCGCTACGTGCAGGGTGTCCCGGTAGATCGGGTAGTGCGGCGCGGGGCGTTGGCCCTTGAGGAGCCGCCACCATTCGAGGTTCCGTTTGACCGGGGCCCGGCGAGCATGCCAGAACCGAAAGGCGGGCTCGGCCCGTCCGGTGAGCAGCAGCAGCGCGGTGCAGCCACCCGCGCTGCAGGCGGCGAGGACGCCGAGACGCGGCTCCACTCGGGCCCACCAGACCTCCAAGAGCCCGAGCTGGTAGAAGGCTCGATTACCACCGCCGGCGAGGGTTACCGCGGTGTCTCGGGCCGGGAGTTCGCCGCTGGTCATCGGGGGCGAGAGATACTCGACCCGACGGCGCCCGGCAATCCCGAGCGGGGTTCGATGTTCGCCGTGGGCGCGGGGTGGCGCTAGCATTCGGGATGGCCAGCGACGAGCCTTACTTCTGGGGTCCGGCAACCCGGCGAGTCGATCTGGTCGACGCCGCGGCCCACCTCTCGGCGGTCGACCCAGTGCTCGGCGCGATCGTCGAGCGGGTCGGCCCGGTCTGCCTGGCGCCACCGCGCCTGGCGCCGGCGCATTACCTCCAGCGCTCGATCGTATTCCAGCAGCTGTCGGGCAAGGCCGCGGCGACGATCTACGGACGGTTCCTCGACCTCTTCGGCGGCCGGCCACCGAGCCCGGCCCGGGTGCTCGCCACCAGTCCGGCCCGGCTCCGGAGCGCCGGCCTCTCCACCGCGAAGGCCGCCGCGATCGTCGATTTGGCTCGCCACGCCAAGGCCGGCCGGATCCCCGGTCGGGAGGCGCTCTATCGGCTGCCGGCCTCGGCGATCCTCGACCGGCTCACGGCGGTGCGGGGGGTGGGTCCCTGGACGGTGGAGATGCTGCTGATCTTCTACCTCGGCCACGCCGACATCCTGCCGTTAGGCGATCTCGCGATCAGGCAGGGGTTTGCCCGGGTCTACCGGAAGGGCTCGGCGGCGACGGCGGCGATGGTGGCTCGGCAGGGGCGGCGGTGGCGTCCGTACCGCTCGGCGGCGAGCTGGTATCTCTGGCGGTCACTAGAGCTTCCGCCTGGGTGACCGCCCGGTGGGTTCCGGTCATCGCCACCAGGTCGCCGGGCTCGAGGGCCAGGTCGGCATCGGGATAGACGATCCGCTGATCGCCCCGGACCACCGCCACGACCGTGGCGCCCGTTTGGCCCCTGAGGTTGAGGTCACCTAACGTTCGCCCCACCGCCTCGCTGCCGCCTTCCACCTCGACCGGGGTGAGCTCGCCGAGCCCCGGCAACATCCCCCGCACCACCGCGAACCCTTCCGGATCGGCCGCCCCCCGCCGGCTCAGCACGTGGGCCACCAGCTCGGCCCCGGCGCGGGTATGACTCTCGAGGTCTCGGGCGGTCCGCCAGAAGGCCAACCCGAGCAGCACCAACACCGCGAAGACGACCCCGGGGACGCCGAAGGGCGGGAGGAACGGAAGAGTCACCACCACGAGCGGAATGCCCACCACGATCGTGATGGCGATCTCGAGCGCGACCTCGAGCACTCGCCGTGGGGCGCGGCCTTGATCGACCCGCTTGGCCGCCACCGGCGGCACCACGGCCTCGGCCAACTGACGGGCGAGGCGCCGGGCCGCCAGCACCAATCCGATGCCGAACGGGGCCGAGACGGCGATTCCCGCCCCGAGGATGGCGAGCTTCCCGAACGTCGTGGTGTGGTCGACCCATGCCAGCCAGCGGATCTGGCCGCGATAGGCGAGGCTCGTTACCACCATGACGACGGCAACCGCCGCGGTGTCGATCACGAGCAACCAGACCGGGCGCCGGACCCGGCGCCAGACGCCGTCGGCGCGCCGATCCGCGCTCAGCGCGTCGAGCCAGGATCCGTAGAGGGTGACGAAGGTCTGGAGCGGCGCGGGGAGGCGCCCGTCGATCCAGAGGGCCGTCCGCTCCGACCGGGCGGCGAGCCACGGCGTCACGAAGGTGGTGAGCATCGCCGTCGCCACCGCCACCGGGTAGAGCGGCGACCCCGCCCCGCCGCCGGCAATCCCGAGCCCCGCGATGATGAAGGAGAATTCTCCGATTTGGGCCATTCGCATCGACGCCTGGACCGACCGCTGGATGTCGAAACCGGAAAGGATCGCACCGGTCGCCACGCCAACCACCTTCCCCGCCACGACCACCAGGCTGAACAGCGCCACGGTGGGGAGGTGTTCGACCACCTCGCCGACCTCGAGCAACATCCCGACCGCCACGAAGAAGACCGCCGCGAACAGGTCGCGGACCGGCCGGAGCACCTCGCCGACCTGATGGCCGACGCCGGATTCCGCCATCAGGGTCCCGGCCACGAAGGCGCCTAACGCCACCGAGTAGCCCGCCGAGTTGGTCACCACGGCCGCCAGAAAGGTGATGGCGAGCGCCGTCACCAGGGTGGTCTCGGTCCGTTCCAGTCGAACCACGGTCCGAATCACCGTCGGCACGATCAGCATCCCGACCACGATCATCGCGCCGAGCAGCAACCCGAGCCGTCCGAACAACCGGCCAATGGCTCCGGCGTCGAGGGCGGTTCCGAAGGCCGCCGTGGTCGCGACCGCCACCAGGAGAATGGCGATCAGGTCCTCGATCACCAGGATCCCGAACACCAGGTCCTTGACCCGCCAGTCGACGGAGCGTTCCTCGAACACCTTGGCGATCACCGCGGTGCTCGAAATGGCCACCACCCCGGCGGCGAACAGGGCATCGGTCGTGGACCAGCCGACCGCCCGGGCCACGATGTACCCGAGCGCGAGCATCAGGCCGACTTCGATCAGACTCGTCACCGCGACTCGGCCACCGACCCGGGCCACCCGGCGAACCCGGAATTCCAGGCCGACCGAGACCATCAGCATCGCGACCCCGATCTCCGCCAGATCGCGAATCACCCCGGGATCGGCGAAGAGCCGGCGAAAGACCTGCTGCCCGACCAGGATCCCGGCCGTTAGGTACCCGGCGATGACCGGTAGTTTGAGCCGCTGGAATACGATGGTGGCGGCGGCAGCCGTCACCAGGACGAGGGAGAGGTCTCGGAGAACGTGAGGGGCGGTGGTCTCGGGCACGCCAATTAATACCGCGCCCCGCAATCAAGAACCAGCCTAACTGCCTCCCAGGTCGCGGACCACGACGATCGCCGCGTCTTCGGGAAGTCGACTCGGATGCCCGGAGAGCCGTTGGATCAGTCGGTCCATCGGGAGGTCTCGGAGCCGCCGAAGCCCGGTCAGGTCCCAGACGTCCACCAGGCCATCGACCGCGAGGACCAGGACGTCACCCGGGTGCCACGGGTAGCGACTCAACTCCGGCGCCCGCGGGAGCCCCACCCCAACGGTGCCGACGCAACCGGTCAGGAGGTGAGCTTGCTGGGCGGCCAGCACGGCCCCGTACGCCCGGCCCACCCGTGGCACATTCACCCGAGAGGACACAGCTCTCACATGTGTTGGCTAACGGATCACCGATTCAGCTGCGAGGGCGCGAAGCGACCTCGTCGGGTGCAATCGGTTGTTATGCCGCGACGGGTACAACCCGGGTACATAGGTGACAACTGTCCGGGCACATGGGTGACACTTTTCCACTCCCTTTGGGGAGGAGGAACAGTGCCCTGGCAGGAGACCCACCCCGTGCTCGAACGCCAGCATTTCGCC
>VGVQ01000012.1 GCA_016874005.1 Gemmatimonadota bacterium | reverse complement strand
GGGCTCGGCCCGTCCGGCTTCGGGTGCGTCGCTCCAATTCGGTCCGCTCGGCGGGCGTCAAGGCGATCGGCTGGGTGTCCATACCAGCCAATATAGCACTAAACACTTATCTGGTACAGTCCACTAGTGTGGCCGGCGTCAGCACTTTGCGCAAGGTTGAGGCGCCCGGTGTCTTTCACGCGCCGTTGGCGGCCGCCCGGAGGTATGGCCGCGTTTGGGAATGCTCCGCTGAGCGCCGACGACGGCTCGATCCGCGCCATCGACCCACTGGAACGCCCCAAACTCGAGCCGGTCACGGCGCGCCGACGAACTCGCCGCCACCAATGATCACTTGGTGGCGGCCGGGGTGCGGCGCCTCGGAGGGCCCGAGGCGCCGCTACCACTACCCGATCTGCCAGGATCCCGACTGCTACTACGTCACCCTCGCCGAGCCATCGCTACTTGGTCAGCTGCATCTCCGCCCGGATGTAGAGATACCGCCCGTTGTACCCGAACGGCGACGCCCCCGGCCAGATGAAGGTGCCATTGTTGGTGTTCGCCTCGATCTGAACCCGATCGGGATAGGTATCGAACAGGTTCCGCGCCCCGACCGACAGGTTGATCTGGTTGAAGTTGTAACCCACCTCGGCGTCGATCAGGTTCTTGGCCCCGAAGGTCTCGATCCCGTCGAGGCTGCCGTCCCGGAAGTTGCCATAGTGCGACGCCCGAGCCAAGGCGTTGAACCGACCCACCGAGTAGGTCGCCGACAGGTTGAGTCGTCGATCCGGTCGGTTCCGCTCGATGGCGTTGATGGTCACGGCGTCGAGCGCGCTGGTGTAGATCGTCCCGGTCCCCCTGAGAATGGCCGGTAGCGGCGCGATCCTCGTGATCGTGTTCTTGGTGTAGTTGAACGCCCCGAACAGGTCGAGCACCCCGCCGGCGGCCGGGAACCGATACTCGGCCGTCAGGTCGATGCCTTGGGTCTTGGTGTCGAGGGCGTTGGTCGGGAACTGAACCCCGACGATCGAGGTGACGCCCGAGTCGGCGAGGATCCGGGCCACCACCGGATCGGAGGTGCCGTCGAAGGTGGCGCCGAGGAGGATCCGGTCGTTGATCTTGATGTGATAGAGGTCGACCGTCAGCGTGAAGCGGGTGGTCGGGCTCCAAGCAAGGCCGGTGCTCAAGTTGAAAGACGTCTCCTCCTTGAGCGGCGTGGCCCCGAAGATCCGCGAGGCCCGGTTGGTCACCGGGAAGTTGCCGATCTCGACCAGAACGCCGTTCTGGATCGCCGTGGTGGTGTGGCTGTACCAGCTCTGCGAAAGGCCGGGCGCTCGGAAGCCGGTGCTCGCGGCGCCCCGAATGACCACCTCGCGCGACGGCTGGTAGCGCAGGGCCGCCTTGGCGGTGATCCGTTGGCCGAAGTCGCTGTAGCTCTCGAACCGACCGGCCACGTTGACCAGGACCTCCGAGTTGAGCTCGGTCTCGAGATCGACGTACCCGCCCACGTTGTTCCGGCTGTTGGAGCTGGCATCGCTGGGCGCGAAGCCCTGGAAGACCGACGAACCCGCCTGGGCGATGTCGGAGCTGTCCCGGGTCTTGTGATAGCCGTTGATCCACGACGCCCGCTCACCGGCCACGACGTCGTAGTGCTCCCGCCGGAACGCGGCGCCGAAGGCGACGTTGACGGGCCGAGGGAGACCCATCTCGACCGGGCGCGACACGTTGAGCCCCAGGTTGAACTCGCCGCGACGGAGCTTGCCGGCGTCGAAACTGGTCTGGTTGGGAATGCCGGGATCATCGGCCGTTCCCCGGATCCCGTCCCTGCCCGGCGCGGTCGGGGTCGTCAGGCTCGGTCCCAAGGACGAGTTCAGGGTGTTCTCGAGATTGAAAGCGAAGCTGTTGAATCCGTAGTTCGCGCCGAAGTCGATCGCCCAACCCTTGGTGTTGGCTCGGATGCCGCCCGCGGCCGAGTAGTCGATCACCTGGGGCCGGAACTGGGGCAAGAAGCCGAGGGGGTAGATCTCCGGCCAGTTGCGGGAGTTCTGGGGCTTGCGGAAGAACCCGTTGCCGGTGCCGTCGCGGTCGGAATATCCGCCGAAGGCATAGAACTCCGTGGTCCCGGTCGGATTGAGCGGAAGTCGGAGGTTCGCGAAGGTGTGGATGTCGCGCTCGAGGCCGTCGCCCCAGTGGACATTGGGCTGCGGCACCCCGGTTCGCTTGATGATCACCTGGCAGTTCGCCACCGAGTCGCGGACCCCGTTCAGGTCGGGGAAGCTGCCGTCCGGGCAGGCCCGGTTGGTGGCGTTGCGCTTGAGGACCTGGCCGAAGATCGAGAGCGAGCCCCGGCCGAGCTTGATGCCGGCGCCGCCGTTGACGTCGATCGAGGCGCCGTCATCGGGACCGTTCCCGGTGGCGTGCTGGCCGTAGGAGGTGTTCACGAACGGCGAGAACTGACCCTCCTTGAGCACCAGGTTGACCACCCCGGCGATCGCATCGGAACCGTACTGGGTCGAGGCGCCGTCCCGGAGGACTTCGATCCGGTCCACCGCGCTCGAGGGGAAGGCGTTCAGGTCGACGCCGCTCGATCCCGGGGCGGAGCCATTCGAGAACACGTTGAGCAACGCCGTCTGGTGGCGTCGCTGACCGTTGATCATCACCAAGCTGTGGTCGGGCGAAAGGCCGCGGAGCGTGAACGGTCGAACGATTTCGGTCGCGTCGGTCACCGCCTGCTTGGGAAAGTTCGCGGCCGGCGACAGCTGGGCCAGGATCTGGGTCGTCTCGGTGGTGCCGAGCTTCTTGATCTCCTCGGCCGTGAAGATGTCGACCGGGACGGCCAACTCTTCTGCCGCGGTGTGCCGGGCCCGGGAGCCGACGACCACCTGGAGCGGCGCCAGCTCGACCGCCGACCGAGTCAAGGTGAAGTCGAGCTGGACCGTCTGGCCGACGGTGACCGTCACCGAGCTGGTGGCCGGCAGGTAGCCGATCGCCCGCACCCGGATGTTCCGACTGCCGGTGGGCACCGCGCTCAAGGTGTAGCGGCCCCGGGCGTCGGAGGCGCTCCTAAGCGTCGATCCTTCGACGGAGACCACGGCGCCGATGATGGCGCCGCCAGCACTGTCACTCACTCGACCCTGGATGGAACCCGATTGTGCCGCGGCGACCGAGGTAGCCAGGGCGAGCGTGGTCGCGATGAGGGGCAGGGATCGGGACGAGTTGGACCGGCGCATCGAACCTCCGGGGGGGAAAGGATCGCAGTGAAGAAATCCGCGCCTTGGCCCCCTGGCAAGGCCCAGGGACAAGCTCGGCCTGTCCGTGGAGCGCACTCTCGACCGGTGCCGGCCCGGCACCGGCGGGCGTCGAGTCTCAAACCTGACGCCGTCGAGCGAGCCGCCGCCGGACCGAACGGTGAAGCCTGACTCCGGGGGACTCACCTCGCGATGAGTCGCGCGGTGCTGGCCAGGATGAGGACGATCTCGAGTCCCCGCACGGATCCCCCCTCGCGGCAAAAAGGCTCCACCTTCGGTGCAATTCGGTTATCACCAATCGGGTGCCCTGCCGTAGCTTGAGCAATCACTAAACTCGAGGGGGTGACAACATGCCGACAGTACACTATACTCATGTCATGAGTAAGCGCCTGCAAGTCGTCCTCGACGACGGAGCCTACCGCGACCTCGTCCGGGTCGCCCGCCGGCATCGGGTCACCGTGTCGGAATGGGTCCGCCGCGCCCTGCGCGAGCTGTCCCTCCGCGAACCCGGCACCGATCCGGACCTCAAGCTCGCCCTCGTGCGCGAGGCGGCCCGGGGCGACTACCCCACCGCGGATGTCGACACCATGCTCGACGAGATCGCCCGAGGATCCTTCGGCCGGTCCCGGTGATCTTCGTCGACTCCAATGTCCCGATGTATCTGGTCGGTGCCCCCCATCGGCACAAGGTCGATGCCCAGCGGCTTCTCGAACGGGCCATCGCCGATCGGGAGAAGTTGGTCACCAGCGCCGAGGTGTTTGAGGAGATCCTCCATCGCTACAGCCACTTGAATCGGCTCGACGCGATCCAGCCCGCGTTCGATGCCCTGCGCGGCGTGGTCGATGAGGTCTTCCCCATCGACCACCCCCAGGTGGAGCGGGCCAAAACCCTGCTCCTCGGCCGGCCCCGCCTCTCGTCACGCGACGCGCTCCATCTCGCCACGATGGAACGGCACGGGGTAAGCCGGATCCTGTCGTTCGACACCGGCTTCGACGATCAGCCCGGGGTCACCCGCTTGGGCTGACGTCCCGGCCGAGCCCCCCCAACCTCCGGCGCCATCCGCGCCGCCACTCGGCGCGAACCCGGGCCGCAGGCGTCCGGTCCGGCTGGGCCTAACGATCGACGTCGAGCGGGCCGGGCCGGCGGGGGACATCGCTCGGCTGGTGGACACCGTGGTGATGGTCAACGGCGACCACCCGGCCTGGCGGCGTTCGGTCGCGTCGCGGTCGGAAGGCTACCATCTGGCGGTGGCGGTGGCCACGGCGTTGGCGCCGCTGGTGGCGGAGTCGGCCAACGGGCGGGAGTTCCTGACCCGGTTCCTCGCCCAATGGGGCGAAGCGGCTGATCGGACCCGGTCGGGGCGGACCCGGGCAACGAGGTAGCGGACACCTCCAGCCAACCCGGGCCCCGGCCCCCGGAACCCAGTTCCTCACCAGCCGCGAGCCTTGGCTTGCCGCAGCCCGTTGGACAGGCCAACTTTGCGCCATGAACGCCGCCCTGGCCCGTCAGCGAGACCGAATCCGGGCGATGACCGCGGACGAGAAGGTGCAGCTCGCTCAGGCCCTCTGGCTCGAGGCCTGGCGTGTGACCACGGCCGGCGTCCGGGCTCGCCACCAAGACTGGTCCGCGGAAGAGATTCACCGCCGGGTGCGGGAGCTGATGAGTGACGCTGGCGCCTAGCCTCGTCTCGCTGTTCATCGGCCCGCTGAACCGGGCCGGAATCGAATACGTCGTCACCGGCGGCCTGGCCGCCGTGGTTTACGGCCATCCCCGCCTCACGCTGGACGTCGACTTGGTCCTCCGACTCTCCCCTTCCGCCCTGCCGACGTTTGCAGGTCTATGGCCGGAGGAGGCCTATTACTGCCCACCACTCGAGGTCCTCGCCCTCGAACGGGAACGGACCCGGCATGGCCACTTCAACCTGATCCATCTGGCGACGGGGATGCGGGCCGATGTGTATCTCTCCGGCGAAGACGAGTTCCACGCTTGGGCGCTCGAGCGAGCGGTCGTTCGCCAGGTTGAGGACCAGCCGGTTCGTTTCGCCCCAATCGAGTACGTGATCGCGTACAAGCTCCTCTTCTTCCAGTCGGGCGGGTCGGACCGACACCTGCGCGACGTCGCGCGGATGATCGAGATCAGCGGATCGGCGGTCGATCAATCGGCGCTAGCGGGCTGGATCGGGAGGCTCGGACTCGAGGTCGAGTGGAGCAAGGCTGGGTTGTACGTCGGCCGGGAATGAACCTGCTTCTCGTTGGGCCGAACCGGCTTCATCTCCCGTCGATCGGTGCCCCGCTGGCAGGTTAGGGGGTGGGCTCCATCTGCCGGCCATACGGACTTCTTCGCCGCCCTCGAGCGGAGCGGCCCCAAAGCCGTGGCCGAGTTTCCCCGGTGCGTCGCGGCACCAGGACCTGGTGACGAGACATAGTCGGCACGCTCTCGTTGGATCCCGCCGTTCGATCCCGGCCTCGACGATCAGCCTGGAGTCACCCGACTCGGCTGGCGGCGCGGCCCCTGCCCCGGCATGCCCGCACGGTGACGACTCGAGCCCGAGTCGGGTATCCGCGGTGCGTGAGGAGGCTCCCGTTCATGAGGAGACTGTTTCCGATCCTCGCCTTGGCCGTGCTCGCCTGCACCGCCGACCCGGCCGGCCCCACCGGCTTGTACCCCGGCTACTCGCTGCTGGCCATCGACGGCCAGTTCCTCCCAGCCCGCGATCGCGACACTCCGCCCGACGCCGAGATCATTTCCGGCGGCCTGCGATTCGACGAGTTCAAGCGACCCCGCGATGGCACACCGGGGACGGTCCCGCGACCAGCTTCGACCTCGTGTTGACCCATTACCTCGGCGGGGTACCTGGCAACGTCTACCGATTCAGCGCGGCGCTGCCGGAATAGTCCGGGTCCGCTCGCGAGCCCAATCGCGGGCCAGGCCCGATCCGAGCCCGCATCGACGCCCGTCTTGGAACGGGATCGCCCCCGACCGGCACCTGGCAGTCGGGTCCCTCACGACTCCGCGAACCGGCGCGGAGTTTGCCCCCTCGGATCCCGCCGCGCGGGCTCCCAACCGCCAAACCCCGCGCAACCCAAGGAGTTGCCGGTGAGCGAGCCACGATTTTCGATGGTGATTCCCGCCTGGAACGAGGCAGCCTACCTCCCTCGGCTGCTCCGGTCCGTGGCGGAGGCCCGCCGGCGTTATCCCCGCGGGCCCGACCAGATCGAGGTGATCGTCGCCGACAACGGCTCCTCCGACGCCACCGTCCCGGTGGCACGGGACGCGGGGTGCCGGGTGGTCGAGGTCGCCCCTCGGGTCATCGCGGCGGTCCGCAACGGGGGCGCGGCCCAGGCACGGGGCAGCGTCTTGGTGTTCATCGACGCCGACTCTCGACTCCACCCCGACACCTTCGCCGCGATCGATCGGTCGTTGGCGACCGGCCGGGTAGTGGCCGGGGCCACCGGGGTGACGATGGATCGCTGGTCGGTGGGCATCGGGCTGACCTACGCGATGATGATGCCGATGGTCTGGCTGACGGGAATGGACACCGGGGCCGTGTTCATCCGGCGGGACGATTTCACGGCGTTAGGCGGCTACCGGGAGCGGTTCCGGTTTGCCGAGGACGTCGACCTGCTGCTCCGAGCCCGGGCCTTGGGGCGAGGGCGCGAACCGCGGGCCAGCCTGACCCGGCTTCGCGGCGTCAAGGCGGTGACCTCGACCCGCAAGTTCGACGTCAAAGGCGACTGGCATTACTTCGGGTTGATGGCCCGGGTCGGGGTGGACTTGGTGCGTCGGCGGGAGGGTGTGGCGACCAGCTACTGGTATGGCGAGGGGCTTCGACCGCCGCCTCGGCCGTAGGCCTCGCGCTCTCGCCTCGACGGCGCCCGACGACGCCGGAGCGGCCGAGCCTAACGCCCCCACACCCGCCGATAGACCCGGAGCCAATTCTCGCCCATCGCCTTGTCGACGTCCTGCTGGCTCCACCCCCGCCGTCGGAGGCCTCGCGCCACGTTGGGCGCCTCGGCGATGCTCGCGAAGCCATCGACGTAGACCCAGGGCTCGGCCAACAGGTCGGGCGGCATGATCTCCTTGTTGATCCCGCCGCCGTAGGGGATGTTCATCCCGTCGACGAAGTCCGGTCCCAAGCCGACGTGATCGGCCCCGACTCGACGCTTGAGGTAGTCGAACTCGTCGAGGTAGCGATCGAGGCTGGCCCGCGGCACCGGGGCGGTATTCCCTCGTCGCCGCATCATGAAATCGCTCACCGCGGTGATCCCGATCACCCCGCCGGTCGCGACGATGGCGTCGATGACCCGATCGCTGGTGCCGCGGGCGTTGTCGTTCAGGCTCTTGATGTTGGTGTGGGTGCAGACCACCGGGACGCCCCGCGAGGCCGCGATGGCATCGAGCGAGGTCTGCTCCCCGGTGTGGCCGCCGACATCCAGCACCATGCCGAGCCGGTGGATCTCCTCGACCAACCGGTGGCCGGCCCGGGTCAGGGGAACGGTCGGCTCGAGACACCCGGCCCCGAACGGGTTGGTGACGTTGTAGGCGATCCCGACGATCCGCAGGCCGATCTCGGCGAACCCGCGGAGCGCGGTGCGAGCCGAGCCGAGCGGCGAGTTGAAGGCGGCCCCGAGGGCCTCGGACGACTGCCAGCAGAAGACGTTGGAGGCCTTGCCATCCCGCTTGGCCGCGCGGATCTCGGCCACCGACTTGGCCAGGACGATCTCGCGGCGCCGGTCGTCGAAGAAGTGGAGCAGGTTGGCGAACGACCCGATGTCGCTCGGCCCCGCCGCGACACAGCAGTCGACCTGCCCGCGCCGCATCCCCTCGAGGACCGCCGGTCGGATCGAGCCCGCCGACAGCCCGTCGACCACCACGGGTTGGTCCTGGCCCCGGCCGGCCGGGACGGGCGAACCCACCTCGCCAAGACCCAGCGCGGCGGCCGACCCCGCCGCGAACGCCCCCTCGAACAGCGCGCGTCGCTCCATGACTCCTCCCCGGGCCCTCGGCCCGACTGCAGTTCCGAGATCAGGTCCGCCCGACGATCACCCCATGGACGGGTTCACTCCGGCCGTCTGGGATGCCCCGGTCCCCGGACCACCCGACCCGGCTTGGCCCCGGTGTGCTGCCCGTCCTTGACCACGGCCACCCCGTTCACCAGCACGTGGCGGATCCCGACCGACAGCTGGTGGGGCGCCTCGAAGGTGGCCCGGTCCGCGATCGTCGCCGGGTCGAACACCACGACGTCGGCGTACATCCCCGCCCGGAGCACCCCGCGATCCTCGATCGAAAGCCGGGTGGCCACCACCGACGACATCTTCCGGACCGCCTCCTCGAGCGAGATCACCCGCTCGTCGCGGACGTACTTGCCGAGAATCCGGGGATAGGTGCCGTAGGTTCTCGGATGGGTGAGCTCGCCCTTGGAGGAATCCGGGTCGGCCCCGCTGGCATCGGTGCCGATCTTGATCCACGGCTGCCGCAGCCCCATCTTGACGTTATCCTCGGCCATCATGAAGTAGACCGTCCCGATTCGCTGCTCCTCCGACACCAGGAGATCCATCACCGTCTCGATCCAGTCCTTCCCCATCGCCCGGGCGATCTCGGAGAGCCGTTTGCCGGACCACTGTTCGTTCTCCGGCTTGTCGAAGCCCATCGGGACGACCCCGGTCGGCGTCGACAGCTCGCAGAGACTCTCCCACGTCTTCATGCCCGGGGCTTGCAGCTCGGCCCTGATCCGGGCCCGCTCGGTGGGGTCCCGGAGCCGCTCGAAGAGTTTGCCGCCCTCCGACGCGGACGGGGGGAGGCAGGACGAGAGACCGGTGCCGCCGGCGACGTACGGGTAGATGTTCGCCTGGACGTCGAGCCCGGCCGCGCGGGCCGAGTCGATCTTGGCGATCATCAGCGCCATCTTGTGGTGGTTGCGCAGCCCGGCGGCCTTGAGGTGGTAGATCTCGACCGGCACCCCGCCCTCCCGGCCGATTCGGATCGCCTCGTCGATCCCCTCCAGTACCTGGTCGGCCTCGGAACGCATGTGGGTGATGTAGACCCCGCCGTAGGGGGCCATGGCTTTCGACAACTCGATCAGTTCCTCGGTCGAGGCGAAGTTCCCCGGCGGGTAGATCAACGCCGAGGCGATCCCGAAGGCACCCTCTTCCATGGCCCATCGGACCGCCTGCCGCATCGAGTCGAGCGCGGCCGGGGTCGCGGGGCCCATGGTCTCTCCCATCCCGTAGACCCGGATGGTGGTCGCCCCGGCGAAGGAGCCGATGTTAGGCGACACGCCATGGGCCCTCATGGCCTCGAGCCAGCGATTGAACCCGCCCTGCCCCGCGAAGCCCTTGGCTTGGGCGAGCGCCGCGGTATCCCGGATGTTCGCGGCCGCCAGGGTCTTGTCGTTGGCCGGGGCGTTGGTCGAGCCTTCGCCCATGATCTCGGTGGTGATGCCCTGGGTGATCTTGGAGACCCCTCGGCCATCGCCCCGGAGGAACGGGCCGCGGGAATGACTCTGGATGTCGATGAACCCGGGCGCCACCACCAGGCCGCGGACGTCGAGTCGGGTGGTGGCCTGGGCGGTGGCGAGGGCGCCGGCCGGCGCGACCCGGACGATCCGAGCCCCTGAGATGGCCACGTCCCCGTGGAACCAGGCGGCCCCGGTGCCGTCGACCACCCGGCCCCCGGCGAGGATCAGGTCGTAGCTGGCCACCGGCTGCTGTGGCGCGGGTCCCGGAGGCTGGCAGCCGGCGACGACGAGGAGGGCGAGCGGCAGGCGAAACAGCCGGCGAACGGGCATCGGGCGGTGCTCCCAGATGAGGTTTCAAAGGCGCTGCACTACATGTATCTCGCGGCAGGCCGGACCGCAACATCGGAGCAACACGTGGCAGAGCCAGGCGAGCTCCGTTTATCGGTTTCCAGGCCGCGGCGGAGGAGCACTTCAGCTCGGCTCGGTGAGTCGCACCGGGGCCTGTCGCGGGGGGCCAAAGGGCGGTACCATCGAGCGGTCATTGAGCTCAGCCCTTCACACCCGACTCGCCATGATCTCGCCAGCCGCCGGCCGCCTTGCCAGAAACCTGATCTTCCTCGCCGTGGCCACCAGCCCTGCCTGGGCCCAGCAGCCAGCGGCCGGCACCGTGCTCGAGCGTTACCACCGCGCCGCGGCCGTTCAGGCACACCGCAAGGACCGCTGGATCCTCAACAGCGGACTCGTTCCTCACTGGATGACCGCCGATCGCTTCTGGTACCCACGCCAGACGCCCGCCGGACGCCGCTATCTCGCCGTCGACGCGCGAACCGGCGCCAGGTCCGACCTGTTCGATCACGGCAAGCTCGCCGGGTTGCTCGCCAAGGAGACCGGGAAGCCGGCCGATCCCGACAACTTGAATCTGGTGGCCGTCTACGCCGACCCCAACGGCGACCTGCGGTTTCGATTCCGCAACAAGGCGTGGCGCTACACCGCGGGTGGGGTCCTCTCCGCGTTGTCCGCGCCGCCGGGCGGCGAGTCGATCGCTCCGGATGGTTCCGCGGCGGTCGGCCTCCGCGGCGGCAATCTCTGGTTACGCAATCTCGCCACCGGCGCCGAGCGACAGCTCACCGCGGACGGGGAGCCGCTCTATGGCTATGCCGACCAGCCCGATGCCACCGGCCGCAAGGCGACAGCCCCTTACCTGATCTGGTCGCCTGACTCGAAGAAGCTCCTCACCATCCAGACCGACGACCGAAAGACCGGCGAGTTCCCGACCATCGACTTCGCCCCGGCCGGCTCGCTTCGGCCTCAGGTGATCATGCGGCGGACCACCTTGCCCGGCGACGCCACCCCGACCCACTTCCGGATCCTCACCATCGACGTCGCCACCGGACGCCAGGTCACGGCCCGTTATCCCGAAGTGGTGGTGACTCGGATGAAGGACACCCCGATCGACGGTGGCCGGGCCTGGTGGGCCGCCGACTCGCGAACCGCCTACTTCATCGACATCGAGCGAGGCGAGCGGGCCGCCCACGTGGTCCGGTTCGACACCGAGACCGGCCAGACGGCCGTGGTGTTCACCGAACGGACCGACACCTTTCTCGAGCTGGGCGTGGACGTCTACGCTCCGGTCTCGGTCCGCTACCTGCCCACGGCGAACCAGCTGATCTGGTACTCGGAGCGGACCGGGGCCGCCCAGCTCTATCTCTACAGCCTCGCCGACGGCCAGCTGATCCGCCCGCTCACCACCGGGCCAGGACGAGTGCACACCCTGCTCGGCGTCGACGAGCGGAGGCGACAGGCGTTCGTGACGATCTCGGGAGCGACGCCGGGGCGCAATCCGTATGAGCGCACGGTCGCGCGGGTGGACCTCGATCGAGGCGTCACCACCGTGTTGAGCGATCAGCCGGGGGATCACCAGGTGGTGGTGCCGGGCAGCCTCTCCGGCAATACCGACGCGTTGTTCGAGATCTTCGCCGGCGGCGACGCCAAAGCGATCAACGGACTGTCGCCGGGGTTCGACTTCTTCGTCGAGACCGTAACGGCGGCCAACCGGGGCAGCGAGTCGTTCCTCCGCGACCGCGACGGTCGGGTCATCTCGACTCTCGAGACGGCCGACCTGTCGCGGATACCCGCCTGGTGGCGGTGGCCGGAGCCGATGACGTTCACCGCGGCCGACGACTCCACCGAGCTGCGCGGTCTGCTGTTCCGGCCGTCAACGCTCGACCCCCGCCGGAAATACCCGATCATCGACCTGGTCTATGGCGGGCCGCAAACCTCGGTGACGCCGATGAGCTTCGGGCAGGGGTCGTATGTCGACGCCGCGTCGCTCGCCGAGCTCGGGTTCTTGGTGCTGATCGTCGACGGGCGGGGCACCACCGGCCGCAACCGGGCTTTCGCCACCGCATCGTACGGCAAGATCCAGAACGCCAGCTTCGACGAGGATCACATCGCGGCCGCGAAGCAACTGGGTCGCCGGTTTCGTTACGCCGATACCACCCGAGTCGGGGCGACCGGGTTTTCCGGGGGCGGTTTCATGACCGCGCGGCTCCTGCTCGGGCACCCCGAGTTCTACCGAGTGGGTGTGGCCGGCGCCGGCAACTACGATCAGCGGCTGTTCTACAGCACCTGGGGCGAGCGATACCACGGCCTGCTGTCCGGCGACAACTACCAGGTTCAAGATCTCACCCGGCTCGCCAAGAACCTGCGGGGCAAGCTGCTGCTCTATCACGGCATGGTCGACTATGGGGTCAATCCCGCGGCGATGTTCCGGCTGGTCCAGGCGCTGATGGACGCCAACAAGGACTTCGATCTGCTTCTCTACCCGCGGGCGGCACACCAACTGCCCTCGTACGGTCTGCGCCGGAATTGGGATTACTTCGTTCGGCACCTCGCCGGCCTCGAGCCGCCGGCGGAGTTCACGGTGACATCGGATGCCGATTATCTGATGGCGGAGATCGCCGGAGACCCCAATGACAAGTGACCAGGCCGATGCCCGGCTCGGGCTCGACCGCGACATCACTCGGCGCGGTCTGGGCGACTGCGCCAGCTCGCGCGGCAACACGCCCGAGGCGGTCAACAACGCGCCTTCGGGCATCGCGAGCCCCGGGGCAACCAGCACTGGGGGCCGGTCGCGGACGAGGGTGCCCGGGCGATGCGGCAGGCGTTGGAGCGGAGCGGATGGGGGCCGCGGGGCCGGGCCGATTCGGCAGGGTGGGTCATCCGTCGGGGCTCGCTCGGCTGCGGTCCCCGCAACCAAATCGTCGGGAGTGAGAGCCATGGGTCGTTTCGAACTGGCGGCGACCGCGCTGTGGGCACTGCTGGCGGCCGGGTGCCGGGCGGGCGACGGGGACGCCGGCGCGATCTCCGCGGTCCCCGACTCCGGTGTCGTCACCGTCGACGGCACCGCCCTGCCCTACCGAACGGAGGGCGCCGGGCGGCCCTGCCTGGTCTTCGGCAGCCCGGTGTACTACCCCCGGACCTTCTCGGCGGAGTTCAAGACGCGGTTTCGATGCACCCACCTGACCCAGCGAGGCTTCGTCGCTTCGGCACCGGCCCCGGCGGGCGGCTACACGGTGGCGGTCACCGTGGCCGATCTCGAGGCGGCCCGGCTCCAGCTGGGACTCGAGCGGTTCGTCCTGATCGGCCACTCGATGCACGGCACCATGGCGTTGGCGTACGCGCTCGCCCATCCCGAGCGGGTCGAGGCGGTGATCGCGATCGGATCGCCGCCCGGGCTCGACCGCACCGTGGGTCCGGCCGGGAGTCGCTACTGGGACGAGGCGGCGAGCCCGGGCCGGAAGGCGGCCGCCGCCCAACGGCTCGCCGCGCTCTCGGCCGATTCGCTGGCCCGGCTCGACCCCGGGGCCGCGATCGTCGCGACCTACCTCGCCAATGCCGCCCGCTATTGGGCCGATTCGAGCTACGATGCCGGCTGGCTGTGGGCCGGGATGGAACCTAACGCTCAGCTCATCGCCCAGGTCATGTCCGGCAACTACCGGCTCCCGGCGGCGGGGCCGGAGCGGGCGCCGCCGGCGCTGGTCGTCCTGGGTCGTTGGGATTTCGTGGTCCCGCCCGGGGTGTGGGACTGCGCTCCGGCGCCGTTCGCGAACCTGACCAGGGTCGTCTTCGACCACAGCGGCCACACCCCGCAGCTCGAGGAGCCGGAGCGGTTTCAGCGGGTGGTGAGCGAGTGGCTCGACCGAGTGGCGCCGCTCGCCGCGAAGTAGCGACGCCTCCCGGTCGGGCTCAGGGCGTCACTGCGGTCGGCGGTCGTAGCCGTCGACCCGCTTCTCGTCGATCCGGTACATCTCCGGGACGACCCAGTAGGTGTCGCCGAAGTTGACCGCCCCCGGCCACACCTGGTCGAGCGAGTTGGCGTCGTAGAGCACCCCGCCCTTCATCACGTACTGGATGTTCGCGGTGTTCCGGACGTTCTCCAGCGGATTGCCGTTGAGGATCATCAGGTCGGCGAGCTTCCCGACCGCGATCGAGCCGAGATCGCCGTCGAGCCCCAGGAAGGTGGCCCCGTGCATGCTGGCCACCTCGAGCGCCGCCAGCGGGCCGGCGGCCTTGGCCAACATCCAGACCTCCCAGTGGGGCCCCAACCCGTCCTGCTGGCCGTGGGAGCCCAACGCCGTGTAACCGCCTAACGCGATCAGGTCGGCCACCGACTGGGCCACGATGTCCTTGGAGTAATCGGTCTCCGGCCGCATCACGAACCGGCGGGTGTGGGGAATCAGTTGGCGCCAGGGGATCCACTTCTGCAGCTTGGGATTGAGCCAGACCGGGCTCTCCTGCCAGAAATACTCCTCGTTCCAAGCGCCGTAGCCGCTCACCAGCGGAGTATGGGAGTAGAAGTACCGCGCCTTGGCCATGAAGGTGAGGAAATCGCCGTAGAGCGGAGCCTGCACCGTCATGTGCTCGCCTCCGGTATGGCCGTCCATCACCATCCCGACCTTGTGGTAGAGATCGTTGCTCCCCTCGGCCGTCGTCCGCATCCCCAACCGGCGGACCGCCTCGACCACCCACTGCCGCTGGGTTCGGCTCGGCTGGTTGTACTGCTTGGTCATCGGACTGCCCCACGCCTTCCGCCGGGCCACCTCGCGAAGCGCCTCGTCGTAGCTGTTGATCTCGTTCGTCGCCACGTCGTCACCGCCGGTGATCGCCTCGCCGGCCGAGTAGATTCTCGGCCCGATCATCTGGCCGGCGTCGACCAGCTCGGCCGAGACGAAGGGATCGGGCGAGAAGATCGAGGGGTCGAAGATGGTGGTGACACCGTAGCCGAGCCACACCGCGGTCTCGAAGTTCCGGCTCGGGAGCATCCCGACATGCTCGTGGTGGGAGTGGGCGTGGAGGTCGAACCACCCCGGAATGATGGTCTTGCCGGCAACGTTGACGATCCGATCGACGCCCGCGGTGGAGCAGCGACCGACGCAACTGATTCGGCCACCCCTGACCACCACGGTGCCCCCGTTGATGACCGGGCGCCGGTCGAGCGGGATGATCCTGGCACCGGTGAGGGCAATGGTCCCGGTCGGTTGGTCGCGCGGTTGGCTGAGGCTGACCGTCACGGTGTCGGTCCGGCCGGTGCCGGTGTGATGGCTGAACACCCGGTTGGCGCTCGCGAAGTCGACGATCTCGGCGTTGCGCCACCGGGGCAGCAGGCCGCCCTCGGTCGAGAGTTGGGTGACGGGGAGCACGCCGCCGCGCCGGTTGATGAGCGGCACCGTGGTCCCGGCGCCGGCTGGGAGCGGGGTGACGTAGACGTTGTTGCCCTGGGTGAAGGCGACGAATCGCCCGGTGGGCGAGACGATCGCGCTGCCGGCCTTCTGCACCTCGGCCGCCACTCGGCGATCGGAACCGTCGAGCCGAACCGAGACGATCTCGAGGCGGAACTCGGGCAGTTCCACCCCGCCGCCGCCAACCGACTTCGGCACCGCGAAGAAGACCCGACCGTCGTCGGTCACCGACGGTCGCGGCACCTCGGGTTGCCGACTCACCCCGGCGGGGTCGTGGTCGACTTGGGCGAGGAAGGTCTCGGCGCCGCCGGCGGCGGGAATCTTCACCACGTCGAAGAACGGGTTCCAGACCATCGATTGGCCGCGAGCCGTCGCGCCCGCGCCGCGCAGCAAGACCAACTCGCGGCCGTCCGCGGTCCAGGCTGGGTTGAGGAACTCGCCCGCGTCGCGGGTCACCCGGCGCGGCTCGCCACCCTCCGCCGGGACGATCCACAGAGCGCCGCGGTCGGTGTGGTGCCAGCTGGTGAAGGCGATCGACCGCCCGTCGGGCGACCAGGCCGGCTGAAACTCGAAGGGATCGAACCCGGCCGACGTTAGGCGGCGCGCCTGGCCGCCCGGCAGCGGCATCACCCAGATCCGGCCCACGGCCTGGAAGGCGAGGGTGCGGCCGTCCGGAGAGGCGGTGGCCCACCGGAGGAACCG
Organism: Gemmatimonadota bacterium; assembly: GCA_016874005.1. GTDB lineage: Bacteria > Gemmatimonadota > Gemmatimonadetes > Gemmatimonadales > GWC2-71-9 > SHZU01. The sequence goes on along the minus strand of VGVQ01000012.1, from coordinate 98,029 downwards.
GACATCAACCGGACCGTCCGGCACGGTGTTCTTGACCCAGGCCTGCTCCGAGATCACCCGGTGGACCCTGGCGGTGAACGGAATGGTGGTCACCGCGCCGGTGGCGACGTCGAGGCGCCGGATCCTGCCTCCCTGGTGGATGACGATCGCTTTGGAATCCGGGGTCCAATCGTACGGCGGGTAGCTGCCGGCCGTCGGGAAGCTCTCTTCCGACATGTCCATCTCGACCGGGTCCATCGCCAGTCGCTCGGCCCCGGTGGCCAGGTCACGGATCCACAGCGCCGATCTCGGCCCGAATCGCTGACCCCTGTAGTTCAGGGTTCCGCCGGGGAGCTTGCGCAAGAAGGAGAGGTACCGGCCGTCGGGGCTCGGTTCGGCACCGTAGGCGCCGCCGCTCGAGGTGTGGTCGGCGTTGGCCTGGGTCGCTTCGCCGGCGGTGATCCGCCGGACGACTCCAGTAACCAGGTCGAGTCCCTGAACCTGGAGCTTGCCCATCAAGGCGTCTTCCCGACCCCAGGCTTGGCCCCGGGCGGTGATGAGGTCGTAGTAGACGGTCCGTCCGTCGGCCGACACCGTGGGTCGAGAGGGCGCGCTGCCGGGTTGGGCCCGCAGCAGTTCGACGCCGGTCCCGCCGCGCCGGTGCATCATGGTCACCGCGGTCGCGCCGCCGAGCTTGAGCGCCACGATGAACTCCCCGTCGGCGCGCCACGAGGGCCACCGGTACTCGGTCTTCTGGTCGAGATGGACGGGGGTGGGGTTGCCGCCGTCGGCGTCCATCACCCAGAGGTTCATCTGGCCTTTCCGATCGGAGACGAACACGATCCGCTTGCCGTCGGGGGAGATTCGCGGCTGGATGTTCATCGCGATCCCGCTCGGTTGGGTGAGCGGCACCGCCTGCCCCCCGGCGATCGGCATCCGGTAGATGTGACCGAGCAGGTCGAAGACCAGCCAGTTGCCGTCGGGTGAGACGTCGACGGCGGTCCAGGTGCCTTCCGAGGTGGTGAAGTCGATCTCCCGGGTGGCGCCGCGGGGCTTGGTCACGTCCCAGGCGCTGTCGGCCGGCGCCTGGGCGGCGAGGAACGGGGCGTTAGGGCCGAAGCCGAGCAGGGCGAACAGAACGACGGGGCCGAGCGGTCGCATTGATCACTCGCGGCAGGGGTGCGCTGAATTTGCGGAGTCGAGAATTCAAGATACACCAAATCGGCTCACCTCGACTCGCCTAGAGCCGAGGCCCTCGCCGACGCGAGGGTGGCGCGGTTCGGCCTGGCCCTACCCGCCGGTCAGGGCCTCGCGCAGCGCCCGGCCTCGCGCCGCAGCCGGCCCCGGCGACCGGGGACCCACCCCGGCGAGGGCCGCCTCGGGTTCGATCGTGAGCGACACCAGGGTGGGGCCCGGCCCGGCGAGCACCCGGGGCGCCTCGCGCTCCCAGGCCTCGAGCGTCTCGATCCGCTCCGCCGACCGGATCCCGGCGGCGCCCGCCATCGCGACCCAATCCACCACGCCCACCCCCGGCACCGGCTGCGCCCCGGTGATCTCGTACACCCCGTTGGCGAAGACCACCACGACCAGGTTGTCGGCTCCCGCCGCGGCAATGGTCACGAGCGAGCCCAGGTTCATCAGCAGCGAGCCGTCGCCGTTCAATACCACGACCCGCCGAGTGGGTTGGGCGAGCGCGATGCCCAGGCCTAACGATGTCGCCTGCCCCATGGACGAGGGAACCAACACGACGTCGAGCGGCGTCATCGGCCCGGCCATCCAATCGCGGGCGGTGCCCATCGTGGTGATCACCACGTCGCCCGGGCCGCGCCAGCGGCGAACCACTTCGACCGCCGATCGGCCCGACATCCCGCTCACGCTTTGCCCTCCGCCACCACGATGGCCCCCGCTCGGCCAGCCGCCCGGCAGGCGAGGGCATGCTCGACGATCTGATCAGCCTGGTCAGGTCTCGTCAACAACCGATAGTCCACCTTCCAGGCGTCGAGCACGGGTTCCGTGAACACCAGGCAGGTGTCTCCGGGCAGGGTCTCTTGGTTGAGGTAGCTCCGGTAGCCGATGATCGCGAAGATCGGCACTTGCCAGTCGTGGAGGACGTTGCGGAGCGCATCCCCCGATTCGAAGAGACCGGTGCACTGGATCATCACGACCGGGGTGGCCCCGCCGAGGTGGAGGCCCATCGCGACGGCCCAGGCTTCTCCCTCGCGGCAAACCCGGATCAGCCGGATCCCGGCCGCGGCGATGCCCGACTCCCATGGCCCGATGGTGCTGTCCGGAACCGAGACGACGTGGGTCACCTCGAGCCGAACGAGGGCGGCGACGATCTGGGGGGTGGAAAACACTCCGCAATCTGTCCCTCTGGTGACGGGCGCGCCACCGGAGGGGTATTGAGTGACGATGAACCGGATCCGATTCGGTAGCCCCCTATCTGTGAGACGACTGGCATTCGCCGTGGTCGCCGCCACGAGCGGATGTGCCATCGTGGACCCGGGCGGGAGCGTCGAGACCCGAATCGAGAACGCTTCGGCGGTGACGATCGACCGGGTGGTGGTGTATCCGGGCGGCCGCGACTCGCTGGTCGCCACCAATCTCGCCGTCGGGGAGCGGACGCGGTACCTGGCGGTCGAGCGAGCCTACCGATTGGTGACCGTCGAAGCGCGGATCGGCGCGGACATCGTCCGGCAACAGGTGATCGACTACGTCGGCGAGACGCCGCTAGGTAGCGGGCGGTACACTTATCGGGTCCGGGTCATTCCCCGGACCGGCAACCCGGGGCTCGAGGTCGAACTGGTCGAGGACTGAGCCACGGCGGCGGTGGACCGCCCCCGGAGGTGACCCTACCGGCGCTCGAGTTGGGCGGGCTCTTCCTCCCGGGGCAACGTTCGCTGGCCCCGGCGGGCGAGCGCCAGCGTCGCCATCGCCGCGCCGCCGCCCATCGACGTCAGCAGCACGAAATTGAGGAGGCCGGTATCGAAGTCCCAGGCCTTGAAGGCGCCGTTGATGCCCATCAGCAGAAAGAGCAGCGATCCGACTCCGCCCCCTGGCCGTGAGCGCCAGCAGCGCGGAGAAGGCGACCCCCACCAGAAACGAGATCACCGACCCGCGGGCTACCGTGAAGAGCAGCTCCCGCCACCCCAGGTTGCCGAAAACCAGAAACGGCAGCCCGATCAGGGAAATGACCAGCCCGCCGCCCACGACGAAAGCCAGCCCGGTGACGACGGTCGCTTTGACGAGCCGAAGCCAGCGTGGCATCCGCCCCTCCGTTCTCAACTTTGCGGCGTAAAGTAGGCCCAACCTCGGCCGAGGTCAATAGCCAAACGGCGGCGGGTGAGGGCACCCGCGGCGCCCGGCGTCAATCGCGGAGTAACAACCAGGCGAAGGCGAGGAGACCGATGACGATCACCGCCCCGCGGACCGCCCGCTGACCGATTCGCTGGGCCAGCCTCGAGCCAGCGTACCCCCCGAGCAGGGCGCCAGTGGCCATCGCCCCGGCGAGCGGCCAGTCGATCACTCCTCGCGCCGCGAACAGCGCGGCGGCCACGACGTTGATGAGGAGGGCCCCCCAGACCTTGACCGCGTTCATCCGATGGATGTCGGTGAGACCGACCAATCCGAGCGCGGCCAACATCAGGATCCCGATCCCGGCGCCGAAGTAGCCGCCGTACACCCCAACCGCGAATTGAATCACCAGGAAGGTGCCGGTCGAGACGTCCGGCTCGGCCCCGTGGCGGCCGAGCCAGGCGCGAATCGGGCCCTGGAGCGCGAAGAGCGCCGTGGCACCGAGCACCAGGTACGGCACGATGGCCGCGAAGCGCCGCTCGCCGGTGGCCAGCAGGAGCCAGCCGCCGGCCAGGCCCCCGAGCAGGCTTGGCCCGCTCGAGCGCCATAGCCAGGCCCGCATCCCGACCAGTTGGCGGCGGTAGGCCCACAACCCGGAGACCGCCCCGGGCCACAGCGCCATGGTGTTGGTGACGTTGGCCACCAGCGGGGACACCCCTAACGCGACGATCGCCGGGAAGGTGATCAACGTCCCTCCTCCGGCGATCGAGTTGATGGCGCCTCCGGCGAACGCCGCGAGGCCCGCGAGCATCAGTGGCCCGGCGTCCATCCGTCCCCGGCTAAGCCCGGTCCGGCTCCCCTAGTTTCGGACCACGAAGGTGGCGGTGTCCTGGCGCACCTCGAGCATCGGGACGTGGTCGCCACTGGCGAACACCGCGATCAGCCGATGGGGACCAGGTGGCAGGGAGTCGACCACCAACGAGTCGACCCCGCTGCCCAGATGGTAGATCCCTTTGCCCTGCCGAATGATCGAATCGGGAGCGCTCGGATCGATGTCCACGAAGAGGTGATGGTGGCCCTCGCCGGCGACCCGCACGCCGGTGGCGGGCACGACTCGAACGCCCGCGGCGGAGAGCCGAACGACGATCCGGCTCCCGGTGGTATCGCCGTCGGCCGGCGAGACGATCGCCACGGCCGGTGCTGGGGTCGACGTCGCCGGCTGGGCGGGCGGCGGCGGCTCGTTGCCTCGGGCGCAGGCGGAGATTGCGACGAGCGACGCAAGGACAAGGCGCGGCATCAGGAGTCCGGGGTGAGAGATCGGAGGGAAGATAGGGGGACCGGCGGCGACGGAGAACCGATCGACCCAGGCCTGGGCCGCATCGCTAGGAGAACTTGGCCCGGATCCGGGCCGCGATGCCGGCCATTCCGCGCTGGAACACCGGCTCGGCGCGGACCCGGTCGAACAGGGCCGAAGTGAGGAACCGAAAATCGTAGGCGGTCGGCGAGCGATCGTAGGCGCGCTCCAGCCAGGCGACGGCCTGGGCGGCATCGCCGTGGCGGGCGTAATAGGTGCCGAGGAAGCCCATGGTGTAGATGCCTAACGGCCCGTCGAGGGCACCCTTCTCGATGGCCTTCACGAGCGCGGCGGCCCGGGCCGTGTCGCCCGTTGCCTCGAGGCACATCGCGGTCACCGGTCCGCCGATTTCGCTCAGCTCCATGCCGGCGCACCGCTCGGCGTTGCCCGCCAGGAGGTGCCCGAGCGCCTCGATGACCCGCCACCCCGGGAATCGCGGATCGCGGGCGGCGGCCAGGCCGGCCTCTCGGACCACCACGTCATACCGCCCGGCGGCCAGGGCGGTGAGGGCGAGCCCACCGCCCCGAGTCAGGGCGTTCATCGGATCGAAGGCGGCCGCCGTCTCCATCTCGCGCATGGCATCGTCGAGCCGCCCGAGCCGGGCGAGCGCGATGCCGCGGTAGATCCGGATGGTTCCGCTCGCCGGCGCCAGGGCCAACGCCCGGTCCATGTCGGCCAAGGCCGCCTCGGGCCGGGACCAGGTTTCCATCCGGGCCGCGCCCCGAGCGGCCCACCCGAGCGCGAGGTTGGGATCGAGGCTCACCGCGCGCTCGGCCCAATGGATCGCTTCGCGGAGGGCGGCATAGGGCTCTCGCTTGGCCCCGAAGCCGAAATTGATGTAATACCGAAGAGCATCCGACAACTCGGCCGCGGCGCTGGCGTACCCGGGGTCGAGTTCGAGGGCCCGCTGGAACGACCGAATCGCCTCGTCGAGGCGCTCCTCGTCGGCGGCGTTGGCCAACTCCAACCCGTGGGCCCTGGCCTCGACCGCCTCCATGTTGCGCGACGACGAGTCGGCGCCCATGACCACCAGGCCTCTGACCTGCCCGGCCAGCGCCTCGACGACTTTGCGGGCGATGTCCTGCCGGACCATCAGCAAGTCCCGAGCGGGCCGCTGGTAGGAGTCGCTCCAGACGTGGGCGTCGCTGGTGGCGTCGATCAGCTGGAGGGTCACGGCGACGGTCCTCGGAGTCGACGGCGCACCGAGTGGTCGAGTCCGGCAGTTTGGCGCGCAGCCCAGGAGGCTCACGGCCGGGTCTGGCACCGGTCTGCAACCACCAGGGCGTGTCGACGGCCACGAGCCGGATCCGTTTCCCGATGTCCACGGTGACCGGTCCCGGACAACCGGCGCGCGGAAGGAGTTCCACCGCGGCTCCGGTGGAATCCGCGAAGCGCCGGAGGAGAAGGCCCTGGCGCTGGACGTTGACCCACCCGGCCGGGCCTTGCCGATCCCAGTCGTGGTTGCCGGCAACGAAGAACGTCCGGAGCCCCGTGGCCTCTGCCAGCCGCGCTTGGATGAAGAGCCGACCCTTCGCGTCCGGATACGCTCGGGCGGTGTCGTCGGGAATGCCGTGGGGGTAAACATTGTCGCCCAAGAACACGATGGCGCTCGAACGCGGGGCCGCCCTGCCCTGCCGAGCCACCTCGGCCAAGACCCGGTCGGTGGGGGTGGCGTGGCCGGCGTCGCCGATCAGGAATAGCGACGCCTCGACCGCGTCGGGGTTCACGGCGGGCGCGGGCGCCAGGACGACCCGCGGGGTCCAACCGCACCCGCTCGCCGCCGCCAGGAGCGGAACCCAGAACCGCCTAACGACAGGCATAGACCGTCACGGTTCCCGGTCCGGTGGCCCCCTCGTCGGCGATCACGACCTCACCGGACCGGCCGATCGCGAGTCCCTCGGGTTGCCGGTGCCGCTTGCCGAGCGCCCCGGTGTGGTGCACCGTCCCGGCTCGATCGACGACCGCATACGCCTGGTCCGCCGAGGCCAGGATCAGGTAGTGACCGGACCCCGGATGGCGTTCGATGGCGGACGGGCGGAACTGACGACCCTTCCGCCCCCGAGCCAAGTCGGCCGCGGCAAACTCGAGCCGGTCCGGATTGGCCAGCTTCCTCATCTCCAGCGACCACCGAAAGATGACGACCCGACCCTCGAGCGCCTTGGTCCTCGGCGTCTTGCACGCCAACAGGAGCGCCCGGTCGGCCGGCTCGAACGCGAGCCCCTCGATCTCGCACCGGCGCCCCAACCCCGTGTCGACCGAATCGATCGCCAGGGACCCGTCGGGTGTGCCGGGAGCCGGGATCGGCGCCGAGTACATCCGCCCCGCGCTGGTCACGAGATAGATCCGCCCGGCCGCCAGCGCGATCCCTTCGAAATCGCCGCGGGCGCCAACCCCGAACCGGTAGCTGGCTAACGGCCGGCCGGTGGCGAGGTCGAGGGCGCCAACCGCCCCAAGCTCGTCGTTGTGGAGCCAGAGACGGCCGTCGTCGCCCAAGGTCAGCCCCGACACCTCCCGCAGCGCCAACGGCAATCGGATGGTGACGCGGGGAGCCCCGTCCAGGCAGTCGGGAAAGGGCCGGGGCGGCTGCGCCGGCGGGCACACCAACACCCCAACGACCCCGAGCACCGCACGGGGAAAGGAAGACACCGCCCTCATCAGTGAACGCGAACGCCGATGACGTTCGGCGCCCCTCGAGTCAACAACGCGTCCTCGAGGTCGCGCGGATCGGTTCGCTTGGACAGCCGAATCAAGTACTTGAGCACGCCTTGTCCCTTGGAGTTCGACTCGATTTCCGCCAGCCGAAATCGGCTGACCTCGCCGGCCAGCAAGGTATCGACCTCGGGCCTGGCGCGCTCGGCGTTCACGGCTCTGATCACGATGATGGCGTTGAAGTCTTTCTTGGCCTTCTTCTTCTCGCCCTTGCCGGGTTTGGCGCCGTTGCCGACCGGGCCCGACATCCCGACCAGGAGATGACCTGGCTTGCGGCCGAGCTCGCACATGCCGTAGTCACCCCGCCAAAACCCCAGGGTGATGAAGTTGAAGATCGCCGAGAGCACCAGCGCCGCCGCCAGCGCCTGAACCCCGGCGGCGAGGCCCACACCGATCGCGGTGAAGATATACAAGGTGTCGCGGGGTGTCGGCGAGGTTGTTCCGAAACCGCACCGCCGCGACGATCCCCGTCAGACTGAAGGCCAGCGCGGTGCTGTTGCGGACGATCACCACCACTCCGGCGATCGCGACCGACAGCACGATCATGGTCTGGACCATCCCCTGATCGAAGCCCTTGCGACGCCGCTCGGCCATGTAGACCCACGAGGTCGGCAGCATCAGCAGAAACGCGCCGATCATCGCGAACGCCATGTCGACCGTCGTGCTCCACGACAACGAGCCGCCGGTCGGTGTCCCGCCGAAGAGATCGCCGCTTTGGAGGAGCTGGGCCAGCCGCTCGCCCGAGACCATGGCCCGGGTGGCGGGGATGAAATAGACCATCGCCGAGGCGACGGCGACGAGCAGAGTGTAATACAACGCCAACGACACACCCGGCTTCTCGGCCGGGTAGACGAATCGATTGACGATCCGGCGGGCAAAGCCGTCAGGGCTCGAGGGAGCCTTTTGCGGCGGCGTCCCCAAAATGGCGTCGTTCATAGGGTCTGTTCCGTCAACCGATCCGGCCGCGCCTTGGTTCCAACCGCAGGCCACCGGAAGTCTACCACCCAGCTACGCCGGCGGAAGGGCTCCCGGATTGGCGCTCAACGTTCCACCCCCGGGTGGCGTATCTTTGTGTCGATTCACTTCTTGCCCGGAGTCCCCATGCGCCTCGTCACAGTCGTCGCCTTGCTGGTCACGACGGCCACGCCCCTTTTTGGTCAGAAGCCAGACTTCTCAGGAAGCTGGAAGCTCAACCGAGAACTGAGCGATACCCTGCCGATGGGCGGCGGCGGGCCCGGGGGAGGTGGAGCGGGAGGACAACGGAGCGGTGGTGCCGGAGGGCGAGGAATGATGGGGCCCGCGGCGGAGCTGTTCATTACCCAGCTCAGCACTCGAATGACGATCGAGCAGAAGGTGGGGGACCAGGCTCGGACTTCGAGCTACGGGCTGGACGGCTCGGAAAGCCGCAACCAGGGCATGATGGGCCGAGATTTCGTCACCACCACCAGCTGGTCCGACGACACCCTGGTCACCAAGGGCAAGAACTCCTTCAGCACCCCGATGGGCGAGATGACGATCGAGACCACCGAAGTTCGAACCCTCTCCGAGGACGGGAAGCGAATGACCGTGGCGCTGACGACGGTGACGCCCCGCGGTACCCTGAGCCGGAAATTGGTTTACGACAAACAGTAGCTTGACGAGGAACCGGGAGGTGGGGCCAGAGAGCCAGCGGTCGGGATTGAACCGACGACCGCTCGATTACGAATCGAGTGCTCTACCACTGAGCTACGCTGGCGGAACCGATGCCCTGGCTCGGATTCGAACCGAGACGCCTTTCGGCACTACCCCCTCAAGATAGCGTGTCTACCAATTTCACCACCAGGGCGGGGCGGAACAGTATACCAGGCCACAAGTTGCGTGACAAGCCCGGGCCGGGCAGGTTTGTCTCATGAGCCCCACCCGAGCCTGCGCTGCAGCCGTTGCCGCCGCAGCCGTCTTGGCCGTCCCAGCCGCCGGGCAAAAGCCCGATTCGACCGCGAAGCCAGATAGCCTCGGCTTTACGCTCCAAGAGGTCGTGGTGCGGGCAACCAAGCCAATCACGACCGTGGGCGGAGCCAGTGCCTTCGAGCTGCGGATCGACTCGCTCAAACTTCCCCCGGCCCCGACCCTGGAGATGGTACTTCGGGAGTTGCCCGCCCTTCACATTCGCCGGAACACTCGCGGTGAGGCCGAGATCTCGGTGCGGGGTTCGGAATCCCGCCAGGTCGCGGTCCTGGTGGACGGGATTCCGCTCAACTTCGCCTGGGACGGCCGGGTCGACGCTTCGATCATTCCGGCCACCGCGCCGCAGCGAATCGAGTTCACCCGGGGTGTCTCTTCGATGTTGGTTGGGCCGAACGTGCTCGGTGGCGTCGTCGACATCGAGGTGGGCAGCTACCTTCGCCAGCCGCAGGCCGCCTCCGCGCAGCTCAGCCTCGGGGTAGATCGACACGGCGGGTTCGGCACGGCGGCCGCCGCCACCGTCCCCCTGGAGAACGACTCGGGGCGATGGCTGCTCCGAGCGGGGCTCGGGATCTCCGACCTGCCTGGGGTGCCGCTTCCAGGCGGGGTCGCCGAGCCGCTGCCGGCCGACAACGGCTTGCGGGTGAACACCGATTCCAGAAGCTACGATGGCTTTGCGTCGATCCGGTTCCACGGCAACAGTGGCGCCTGGTTCTCCGCGACCGGGGCGGCGTTCGACGCCTCCCGAGGGATCGCCGCCGAGCTGGGGGTGCAGAACGCCCGGTTCTGGCGCTACCCCACCGTGTCCCGGTCGATTGCCATCGTGTCCGGCGGGACCGGCCAGCGCCGGGCCCTGTTCGGCGGCGAGGGCGACGTCGAGCTGAGCCTCGGGTTCGACCGGGGGCGGACCGAGATCGACTCCTACACCGGACGCGACTACCAGACACTGAACGGCTTCGAGGACGGCCGGGACCGGACGTTGACGTTCCGGGCCCTCGCCGATCACAGCCTCGGACCCCGGGCGGAGTTCCGGACCGGAGTCACCGTGGCCGACATTCGGCATGACGACTCGCTGCCGACCGAGTCACCGCGATACCGGCAGCGACTCTTCAGCCTCGGTGCCGAGACGCTCGTCCGGCTCGTCGACGAAGGCAGCGGGCCAGTCCACTCGCTTCGGCTGAGCCTGGGCGGCGCCTACGACGCGGCCACCAACCCCGAGACCGGAGGCAGGCCGGCCCTCGGACGGCGGAGCCAATGGGGGGCCCGATTGGGCCTAACGATGGGTCTCGACGGCGGGGCAACCTTGCTCCACGGCGGAATCAGCCGCCGGGCGAGATTCCCGGCACTTCGCGAGCTGTATTCCGGGGCACTCAATCGCTTCGCGCCAAACCCGGCTCTCGCCCCGGAGAATCTGGTCGCGCTCGAGGGCGGGGTCACGACGCGATTGGGGCGGGGCGAATTCCAGGCGGTGGCGTTCCGGCACCAGGTCAACGACGCGGTGGTTCGGGTGTCGCTTCCCGACCGGCGCTTTCAGCGGATCAACCTCAACACCCTTCGCACCGCCGGGGTCGAGTTGCTCGCGACGGCCCCGATCGGTCGAGTGACCTTGACCGGCGATCTCACCCTTCAGTCGATCTCGGTCACTGATACCGCCGGCCAGCGGCGCCGGGCCGAGAACCTCCCCAAGGTGTTCGGCCGGGTGGGAGCGCGGTTCGCGCTGCCGCTCGAGTTCGCGGGTGGGGTGAACCTGTCGGTTACCGGGCGGCAGTTCTGCATCGATCCTGGCACCGGTCAGGACACCGGCCTCGACGGTGGGGCGATCGTCAGCGGCGAGGTGAGCCGGCGATGGGCCACCCGCCGGAGCGGGCTCCTCAGCCGGCTCGAGACCTCACTGGCGATCGACAACGCCGGGAATCGCGCCCTCTTCGAGCAATGCGGCCTCCCTCGGCCCGGCCGCCTTCTTCGCCTCCAGGTCCGACTCTTCTAGCGGCCGGGCCCCGGCCAGCCACCGCTACTCGGCTTTGGTCGAGTCCTGAAACGCCATCAGGAAGTTGAGCTTCCATTGGCCGTCGAGCCTGCGGTAGCCGCCAACCCAGCGCCACCACATCCGAGATTTCTTCCCGCCGGCATCGACCAGCTGGATCGCGGTCCCGAGGGCGTTCGCCTCGTCGGGGCCGGGCGAGACGATCGTCCCGGTCTCGATGGTCATCTCGAGCGTCTTCTGGGCCGCGGCCGCCTGAGCGAACATGGCCTCGAGCGCGGTTTTGCCGGTGGCCGACGGGAAGCCCTGGAAGACGACCGTGGCGCCGTCGCTGTACATCGAGGCCACCTGCGCCGCGTTTCCGGCAAGCTCGGCTGCTTCGTATTGGTCTGCCAGGGCATTCAGCGCCGTCCGCAGGGCCGCGGTGTCGGCTGGCGGGGCCGCCGCGGCCTGGTCCGGGGCCTTCGCGGCGGGAGCGCAAGCCGAGGCCAACCCGAGGGCGATCGTCATCAGAGTTCTCATCGGTCGAGCCTCCCCTTGGTAGCGCGGTATCACTTGGCGGGACGAGTGGAGTCCGGGAACGCCATCATGTAGCTCAACCGCCATTGGCCGTCGCCGTCCTTGACGATGGCGGCGGCATAGCGGCCGAATTCGGTCATCGCCGCCGGCGAACCCTTGGTCGTGTAGGTGCTGAGGTAGGTCCCCATCTCGTAGGCCAGCCCCGCTTCTGCGGCGGTGGTGCTGGTTGGCGTCTGGGTCACCACGCTGTGGTCCCGTTCGGCGAAGAAGGCGGTGGCGGCCGCTTCGATCGCCGGCCGGCCGATCAGGGCCGGGAGCCCCGGATAGTCGATCCGGGCCGAGGTCAAGAACTGGGCGGCATACTCGGTCGCGTTCCCGGCCACCTCGGCGGCGCCAGTTCGGGTTACGGCGTCGCGGGCCGCCGCCACGACGGCGGCCGAGTCGACGGTGGCGGTTGCCGCGGGCGGCGGTTCCGCGGCTTGGGCGCATGCGGCGGTCGCCGCGAGGACGATCGCGAGGCGTGGGGACATGAATCGCTCCGGGTGTGAAGGCGGCTAATGTACCGCGCGGTAGGCCTACCGCCAGGGGGAGCCTCAACCCCGGTCCAGAACGAGGCGCCGCCGAAAGCGCCGCCCCCGCGAATCGCTAGGCCGGGGCGACCGCCGCCTTGGCGTCGTATTGCATGGCGCCCACCAGGTTGCCTTCGGGATCCTGAAAGAAGATCAAGTGGCCGACCGTCGGGATGGTGACCCGCGGCGTGATGATGGTGCCGCCCGACCGAACCACCTGCTCGGCGACCTGGTCCACGTCCGCAACCGAGACCGAGCACTCGAACCCGACCATCCGGACCCCGGGCAACAGCTCGCGCCGCTGCTGCAGGGCCCCGATCGGCCCAGGAGTGCTGCCGTCGCGCTGGCTGATCTGAAAGAACCCGGGTGGGCCCCAGGGCTCGAAGCGCCAGCCGAAGACCCGCTCGTAGAACTTGCGAGCCCGGGTCGTGTCGTCGGCGTTGATGGCGAAGTGGGCAACGGTATTCGGCGGCGGCGTGGTTCGCATTGGCGGCTCGGGGTTGGGGTCGTTCGCACGGGTACCGCGACCTCGGCCAAGCTAGCCAGTGCGGCTCGAGGGTGATAGCGCCTCGGTTAGCGAGGCGGCCTTCGGGGCGGGTTACGGGAGCGGCAGCGCGTTCATCGCCGCCTTCCGGCGGGTTCATCGAGTGACCCCGGCACGCTACTTCACCGCCGAGTATCCGGTCGTCGCCGGATGACAGCCCGCCGCCGCCTCGCTGCGGCGTCGGGCGGGTTCTTCTAGCGGTTGCCGAGCCGCAGGCGCAATCCGGCCGAGATCTCGGCGACTCGACCGGAGGCGCCGAGGGGGTCGATCGACCGAATCCTGGCCTCGAACCGGGCGCCGAGCCGGCCCGCCGACTGAAGCCGAAGGCCGGCGGCGGCGTGGACCGTTCCGCGGCTCCCCCCCGGCCCAGAGGCGAACTCGGCGAAGCCGGCGCCAGCCCCAAAGTAGGGGCGGACGGCGCCGCGGGCCGGGTCGTACTGGAAGCTGACCTCCGGTAGCAGGTAGGCGATGGTGACGTCCGCCGGAGTCCGGTACCGGAGATAGCCCAGCCCCGGTTCGATGACGAACCGGCGGCCGGCTGGCAGTTCCAACCGAACGCCGAGCGTCCAACCCGTGCCCTTGGTGGCGAGATCGTACGGGGCGGCGCCCCCGTAGAAGACCACGGCCTGGTCTCGGCGATTACCATCGCGCCGCCGCTGCGCCGGTCGGTCGGGCTCCGCTCGAATCTGGGCCGCGGCGAAATCGGCGGTCGCGGCGGCGGCCACGACCAGGATCATTGCCAGGCGCACGATCATTGTTTCCTGAGCACCAGTGAGATGAGCCCGCTCGGATTCACCAAGGTGATGAAGGACCGAAGTTCGGGGGGATCGGAGGTAAAGAGGTAGTCGTCGATGAAGCTGTCGTCGGAGGTGGCCTGGAACCGGATCGTGTTCTTCCCGATGACCTGATACTGTCCTGTCAGTTGCTCATCGATCCGCTGGGTTGCGACCCCAGCCGAAACCGGGATGACCAGACGGCCGTCGGTGGTGAGGCCCGAATTCAACTCCCAGGTGACCGATCCCCCCAAGGCGAGGATGTCGACGGTCGCCTGCCCAGACCTGGTGATCCGAAACTCGGTGGCCCGGTAGGTCCCGATCAGGATGTCGGGACCAACTGTGTCGCCGGCGCCGCACCCGGCCACCGCCACGACTGCCGCAACCCAGAGCCGACTGGCCATAGTACCCCCGTGACACGTGGAAAAGCCGGGACCCTCACGCCATGGAGATTAAGGGTACGACCGAGGCCAGGGGAGGGTCTGGATTCGAAACAGGTTGGAGTCGGAAGAGGGTGGAGGGTACGGTGGTCGGACAGGGGTCGGGGTCTTGTCGGAGACGCTTGGTTAATGACCCCTGCCCTACCACCGCACCCTCGTCGGGCACCCGGCGCAACCGGCCCGGGTCAGCCGCCGTTACCGGCTCGGCTGAATCGTGAGGGCAACGCCGATCGTGAATAGCCGCTCGTACAGCGCCGGCGAAGCCACCCCGCCGACCGCGTTGGCCTCGGACCGGTGTTGGAGGAAGTCGACCGTCGGCGTCAGGAACAGGGCTCGGCTCAACTTGATCTCGTAGCCCGCCCCGGCGCTCCAGGCGAATCCGTCTTCGTGGCTGTCGCCCGGCCCGTAGACGCTGACACCGCTCCTCGAGAAGCCCGCGCCGCCCTTGAAGAAGAGCCCGGCCTTCTGCGAGGGATAGAACTGGCCGATCAGCATCGCCGCGGTGAGGTATTCCGTGATCCGATCACCCTGGTCGTCGAATTGACCGTCGTTGACCCAGCCGGTGATTTCGCCGCCCAACCGGAAATTGGGATTGACCGTTCCGCCTAGCCTGAGCGAGAACGAGGGCTTAGTCGGATTGTCGGTCCAGCCCGGGTCGCCCTCGAACTTGTAGCTGTCTTTGCCGGCGCCGACCCCGAGATTGATCCAGAAACCGTGGCGCTCGCCGCTCGAGGTGACATCGACGAGTCCCCGCCGCCGCTGCGCCTCGGCGGAGTCGGCGAGGGCGAGAGCCGTAACCAAAGCGAGTACCGAGACTCCGAACCTGTTCGCCATATTATCCTCGTTGGTCTCCACTGCTGCTAGCGATGATGAGCTTCGACCCACCGTTCGCCGGTATGGCAAGCAACGGGCCGCGTCGAATGGACCACCTTATCTTATTAGCGGTCATGCGATTATCCCATTCGCCAACAGCCGGTCGGAGTGTCCCCGCCGAAACCAAGTGTCCTCGATCGAGGACACTTTTCTGGACCCGGCTCGGCCGGTAGGCGACCATGACGGCCTCCCGTCAGCTCCTCTTTCTGCTCACGGTGGTCGTGGCCGCCGGGGCGACCGGGCTCGGAGCCTGGCAACTCGACCGGCTGTTCGAGCGGCGAGCCCGAAACCGCGGCAGCCTGGTCGATTCCCGAGCGGGCGCGATCGACCTGGCGACCGAACCCCTCGCGGGGCCGGTGCGATATCGGCGAGTCACCGTGTCCGGCTGGTACGATCACGATCGGGAGTTCGTGCTGCGGGGGCGGCTGCTTCGCGGAACGCCCGGAGTCCAGATCGTGACTCCACTCCGGATCTCCGGGCAGGATACCGCCGTGCTGGTCAATCGGGGGTTCGTGCCCAGCCCAGACGCCGGCTACCCAATCGGGCCTAACCGCTACGCCGAGCCCGGGGTCCAGGCGATCGAGGGTATCGCGATCGACCTCCCCGACGAGGGCGACGGCCAGCCGCTGTCGACCGGCAACGGCGAAACCTGGCACCGGCTCGACCGGCGCCAGTTCGGCGACCGGCTCCCGTACCCCGTGCGGCCATACTACGTGATCGCCACGGTCGACACGACCCGGACCCGTGAACACACCGTCAAAGGAACCAGCCTGCCGGTCAGAGTCGAGCCGCCGGCCCTCGACGATGGCCCCCATCTGTCGTACGCGGTCCAGTGGTTCATGATCGCGGGGGCCGCGCTCGGATTCGGTCTCGTGTTCGTCCGCCGCCGGCCGCCGACGGGCCCGTTGGCGCCACCAGTCGGCTGAGCCTTCCCCCGGGCTCGGACGCCAGGTCCTCGGCGGGGACCAAGGCGGCAACCCTCGGCGACGGTCTATACCTCGCAGCGGTGGGAACGGTTGATGTACCGGCGCGACGGCGTCACCCTCGATACCGTGGTCACGACCCAGAAGCACCGGGAGGCGTGGGCCAAGACACCACGCGGGTGGAGAGGATTCGAGGTGGTGGAACTCGGCGGTACCGTGACGATCAATGGCACCCCGTACCGACCGGAGTGACGGGATACGAAGGAGAGCGTTGCTCAGTCGGGTGCCCGAGCGCGGGGCCGACGCGCTACCCAGGCGGTCCGAGGCCTGCGACGCTTCTATCGGGTTGGACCTGCTTCGATCGCTCGCGCCGGCTAACGCTGAGTCGGGCGGCTACGCGGTACCAACCGAAACTCGAACGGCGTCCGCCGGCTGATCAACTGATTGACGTACAACATCGCCATCCCCTCGGTGTACCGCGCGGTGGCGAGACCCCCAACGAGCACCGGATCGTGACCGAACTGCTTGACGATCTCTTCGGCCACCGCGATAGCCTCCGGATCATCCGATGAGAGCGGGATGCTGACCGGCCCGCCAGCCAAGGCCGGATCCAGGATCACCGCAACATTGATCGTGTTGAAGACCTTGACAACCCGGACACCCGGTGCCCAGGCCCGCAGTTGCTCGGAGCCCGACCCCGACGCCGGGAGCGCTTCGACTCGTCCCTCGCGAACCATCAAGGGGTTGGTGACATCGAGGAGGATCTTGCCCGTGAGGTCGCCGAGCGATCGAATGGCAGATTCCGCGGCCTCCCACGGAACCGCAAATAGCAGATGAGGGCACCGGGCCGCCGCCTCCGCCGGAGTCGCTGCACTGGCTCCGCTCCCGGTTGCCTGGACGAGCCTCTGCACCCGCGGATCGGAAGGGTTCCGCGAACCGAACACCACTCGCCGGCCGCGTTGGCCGAGCCGCTGACCGATGCCTCCGCCCATGTCACCGGTGCCGATCACAGCAAGACAGGGCTCTGCCTGAGCGGGGCTTTCGGCGGGCGCCGAAGCCAGGCCCCCGTAGATGATCGCGCCAAGCAGCAGACTCTGCCTGCGGCGGGAGGTGAGCGCCCTGGCCATGAAGACCCCGGAATGTGGTACGGCCAAGATAGCGAGGCGGGGATCTGCTGGCAGCGCGAGTCGGCTACTCAGTCAATGCTCGCCTCTGGATCCCCGGGGTCTCGCCTGCCACCGCGCAGAGCTGATCCGCGACGTTAGGCAGGTCGCGTCCACCCCCATTCCGAGCGCGGCGATCGTCAGGGGCCGCGCCGCTGCTACAACCAGATGTGTTCGTTGTCCGCGAATCAACCGACCGGCCGTTTCGCGAGTGGGCTCAAGTCGGCGTTCCGTCGCTGGTCGTCGGGGTACTCTCGCCGTCGACGGCCCGTCACGATCGGGTGACCAAACGGCGGCGCTACCAGCGCTCCGGGGTGCCCGCGTACTGGATCGTCGATCTGGACGCTCGGGTGGTGGAGGTGTGGACGCCGGCGGCCACCGCGCCGGTCATCGCGGTCGAGTCGCTCGCCTGGCAGCCCGACGGCGCCACGCCGCCGCTAGTCGTGGACCTTCCGGGAGTGTTCCGCCAGATCTGGAGTGAGTGATGACCGCGGCTCGAACGGGGTCCGCCGCCCAGTCAACCGGTTGACCCATCCTCGCACCCGCCACGCGGCCCCGTTCGGTTCAGCCTGCGACGGCCATCGGCATCCAGGCGTCGTCAGGGGGGGAACACCGCATCGACCGCCCGCCGGAACGAGGCGGGATCGATGGCGGGGAAGCGGTAAAGGTGGGGCTCCATCCTCGCAAACTGCTCCCGCACAGCCGCGGGATCGATCAAGCCTCGCGCACGCATTGCACTCACGTCCGCCAGGTCGCGGGTGTGACCGCGCTCGATCTTAGCGAGAGCCTGGGCGCAGAAGTCGTAATGCCGGAACGTCACCCGGCCGATCCTGGTGATGACCGGGCTGCGCTCTTCCCATCCCGGGGGCACCGGGATGAACTGATCCGGCGAGGCGATTTCCACGTTGAGTTGGAGCCGGTCCTTCAGCATCGGAATCGCCCGCATCATCGCGTCCGATTCGGGACGGATGACGAGATCGACATCGATGGTGGTATCACGCCACCCCACCAGCACTGCGCTGGTGCCGCCAACCAGGTAGACGTTCGTGTCGCTGGTGGCCTCCCGCGCCAGAGTCGACAAGAAGGCCTCGATGCGCCCGCGGTCCGCTACCTCCCGCACGCGGCCGCTCGCTGATAGCTGACCATCCGGCGTACCAGCGCATTGTACTTGCTATGGGCCGCCGCCCCATACTGCGAAGCCAGGCGACCATACAACCGAAGCTCGGCGTCGTCGAACGGGGTCGCAACATGAAGGCCCAGGGCACGCAAGCGGGGGGCCCCGATCGAGACGAGCAATGACTCATTGGTCTCTACGCCCTGCGCCAGGTCGCGGAGCCCCTGCCCGACCAGGTCCGCGCCCGGGAGTCCTCCGTCGTCGGCCGTCATGCCAGGGGATTCCATGGGAGAAATCTAGTCCACTGGCAGATAGGATGCCGGCACTCGATGCTTCGCGTCTTCAACGTCATGGCGAATGACGATGGCGCCGGCGGGCGGCGCGGCCCAACAAAGCTACTTGGCAAGCGCCGCCGCCAGCGCGGCGAGGGCCACACCAAGAGCCACGAACGCCACCGCTCGCGCGACCGCATCAGCGCGCGGAACGCTCGGAGTCTCGATCCGTTCCCGTGCTGGGACGGCCGTCCCGCCGGGCGCATGAGCTAGCAATGCGATTCGCGCTTGAGGCAGCGTGAGGCCAGCCTGTTCCAGCGTCGTCGCCAACGGAGAGCGCGAGGTCAGGAACGCGAGCAGCAAATGCTCGGCACCAACATACCCGTGACCAAGCTCGCGCGCCTCGCTCATCGCCGCCTCTAAGATCTGTTTCGCCGAGCGGGTATAAGGCAGGTCGAGAGGGGCTGGGCTAGCTCGGTTTGCCGCGCGAGGAAGGGTCGCCGCAATCCGGTCGCTGATCGTGCTCGGGTCCGCACCGAGGTCCGTCAGCATCGCCGTACACACCGGACCTGGACGACTCGTGACGCCAAGGAAGAGGTGGGCTGGCGTGACTTGCTCGCTCCCGCGTTCAGCCGCCCGTTCCCTGGCGGCCTGCAGCGCGCGGCGGACCTCGTCGGTGAAGTTGTACCCGGTCATGGCTTCTCCGTTCGGGGGGCAGTTCGAAGCTACGCCCGCCCTTCCGCCTGAGCGTATCAGCACAATGACGCCGCCATGACAGTTCAGGCGACGGGGGGGCCTGGCCAGGTCCATTGACTCGCCTTGATGCTGCCCGGGTCGAGATCCCCGTCGTTCGTGGCCTCGCATTCCCAAGTCCGGGATTCGCCCGTCGGCGTCGCCCCGGCGACTTCTCAGCCGCCGACAGCGTCTGGGCCCGCGCAGCCAACGTTCTTGGCCGCGAACTGGATCGTCGACTTGGACGGTCGGGTGGTGGAGGTGTGGACGCCGGAGCTCCGGAAAGGGCGCAACTAATCAGTTGAGCCTTACCCCGGGCTCGGGCTCGCGCCGGCAGCCGATTGGCTCGTCGCGGCCGGCGGATACACCTCGAGCAGCTCGGGCCTCGAGAGAAACTCGGGACAGATGGTTCGATCGTATTGGTAAGGGCCGCCCGTCTCGGCATCGACCCACGGGAAACCTCGGCACACCGACGGGTAGTAGGTTCGATCGTGCACCGCGCAGCCCCCGTCGACGAAGAAGACGCAGCGTCCCCCGCGAACCCGGGTCCGGATCTCACCCCAGCGAGTGCGGTAGACCTTGCCCGCACCGAAATCGCGCTCGATGGCCGCCGCCTCGTCCTCGCTCACTGTCGCGCCGTAAGCGCAGCAGGCAGCCTGGTGTGGGCACGGGAAGCAAGGCAGACTTGGAAGGATCGGCAACGCCATGGGGGCCCATCTTATCCGCTCCGGACCCGGCGCGAAAGCGGGCAGCCGCCCGACCGACGGACGCCTCGGGTCTTTCCGGGCCGCGTTGGGGCGGCCGACCCCTGGTGCTGCCGAGCGCGGAATGCCAGGTTATTCAGCGACACCTCGAGTGGAGGACCGACCGATGCGACGACTGTGGATACTGGCGCTGATCGCCGGGTGCGCCAGGGCAAGCGAACCACCCTCGCCGGGGGCTCCGCTGTACGACAACCTGGGTGACTTTCACGTTCCCGTCACGACCAAGAAGGCCCAGGCTCAGCGGTACTTCGACCAGGGGATCCGCCTCACCTACGCCTTCAATCACGCCGAGGCGGTAGCCTCATTCGAGGAGGCGGCTCGGCTCGACCCCAGCTGCGCGATGTGCTTCTGGGGTATCGCCTACGCATTGGGTCCGAACATCAATGCCCCGATGGACTCGACCGCGGCGGCGGCCGCGATCGCCGCGATCGGCAAGGCCCGGGCGGCTGCGGCCGGGGTGTCGGCCAAGGAGCGGGATTTCATCGAGGCCATGGCGCAGCGTTACGGCGACAGCCCCGTGGCCCCGCGACCCGGGCTCGACAGCGCATTTGCCCAGGCAATGGAAGCGCTGGCAGCGAAGTACCCGGATGACCTCGAGGCGGCGACGATTCACGCCGACGCCCGGATGAACCTGCGCCCGTGGGACTACTGGGAGGGAATCGGCAAGCCACGTCCGGGCACCGAAACGTTGGTAGGAGAGTTGGAGCGCGCCATCGCGGCCGACTCGACCCATCCAGGCGCCTGCCATCTCTACATCCACGCCGTCGAGGCGACCGAACCGGCCCGCGCGGTCGCTTGTGCCGAGCGGCTGGCCAAGTTGATGCCGGGCGCGGGGCACTTGGTGCACATGCCCTCGCACATCTACGTCCGGGTGGGCCGCTACCGCGAGGCGATCGAACACAACGAGCACGCCACCCACGCCGACTCGACCTTGGCCATTTCCGAGCGAGTCTCGCCGATGTACGCGGCACTCTATGTGCCGCACAACTACCACTTCCTCGGCTTTGCGGCACTGCTGGCGGGCCGAACCGAGTTGGCGATGAAGGCGGCGCGCCGGACCGTGGAGACGATGCCGGTCGAGGGCGCTGCCGCAATGCCGGAATTCCAGCCCCTGCTGGCGTTCGAGCACTTGATGCTGCAGAAATTCGGGCGGTGGGATGCCCTGCTCTCGCTTCCGTTACCGGACACGACGCTGCCGGTCGGGCGGGCGGTGGCGGAATACGCCCGCGGCACGGCCCTCGCCGCCACCGGCAAATTCGCCGAGGCGAGCGCCCTGCTCGGCGCGATCGAGAGCCGAGGTGGCGGCAACTTGTCCGAGATCGCGAAAAACATCGTGGCCACGGCGCACCATTCTCTCGCTGGCGAGGTCGCCGCTCGACAGGGCAAACACGCCGAAGCGGAGCGCCACTTCCGGGCCGCGATGGCGATCGAGGACGCCTTCACCTACATGGAACCGCCGTGGTGGATCGAGCCGGTCCGCCACGCCTTGGGCACCTTGTTGCTTGATGCCAAGCAGCCAGCCGCGGCGGAGCGGGTGTTCCGGGAGGATCTGGCCCGGTTCCCAGGCAACGTGTGGGCCCTCGCCGGCCTCTCCCAAAGCCTCACGGCCCAGGGGAAGACGGACGCCGAGATCGCCCGGCAGCTGGCGAGCGCCGTCGAGTACGCGGGGAACGAGGTCGCTCGGGCACACCCGTGAACCTGACCCCGGACGCCGCCGACCGGCTCTTCAGGATCCGCTCGATCCTGTTTCCGGCGGCGGCGGGGCTCGTCTTCGGCGGCCTGGTGGCGGTGTACCTGATGGAGACCCGTGGTTACGGGATCGGCGCCGCGTTAGGCGTGGCGGTGACGGTGGCCGCCATCGGGGCCGGGCTGGGGGCCGTCAGCTTCTTCGTCATCGGCAAGGCGAGCCACGGATTGGTGACGGCTTTGACCAGCGCCGGGTCGTCCCCGCCCCGTGCCTCGACGTCGTTCGAGGAGTCGCTGATTGCCGCGGGCCGGTACCGCGAAGCAGGAGCCGCCCTCGCCAGCCGTTTGGAAGCCAACCCGACCGATCACGACCTTCGCCTGACCCTCGCTGACCTCGCGGCAACTCACCTCGCCGACGCCGCCACGGCCGAAGCGAAGTATCGAGAGGTGTTGATTGGCGCGGCCACCCCGGACCAGGTGTTTCGGGCCTCGAACGGGTTGATCGATCTCTACCGGCGTCAAGGCGAGCGCGGCCGTCTGATGGCGGAGTTGGCCCGGTTCGCGGATCGATACCGCAACACCCGCGCGGGCGCCGCCGCGAAGCGGGAACTCGGCGAACTCAAGGCATCGGCAACGGAGGACCCGCCGGGCTCCTGAGGCAGTATCTTTGGACTGATCCCGCATCCCGGACGTCGAGCCGATCGGCGGCGGCGACAAATGCGGGGGTCGTCCAGCTAAGATGCGACATCCCAAGGACATTGGAGCTTCTCTGAAGCCGCCTTCACGGAGGGCTAAGGTTGTCTTCATAGGTTCGAGGCCAGTTTTTCCGCGGTTTCCCTGACCCGTCCACACTGGAGCGAGGATGAACGCCGAACTCGAGACGTTCAGCTACGATGACGCCATTGTCCGGAAGTTCCTGTTTGCCACCTTCATTTGGGGATTCGTCGGGATGCTGGTGGGGCTCATCATCGCCCTCCAGCTGGCGTATCCGTCGCTCAACCTGGGACTGCCCTGGACCAGTTTCGGCCGGTTGAGGCCCCTTCATACCAATGCGGTGATCTTCGCGTTCGCGGGGAACGCGTTCTTCACCGGGGCGTATTACTCGACCCAGCGGTTGCTCAAGGCCCGGATGTTCAACGACACCTTGAGCAAGATCCATTTCTGGGGCTGGCAGCTGATCATCGTCTCGGCCGCCCTGACGCTGCCGCTCGGCTTCACCCAGGCGAAGGAATACGCCGAGCTCGAGTGGCCGATCGACATCGCGATCGCGGTGGTGTGGGTGGTCTTCGCGGTGAACTTCTTCGGCACCATCGCGAAGCGGCGGGAGCGCCACCTCTACGTGGCGGTGTGGTTCTACATCGCCTCGATCGTCACGGTCGCGATCCTGCACATCTTCAACAACCTCTCGGTACCGGTCGGCTTCCTCAAGAGCTACTCGATCTACTCGGGGGTGCAGGACGCTTTCATGCAGTGGTGGTACGGTCACAACGCCGTGGCGTTCTTCTTGACCACGCCGTTCCTGGGCCTGATGTACTACTTCATGCCCAAAGCCGCGGATCGCCCCGTCTTCAGCTACCGGCTTTCGATCCTCCACTTCTGGACCCTGGTGTTCATGTACATCTGGGCCGGCCCGCACCACCTCCATTACACCGCCTTGCCGGAATGGGCCTCGACCCTGGGGATGCTCTTCTCGGTGATGCTGTGGGCGCCCTCGTGGGGCGGGATGGTCAACGGGCTGCTGACCCTTCGCGGGGTGTGGCGGAAGGTCGTCGAGGATCCGGTCCTCAAGTTCTTCGTGGTGGCGGTGACCGCATATGGGATGGCCACCTTCGAGGGGCCGATGCTCTCGATCAAGTCGGTGAATGGTCTGGCTCACTACACCGACTGGATCATCGCCCACGTGCACACCGGCGCGTTGGGCTGGAACGGCTTTCTGACCTTCGGGATGATCTACTGGTTGATGCCGAAGCTGTTCCAGACCAAGCTCCACAGCATGAAGTTGGCCGAGTGGCATTTCTGGCTCGCGACCTTCGGGATGATCCTCTACGCCGCCGCGATCTACAGCGCGGGCCTGACCCAGGGATTGATGTGGCGGGCATTTGACGAGACCGGGCGGCTCCAGTTCCCTGATTTCATCGAGACCACCCTTCGGCTGATGCCGATGTATCTGCTCCGGGCAGTCGGCGGGACGCTCTACTTGGTCGGGATGGGGATGTTCGGGTACAACATCTTCAAGACCTGGGCGACCCGACCGGCTCAGTATGACGAGCCGCTGATTCAGGCGGCCCGGCTCGACCCGGTCTATCGCGCGGCGCCCGCCACGGCTCCCGCCGGCGCCTGGGCCGCGTTCAGCCGAGCGGCCTGGCACCGGCGTTGGGAGGGCCTCCCGGTCACCTTCACGGTGCTCGTCGCCGTGGCGGTGATCGTGGCGTCGTTGTTCGAGATCATCCCGACCTTCTTGATCAAGTCGAACGTGCCGACCATCGCGTCGGTGAAGCCGTATACTCCGCTCGAGCTCGCCGGCCGGGACATCTACATCCGGGAGGGCTGCTTCAACTGCCACTCGCAGATGGTCCGGCCGTTCCGGCACGAGACCGAGCGGTATGGCGAGTACTCGAAGCCGGGTGAGTTCGTATACGACCATCCTTTCCTTTGGGGGTCGCGGCGGATCGGTCCGGATCTCGCCCGGATCGGGGGCAAGTATCCCGATCTCTGGCACCTCCGCCATCTCGACAATCCGTCGCAGATCACCGCTCGGTCCACCATGCCGGCGTATCCCTGGCTCCACACCAACCGTCTCGACTTCGAGGGGATTCAGAAGCGGGTCGACGCGATGGCGATGCTGGGCGTTCCGTATGGCGAGGCGGTCGGCAACGCCCCGGACCAGGCCCGCGGTCAAGCCAAGCAGGTGGCCGACGCGATTGCCTCCCAAGGGGGACCGAGCGATCTCGCCGACCGAGAGGTGGTCGCGATCATCGCCTATCTGCAGCGGCTTGGCCGGGACATCAAGGTCGCGGCCTCGCCCGCGGCGCCGGCTCCTCGAACCGCCAATGCCGGAGGAGCGAACTGATGCGGCTCACCGACATCATGAGCGGCGCCGGTTTATCGGGCTACACGGTCGCCGCGATGCTGCTGTTCATGGCCGCGTTCGTGGCCATCGTGGTATGGCTTTTTCTTCCCAGCCGGAAACGGGAATTCGACCGAGCTGGCCGCCTTCCCCTCGACGACGGAAGCGGCACGCCCCCACGCCAGGGAGGTGCTCGATGAGCGCCGATCCGAATCAGGACCGACTGCTCGACCACGAGTACGACGGAATTCGCGAATACGACAACCCGATGCCGCGATGGTGGCTGGCGACGTTCTGGGTCACTATCGTGTACTCGATCCTGTACGTCCTCAATCTCCCCGGAGTCGGGATCGGCAAGGGTCGCCTGGCGGACTACGAGGCCGACATGGCGGAGGCCGCGGCCATTGCGGCGAAGAACAACCCGCTCGCCAACCTGACACCCGAGGCAATCGTCGCGGCCTCCACCGACTCGACCCAGCGGACGCTCGGCGCCACCACCTTTTCGACCATGTGCGCCTCGTGCCACCTCGCCGACGGCGGCGGATCGATCGGGCCGAATCTCACCGACGGGTACTGGATCCACGGGAGCGCGCCGCTCGAAGTCGTGAAGGTCATCGTCGAGGGCGTCCCGGCCAAGGGCATGCCGGCATGGGGCAAGATGCTCAAGCCGGCGCAGACGGTGGCGGTGGCCGGCTACGTCCTGTCACTCAAGGGAACCATCCCGGCCAAACCGAAGGCGCCCCAGGGAATCAACGTCGATTCGGTGGCGGCGGCGCAAGCCGCCACGCCCTCGACGAGGTAAGCGATGGCCGGGAAGGCGCCCGAACGTGTTCTCTCCACCCTCAACGCCGACGGAAGTCGGCGTTGGCTTCGGCCGAAGCTGTCCGAGGGCGCCTTCTGGCACAAACGGCGCGTCATGGCCTACGCGCTGATGTTCGTGTTCTTCATCATCCCGTATCTCGAGCTGAACGGCAAACCGCTGATCCTGCTCGACATTCCGCGGCGCCAGTTCACCGTGTTCGGCACCACCTTCCTGCCGACCGACACCTTGCTGTTCATGCTGCTGTTCGTGTCGATCCTGATCGGCATCTTCCTGCTGACCGCGCTGCTGGGCCGGGTCTGGTGTGGCTGGGGCTGCCCGCAGACGATCTACATGGAGTTCCTGTTCCGACCGCTGGAGCGTCTCATCGAGAGCGGACGAAGCGGGACGCTCGCGCTCGACGCCCAGCGAGGACTCAAGCCCCGCCGGCTGCTCAAGTGGGCGGTGTACCTGGGCCTCTCGCTGTTCCTGGCGCACACCTTCCTGGCCTACTTCGTCGGCATCGAGCAGTTGGTCCGATGGGTCCAGCTGTCGCCGTTCGAGCATCCGACCGCGTTCTTGATCATGGCCGGCACCACCGCCGCCATCATGTTCGACTTCGCCTATTTCCGGGAGCAGACCTGTCTGGTGGCCTGTCCCTACGGCCGGCTCCAGTCGGTGTTGCTCGATCGCCAGTCGCTGATCGTCGGATACGACGTTCGGCGCGGCGAACCGCGGGCGCACCTGACCGAGGGCCGAGCCGCCACCGCCGGCGACTGCATCGATTGCCGAGCCTGCGTGATGACCTGCCCCACCGGAATCGATATCCGGGACGGGCTTCAGATGGAGTGCATCCATTGCACCCAATGCGCCGACGCGTGCGACGAGATCATGGACCGAGTCGGGAAGCCGCGCGGCCTGGTGCGGTACACCTCGCGCGACGAAATCGAGGGCAACCCGAAGAAGTTCCTCCGGCCCCGGGTGGTGCTCTATCCGGCCGCACTGACCGCGTCGGTGGGCCTCTTCTTGTTTTTCTTGACCACCCAGGCCGACACCGACGTCACGCTGCTCCGCGGGATCGGGGCACCCTACACGTTCGAGGCGGATGGACGGGTGATCAACCAGGTCCGCATTCGGGTCAACAACCGAGCCGGCACGGAGCGCCAGTACCGGATCGACCTCGCCCGAGCCGACGGCGCCGAGATGATCGCGCCGGAGAACCCGCTGGCGGTCGCCGCGGGCGAACTCAAGACCACCAGCGTCTTCGTGGTGGGTCCGCGGTCGCTGTTCCACAACGGGGAGCGGGCGATCGAATTCCGGCTTTCGGACGGCGCCGACTTCTCGGCGACCTTTAGTTACACCATCGTCGGCCCGGTGGAGGACGACAACGCCCGAGGCGGCGGTGACTGACCGCGGCTCCCGACTCTGGCCCCTGGCGATCGTCGCAGTGCTCGGGCTCACGGTCGGCGCCAACGGCTACCTGCTGATCCGGGCCAATGACGACCCGATGCCGCTCGAACGCGACTACTACCGCAAAGCGGTCGCCTGGGATTCGACCATGGCCCAGGCCAGGCGGAACCTCTCGCTCGGATGGCGGCTCTCCGCGGCGTTGAGCGCGGAGGGCAACCTGGAGGCGATCCTGGCGGACGGTCAGGGCAACCCGATCACCGACGCCATCGTCACGGTCGACGCGTTTCCGATCGCGTTCGAGGATGGCGAGGCGAGCGGGGTGCTGGCGACCCGGTCGCCCGGCTATGCCACGTCACTCACTTTGCGGCGGCCCGGCCTCCATGAGTTCCGATTCGCGGTGACTCGCGGCGAGGAACGCTTCACCGCCACCCTCCGGGGCGCCGCGGGTTCTCCGCTGGTGCCAGCCCAATGACCATCTGGCCGATCTTGGCGTTGAGCCTGCTCGGCAGCCCGCACTGCGCCGCCATGTGCGGCCTGATCGCAGGCGCGGCGGCGGCCACCCCGAAAGCCGGGATGTGGTATCACGGCTCCCGGCTGTTGGGCTACCTGATCGTCGGGGCCATCGCGGGCTCGATCGGCCGGGGCGCCGACCAGATTGGCTCGGCCCTGGGTTGGCAGGCCCTGGCGACCCGGGGCGCCGGCATCGCCTTGATGGCCGTCGGCGTCGTGGGCGCGCTCCGGGCGTTAGGGTTGGCCCGAATCGCTCCGATCGACGGGCATCGCTGGGTGGCTGGCCTCGCCGGGCGGACCCGGTCCTTGTCGCCCTCGACCCGCGCCGGCGCGCTCGGGGCGCTCACCGCGCTGCTGCCCTGCGGCTGGCTCCTCGCCTTCGTCATCGCCGCGGCCGGTACCGGTGGACCGGTCGACGGCGCGATCGCCATGGCCATCTTCTGGCTGGGCACGGTGCCGGCGTTGATCGCTGCCGGCCTCGTCGTTCAGCGGGCGGCGGGCCCCCTGCAGCGGCGGCTGCCACTGATCGCGGCGCTGCTCTTGATTGCCTTTGGCGCCTTCACGACTCTCCATCGGTCCGCGGTGCCGCTGGCCGCGACCGCGAACCATGTCAGCCACGCTCGCTGAGCCGGTCACCCGTTCCGGGCTGAGCTGCGTCCACTGCGGCCTGCCGGTCCCCAGCCCGGCGACCGCACTCCCAGAGGCCGACGGCCCGTTCTGCTGCGCCGGCTGCCGGACCGCCTGGCAGGTCATTCACGCCGCCGGACTGGGCGAGTACTACGCCAGCGGCGACCGCCGGCTCGCCGCGGTGACCCCGAGCGGGCGACGATACGACGAATACGACCACCCGTCGTTCGAGTCGCTGTATGGCACCACGCTCCCGGACGGGACCCGGGAGATCGCCCTCTATCTCGACCGGGTCCACTGCGCCTCGTGCGTCTGGTTGGTCGAACGGGTTCCCCTGGCGGTCCCGGGCGCGCTGGCCGCGGAGCTCGACGTGCCCCGGTCCTTGGCGACGATCCGGTGGAACCCCGGCGTCACGTCGTTAGGCACGATCGCCCGATTCCTGGACCAGCTCGGCTACCCCTCCCACCCCTTCCAGGGTGGTCGAGGGGAGGCCAACCGTCGCGCCGAAGATCGGACCATGCTGCTCCATATCGGCGTGGCCGGAGCCATCGCGCTCAACGTGATGACCCTGGCGTTGGCCCTCTACGCGGGGTGGTTCGGGTCGATGGAGGCCGAATACACTCGCTACTTCCGCTGGCTCAGCATGGCACTGACGGTGCCGGCGGTGGTCTGGCCGGGCCGAGTGTTCTTCACCAGCGCGTGGGGGGCGCTGCGGGCTCGTCGCCTCCACATGGACGTCCCGATCGCCTTGGCGTTGGGCGCCGGCACCCTGCGCGGGGTCGTCAACACCGTCGCCGAGACCGGACCGATCTATTTCGATGGCGTGGTCACCCTGATCTTCCTGCTCCTGGTGGGCCGCTTCCTCCAGCAGCGGGCCCAACGGTCCGCCGCCGATGCCGCCGAATTGCTCCATGGGCTCACCCCCCACACGGCTCGATTGGTCACCGGGGCGGGCGTGGAAGAGGTGCCGTCTCGCTCGCTCGTTCCGGGGGTCACGGTCGAGGTACGGCCAGGCGACACCGTCCCAGCCGACGGAATAGCCCGGGAGGGCCGCTCGGCTTTGGATCTCTCGGTGCTCACCGGCGAGTCGGCACCGGTATCGGTCGGAGCCGGCGAGCCGGTGTTTGCCGGCACGGTGAACCTCGGCGCCACGATCCGAGTCGAGGTCACCCAAGCCGGCGAGGCCAGTCGACTCGGCCGGATCCTCCGGGAGCTCGAGGCCGGGATGCGGCGCCGGGCACCGGTGGTGCACACCGCCGACCGGCTAGCTGGATGGTTCGTGGCCGCGGTGCTGGTGCTTGCCGCGGTTACCTACCTGGTCTGGAGCCGGCGCGACCCGACCGTCGCCCTCGACAACGCGATCGCGCTGCTGGTGGTAACCTGCCCCTGCGCCCTGGCGCTGGCCACCCCGCTGACGTTTACCGCGGCGATCGGCCGGGCCGCTCGCCAGCTCGTCCTGATCCGGGGCGCCGACGCCCTCGAAGTGCTCTCGCGACCGGGTCAGCTGGTGCTCGACAAGACCGGCACGTTGACCGAGGGCCGCCTCGCCCTGGAAACCTGGATCGGCGGAGCCGGCCTCGAGCCGGTGGTGCTGGGGCTCGAGCGCCATTCCCGCCATCCGATCGCGGCGGCGTTCGCCCGGGCCTGGCCGACTCGGACCGCGGCGGTCATCGAGGATCCGGCGTCCACGTTAGGCGCTGGCGTCACGGGTCGCGGCGGCGACCACCGGTACGCCATCGGCTCCGTCGCCTTCGTCCTCGCTCGCGCCATCGATCCCAACCGGCTCGCCGACCGCATCCCCGGCCACCAGACCGGCGTATTATTGGCCAGGGATGGCGTGGTGGTGGCCGCCGCCGGGTTCGGCGATCCGCTCCGAACGGACTCGATGGCGGCGGTCGCTCGGCTCGGTGAGCGCGGTTGGACGATCGGGATCCTCTCGGGCGATGCCCCCGGCGCGGTGGCGGCCGTGGGCGCCCGGCTGGGTATTCCGCCGGAACGGGTACGCGGCGGAGTGACCCCCGAGGGGAAGTTGGCCGCCGTGCGGGAACTCGCCGCCCGCGGGCCAGTGGTGATGGTGGGCGACGGCGTCAACGACGCCCCCGCGATCGGGGCCGCCACCGTGGGCGTCGGGGTGCGCGGCGGCGCGGAGGCGTGTCTCGCGGCGGCGGACGTGTTCCTGGCCAAGACGGGGCTCGGGCCGCTGGTCACCCTGTTCGAGGGCGCCGAGCGAACGATGGCCGTGGTCCGCCGAAACATCGCGGTGTCGATCGGCTACAACCTGGTTGGAGCCGCGTTGGCGGTGACCGGGACGATCGACCCGTTGATCGCGGCCGTGATGATGCCGGTCAGCTCGCTGACGGTGATCCTGCTGAGCGTCCGCTCGAAGACCTTCGAGGCCCCTCGATGACCATCCTCTACATTCTGGTGCCAGCGGCCCTGGCGGTGATCTTCGTGGCGGTTCTGGCGTTTGGATGGGCCGCGCGACGGGGTCAGTTCGACGATCTCGAGACCCCCGCGATCCGAATGTTGCGAGACGACCTCACCGCGGCCACCCGGCAATCGCCGCCTCCCGGACCAGAGCGGGAGGATTAGCCGGCCGCCTCGTGCATCCCCAGCTCCTGGGCCCCGGGTTTGGTGGCCCGAAGGGCGTTGAGAATGACCGCCACGTCGATGCCCTCCTGGAGCACCGCGCCAGCCAGCGGGGTGAGGTAGCCGAACGCGGCCGCGACCATGGCCACCAGACTCGCGCCAAGGCCGATCCCGATGCTCTGCCTGGCCACCGCGAGGGTTCGCCGAGCGATCGCCACGGCCTCGGGCACTCGGCCCAAGTCATCGACGAGGAGCACCACGTCCGCGGCTTCGGCACTGATGCCCCCGCCGTGGGCGGCGAGCGCGAGACCGACCGTCGCGGCCGACAGCGCCGGCGCGTCGTTGGCACCGTCCCCGACCATCAGCACCTTGTGGCCCTGCTTGGCGAGCCGCCCGACGTAGGCCACCTTGTCCTGGGGCAACAGGTCGCCCACGGCCATCGGCAGGCCGATGGCCGCGGCGACCAAGTCGGCGTTGGCTTGGCGATCCCCCGAGAGCATGACCAACCGCTTGAACCCGAGCGAGCCTAACGACCGCATCACCGCCGGGGCCTCGGGGCGAATGGCGTCCGCGTATCCGACCGATCCGGCCGGCCGGCCGTCGATGGCCAGGTACGCTCGGAGCCCGGCGCCATCGGATTCCTGGCCCAACCGCGCCGCCGCGGCCGGCTCCCACTCCCGGAGCAGGGACAGCGCGCCGACGGTGACTCGGCGACCTTCCACCATTCCGGACACCCCTCGGCCGGCGGATTCGAGCACGTTGACCGCGTCGGGGAGCCGACCGACCCGGGCCTCGGCGCCCTCCACGAAGGTACGAGCGAGGAGATGGCCAGACCCTTGCTCGACGGCCCCGCCGAGCCGGAGGATCGAGGCTTCGTCGAAGGGCGGAATCGGGTGGACGCTGGCGAGCTCTGGCCGTCCGACGGTGAGGGTCCCGGTCTTGTCGAAGACCGCGATCGACACCCCGGCGAGCTGCTCGAGCGCCCCGCCGTGCCGCACGATGATCTGATGCCGGGCGGCCCGATTGATCCCCCCGAGGATCGCCACCGGGGCGGCGAGGATGAGGGGACACGGCGTGGCGGCCACCAGCACCGCCAACACTCGGATCGGGTCGCCGGAGGCAAA
The DNA here is from genome assembly GCA_016874005.1 of Gemmatimonadota bacterium. Lineage (GTDB taxonomy): Bacteria > Gemmatimonadota > Gemmatimonadetes > Gemmatimonadales > GWC2-71-9 > SHZU01. The sequence continues at coordinate 66,273 of VGVQ01000012.1, read as the reverse complement.
GTAGGCCAGGGCGCAGACCAGGAGAGTCAGGGGCGTGAACCATACCGCGGCCCGGTCGGCGAGGCGCTGAATCGGCGCCTTGCTGGCCTCGGCACTCCGAACCAGGTCGACGATCTTGGCGTAGAGGCTTTCGGCCGCCAGCGCCGTGGCACCAATGGTCAGCGGCGCATCGAGGTTCACCATGCCGCTCGAAAGGGCGCCCCCGGCAACCACCGGACGGGGCAACGGCTCGCCGGTCAGCCGGGAGGTATCCAGAGAGGAGCGGCCGTCGAGGACCTCGGCGTCACAGGGAACCATCTCGCCCGGCCGGACGAGGAGCCGATCGCCCACGGCGATCGCCCCAACCTCGACATCGACCAAGCCGACTCCCTCGAACCGATGGGCGATCCGGGGCGCCTGCGCCTCCAACGACGCCACCGCGCTGGAAGCCCGCCGCGCCGCATGACGCTCGAGCGCCTCGCCACCGGTCTGCATCAACACGATGACCAGACCCACCAGCGGTTCGCCCAAGCCGACCGCTCCGATCAGCGCCAGCGAGGCCACGACATCGGCGGCGAATCTTCCTTGGAGCAGGCCCTGGAGGGTACTCCAAACCACAGGGGCACCGAGAAAAAGCAGGCCGGCCAGCCAGACCGGCTCGCGGTCGATGGCCCCAGACGACAATCGCGGGGCTACTTGCCCCGCGATCATCACGCCGGCTGCGGCGACCGGCCGCCACCAATCGAGGCCTGACTTCATGAAGCGACTCGGGCAGCCTCCTCAGTGGCTTTTCGCAGCGCGAAACCAACCCCCCGAACGGTCTCGATCCGCGGATCGGCGACGTGCTTGAGGAGCTTGCGCCGCAGGTTGCCGACGTGAACGTCGACCACGTTGCTCTCGGGGTCGAAGTGCATGTCCCAGACCTTCTCGAGCAAGGTGGTCCGTCGAACCACCGCCTCCGGATGGAGCATGAAGAACTCGAAGAGCTGGAATTCCTTGGCGGTGAGATCGAGCTTCTTGTCGTCGACGGTGGCCGAGTGGCGGAGCCGATCCAACTCGAAGGGCCCGAACCGGAGCACCTCGAGTCGTTCAGCGCCGCCCCGCCGGTGCAGGGCTCGGATCCGGGCGATGAGTTCTTCGAACCGGAATGGCTTGGTCAGGTAGTCGTCGGCCCCGGCATCGAGTCCCCGCACGACGTCCTCGACGGCATCGCGGGACGTCAGCATCAGGATCGGGGTGTGACGGCCTTCGCGCCGCAACTCGCTGGCGACCTGGAACCCGTTCTTCTTCGGCAACATCAGATCGAGCAGGATGATGTCGTAGTCGTACACGTGGGCCAACATCGTGGCCTCTTCGCCGTCGGAGGCGACGTCGACGACGTATCCCTCTTCCTTGAGGCCCTGCTCGATAAACCCGGCGACCTTTCGGTCGTCCTCCACGACGAGAATCTTCATGAGGCTAGTCTAGCCGTCATCGCGTGAACTCCGCTTCAAGCTCTCATGAAGATATATTCATCCTCGCGACATTGGTAGTGTCAACATGAAACGTCCGCCGCCCACCTTGGCTGCTGCGCGGAGATCGCCGCCAAGCAGGCGAGCAAGCCGCCGGGAGAGCGGGAGCCCGATTCCGCTCCCGACCCCGGTCCCCTCCTGACCCGCCGTGGTGTAGTAGATGTCGAAGATCCGCTCCAGATCCGCCTCCGCGACGCCGGGGCCCTCGTCGTCCACGGTCACCAGGGCCTGGTCATCGCGGTGCTCGAAGCCAATCGTGATCGTCGATCCCACCGGGGTATGACGAATGGCGTTGCCGAGGAGGTTGACCAGGATCTGTTCGACTCGCTGGCCGTCGGTCCGGCAGACGCAGGGGCGATCGAAGACCGGGAGCTGGAACCGGAGGTTCTTTTCGGCGGCAGCCGGCGTGACCCGTTGGACCGCGCCGCGAATCGGGACGCCGCACTCCAGGTCGCGGAGTACCGGTTTGAGGCGATCTTCGTCGAGTCGATTGAGATCGAGCAGGTCATTGACCAGGGCCACGGCTTGCTCGGCGGCTTCGAGAATCTCGAAGGCTCCTCGCGGTACCGAGGCGGGGTCTTTCTTGCGAACCAGGAGTTCCGCCCAACCGAAGACCGCCGCGAGCGAGTTGCGAAGCTCGTGGTTGACCATCGCAAAGAACCGCTCGCGGGAGCGGTGGAGCTGTTGGACCTCCTCCAAGAGCCGGCTGGATTGTTCGTGGGACCGGGCATTCTCGACCGCCGAGGCGACGATCGACGCGAGCAGGAGAGCGACCCGCACGTCATCGTCGCCGAACTCGTCGGCGCCCCGCTTTTCCGTGAGGTACAAGTCGCCCAGGACCCCGCCGCGCCCGACGACAGGTACCCCGAGAAAGGAGTCCATGGGTGGGTGGTTTGCCGGAAACCCGGCGGAACTCGGATGGTCGCCGAGTCGCTTGAGCCGGACCACTCGTCCCTCCTTCACGACCAGGCCAAGGACTCCTTTGCCAGTCGGGGGGGATCCGATCCGGGCCCGCTCCTCGGGGGTAAGGCCGGCGGTGGTGAACGAATCCAGGCTCTGGCGGTCCGCGCTCAAGAGCCCGATCGCGGCATAGCGGGCATCGAGGAGGTCCCGGGCCAGGTCAGCGACTTTCTGGAGGAGCGACTCGAGGTCGAGCTCGGCGACCAATTCGGGCGTGGCGCGAATGAGCCGTTCGAGGGCTCCCTCGGAAATGCGTTCTGGACTCACCGGGCCACCTGTTAATGAGAGCTTCAGCAAACCTTCATCGGGCGCGGAATACACTGGAACCGGTTCAATCTACCCACGCCCTTGCTCGCTTCCCTATTGGTTGCCGCGGACAAGACGCCCGATGGCCGCCACGCGATCCGCGCCGCGGCGGCTTTGGCCAAGGCCACTGGCGCGAGTCTGACCGTGGTCGAGGTGGTTCGCCTGTCGGCCGAGGGACAGGTGCCCACCGGGCGCCTGGCCTCGAGCCGGGATCCCGGCTCCGGAACCCCCGAGCTGACCTCGTTCCGGGCATGGGTGGGGCACCTCGAATCAGAGCCTAGCCGGACCGAGATTGCCGTCGCGTACGGCGTGCCGGGTATCGAGATCGGTCGGGTGGCCGACGAGCGCGGTGCCGACCTGGTCGTTCTGGGTCGGCGGCCGCGATCCTCCGACCATCCCCTGATCCTCGGCGAAACGGCCGACGCCTTGGCTCGTCGGAGCCCGCGCCCAGTCCTCTTCATCCCACCCTCGATCCAGACCGTCCGCGCGATTACGGTCGCGCTGGACGGAACCGAGCGGACTGCCAGCCTGATCAAACCAACCGCGATCCTCGCCGGGGCGTTCGGCGCCTCGGTAACCGCGATCACCGTCGGGCACCAGGAGTCACCCCCGAACCCGGAGCGGATCCGCCAGCTCTTGGCCCGGACGCCGAGGGTTCCCGACCCGCTGCCGTTGGTGGTCCGAACCGGCGACCCGATCGTCGAGATTCTCGGCCACCTCGAGGAAACCAACCCGGACCTCTTGGTCATCGGGTATCGCCGCGGCGGCCCTCCGAAAGTAATCGGCCCGGCCGACATCGCCCGAAACCTGCTGTACTCCGCACCGAGCGCGGTACTGACGGTGCCGATCTGATCGATCCGCCTCAGAAGTCCTTCCGGCGGAACCAGAAGCGACCCACCAACAGGGGGACCATGGCGCAGACCAAGAGCACCACGACGGCGAGGCTTCGTCCCAGGAGGCCGCTGAAGACCCGCTCGTAAACCGTCCCGGTGTATCCGAGGAGTGCTGCGATGTCGAAGGTGAGCAGGAGCTGAATCCTGGCGACGTCAATCGGATTCAGCATGGTCATCACGAGAACCGGGATCTCGAGGGGCCGATCCCGAACGGTAGCCAACAGGAGCAGGATGAGACCATCGTAGATCACGGTGCAAACCAACCAGACCAGGAGCGCCGCCCCGAGTCCCCAGGCGCGGTCCTCGACTCGCACCGCGAGTGCCACCGCGAACGCGGTAAAGACCAGAACGAGAAGGGTCCCCACTCCCAGCAAGGCGACGATGCCGGGGAGGATGGTCAGATCGGAGAACGCGGCAAACCCGAGGGGTACCCCGACCCCGACGAGGAATGCGACAACCAACGGAACGGCGAGCCCACCCACCAGGCCGAAGTACGCCGCGTCTCGTTCGACCGGCTGGGTCAGCAACAGCTCGGTGAACTCGCGGGCATTGTAGACGTACAAGGTGCCGAACACGACCGCCATCAGCGGCACCAGCAACAGGACGACGTTGATCAGGCTCACGAGGGCCCGCGCCGCGCTCCCGCCGAGCCACACCAGGAGCACCGCGGCCAGGGCCAACAGGCCAGTGTAGACGAGCAGCCAACGACTTCGCCCCACGTTGGTGGCGTGGGTCGCGATGATCCGGCGGGTGGCACCCCTCATGGGCTTGGCTCGAGGAGACGGGCCAGCACCCGCTCCAACTTGGCCTCGCCAGCCTGCGCCTTGAGGTCGTCGACCGGGCCGTGGAATCGCACCTGACCCTCGACCAGAAAGACGAGATCCTCGGCGAGGTCTTCGAGTTCGCTCACGATGTGCGAGGTGAGCAGCACCGTGGCGCCGGCCCCGGTCGCCTTGGCGAGGTGATCCTTGAAGATCGCGCTCGCCCTCGGGTCGAGACCCGCCGTGGGCTCGTCGAGCACGAGCACCGCGGGCCGAAACATGGTGGCCACGACGGCGTTGAGCTTCTGCCGGCTGCCGCCGCTCAACGCCCCGACCCGCTTGTCGAGGTGGGGTTCGAGTCCGAGGAGATCGACCAACTCGAGATTGGGATCCTTGGCCCCGCGAAGACGGCACAAGACCGAGAGCACTTCCCGTCCGGTCAGATGGGGCGGAAACCGAGCGGCTTGCGGCATGTAGCCGATTCGCTCGCGATAGCCGCTTTCGCCGGTGACCCGGGTACCGTCGATCCACACCTCGCTACCCTGGTCCGGTCGAACCAGTCCGAGAATCGCTTTGATGAGGGTGGTCTTGCCAGCCGCGTTGGGGCCCACGATCGCCGTCGTCCTCCCGGTCGCAAAGGCCAGGTCGACGCCCCGCAGGACCTCCATCCGACCGAACCGTTTCCGCAGCCGCTTGACCTCGATGCTCATCTCGATCGACCAGGCATCGCAAGCAGCGGCCGCCGATCCACCAAGGTTTCCGGGGTGAGAATCGGCAACACCCGCTCGGCCGCGTCGAGCAAGTCGACGAAGGCGCTCCGGAGGAGGATCAGGGACGGTTCGTTCTGCTCCACCACCAACGAGAAGAGACGCACCGGCCGAAAGGGCGCGTCGCCGAAACCATCGCGATCGAGGTCGTAGCCTCGGTAGCGATCCCAGAAATTCCCGTCGAACCGGCTGGCATTGCTGCGGCTGTTGGTGCTGACATCGAACCCGTTCCCGACGAAAGCGTTGCCGGTGACGACGTTGGCCTCGGAGTTGGCCAGCATCCGGATCGCCCAGCCGTTCGAGCTGAAGTGATTCTCCACCGCCTCGACCCGATTGGCCGCCTCGAAGTAGAGGGCGATGGTGTTGGCGTCGAAGACGTTCTTCTCCAACCGGCTGTCGGTGATGTCCTTGAGCAGCAGGCCGTAGGCCGCTTGGCCCCGGTTGTGCTCGAAACGGTTGGCGACCATCCGGACCTGCTTGGAGTACATCACCGCGACGCCGGCGCCGTTTCGAGAAAACTGGTTCTCCTGGTAGAGGCAATCGTCGGAGAACATGAAGTGCAAGCCGAAACGGCGGTTGTCGCGGCTTCGGTTGCCTTCCAGCCGACTGCCGGTCACGAACTCGAGGTAGATCCCGTCGCGATAACGTTCCACGACATTGCCGCGGACGGTGACGTCGCGCGACGACCAGAGGTGAATCGCGTTGCCGCTTTCCTGCTCGGATCGCCCCGGCCCGACGACGCGATTGTTTTCGATCAGGCACGATTCGACGGCCGAGCCGTAGATCCCGAAGAAGCTATCCCGAACCTCGACGTCGGCCACGCGGCAATGAGCCACGCTGTCGAGCCGGATGGCGGATGGCTCGGCCACATTGCTCGGGAGGACACGTTCGACCGCGATGCCGGCAATGGTCACGCTGTCGGCGGTCACTCGGATGACGGTGTGATCGCCGCGGCCGACGAACACCGGCCGGCCCCGACCCAGGATGACAACCGGCCTGGTGACCTCGATGGGCGGCTCGGCGTACCGCCCGGCTTCGACGACCACGGTATCGTGCGGACGAGCAAGGGCGAGCGCCGCGGACAGGGTCGGCACCGCCGACCCTGCCTTCACTACGATGGTTCCGAGCAGGTCGATCACGAGGCGGCAGCCGCCGACCCCACTGGAGATCGACGGCCGCGCCGGAACTCATTGACCAGCAGGAAGATTGCCAGGCCCAGCACCCCAAAGGCCACCCACCCGCCGATATCGGGTAGCGAAACGGCGGTGAAGTTGAGCAGCTTTTTGGTGCCAATCAGCGGCGGCTGGTAGCTCATCCCCGGGACCTTGATCGCGGCCGTTGGGTCGAGATCGTGTCCGTAATCGTAGCCCCAGAGGTAGAAATCCACGAGCCCCACCAGAGCCGACACCAGCAAGAGCCCGACCCAGATCCCGAGCCCCGCCCGCCGGCCCCAGACCGCGGCCAACACACCAAGGGCGGCCAAGGCCATGACCACCATCGGCATCAAGCGAAGCTCGGGAATCGCCTCGGGATGGATTTCCTTCATCCCGATGTAGTGATTCAGCCCATTGATACTCCTGAGGTCGCCGGTGATCTGGTGGGCCCAGATCTTCATGCCGAGCCCCTCGGGGTACTGCGGCGCCACCAGACCGATGCTCCAGAGCGGCACGACGAGGGTGGCGAGCAACCCGACCGCCGCCACCCCCAGGAGAACACGATTGCGCGTGACCATCTGCATCGATGCGATTACGACCCCGTGTTGAAGCTGATCTTGGTTGCCGAACCGCGGGGCGACACCCGGATGTATCCCTGCATCTCCTGGTGCAGAGCCGAGCAGAAATCGGTGCAGTAGAAGGGGAAGACCCCTGGCCGATCCGGCACCCAGGTGAGGGTGAGGGTCTGACCCGGCATGATCAGCAGCTCGCCGTTCCGAGCACCCATCATCGCGAAGCCGTGCGGCACGTCCCAATCCTGCTCCAGGTTGGTAATGTGGAAGAAGACCGAGTCGCCGACCTGGACGCCTTCGATGTTGTCCGGCATGAAGTGGCTGCGGATGGCCGTCATGTAGATGCGGACCTTGTTGCCCTGCCGCTCCACCCGGGCTTCCTTCTCGGACTTGATGCCCTGCGGGTGCTTGTTGGCTTCGAGCGCGAAGGTCCGGAGCTGACGGTCCTTGATCTTGGACGCCAGGATCGCCTGGGCATAGTGGGGCTCACCCGCCGTCGGGAAATCCGCCAAGAGCCGCATCTTGTCGCCGGTGATGTCATAGAGCTGGGCCGACTGGGTCAGCTCGGGGCCGGTCGGGAGATAGCGGTCCTTGGTGATCTTGTTGAGCGCAATCACGTACTTGCCATCGGGCTTCCGGGTATCGCCGCCGGGGATGAGCAAGTGGCCGATCGAGTAATAGGTCGGGACCCGGTCGACGACTTTGAAATCCGCGAGGCTCCACTTCACGATTTCGGAGGAGAGGAACACCGACGTGTAGGCAAAGCCCTTGCCGTCGAACTCGGTGTGCAACGGCCCCAACCCGGGATCCTGGACCTCGCCGGCGATGGTCGCTTCGTACTTGAGCACCGGGATGCCGTCGATCTCGGCCTCGATCGCCTTGTCGGCGATGGCCTTCTGCATCTTCGAGAACGAGTGGACCGGGATGACGGTCGCGAGTTTGCCGCCGCCCACGATGAACTCGCCGGTCGGATCGACGTCGGCCCCGTGGGGCGACTTGGGCGTCGGGAGGAAGTAAGCGATTCCGGGGCAGTCGGCCGGCGCCAGTACCTTGGCGCTGGTCTTGATCTCGCTTCGGGCAACGCCATCCTCGCCGCGGACGTTATGGGCGTACCGCGCCGGCCAGGTCTTGGCCTTGCCGTCGGCGACACACTGCTCCGCCTGTTTCCAGTTGATGGCCGCGATGAAATCCTTGTCCCGTTGCGAGGCGCTCCGCTCCAGCATGGTCTTGCCTTCTTCGGAGTTGTAGGTGCTGAAGAAGGACCAGCCGTGCGAGGGCCCTTTGCCCGCGCGGGAGAGATCGTAGTTGTAGCCCGGCATGTGGATCTGGAAGGCCAGGTCCATGTGCCCAGTCTGGGGATCCACTTTCACGAAGCTGATCAAGCCGCCGAACTTGCTGTCGGCAATCGGCACATCAGCCTGGGGCGTCGGGACCGAGAACCGGGTCGCGCTCACCACGTATTCGGTGCCCTCGGTCAGGTACGGCGAGGCATGGCCGCCGGCGGAGTTGGGGAGCTCGATGATCTCCTCGGTCTCGAACTTCGTCAGGTCGATCCGGGCGATCCGCGGGGTGTTGTTCCCGTTGATGAAGAGCCAGCGGCCGTCGTGCTCGCCGTTGGTGGTGGAGAGCTGGGGATGGTGGCTGTCATCCCACGGCACGAAGCCAAAACTGGTATTGAGGAGGGCCTTGGTTTCCTCGGAATAGCCGTACCCCTTCTCGGGGTATTGCGAGAAGACCGGGACCTGCTGGAGGAGCCGGCCAGACGGGAGACCATAGATCCCCAGGTTGCCGCTGAACCCCCCGGACATGAAGGCGTAGAATTCGTCGAGTTGTCCCGGCGCCACATACACCCGCCCGGCGGCATCGCCACCCACGAGCGCACCGCCTCCTTGTCCGCCCGTCGGCGCGCAGCCGGCAAGCCCGGCCGCCAGCGCCACCAGCATGAGTCTGCCCTGCCCGGTTCGCATTTTGTAGTCTCCTGGTGAGAAGGACGCCGGCGTCACTGCGCCGATGGGGCGCCCTGGGTTTGAGTGCGGAGATATTCGAGAATGGCCCGAGCCTCCTCGATGGTGAGGCTCTGGTTCGCCATCAGCGTCATGTACTCGCCGAGCAGCTGTTTGGCGACGGGGTGCCGTTCGACCATCTCGTTCGGATTGAGGATCATGTTCATGACGTACGTGGGCGACCGTTTGGTCAGCACGTCGTTGAGCGGCGGGCCAACGTACCGCTCGGCGATCTTGTGACAGGCGGTGCACTTGACCTCGAACAGACCCTTCCCGGTTTCGACCAGCTTCGGATCCACATCGGCCAGAGTCACAGCCTCCGTGACCGGGCCGATGCCGTGCTCCAACTGAAAGGCCGACAGCCCGGATGCGTCGGCTCCGCCGCCCGCGGGCGGAGCCGGCGGTTGACCGCCCCCACCGCCGCCACACCCGGCTGTAAGAGCCATCGCCATCACTACGCCTAGGGAGAACCGGGCCATCGAGAGCCATCCTGGATTGGGTTTGCGGGGCAACCTAGGGAATCCCTCATGGAGCCTGCCTGAACGGGCCGTGAAGCCCGCTTCACCGCGGGTTGGCGCCCCCAGCGGTTTGACTAACCCCACCCACCGGGCCGAGATTACCCGCTCGGGCGTCCGTAGCTCAATTGGATAGAGCATCAGACTTCGGATCTGAGGGTTGGGGGTTCGAGTCCCTCCGGGCGCATATCTCGTTTGGTGGCTTGCAGCTAGCTCACTCCTGTGCCTACTCTCGCGTCTCAGCGGCCGTACTACGGCGACTCCTACCGGACCAGCTTCGACGCCACCGTGCTGGAAACCCCGATCGTCGCCGGGAGCCCGGCGGCGGTGCTCGATGCGACGTACTTCTACCCCACCTCCGGCGGCCAGCCGCACGACACCGGGTCGCTGAACGGCTGCACGGTCGCCGAGGTGCGGCTGCGGGACGGTGACGGGGCCGTCCTCCACATCCTCGATCGGCCGGCGACGTTGGGTCCGGTATCGTGCCACATCGACTGGGCTCGCCGCTGGGACCACATCCAGCAGCACACCGGGCAACACATCCTCTCCCAAGCGTTCGTTCGGGTCGCCGGGGCCACGACCATCGGTTTCCACCTCGGCGTCGAGTACGTGTCGATCGATCTGGACACCCCGACGCTGGCGGACGGCGCCTTGGCGGAGGCGTTTCGGCTGGCCAACGACACGGTGGGCCGGAACCTCCCGGTCCGGGCTTGGTTTCCTACCGAAGCGGAGCTCGCGACGATCTCGCTCCGCAAGGCCCCGGACATCGAGGGAGCATTGCGGATCGTCGCCATCGGCGACTTCGACGTCTCGGCCTGTGGCGGGACTCACGTTCGGCAGACGGCCGAGGTGGGCCTGATCCACTCGCTGTGGACCGAGCGTCTCAAGCGGGGCCTCCGGGTGGGGTTCCTCTGCGGTGACCGGGCTCGGGCAGACTACGCGGCGAAGGATCGGATCGTCGCCGAGGCGGCGGCGGGGCTGGCTTGCGCCCCGGCCGAGCTCCCCGCCGCGATCGCTCGCCTCCGAGCCGAGGTGATGGAGCTGGAGCGCCAGCTGGCGGGGCACCGGGAGGCCGCCCTCGACCGGGAAGCGGAATCGTTAGGCAGGGCCGCGGTGCCGCTGGGGGCTCACCGGCTCGTCGCCCGGGTGTTCGACCGCCGTCCCCCCGACGAACTCAAGGCGCTCGCGATGCGGCTGACCCAATCCCCCGAGGCGATCGCGTTGCTGGCCACCTCGTCCGACCGGAGCCACTTCGTGTTCGCCCGCTCCGACCACGCCGCGGTCGACCTCAAGCCGGCGTTGGACGCCGCGTTGGCCGCGATCGGCGGGGGTCGCGGCGGCGGCTCCCGGGTGGTCCAAGGCGGTGGTGCCGCCGCCACCGCCGAGGGACTCGCCGAGGCGTTGGCCCGGGCCACCGCGTTGCTCGCGAGCCAGCAGGGATGAATCGGCGGCTGATCTGGCTGGCAGCGGCCGCCCTGATCGTGGTCGCTGGACACGCACTCGACGGCTATGCCTACCGAGCATGGGTCTGGTCCGCTCCGGCGGACCGCGACTGGGGACGGCTGCTCCGGGTGCTCGGCTTCGCCCCCACCTGGGGGGTAATCGCCCTGGGCTTCTGGCTCGAAGGACGGGGGCGCTCGAGCCGGGATCGGCCCGACCCCGCGGTCGTGACGGCCCAGGCGCTGGTGTTCGCGGTGGTGTTGGGCGGAATCGCATCCGAGGCAGCCAAACTCCTCATTCGACGGGAGCGACCCGCCGACGCTGGCGGGCTCTACCAGTTCCGGGCCTTCGACATCGATCCGTTCAGCACCAGTCGGCTCGGCCTCCCGAGCGGGCACACGACCGTAGCGTTTGCCGGGGCCGGCGCGCTCGCCGCCCGGTATCCTCGGGCCGCACCGGTCCTCTTCGCCCTGGCGGCCGGCTGTGGCTTGACCCGAGTCTTCGCTCAGGCGCACTTCCTGAGCGACGTCGTCGTCGGTGCCCTCGGCGGGGGCACGATTGGCCGACTGGTCGCCCGCCGGGTCGCGGCCGCCGCGGACGAGAAGCGGCAGTGACCCGGGGCTTGATGGTCGTGGTCGTGCTGGTGGCGTCCCTTGGTTGCTCGGAGGCCGCCCCGACACCGGACCTGGCCGGTGCGCTGTTGCCCAAGGCCAGCCCCCGCCCCGCCTTCACCCTGACCGCGCTCGACGGCAGCCGGTTCGATTTCGAGGAACGGACCCGAGGCCGCCTCACCCTCTTGTTCTTTGGCTACGCCAACTGCCCCGACGTCTGTCCCGCCACCATGGCGAACCTGGGCGCGGTGATGAACAAGCTCACCTCCCAAGACCGTCGTCAGATCGACGTGGTGTTCGTCACGACGGACCCCGATCGAGACACCCGGGACCGGCTGGCGGAGTGGCTGGGACGGTTCGATCGAGAGACCGTCGGCTTGTCGGGTAGCGCCGACGAGCTGGCCCAGGCCCAGCGGGCGGCGGGCGTAGGGGTCGCGGTGCGGGACTCGAGCGCCGGCCGCTACACGGTTTCCCACGCCGCCCAAGTGCTGGTCTACTCGCCGGACGACTCGTCGCACATCGCCTATCCATTCGGTACTCGCCAGGCGCAGTGGGCGGCCGACATCCCGGTGCTCCTGCGCCGATGGACCGGGCCGCGGTGACGTGGTGGTGCGCGGCCACGGGGTTGCCTTGGGCCTGGGAGTGGCGCGCCTACCCCGGGGTGTGGATCTTCGTCGCGCTCCTGGCGGTCGTCTACTCGCGGACCTTCCGGGTTGCTGGCCACCGGATCGCTGACCGGCATGCCGCGTTCGGGATCGGGCTGGTCTGGTTGGCCCTGGATTGGCCGTTAGGCGCGCTCGGCGGGTACCTGGCTTCGGCGCATACCGGTCAGTTCATTCTGCTCGCGCTGGCGGCGCCCCCCTTCCTCCTCCTCGCCTGCCGGCCAGCGCTCGAGCGGGCGCCGGTCCGGTCCGCCCTTCGGTTCCTGGCTCACCCGCTGCCGGCCTTCGCGATCTACAACACAGTGATGCTGATCACCCACATCCCCAGGGTCGTCGACGCCTTGATGCCGAGTCAGGTGGGATCGCTGATCATCGACCTGGCCTGGATGGCGGGAGGGTTCGCCCTGTGGTGGCCGGCGGTCGCCCCGGCGCGTTATCGGCGCCTGAGCCCGCCGCTTGCCATGGGGTACCTCTTCGTCCAGACCATCCCAGCCATCTTCCCGGCGGCGGCGCTGGTGTTCGGGAGTTATCCCCTCTACCGCCTCTACGAGTTGGCTCCCCGGGTCACGCCGTTGCTCACCCCGGCCTACGATCACCAGATCGCCGGACTCCTGATGAAAGTGGTGGGCGACCCCATCGTCTGGATCGGGATCGCCGTGATCTTCTTTCAGTGGGCCAACGCCGAGCGCCGGGCCGACCTGGCGACTCCGTCCGGCAACCGCTGACGACCGCCGCCCTCGGCATTAGATTGGGGCCGGATTCAACCTCGACCAGAGGATCAGGATGCGGAAGCTCATCGTCGCCATCGGAATCGGAGCCCTGCTCGTCGCCGGCCCGGTTGCCGCCGCGATCCACAACAGTCTGGCCAAGAGCGTGCCCGCGGCCGACGCGGAACTCGCCGAGTCGCCCAAGACCATCCGGTTGTGGTTCACCGAAAAGGTGGACCCCAAGTTCTCTTCCATCACGCTGATGCGGGCCGACAGCAGCAAGATCGACACCCCGAAACCCGCCGCGACCGACGACCCGAAGTCGATCACGACCGAGGTCGCCACCGCGCTGCCCCCTGGCAAGTACCTGATTCGCTGGCGCACCGCCGGCGATGACGGTCACGCCGTCCGCGGTACCTTCAGCTTCAAGGTGAAGTGAGCCTCGACGGACCGTTCCTCAGCTACGCGGCGGCGAGGTGGCTAGGCTACCTCGCCGCCTTCCTTTTGATCGGGGTCGCGGGATACGGCCGGGTGCTCCGGCGGACCTCCGCCTTCGAATCGTGGCCCCCGCCACTGGTCCGTTTGGCGCGGGGCGCGGCGGTCCTGCTCGCCATCTCGCTCCTGGCCCGTTCGTACCTCCAGTGTCGCACTCTGCTCGAGCCCGAAGATCCGCTCACCTTGGAATTCGTCGTCGCCGTGCTGCAAAGCACCTGGGGTCGGGGCTGGCTGGCCCAGGGCACCGCGGGGATCGTGGCGCTGGTCGTCTGGCGATCGATCGGGAAGCGCCCCAGCCGGCTGGCGCTTCCCGCCCTTGCCGCGGCCGCGGTCGCCGCGGCCGCGCCGTGGACCGGCCATGCGGTGGGGCTGGCGGAAGCACCTCGTTGGGCCCCGCTCGCGGATCTGGTGCACTTCGGGGCCGCCGCCGCGTGGCTGGGCGGATTGGCGACGATGGTAACGCTGTTTCGCGATCCTAGTCGACGCGCCCTCGACCTGGTGGAGGCATTCAGTCCCCTGGCGCTCCGGGCCGGGGTCCTGGCGATGGCCGCGGGGGCGCTCCTGTCGGTCAGCTACCTCGGGGGGATCGGTCACCTCGACCGGTTGGTGACGACCGAGTACGGTCGAGCCCTGACCCTCAAGCTCCTCGCCATTGGCTTGGTTGCGGCGTTGGGCGGGTACAACTGGCGGGTGGTCCTCCCGGCACTGCGCTCGGGCCACTCGGCGCCGATCCGGCGGACCGCTTACGCCGAACTCTGCGCGGGGGCGCTGGTGCTGGCCATCACCGCCATCCTGGTGTCCCTCCCCGCCCCGGGCGAACTCGCCGAGTAGTTGCAAGTTTTTCCGCGTCTTCCGGCCGCGACCGCTCCCGCTCTCCGTTCGTTACCCATTACCGGGCAACGACTTGACCAACCAGCCCACGTGGCCCCTCGCTTGCTCCGTCAGTCCGACAGCGGCCCTCAGTGGCCGAATTTCTCCTCGGGGGACGAGAGCCAATGCTGAAACGTTATGCAGTCGCCGTCGCTGGCCTGATGATCGCCACGGGAGCCCACGCCCAAGTCGGCATCTCGGTCCGAGCGGGCACCTTGGGCGTCGGCGGCGAGCTGTCGCTCAGGCCAAGCCGCTATCTCGGGCTTCGGGCCGGCGGGAACTACTTCTCGACGACTCGCTCCGCCACCATCGAAGGGATCGCGTACCAGATCACGCCCAAGCTCCAGAACGGTACCGCGATCGTCGATCTCCATCCGTTCGGCGGTTCGTTCCACCTGTCCGGTGGGATGGTCTGGAACTCGAATCAAGGGGCAGTCCAGGCGGAACTCACCGGCCCGATAACGATCGGCCCGCAGGTCTATCAGCCCGCCGAAGTGGGTGAGCTGCAGGGCACGGTGAAATACAACGACCGTTATGCACCATACGCCGGGCTCGGTTTCGGCGGCCGGGGCCGAGTGTCGTTCCTGTTCGACCTCGGCGTGGTGTTCTCGGGATTCCCCCAGGTGTCGCTGACCGGAGGCTCGAGCCTCACCGGCACCGCAAAGACGGTGTTCGATCAGAACGTCCAGCAGGAAGTGGCCGAGATCCAGGCGGAAATCGAGAGCCGGAGGTACTTCAAGTACACCCCAGTCGTGTCGTTCGGACTCCGCGTCGGCTTCTAGCGGCCGACCACCAGGCGCCGGTGGGGATCACCTTCCCAGTCTCACCCCCACCGGCGTCACCCCCCTTCAGACGCCGTCCTCGACCGGTAGCCCAACGGCCCGCATCAACTCGAGCGCGTTGCTCCTGGTGACAACCCCTGGTTTGAGTCGGTAGTCGAACCGCAGTCGGCCTTCGATCAGGCGATCCTCCAAATGGACATTCAGTCCGCGCGGCCCCAGTTCCTCGGCGATCGCGGTCAGGGCCAGATCATGGGTGGTCACCAGTCCGATGGCCCCCCGGTCGACCAACCCGAGCAGCAATCCCTTGGCACCGATCGCGCGATCATGGGAGTTGGTGCCGGACAGCAGCTCATCGAGGAGGAACAGCACCGGCTGCCCTCGGCCGGCTAGCCCGGCGATCTCCCTCAGCCGAAGCACTTCCGCGTAGAACCGCGACCGACCTTCGAGGAGCGAGTCCCGGAGCACCAAGGAGGCCCCGATCGCGAGCGGCGGTGTCGACAGCGCCAACGCCCTGACCGGGGCGCCCGCGAAAGCGAGGACCAGGTTGGTGCCGATCGCCTTGAGCAGGGTGCTCTTGCCGGACATGTTCGACCCGCTCACCATCACCAGGCGGACCGGGTCGCCCACGGCAAGGTCGTTGCGCACGGCGCGGTCGGTCGGAAGGAGGACGTGGGCCAGGCCGGTGGCCACGATCGGCGACCCGGGCTCGGCGAGCGTGGGGAAGACGTCGCCGGGGTGATCGAACGCGTGGCCGGCCAAGGAGGCGAGCGCCTCGAGATCGCCGACCGCGTCGAGCCACCTGGCCGCGTCGCTGCCGTGGCGCCGCCTCCAGGCTTCGACCCGGGCGCCGACCTGCGTTCCCAGCATCAGCACCGAGGCGACCGGGAGAAAGAGCTGGTTGCGCCGAGCGTCGGCGAGGTTCACCAGCCGCTCGAGCGAGGCAATCGCGGCGAGCGGCGACCGATCGGCGGCCACCAGTTCCCGCTGGAGCCCGGCCAGTCGCTCCGCCGAGAACGACTCGGCCGCGACCCGCTCGAGGAGGGTGGCGATCACCCGGAGCTCTCGGGCCGGGCGATCGACGGCGGCGAGAATCCGGACCACGGTGGGCCGGAGCCGGAGGCCGATCGCGCCGGCCACGGCCAGGGCCCCGACCGCGACGGCCGACGGCAGCAATCCAGCCAGCGCGCCGGCGATGGTCGCGGCATTGACCATTCCGATCCCTAACGCCGCCGGGGCGACCCAGTCCGCGATCGGCTCGGGCTCCGCGCCGAGCCAGTGCCGAAGGGCGGCGGAATCGAGGGCCTTCCCCGCCGCGGGCGCCACCACCCCGAGGTCGTGACGCAACTCGAACCGGCCGGCGAGTTCGGAGACGGCCTCCTGACGGCTCCCGATTTCGGCCGGGGGCGCCGGGGTCGCGAGCCAGGCCGCCAGCCTGGTGGCCCCGGTTTCGGTGCGGGTGGTCGAGAGGAGGTGAAACAGCGACCCCGGCCCGAACAACTCGAGGTCCGCGGCGTAGAGGTGGTTGGCGTCGGCGAAGCGGGCCCCGTCGTCGCCGCCGTTCATCCAACGATCCTCGAGCCGCGCCACCCCGCGGTCGAGATAGCCGATCGACCGCTCGGCGGCGGCGCGCCGGCGGATCAGCCGCTCGTGCCAGACGACGAGCCCGCCGAACGCCACCACCCCAGCGCCCACGCCGACGAGGCCCGGTCCGCCTCGCTGGGCGATGACCAGGCCCGCCAAACCCAGGACGGCGAGGAAGACCGCGAGCCGCGCCGCCACCACGAAGCCGACCCGCCGATCCAGCAGGGTCAGGGAGGCCCGGACCCGAGCGAGTTCGGCCCGGTACCGCTCGAGCGGAGCGGTCACCGACCGCGCCGGCCCTTCGCCGGAACGCCGCTCACGGCGCGGCGCGCCTCACCGGACGACCGGGCGCCGCGCCCGGAACGATGGATCCCTGACGCACCACGACGGTCCCGCCGACCACGACCCAGGGGATCCCCGTCGAGGCCTGCTCCGGGCGGTCGAAGGTGGCGTGATCGATGACCGCGGCTGGGTCGAAGATCGTCACGTCGGCATCCGCGCCAGCCGTCAGCCGGCCCTTGCGCGCCATCATCGGCGCCGCGCCACGGACCCGTTCCGCCGGCAGGTAGGTCATTTTTCGGATCGCCTCGACCAAGCCGACCGTGCCCTTCTCTCGAACGTAGCGGCCCAGCACCCGGGCAAAGGTCCCGGCCCCTCTGGGGTGGCCACGCCCCTCGACGAACGGCATCGCGTCGCTGGCAATCATGATCCCGGGCCGGCCAATCAGGTATTCGACGTTTTCGTCCTTCATCATGTGGATGATGACCGCGCCACCTCGGCGGCGGAATTCCGCGAAGTTGCCCTCGCTGAGTCGAGCGCCGGTCGACGGCCACTCGAGGTCGCCATAGGAGATCCCCAGCCGGGCCCGCCAATCGCCATCGAACAGCGCGGTCTGGATGCCCGTCGACGCCGCGGTGTAGGGATAGACTTCACCGGTCACGTCGAGCCCGCGAGCTTGGGCCGCCTCGATCATCGCCACGATCGGCTTGACGTAGTTGAGGCTGCTGCTTCCGAGGTGGACGAAGTGAGTCGAGGCCCCGGTCGCCAGGGCGTTGGCGAGGACCTCCTGTACCCCGGCCAAGCTCCCGGTGATCGGATCGATCCCCATCTGCCGCAGGTGAGCATAGATCGGGACGTTCAGCTCCTTGGCCAACTGGAAGAGCATCAGCACTTCTTCGCGAGATGAGCCCGGGGATTCAGCGATCTCGAAGCCGATGCCGAGCCCGCCTGCTTCGATCCCAGCGAGCAGCCCGGCTCGAAGGGCCGCCAGCTCCTCCGGGGAGGCCGGAGCATGTGACCACCGCGGCGGCACGCCGTCCTCGCCTCTGGTCCGCCATTCCCGGTAGCCCGCCAGGGTGGAGACCCGCTGCATCACCGCGATTCGAGTCGGGATGTGTCCGGCGGCGACCCCGTAGTGGATCAACGACTTGCCCTCGAGGTCCTGATACCATTCGGCCACCGGCGATGCCCCCTCCTCGAGTTCGAGGCTGGTGGTGACCCCATCCCGGACCTGCCACACGTCGCCCCCGGCGCCGATCGAGTGGCTGTGGAGATCGACGAAGCCCGGTGCGACGACGAGCCCAGTGGCATCGATGGTATCGGCGGCCGCGAGCGGTTGCTCCGAGACCAGGGCGATCCTTCCGTCGCGAATGCCGAGATGGCGAATCCCGTCGAGATCGGAGGCGGGATCGATGACTCGGCCGCCGTTGATGGCGAGGTCGAGGGGCGCCGGGCTCTCCCCGGTACCGCAGCCAATCAGGCAACAGAGGAGGGGCAGACGGCGAAGGGACATGTACCGGCTCAGGATGACGTTGAGGGGAGATCGCTGACGACGATGCGGGAGATCCGCCAGGCCCCGTCGGGGTCTCTGCGCCAGTAGGCGACGTGTCGGCCTCGTTCATGGACGGGCGGGCCACCGGTCGCTTTGACCTTGGTCTCATCGAACCGTCCCAGCTCGATGGCGCGCTCCCCGAGCAACTCGATCTCGTCGCGGATCACCCGATGGAAGGTAACGGTCCGGAGGGTATTGGCGTGGGCGAGGAACTCGCGAATGGCCGTTCGGCCCACTACGTCGGCCATCCCCGACTCGCCGAGGACCGCGTCGTCGGTGAAACACCGGGCGGCGGCTTCGGGATCGCTGGCCATCAGCGCCTCGTCGAGTCGCTGGTTGGCGGCGGCAATCGCGGCGAGCGCGGCGTCTCGCTCCGCCGGCGAGATCATCCCTCGTCCCCGAGGACCAGCCGGCGCTGCTCCCGCTGGCCAAGGGCGGCGCGGGCGCCCTGGGCCCGGTTCCAGAGCACCGCCCCGATCAGCCCCCAAACCGCGATGACCCCCCACTCGAGCGGGACCCCACCCCCGGCATCGACCCAGTTCTGGCGGAGGGCGGCCAGCAAGAGCACGAGAGCGCCTAACGATGACACCACGGCGATGGCCACGCTCGGCAGCCGGAACGGCCGGGGCCGGTCGGGAGCGGTGACTCGAAGCCGCCAGATCGACAGCGTGGTCACCAGGTAGGCAAAGGACGCGGCGGCCGCCCCGACGTTGACGATCGGACCGATCCCCCGGCGACCGAGCAGGTTCCCCAGCAGGCCGAACACGGTGATGAAGACGATCGCCGTCTTGGGCGACCCAAAAACCGGGTGGAGGGCCGTGAACGCCGGGGTGACCATCCGGGCTCGGCCCAGCGCGAAGAGGTTCCGGCTCGCGGACAAGACGGCCCCGTTGCCCACCGTCAGCACGCCCAGCAGCCCGACCAGGAGGACCGCGCGGGCCAGCAGCTCGGTGGAGTCCAAGGCCCGGAAGGCGGCCGCCGCGGGAAGGTCGGCCTTGACGATCGCGGCCCACGGCCCGGCCATCCCGGTGGCCAGCGCCGCGACCGCATAGTAGGCCCCTGAGGCGAGCACCGTGGCCACGATCACGGCGCCGAGCACCCGGGGCGTGGTGGACGAGGTCCGCTCCTCGAGCACCTGCGGGACCGAGTTGAAGCCGCCGAAGAACCACGGCGTGGTCGCGAGCACCGCGAAGAACCCGGGCCAGATCGAACCCGCGGCGTTCCGCTGAAACGCCGGCGTCAGGTTCGCGGCCGAACCCCAGAACAGCCCCGCCCCGACGAACAGCAGCGAGACCGCGATCTTGCCGTAGGTCATCCAGTCCTGGAACCGGGCGGCGCCGCGAATCCCCCGGTAGTTGAGCAGCCCGAGCCAGAGGGTGTACCCGCCGGCGATTAGCAGCGCCGTCAGCTGGATCGGCTGGCCCCGCCATGAGTACAGGGTTGGCCCGCTGATCCCCGGAAACAGGGCCTCGAGAATCCACGCCAAGGAGACCGAGACATAGGGAACCACCGCGGTCATCATCAGAACCAGGGCCCAACCCACCGCGAAGCCGAGCTTCGGCCCGAAGGCGGCGTAGGCGTAGTTCATCTCCCCGCCGGCGACCGGGTACATCGCGGCGGCCTCGGCGTAGCAGAGTCCGATCAACGACATCATCAGGCCGCCGACCAGAAAGGCCACCGCGGTGCCGGCCGGGCCGGCCTGCTCGAACCACAGCCCCATGTAGACGATCCAGCCGACGCCCACGATGGTGCCGAAGCCGATCGAGAAGAACTGGACCGGGCCTAACGACTTCTTGAGTTCAACCATGGAACCGTCTCCGCATCGGGCGGGGTCTCGTCACGGGGTGGGTCGCGGGGTCGCGTAGGTCCCCCGGCCGACCGCGACGAGCTCGCCCCGCTCGTCGCGGACCTCGACGTCGGCGGTGCACACCGTCCGGCCGACCTTCACGGCCCGGCCCTCGGCGAGCAACGCGCCCCGTCGGGCCGGGCGGAGCCAGTCGACCCGCATGTCGATCGTCGGGAGTCCGGCACCGACCTGACT
The DNA here is from genome assembly GCA_016874005.1 of Gemmatimonadota bacterium. Classification (GTDB taxonomy): domain Bacteria; phylum Gemmatimonadota; class Gemmatimonadetes; order Gemmatimonadales; family GWC2-71-9; genus SHZU01. The sequence goes on along the minus strand of VGVQ01000012.1, from coordinate 45,832 downwards.
CCACAGGGCGTAGTCGCCGGCGATGTCGATCAGCGCGGCCACCACCCCACCGTGATACCAGTCGGAGCCGTCGGCTCGATGGAATTCGTCGCGAAACGGCAATCGGATCACGACCCGGCCCACCTCGGCGCTGACCATCTCCAGGCCGAGAAAACGCTGAAACGGGGAGCCGTCGAGCGGAAGGGGTGGGATCGAACTCACGAAGCGCGCTGAGTGCCGTCGGCGCCGGGCTCGCGGATCAGCCCGGCCAGAGCCTGCTCCCAGAAACGCCCCAGATCGGACAACAGCCCGATCCACCGATCGCCGGCGGCCGCGATGGGATCGCTCCAGACGGATTCGGCGGCCCCACCTGGAAGCCCTCGGGTGGCCAACAGCGGCTGGAGCACGAAGGCGGTCAGGCGGTTGCGGATATCGCGGGGGTCGCTCACCAGACCGATGATCGGCCGGTCGACCGAGGCCGGCATCTCACGGAGCCGTTGCTCCAAGCGAACCAGAACCCGGATCAAGGGCCAGGCCGCGTGAGGGATGGTGATCCGGCGCGCGACCTTCGCGCCAAACGGGACGAACCCGACCCAGCCGGTCATCGGAAGCGTCCTATCGTCGGGGACCGGCTCGCCAAGAAACCACTCCAGCGGTAGTCCGTAGACCCGGGCCAACCGTTCGAGGGTCTGGTGTCCCGGCCGCCGCGCTCGCCCCAGGTGAATCTCCCGGAGGGTGGCGTAGGGGAGGCCCGCGTGGACCGATGCCTCGAATAGATTGCCGTCGTGGACGTCGTCGACCAGCCGACGAAGCCGCGAGGTCACATTGCTGGAAGCCACCCCAAGCGGCGTTGACGGCCGCCCTCGACGACGTTCGCGCAGCATGGTACCGGGATGTGAAGGGTCGGCTGTAAGGTATTGCTGGGAGGGGCTTCCGCCAGGGGTTTCGCTAAGTCGCGTGGCTCCATGCGGTTGCCTGATCGTTGAGGGTGGATTGACGGTCTGGTGCCAAGTTGCCCCTCGTTCCTTCGATCGGACGAGACAGATGATCGACTACGTTGCGAACTCCCTGAACTGCGCCACCTGCCAATTCTGGACGGGCGATCGCCGAGCGGAGCGGGGAGAGATGCGGGTCTACACCCCCCACCACGCCACCATCGGGACCTGTGCCTGCCCCCACGGCCACTGGAAGGGCCGACTCAAGCCGGCCGAATCGGACTGTCGGCATTGGGCCCGGTGGGAGGTGATGCGGCTCGATCCCGACGGCGGCTGACGCCAAGCGGGGGGCGCTGGACCAGAGTCGGCCCGTCACCTACGTTGCGTCATGCTCAGACTCAACTGCACGGTCGCCGCCCTGGTCCTCGCCGGCGTCACCGGTGGGACCGCCCAGGCCCCGACTGTCTCCTCGACCCGCGGCCTGGTCGTCACCGCCTCGGCGCCCGCGACCGATATCGGGGCCGCCACCCTTCGCTCCGGTGGCAACGCCATCGATGCCGCCATCGCGACAGCCTTCGCCATGGCGGTGACCTACCCGACGGCTGGCAACATCGGCGGGGGCGGCTTCATGGTCATTCGGCTCGCCAACGGGACCACGACCACCATCGACTACCGGGAGCGGGCCCCCGGCCAGTCGACCGAGTCGATGTATCTCGACTCCGCGGGCGCGATCGACCGGTCCGCGACCCGCTCGGGGTATCGCGCGGCCGGGGTGCCAGGCACGGTGCGGGGATTGGCGCTGGCCCACCGGCGGTTCGGCCGGTTGCCCTGGAAACAGCTGGTCATGCCGTCGGCCGAGCTCGCCCGGCGGGGGTTCCCGCTGTCGCCGGCCCTGGCGAGCGAGTTGAATTGGCTCGTCGGCGAGACCCGGACCAAGTACCCCACCACCGCGGCCGCCTACGGGCGGCCGGACGGCGGTACCTGGGCGGCCGGCGACACCATCCGCCTGCCGGACCTCGCCACGACGCTGGACGACATCGCCAAGAACGGCCCCGATGCCTTCTACACCGGCCGGATCGCCGATCTGATCGCGGCCGACATGGCGGCCAACGGCGGGCTGATCACCAAAGCGGATCTGGCCGGCTATCGCGCGGTGGAGCGACGCCCGGTGCGCGGTACCTTCAACGGCTACCAGATCTACGGCATGGCCCCGCCAAGCTCAGGGGGGATCGCGGTCGTCACGATGCTGAACATTCTCGAACGGTTCGAGATTGGCCGCCGAGCCAGGATGGACCCCGCCACGGTCCACCTGATGATCGAAGCCCAGCGCCGGGCCTTTCTCGACCGGGCCGAATACCTCGGCGACCCGGGCTTCGTCTCGGTTCCGGTCGCCCGGCTCACCTCGAAAGCTCATGCCGCCACCTTGGCCGGCTCGATCGACACCACCAAAGCCAGCAGCAGCATCGCGCTGTCAGCCGGGCGGATTGCGGTCAGCGGCCCCGGGGAGTCCGAAGAGACCACCCATTTCTCGGTGGTGGACGGACAGGGCAACGCGGTGGCGAACACCTATACGCTCGAGCAGGCCTACGGAAGCCAGGTCGTGGTTCGCGGCGCCGGGTTCCTGCTCAACAACGAGATGGGCGATTTCAACCAGAAACCCGGCACGACCACCATCGGCGGCGATATCGGCACCGCCGCCAACCTGATCGTGCCCGGCAAGCGAATGTTGTCGTCGATGAGCCCCACCATCGTCGCCAAGGACGGCAAAGTGGTGCTGGTGACCGGATCGCCCGGGGGCCGGACCATCATCAATACGGTCCACCAGATCGTCCTCAACGTCACGGCGTTTGGGATGGACGTGCGTTCCGCGGTCGATGCCCCCCGATTCCACCACCAATGGCTGCCGGAAACGGTCTTCTTCGAAGCGGGGGCCATTCCCGATTCGAGCGTTGCCCGGCTCGTCGCGCTGGGGCACTCGGTCCGAGTCGGGGGCCGAATCGGCAACGGACACAGCATCGCGATCGACCCCAAAACCCGGGTGGCGACCGCCGCGAACGACACCAGGGGCCCCGACTCGAAGGCCGCGGCGCCATGACCGCGCGGGCCGCCTCTCACGTCCTGATGATCGAGCCGGTCGAGTTCCGTCCGAACCAGGAGACCAAGGCCTCGAACGTCTTCCAGCAGGACATCGCTCCGGCCGACCTCGGCGCGCTCGCCGCCGAAGCCCGCCGGCAGCACCGGGTCTTTCGCGACCTCCTGATCGAGAACGGCGTCGCGGTCACGGTGACTCGCAGCCATCCCGACACCCCCGACGCCCCGTTCTGCAACAACTGGTTCTCGACCCACCCTGGGGGTGCGCCCGGCGGGCCGGCCGAGGACACCATGGTGCTCTATCCGCTCCTGGCGACCACTCGCCGGACCGAGCGTCGCGGCGACCTGATTGCCATGCTCCGCGACCGGTACCCCAACCTGATCGACTACTCCGGGCACGAGCGGGAAGGCCGCTTCTTGGAGAGCACCGGCAGCTTGTGCCTCGACGACCAGGCTCGGGTCGCCTACGCGGCGCTCTCGGCCCGGACCGACCGCGGCTTGGCCGAAACCTGGGCCCGGTCGTTAGGCTATCGCCTGGTGGCCTTTCGGGCCACCGATGCCGGAGGGACGCCCTATTATCACACCAACGTGATGATGTTCATCGGTCACGGCTTGGCGGGCGTCTGTCTCGAGTCGATCGGAGAGGGTCGCGACGCGGTGGCGGCCGCGCTCGCTGACGCCGGCCTCGAGATCCTCCCGATCAGCCGGACTCAGATCCTGGCCTACTGCGGCAACTGTCTCCCCCTCCGCAACGACTTGGGGGAGCCGCTCTTCGCGATGTCGACTGCGGCCTACGACGCCTTCCGTGGGGCGGAACGCGCCACCATCGAGCGGCACGGACGAATCGTGCACGCCGACCTCTCGGCGATCGAACAGATCGGAGGCGGCTCGGCCCGTTGCCTTCTGGGGGAGCTGTTCTAGCGGCGGAGAGCGGCCGAGGTCAGAAGTGGAAGCCGGCCTGGAGGTAGAACCGAGCCCGTTCGCTGGCGGAGGCGTAGCTCAGCGTCATGGTGCTCTTCCGGTCGAGGAACGCGAACCAGAGCCCGCCCCCGACAGCCGAGTGCCACTGCCGCGAGGCCTGGCCGTCGACGAATACTCGGCCGACGTCCGAGAGGCCGAACAGGCCCCAGTCCCCGGGGACCAGCACCGTGAATTGCCCCAGGTCCAGGCGCAATTCGGCGCTGGCGAACGCGGCCGCATCACCGAGAAACCGTTGGCTGTTCAGCCCCCGGACCGAACCCCGCCCACCAATTGACGGCGCGCCGAAGAACGGCACCCGGCCCCAGACTCGGCTGCCGCCGGCCCGGAGCGCGAGGGTTGGGGTGGCCGGCATCGTCGCCGTGATGAACGCGGCGGCACGCGCGTCGAATCGGTAATAGGCCTCGTCGAGGTCGAGCGCTGCCGGGGCCACCCGGCCGGCCGCCTCGAGGTGGACTCCGCTGGTCGGATACCGCGGGTGATTGCGGGTATCGACCACGCCGCGCGCCTCGAAAGCAATCTCGGTGAAATCGCCGCTGCCGTAGGGACGCTCCCTGGCCAGCAAGGAGGTGGGGTCAGGGTCGGTGCGGCTCGATCGAAGTGATGGGCTCAGCTCGAGGCGGGCCGTCGGTCCGAGATCGAGTTCGAGACTGGGTGCGACCGAGATCAGCCGTTGGCGGGTGGTGTGGAAGTCGTCGTCGTCCGAGCGGGTGGTTTCGTTGCCGAGCCCGAAGTACCGGACCGCGTCGGTCCGGAGCATCGAGGCTCGAATCCGGAGCCGCCGGTCAGGTCGGATGAAACGGAAGTCGGCGTCGGCGTCGAGGTTGAGGCCTGGCGCCCCGGTGGCGAACGCGGCCCTGAGCGCGATCCGAGAGGCGTAGGGCACCTTCCGAAAGCCGTATTGGTATAACACCGGCCCGCCGCCGATCAGGGTCCCGATTTCGGGCCGGGCCTCGAACCACGGGGCCACCGCACGGAGGGTACCCCAGTCGCGGTGAATCCGCACCGGATCCTGGGGATCGACCGGCGACCGAAACGACCCGTCGCTTGAATAACTAGCTATTGATGCTGCTTTCGCCGCCTCGACCAGGCTCGAGTCGTCGCCGATCACCCGGAGCCGGATCGGCGAGCGGGCGGCCGCCGGGGTGACCACCAGGCGATCGCGGCCCTGATACAGATAGAGCCGAATCTCGTCGGTCTCCTGGGCGAGAAATCGGCGGCGCCAGCGGGTCGTGCCCCGGGAATCGGCGACCGAGACCACCACCGACGACGGTTCGATCTCGACCGCCACCGAGTCGGCCCCGTCGGAACCCCGAAGTTCCACCTGACCCGCGAGCTGCCGGTAGAGCCGCCGCGCCGCGGCCGGCAGTGCGTCCCGCCGGGCTTTGAGCGCGGCGGCGAGGTCGGCTCGCCCGGCGGCGGGAAATTCGCGGGGAAGCGCCGCCACCGCCCGGTCGATCACCTGGTCCGTCAGGCGAGAGGTCAGGTCGGCCGTGACCCGGTCCCAGCGATCGGCATCGAGCCCAACCAGGAGTCGCCGATCGATCCCTTCGGCCGCGAGGGTAAGGCCGTAGATGCTGCCGTACCGGTCGCCGAACGACTGGTACTTGGGCAGGTACCACCGCAGCAAACCATACAGCGGCCCGTCGAGAACCGACATCGCCCAGTCCCGATCACGCGGGAGGGGCACCCACCGCGACCCGACCGGCTCGTCGAAACGGGCCCAGCCCCATTGGTCCGCGTGGCGATCCCAGTCGCCGACGACGAGGTCGAACAACCGGGCGGCCAGAAACCGCTCCTGGTCGACCACCTGGCGCCCGTCCGCCTTGAGGCGACGGAACAGGTCCTGACTGGTGACGACCTCGAGCGCGCCGGTCGCCGCCTCCACGGCCGCGTTCTCGCCTCGGAGCCGCTGCTCCAAGATCCCCGGTTGCCCGGCGAACTCGTCACGCCACGCCCCGAGCCGTGAGTGGTCCGGCAACACCATCAACTCGAGACCGCTGTGGAGAATCCCGGCGGCTTCCTCGAGCACCGCGACCGCCAGGGCACCGGCCGGGAGGAGGGCACTGATCTGGTCCTCGGCGAACTTCCGGGCCGGGCTGCTACGGAGAGGGACCGGCCAGGTTTGGGTTGGGTCTTTGTCGAGCGCGCGGAAGGTGAACATCCGGCCGTCGGCAGCTTGGAGTCGGAGCGACTTGCTTTGCCTCGATCCGCCCCGCTCGGTGGCCACCAACCCTCCCGCATAGCGGTCGAGATCGAGAACCCGAAACCGCACCGGCGTGGCCCAGAGGTCGCGGTGGGTGTCGCCGAGGAAGAAGCGATGCAGCCCGCTCTTCTGATACCGAGCCCCGGGAGCGATGACGATGCTGCTGTCGGCAGGCGGTTGCGCCCCGGCAAGCTGCGCCAGCGGAACCAGCAGCCCGAGCCACCCCATTCCAACTCCAAGGCCGAGGAATCTCAGCCCGAGAACGCCATAGCCTGCGGCCCAGTTCCTCACCTGACCGGGATGGCCCGCCGGATCTCGGCAGGGCGTTCCGGAAAGAGCCGCTCGGCTCGGGTCCTGGGGACGATCTCCGGTGCGCCGAGCAGTTGGCGGAGCTGTTCTCCCATCCGGCGCGGCTTCCCGGTGGCGCGGTCGACCACGCAATAGGTGGAAGCCCCCCGGGCCAGCAAGGCGCCATCGCGAAGCCGGACGACCTCGTAGTACCGGTCGCAGGTCAAGGCGGTGACTGTCGGCACCCAGGTGACCACCTCGATGGTGTCGCCGAGGAACGCCGGCTGGAAGTAGTCCAATTCGTGTCGGATCACGACCCAACCGACCTCGGTTCCGACGCCATCCCGATCGGAGGCTCGATACCAGCGCCAGTGTTCGGAGGCGGCCTCGAGCATCCAGCGGAGGTAATTGACGTTATTGACGTGGCCGAGGTCGTCGATGTCCTCCTCGCGAGTCACGATGCGGTGGGCAAAGGCGGGCGGGGTCATCGAGTCGCTTTCGGTCGGGTCCAGTATCGCCACGCCCCGAGGAGTTCTCGGACGGTCGCCCGCCAACTCCCCCGCCGTGCCTTGTCGAGCCAGCCCTTCCGATACGCCGAGCGCAGTCGGGGATCGGCGAGACACTTGGCGAAGTAGGCCCCCCGTCCGATGTCGTACTGCCGGCGGAGCGCCTCCTGCTCCGGGGGGTGGTGGCGCCCGTGGCGGTGGCGAATCACCAAGTCGGGATGATAGCCGCCTCGGCATCCGTGGGCGAGGAGGCGGTCAACCAGGTCGACGTCCTCGGCGAGGCCGACCCCGCCGGTCCGAATGGTCACCACCCCGACCGCGAGTGGCGCCCCTTCGGTCACGCCACCACAGCCGGCTTTCGCCGAGCCAGAAACCAGTTGAGGGTGGCGAGCCCGATGACGATGACCATGATCACGGCCTCCCGGCCCGTCATTCGGGTGGCGAGCATCGCGGTCAGTCCGATGCCGAGTACCGCGAAGAGGGGCCCGCCCGGCAACCGGAACTGGGCCGGCGCGAGGGAGGGATCGCGGCCATCCCGGTTCCGGAGCACGATCAACGACAGGCAGACGCAGCCGTAGATGCCCAGCCGCGAGATGACCGATAGGGTGAGGTTGGCCAGAAATCCGCCCGAAAGCGCCAGCACGACCGAGAACACCGCGAAGGCCGCGATGGAAACCACTGGGGTCCGGTACTCGGCGTGGAGGCGCCCGAACGCCGTCGGCAGCACTCCCTGCTCCGCCATCGCGTAGGTCAGCCGAGGGGTGCTGACCATCGCCCCGACGAACCAGCCGAAGAGCGACAGCAACGCGCCTAACGTCATCACCACGGCGCCGGTGGGCCCCGCCAGCGCCCGGGCCGCCGCGGCGACCGGCCGGGCGTGGTCGGCCGGGTTGGCGAGGGCCAGACTCGACACCAGCTGGACCGCGGTGTACAGCAGCATGCAGCTACCCATGGCCACGAACAGCGCGAATGGGGCATCCTTGGCCGGGTTCTTGGCCTCGCCCAGGGCGATGACCCCCGACTCGAACCCGCCGTAAGCGAAGACCAGGATCAGCAGCGCCTCGACCCACGAGCCGAGGCCCAGCACCGGCCCGGCCGCGGCGGGCTCGGGACGGCCGGTAAACCCGATCACGAGAAGCCCCGCCAGGGCGAACACCACCAGCGGGACGATCTTGACCACGGTCGTCACGCTATTGAACCCCGCGCCGTACCGCACCCCCCGGATGTTGATCGCCGCCAGCCCGCCCAACAGGCCGAGGATCGCCAGCGTCTTGGGCAGGACACCGTCGATCCGGGGGACGAATTCGCCGAGGTAGATCACGAAGAGATTGGCGTTGGTCGCCGCGGAGGCGACCCGGGTGAGGTAGTGGAGCCAGCCGATCTGGAGCCCGACGTATGGCCCGAGCGCCGTGCGGGTGTACAGGTACGGCCCGCCGGTTCCGACGAACCGCGAGGCCACCTCCGCGAAACAGGCCACCACGATCCCCATCGCGAGGCCGGCGAGCAGCACCCCAACCCACGCGAGCGGCCCCAACTTGGCGGCAACGAGGGTCGGCAAGCCGTACACCCCGCTGCCGATGATCCCGTTCAAAACCAAACCGGCCAACGCCCACCGGCCGATGGACCGAAGCAGGCCGGTCGATTCGGTGGTCGTCACCTACCGATCCGCGGCCTTGCCGGTGAGCGGGTTACGGAGGTAATCGAGCGCGAGATTGGCCATGGCCCGGACCCCAGTCGGGAGAGCCGCCTCGTCGGCGAAGAAGTAGGGGGAGTGGTTCCGCGGCGCGGTATCAGGATCGTGGCCTTTCGGGAGCACCCCGAGGAAGAAGAACAACCCGGGAATCGACTCGGTGAAGGAGGGGAAGTCCTCCGAGCCGGTGATCGGCACCGAGACCTGCAACCCACCCTCGCCGGCGCTGCGCCGGAGCGTCGGCACCATGTGCTCGGTCAGGGCCGGGTCGTTGTAGGTGAGCAGACCGCCCCCCGGAATCGAAACGGTCGCGGTCGCGCCGGACGCCGCGGCCAGGTGCTCCACCGTGCGACGGACCCGATCGTGGATGTCCTTGCGCTGAGCTTCGTCGAAGGTTCGGATCGTCCCCGTCATCACCACGCTGTCGGGGATGATGTTGCCGCGATTGCCGCCCTGAATGCTCCCGATCGTGACGATCGCCGGCGCCTTGGTGACGTCGATCTGGCGGCTGGTGATCGTTTGGAGCGCCACGATGATCTGGGAGGACACCACGATCGGATCGACGCCGCCCCACGGCACCGCGCCGTGGGTCTGACGGCCCTTGACGGTGATCGTCACCCCATCCGGGGCCGCCATGGCTCCGCCCGATCGGTAGAACAACGAGCCAAGGGGACCGGGCCAGACATGAAGCCCGAAGATCGCCCCGGGTCGGGGATTCTCGAGGGCACCCTGTTTCACCATCAACGGGGCCCCGCCCTCCTCGCCCGCCGGCGGGCCTTCCTCGGCCGGCTGGAAGATGAAGGTGACCGTGCCAGGAATGCTCGCCTTCATGCCGGCGAGGATCTCGGCGACGCCCATCAGGATCGCGACATGGTTGTCGTGACCACAGGCGTGCATCACCCCGACCTGTTGGCCGTTGTACTCGGTCCGGACGCGACTCCTGAAGGGAAGGTCGGCCAGCTCGGTCACCGGCAGCGCGTCCATGTCGGCCCTGAGCGCCACCACCGGGCCGGGTTTGCCGCCGCGAAGGACGCCGACCACCCCGGTATGGGCAATGCCGGTGCGCGTCTCGATGCCGAGCGCCGTCAGGTGGTCGGCCACGAGCTTCGCGGTCCGAAACTCCCGGTTCCCGAGCTCGGGGTGCTGGTGAATGTCCCGCCGCCAGGCAATGACCTTTGGCATGATTTGCGGAAGCCGCGCTTCGACCAGCTTGGCCAGGTCGTCCCCGGCCCCACCCTGCCCCGACGCCACCGAAGCCAATCCGGCAGCCAGCACGCCAACCAGCACGACAGCTTTCACTCCAACCTCCCCGATGAATATTTGATCCGTCCGCCGACCGGCCTCAAAGGTACACCCCCGACGCCGCTCGGCGAGGGATCGCGGGCTTCGGCTCCCTGGCCGGTGGCGATAGATTTGGGCCCATGACAACCACCGCCCCGTCCGCCGCGGAAACCGCCCTGAGCTTCGGCGACCAAGCGCTCCTCGATCGTTCGCTGTCCGACATGGTGCACCGCCTTCGCGGTTCGGTGATCCTCAGGATCGCGGCCGACGTCCGGGCCATGATCGCGGCGGGCAAGCCGGTCTGCAACCTCACGGCGGGCGACTTCGACCCGAGGCAGTTTCCGATCCCCGAGGCGCTCGCCATCGCCATTCGGAAGGCCTTCGAGGCCGGCGAGACCAACTACCCGCCGTCGGAGGGAATGTTGACGCTCCGCAAGGCCGTGGCGGAGTACGTGGCCAGGGAACACCAGGTTCGCTATCCGGTCGAGTCGGTGTTGATCGCCGCCGGCGGACGACCGATCGTCTACGCGACCTACCGCGCCGTCATCAATCCGGGCGACACGGTCGTGTACTCCGTGCCGTCGTGGAACAACGACTACTACGCCGAGATCACCGAAGCCAAAGCGGTCGAGCTGGTGGCCAGTCGGGAGAACGGCTTTCAGCCAACGCTCGCCGAGATCGAGCCGCACTTGACCACCGCGGCTTTGCTGTGTCTCTGTTCGCCAGGCAATCCCACCGGCACGATGATGCCGACCCCGACCCTCCGCGAGATCCTCGGTGCCGTGGTGCGCGAGAACGAGCGCCGCCGTTCGACCGGCCAGCGCGAGATGTTCGTCTTCTACGATCAGATCTACAGCGGACTCGCCTTCGCGGCCGAGCACGAACACCCGGCGGTGGTGGTGCCCGAGGCGGCCCCCTACCTGATCGTGCTCGACGGGATCTCGAAAGCGTTCGCGGCGACCGGACTGCGGCTCGGTTGGGTCACCGCCGCCCCCGCGGTCGTTGCCCGGATGAAGGACTTTCTCGGCCACGTCGGCGCCTGGGCCCCGCGTCCCGAACAGGTCGGAACGGCCGCGTTTCTGAGTGACCCCGCCGCGGTCGCGGACTACCGCGCCGAGATGCACCAGCGGGCAACCGCCCGGCTCGAAGCGCTCTACCAGGGATTCACCGCCCTCAAGCGATCGGGATACCCGGTCGACTGCGTCGATCCGCAAGGGGCGATCTACCTCTCCCTCCGACTCGACCTGGTCGGGAAGAGCTTCAACGGCAAGGCTATCGCCACCAACGAGGACATCCGCCAGATCATGCTGGAGCAGGCGGGGCTGGGGGTCGTCCCGTTCCAGGCATTCGGGCTCGACGGCGAAACCGGCTGGTTCCGGATGTCGGTCGGCGCGGTCTCGCTCCAGGACATCGCCGACGCCTTCCCCCGGATCCGGGGATTCCTCGACGGGGTCCGCTGATCGGCATCATGCGTCGTTCCGCGGTCCTTCCGCTGATCGCCACCTTCGGCGGCACGGCGCTCGCCGCCCAATCTCCCTCCGGTTCGATCCGGGGGATCGTGTACGACAGTCTCGTCGCCGGCGGGCCGCTGGTCGGCGCCCTGGTCGAACTGGTGGAGTTGGGCCGCTCGACCGAGACGGACCATCGCGGCGTCTTCCGCCTCGACAGCCTGCCCGGCGGCCGCTACACCCTGACCTTTTCCCATCGGACCTTGGCCGCGATCGGGTTCAGCCCGCCCGACAAGGCGGTCTCGCTCAGCGACGGGCTGGATATCAGCGTCTCGCTCGCGACCCCCTCGCCGCCCACCATCTTCGCGAGACTCTGCCCCAACATCCGCGAGCCCAAGACCGGGGTCCTGCTGGGGACGATTCGCGAGGCAGCCACCGATTCCGCGCTGGGCGGTGCCCAGGTTCGGGCCGAGTGGACCGTCACGACGCTGGCGCGCACCGGAGGGCTGGTCCGCCAGCCAGCGGCCGTCCAGGCTGCCACCGACGGATCTGGACGATTCCAGCTCTGCGGCGTTCCCAGCGACGTGATGGTGCTGTTTCGAGCTCTGGCGGGAACGGCGATCGGTGCGGCGCTCGAGGTCAACCTCGAGAACAAGGCAGTCGGCGTCCGCCACGTGCGGGTCGACCTCAGCGACTCCGCGATGGGCCGGCGCGCTCGGGTGAGCGGCCGGGTCACCGGCGCCGGCCAGCCTCTCGACGGCGCCCAGATCTCGGTCCTCGGCTCGTCCACGGCCACCCGGTCCCGAAGTGACGGGACCTTCGAGATCTCCGGACTCCCCGGCGGGTCGCTGGTGCTCGAGGCGCGGATGATCGGGTTCGGCCGCCGCCGCTCGGCGATCGAGATCGGCCCCACCGAATCGAAGCGAGTGGATTTCTCGCTCGATAAGGCAGCGGTCGAGTTGCCCGAACTGACGGTGGCCGCCGCCAGCGCCGCGGCCGCCCGTTCCGGGTTCGAGCAGCGCCGCCTCCGCGGCACCGGCGGCTTCTTCATTACCCGAGCCGACATCGTCCGGCGGGGGTCCGTCATGGTCCAGGACATCTTCAAAGGGGTCCCTGGTCTCAAAGTCGATCCGATCGGCGGCAACGACTACCAGATCCTCTCGCTCCGCGGCGGGGCTGGTTTCTCGGCGGTGTGCGCGCCCACCATCTACATCGACAACATCCGGATCCCGCCCGATCCCGAAAACGGCAACGACCTCCCGGTGATCCCGTCCGAGATCCAGGGTATCGAGGTCCATCAGAGCCCCCACACCGTGCCGCTCGAGTTTCGCCCCATGGGTCAGAACTGCGGCGTGATCCTGATCTGGACCAGGCGGGGAGGGCCGTGACCCGCTCGGTCGCGCTCGTGGTGGCGTCGTGCTGGGCCTCCGCCCTTGTTGCCCAGGAACGCGAGGGCGGTACCGCGGCGGTGTTCGAACGGTTCGCCGATCGAGTGGTGAAGCTCCAAGTGGTCGAGCGGGGCTCGGGCGCCAAATCCTCCCTGGGGACCGGCTTCTTCGTCACCGCCGACGGCCGCCTCGTCAGCAACTATCACGTCGTCGCCGAGACCGTGGCGAACGACCGCTATCGCCTCGAGTGGCTCGACCAGAACGGGATCGCGAACCCGGCCCGGGTCGTGGCGATCGACGTGGTACGCGATCTCTCGATCGTCGCCACCGACAAGCCTCGGAGCACCTTCTTCACCCTCGACCGATCGGCCCTGGCCCGTGGCAGCCGGCTCTACTCCCTTGGCCACCCCGAAGACCTCGGCCTGAGCATCGTCGAGGGGACCTACAACGGCCTGCTCGAACACACCCTCTACCCCAAGATCCATTTCACCGGACCGATCAACCCCGGAATGAGCGGAGGGCCGAGTCTCACCGCCCAGGGCGCCGTCGTCGGCGTCAACGTGGCGACGGCCGGCAACTCGCTCGGCTTCCTGGTTCCGGTCGACGCGGCGATCGCCCTCCTCGATCGCTCCGCCGACGACGCCGATCTCCCGTTCGACGACCTGATCGCCGAGCAAGTCCTGGCGAATCAGGAACGATATCTGGCGACCCTGTTCAATCAGGCCGACTCTTCGGTGACCATCGGCCCCTTCCGGCTCCCGACCCAGCCGGCCGATTTCTTTCGCTGCTGGGCCGACGCCGAGCGCGAGGACGAGGCGCTGTTCGAATTCGTCGACCATCGCTGCTCCACCGACGATTTCATCTATCTCTCCGGTTCGCAGTCCTCCGGGATCGTGTCCCTCTCGCACCGGGTCGTGATCAGCCGGGGCCTCAACCCGCTTCGCTTCTACGCCCTTTACACCAACCAGTTCAATCAGGACAACGGGCTCGGGTGGCGACCGGAAGGCGATGTCACCGAGTATCGCTGTCGCGACGACAACGTCAGGCAGGATGGCCTGCTGATGCGGGTGTCCTTCTGCGTCCGGCGATACCGGAAATACCGCGGCCTCTACGACGCCAGGGTCAAGGCGGCCGTGCTCGGCGCCCGGGACGCCGGCGTCGTCACCCAACTCAACCTCTCGGGTGTCAGCTTCGAGAACGCCGAACGGCTGGCTCGTCACTACCTCGGTCGGATCCGATGGGCCAGCCGCTAGTCATCGAGATCGCCGACCACCGCGGTCGCCTCCTCCAGCGAACCCGTCTGGGACCGGGCTCGTGCACCATCGGCCGGGGCTACCGGAACGACATCATTCTCGACGATCAGTATGTCGACCCCGAACACCTCGAGATCGCGTCGAACGGCGCGGGCGACTGGATCGTCACCGACCTCGGCAGCCGCAACGGGACCACGGTCGTTGCGACCGGGCAGTTCCTCCGGCAGGGTCTCCTCCAGCCAGGCCAGGAGCTGCGAATCGGGCACACCACGATCCGGGTTTTCGCGAGCGATCATCCGGTCCCCCCAGCACAAGCCCTGGGCACCGGGACCGGCCTGATGGCCCGATACGTCGAGCCCAAGCGAGCGACGGCGATCCTGGCGGGTGCCCTGGTGCTCACCGGCATCTCGCAGTACCTCGGAAGTTCGAGCACCCAGTCGTTCGCGGAGCTGGCGACGCCGGCCCTGGGACTCCTCCTCCTCGCGGCGCTCTGGGCGACGGCCTGGGCCTTCACCAACCGAATCGTGGCCCACCGCTTCCGGTTCATCAGCCACCTGGCCTGGACCGCGCTGATCGTCGTGGGGTATTCGATCGTCGCAATCGGGATCGAATGGCTCGAGTTCCTGGTACCGCGATTCGACTGGAGCCTGGTCCAAGTCGGGATCGGAACCGGGGTATTCGCGACCCTGCTGGCCGGGCACCTCCAGTTGGTGACGGACTGGACGGCCGCCCGTCAGTGGCGGGTCGCCGCGCTGGCCGCCGCGGCCGGGCTCGTCATCGTGGGCATCATCGGGCAGGCCGACTGGCTCGACGACGGGGAGGACACGGCGGCCGTCGACCGATCGCCGCTCAAACCGGTCTCGAGCCGGCTGGTTCCGTCGTCCGGGCCCGATCGGTTCTTCGATCGGGCCGCCGACCTCAAGGCGGAGGTGGATGAGATGGCGGGCGATGACGACGGTGGGGCGGCGGAGCCGGCCGGCGAGCCCGACCCTCCGGACACCGCGGCCGCGAGCGACGCGCCGGGCGGGCGTTAGGCGAACCCCGCCGGATTGCGGGACTGCCACCGCCATACGTCGGCGCACATCACATCGAGATCGCGAACCGCCACCCACCCGAGCTCGGTCTTGGCCTTGGTGGCGTCGGACCAGCACTCGGCGGCGTCGCCGGGACGCCGCGCCACGATCTCGTGCGGAATCGGCCGACCCACCGCCCGAGCGAACGCCGCCAGCATCTCCAGCACCGAATAGCCCCGGCCGGTGCCGAGATTGTAGGTGACCAGGCCAGGATGGCTCGCCAGCTTTTCGAGTGCCCGAAGGTGGCCGATCACCAGATCGGTCACGTGGATGTAATCCCGAATCCCGGTGCCGTCACGGGTCGGGTAGTCCCCGCCGTAGACCGCCACCTTGTCGTGTTTCCCGACCGCGACCTGGGCGACGTACGGCACCAGATTGTTGGGGATGCCGTTGGGATCCTCGCCGATCAGCCCGCTTTCATCGGCGCCGGTCGGATTGAAATAGCGCAGCAGGGCGATATCCCACCCCGGCTCCGCCCGTACCAGGTCCCGGAGCATGTCCTCGATGAACAGTTTCGAGCGGCCGTACGGGTTGGTGGCCGCGAGCGGAAAGTCCTCGGTGACGGGAACCCGCTTCGGATCGCCGTACACCGTGGCCGACGAGCTGAACACCATGGACCGAACCCCGGCCGCCCGCATCACCTCGAGCAGCACCAGGGTGCCGTTGATGTTGTTGTCGTAGTACCGGAGCGGTTGGCCGACCGATTCGCCAACGGCCTTGAGCCCGGCGAAGTGCATCACCGAATCGATCTCGTGGGCCCGAAACACCCCCTCGAGTCCGGCCCGGTCCCGAATGTCCACCTGGTGGAACGGAATCGACCGCCCCACCATCCCTTCCACCCGGGTCAGCGCGGCGCGGCGGCTGTTGCTGAGGTTGTCCAGCGCCACCACCTGGCGACCGGCTCGGATCAGTTCGAGACAGGCGTGGCTGCCGATGTACCCCGTACCGCCAGTAATGAGGATGGCCATAACGTTAGGACCCTGACGCGAGGGGACCGATCGATATACGGGCACCCGGGGCTGCAACCGGCATGCCGACGCTACCAATGAGGGGGGACGGGGGCCGGGAATCAAGGCCGCCACCGTAGAAGGCCGCCCGGAAAATACTCCGCCCGAGGAGGTGGGCCCCTCGGGCGGAGTAGAAGTTTGGCCAGGTTGTTCGGAGGGAACCTACGGGTGGAAGGGACAGCCGAGCGCCTGTCGCAGGGTGCCGGCCGCGTGGCGGAACCCACCGTGCCGTACTCCGCGGGGGGGATAGCTCAACAAGGGGGCCGCCGCCGGCAGTTCCGGCGCCGCCCGCCAGGCATGCTCCAATTCGTCGGGATCACGGGGTTCCCAGGTATCGTCGTCCGGCGGTCCGAATGCCACCACCCGAGTGCCGTCCTCGGCGGCCGGCACCTCGACGACCAGCCACGCCTTGAGACCGGTCTCGGGACAGCGGGCAAAGAAGCCAACCGCGGTCGCGCCCGGGGCCTCGGTTTCGGTGACCACGGCGGCACGAATCCGGTGAGGGACTCCGCAGGCCGCGCAGCGGTGGCTGATCAGGGTCTCGGTGGCGATCGCTGGGCAAGTCATGGTGGCTCCGTCGAAGAACGCACGCCGATGTCACGATGACGTCGACGACGGCACCACGTTAGGAATTGGAGGAGTAAAGAACAAGTTGGGAAAAAACCTGGCTGGGAAAAAACCTTGCTCGCCTATTCTTCCTTGGTCACCTCCTCCAGCGTCGGAGCGCCCGGCTGGCTCATGCGCTCCATGCTGAGCGCCTGCAGGGCGCGGACGCTCTTGATCCCGAGCGCCTTCTCCAACTTGACCCGGTGAAACTCGACGGTCTTGGTTTCGACCCCGAGGAATTCGGCGATCTCCTGGGTGGTCTTGCCATGCCCCATCAGGATGAATACCTGACGCTGCCGCCGAGAGAGCACGTCGAGCGGATCGCCGAGGCGGCTTCCCGGAGTCTGGTGGGCCGGATCGCGGGGGGGCCGGCTTCGGGTCTCGAATTTGGGGTTCCGGTAGGTGCCGCCGGCAAGCACCGTCTCCACCGCGCTGAGCAGATCGGCGTCCGAGGATAGCTTGACCACGAACCCGGCCGCCCCGGCCCGGAACGCCTCGTCGGCGTAGATCTTCTCCGCCTGCATCGAGACGACCAGCACCTTGGTCGCCGGGACGTCCCGGACGATGTCGCGGCAAATCTCGAGCCCCATCCGGTTCGGCAAGGAGAGGTCGAGGAGGACCAGATCCGGCCGGTGCTTGAGCACCGCGTCGAGCGCGTGGGCCCCGTCGTGCACCATCCCGACGATCTCGTAGCGGGGCTCGAGCAGGGCCTTGAACCCCTTGGCGACCAATTGGTGGTCCTCGACCAACAACAGCCGGCGGCGGGTCATGTTGCTCCTCCCTTTCGCGGTACCCAGGCGATGACCGACGTCCCGCCGTCCGGCGGGCTGGCGATCGACAAGGTACCCTGCACGGCCCGGAGCCGCTCCGACAAGCCCAACAGGCCGAGCCCTTTGCCGAACGCGCCATTGGGACCGAGCCCGGCGCCGTGGTCGCGAACCTCGAGCGACAGCCCACTCGACCGGTTCGACAGGGTCACCGTGGCCTCGTTGACGCCCGAGTGGCGGGCCACGTTGCGGAGCCCTTCCTGCGCCACCCGGAACAGCGACAACGCCGCGGCCTGACCGATCCCAGCCACATCCAGCTGCTCGTCGAGCACCACCTCGACCGCGAGATCGTCCGACACCATCAGATCCGCCGCCAAGGTCTGGAGCGCCTTGGGCAGACCGAGGTGATCGAGCACCGCCGGATGGGCGCGGCGGGCCATCCCTCGCACCTCCTCGGCGAGGTCATGCAGCTCCTCGCGGAGCCCGTCGATCCGCTGGGTCACCGCCTCGTTGGGAGAATCGATGATCCGACCTAACGCCGACAGCTCGCCGCCGATCAGGGCAATCCGCTGAATCACGTCATCGTGCAGTTCTCGGGCGATTCGGGCCCGTTCGGCGTCCTGGGCCTCCACCAGCCCCTGACTGAACCGGCGACTCTCCTCCACCTGGCGGCGTTGGACGGCCAGCATCAATCGAATCACCGTGACCACCACGATGATGACCAGCGCGGCCGAGAGGATGTAGATCCACACGACCGCCGCGATCCCGCCGATCATGCCGTCACCGGCCGACGAAGCGACCAGAGGCCCCTGGCGATCAGGCCGTAGCCGATGACGTTCCCGACCACATAGATGCCGAACATCGCCAGCACCAAGTCGTTGCGAACCCTGAACACCTGCATCCAGACCGGATCGAGAATCACCCCGGTGCCACTGATGACCATGACGGCGATTGCCGCCCAGAACCAGAGCTGGTCAGTCCACCGTTCTCGCGTCGCGGGCACCCGGCCGAGCAGCGTGTATCCGGCAAGAGCGACTCGGACCAGGCTCGCGACCGGCCCGGAGAGATAGCTGAACTGGGCGCCGGCGCCCTGGATCAGCTGGGCCGCGATCCAATAGACCACGAAGAGGCCAATCACCAGCCGGACGACCCGAGATCGCCTCGGCGTCAGCTGCCAGGCGGCGAACGCGATCCCGAAAAGGCAGGTTTCCAATAACATCGCCACTTCGTTGATCCGCCGAGTCTCGCCCAGGGCGTACAGCCCCCAGAGCGCCACCGGTATGAACAAGACCGACACCGTGAGCGACCCGACCACCCACCGTCCTCCGAGGTCCAGCAACCGCCACCGCAGCCACCCCATGGTCGCCGCGACGACGATCGCGGCCGAGACCAGGTAGCCGAGGACGATCCCACCCATGGGGTGCGGCTAGCGGCTCGGGAGGTGCCTACGAGAGAACACCGTCACCGGTCGGGCAGAACGGCGGGCAGCGAAATGGCGTGTCGCCGATGGTGCCCTTGAGGATGTTGTTGCCCTTGGAATCGAACCCGGCGAACAACAGGGTGAACTGCCCGGCGTCATTGATGCCAGGGTAAAACCGAATCCCCTGACAATCAGGTTGTTCGAGGATCTTCTGGAAGATCTCCCGGTGGTATCCATGGGACGCCGCCATGCCGGGATCCGCTCCCTTCCCGCTGCAGGCGGTGCCGAGCAGTTGGACGGCCCGTTTGCGGTACCGGATCGCCGTCTTATGGGTCACCTCGTGTTGTCCCGACCGGTAGGGATAGGGGAACCTGCTCTTGCCGGATTTCGGTAGCCGTGCTATGACGACGACGCTCCAGTGTGGTGGGGGCGCAAGCCGAGGAAGAATTTCGACCAAACGGTCGTGAACACAAGCTAGGAAAAAACCTTGCCCGGCGTCACCCCCCGGGACGGGCCCATGCTCGCCCCAAACGACAAACGCCAGCCGAATTCGGCTGGCGCTCAACGGCCACGATGCCCCGCGGAGGACTCGAACCTCCAACCTGCTGATTAAGAGTCAGTTGCTCTACCAATTGAGCTAGCGAGGCGTACTAGATGACCCCAACGGGAATCGAACCCGTATTACCACCTTGAAAGAGTGATGTCCTAACCGTTAGACGATGGGGCCGTCTCCTTCCACCTGTTCCTGCCATACCGCTAACGGGATTCGAACCCGTGTTCCAGCCTTGAGAGGGCTGTGTCCTAGGCCCCTAGACGATAGCGGCGCGGTCCCTACAGGCCCGGAGGGAATCGAACCCCCAACCCCCGGTTTTGGAGACCGGTGCTCTACCAGTTGAGCTACGGACCTACGAGGGGTGGCTGACGGGGATCGAACCCGCAACCTCCGGAGCCACAGTCCGGCGCTCTAACCGATTGAGCTACAACCACCACGCGGTCAAGGGGCGCAAAGCTACGATTGCGTCCCGCCGCCGGTCAAGTCCCGGAACCGGCCACCGGCCTGGATCTTGCTCCTTCGGGATGGTGCGAACAGTTCCTTGACGGCAGCACGCAGATTCGGTCGACCCGGCTAATCGGCCGATATCGGCCCCGGGAACCGTCGCCTAGATCGTTGGTAACTGGTTGCAGGACATACTGATAGGAAATGCGAGCCCGGCGACTGTCGCGGCTTGCCAACCGACCAGAATGGCCTGCCAATCTCGCAAGAAGTCGAACACTTGGAGGACGCATATGCAGTGGCGTTCAGCCCGGTTCAGCCGGGTCGCGGCTACTCTCGCCGCCACCGTCCTCGTGGCCAGCTGTAGCCAGGACCCGATCGATTCCGGACCCCGAATCGCGACCATGGAGATCATCTCCGGGAACAACCAGACGGCCGCTATTGGCGGCCTCACTCCGCAGCCCCTGGTTGTCCAGGTCGCCGATCAGCGCGGCGATCCGATTCGAGACCAGGTCATCGAGTGGAACGTCACCAGCGGCAATGGCGTCGTCACCCCCCGAACCGACACGACCGACGCCGACGGCTTCGCCTCGACGATCTACCGCCTCGGCGGGACCATCGGCGTTCAGACCGTCTCGGCGACCTTGGCCGGCCTGAGCCCGGTCACCTTCGCCATCAACGCCACCTCCGCTCCCGCCAGCAAGCTCACCATTGTGAGCGGCGACGCCCAGGCCGGCCGAGTGGGCGCCCTACTCGGCAACGACCTCGTGGTGAGAATCACCGACGCGTTCGACAACCCCAAGGCCGGGACCAACGTCAGCTTCACGGTCCTGACCGGTGGCGGCGCGGTGGCCGCCGGGACCGTGACCGCGGATGCCGCCGGCATCGCCAAGGTCCGCTGGACCCTCGGCACTCAGGTCGGTTCGCAATCGGTCATCGCCGGCTCCGGCGCGATTCCGCCGGTCACCTTCACCGCCACGGCGGCTGCCGATGCCCCGGCGACCGTCGCGATCTTGGGCGGCAACAATCAAGCGACCATCGCGGGCGGCAGCCTCGCCGACTCGCTCAGCATCCGGGTCCTCGACCAGTTCGGCAACGGTGTCGCCGGCGTGACCGTCGACTGGTCCGTCAGCCAGGGCGGCGGCAGCACCAGCCCGTCCAGCTCCGTTACCAACGGGACCGGCCGAGCGGCCACCCGCTGGACCCTCGGGACCAACGGTGGCCCAGCCACCGTGACCGCGATCGCGCGCAGCGTGGCGGATTCGGCCACCGTCGTCTTCACCGGCGCGGTCTTCATCTCCTTCGAGACCGTTTCGGCGGCTGGCCGCAGCAGCTGCGGCATCGACACCGGCGGGGTGCTCTACTGCTGGGGCTTCAACGGCGACGGCCAGCTCGGCATCGGCGCCGGGCCGATCGGCAGCGGACCGATCTACACCTTCCCGCAGGCTGTGGCCACCGCCACCGCCCAGACCTTCCAGAGCATGAACGGCGGGCAATACCACCACTGCGCCGTGACGTTCTCTCACATCGGGTATTGCTGGGGCGACAACAACAACGGCCAGCTCGGCATCAACCAGACCGTCCCGTACGCCTTCCAGCCGACGATCATCTTCACCGGCCTCCCCTTCGCCAACATCTCCTCCGGCCGCTCCCATACCTGCGGTGTGACCATCGGTGGCCGAGCCTGGTGCTGGGGATCCAACGAGCGAGGTCAGCTCGGCGGCAACGTCGACACCACCGGCTCCGCCGTCACCTTCGGGAGCAGCCGGGTGCCGGTGCTGGTGGGGACCTTGCAGGACGGCAGCCCCTTCGGCTCGTACGACTTCAGGTCCGTGGCCGCTGGCGGTGTTCACTCCTGCGGGATTCAGCCAGGCGGCGCCGTCCGTTGTTGGGGCCTCGGGCGGGAAGGACAGCTCGGCAACGGGACCAACTCGATCGACGAGTACATCCCGCAATTGGTCAATACCGGTACCGCGATGGATTCCATCACCGCCGGCTTCAAGCACAGTTGCGCGTTGTCCACCGCGGGCGAGGCCTTCTGTTGGGGCGACAACACTGTGGGCCAGCTCGGCGCCGGTAGCACCAACAGCAGCAACACTCCGGTGGCGGTCGACGGCGGCCAGACCTTCGTGCAGATCGCGGCCGGCTTCACTCATACCTGCGGCCTCAACGTGGCCGGCCAGGTACTCTGTTGGGGTAGCAACGAGCGCGGCCAGTTGGGCAACGGCACCTTCGCCAACGCGACCTCGCCCGTGGCCGTCTCCGGCGCGCTCACCTTCCGGTCGATCTCCGCGGGCGACCTGTCGACCTGCGGCGTGACCACGACCAACACCGCCTACTGTTGGGGCAACAACGAATACGGCGCCCTCGGCGACGGGACCCAGACCAACCGACCGGTGCCGACCAAGGTGCGCTTCCAGCAGTAACCACTTCGCGACTCGACGGGGGCCGGGCAAACCCGGCCTCCCGCTCGAGCGGCCCATGCCACCACGCCACAACCCCGCCACCGACGACCAGCTCTCCTCGCTCCTCGAGGCGCTGTCGTCGCAGCTCGCGGTGGTCGACACCGAAGGCCAGATCGTCGCGGCCAACGCGGCCTGGCGGGACCGCAGTCGCGTCGTCGACTACTTCACCGCGTTCCAGATGGTGGCCCGGCCCGACTTCGCGCTCCTCGACCAGGTCCGCGACGGCGTCGAACGCGTCCTCAACGGAATCGATCCGGAGTTCGTCATCGAATACCCGCTCCCGGTCGAGGGCGAGCGGAAATGGATGCTGCTCCGGGCGGCGCCGATTCAGGGGGCCGAACGCCGCGCCCTGATAGCCCATGTCGACATCACCGGCCGCAAGCGCGCCGAGCGGCTCTCCACGATCCAGCACGAGATCCTCTCGCTGGTGGTGGCCGACACCCCGCTCAAGGCGACCCTCGAGCGGCTGGCCAACGCCTTGGAGACCGAGGCCCCCGGCTCGGTCTGCGTTGCCTTGTTGCAGGGCCCCGACCAACGCGACTTCACCGTCGGCGGCGCCCCGTCGCTCCACCCGTCCATCCGCGACCAGTTCGACGGCGTGCCCGCCGGCCAGCTGCTCCATTTCGTCGACGGCCCCGCGGTGGCCGACCTCGCGATGCTTCCCAACATGCCCTGGGTCGGGGCCGCCCTGGCCCACGGCCTTGGGGCCGCCCACACCACCCCGGTGCGTTCCAAGAGCGGAACCGACCTCGGCGTCCTGCTGCTGCTGTATCCCTCCCCGGCCGCGCCGCCGCCTCTGGCGCGGCCGCTGCTCGACGTTGGCTCCGCGCTGGTCGCCATCGCGGTGGAACGAAACCGGACCGTTCGGGCCCTGAAAGAGCGCGAAGCGAGGCTCCAGTCAGTCTTCACCCTGCAACCGGACGCGATCTTCACCCTCGACCGCCGGGGCGAGGTGGTGGCCCTGAACCCGGCCGCCGAGAGCCTGCTCGGCGAGTCGACCGCCGACCTGACTCGGCAGCGGTTGGTGGAACTGGTGTCGGAGCCGTTTCGAAAGGCGTTCGAGCAGCACCTCCAGCGCGCCCTGAGCGGCTACCCGCAGCGCTTTACCATGGGCCTCGAACCTCGGGGCCGTGGCAAGCTCGACATCGATGGCACCCTGGTGCCGCTGGTGGCCGATGGCGGCGTTGGTGGGGTCTACGTCGTTGCCAAGGACATCACCGAGCAGCTCTCGGCCGCCGATCGCCTGGCCAAGAGCGGTCGCCAGCTCCGGCAGTCGGCGAAAATGGAGGCCGTGGGCCGCCTGGCCGGCGGTATCGCCCACGACTTCAATAACCTCCTGACCGCGATCCGGGGCTACACCGACCTGCTCCAGACCAACGAGGAGTTCTCGGGAGGCACTCGCCAGGATCTCGAGGAGATCGTTCGCGCCGTCAACCGCGCCACCGGCCTCACCCGGCAGCTGCTGAGTTTCAGTCGGCAGCAGGTGGTTCAGCTCCGCCGCATCGATCTCAACGCGGTGGTGGACGAATGCAAGAGCATGTTGACCCGGCTCCTCCGAGCCGATGCCGACCTGGTGACCGTCCTGTCGCCCGCGCCGGGCTGGGTCGATGCCGACGCCGTCCAGTTGCAGCAGGTGATCATCAATCTCGTCGTCAACGCCCAGGACGCGATGCCCAACGGAGGCCGGATCATCGTCGAAACCGGCCGCTGCGACGCCGAGACGACCGAAGCCCTGGCGCCGCTCGACCCCGGCAACTACGTAACCCTCACGGTCGCGGACTCCGGTAAGGGCATGGACTCGGAGACCCAATCCCGCATCTTCGAGCCGTTCTTCACCACCAAGCCGCTGGGCCTCGGTACCGGGCTGGGCCTGTCGACCGTGTATGGGATCGTCGAGCAGATGGGTGGGCGGATCGGGTTTCGGAGCGCCATCGACCGCGGTACCACCTTCGTCATCTATTTGCCGCTCCGCACCGCCCCCGCGACCGGCGGGGAGCGACCCAATGTCGCGGCCGCCATCCCGACCGGAAACGAAACGATTCTCCTGGCCGAGGATGAGGAGGCGGTTCGGAGCATGGTGCGGAAGATCCTGACCACCGCCGGCTATACCGTCCTCGAGGCCCGCCATGGGGCTGACGCGGTGCTGGTGAGCCGCGAGTTCGCCGGACCGATCGACCTCGTTCTGACAGATGTGGTGATGCCGGAGATGAGCGGTCTCAAGTTGGCCCGGGCCATCGAGCACGACCGCCCTGGCACCCCGGTCGTCTTCATGTCCGGGTACACCCGGGACGAGGTCGACCGCAAAGGGCTCACCGAGCCCGGCGTGACCTTCATCCACAAACCCTTTACAGCCAATGAGTTAGCTACCGTGGTCCGGGAGGTCCTCGACCGCGGAGTCCGCCGCTAGGCGAGGCCCCCGACCGGCCTCCTGTGCAACGGCTCGGGATCCTGGCATCTCCTCCGTAGTTTCCTGACGCTGCCTGGTCGCTCGACCGCCCCCTCGGGGCAGGACGCCATGAGCGAATTCGTTGCCGAATTGTATGCCCAGTACAAGGACGCCCTGGAGCGGATGCTCTATCGGCGAACCGGCGATCGCGAGCGGGCCGAAGAGTTGACGCAGGAGGTCTTTTCCCGCGCGGTGGCCGCGCCGCCCCGCAATCCGCGCCCGTGGCTTTTCGCGGTGGCCCTGAACCTCCTCCGCGAGGAGGGTCGGAAGGCGACCCGCCACGGCCGGCGGCTCGAGCTGTACCGGGGCGAGCAGCCCACCACGGCCCCCGGTCCCGACGACCTGTTCGATCGGGACGAACGAGTGGCCCAGATCCGCCAGGCGCTGGAGACGCTGACCGATCGCGATCGGGAAGCGCTCCTTCTTCAGGCCGAGGGATTCAACTACGACGAAATCGCCCAAACGTTAGGCTTGGCCCGGGGCGCCATCGGCACCACGCTCGCTCGGGCCCGGCGCCGCCTGGTCGATGCCTATCGCGCCAGAGAAGGAACTCGCCATGTCGCATCTTGACGAAGGACTCATCCACGCCGCCCTCGACGGGGAGATCGACGCCCCGGAACGGGCTCGGGTCGAGGCGCATCTGGCGAGTTGCCCAGCCTGCCGAGCCCGGTACGACGAGGCGATCGGTTACCGCGACCTGGCCCGCGGCCTCGTCCTCGCCTTGGACCCGGTCGCGGCGCCAGCCACCGCGAGCCTTGCCCGTCCTGCGCCAGCCGCCGCGAGCCTTTCCCGTCCCGCGCCAGCCCCCGTTCGAGCGCGTCCCCGCCAGGGTTGGCCTTTGATCGTGGCTTGGGCCGCGACCTTGGTCGCTGCCGTCGGTCTCGGCTACCGGCTCGGCGACCGGCCTGCCACGGCGGCCTCGGAATTGGCTTTCGACTCCCGCAGCCTGGCAGCCGGCAATTCGTCGCCGGTCGCTGACGAACCGTCCCGAGCCGCTTCGGCGGACCCGGCGACGGCGGGCCCGCCCGCGGAAGCGCGAAGCGCACCAAGCTCGACCCCGGCGCGGCGTGACCAGGAAGCCAAAGCCGTCGCCTCGGAGACCGATCCGGCGCCGAGCCGCGAGGAGGTGGCGGCACCGCCACCCAGAGCCGAGCCGGCACCCTTCGCGCGAGTGGCCGCCGGCAAGGACGAATCGACGGCGGTCGCCGCCAGGGTCGTGGCGGAGAACGCGGTTGCGGACCGGCAAGAGGACTCGATGGGTACTCCGGCGGCCGCCCAAAAGGCCGATGCTCGGCTCGGCTCGGCGGCCGGTCGGCGGAATCGGGTCGCCGCCACCGCTCCCGCCCCGATGGCGGACGAACGCGGCGGCGAGTCGACCCGCGGGCTCACCCGCGACCTCCTCAAGCTCGACGGTCCCGCGGCCTTCAACCCGGCCGACCAGCGCCGGCGGGAGATTTCCGCGGTGGCGGCCATCGCGGCGTTAGGCGGCTCCATCCGGCTGATCGATGGCTTGGTTCCGGCCCGGTTCGAGTCCCAGGGCGAGATTGTCCGGGTGGTCTACCGGACCGGGTTCGGGCCACTGGTGTTGGAGCAATGGCGGGCCGGCGACTTGCTCGCCCATGAGCTCGTTGCGCCGACCGGGGCGCCAGCCGACTCGATCCAAGCCTGGGGAAAACGGGTTCGATAGCCCGAGCCGCCGGGCGGTGTATCTTCCCGCCCGATGCCGCTCCGCCGTCTCGCTCAGCTCACCATCGTCGTCACGCTCCTGGTCATCCTCTGGGGCGCCTTGGTTCGCGCCACCGGGTCCGGGGCCGGCTGCGGCCGGCATTGGCCCCTTTGCAACGGCGAGGTCGTCCCTCAGGCGCCCGCGGCGGCCACCGCGATCGAGTTCACCCATCGGGTCACCAGCGGGCTCGCCCTGATCATGGTGGTCTGGCTCTGGGCGGCGGCCCGCCGGCGATCGCCCCCCGGCCACCGAGTGCGTCGCGCCGCCGCCTGGTCGTTGCTGTTCATCGCGATCGAGGCGGCGATCGGGGCCGGCCTCGTCCTCCTCGAACTGGTCGGGGACGACCGCTCGGCGCTTCGAGCCTGGTACCTGGCGTTCCACCTGGCCAACACCTTCGCGCTGCTCGCCGCGCTGGTCGCGACCGCCCACTGGGCCGATCGGCCCGACCCCGGCGCCCGGCCCCCGGTGCCGAAGGCACTCGTCGCCCTGCTGGCCCTGTTGCTGACCGTGGGGGCGACCGGTGCCGTGACGGCGTTAGGCGACACCCTGTTCCCCGCCGGCTCGCTCGCCGAGGGACTGGGGCAACACCGCGACCCGGCCGCCCACTGGCTGGTCCGACTTCGGATCATCCACCCCGCCCTCGCGGTGGTCGCCGCCGTCGTCGCGGCGGTCATTGGAATCCGGCTGCTGATCGCCTCGCCCGGGCCGGCCGTCGCGCTGGCGGCGAGGCTCATGGTCGTCGGCATCTTCGCCCAGCTCCTGGTCGGCGTGGTCAACTTGGTCCTCTTGGTCCCGATCGCCACTCAGCTCACCCATCTCCTGGTGGCCGATCTCGTCTGGATGGCCGCGATCCTCCTCGCCCTCGAGGTCCGCGACGTGGCCTGAACGAAACCGGGCCGAGCGACGAATCGCCCGGCCCGGTCGAACCGCGGAAAACGCTCGGTTACATGTTCTCGACCATGGCTTGACCGAACTCACTGCACTTGAGCAGCGTGGCGCCCTCCATCAGCCGGTGAAAATCGTAGGTCACCCGCTTCTGGCCGATCGTCCTGTCGAGACCGCGAATGATCAGATCGGCAACCTCGTTCCAGCCAAGGTATCGGAACATCATCTCGCCGGAGAGAATCACCGAGCCGGGATTCACCTTGTCCTGATTGGCGTACTTGGGGGCCGTCCCGTGGGTCGCCTCGAAGATGGCGTGCCCGGTCACGTAATTGATGTTGGCACCCGGGGCGATCCCGATCCCGCCGACCTGCGCCGCCAAGGCGTCCGAGATGTAGTCGCCGTTCAGATTCAAGGTCGCGATCACGTCATAGTCGGCCGGCCGGGTCAGGATCTGCTGGAGGAAGGCGTCCGCGATCACGTCTTTGACCACGATCCCGTTGGGGAGCTGACACCATGGCCCTCCCTCGATCGGGGTGGCCCGGTATTCCTGCTGGGCGAGTTCATAGCCCCAATCCCGGAAGCCGCCCTCGGTGAACTTCATGATGTTACCCTTGTGCACCAGGGTAACGCTCTTCCGGCCATTCGCGATGGCGTAGTCGATCGCCGCCCGGACCAACCGCTTGGTGCCCTCCTCCGAGACCGGCTTCACGCCGAGGGCGCTGGTCTCGGGGAACCGGATGTTCTTGACGCCGAGTTCCTTGATCAGGAAGTCGCGCAACTTCTTGACTTGATCGGAGCCGGCCTTGTACTCGATCCCGGCATAGATGTCTTCGGTGTTCTCCCGGAAGATCACCATGTCGACCAGTTTCGGCTCTCGCACCGGCGACGGGACGCCCTGGAACCACCGGACTGGCCGGACGCAAGCGTAGAGGTCGAGCTGCTGCCGAAGAGCAACATTGAGCGACCGAATCCCGCCGCCGACCGGGGTAGTGAGCGGCCCCTTGATCGCCACCAGCTGCTGCTTGATGACCGCCAGAGTCTCGTCAGGCAGCCAACTGTCGACCTGGGTCTTGGCCTTCTCTCCCGCCAGCACCTCACGCCAGACGATCGAGCGGGCGCCGCCATACGCTTTCCGGACCGCCGAATCGAACACGTGTTGGGAAGCCCGCCAGATGTCGGGGCCGGTCCCGTCGCCCTCGATGAACGGAATCACCGGAGTGTTCGGCACCTCCAGCTTGCCGGCCGACATCCGAATCGTCTCGCCCGCGATTACCCCGGTCATTGCCGCACCGCCTCGACCGTGAGGGCGATCTCGACATCGTCGCCCAGCATGTTGGAGCCCTCCACCAGACGATTCCACTTGAGCCCGTAGTCGAGCCGATTGATCCTGGCCGTCGCCGCGAACCCGATCCGCTGCCGCTTGGCCACCGGCGGCCCGAAGACGCCAGTGAACTCCCCATCGAGAACCACTGGTCGGGTGGTGCCCCGGATGGTGAGGTCGCCGGTCACCGTGAGCTTCGGCCCCGCCGCCTCGACCTTGGTGCTGATGAAAGTTATCGTCGGGAAGCTGTCGGCCGCGAAGAAGTCGGGGGAGCGAAGATGGTTGTCGCGCCGTTCGTGGCGGGTATCGACCGACCCGGTCTGAACCGTGACCGAGACCGAGCCACCGGCGCCGAGATTGTCGGGGTTGGCGACGATGGTGCCCTCCCAGGTCTTGAAGGTGCCCGGCACCTTGGTCACGAAATGGCGGACCCGAAAAGTTATCTCGGAGTGGGCGGCGTCGATCTGCCAGGTCACCGGCTCCACCCCTCGTGCCGGCACCGCCGCCAGGACCGCCGCCACCGCGAACTGCATCACCATCGGCTCTCTCCTCCTCTATGAAACAACGTTAGGGTCGCTCGATCGGCATCCGGACCGCGTTCCCCCACTCGGTCCAGGAACCATCGTAGTTGCGGACACCCGGATAGCCGAGCAGGTAGGTCAGCACGAACCAGCTGTGACTCGACCGCTCGCCGATCCGGCAATAGGCGATGATGTCCTCGCCCGGGGACAAGCCCTGCTCCACCTCGTAGATCGCCCGAAGCTCGGCCGCGGTCTTGAAACAATGGGTCGCCGGATCCACCGCCCGTGCCCAGGGAACGTTCCGGGCACCGGGAATGTGACCACCCCGAAGAGCACCCTCGTTGGGGTAGTCCGCCATGTGGAGGCGCTCGCCCCGGTACTCCTCGGGGCTCCTCACGTCGACCAGCTTCCGGCCCGCCCAGACATGGGCGAGCACCTCCTCGCGCAGCACTCGAATGCTCTGGTCCCGCCGCGGCCCGACCACCACATCCCCCGGTGTCGGCAGGGACGCTTCGGTCACCATGGTACGCCCTTCATCGACCCACCGTTGACGGCCCCCGTCCATGATCCGGAGCCGATCGAGCCCGAAGAGCCGAAAGACCCAGAACGCGTAAGTCGCCCACCAGTTGTTCTTGTCGCCGTAGAAGACCACCGTGGTGTCGCGGTTGATGCCCTTTGCCCGGAGGACCGATTGCATCGCCTCCGGCGACAGGTAGTCGCGGACCAGCTGATCGTTGAGCTCGCTGACCCAATCGATCTTCACCGCGCCGGGGATGTGACCAGTGTGATAGAGCAGCAGATCCTCGTTGGACTCGAGCAGGCGAACCTTGGGATCGGCGAGGTGCTCGGCAACCCAGTCGGTGCTGACCAGGACCTCGGGGTGGGCGTAGCCACGATCGGCAATGGGGACCACAACAGCCATCCAAGGAACGGGTAACGGGACCTTCGAGGTCGGAATACTAAGCGCTCGAGCCACCGCCCAACAGGTCTTCCAGGGCTCGGTCGACCGGTTCCGACGTGGTGCCTTCGACCAGGCGCCGGAGCACGTCGGCGGCCTCGAGACCGAGGCTCTCGGGGTGTCTTCGGTCCCGAGCGAATCGGACGATCTGTCCCAGGAACACCATGCCCTGCCCGGGCGGGAGGTCCGGGCCACCGGTCTCGGAGACGGCTGCCTCGTAGCCGGCGCCGGGCACCGATGCGGCCCAAGGGTCCTCCGGCTCCGCCTCCTCCGGCATTTCGACGGCGACCACGGCGAAGAGGCGACACTGGAGGCCCGGCGGTTCCTCCCGGGCGGCGAGAAGGAGTTGGACGGGCTCGGCGAAGATCCGGCGAGTCTCCAGGAAGGTCGCGATATCGTCGGAGAGCGCGCACCGGGCAATCAGCCGTCCCTGGAGATAGCTACCCAATCCCACCAGGCCGTCGGGGACCCGGTCGTCCTCGATCCGTCGGACCTCGATGGGGAGCGGGCGATCGGTCGCGGCCAACACCAAGTCGGACATCGCTCTAATCTAGTCCCGAAAAAACCCTGCGGTTGACGCAGAATCCGCCCCGTCTACAATCCGGGCGTGAACACCCCGACCGAGGCGCCCGCCGACGGACGTTGGATGGCATGGCTCGTCGCCCTCATCATCGGGCTCGGGGCCGTGGCGGTCATGCTGGCGGTTCTGCCGTCGAGTTTGTTCGACCTCGATCGGTTCATCGTTCCGAAAGAAGCAACCTTGCTCGCCACGGCCCTGGTGGCCGTCACGGCCGTGCTGCTGCGGGTTCCCCGAGTCGACCTGGGCGTGGCCGACGGGCTCTTGGGCGCGTTCCTGGCTTGCTCCGCGCTCTCGGCGCTGTTGGCCGGCAACCGGTGGCTCGCCGCCGGAAGCCTCGGCCTGTCGTTAGGCGGGGCGGCGGTCTTTCTGGCCGCCCGCTATGCCGCCGCCCGGGGAGCCCGCCCGATCCTGATCGGCCTGGTGGTGGTCGCCATCGTCGCGGGTGGCGCCACCGGCTTGGCCCAGGCCTACGGTTGGGACTCGGCATTGCTCGCCAACACCCGGGCCCCCGGCGGCACCCTCGGCAATCGCAACTTCCTGGCCCACCTGATGGTCCTCGGCCTCCCCCTGGCGGGCTGGCTCGTGGTCTCGAGCCGCTCCCGGGTCGTGGCCGCCATCATGGGCGCGGCCGCCGCGGCGATGGTGGCCGCCGTGGTCCTGTCGCGGTCGCGGGCAGCCTGGGTCGGCTTCGGCGCCATGGTGCTGGTCACCGCCGCGGTTGGCCTGGCTACCCGGGGCCCGGTTCCCCGGCTCGCCCGGGGGCGTTTGATGGGCTTTTTCGGGGCGATGCTGCTGGGCTCGCTCGCGGCCCTGGTGGTGCCCAATCGCCTCGAGTGGCGGTCGACGTCGCCCTATCGCGACTCCCTCCGCGACGTCCTCAACTACCGCGAGGGCTCCGGGCGCGGGCGCCTGATCCAGTACCGCAACAGCCTGGCATTGATCGAACGGGCGCCGCTGATCGGCGTGGGCCCGGGGAACTGGTTCGTCCGCTATCCGCTCGTCACCGGGCCGGGCGATCCCTCCTACGCCGGCGCGGACCCCATTCCGACCAACCCGTGGCCCTCGAGCGACTGGGTGGCCTTGGCGACCGAGCGCGGCCCAATCGGGGTGACGCTCTGGTTCGGTTGGGTCGCGACCCTGACGATCATCGCCCTTCGCCGAGCCCGCGATGCCGTGGCGGGAGCCGGTGCGCTCGCCGCCGTCGGCCTGCTCACGGCCCTGTCGATTCAAGGCCTGTTCGATGCGGTCATCCTGCTCGCCCCCCCGACGGTGGTGGCGATGGCGGGGCTGGGCGCGCTGCTCCCGGCCACCAGGCCGATCCGTTCCTTTCAGCTCGCCGGACGGCGAGGCCGTTTACTCGCCGCGACCTGGCTGGTGCTCGGGGCCCTGCTGGCAAAGTCGCTGGGGCAAGCTCAGTCCATCGCCGTGGCGGGGAACGGCTACGGCCGTGGTGACCTCGTCGAAGCGGCCAAATGGGACCCCGGGAGCCACCGGCTCCAGTTGCTGCTCGCCCAGCGGGCGCCTTGCCCGGCGGCCGCGCGCCACGCGGACCGTGCCGCCGACCTGCTCCCCCATCACCCCTGGCCGCGGCGGCTGCGACAACGCTGCCGTTAGTCCGACGGCCACCGACGCCGAGCGGGCCAGGCATTCGGGAACGACGCCGCGCGGGTTAGGCGTTCGGGAACGACGCCAGCCTCCGGCAGCGCAACGCGCCGCCTCTCAGCTCGGTCCCGAGACCACCGGCGTGCTCGGATGCCCTCCCCATTCGGTCCACGAACCATCGTAGACGGCGTAGTCGCGGTGCCCGGCACGCTCGAGTCCCAACGCCAGCGCGCAGGCGCTGACGCCCGAGCCACAGGACAGGATTACCGGCTCAGCGAGGTCGACCCCCGCTTCCTCGAACCGCTCTCGAATCGCGGTCGCGTCGAGGAGGACACCTTCCCCATCGACGACCGACCCGAACGGCAGATTGCGGGCTCCGGGCATGTGCCCCGAACGGACCCCCGGTCGCGGTTCCGGCTCACTGCCCTCGAACCGCCCGGGGCCGCGGGCATCGACAACGGTCGCGGTCCTGGTCTCGAGGGCCGCCGCGACCTCCCCGAGCGACCGCACCAGGGCGGGTCGGAATCGGGGCACGAATTCGGCGGCGTTCGGGCGAACCTCCCCAGACTCGAGCGGTCGACCCTCACGGCGCCATTTCCCGATGCCTCCATCGAGCACCGCGACCCGGTCATGGCCGAAGACCCGAAGCGTCCACCAGATCCGAGCCGCGCTCAGATTGTTGCCGGATCCGTCGTAGGCCACCACCGCGCTCGACCTGCCGATCCCGAGCCCGCCGATCAGCCGCGGGGCGTCCGAGAGCGACGGGAGCATGTGCGGCAACGAGGTGGTCCGGTCCGCGATGACGTCGATGTCCCAGAACACCGCGCCCGGAATGTGACCGCTTCGGTACTCCGCCTTGGCATCGCGCTGCATGGCCGGGAGGTACCAGGAGCCATCCACCACGACCAGGTCCCGATCGGCGAGGTGGCTCGCCAACCAATCGGTGGATACCGCGGGGCCGGGCAGTTCGAGTGGCACGGGGCGCTCCGTTAGATTGGGCGGGTGGAATCAATCTCTCGCTCCCCGGCCCCTCTCGACAAGCTGATCGCGCGGTTCGCGCGGGCCGACCGCGATCTTCGGCTCGAGGCGCTGCTCGATGCCTCCCGCAAGCTGCCTCCGCTCCCCGAGCGCTTTTCCGCCGATCGCGATCGCGAGGCCCATCGGGTCACCGAGTGCCAGACGCCGGTGTTTCTGTGGTTCGAGCCCGACGGGGCCGGGATCCGGATTTTCGCCGAGGTACCGCGGGAATCACCGACGGTCCGGGGGTTCGTCGCCCTGTTGATCGGGGCCCTCGATGGAGCGCCCGCGGCCGACTTCGAGGCGATTCCCATCGACCTGATCGCCCGACTCCGGCTCGACGACGCGTTAGGCATGCTCCGGTCCCAGGGGCTCGGGGCGATCGTCCGCCGGTTCCGCCGGATCGGGACGCCGTGAACGGTTCGCTCGACGCCCCGTTGGTCGGCTGGCCGGCGTTCGCCCATGTCGCGATCTTCGCCATCGCGCTCCCCTACGGCGCCTGGCTCTCCGGGCGGCGCCTCGCCCACAGCGACCTCCCGCCGCGGCTCAATCACTTCGCCGCGGTGATCCTCCAGCAGCTGATCTTCGGGGCGATCGCGATCGCGGTGGCCAATTGGGGCGGCGTCACCCTGCTGCCATCGGCGCTGCCGTCCGCCGTCGACTGGGCCATGGGGGGAGCGTTCCTGGCGACCGCGGTCGCCTGGTCCGAGCCACAGTGGCAGCAGGCCATCCGGGAGCGCGATCGTCGGGTCCATCTGGTGGCGCCGAGGCTGCCGAGCGAGCGCGTCCTCTGGGCTGGCGTCGCCAGCGCCGCCGGGGTGTTCGAAGAGATCGCTTACCGGGGCGTTCTGTTCGCGATCTTGCAGTCGTGGACCGGTTCGGGAGTGGCGGCGGCCGCCATCGCGGCGACCGCTTTCGGCGCCGCCCACCTGGTCCAGGGCCGCAAGGCGTCTGGGTACGTGGTCGTCATCGGCCTCGGCTTCCACGCCCTGGTCTGGGCAACCGGCGGTCTCGTGGTGGCCATCGCGGTCCACATCGCCTTCGATCTCATCGCCGGCTACCGGATTGCCCACCTTGCCGACGAGGCCGGCCTCCCCCTCGAAGCGCCGTCGGTCGCTATCGGTTCGCCCGCTCGAACTCCTTCATGAAGGCCACCAGGGCCTCGACGCTGGTTCGGGGACAGGCGTTGTAGATGCTGGCCCGCATCCCACCGACCGACCGGTGGCCCTTGAGGCCCGCCATCCCCCGCTTCTCCGCCTCGGCGCAGAAGGCGTTCTCCAGCGCTTCGGTCGGCGCTCTGAAGCAGACGTTCATCAACGAGCGGCTCCCGGCCGCCGCGGTACCTCGGAAGAAAGACGACTGATCGAGAAAGTCGTACAGCAGGCGGGCCTTCGCTTCGTTCCGCTCGGCCATGGCGGCGAGCCCGCCGGTTTCGCGGATCCAGTCGAGCACCCGCCCCACCAGGTAGATCGCCAAGGTAGGCGGGGTGTTGTGGAGCGACTTCTCCTTGGCGTAGACCCGATACTGGAGCATGGTGGCGATCGAGCTGGGCCCGAGTTCCACCAGATCGTCCCGGACGATCACCATCACGATGCCGGATGGGCCGAGGTTCTTCTGCGCCCCGGCGTAGATCAGACCGTACTTCGAGACGTCGATCGGCCGCGAGAACATGTCGCTCGAGGTGTCGGCCACCAGCGGCACCCCAGCGGGCACCGGGGGCTCGGCACGCCACTGGGTTCCGAAGATCGTGTTGTTGGTGGTCAGATGGACGTAGACGGGCTGGTCGGAATAGCGGATTTGCCCCGGGTCGGGGATCTCGGAGTAGTTGCTCGCCTCGCCGGTCAGGGCAACGTGCGTGGTCCCGAACTTCTTGGCCTCTTTGAGGGCCTTCTCCGACCAGGCGCCCGTCACCAGGTAGTCGGCGGTTCGGCCGGGGCTGAGCAAGTTCATCGGCACCATCGCGAACTGCTGGGTCGCCCCGCCCTGAATGAAGAGCACCCGGTAGTTGTCCGGAATCCGAGCCAGCTCCCGCGCCGACGCCTCGGCCTCCGCGATGATCTTCTCGAAGAGTTTGCCGCGATGGCTGTGCTCCATGATGCCCATGCCGGAGCCGCCGATGTCCCAGATGTCCCGCTGGGCCTGCTGGAGCACCGGCTCCGGGAGGACACCCGGGCCCGCGTTGAAGTTGTGGATCCGCACGCTAACTCCTGATCGGACTCAAGTCCACGCTGATGACGTTGTCGTTGCCTCGGGCGATCTCCGCCAGCGCCGCCCCGCTCGGCGCCCCGGAGACGTGGATCCGGGCGCTGGCGGCCTCGGCGCCGTGGTAGGCGATGTTCTCGACTTCCTCGACGTTGATCTTTTCGTCGACCAACACCTTGAAGACGTGAGCCAGCACGCCGGGACGGTTTCGGTGTCGGACCGACAGCACGTGGGTCGCGGAACTCTTGGCCAACCGATTGACGCAGTGGAGTGCCACCCCGGTCTGGAGGTAGTGCTGGACGATCCGAATGACCTCATGGGCGATGGCGGTTTGCGCCTGGTCCGTCGACGCGCCGACGTGATGGGTGCCATACACCCCCGCCGCCTTGGCCACGGCGGAATCGAAGCTCCCCTTGCCGGTGCCGGGCTCTCCCTGGTAAACGTCGAGCCCGCAGCGGATCCTCTTGGCAACGATGGCTTCGAGGAGCGCCGGTTCGTCGACGATCGACCCGCGCGAGGTATTGATCAGATAGGCACCTGGCTTCATCGCTCCGAGGAACTCGGCATTCACCAGGTGCTTGGTGTCGGCCGTCGAGGCGACGTTGATCGTGACCGCATCCGCCAGCCGGGCCACGTCGAGCGGCGTTTCGGCATAGTGGATTCCGAGCCGTTCGCAGTCGTCGATGGTCAGCTGCCGAGACCAGGCGATCACCTGCATCCCGAACGCCTTCGCCCGGCTGGCGATCTCCCGCCCGATCTGGCCCAGTCCCACGATACCAAGGGTCCGACCGTGAAGCCCTCGCGCCTTGGAGTACTCGCCTTTGCTCCATTCGCCGCGCCTGAGCTCGATGACCTGATCGGGGATTCGTCGATCGACCGACAGGAGCAAACCCATGACCAGCTCGGCCACGGCGATCGAGTTCTTCCCGGGGCAGTTCGCCACGAAGATCCCGAGTCGCGACGCCGCCGCGACGTCGATCGTGTCGATCCCGGCGCCGGCCCGGATCACCAGGGCCAGCCGAGGCGCCTGCTCGAGCACCACCTGGGAGATTTTCTTGCTCCGGACCACCAGGATCTTGGGATCCACCTCGCGAATCACCGCCGGCAATTCGTCCAACTTGATGTCGGGGCGTTCGATGACCTCGCAACCGAGGTCTTTGAGTCCGTCCACGCCGACTCGTTCGAACTTGTCGGCGACCAGCACACGTGTCATCGCGATGGAATCAGTCGAGGGTGTGAACGAAGAGACCGCTCTTGAGCTTGGGCTCGAACCAAGTGGTCTTGGGGGGCATGATGCCACCGCCGTCGGACACCGCCATGACCTGCTCGATGCTGACGGGATGCAACGCGAACGCGATTGCCATTTCGCCGGAGTCGACCCGGCGCTCCAATTCCTTCAGGCCGCGAATACCGCCGACGAAGTCGATCCGCTTGTGGGCCCGGAGGTCGCCGATCCCGAGAATCGGGTTGAGGACCCGGTCGTAGAGCAGCTCCGCGTCGAGTGACTTGATCGGGTCGTTGTCGAGGACGGTGATCGGGTCGAGTTCCAGCCGATACCACTGGCCCGCCAGATAGATCCCGAAGACCCAGGGACGTTCCGGCTCCGGTGACTCCGTCTTGACCAGGGTGCCAAGGGTCGCCAGCTGCTCCAGAATGTCGCCGGGCGACCGCCCCCCGAGATCGCGAACGACCCGGTTATAGGGCAGGATCTTGAGCTGCGAGGCCGGGAACAGCACCGCGAGAAACCAGTTGTACTCCTCGAGCCCGGAGTGCCGGGGATTCGAGGCCCGCCGCTCTTGCCCGGCGCGCCAGGCGCTCGCCGAGCGGTGATGACCGTCCGCGACGTAGGCGCAGGAGACCCGCCGAAAGGCGTCGAGGTAGGCCTCGGCGTTCTTGACCCGCCAGACCCGGTGGCGCACCCCATCCGTCGACGAGGTGAAGTCGTAGAGCGATTTCGCCCTGGTCTCGGCCGCGTTGAGGCGATCGAGGAATGGCTGGCCATGATAGGTCAGGAAGACCGGCTCGGCATTGGCATTGAGGACGAGGACGTGCTTGGTTCGGTCGTCCTCCTTGTCCTTCCGGGTCCGCTCGTGCTTCTTGATCACGTCCTGCTCGTAATCGTCGATATGAACGCACCCGACCAGGCCGATCTGCGACCGGTTGAACATGGTCAGCTCGTACAAATACAGTGACGGCTCCCGCTCCTGGATCAAGGTACCGTCCAGCATGAACGCCTTGAGATTGTCACGGGCCTTGAGGTAAATCCGCTCGTCGTACTGATCGACGCCTTCAGGCAGATCGATATCCGACCGGCCGACGTGCAGGAAGCTGAACGGGTTGCCGTGGGCCAACGCGACCGCTTCCGCCCGATCGACGACGTCGTACGGCGGAGCCGCCACACGCGGGGCGATCGCGGGATCGGGACGCCAGGCCCGAAAGGGCTTGATCCGAATGCCACCCTCCAAGCGCAACTTCGTGGAAACAAACGGGATACGGGCTCTCCCGAACCTGGCATCCTAGCCACCAAATGGCCGTCGCGTCAAGGGACCCCGGCCCGGTGGAACCGCCTGGTCATCGGGACAGCGAATCGAAGGTAGCGGCTCGGACGGCCGCCGAGTCGGCAATGTCGAGTGCCTTGTTGATTCCGGTGGCACCGGGGAGGCCCGACTTGCCGATCGCCTCCTGGCGGGCCCGGGTCGAGAGCGTGTCCGCCGCGACCGATGGCTTGGCATCACCGCCGCAGCCAGCGGCGACGATCGTTGCGCCGAGACAGAGCAGCGTCGCTTTCATGGCGCATCCTCCGCGACGAACGCGAGGCGGCGGCCGTCGGGACTCAGCGCCAACCGCGAGATCCCTTTGACGCTCGGCACCGTGGCGACGGTCTTCCAATCGCCGTCGACCCCCGGCCGGTAGCGGATCAGCGTCGATCCGGAGGCGGCCAGCAAGGAACGATCCGGCAGCCAGACGAAGTAGTCGGCGCCTTGGGGCAGCCGGACGATCGGCGTCATCGCTCCATTCGCCACCTCGACCCGGACCGCCCACCACTCACCCGCCGCGGCCCGGTGGCTCACCGCGATGGCCGGCTCGCCCGGGACCCGCTGGAGGGCCCGGCCGATATCGGCGAGCAGCACCCGCCCGGCTCCGGTCCTGGTGTCCGCAACCCGGAGCGTCGGCGGCGACCCGAGGACGAACACCCCAACGGTGGTCGGGTCGAGCCAGGTCTGATAGCCCACCGGTTTGATCCGCTCCAGCAACAACCGGGGCGCGCCAGCGCTCAACGGAAAACCCCAGAGCCGCTGGGTCGAATCGAGTTCCACTCGGATCACCGAGATCTCCCGCCCGCCCGGGATCACGGTGGCCGAGTACTCGCTTTCGGCGGTCTCGGTGAACGGCCTGGTCTGACCGTTGGCCAGATCGACGCGAAAAATGTCGGCCTGGGTGGTTCCGCCGGGACCACCCCCGCGAACGGAGGTGTAGAAGAGCGAGCGGCCGTCGGGCGAAAACGCCGGCTGGTTGTCGTACCCCGGTCTTCGCGTCAGGTTGGTCGCCGGGCCGATCGAGAGCGCCGCTCCGCGGCGCTCGAGACTCACCAGGAACACGTCGGTGCCTGGTGGCGGCTGGGTCGCCAACAGCGCCAGAAGCCAAACCGCCATCGTTGCTCACTCGGGAGGGACGCAGTAACGTTAGCGGCGTCCTCCCTCTGACCCAAGACCGCGAATGACCGATTCTCTACGCGCCCTGGCCCAGCGGCGCTGGCGGGTAGCGATCAGCCTGACCGTCGCGATGGTGGCGGTCTACTTCGGGTTCATCACCCTGATCGCTTTCAACAAACCCCTGCTCGGCCGGCTGCTCGCGCCTGGCCTGTCGCTCGGCATCCTGCTTGGCGCGGCCGTCATCGTGGCGTCCTGGCTGCTCACGGCCATCTACGTCCGTTGGGCAAACGCGGTCTACGACGCCGACCTCCAGCGGCTTCGCTCGACCGAGCCGGAGGACACCGCGTGATCCAGACCGCGCCGGACACGGCCATCGGCCAGTCGAACCCGGTCGCGATCGGGTTCTTCTTCGCCTTCATCGGGGTCACCTTCGCCATCACCTATTGGGCCGCCCGCAGAACCAGAACGACGGATCAGTTCTACGCCGCCGGGCGCTCGATCTCCGCCGGTCAAAATGGCTGGGCGCTCGCCGGCGACTACATGAGCGCCGCGTCGTTCCTCGGAATAGCCGGGCTGGTCTCGACCACCGGATTCGACGGCTTGATCTACTCGACCGGCTGGCTGGTCGGCTGGCCAGTGGTGTTGTTCCTGATCGCCGAGCCGCTTCGCAACCTCGGCCGCTATACCTTCGCCGACGTGGTCGCCCTGCACCGGCGCCAACGCCCGGTCCGCATCGCGGCCGCCATCGGCACCCTGGCCACCGTGATCTTCTACCTGATCGCCCAGATGGTCGGGGCCGGCGGGCTGATCAAGCTCATGTTCGGTTTGAGCTACGAGGCCGCCATCGTCATCGTCGGCTCGGTAATGATCCTCTACGTCCTGGTCGGCGGGATGATCGCCACGACCTGGGTCCAGATCGTCAAGGCGGTCTTGCTCTTGGGAGGCGCGTTTCTCCTCGCTCTCTTGGTGCTGGCCCGGTTCGGCATGAACCCGGCGGCGCTGTTCGCCGCGGCCGCCGAGCGGTATGGTGCCGGCGTTCTCTCCCCCGGGCAGCAGGTCTCCAACCCGCTCGATGCCATCTCGCTCGGCATGGCCCTGATGTTCGGCACCGCGGGGCTGCCGCACATCCTGATGCGGTTCTTCACCGTCCCCGACGCCAAGGCGGCCCGCACCTCGGTGTTCTATGCCACCGGGCTGATCGGCACCTTCTACCTCCTCACCTTCGTGCTCGGCTTCGGCGCGATGGTATTGGTCGGGCCGGAGACCATCCGGGCGGTCGATCGGGGCGGCAACATGGCGGCCCCGCTCCTGGCCGAGGTGCTCGGTGGGACGCCGTTCCTCGGGTTCATCGCGGCGGTGGCCTTCGCCACCATCTTGGCGGTGGTGGCCGGGCTCACCCTATCCGGAGCCGCCGCCCTCTCGCATGACCTCTGGGTCAACGTGGTCCGCGGCGGCCACGCCGGGGCCGAGGAGGAACTCCGGATTGCCCGCGCCGCGACCGTCCTGCTCGGGATCGTGGCGGTCGCGCTCGGGATCACCT
This sequence comes from Gemmatimonadota bacterium, assembly GCA_016874005.1. Lineage (GTDB taxonomy): Bacteria > Gemmatimonadota > Gemmatimonadetes > Gemmatimonadales > GWC2-71-9 > SHZU01. The sequence continues at coordinate 5,006 of VGVQ01000012.1, read as the reverse complement.
TCAAGGGTCAGAACGTCGCCTTCATGGTGTCGCTGGCGTTCGCGATCGCCGCGAGCGGCAACTTCCCCGCGCTCTGTCTCGCCGTGTTCTGGCGGAAGGCCACCACCACCGGCCTCCTCGCGAGCATGGTGCTCGGCACCGTCACCACCCTGGTCTTGATTTACCTGTCGCCCACCATTCAGATCGACATCCTGGGCCGGCCGGCCGCTTGGTTCCCGCTCAAGAACCCAGCGCTGATTACGATTCCGCTCTCGTTCGTTGCCGGGGTCATCGGGTCGCTCGCGACTCAGAAATCGGCGCGGTCCGAGCTCGATTCGTTCCCAGCCAGGGAGCGGCGGATGCTTCGGGGCGAGGGTTGACCGGACTGGTGATCGACGACGTCGGCGACCTCGCGACCAAAGCGGATGGCATGCGGCGGGCGATTCAACAGGTCGCGACGGCGATGCCGGCGGCCCGGCTGTTCAATACCAGGGGCCGCACCAGGCACTCTCATCGTCTCAGGCGAAGGTCAACGCCGCCCGCGCTGTCAACCTTGATATCGACCGCCGCTCCCGGTCTATCGAGCCCGGTGATAGTGACGCCACCGAAGCGCGCAGCCCCGTCACCGATGGTGGCGGGCGGCCGAGTCCTCTGAATCAGCGACCTAGTCGCATCGGCAAGAACGCCGACTGCGACAAGAAAGGCGACGATTTGAAAGCCTGCGAGAAAGCGACGCCGGGGCTGGTAGACATTGTAGTTGTCATACTGTGCGATCGAGCTGACGACATTCATTAGATAAAGCCACCCCAGCAGCAGACTGACCGCGAGACTGCCTAGCGACCAGAAAACTGCTCGCTTGGTGAACGGGGCATCGCCCGCGAAGATCAAGCCAATCACAAATGCGACACCCGCCGCCGCAAGGCCGAGGAATTCCTTCGCAACGTCGACGCTGTATTGGCAGGCATCCTTATGCTTTTGGTCGTTCGCGGCTGGCAAGGTCATTGGTGCCTCAACAGAAGGGCCAGAAGTCGCAGAATTTGCGGACGTACGCTAGCGCGACGTCAACTTCCAGAATGGTATCACGCCCCGCTTTCTGACCGATACCTGCTGCATTCCCAATGAGGGCATTCAGGGAGGCTACCGCAAAGCGCTCGCCACGTTGCTCTGGAACGGAGCGCCTGAGCTCAAGGTCGTAGTTGCGGCGGCCGGCCGTATCTAGGAAACGAATCAACATTCGCGGAATCGCAGGCTCGTACGTGCGCATCCGCGCTTCGACAACTGCTTGCTGGACAAGTTGAGGTAGCCGGGTGCGAAAGGCTGGGCTGAGGAGAAAATCAGGGGCCGGCACGGGGTTTGCCCTCCCATAAACGTATGACTGAAGATCGCCTGCGGGAGGTGGCTGTCAAGAACGAGGCTTTGGCCACCAACGAGTCAGGCCATCGCGGGTGACGCCTAACGATCAATGCTTCAGCGGCGGGCGCCGCATCGGAGCTGAGCAGCCGCGCCATCCTCCAACCAACATTGGGACGCGGCCGCGACTCGGCATGCGGAGGCCGGGGCGCTCGTCCGTTTGCAAGCATGGGTTAGCCGGCGCGAGCCTCAGTCGTCGGCACCGGCGTTGCGGTGTCGAAGTCGGCGCTCGCCGCGCTACCCCGACCCCGCCGCACATCGCGTTCGTCGAAGGGGCCGAGGAGGGTGTCGTGGTACACGATGTTCCAGAGGCTGTCGGCAATCTCCTCGAAGCCGACGTACGGTGGTCCAGAGCCTGACTGAGGAAGTGCTGGCCGGAGTGCAGACGGAAAGCCCCGGCCCCGCTCGAGGAAACCGACGACGGAAACTGGTCTATCTCCTGCCCCGGCACCCGCCCAGCGAAACCGAGCCCGCTCCCTCAGCGACTCGCGAGGCCGCCGGCGATCTCGCCGCCATCGATGATGACGGGATGTCCGGTGATGTAGGGCGCCTCGTCGGAGGCGAGAAAGGCGAACAGCGCGGCGATTTCGCCGACCGCCGCATGACGCCGGAGGGGTATTTTCGCGTTGACCGCCGCCTTCATCTCTGGCGTGTACTCGGCTTCTTGCATCGGCGTCCAGACGTACCCGGGACACACGGCGATCACCCGGATGGTCGGCGCCAGCTCCAGCGCCATCGTGCGGGTGAGTTCGATCACCCCGGCTTTCGCGGCATTGTAGTCGGCATACCGCGGGTAGCCGTTCATGCCCGACGTGGACCCCATGTTGATGATGACGCCGCCGTTTCCCGCGAGCATCCGCCTGGCCGCCTGTTGGGCCACGTAAAACACTCCGTCGAGATCGACGCTCATCACCTTGCGCCATTCCGCGGGCGTGATGTCCATGAAGTCGTGGCGCAGGCTGATCCCGGCGTTGTTGATGACCACGTTCACCTCGCCCAGCAGCTCGTCGAGACGCCGGAAGGCGGCGTCCACCGACGCCGCGTCCGCGACGTCGGCGTTGACGACCCCAGCAAGATCCGGATGCCGGTTGCGAAGGGCTTGGCCACCGGCCTCGTCGCAGTCGATCACCGCGACGCGAGCGCCTTCCTGCAGGAACCGCTCCACGGTCGCCGCGCCGATCCCACTCGCGCCGCCGGTGATCACGACCCGCTTGTCGATCAAGCCTTTCATGATGTTCCCATCGATTGGTGTTTGGCTCAGTCGGCGATTCCGCCGCCGTCCACCACCAGGACCGCGCCGGTCATGAACGACGAATCGTCCGAGGCGAGAAAGAGCGCCGCGCGCGCCAGCTCCAATGGGGTTCCGACCCGGCCGAGCGGACGATTGGCGGCCCCTTTCATGTACTCCGCATAGCTCATTCGCCGAGCCTCGGCGTCGACCGCCAGCATCGGGGTCTCGACGTCGCCGGGGCAGAGACAGTTCACCCGAATCCCTTGCTTCCCGTGATCGATCGCCATCGCCTTGGTCATCACGACGAGCCCACCTTTGGCGGCGCAATAGGCGACGGCGTCGTCGCCGCCCTGGATGCCCCACCCTGACGCCTGGTTGATGATCACGCCTCGTCGCTGGGCGATCATCGTTGGCAACGCGTACTTGGACATCAGCCACGATCCCTTGAGGCTCGAGTCGATCGTCGCGTCCCACTCCTCTTCCGTGCAGTCGACAGCGTTATGCGGATGGAATACGCCCGCGTTGTTGAAGAGAATGTCGAGCCTGCCACCGAAGGCCCGCAGGGTCTCCGCGACGACCCGCTGGCAGTCGCCAGGAACCCGGACATCTGCTCGGACGAAGACGGCGGTGCCGCCGGCCGCCGCGATGGCCGCGACCACTCTCTTGCCACGCGCGTCGTCGCGGCCGGTCACCGTCACCCGGGCGCCTTCTTCGGCGAAGAGCAGAGCCGATGCCTCGCCGATGCCGGAAGTGGCGCCGGTGATGATGGCGACGCGATCGGTGAGTTTCATCGTGAGCATCCTGATCGGGCTCGACGGGTTGCCCGGTTCGCCTCGAATGGTCGGGGTCGGGAAACGTTGCCCGTGGGCTCGGCTGTCGGCATGAGTTCGTCTCCAAGGTCACGGTTGCTTGTCATCAGGGGTGGCGCGCCGGCGCGACCGAGCCGCCGCGGGGCCGCCCCTGTCTGCCGCCGATTCCCCTGGGTGGCGATTCTCCCAAACCCGTGGACGACCCCGGAGCGTGGGGCCGCGGGCTCGACCAACGGACCCCTGGGCGAAGCAGATCATCCAGCGGCGGCCCAGCGGACGGTTCCCGTGGGCGGCCCCGCCCAAGCCAACCCGCTGCCGCTGCGCGCCACCCCGGATCGCGCCTCGAATGCGGCCGATCGACTGGCGAGGAGCTCGCCGACCCCGCCCACCTCAATTGACTTTGGAGAACCAGGACCACCTAACGCATCGGCGTTCTGCGGCGGGCGCCTTCGATGAATCGATCGGCCGCGCCGTCCATCGACCAAAGTAAGGGCGCGGCCGCGACTTGGGAACCTGGAGACCGTCGCGCCCGTCCACGGCAACGCCTGGCTAGCCGGCAACGACGCAACGAGCGGCCTTAGCCCCACCGAAGGCGCGAATTCTCTTCCTGAAGGCTCCCTAGCTCTCGGATCGTCCTGTCCCTGCGCTCTTGGTGGCGAGGGCGAGCCAATTGGGCATCGGGCGGTTCCGTTCAGGTGGCGGCCCGGGGAAGATACCCGTCGGAGCCGTCAGGAACGAGCCGGTGCGGGGAGCGGAGGGGCTCCCCCCGCTACGCCAGGATCCGGTACACCTCTCGACGAGCGACGGGTGAGCAGTGTTGGGAGGAGCAGCAAGATCACGACTTGCCTACGCCCATGCGCGCCGGAGTGAACTCCTCAAATCGGTAGGCTGACATCCTCACTGGTCCGGTCATGAACCTCGATGTCGGCAGGCGTCCGAAGGTCGCGCTTGCGCATGGAACCATTTCACATCATCACGGAACCCCCGGGTGGATGTTCTGGTTGTGATGGAAGACATTATCGGGGTCGTACCTGCGCTTCACGCCAACAAGCCGGGCGTAAAGGGCGTCGCCGTACGCCTCGCGGACCCGACCAGGGTCTTCGTCTCCGCCGAGGAAGTTGACATAGACGCCTTCGCGGAAGGGGTCGAGGGCGGCGAAGAACCCCCTCGCCCAGGCAGTGTCCCGGTCGCCGAAGTCCTCGCGGGGCCGCCACACGGCGTCGAGGGTGATCGCGTGCGACGCCTGCCGGCCTCCGAACGCCGTCCCGCCCTCGGCCACTCGGCTCACCGCGCCCTTCAGATGGAACATCGCGACGTAGGACCGGGGCGACCGGCAGGAGAACGCGTGCCCGACGAGTACGTCGATGAGGTCGTCGCGAAGCTCGGGGAGGTGGGTGGACTTCCAGTAGTAGTTCCACCCGTGGACGACGGTCGAGTCGAGCGCGCTCTGGTGTCCTGCCTCAGTTGAAATGTGACTCCTAACCCCTCCAACTTTGGAGGAGGAGGAGTCCATGAGTCGATCCACGAGCCGTGCTCGCCGCCCATTCACCGCTGAGGAGAAGGCCACCATTCTCCGA
>VGVQ01000011.1 GCA_016874005.1 Gemmatimonadota bacterium | reverse complement strand
GCTCCAACACCGCCGCCGCTGCCCACTGCCGCCTGGATCAATCCGCCCGTGCCAGCGATCAGGTCACCGGCCGATGCGCAGTAAACTCGAACCCCCTCGTGTCTCGAACTCGTTGACAGGTTCCGTTATCCGGAACGACCAGGGTGATCGGTGGCCGGCTAAACCCAAGAATTGTCTCCAGCAGTGTACACAATTCTGGCACTCGAAATGCCGGCACGCAAGAGGGCCGACTGGCCCCGAGAGCACCTGTCGTGCCCGCCCGGGGGCCCCAAATCAAGCGGTTTGGAGGCTGTTGAGCGGCGTTCGAGATGATGGAACGACACAGGTCGGAGGGGTACGAGTCATCTTGACACGGCCCCCCGCACGCGGCGGGGTCATGGAATCAATTCGAACGTCTTTCCGTCTCGCCGCCGATAGCTCCGAAACCCGCGCCGGTCGAGGGTAAAGACCAGCCGGAGCAGGGCCGCATCGGCCACCACGACCAACGTCGCGTCGGCGTAGTCCATCGGGAGGTCCCGATACCGACGCATCAATCGGACGGCGTGCTCGTGACCGGAGCGCTCCAGCTGGACGACCCGAACGTCCGCGGCCAGCAGGAATTCGAGCGGGATGCCGCAGGGGGCGCCACCCCGCGAGACCAGGTGGCTTGCTTCGGTGACGACCGCCTCAGTCGTTAGGCACCTGGCCCCACACCCGCTCCACGCGGCCACACAGCGCTCATGCCACGGGTCGGTTCGGTCGAGGATCGCCACCACCGCACCGGTGTCGAGCAGAATGTCCCGGCGGCCAGCCACCCTACTCGCGCCAGTTTCGTTCGCGAATCATCGCTGCCAGGGGGTCCGCCTGAGCCGACGGGACGTTGAGGCTCAGCGCGGCGACGTACCTTGCCGCCGTCTCGCGAACCGACATCGTTCCACCAGGCTCGGCGTCGGGGATCAAGTAACCCTCGAGCGCCTCGCGAACCAACTGGGACTTGGAGACACGGCGCTCCCGGGCTCGGCGCGCCAGCAAGCGGGCAAGCTCAGTGGGGAGGCGAAACGTGGTCTGCATCGTGTAGTCCATGGGATGCATGGTAATGCGCCGATATCCCAGGGGCAAGGATGCGGTGCGCTGGTCTGCTGCGCGCCCACGAGCAGACCCGCAGCGGCCATCCCGCTTCAGCTCCTTCCCGGAGGTGGGAACGAAAAACCGGGGCTTTGGGGCCCCGGTTCGTCGTCGCGCGGTTACCGACTTGGATCAGACGCCGTTGCTCTCGCGGGTCGGGTGCGGCCAGCATGAGGTCGTCCCGTACGGGCGGTTGGTGAACGGGTTGTTGCCGACCTTCCAGGTGATTTGGTAGCGCAGAAGGTCGTTGAACCGGTGCCCTCCCTCGAACGACAACTCCATCCGCCGCTCGGACAGGACGTGATTGATCGCCTCCTGCTTCGTCGCGGCGGTGAGCGGCCCCAACGACACCTGGGTGCGCCGGGCGTTCAGGATATCCAAGCCGGCCTGGATCTGGTCCTGCTGAATGAGCGCCTCGGCCCGAATGAGGTTCGCCTCGATCTTGCTGGCGAGCCGCATCGGCGAGGTCAGGGCGCTGTATTTCCGAGTGACCCAGAGACGAACCTCGGAATTGAAGGCGCCACGACCCGCATCGATGACCTGCGGCCGCGGATCGGCGAGGTTCCGCAGGGCCGTTGCGACGGTGTAGGCCCCTACCTGCTCAGCCAACCGCCAGAGCTTGTTCCACCGGCGGGCGCTTTCCTGCCCGCGGTCGGCGTTCTTGTTGTACCCCGCGGTCACCTGGTTCGCGAAGTTGGCGGCATCCGCCCACTTCTTGAGATCCATCTTGACCCGAGCCATGCCGACCCGAGCCAAGTCGAGCATATCGGCGTTGTTCGCGGCCGTCGCCAAGGTAATGGCCTCGGCGAACTGGGTCTCGGCTATCGCCAACGCCGCCGCTCCGGGTTGCGCCGCGCCTCCGTCGAAGGCCACCTGACAGAACCCTTCGCCCATCAACAGATAGGCGTAGGCACCATAGGTCCGAACCTGGGCGCGAAGCGAAGCCCGATTGGCCACCTCGGCGTCGGTCCAGTTGGAGAGCTTGGTGAAGACGTCCTCCGCCTGGAACCTGGCCGTGTGCAGCGTCAGGTTCATGCCGAAGTTGCCCTCGCAGGTGCCGATGGCGTAGTCGTTCTCGTCCGCGGTGATGGTCCGCTCGCCCCAGTTGGCCAGCGGCACGTTGGAGTTCGAGGTCTCGTACTCGTCGGAGTGAACCGACGAGCCTGACATGTAGTTGCTGTAGGCGCACTCGAAATCGCCGATGACGCTACGAGCGAGAACGGGCGCCAGGGTTGGCCCACTGATCTGCTCGGTCGGAATCTGGCCCGGAAACTGTACTTCGAGCAGATTGCTGCAGCCTGCCAGCACGCCGGCGGCGGCGAGCATCGCAACGAAACGCTTGGTCATATTCGTGTCTCCTTTCGCTCGTCGCGTGAGTTAGAAGGTGAACCGGACGGTGGTCCGGAACCGGGCCAACTGCGGCCACGACTCCTGAGTGTAGCCGAAGTTGCCGTTGACGTCGGTGGCCCGGTTCGGCAGCAATTCCGGATCGATCCACTTGGCGCCGAAGGAGTCCTTCTGGGCCCGCCAGAGGAAGAACTGGTTCTCGGCGGCGAAGGTGATCGAACCGCGCCCGGCACCGATCCACCTGGTAACGGTGTTGGGGAGATCCCAGGTGGCCGAGATGGTCCGCATCCGAGCGAAGCCGGCATCCATCAAGCCGGTGGCGCCTGGACCGTTCGGATCCTGTCGATAGGCCTCGACGATCGGGTTGCCGCGGATCGACTCGAGGGAGTTGCGGAAGAAGGTGTGCTGGGCCCCGACGTCGCCGACGGCGGCGTGGTGTCCACCGACGTAGTCGACCAAGCCGAGAATCCGGAGCCGCGAGCCCACTCGAATCGTGGCGCTGAAGGAGCCGTTCCACGACGGCGTGGGCCGGCCAGCGTAGATCAACGGCGCTTGGGAGCAGGGAACCGCCGCGCCACCGCCAGCCGAGAGATTGGTCCCCGGAATCAGAGCGCCGCCCTCGCACAGCGCGTTGGTGGCCGACGGCAAGGTCCACAGGCCAGCCACGGTCGAGGTGGTCAGATCGGCGCTGAGGACTTTACGGTAGAAGAACGCGTTCGGCGCGTAGCCGGGCACGTTCCACTGCTGGATGAAACTCGAGCCCACGAAGATCGGAGCGATATCCTCGCCGAGCGTCACGATCTCGCTGCTGTTGGTGGCGATGGTGCCGCGGAGATCGACGCCCCAGCTCTTCTTGTTGACCGGCGAGCCATCGAGCGCCAGCTCGATGCCACGGTTCCGGGTCTTTCCGATGTTGAGGAACTGGACCCCGGGGAAGCCGCGTGAGGGTTTGAGCGGCGCCGAGATGATGGCGTCTTCGATGTCCTTGTTGTAGAACGTGAACTCGACGCCGAGCTTCTGATCGAACAGGCCGGCATCGAACCCGACCTCGGTCTCGACCCCGACCTCGGGCTTCAGGTCCGGGTTACCGAAGTTCCGCGGGGTCACGCCGCCCAGGCCGAGGGAGCCCACCGCGGCGCCGTAGGTCTGAATGGCGGAGAACACGTCAGGCTGGAGACCGGCCTTGCCCCAGGCGCCCCGCAGCTTGAGCTGCGAGAAGAGGCCTGAGTTGGCCATGAACGGTTCGTCGGACAGCACCCAGGAGAAGCTGAACTTGGGATAATACGCCGCTTCGAAGTTGGCCCCGAAAGCCGAGTTGCCGTCGGCTCGAAGGGCCGCGGTGAGGAACAGCCGGTTCTTGAACGCCAACTGCTCCTGAGCGTAGAGGCCGAAGGTCTTGTTCTCCTGGAAGGTCTCGATGGCATCGCGGCGGGCGCCGCTGCCCACGTCGCCGGGACCGGGGACCGGGAACTCGAAGCCCTGGGAGATCTGCTGATCGAACTGCTTGTAGTAGTACTGGACCCCGGCCGCCGTCGAGGCGATCAGGTTCTTGGAGACGTTCCAATCGGCGTTGGCGCCGTAATCGATGGTGAGGAATGTGCTCCGCAGGCCCATCGACTGCTTCTGGCCCAAACTCGCAGCGAAGAACGGGTTGTACCCGGTCGGGTCGCGATAGACCAGCTGCGACGACTTGTTGTTGGTGAAGTCGGGACCGATGGTGAGGCGGTGGCGGAGCCACGACAACGGCCGGTGATTGAGCTGAAGGCTGAAGGTGGTCCGATCGATGTTGTCGAACCCTTCGACGCCGTAGTAATCCTCGGGCCGATAGAACTGGAACCCATGCCCGGCGCCGTTCCACCCGGTGGTGGTGGGGCTCGCCGGATTCGGCTCGCACCAGGGGAAGTTGCAGGCCCACATGATGGTGGTGGTCACCGGCTGAGTGCCCGAGGCACCTCGGGTGCGCGACCGGACCGCGCCCAAGCTCAGATCGATCTTGAACTTGCTGTCGGAGGTCGAGTAGCTCAGGTTGGCCCGACCGGCGTACTTGTTCTGCCAGTTGTAGTCCACCGCACCCTCGTCCCGATTGAAGTCGCTCGAGAAGAAGTAGCGGAGCTGGTCGTTGCCGCCACTGATGCTGGCGCCGGCCGCGATCGGCGTGCCGGTGGTGAAGATCCCCGGCCCGTGGAGCTTCCCATCGGCGCCGAGGCGCTGGATGTTGTTCTCGACCTGGAACTTCTGGGGGTTGAAGACCTTGATGTCGTCCGCGTTACGATAATCGCCGCCGCGGCGGAGGTAGTAGTTCTCCGGATAGCGCCCTTCCGGATTGGCGAGCCAATTGGCGCCGGCATCCATGTGGGTTTCGATGGTCGGACGCCCCGCTCGGCCTCGCTTGGTGATGATCTGGATCACGCCGTTCGAGGCTTCCGTTCCGTAAATCGTGGCCGCCGAGGGGCCCTTGAGCACCTCGATCGACTCGATCTCTTCCGGGTTCAGGTCGTTGATTCGGGACGGACTCTCCTGGCCGTTGAACCCGAAGCTCCGAACCGCGGCCTGGTTGTTGGCCCGAACGCCGTCGATGTAGATCAGCGGCTCGTTCGACAAGCTCAAGCTGCCTGAGCCTCGGATACGGGTGGTTCCACCCGTGCCGATGGCGCCCGAGGCCCGCATGATCCGGACACCCGGTACGTTGACCGAGAGGAGGTCCTGGACCTTGGCCGGCGGCCCGACCAACTGCAGGGTGTTGGCCACCTGAACGTTGCCGACCGCATTACCGACGGTCCGCTTGGAGGCTTCGCCGGCGGTACCCGTCACGACCAGCTCGTCCAGCTTGACCACCAGCTCGTTCATCGCGGTGCGAAGCGATTGATCGCCGTTGTTGGCCGATACGGTCATCGCTTGGTACCCGATCCGGGTGATCCGGAGGCTCAAGGTCGAGCCGGTCACCCCGGTGATCCGGAAATCACCCCGAGTCCCGGTCCGAGCACCCAGCTCGGTGCCCTCGACCCGCACTGTGGCATCGGCAAGGGCCCGACCCGTCTTGGCATCGACCACCGTTCCGGCTACACTCCCCTGCTGAGCGGATAGGCCCGACGGCAACGCCAGCGCCAGGGCGGCAACCACCGCCCCCGCGACCGCGCGCCATCGACCGACCGCCCACACGACCTGCTGGACCATACGTCCTCCCGTGCGAGAGTTTCGATGAACTAGCTCTAAAACGCTATCCGGCATGGCCAAGGTGATCCTTGACCGGCTCAACCAAAGAATTGTGTCCAACGGTGTATACAATAATGGCACTCGAAGCGCCGGTTCGCAAGAGGGCCGACTGGTCCCAAGAGCACCTGTCGCGCCCGCCCGGGGGGCCCAAATCAAGCGGTTTCGGGGATGTTGAGCGGCCTCCGAGATGATGGAACGACACAGGTCGGAGGGGTGCGTGTCATCTTGACACGGCCCCCTCGCGAGCCGGGTATCGCTAGCCCCACACAGCTTTGGCCACTCGGGCCACCAGGGCGAGCTTTCGCTCCTGAAGCTCGAACGGGATGTTGTTGCCCTTGGCCACCGAGGCGAAGCCGCACTGGGTGCTCAAGGTCAGCCGGTCGAGCGGCAGGTACTTGGCCGCCTCGTGGATCCGGGCGATGACCTCCACCTCTGTTTCTTCTCGGGGGCGCTTGGTGGTGATCAGCCCAAGGCAGACAATCTTGTCCTCGGCGGTGCGTCCCAACGGCGAGAAATCGCCGCTCCGCTCGTCGTCGTACTCGAGAAGGAGCACCTTGGCGTCGGTTCGGCGGAGGATCTCCTCCGCGATGGCGGCGTAGCCGCCCTTCCCCATGTACCGGTTGGCGTCGTTCCCCCGGCAGACGTGGAGGCCGAAGGTGCACCGGTCGTGGTAGCCTTTCATGATCGCGTTCATCATCTCGATCCCGTCGTGCACCAGACGTTTCGGATCGAAACCCTTGCTCGCGAACCAGGCCTGCTGGTGGGGATCGAGCACCATCCCGAACTCGGGCGCGTCGAACTGGATGTAGTCGCAGCCGAGCCGAACCAACTCCTCGACCTCATCGCGGAGAATGTCGGTGACATCCGCGAGGTACGCCGCGGTGGTGGGATAGGCGGCGGTGCTGACCCCGGGGACCCAGTAGTAGGCGTACATCGTGGGGCTCGGGATGGTGATCTTGGTCGGGCGGCGGGTCTGGGCCCGGAGGTAGACGAACTCCTCCGACGACAGGTGCCGCTTCCGTTTCATCTTGCTGGTGAGCCCGACGGTGACCGGGCTGGTTTCTTTCTTCCCCTCCATGGTGAACCAGTCGACCGTGTTGCCGGCGACCGGACCGAACCCTTCGACCGCTTGCGCGAGACTGGACGCGAAGACGTTCCGGCGCATCTCGCCGTCGGTGACGACGCCGATCCCGGTGAGCTCCTGCACCGCGATACAGAAGTCGACGGCCCGGTCCTCCGCTTCCCGGAGAGCCCGATCGTCGAGGGAGCCATTGGCGTGCTGCTGGCGCGCGGCCAGCAGCGTTGGTGGACGGAGCATGGAGCCGATGTTGTCGGCGCGAATGAGGCACATGGTGTGGTTGCCCGAGGTTCGAGTGAAGGAGGTCGTTACTACCAGCGACAGCGGCGCCAATCGCGACCGCCGATCCCCGGTGGGTCCGGGGCGGCGGTGTTGAGCCGGGGCAACCAATAGCCGAGTCGCGGGCGAGCCTTCATTTCTGGTAAACCAGCTCACCGTTCAGGTACACCTGGCGGACCCAAGTCTTCACGCTGAGCGGCGGCCCATCGAGAATCACCACGTCGGCGTCCTTCCCGACCTCGAGGCTGCCGACCCGCTCCGCCACCCCGAGGATCTCGGCGGGAATCAGGGTGACGGCCTTCAAGACCTGGTCCTCGGTCATCCCGAACCCGGCGGCGATCCCGGCGTCGATCAAAAGCCACTTGCCGGTTCCGGCTGGCGCCAACGAACCGAACGCCCGTGAGAAGGTGGCAATGGCGGTCTTGATCCCCGCTCCGGTCAGCCGGGAGGCGAGGCGCTCGTCGACCGGGGGATAATCCTGGGTATCGGGGATCTCCTCGTTGCTGACGTAGGGATGGGAGACCTGGCCCAAGACCACCGGGACCCGGCGGGCCGCCAGCTCGTCCTTCATCTCCCAGGCCCCGGCGCCGCCGTCGACGATCAGGTCGAAGCCGAACTCCTGGGCCAGCCGGAGCGCCGAGCGGATGTCGGTGGCGGCGTTGGCCTGGATCCGGCCCGGGATTTCCCGGGAGAGCAGCCGGTCGAGCGCTTCCATCCCGAGGTCGCGGGCCAGGGTGGGGTTCGCCTGCTTGTTGCGGCGATACTCCTGGGCCTTGATCAGGAGCTGCCGGAGCATCGCCACCTCGGCCATCCGGGTGGCCGGGTCGCGGTTCCGGGCCCGAGCGGCGGTCTTGGGCGGGGTGCCTAACGTCATGTCGATGGCCGCCGGTTCCCGAACGATGACGCCGTCGAGGTCGGGGCCCGCGGTCTTGACCACCGCGCCCTGGCCGCCCAAGAGCGAGGCGTCGGCCGGGGCGATGTACATGGTGGTGACGCCGCCGGAGAGCGCCTCCTTGTTCCGGAGCGGCCCGGGCTGCCCCGCGCCGAACTCGCCGAACGGGTTGTAGCTCTCGATGGCGCGGAGCCCCGGCGTCATCGGATCGCTGGTCTCGTTGAGGTCGGTGGCCCCGATCCCGATGTGCGAGGCCGCGTCGACCACGCCGGGCATGACGTAACGGCCCCTGGCGTCGACGACGGTGGCACCCGCCGGCACCGGGACGTTGGCGCCCACCGCGGCGATCTTGCCGCCCCGGAGCACCACGGTGCCGTTGGGAATGGCGGGTCCGCTGATGGGCAGGACGGTCCCGCCGCGAATGACGACCGGTTTGTCCTGCGCCTGGGCCGACCGGTGAGCGGCGGGCAAGGCGAGTCCGAGTGTCAGCGCCGCCCACGCCAGCGGGGCCGGCCGGGAATGGACCGAAGCGAGCATGGTCAGTTGCCCTCCGCGGCCCGGTCGAAGATCACCTGGCCGTCGCCGAGCACGAACTGGACTCGCGACCTGGGCTCGTACCAGGGTCCGTCGAAGATCACCAGGTCGCCATCCTTCCCCACCTCGAGGCTGCCGACTCGGTCGGCCACCCGGGCAATTTCGGCGGCATTCCTGGTCACCATCTTGAGGGCCTCGTCTTCGGGAATCCCGTAGCGCATCGCCAGCGAGGCGCAGAGCCGGAGCCATTTCTGGTCGATCACCGGGGCGTCGGCATGCATCGCGATCTTGACGCCGGCTTTCCAGAGCAGGTACGGGCCCGCCATGGCATCTTCGCTGATCCCGATCCGGGGGCCTAACGGCAGCACCACCGCGGAGATGCCGCGTTTGGCCAACTCGGGCGCCACCTTGTACGCCTCGGTGGAGTGATGGAGGGTGAGGTCGAACCCGAACTCGTCCTTGAGCCGGACCAGGGTCATCACGTCGGTGGCGCTGTGGACGTGGGCTCGGACGTAGGTCCGCTTGGTGAGCACCTCGGCCATGCTCTCGTAGCCCAAGTCGCGGGCCGGCGGATTACCCTTGCGGCCGTCGTCCTCCCACTTCTTCTGGGCGGCCAGGTACTCCTGGGTCTTGATCAGGTATTGGCGGAGACTGGCGGCGACGCCCATCGAGGTCGTTGGGTAGCGGTCCCGCGACTTGGGGCCCATGGCGAACTTCATCCCGCCCTTTTCGAGCAGGATCCGCTTGGAGAGATCGGCTCCGCCGAAGGTCTTCATCACGACGGCCATCCCGCTCACGTTCTCGCCGCTGCCAGGCCCGGTCACCACCGTGGTCACCCCGCCGGAGACCGCCCGCTTCCAGTCATCGGAGAAGGCATCGATGACGTCGAGGAACCGATGCTGGGGGCCGATGACCATCGGGAAATCGTTGAGGTCGGTGGTCTTGGCGCCGATGTGGGCGTGATTGTCGATGAAGCCCGGGACGACATCCCGGCCCGAGGCGTCGATGACTCGCGCTCCCGCGGGCGCGGTGACGGTGGACCCGATCGCGACGATCTTGCCGCCGCGAAGGAGGACGGACCCGTTCTGGATCGGGGCACCGGCGGCAGTGTGGATGGTGCCGCCGCGGATCAGGACGGCGTCGTTGGGCTGGGCGTGGGCCCCGACCGGCGCGGCGGCCGAAGTCGCGAGCAGCAAGCCGAACCCGAGAGGTGAGAGGCGCATCCCGAAAGGTACGGATCGAACGGGCGGCTCGGTAGTCGCGAGGCTCACTGGCCGAGCACCTCCTTCACGGTCGCCACCATCCCGGCCACCATCTCGTCGACTTCCCCGGCGGTGGTGGTGTAGGCCGGGGCGAGGATCAGGTGATCGCCGTCGACGCCGTCGGCGGTGGCCATTCCTGGATAGAACATCATCCCGTGACCTAACGCCGCCCGGCTGAGGTTCCACCCGACGGCCCGGGCCGCGGGGAAGGGGCGCTTGGTGGCCCGGTCGGCGACGAACTCGACGCCCCAGAAGAGGCCTCGCCCCCGGATATCGCCGACGTTCGGGTGGTCGCCGAAGGCGCGCCGGAGACTCGCCTCCAGGTAGGCCCCCTGCTTCCGGACGTTGGCCAGCAGATTCTCGTCGCGGATGACGTGCTGGACCGCAAGCGACGCGGCGCACGCCACCGGGTGGGCCTGGTAGGTGTGGCCGTGTACCAAGAGGCCGTGGGCCTTGTGAATGGCCTGGTAGATCCGGTCGTGGACCAGGGTGGCGCTGACCGGCTGAAAGCCGGCGCCGAGTCCCTTGGCGAGCACGATCAGGTCGGGGGCCGCCCCTTCCTCGGCGATGGCGTAGCGGGTGCCGGTCCGGCCCATCCCCGACATGATTTCGTCGATGATGAAGAGGATGCCGTGCCGGTCGCAGATCTCCCGGATCCGGCGGAAATATCCCGGCACCGCCGGGACCGCGCCTAACGTGGCCCCGACCATCGTTTCGGCGATGAACCCGATCACCGTCTTCGGGCCGAGGCGCTCGAGGGCCTCCTCCAGCTCGTTGGCGACCCGGAGCCCGTAGGCCTCGGCGGTCTCCCCGTCGTGCTGGCCGCGATAGCCGTAGCAGGGCGCGATCTTGGTCGAATCGACGATCATCGGCAGGTAGGGCTCCCGCCGCTTGGGATAGCCGGTCACCCCGAGCGCCCCCAGGGTGTTGCCGTGGAAACTCTGGCGGCGGGAGATGAACCGGGTCCGGCTCGGCTCCCCGATCGCGAGGGCGTATTGGCGGGCCAGCTTGAGAGTTCCTTCGATCTGCTCCGAGCCGCCGCTGCCGAAGAACACCTTGGTGAGTCCGGCCGGCGCGTCGCGGATCAACTCGTCGGCCAGCGCCTCGGCGGGCTCGCTGGTGAAGAACGTCGTGGCGCAGTACGAGACCTTGGCGAGTTGCTCGGCGATGGCGGCACCGACCCGGGCGTTGCCGTGACCGATACAGGTCACCGCCGCGCCGCCGCAGGCGTCGAGATACCGCTTTCCGCCGGCGTCGTAGAGGTAGCTGCCCTCGCCCCGAACCAGGGTGGGCATGGTGAAGGTGGTGAAGCGGCCAAAGACGTGGCTCATGACGACACTCCACAATAGCGCACCGCCGTCTCCGCGAGGACCGCGGCGGTCTGGTAGACGCTCTCCAAGTCGACCCACTCCTCGACCGCGTGGGCCCCCGCCCCGGAGGGCCCGAACACCACCACCTCGACGCCGGCCTCCGCGAGCAGGGCCGAGTCCATCCATGGGGTGTCGCCGAAGCTGGCTGGCCGAGCCCCCAGCACCGATTCGGCGGCGGCGGCGAGCTCCGACACGATGGTCGCGGCCGGCGAGACCTCGAACGGGTTCCGGACGAAGAACGGTTTGGCCGAGATCTGCAGGGTTGGATCGGCGGAACGAAGCCGGGCGAGGATGGTTTCGATCTCGCCCATGACCGAGGCCTCGGTCTCGCCGGGTACGGTGCGCCGTTCGATGACCAGGCGGCATCGGTCGGCGTAGGTGCTGAGCCCGGTGCCGCCATTGAGGGTGGCGGCGTGAAGCGACGGAGGGCCCACCAGCGGGTGCGGCGGCCGGGCCCGGAGCTCTCGCTCGAGCCGCTCCAGCTCCGTGAGGAAGCGACCCATCCGGACATTGGCGTCGATTCCTTCGGCGAACCGGCTTCCGTGGGCGGCCTTGCCGCGAGTCTCGACCTCGATCCAGAGATAGCCTTTGTGGGCCAGGCAGGTTCGCAGCGCGGTGGGCTCGGTGACGATGGCGCCGTCGACCTTGATTGCTTTGGCCAGGTCCGCGGTGCCGACACTGCCGTACTCCTCGTCGGCGACGGCGGCCACGATGAGGTCGCCGCGGAGCTTCCGGCCGGAGTCCTTCAGCGCTTTCGCGGCCGTCATGCAGGCGGCGACCGCGCCCTTCATGTCGAACGCGCCCCGGCCATAGAGCCTGCCGTGGCGCACCGCGGCCGAGAATGGCTCTGGCATGTTGTCGACGTCGACGGTGTCGTAATGCCCGTTGAGCATCAGCGTTCTGCCGCCGCCGGTGCCTATGAGGCGGCCGGTGACGCTGATTCGGCCGGGCTGTGGTTCGTGGGTTCTTACCTCGAGGCCGATCTCGCCGAGTCGGGTGGCGGTATAGTGGCCAATCTCGGCCTCGCCGGGAGCGCCTGGGCGGAGGGTGGAGTTGATGGAGTTGATCCGGACGAGGCTGGCGAGGGTCTCGAGGCACCAGGACCGGTCGATTGGCAGGGTCATGGTCCCAATCTAGCGCCGAGTGGGAACGAGAGGAGCCGCCTCATCGGCGGCTCCTCCGTGCTGCGGGTCAGAGCGGGCCCCGTTGGGGCGGCCCGGGTTACGCCTTGGTTGGATCGCAAGCCGAGGCGCTGTAATTCGGGTTGTTCTGTTCCGTCTGCGGAATGATGATGCTGGCCTGGTTTCCGCGGGTCAGCTGGTCCTTGTGGTACGGCCCGGTCGGGAAGATCGTGTTCGAGGCCCGGCTGTACTGCCGCACCAATCGGCGCATGTCGCCCAGGCGGTGGGCGGTGGCGAACATCCAGAAGGCCCGTTCGCGGAACATCAGATTGACCCGAGCGGCCGCCGTCCCCGGATCGGTGAGACCAGGGAGGTCGGTGCGGGTGGCCCGGACCTCGTTGAGTCGCGCCAGCCAGACGCTGATGTTGTTGGCCTGGAGCGCGGCCTCCGCTTTGATCAACACGGCCTCTTTGCCGGAGGCGTTGATGATCGGGCTACCGAAGCTGTTGTAGAGCGGGAACTGGAACATCGGGGTCCGGCCGTCGAACCGGGAGACCGGGCCGAAGTCCTGAGTGACCGGAACTCGGGGATCGTTGGCCGAGGCGTAGTTGAGGCCGTTGCCGCCTTCACCGTCGGACACCGACATGTAGTCGAAGTCGTAGATGAAGCCCTTCATGGTGTTCTGGGTCCGGGCGTCGGCCGCGGAGTAGAAGAACTCGTAGACGAAGTCGATCGGAACCGAGGCGACGGCCGTCGCCGCCGCGGCGAACTGACCGTTGTTGAGAAGCGCTCGGCCCTTGAGCACGGCCAGGAAGTTCTTGACCCGCGGTGTCGCGGCCGCGAACGCCTGTCCTTCGTTGATCAGGGTGATCGCCCGATCCATGGTCTGCTGGGTCGACAGCGGGGCGCCGAACACCTCGGGCGGTCCGAAGTCGCTGAACGGGGTCCCGCTGCAGTAGGTCTCGCCGATCCAGATGGTGGCGAGCGCCGCGAGGCCTTTCAACTCCGCGACGCGGCCATCGGCCGCGTTGACCGCGGCGACGGCGACCGCCGCTTTCTCCGCGGCTTGGCGACCGCGATGCATGTTGAGCCAGATCCCTTGGGAGAAGGCGTTCTCCACTTGAATCGCGCCCAAGTCGAACTGGCGGACCTCAGGCGGGGTCCCGCCGAACCGGAACTCGTCGCTGAAGAGGCCCGAGGCGAGCATCAAGCCGCTGAAGTTGCCCTGGGCGAACGCCATGTCGCCGATGGCGCCGTTGTACAGGGCAGTGGCTCCGAGCGCACCTTGGAGCGACTCGGGTGGAATGACGTCGGGGCGTTCGACCTGGAGGAGGTCGTCGGTCGAGCAACCCGCGGCGAACGCGACCACGGCGGCCGCGGCCAGACCGCGGAGCCCTCGGGCGAACGCCAGTGCGGTAGTGGTTCTCATCTGGTATCGTCTCCATTGGGGCGGCGGTTGCCGCCCCGGTCCGGGTCGTGCGTTCAGTAGCTCAGGTTGACGCGGAACGTGAAGAACCGCGGCTGGCCGGGCTGGACGAAGTTGTAATTCGGCCCATCGCCCGCGACGCCCGCCGCGGTGTTGATCTCCGAATCCCAGCCGCCGAAGTTGGGCAGGTGGTGGAGAAGGTTACGGCCGGTGAGCGTCAGGTTGCCATTCGAGGCCCCGATCAACCGCGCCCATGAAACCGGCAAAGTCCAGGCGATGTTGGCCTCGCGGAGCCGGATGAAGGAGGCATCCTCGGCATAGTCGCCGAACACGCCGGAGAGGGCTCGGGCCTGGTCCCAGAGCGACGCCGACGGGTCGTTCATAGCTTGGCAGTTGCCCACGAACAGGCACTGGAACATGGTGCTCACTTCGAGCGAGTTGAAGCCGCCCTTGTACTCGACCTGGGCGCCAATGCGGAGCTTGCCCTTGAACAGGGTGATGTTGTTGTTGAGCGCCAGGGTTCTGGTAGGAATCGTCGGGCCCAGGAACTCGGCGGTGTCGCTCACGGTCACTTCGTTCGGGGTGATGACACCATTGTTGTCGGCATCGCCCCAATCGGTGATTCGGGGCCACCAACCGCCGTAGAGCGGGAAGCCGACCCGCTGCTGGAAGCCGAACCCGGTGATCGGCGGCACGCCCTCGGCCAGCTCACGGAGCCGATTGCGGTTGCCGGAGATCTCCAGCTGGGCATCCCACTGGAAGCTCGAGGCATCGATGATCCGGCTGAAGAGCGAGATCTCGATGCCCTCGTTGCGGACCTTCCCGACGTTGTCAGTCCGGGCGTTGACCGCGCCGAGCGACCCGGCCAGGAGCCGCTGGACGAGGGCGTCCTTGGTGTCCTTCCGGTAGACGGTGGCCTCGAGGTTCACCCGGCCGCCGAGCAAGCCGACGTCGAAGCCGGTTTCGATCTCCTGTGACCGTTCCGGACGAAGCAGCCTATTGCCAAGGCCGCTGTTGAAATCGCGCAGGTTGCCCAAGCTCACGCCGGGTTGGTTGCCGCCGAACACGGCATTGGTCGTGCCGGTGTAGAACTGAATGGCGTCGAGCGGGCCCGGCTGCTGACCGGAGGCGCCGTAGGCGGCCCGGAGTCGGAGCGAGCTGATGAGCCCCTTCTCACGCTGCTCGAGCGCCACCCACGAGCCGGCGACCTTGGGGTAGGTCGCGGAGCGGCTGTCCTCACCGAAGGCGCTGTTCTGGTCCACCCGGACGGCGCCGGTCAGGAAGAGGCGATCGTCGAGACTGAACTGCTGCTCGATGTAGCTGCCGAGCGTGACGAAACGAGTCGTCAGCTCGGACGAGGTCTTGTTAGCCGCCCCGGTGAAGGTCTCGGCGCCGGGCGGGAGCACCGCGCCGAAGTTGAGCGACGCGGTCAGGTTGTCGCGATTGTACTGCGCCCCGACGGAGGTCTTGCTTCCGATCCTGTTGGTCAGCGACACCGTGGCGGTGGCCCCGAGGTCGACCGAGTACTTGTAGCTCTGGAACCGATTGAGGGACCGGTACCCTTGGCCGTTGCCGCAGAATGGACAGGACTCGCCGTTGCGGGCGAGGCCCTGATCCTCGTAGCCGATGTAATCGAGCCCCACGGTGGCCCGGGTCGAAAGCCAGTTGGTGGGGCGGAAGTTGGCGGTTCCGCTCTGGATGAAGTGGTTGCTCTTGCGATAGATCGTGTTGGAGAACCCGAACGCCGGCCGAGCGAAGCCATAGGGCTGCGGCGCCGAGGGGTTGGCCGTACCATAGGTCGAGGTCGCCAGGATCCCCTCGAGGTTGTCACCGGTCTGGGGAATCAGGTTGTCGTTGTTGGTATAGCCAAGCGAGAGCGAGACGTCCGCCTTGCTCGAGAGCGAGGCGTTGAGGTTGCTCCGGAGGTTGATCTTCCGGAGGTGGTTCGGCTCGAGCTGCTCACTCGGGATCGGGACATCCCCGCGGACCTGATTGAGGAAGTCGATCTCCGCTTTGGGCATCTTGAACAGACCTTCCTGGTCCTCGAATTCCGCGGCGACGAAATAGCGGGCCGCGTCGGTCCCCCCGCTGACCTGGGCTCCATACTGATAGCGATAAGCGGTCTTGAGGGCCCGATATGGCTCGTCCCGCATCAAGTTGAGGTGGTGAAGGCTCTGGATTGTGCAGCCACCCAATGCCTGAACGAAGACGAAGCACTGGTTGCCGTTCGTCCCGCGAGAAAACCAGACGTCGAGGTACTTGCTCGGGTCTTCGACCAGCCCTTGCTCGGTGTAGAGGCTCCACTTGGCGGGGCCGGCCTTCCCGCGCTTGGTGGTGATTCGAATGACGCCGTTGGCCGCCTGGGTCCCGTAGAGGGTGGCCGCGGAGGGGCCTTTGACGATCTCGATGTTCTCGATCTCTTCCGGGTTGACGTCGTTCAAGAACGAGGGCGAGCCGCCGCCGGCATACACCGACAAGGCCTGTCCCCGTTCGGCGACGCGAACGCCGTCGACGTAGAGGAGCGGGTCGTTGGACAGCGATGCCGAGCTGATCCCTCGGATCCGGATCCGGGAGCCGGAGCCGGCCACGCCGTCGTTCTGGATGACCGTGACGCCCGCCACGCGGCCGTTCAGCACGGCGCTCAAGTCCGGGGTCTGGGCCTGCTGGACCAACTGGGTTGCCTCGATGTTCGCGACGGTGTTCCCCAGCTCGCGCTTGAGCTGCTCACCCGTCGCCGTCGTCACGATCTCCTCGAGGGTGAACGGGACGGCGTTGAGGGTCCAATCGGCGGTGGCTGCCTGGCCCGCCGTGACCGTCACGGAACGGGTCTGGGAGGCATACCCCAGCATCACGACCCGTAGGGTGTACGAACCGGCATTGACCGCGCGGATGGTGTAGGTGCCCTGGGCGTTGGTGATACCGATGTAATTCGTTCCGGTGGCTTGGACCCGCGCGCCGGCCAAGGGTTGGCCGTTCGACTGATCCGTCACTTTCCCGGAGATGGAGCTTTGCTGGGCCTGGGCGGAGCCAACCACGAGCCCGAGCAGAGCGACTGCGAGAACCCCTCGCAACCGACGTTGTCTCACCGCGTGCCTCCTTGGGGTGGAAAACCAACGAACGTTGGATTGTATCCAAAGCGGTCGGCCAAGGAAAGGCCTTGTCCGTCCCCTGCCCCGGCAGGGTGGCAACGCCCGTACCGACCAGCCACAGCCGGCTAACCAATTGGCCCGAAGCGATTTGCCGTGTGGGCCCCTGATTCCACGTGTCGTTTCCGCGAGTCGGACCGACACGGGTTCCGTGTCGTTTGTATACAGGTTTGGGGTGCCTCGACGGGGACGACTCGGTCGCCAAATGGCGCCAGCCGCTCGTCTCGGCGGGGGCGCCGTTTGAATCCGACGGTGGCAGTTCGGCCAGCGCCCCGTTCGTCCCCTCGGCATCTCGCCGGGCAACAGCCCTCTGCCGATGCGGGCCGCGGGGCCACGGTTTCGCGGCCGGGGTTGCGGTTCTCGGGATGAGCCGCATATTAGAGAAACACAGCGACAAACCGGAGTCGACGGCGCCCGAGAGGTTCGGGCGACCAATGGCGTCTCAGCATTTTCCCGACGAGACAGGGATCTGTCACGGGAGCACGACGCCGCTCCTCGGTTGCCAGTCGAGCCATCAACCGGGGGTCGCAGCACCGGCTCATGTCAATCTTCCACGACGAGGTATCGATGGGACGATCAGTCTTTGGGCGAGTTCGCGCAGCCTCGCTCATCCTCGGCTCGCTATTGGTGGCGAGTACCGCCGCGGCCCAGCCGGGCACCCTCACCGGCAAGGTGACCGACGAAGCGACCGGCCAGCCCCTGGCCGGCGCCCGGATCCAGGCCGTCACGCAACAGGTGTACACCCTCTCGACTCAGGCGGGCCAGTACACGCTGCGTGGGCTCACCCCCGGGCAGCACTCGATTCGGATCTTCATGCTGGGCTACGGCTCGCAGACCAGGACGGTGACGATTGCCGCCGGCGGCTCGGCGACCCTCGACTGGGCGCTCAAGGCGGTGCCGTTCCAGCTGGAAGAGATCGTGACGACAGCCACCGGTGACCAGGCGACCCGAGAGTTGGGCAACACGGTCGGGAAGATCCAGACCGCGCAGCTCGTGGAAACGGCTCCGACCACCAACCTCGCCCAAGTGCTGAGCGGCCGAGTGGCGGGCGTCTCGGTGCTCCAGAGCAATGGGACGAGCGGCACCGGGGCCCGGGTCCGAATCCGCGGGGTCAGCTCGGTGTCGCTCTCGAACGATCCCCTGCTCTACATCGACGGGATCCGAGTGGCGGCCGACGCCCCGGCCGGTGCCTTCATCGGGGGCGGGACCGTCTCGAAGCTCAACGACCTGAACCCCGAGGAAATCGAGACGATCGAGATCGTCAAAGGTCCCTCGGCCGCGACGCTCTACGGCACCCAGGCCGCCAACGGCGTGATCCGGGTCACCACCAAACGGGGTCGAGCCGGCGCTCCGCAATGGACGAGCTGGGCGGAGGCCGGGGTGCTCAAAGACACCTACACCTACCCGAGCACTTACTTCAACAAGCGGGTGGGGGCCAACGCCGACTGCCTGACGTGGCAGGAGAAGACCGGCGTTTGCCAGGTCGAGCAGCGATACAGCCTCGACCTCCTGAACAATCCCGCTTCGACCCCGTTTACCACCGGGAGCCGCCAGCAGCTCGGGGCGAGCCTGTCGGGTGGCTCGGACGCCCTGCGGTATTTCCTCTCCGCCGAAACCGAGATCGAGGACGGCGTGCTCAAGCTCCCGAACAGCGAAGCCGAATTCCTGGTAGGCCGTCGGGGGTTGGGCAGCGTCGACGAGATTCCCCGGACCCAGCGGCGCCCGAACCACTTCAACAAGTACAACTTCCGCGTCAACTTGACATCGAGCCCGCGATCGAACCTCGACATCTCGGTGTCGTCCGGTTTCATCGTCAACAACATCCGTCTCCCGCAGACCGGCGACAACTTCCAGTCGATGATCGGGACGGCGATGTTCGGCTCGGCCAACCCGGCGGTGTTCGCCACGACCGGCGGCTACGGCTTCTCTCGTCCCGGTAACTCGATCGGCGAAGAGACCTACCGGAAGAACGACCACTACATCAACAGCGGGACGGTGAACTGGCGGCCGCTCTCGTGGCTGTCGACCCGGGCCACCGTCGGTCTCGATTATCTCGGCTACGTCGACGAACAGAACGTGCTCCGCGGCCAGGGCTGCGTGACCTGCGGCACCGAGAACCAGGGCAAACGGATGTTCAACCGTTTGATCGATACCAAGTACACGGTCGACCTGAACGCCACCGCGCAGTACTCGCTGCTCAAGCGAATCGGCGCCAAGACCAGCTTCGGGGCCCAATACAACCACGACAAGCTGTTCGCGGTCTTCGCCCAAGCCGACATTCTGCCACCGGGGATCATCTCGCTGAGCGCCGGGGCCCAGAAATCGCTCAACGAGCAGACGACCGACGTCATCACGCTGGGCACCTACGTCGAGCAGCAGTTCAGCCTCGATGATCGGCTCTTCATCACCGGCGCGCTCCGGATCGACGACAACAGCGCTTTCGGTGCCGAATTCCGCTCGGCGCGCTATCCGAAGCTGTCCGGCTCGTGGGTGGTGCTGGAGAACCGCGATCGGGGGCTGCTCAACAGCTTCCGGGTCCGGGCGGCCTACGGGGCCACCGGTCAATCGCCCCGGCCGCTCGACGCGCTGACCTACGCCAGCCCGGTGACGTCGTCGATCTTCGGGCAGCCTTCCATTCCGGGCGTGACGCTGGGCGGGCTCGGCGACGCGAACCTCAAGCCGGAACGGTCGCGCGAGATCGAGGGCGGGTTCGACATCGGGCTGCTCGACAACCGGGTCAACATCGAGGTCACCGGCTACAACAAGCGAACCGAGGACGCCTTGGTGTTGCGGACCCAGCCGTACTCGGTGGGCGGCGTCTCGGCCCGCCTCGAAAACGTCGGCGTCGTCAGCAACAAGGGCATTGAGGTATCGGTCAACGCCCGCGTCATCGAGACGCGCAACATCGTGTGGGACCTCCAGGTCGAGGCGGCCGGCAACCGGAACCGGCTCGTGTCCCTGGCGCCCGGGGTTCCACCGATCGTCGGATTCGGGTTCAAGAACATTCCCGGCTATCCGATGTTCGGGCTCTGGTGGCAGGGTTTGACCAGCTTCAACGATGCCAACGGCGATGGCGCGATCAGTCCGAGCGAAGTGGTGGTGACCGACACCCTGATCTTCCACGGCTCCACCATCCCGACTCGGACCATGGCCGTGAACACCAGCTTGAGCCTCTTCAAGAACAAGTTGCGCCTTGGCGGTCAGATCGACTATCGAGGCGGGTACGTCACTCTCAACGTGAACGACCTGTTCCGCTGCGCCTTCCAGGTGAACTGCGAACAGCTCCACGACCCGAACGCCTCACTCGAGGATCAGGCCAAGGCCGTCGCCGGGCCCCGGGCATTCGGTTCCTTCGCCGAAAACGCCGAGCACATCCGGCTCCGGGAAGCCTCGCTCACCTACAACGCCCCGGTCAGCCTGGCTCGGGTCTTCGGCGCTCGGAGCATGAACGTCACGCTCACGGGCCGGAACCTCTGGATCAAGAAGTACGGCTTCAAGAGCTGGGACCCAGAGAACAACACCCAGTCACGAGACGACACCAACTACAACTTCGTCCAGCAGGCCCAGCCGGTGATCGGCATCCTGCGGATCAACCTCGGCTTCTAGGCGAAGAGGAACGAGCCCGATGACAATCAACACGATGGGCATGATCCGAGTCTCCGCGGCGCTGTTGCTCGCCGCGCTGACGGCCTCATGCTCCAAGGACGACATTCTCCGCCCCGACACCCCGGACGTCATCAAACCGGAGAACCTCGAGACCCCCGAGGGCCTCACCGCCCTCTACGCCGGCGCTGTCTCCGACCTGGTCGTCGCGGTGACTGGCGGCACGGGGACCAGCATCTTCTCCGGACTGTTCACCGACGAGCTGATGCACGCGAGCACTCCGCCGGCGGTCCGGGAGTGGGACCTCCGCGGTGTGCTGACCACCAATAGCGTCGCGACCGGAGGCGGGGTTCCTGGCGGACCCTACCTGGCACTCCATCGCGCCCGCACGGCGCTCGAGTTTGCGGCGAAGAAGTTCCCGGCGACGGACGTCAGGGCCGGGGAGCTCTACGCCCTCTCGGCGTTGAGCTACATCCTGTTCGGCGAGCTGTTCTGCTCAGGCACGCCGGTGTCGGAACGAGAGCCGTTCGAACTGGGCACGCCGCTCACCACGACGCAGCTATTTGGGCGCGCGATCGACCGGCTCAACTCGGCAGCCGGCCCTGCCGGATCCGACGCCAGGATCGGGAATCTGGTGGCGGTGCTGCGTGGCCGGGCCCTGCTCAATCAGGGGCAGTTCGCCCAGGCGGGCACGGCGGTCGCGTCGGTACCGACGTCGTTCAGCTATGACTTCATCCACTCGCCCCCGCCTGGCCGCCAGACCAACCAGATCCAGCTCACTACGGCGAGCGACATCTACTCCGTGCCGGATCGGGAAGGAACGAATGGGCTGCCGTTCGCGAGCGCCGCGGATCCGCGGATCCCGGTGACGGCGACGGGCGCCTCTCGGAACGACGGCGTCACCCCGATGGTGGTCCAGAAGAAATACCCCAGCATCGACTCCCCGGTGCCGATGGTGACCGGGATCGAGGCCCGGCTGATCCAGGCCGAGGCGGCGCTGCAGGCCAATGACGTCGACGTCTGGCTCGGGCGGCTCAACGCGGCCCGTGCCACCGTGGCCGCGCTGGGCGCGCTCACCGATCCCGGAACCCAGACCGCCCGGGAGGATCTGATGTTCCGCGAACGGGCGTTCTGGATGTATCTGACATCGCACCGTTTGGGCGATCTGCGTCGGTTGGTCCGGCAGTACAACCGGACCAAGGAGTCGGTGTACCCGACGGGCGCCTATCACAAGCAGGGCCTGACCCGCGGGACCCAAGCGACCTTGATCGTGCCGCAACCGGAGGAGAACAATTCGAACTACACTCCGACCAACTGCACCGTCCAGACGCCGTAGGCTTGTTGCTCCGCCCTTCGAGCCCCCGCGTGCCTTGACGGCGCGCGGGGGCTCGTCGCTCTCAAGGCCCGAGAGGCCGGGCCTCCCAACCACGCGGTCGCCCGCCTACACTTCCCGCCATGCCTCTGACGAACAAGACAGCCCTGGTCTGCGGCAGCACCAGCGGCATCGGCCGGGCCAGCGCGGAGGCGCTGGCCACTGCCGGCGCGCGGCTCCTCCTCCTGTCGCGCGATGCCGGCCGGTTGGCCACCGCGGCGCGGGCGTTGCCAGGCAGCGCGGCCCACTCCACTCTGGTCGCCGACCTCGACGATCCGGCCGCCGCCGCCGGCGCGGTGGCTCGCTGGATCGGGGCCAACGGGCCGGTCCATATTTTGGTCAACAACACCGGCGGCCCTCCGGGCGGACCGATCGCCACGGCCCAGCCCGAAGCGTTCGTCGCCGCGTTCCGGCAACATCTGCTCGCCAATCACCTGCTGGCCCAAGCGGTGATCCCCGGGATGCGGGCCGCCGGTTACGGCCGCATCATCAACATCGTCTCGACCTCGGTGAAGCAGCCGCTGCCGGGGCTCGGGGTGTCGAACACCACCCGCGGCGCGGTGGCCAGCTGGGCCAAGACCCTCGCCGGCGAGCTGGGTCGCGACGGCATCACGGTGAACAACGTCCTGCCCGGAGCCACCCAGACCGGGCGGCTCGACCAGGTGATCGCGAATCGGGCAGCCGCGACCGGCCGGAGCGTCGCCGAGATCACCGACGAGATGGTCCGGGAGATTCCGTTAGGCAGGATCGGGACGCCGGCGGAGATCGCCGCGGCGGTGCTGTTCCTCGCCAGCCCGGCCGCGAGCTACATCACCGGCGTGAGCCTCCCGGTCGACGGCGGCCGGATCACCGCCCTGTAAGGAGCGCCCGTGCGGACCATCGCCAACTACATCGACGGACGCCAGGCTCCTCCGGCGGGCGGCGAGTACCTCGACAAGCCCGAGCCCGCGACGGGCGGCCCGCTCGCCCGGGTCCCGGCGAGCGGCGCGGCCGACGTGGCCGCCGCGGTGGCCGCGGCCCGAGCCGCCTTCGACCCCTGGTCGCACACACCCGCCGCCGAGCGAAGCCGGCTCCTGCTCGCGATCGCGGCCGGCATCGACGCCCGAAGCGACGAGTTGGCTCGGCTCGAATCGGAAGACACCGGCAAGCCGCTCACCCTGGCCCGGACCCTCGACATCCCTCGCGCCGCGGCGAACTTCCGGTTCTTCGCCACCGCCATTCTGCACGGTGCCACCGAGTCGCACCCGACCGATCATCAGGCGCTCAACTACACCCTGCGGCGGCCCCGCGGGGTGGCGGGCTTGATCTCGCCCTGGAACCTGCCGCTCTATTTGCTGTCCTGGAAGATCGCGCCGGCCATCGCGACCGGGAACACCGCGGTCGCCAAGCCGTCGGAACTGACCCCGAGCACGGCCCACGCGCTGGGCGAGATCTGCAGCGAGGTCGGGCTCCCGCCGGGGGTGCTCAACCTGGTCCATGGCCTCGGGGCTCAGGCCGGCGCGGCGTTGGTGGACCATCCCGACGTCCGGACCATCTCGTTCACCGGAGGCACGGTCACCGGGGCGGCGATCGCGAAAGCGGCGGCCCCCAAGTTCAAGAAGCTGACGCTCGAACTGGGCGGGAAGAACCCAACCGTCGTGTTCGGTGACGCGAACCTGGATCGGGATCTGCCGGCCATCGTCCGATCGGCGTTCGCCAACCAGGGCGAGATCTGCCTCTGCGGCTCCCGGATCCTGGTCGAAGCATCGATCTATCATAGCTTCCTGGACCGCTTCGCTGGCGCGGTGAGCCGACTGGCGATCGGCGACCCACTCGAGCCCGGGACCGAGTTCGGCGCCTTGATCAGCGAAGGCCACCGCGCCAAGGTACTCGGCTACCTCGACCTGGCTCGAGAGGAAGGCGGGCGAGTGGTGCTCGGCGGCGGTCCGGTCCCACCCGAGCGGCTGCCTCCGCGGTGCCGGAGCGGCTACTTCGTGGCGCCGAGCATCGTCACCGGCCTCTCGATGGGGTGCCGCACCAACCAGGAGGAGATCTTCGGACCGGTCGTGACGGTGACGCCCTTTCACACCGAGGCCGAGGCGGTCGCGATGGCCAACGACAGCAACTACGGACTCGCGGCGTCGCTGTGGACCGAGAACCTCACCCGAGCCCACCGGGTCGCCGAGCAGGTGCAGTGCGGGACGATCTGGGTCAACTGCTGGCTGCTGCGAGACCTCCGGGTCCCCTTCGGCGGAATGCGGCAGAGCGGGGTCGGGCGGGAAGGCGGCGACGAGGCGATCCGGTTCTTCACCGAGCCGAAGAACGTCTGCATCAAGCTCTGATTAGAGCCTCGAGGATCGGAGGAGCGATGGACGAGACGGTGCGTTCGGGACGAGCGCCAAAACCGGTCGGGGCGTACCCCCACGCCCGCCGAGTGGGCGGACTCCTGTTCTTGTCGGGCATCGGACCCCGGATCCCGGGAAGCAACGAGATCCCGGGCAACGTGTATGGCCCGGATGGAGCGCGGACGGGGTACGAC
This sequence comes from Gemmatimonadota bacterium, assembly GCA_016874005.1. Taxonomy (GTDB): domain Bacteria; phylum Gemmatimonadota; class Gemmatimonadetes; order Gemmatimonadales; family GWC2-71-9; genus SHZU01. The sequence goes on along the minus strand of VGVQ01000011.1, from coordinate 90,952 downwards.
ATCGGGCAACAATGCCACCAGGTGTTCGCCAACATCCGAACCATCCTGGAGGATGCCGGGTCGAGCTGGGACAAGATGGTCGACGTGACGGTGTTTCTGACCGACATGCGGGCGGACTTCCCGACCTTCAACCGGATCTACGCCGAGTACTTCACCACCAACCAACCGGCTCGGACCACGGTGGAAGTCGGCGCCCTGCCGACCGCCATCGCGATCGAGCTCAAGGTGATCGCGACCATCGACTGATCACATCCGGTGCCGGACCACCCAGAGGTCCGGGAACAACGGCTTGAAGAGCGAGGTCTTGAGGAACTCGACCCCCGCCGAGCCGCCGGTCCCTTGCTTGGCGCCGATGGTCCGCTCGACCAACTTGACGTGGCGGTAGCGCCACTCCTGCATTCCTTCGTCGAAATCCAACATCAGCTCGAAGAGGATCACCAACTCGGGGCTGGTCCGGTAGATCCGCAGCAGCTCCTCCTGGAGCGCCTCGCTGGACTCGGTTGGCTCCGTGATCGGCTTGGCGAGCAGTGACTCGGGCACCACCACCCCTCGGTGGGCCAGGAACCGGTAGAACCCGTCGACCAGGCTGGGCTGGCCGAGCCGCCCGATGGCCCGAGCCTTCCCGGCCTCGCCGTCAGGGATCGGCGCGGTGACGTTGGGGCGCTTGTACCCCAGGAAGAACTCGACCTCGCGAAACTGGTAGGACTGAAATCCCGAGGCGGTATCGAGCCGGTTTCGGAACGAGGCAAAGGAGAGCGGGGTCATGGTCTCGAGGATATCGAGTTGCCCCACCAGCGTCTTCATGATGGTGCGGACCCGTTTGAAGGTCGCGATGGCGCCGAAGAGGTCGTTGCCGGCGAAGTCGCGGGCAACCTTGTCGAGCTCGTGGAGGAGCTGCTTGAACCACAGCTCGTAGGTCTGGTGAATGACGATGAAGAGCAGCTCGTCGTGCTCAGCCGGACTCGACTTGGGTTCTTGGAGGTCGAGCAACTGGTCGAGCTTGAGATAGGAGGCGTAGGTGACCGGCATGGGGGCTTACCCGGGAAAGAAGAGGGACCAGCCCACGATCCCCAGCGCCAGAATGACGAGACCCACTCCGATCCGGCGCAGGGTTCTGGCCTGGGCCTGGGCCCGAGCCCGGGCCGTGGCGTAGGGAATCAGGGAGAACGAAATCATCGAGTAGAGCGGGACGAAGTACCTGGGGAACAGCTTGTGGAGCAACTGCTCGAACTGCTTCTTGAGCAGGAATCCCTTCGAGGCGACGTGGTCCCGCATCTCGACGAAGTTGGCCAGGGCAAGATCGGCGATGGCGTCGGTGTTGGGCTTCCGGGCTCGTTGATACCGGTCGAAGGCGCCGGCGAGGTCGTGCGGGGTGCTGGCCACCTGCGCGAGCAGCTCGAGACAGTCCTCGAATCCGGCGTTGGCACCTTGGCCGTAGAAGGGCACGATGGCGTGGGCGGCGTCGCCGGCCAGGAGGACCCGATCGGCGATGGCCCAGGGATAGGTCCGGACGGTCACCAACGAACTGGCCGGGTTGGTGGCGAAATCCTCCAGGAGGCTCGGCATGATCGGGATGGCATCGGGGAAGTTGCGCTCGAAGAAGCTCCGGACCCGATCCGGGGTATCAAGTTCGGCGAAACTGTTGGGCCCGGTCATCGGGAGGTAGAGCGTCAGAGTGAAGGTGGCATCGAGATTGGCCATGGCCATCATCATGAACGGCCCACGGGGCCAGATGTGCATGGCGTTGCGTTCGAGCGCCGGGCTGCCGCCCGGTGCGGCCGGGATCCAGAGTTCCTTGTAGCCCTGGGGCAGGTAGCTCTGGGAGTAATCCTGTTGCTCCCGGCGCTGCATGGCCGCCCGGACCGCGGAGTAGGCGCCGTCGGTCCCGATGATGATCCCGCTCGTGGTCCGCGGATCGCCGCCGGTCGCGGCGTCGACGTGGCTCACCGTGCCGGCCTCGAGGTCCACGTCGAGGCAACGGCGGGAGAATTCGAGGGTGACGTTGGGGGCGGCCCCGGCGGCTTTGACCAGCGCCAAGTTGAGCTCGCCGCGGGAGAAGGAGTTGATGGCCTGACGTTCGACCCCGTAGGGCTGATAGGCGAGCGGGCCGGTCACCGGGTGGATCATCCGGCCATAGAGCGGGACGCCTAACGCCAGGATGTCCTGGGCCAGGTCCAGCTTGGCGAGGGCATTGAGCCCCCGTTCGCTGATGGCGAGGTTGATGCTCCGCCCGGCGGCCATCTCGCTCCGCCTGGGGTCGCCTCGCCGTTCGATCACCGTCACCCGATACCCTTCCCGCCCCAGCAGCGCCGCGAGCATCGACCCGACCAGGCCGGCGCCCACGACGACCACCCGCCGATCGGTATGCGGGCTGGTCATCGGAGCGCCTCGGCCAAGGCCCGACCCGCCTGCCAGACGTCGTGGAAACTGTTGTAGATCGGTGCCGGCGAGAGCCGGATGACATCCGGCTGGCGAAAATCGCCGAGGACATGACCCGCCCTGAGCCGGTCGAAGAGCGCCCGGGCACCGTCTCGCACCAGAAGGCTCAACTGGGCCCCCCTGGCCGCCGGATCGCGCGGGGTGATTTGCTCGATCCGGCCGCCGCCGAGCTGATCGATCAGGTACTCGAGGTACCCGGTGAGCCGAAGCGACTTGGCGCGGAGCGCGGCCATCCCGACCCGGTCGAATTGCTCGATCGAGGCGAGCAAAGGGGTCATCGACAGCAGGGGCGGATTGCTGATCTGCCAGCCGTCGGCCCCCTCGCGGGGCAGGAACGATTCGTTCAGGTGGAGCCGGAACCGGGTGGCCGGGTCGTTGCCCCACCAGCCCGCGTATCGAGGTATCGCCAAGTCCTTGCCGTGCCGCTCATGGACGAAGCACCCCGCGATCGCGCCGGATCCGGCATTGAGGTACTTGTAGGAGCACCACGCCGCGAAGTCGACGCCCCAATCGTGCAGCGCCAGCGGCACGTTCCCCGCCGCGTGGGCCAGGTCGAACCCGGCGACCGCACCGGCCCGCTGCGCCGCGGCGGTGATCCGGGGGATGTCGAACAGCTGCCCGGTGTAGTACTGCACCCCGGGGAGCAGAACCAGCGCGATTTCGTCCCCGCGCTCGGCCAGGAGGCGTTCCACCGATTCGGTGGCGATCGTGGCGCGGCCGGGATCGGGGGCCAGCTGAATCAGGGCCTCGGCCGGATCGTACCCGCGGGTGGCGAGGTGGGTGGCCACGGCGTAGGTGTCCGACGGGAACGCCGCCCGCTCGATGACGATCTTGTGCCGCCGGCCCGCCGGCCGGTAGAAGCTCACCAGCATCAAGTGGAGATTGACGGTGAGCGAGTTCATCATCACGACTTCGCCGGGCCGGGCGCCGACGAGCCGCGCCCCGGTCTCCCGAAACTGCTCGTGGTAGGAGAACCAGGGGCGCCGGGACTGCAGGTGGGCTTCGACCCCGAGGCGCCCCCACTCGTCGAGTTCCTCCTCGAGGAGCGCCGGCACCGCCTTGGGCATCAGGCCGAGGGAATTGCCGCAGAGGTAGACCAGCGGCGCGCCGTCGCGGTCCCGGGGGAAGACGAACTCCTCGCGCATCGTCGAGAGCGGATCGGCGCGGTCGGCGGCGAGGGCCCATGCCTCGGTGTTCTGGTACGGTCCGGGATCGCTCATAGGAACATGCTCAGGGGTCGATTGAGGAATTGCAGCGCGGTCCGATGGAAGAGCCAGGCCTTGGTGTCGGGTGTCAAGTCCGCCATCCCGTCGATCATGGCGCCGGGCACCAGCTCGCCCAAGGGAAACGGGTAGTCGGTGCCTAACGCCACGCGATCGGCCCCCACCAGTCCGATCAGGCGCCGGAGTAGCTCGGGATCGTGGGTCAGCGAGTCGAGGTAGAACCGGCCGAGGTACTTCGAAGGCGGGTGAGGGTTGTCCACCGCCACCAGGTCGGGCCGAGCCTGGAATCCGTGCTCCAGGCGTCCCTGGACCGCCGCGAAGCTCCCGCCCCCGTGGGCGAAGCAGATCCGGAGAGTGGGAAGCCGCTCCAGGACTCCGCCGAAGAGGAGCGAGGCGATCGCCAGTGCCGACTCGGTTGGCATCCCGATCAGCCAAGGCAGCCAATACCGCCGCATCCGTTCCGGGGCGAGCATTTCCCACGGGTGCACGAAGATCGCGGCACCCAACTCGGCCGCCCGGGCGAAGAACTCGAACAGCTCGGGTGCGTCGAGGTTCCACTCGTTGACGTGGGTGCCGATCTGGACCCCGGCGAGACCGAGGTCGAGCACCGCCCGCTCGAGCTCCTGGATCGCCAGGTCCGGCGCCTGGAGCGGCACCGTGCCGAGACCCACGAACCGCTTGGGGTTGGCAGCGACCACCCAGGCAAGGTGATCGTTGAGCAGCCTCGACAGATCGGCCGCGTCGGCGGCCCTGGCCCAGTAGCTGAACATCACCGGCACGGTGCTCAAGACCTGCAGGTTGACCCGGTGACGGTCGCAATCCTCGAGCCGGCGGGCCGGGTCCCAGCAGTTGTCCTCGATCTCGCGAAACAACCTGCCGTCGACCACCATCCGGGCTCGGCAGGGAGCGAAGTGGTCCAACTCGACGAAACCGCCGTATCCGTAACGGTCGCGGAGGCTGGGCCAGGTTTCGGGGAGAATGTGGGTGTGGAGATCGACGCGGAAGGTCTCCGGCGAGGCAACGAGGGGCGCGGCAGGTCGTGGCCGCGCCGCCTCGTCCCAGCCACTGCCGGTGCCCTCGATCACTTGCTCGTAGTCGGCGCCGGCGGAGCCATGACGGTCCCGCACTTCCCGCAGGTCCGCTTCTTCTCGTCGGCGAAGAAGCTCTCCATCAGCGGCTTGAGCTGTTTGCCGAGGTCGACCAGCTCGAAGCTGGCGTCGTAGAGCATCTCGCCGCACTTCTCGCAGAACCAGCGGAGGTGGTCGTGCTCCCCCTCTTGCCGCTGCCGCTCGATCACCAGCCCGACCGTGTTGGCCGGCCGCTGGGGAGAATGGGGAATCCCCGCGGGGAGCAGGAACATCTCCCCTTCCCTGATCGGGACGTCGCGGACCTTGCCGTCCTCGATGATCCGGACGACGATGTCGCCCTCGACCTGGTAGAAGAACTCTTCGCCGTCCTCGACGTGGAAGTCCTTGCGCTGGTTCGGCCCACCCACGGCCATGACCAGAAACTCGGCATCCTGCCAGATCATCTTGTTGCCAACCGGCGGTTTGAGGAGATCGCGGTGCTCCTCCACCCACTTCTTGAGGTTGATCGGCGGAGCGACGGGCATGGGAGAATCCTCGGCGAAACGGGTTGGGATCGGGGCAATCAAACCCAGCGGCGAGCGGTTGGCAATCACCGCCGGGCGCGGAGGTACCGACCTGGTGACCGACCGGTCATCTCGCCGCCTCGGAGCACGAATTCGCCGCCGACGAGCACGTCACGGACCCCGACCGACATCAGACTGGGCTCGCTCCAGGTCGAGCGGTCGGCCACCGTCCGGGGGTCGAAGATGGCAATGTCCGCCGCCTGCCCTTCCTGGATCCGGCCTCGGTCGCGCAGCCCGCTCCAGTCGGCCGGCAACGAGGTCATCTTCCGGACCGCCTCCTCGAGGGTCAAGAGCTTGACCTCCCGGACGTAGTGGCCGAGCACTCTCGGGAAGGTGCCGGTCGAGCGAGGGTGCCCCATGGTCGATGTCTTGGCGTCGACGTAGCCGCCGTCGCTCGCGATCATGTTCCACGGTTGCACCATCAGGGCCCTCACATCGGCCTCCTTGATGGCGCCCAGCGTGATCCCGATCGGCTTGGTCGCGCCCAGCAGCAGCTCGGCGAGCAAGTCGAACGGATCGAGTCGGCGCTCGGTGGCGAGCTCGGAGAGGTACTTGCCGACCAGAGCCGGTTGCTCGGGGCTGGTGGTGATCCGCATGCTGGTATACCCGGTGGCCTTGAGCCAGGCGAAGCCGCCATCGACCCCATTCTCGCTGGCCTCCTTGAACCTGGCCCGGACCGCGGGATCGCGGAGCGCCGCCTTCAAGTCGAAGGCCGACTGGCCGCGGAGGTCCTTGGGCAGGACGACGATATTGTCCAGGTTCGAGGTCGCGGCGCCATCGTAGGGGTACTGATCGGTGACGGCGTCGAGCCCGCGGGCCCGGGCGGCGTTCACCATCGCGATCACGTCCCAGATCTTGCCGGCGTTCTCGAGCCCCACTGCCTTCTCGTGGCCGATCTTCGGCGCCACGCCGGCCCGCTCGCCGATCTCGATGCACTCCTGGTCCGACCAGAGGAATCGCTTCACAGGGTCGCGGACATGGGAGTCGTAGCCGCCGCGGTACGGCGCCACCACTTTGGCCAGCTCGACCACCTCGTCGGTGGTACTGAACATCCCTGGCTCGTACATGAGGCCGGAGGAGAGCCCAACCGCGCCAAGTTCCATCCCTTCCTTCACCAGGGCCTTCATCCGCTCCAGCTCGTCCGGGGTTGGGGCCCGCTGGGCGTTGGCCATGACCGCTCGGCGAACGCCGTTGTGGCCCACGTACAGCGCGACGTTGGTGCCGGCGCCTTGGGCGGCGAGGGACCGGATCACCCGGTGCATCATCTCGGGGGCGTAACCGCCATCGGGCCCTCCGAGCACCGTGGTGACGCCCTGGCGCACCACCCCCTCGTTCCAGCGGCGCTCCGCCCCGAGGATGGCGTCGACCGTGTGCGAGTGGACATCGACGAATCCCGGCGAAATGACCTGCCCGGTGGCGTTGACCCGCTGCCGAGCGGGGACCCGCCGGAGCGACCCCGCGGGACCGACCCGAACGATCCAGCCGCCCCGGATGCCGACCTCGCCGAGAAACCCCGGACGGCCGGTGCCGTCGACGATCCGTCCGCCGGCGATCACCAGGTCGAGCGAATCGGCCGGCGCCGCCGGGCGGGTTTGGGCCGCGACAGCTGTTGCGGTCGTCAGCGCCGCGAGGACGAGGCAGAGGGTCGTTCGAATCATCGTGTCGCTCCGGTTACTCGAAGGAATTCGGTTCGGTCGATGGCGCCCTCGGTGCAGATCGCCAACGCAACGGTGTTGGGGTCAACCCCGAGCGCCCGCTTGAGCTCGGCACAGCGAGGGTCGGCCGCGATGGCGAGCAGCCCGCCGGTCGCGGCGGCCCCGGAGTTCCCCGCTTCGATCCTCGGGTCCGGCGCGACCGGCCGGTCGAGCCGCCGCACCGCGTCGATGGCCGCGTCGTCGTCGACAGCGAGCACGGCGTCGACCCCGCGGCGAATCGCCGGCCAGGACGGGAGCGACACTTCGGCGCAGTTGAGGCAGGCCAGCGTGGTGTTCCGGTCGCCACTGGACACCGCGGGCTGACCGTCGGGCGAGGCGAGCGAGGCGGCCAGGCAGTCGGCGGCCGCCGGCTCCACCGCGACGATCGCTGGCGGGTTGGCGAGAGCCCGGTAGTGGTCGATGCCGGCGTGGAGGATCCCGCCCACGCCGCCCGGGATGAGGACGAGATCGGGACCAGCAAGGCCCTGAGCGCCTAACTGCTCGTCGATTTCGAGATAGAGGGTTCGATACCCCTCGACGACCAGCGGCGGAATCTCCAGGTAGCCGGGATAGCCGACATCCGAGACGATCTGCCAACCCCGCGCCCGGCTTTCGGTGTCGCACCGGCGGACCGCGTCCTCATAGGTGCCGTCGACCAGTACGACCGTGGCGCCTTCCTTCTCGATGTTGGCGATCCGCTCCGGGGCGGCATGGGCCGGCAGGAAGATCACGCACGGCACCTTCATCAGGCGAGCGGCCCAGGCCACCGACCGACCGTGGTTCCCCTCGCTCGCGGTGGACACCGTCGAGAAGGTCCCCGGCCGGGTCGCCAGCAACCGGTGGAGAGCCCACGAGCCGCCCAGCGCCTTGAAGGCGCCGAGACCAAACCGGGTCCCCTCGTATTTGAGGTAGAGGTCCCGGATGCCGAGGCTCCGCGCCAAGCCGGTCAACCGATAGAGCTGGGTGGGTTGGTAGCCGGCCAACGATCGGTGAAACGCCCGCACGGGTTCGGCGGACGGCACGGGGAACGGCCCGGGCTCGCGGAAGCGGTTGAGAACGAAGCGCACGGTCGGGGGTCGGGACGATGCCCGAATGTACGGTATCGCCCCGGGAGAGGTAAGCGGCTGGTCTCAGTCGCGGCGGAGCGGCTGCACCGGGTCGGTCGTCCTGGCGCGCCAGGCAGACAACGCGCTCGCCAGCGCCAACAGGAGCCCCAGACCGGCCGCGGCGGCCAAGGTCACGGGATCGACGGGCGGCCGCCTAATGGCGGAGGCCGCCGATCTCGAGCACGGTGCCGATCCCTTGGGCCTCGGCCCGGCGGGTTACCAGATGGGCCGAGGCAAGGTCTTCGATCGCGAGCCCGAGGGACTTGAAGACGGTGATGTCGCTGACGGAGCGACGGCCCGGGACCTTGCCAAGGAGGACGTCGCCGAGTTCGCCAACCAGGTGATCGTCGCCAAAGCGGCCCTCGGACTTCGGGATCAGGAAGTCCCCACTTTCGGCCAGCAAGGACTCCCGCCGGTCGCAATAGACCCGCGCCGCCGCCATGGTGTCGCTATCGGCCTCCCGGGTCGTGGGCTGGCTCGAGCCGACGAGATTGAGATGCACCCCATCGCTGAGCCAGCGGCGCTCGATGATCGGGGTCCGGGCGGCGGTGACGGCGCAGACCACGTCGGCCCCCCGAACGGCCGCTTCGGCGGTCTCGCACACCTCGATTGGGCAAGGTGAGCGTCCCGCCGCCTGGGTCCGAAAGGCCTCGGCGTTGGCTCGGCTTCGACTCCACACCCGGACCCGGCGGAGCTGGCGGGCCACCGCCACCGCGTCGAGATGGGTTTGCGCCTGCACCCCGCTGCCGAGAATGGCGAGGTCACCGGCATCGGGCCGCGCCAACACCCGGGTGGCCACCCCGCTCACCGCGGCGGTGCGGATCGCGGTGATCGAGCTGGCGTCCAGGATCGCCTCGAGGGAACCGTGTTTGGCCTCGAAGAGCAGCACGACCCCCTGGTGGGAGTCGTACTTGGTCCCCTCGTTGCCCGGGATGACCGTGATCGCCTTGAGCCCGATAGCGTCCGGGGGGTTGAGGTAGGAGGGCATCGAACCGAAGATGCCGCGGTTGTCCGGCAGCCGGAGCATGGTTCGCAACGGCAAGATGGCACCGCCGGCCGACAAGGTCTCGAGGGTCTTCCCCATGAGGTCGACGCACTCGGCCATCGGCAACAAGGCGGTGACCTGCTGTTGATTCAGGATTCTGACAGGCATGATTGGCCTCGTGGTGATGAGGCCAATCTACCTCTAACTGCGGCTCCGACTAGGGTAACCCGGACCGGGCTGACGGGGAGCTAACGCGACATGACCGGGGCATCGCCGACCCGGGTCCAGCGGATCGACGGCTGGTTGACCAGGCGGATCTCCGGTGCCGGGGCCCCGAGGTAGCTCAGTGTCAGCGTGGCGCGTTGGCCCTCGGTCTCGTAATCCACGGCCACCACGAGGGTATCAGACGCCTCGCGAGTGGTGACCTTCCGGATCGGGTAGATGGTGAAGTTGTTGGTACTCTCTCCGGTCTGGAAAGCCACCGACTCGCCGTTGATCCAGAAATTCCGCCCTTTGTATTTGCCGTCCTGGGTGGTCCAGGTCCCCGATACCGCCTCGGGCAGCGGAGCGCCACCGAATCGCTCGTAGGCGGACCAGGCGATCGCCACCGCCGCGACCGGCGCAAGCACTTTGAGGATGGCCCGGACCGGGATCCGGATCCGCTTGGCCTCGAGCGCGGCCACCTCCTCAGCGAGGGCTCGTCGCTCGGCGACTTTGTCCCGCCTGGACAAGCGGAAGACCACGCCCACCCCAGCGAGATAGTCCCGCAGCCGCATCGGGGTGGCGAGGTTCCCGTCCGCGATGCCCGACACGTAGCTGGACGGATCCTGGTCGGCGGCGGGTGCCGGGGCGACGGGCTGGGCCGTGACCGGTTTTTCAGGGGTGACTGGTGCGCTCATAGTTGGTTAGTACCTCGATCCTCGGCCAAGGAACCCTCCGTCATTGCCACGCAACACGTCGTCGAGCGCGGCGGCCGAGCTCAAGGCCAGGGATGAGTTGCCATCCGGGCCGTTACTGTAGATATCGAAGTCGGTGTTGAGGTCGACACCGAAGGCATCGGTTCGAGGCGTCCCGCCGAAGGCAAAGACTACGTATACGTAGGGCCGGCCCCAGGGATCGAGCATGCCGGCTCGGTCGACATCCGCGAGCGAGGGCGGCAGCGTTTGGGCCGCCGCGAGATAGCCCTGAATGTCGGCGGACAGCGCCCGCAGATCACCGATGGCTCGGGCGGTCCTGGCCTGTTCGATGGTGTAGCGGACCCGACTGATCGCCACCGACGCCAGCACGCCGCTGACCACGAGCACGGCGAGCAGCTCGATAAGCGTGAACCCCGCCCGTCCTAGGCGGCTTCGGTCGGTCATCCTGGCGGCTGTGGTGTGGCGCATCGAAATCTTCCCCTTGCTCGCACCACCAGCAGCAAGCTTGGGGCCGACGGTCCAACTAGTTGTCGTTGTTCGTGTTAGCGGAAGCCGTCAGGACCGACTCGTCGCGTTCCACTGTGCAGGGAAATGCGCCATGGTGCAGACCAATGCAGCCCGCACCGACTTCAGCTCATGCCCAGCAGGCTTCTGGCATCCGCGACCTTGGTGGCAATGGCCCGGGCTTGGGAAAGGGCCTCCGACAAGTTGCCAGCCGCGAATCCGTCGGCCGCGGCCTTCCATGCCGTTTCCCAGCCTCCAGCATCCGCGGCCAAGGCCGAGAACTTGGCGGGATCGATTCCGCCGGGGAGGCGGCGAAGTCCCTGGAGTTCCTTGATCCGGGCGAGGACGGCGGTGAGCTGGGCCGGGAGTTCGCCGGCGACGGCGTTGAAGCTGGTGGTGAGTTGCTCCTTCCTGGTGGCGAGACTCGAGCCCAGGTCGCGGGCTCCGGTGGCGACGCTCCGTCCCCCCATCAAGGCTGCCCGGTGATCGCCGGCTGCGACGTGGGCCTTCATCGCCGCGATGCTGTCGGTCAGCGCCTTCAGCTCTGCGGGAGCGATCTTGCTCGCATCGGCCTGGATTCCGGCGACGGCCTTCTCCGCGGCGGTGATCGCCCGCTCGGCCGAGCCCTTGGCGCAGGCGCCGAGTGCCAACACCAGCAGCCCCGCCGAGATCGTCCCCATCGGGTGTCGCATACCGCCCCCTTTTTCGTGAAGGACCACCGTGCGTCATCCAAGGATCGCCCGAAACCGGCCATTTGGCAAATCCGCCCGAGCCGGCCCTTACGTTAGGCGCCCCAGTTCCTCCACCGCCCGGAAGGCGTGGTCGATGGCCGCATCGGTATAGGAATAGGCCCCGGCGTCGCTGTTGGCGATCGCGATTCGACCGAATGGGCGCCGGGCCAGCTCGCAGGGTCCCGCCTCGCCGCGAAGCCAGAAGTCGTCCCAGAGCGAGTTGTATTGATAGGCGTAGCCGTGCGGCCAGCGGTTCACCGTCATGGCCAGGATGTCGGCCGCGGGGTCGAAACCCCCGGGCCCGAGGACTCGGGCCAATTGGTCGCGGGTCCGCCGTTCGAGCGTCTCGAAAGCTGTCGAGAACAGCTCGATCCGGCCGACCCGGTGCTGCTCGCGAATGGGGAGGCCCGGTTTGCAGCCAGCGCGGGAGAGGTGGAGCACGATCGGCTGATCGGGATCCCGGGGGTGCCGGTACCGCCCGATCGAGACCGGAGCGTCGAGCTCGATCGCGGAATAGAACCCGGCCGGGCATTCGATTCGGCTCACGCCGAGCTTGACGAACGGCCGCCAGTTTCTGACCAGGACGTTGGTGTAGACCAGTGGCACCTTGACGGCGAACGACAGAGCCTTCTTCTGCTCGGCCGGGAGTTCCGGGCAGAGGTAGGGAATCGGGGCATGCCAGCAGGCGAGGACGACGGCTCTGGCCCGAACGGTGGCCAGCCGGTTGGGCTGGGCGTAGCTGACCTCCACCTCCGGTGCCGTCGTGGGATCGCCGAGGTGCCGCACCCGAACCACCGGGCTCGACAGGCGGATCCGGACGCCGGACTCGGGTCGGTCGAGCGCGGCGTAATCCACCCGCGCCGTGACGACGTCGTCCACCGACGCCCCGGGTACCGCCGCGGGAATCAAGCGGCGCACCAGGAGCCGGGCGATGGTCGCGTTGCCATCCGGGAAGTGGAAGTAGAACTGCTCCGCCGCGCGACTGCGGACCGCATCGTGATTTTGACCAGGCCCCGGGGCCGCGGCGAGCCCGAGTCCCTTGAACCCGGGGAGCCCTAACCCGAATGCGTCCTGGGCCGAGACCGCGTCGATTCCGGCTCCGAAGAGGCTGTGGGTCGAGGCCTGGAAGACCTGCCCGACCGCTGGGTCCACCTGCCACACCTTGGTGAGGAAATCGCGGTAGCTCATCCGGGCGAGCCGAAGCCGCTTGGCCTGGCTCGACTCGCCTGGAAAGGGATCGAACGGCTCCCGGTCGAGACGGAGGAGATCGCGTTTGGCGGCGGCCGACAGGGGAGCGCGGTCGGCCCACCCGGCCAGGGCACCTTCCGGGCCTTCCCGGACCAGGGCGTCGGTCCCGAACGTCTCCCGATCGAAAAAGGTGGCCGGCATCAGCCGATGGCGGCGGTGAAGCGCCCGATCGAGATGGAGACGGTAGTTCTCCACCTTGATCCCGAGTTCCCGGAGGAGGGCCTTGGCCGTCGGACTGTACTCGCCGGGGCTTTCGATCGACTGAGTACCTCCGTAGCCCAGGTAGGTTCGGCCCTCGTGGCTGAACTCGTTGCGCTTGGCGTGGCCACCGAAGTCGTCGTGGTTGTCGAGGATCAGGATCCGGGCCCGGGGAACGGCCCGGCGGTAGTAATGGGCGGCGGCGAGGCCTGAGATCCCGGCCCCGACGATCACCACGTCATAGCGCTCGCCGCTGTCGCTGGCGTTAGGCGCCGTGCTCCAGTAGCGGCCATCGCGCAGGCTGTGGAAGATCTCGAACGAGCCGGGGTGGGAACCCCGGAGTCCGGTTCGCGAGGGTGGATAGTCGGCCACCAGAGCCGGCTGGTTCCCCAAACGGCTCAACGGGGTTGCCCCGATCGCGATGGCCACGCCGTCGAGGAAGTCCCGCCGGGAAATGGGGCGGTCCATTCCGAGCCGTCGATCGTCGCTGGTCACCGAGGGCCGGCTTCCGTGAAGGTGGGAAATGAATACATTGGGTCGGGAAGACCCGTCAAACCCGTCACCGTCGACCGCCGCCGAGGACCGATGAGCGCCAACACCCGCGTGGCGGTTGCCCTGGCCGCCGGGCTCGCCCTGGGAACGTTCGCTTCGAGCACCGAGGCCGGTCCCTGGCGGGTCGCCGCGGACTGGCTCGGGCCGATCGGCTCGATCTGGATCAACGCCATTCGGATGACCGTCCTTCCCCTGGTCATCGCGCTGGTGATCACGGCCGTCGCCTCGACCGCGGAAGTCAAGATGGTCGGCCGGCTGGGAGGCCGGACCCTGCTCGTGTTCGTGTTGTTACTGATCGGCGCCGCGGTGGTGATGACGCCGGTCGCCCCTCGGGTGTTCGGGCTCCTTCCGCTCGATCCAGCCGGCCGGCCGCCGCTGCCTCAAGGCGCCGAGGAAGCGGCGAGCCAGCTGGCCGCGAGCGGCCAGGCGCCCACCTTCGCGGCCTGGATCACCACCCTCCTGCCGACCAATCCGTTCGCCGCCCTCGCCGACGGGGCGATGGTGTCGGTGATCCTCTTCACGGTGCTCTTCGCCCTCGCGATGCTCCGGATCGAATCGGCCCCTCGCGACACCTTGCTCAGGTTCTTCCGGGCGGTGGCGGACACCATGCTCGTGATCGTCCGGTGGGTCATCGGGCTGGCGCCGATCGGGGTGTTCGCGCTGATGTACCAGCTCGCCGCCACGACCGGTCTCAAGGCCGCCGGGGCGATCGGCTTCTACATCCTGGTGTACGGGATCGCCTGCCTGGTGGTGACCGCCCTGCTCTACCCCGTGGTCGCGATCGGGGCCAAAGTCCCGATCCGCCGGTTCGCCAAGGCCGCGCTTCCGGTTCAGCTGATCGGGATCAGCTCGAGCTCGTCCATCGCCACTCTGCCGGCGCTGATCGAGGCCGCGGAAGGTCCCCTCGGCATTCCCCAGCGGGTCTCCGGGTTCGTGCTCCCCCTGGCGGTCTCGGTGTTCAAGCTGGCGGCTCCGGTGGCGTGGCTGGTCGGGATGCTGTTCGTGAGCTGGTTCTACCAGATTCCGCTCGGCACCGGTTCGGTCCTCTTGGTGGCTCTGGCCGCGGTGTTCCTTTCCTTCGGGGCACCCGGGGTTCCCCGGGGGGCCTTTCTGTTGCTGGCACCCTTGTTCACCGCGGTGGGGCTCCCGGTGGAAGGGATCGGGATCCTGATCGCGGTGGACGCCCTGCCCGACATGTTCGCCACGGTGGTGAACGTCACCGGCAACCTCGCCGCCACCGCCCTGGTGGCCAGCTCGGAGGTCCAATCCTCGAAGTCCGCTCGAGGCGCCGATGCCGAATAACCGTTGGGTGGTGCTGGCGCTGGTGATGGTGACGACCACGATCGGGATGACCGCGTTCGCGGCGAACTACCCCCTGCTCAACCTCTGGATCCAGGACCTCGGCATCAGTCGGGCCCAGGGAGGGATCATCAGCGGCTTGTGGTACCTGCCCGGGGTCCTGATCTCGTTGCCGATCGGGTGGGCCTTCGACCGTTACCCGATCCGCCGCGTCCTCTTGCCCTGCTGGGCCCTGATCGTCGTGGGAATCGGCCTGATGGCGGTGGCCTCCTCGTTCTGGGGCCTGGCCGCGGGGCGCTTGGTGTTCTCGATCGGGATGAACGCCCACATGATCGGGGCGCCGAAGCTGCTCGGCGCCACCTTCGCCGGCCGGCGCGAACTCGGGTTCGTGATGGGGATCTACACCATCTCGTTTACCGCCGGGGTCTGGCTCTCCCTCAACGTCCTGGCGTCCGCGGCGGCGTCCGATGGCTGGCACGGGGCCCTCCAGGTTCTCACCGCGGCCTGCGCCGGCGGCGCCGCGCTGCTGCTCCTGCTCCCGCGCCCGGCGACGATCGCGGAGGGAGCGGCGCCGCGTTTCAACCCGCTCTCGTTAGGCGCCGGCGCCTGGATCCTGGCGCTCGGTTACGCCGGGTACAGCATCGGCACCGAGGGCATCCTGTCGTTCGGTCCCGACATGCTGGTCGGGCGCGGATTTCCGCTCACCGAGGCTTCCGCGATCGTGGGGTCGTACGCGCTGGTGGCCCTGATCTTGAAGCCGGCGTTCTCGTCGCAACTCAGGCCCGCCACGGCCGCCGGCTTCGTGGTGGTCGCGACGCTGCTGGCGTTGGTGGCCGCGGCCACGTTCTTCGGGCCGGGGATCGCGCCCCGGGGGGCCGCGGCGGTCTTCGGGGTGTCGCTGGCGCTGGCGATGCCCGCGCTCCTGGCGATGCCCGCCTTCCTGTTCGCCGCCGATCGCTCGGGACAGGTCTACGGGCTCTACCAGGCGCTCTACAGCCTCGGTTTTCTGGGCCAGCCACTGGTCGGCCAAGTGGTCGACGCCACCGGGTCGTATCCGGCGGGCTTCGTGGTCATCGGCCTCTACTGCGTCCTCGGCCTGCTGGTGCTCGCGCCGGCGGTCCGCCGACTTCGACCGGAGTAACTCGAGATGCAACCTGCCGTCGCCGTGACCGGCCTGTTGACCGTCCTCGCCACGGCATCGGCCGCCGGTCAACCAGCCATCGCCATCACCGGCGCGCGAGTCATCGACGGAACCGGCGTTGCCCCAATGGCCGGGGTCACGGTCGTCATCCGAGACGGCCGGATCGAGGCGGTCGGCCCCGAGGTTCGCGCCCCGGCCGGGGCACGAGTGATTCGCGGCGAAGGACTCACCGTCCTGCCCGGCCTGACGGACATGCACACCCATCTCACCGGTGGATGGGACGGCGAGGCGGTGGATTTCTTCGGGTTCAGGCGGATGCTCGGTTCGCTGCTGTACTCCGGGGTGACGACGGTGCTCGACCCCGGAAACGTCACCTCGTGGGTCAAGCAGCTCAAGGCCGAGGTCGACGCGGGCCGGCTGGCGGGACCGCGGATCCACTACGTCGGGCCGGTGAACGACGGCCCCCGCCCGCTCTGGCCCGACATCTCGAACGCCATTTCGACTCCGGCGCAGCTGCCCCATTTCGTCGAGGTGCTCAAGACGGCGGGCGTGAGCTTCCTCAAGGGATACGTGGGGTTGAGTGACTCGATGCTCGCCGCGCTGGTCGATACCGCGAAGACGCGCGGACTCCGGGTCATCGCGGACGTGGGGGGCCGGAACGGCTCGATCGGCTCGGCTCGGACCGGGATCGCCGCCTTTGCGCACGCGGGCACCCAGCCGGTCACCGACGAGGCGGCTCGCTACCTCGCGGAACACCGCATCGCGGTCATCTCCACCCTCGCGGTCTACGAGTCGTTCGCGGGCAGACGGTTCCGCGATCTCTCCTTCCTCGATCACCCGCTCCTCAAGGACGTGCTCCCGCCGGGATACCGCACCGATCTCCTGGCCCATCGGGACCGGCCCCGGTCCGGGGCCGATTCGGCCGCGGCGCGGCGGTTAGGCGAGGCACTCGGGACCGCGATGCGGAACGTCAAGCGCCTGGCCGACGCGGGGGTGCCGATCTTGGCCGGCACCGACGCTCCCTATCCAGGCGACTACTACGGCGAAGGACTGCAGCGGGAGTTGGAGCTGTTGGTCGAGGCCGGATTGACGCCGCTCCAGGCGATCGCGGCCGCCACGGGGCGCGCGGCCCGGTTCATCGACGAGCGGGCGGACTGGGGCACCGTCGCGCCGGGCAAGGCGGCGGACCTGTTGATCGTGCGGGGCAACCCCGCCGAGCGGATCAGCGATACCCGAAACGTGGTGGCGGTGCTGCAACGGGGAGTCGAGGTGAACCGGGCCGCGCTTCGGTTCGACCCGCGCCGAGAGATCGACCACCGGCCGAGTCCGCTCCGGCCACATTGACGGCCCCTCGCCCGGCGGCGGGTGGGGGCGTTCCGCGTTCGCGGGCCGCCGGCTCCGGGATCTGCGCCTCCTCGACCACCCGCTCCTGCGAGATCCTCTTCCCTAACTACAACGCGGAGCTGGGCGCCCACCCCCCAACAAGGCTCGCTCCGTGGCGGCTTCCATGATGGCTCGACGGTTAGGCGAGGCCTCTGGCACCGCGATGCGGAACGTCAAGCAACTGTTCGACGCCGGGCTCCCGATCCTGGCCGGGACCGGCGGGCTGCCCAATCGGTGTGTTGACAGGATCGATCAGCCGGGCGACACTTGATAGCCATGGTCGCCCGAATCCGCCGAGCGGTCCTCAGCCTCGCCCTCGGACTGTTTTCGTTCCAAGCCGCGGTGGCGGCCTCGGTCCGATGCGAGTTGCCGGCGGCGGGCAGCGCGGAACATCGCCACCACAAGTCTGAGGCGCCGCCCACCGGCGCCCATCACAGCTGCATCTGCGCCGCCACCTGTAGCACCTCGTTCGGGCCGGCCACCCGTCCGGTTGCCGCCCCGACCGCGCCCAGGCACACCGCCCCACCCGCATGGTGGCCGCTGGATCCCGTGCTCCCAGCGGCGGCTCGACCCCACTGGCTCCCGTTCGCTACAGCCCCTCCTCGGTCGCTCTAGAAGACGTCGGCCGCACGGGCCCATCCAGATTGGCTGGCTGGGCGTCATCTCGTCGCTGGGGCAGCACCCACCAGCGCCAGTGTCCTCGTGGGGGGTATTCCATGTGGTTTTTCGCCAGTACCGTCGCGGCGTTGACCGTGATGGCACCTATCTTTGCGGTGCACAATCGTCTTGACAAGAGTCTCCCGGCGGCTGGCCAGACGGTCGGTTCGCCCAAGGAGATTCGCCTCTGGTTCACCGAGAAAGTGCAACCAGCCTTGAGCAGAATCACCCTCACAACCGCCGACAGCGGCAACGTCGCCATCGGCAATCCCCGGGCGACCGACGACCCCAAGTCGATCGCGGTCGACGTCGCGGGACCCCTCTCCCCCGGCAAGTACACCGTCTCGTGGCGCACCGCCGGTGACGACGGCCACGCGGTGCGCGGCCGGTTCAGCTTCTCGGTGGCCCCATGACCGAGGCACGCTCTCTGATACTGCTGACGGCGGTCTGGACCGCGGGCTGCGAGCCGCCCGGCGCGTCGAAGGCCGCCATGACACTCGATCCGCTCCGGGTGCTGAACGCGGCCGGCACGGGCGGGGCCGCCCCGACGATCGCCGCGGGCCCCAATGGAGTCCGGGCCTATGCGTGGATCGGGGGTGGCCGCGGCGTGCCAAACCGCCTCTTCGCGATGACGGACAGCGTGGCGCCCGTTGAACTGCTCGACTCGTTAGGGGAGTTTCAGGCCGATCGCGAGACCCCTCCGAAGATCGCGACCGGGCCCCGGGGCGACCTCTACCTGCTGTATTCCATCATCGCCACCTCCGGGCCCAACGCTCGGCGCGGGGGGCTCCGTTTCGCTCGATCGGGCGACGGTGGAAGAACCTGGCACCCGCCGGTCTCCGTGGCCGACGACGGGGCGCTGGGCCGTTACCGCAACGACCACGCCCTCCATGTCGGCGCCGACGGCACCATCTATGTGGGCTGGCTCGATCAACGAAGCGACACGATCCGAGTCTACGTGAGCCACTCCGTCGATGGTGGAGCCACCTGGGCCTCGAACCGGATGGTGGATCGCGACGGCTCGTGCGAGTGTTGCCGGGTTGCCATCGCCAGCGTAGGCGATACCGCGTATCTCGCGTGGCGCAAGATACTCCCGGGCGGAATCCGAGACATCGTGGTGGCCCGGTCCGCGGACCGCGGAGTCACCTGGTCCGATCCGGTTCGAGCCTACCCGGACGACTGGGAGGTCAACGGGTGCCCAGACGCCGGACCGGCGTTGGTCGCCGACCAGTTAGGCCGGCTCCACTTGGGTTGGTGGACCGGCAAGCCGGGGGCGGCCGGCGTCAAGTATGTTCGCTCCGACGACGGTGGCCGCCACTTTGGCGCCCCCGTGGCCCTCCGCCTGAGCGATCGTTCCCGACCGTCCCACGTGCAACTCGCGGTTGGCGACCGGGATCAGGTAATGGTCGCGTGGGACGACGGCACCAGCTCGGAACCGCGCGTTCTTGCCCGAGCCTCGCTGGACGGCGGAGTCAGCTTCCTCTCGGAAGTTGTCCTGAGCACGCCGGAGCAGATTGCTGACTACCCCACCCTCGTGTTCCATCGCGGGCGGTTTACGGTGCTCTGGCAGGAGCAGGGCCCTCGAGCGGCCCAGGCCCACGCCGCCGCCGAACCCGCCAACGTGGACGGGGACAACCTCAGCGTCGAGGCCTGGCGCCACTACAATACCACTCACGCCCATCAGGTCGTGGCCCGATCCGGAACCATTGGAGAACTCCGATGACCCGTCTTGAACACACCCGCCCCGCCACGGCCACCGGCATCGGACGCCGCGAGTTTGGGCGACACCTGGCCGCGCTGGCCGCACTCGGTCCGCTCACGTTGGTCGATCATCAGCCGGCCGCTGCACAAGAGCCACAGACCCACGACCAGGGAATGCAGCGGCTCGTCGATGCCTTGAGCGATGACGCGGCCGGCAAAGCCCGAATCCACCCCGCCACCCCGCGACAGATCGCGATGGTGATCTACCCCGGAATGTTCCCGCTGGACCTCGTGGGCCCTCACTCGGTGTTGAGCGGGTTGATGAACACTCGAGTCCACATCGTCGCGAAGTCAAAGGCCCCGGTTGCCGCCGGCGGGCTGACGTTCGTGCCGACCGCCACGTTTGACGAGGTCGGCGGACCGCTCGACGTGTTGTTCGTCCCCGGGGGCGGCGAGGGCACGGTGGCCATGATGCGCGATCCGGCGCTGCTCGGGTTCCTTCGCCGCCATGGCGCCACGGCGAAGTACGTCACCAGCGTCTGTACCGGTTCGCTGGTGCTCGGTGCCGCCGGGCTTCTCACGGGGTATCGCGCCACGACCCATTGGGTCACCCATCCGGTGCTGGCGAAGCTCGGCGCCACGCCAGTCAACGCGCGGGTGGTCGAGGATCGGAATCGGATTACCGCGGCTGGGGTGTCCGCGGGGATCGATTTCGGGCTGACGCTGGCCGCCCGAATGACGACGGAGAAATACGCCAAGGCACTGCAGCTCAACATCGAGTATGACCCGGCGCCACCCTATCAGGCCGGGTCGCCGAAAGGCGCGGGTGAACGGATTACCGCGGTGATGCGCGAGATGTACGCGCCGATCGTCCGGGCGGCTGAGGCGGCGGCGGGGTAGCGTACGACCGAGGGTGGGGCGTCGGGGCCGGAGCGGTTATCTTGTTCCGGCGCCCACACCGGGTGGTCTGGGTGCGAGGGGCGGTAGCTCAGTTGGGAGAGCACCTGCTTTGCAAGCAGGGGGTCACCGGTTCGATCCCGGTCCGCTCCATGGACTCGCCGCGCGGGTCGCCAGCAATCCACCATCCAGCCACGCCCGCTCATCGCCACCACCTCCGTCAAGGTGGCTCAACCGTACCAGGCGACTCCGCCTACCAGGACGCCATTCGACGGGTTCGGAACTCCGTAGTCGGGCGGAGCCCAGGCCGGGCGGCATAGACGCCGTCCTCCCGCCGCTTGCTTCCTTCGCGCCACCGCCGCCAGGCCGATTCGATCGCCAGCAACGCGATGACCCAGCCAAACAAGGCGATCGCCAGGACCATGAACACCCCGCGAGCCAGCTTTTCGACGAACTCCACTCATCCTCCCGGAACGAACTCGCGCTCAATATTCGAGTTGGTCCCCGAGAGAACAAGTTGGGAAAAACCCTTGCTTTTGCCCAAGCCGTTGCGATACTTGGACATGGATCGACGTACCTTGGTGGCATCCGGCGCCGCGGCGGCCATCGCGATGCGCCCCAACGCCCTTCGGCTGCTCGAGCCGGCCCTCCGCCGAGCCGACGGCAGCCCCGCCGCGGATGTGGCCCAAGACGAGTCGTTCTGGCTATCGGTTCGCCAGGCGTTCACCATCGACGCCAACCAGATCAACCTCAACAGCGGCAGCGTCAGCCCGGCCCCGCGGGTGGTCGCCGAGGCGATGAACCGATATTGGACCATCACCAACATGAGCCCGTCGTTGTACGTCGACGACCTGCTCTACCCCGAAGTGGAATTGGTTCGGCGGCGGCTGGCGGCGACCTTCGGATGCGACCCGGAGGAGTTGGCGTTGACCCGCAACACCACCGAGGCGCTGCTCTCCGCCCAGTTCGGCCTGACGCTCGCGCGCGGCGACGAGGTCGTCATCACCACCCAGGACTATCCGCGGATGTTAGGCGGTTGGTATCAGCGGGCCCGCCGAGATGGGGTGGTGGTCAGACCGATCTCGTTCCCGGTGCCCCCGAAGAGCCTCGACGACCTCTACCAGCGGGTCATCGGCGCGGTCACCGACCGGACCCGGGTGATCCACGTCTGTCACATGACCTACACCACCGGGCAGATCTTCCCGGTCAAGCGGATTTGTCAGTACGCCAGGCAGCGCGGGATCACCTCGATCGTCGACGGCGGGCACACCTTTGCCCAGTTCCCGTTCACCCGCGACGACCTCGAGTGCGACGTCTACGGAACCAGCCTCCACAAATGGCTCACCGCCCCGGTCGGCAACGGATTCCTCTACGTCCGGCGGGATCGGATCCGGGATATCTGGCCCCTCTACGCGGCCCCGCCCGAGCAGGACGGCAACATCCGGAAGTTCGAGCAGATCGGGACCTACCCGATCGCGCTGCGCAACGCGGTGAGCGATGCGCTCACCTTCCATACCGCGATCGGATTCGACCGCAAGGCGGCCCGTTTCAACTATCTCCGGGAGCGGTGGATGCGGGGGGTCGAGCAAGTCAAGGGAGTCCGACTGCTGACCTCGTTCGACCGAGCCCAGGCCTGTGCCTTGGGCACCCTGTCGCTCGGGTCGATGAGCGCCGACGCGCTGGTCGAATATCTGGTCACCAAGCATCTGATCCACACCCGGGCCCGGACGGTCTCCGGCGAGTGGGAGGGCGTTCGGGTGACGCCCAACGTTTTCACCACGGTGGAGGAGATCGACGCGTTCGTGAACGCCGTTCGGGCCGCCGCCTCGGCGTGACGGACGACGGCGGCCCCCGCCGTCAGGCGTCGTGGCGGCCCAGGATCGAGATCGCGCTCACGTTGCGATGGGGGAACCCGCCCAGGTTGTGGGTGAGACCCATGACCGGGTTGGGGAGCTGGCGCTGACCGGCCCGACCCTTGAGCTGCAAGTACATCTCGTAACCCATTCTTAGCCCTGACGCCCCGATCGGATGGCCGAAACACTTGAGCCCGCCGTCGATCTGGCAGGGAACCTTCCCGTCGCTGTTGAAGACCCCGTCGAGGACATCGCGCGGCGCCTGGCCTTCCTCGGAAAGCCCCAGATCTTCCATCGTGACCAGCTCGGTGATCGAAAAGCAGTCGTGCACTTCCGTCATGCTCAGCTCGCGGCGAGGATCGGCGATCCCGGCCTCGGCGTAGGCGCGTTTCGCCGCCTTGCGGGTGGTGACGAAATAGCTCCCATCCCAGGCGGGGCTGTTGGCCTCGAAGCCGTTGCTGTTGGCCAACTGGAGCGCCTTGATGGTCACCAGGTCGGTGTGCCCGAGGCTCCTGGCGATCTCCGGCGTGGTCACGATCGCGCAGGCCGCGCCATCGCTCACCCCGCAACAGTCGAACAGGCCGAGCGGCTCGGCGATGATCGGCGCGTTCAGGATGGTGTCGAGGTCGACCGCCTTTCGGAGGTGAGCCTTGGGATTGATGGCGCCGTTCTGATGGCTCTTCCAACTCACCGTGGCGATCGCCTTCTTGAGGTCGGCCCGATCGATCCGGTGTTTGGCGGCGTACGCGGTGGCCAGCTGGGCGAACGCTCCCGGGGCGCTCAAGTGCGGCCAATAGAGATCGTTCACCGCCCCCATGCTCCCGCCCGGCAGACCGCCATACCCGGTGTCCTTGAGCTTCTCGGCCCCGATGGCCAGCGCGATCTTGGCCGCCCCGGCGGCGACGGCGTAGGCCGCGCCCCGGAGGGCCTCGGTGCCGGAGGCACACATGTTCTCGACTCGGGTCGTGGCGACGTTGTCGAGCCGCAGCACCTCGCTGGCGCCGGTCCCCGACGAGCCCATGCTCATGGTGTCGAAGAGTACCGAGTACCAGGCGGCGTCGATGGCGTTGGCCTCGATCTTCGCGTCGGCGAGCGCCTCGGTGAACGCCTCGACGAGCAAGGTATCCGCGTCGGCATCGAAACGTTCGCCGAACTTGGAACAACCCATCCCGATGATGGCAACCTTGTCGCGGAATCCGGTCATGATCCCCTCCGTGTCGCGAGGTCGAGCGGTTGTGCCTTCCAGAAGTAGCGGACGTAGCCCCGAACCCGGTCAATGACCTTGATGCGGAAGGCCATCCGCATCGGCGAGCCGACCTGAATCCGCCCGGCCGCGTCGCTGGTGAATTGGGCCATCAGTTTCACCCCGGCGTCGAACTCGAGCATCCCGTACACACCGGGCGGGTGGGGCGTGAACGCGAGCCAGTCCTCGGTAAACGAACCGACCCGACAGGGGGCGTCGGCCAGCGGAAAGCGGTCCTGGGGACCCAGATGCCGACAGCCAGGGTTGACGCAAATCCGGGAACTCGGGAACTGGAGGGTTCCGCACTTGGGGCACTTACCGGCGGCGAACTGCTCGAGGTCCTCGTGCCGCGCGGCCGCGCTCAAGGCGGTCTTCGCGTCGACCTCGGCGCGCATCCCCCAGTGAACCTCCAGACCGCCGTGGAACGCCAGGAACTTGAGGTAGTTGGTCTCGACGATGCCAGCCGCGATCTGACTCGCGACGGTTCGAGCAGGGGCGCCGCGCTTGACCGCCTCCGTGGTCCGGAACACCAGGACGTCCGCGCCCTGGCCAAAGCCGACCACCACGATGGTCTGACCGGGCAGCGCCTGCTCCAAGGTGTGGGCGAGCATGAGCAGGGGGTGGGCGGTCCCGGTGTCGCCGACGCCTCCGGCCAACTCGTCGGCCAGTTTCTCGGCCGCGATGCCGGCGGCTTTCGCCACCGCCTCTCGGACCCCGCGGATCGAAGCCGCGAAGACCAGCCGGTCCACGGCACTGGGGGCCACCCCGGCCGCGGCCAGCGCCGAGGCGATGGCCTCTGAGACGATCTTGAGGTACCCCTCGTCGCGGATCCAGCGCTCTTCCCAGTAGTAGTCGTAGTCGTCACCGGTGCGCCGGAAATGATCGACGAAGTCTCGGGTTCGGGTGGCGCCCCCGAGGTACTCGGCGATGATCGGTCCGGTCCCGACCGTCACCGCCGCGGCGCCGTGCCCGAAGAGAGCGTCGTTCGGGCTCGCGGTGCGGGCGATCCGTTTGTCGCCGGCCACCACGAGCCGCGGGCCGCCGCCCAACTCGAGCGCCAGCTTGAGCGCGGTCGTGCCAGCCCGCTGCGAATGGCCCACGTCCACCGTCTGGGTCGAGGCCGGGAGGTCGAGCGCGCTCGCCACGACCGCGCTGTTCTGCCGATCCGCGAACGGCATGGTGGTCGAGGCGAGCAGCAGCGCGGTGGGCCGAGGGACACCGGGGCCGAGCGCGGTGCGAGCGGCCTCCGTGGCCATGGTGACGACGTCTTCATCCCAGTCGCAAACCGACCGGTCCGACTTGGACAGACCCTTGAGCGAGGGATCGTACCAGGCGCCGGCCGCGACGATCGCCGCGCGGCTCAAGCGGTACCTCGGGAAGTAGCCTGCCGCGGAGAGAATGCCGACCGGAGTCACTCGCTGTGGCCCTCGAGATCGATGGTGAGACGATCGCCAATAATACTCCCGCCGCCGGTTTGACGCCCGACGGCGGTGGAGCCAAGCTTCGGCATGCGAAACCCTGCCGCGTTTGCCTTCGCCTTTGCCGCCCTGGCGCCGACCACGATCGCTGGCCAAGCCGCGGGCCAACTCACCGTCGACCGGATCGTCTCGACCGCGCGACCGCTGGTCGGTCCCGCCCCCACCTCGCCGATCTGGTCACCGGATAGCCGCGCTCTGGCGTTCTTGTGGAGCGAGACTCCGGGCCAGCCCCGCGATCTCTGGGTCGTCGAACGCTCCGGCACCGGCGTGCCGACCCGACTGACCAGGGAGGGGACGAGCGAATTCGCCTGGCTCCCGGATGGACGGACGCTCGTCGCGCTGCACCGCGGCAGGCTCTGGCTCGTTCCGCTCGCCGGCAGCGTGCGGGCGCTCGCGGCGGCCGATCGCGAGAAGGCCGACATCGCGGTCTCACCGGACGGCGGGACCGTGAGCTACCTGAGCGAGGGGGATCTCTGGCTCCAGCCCACCGCGGGCGGCAGCCCCACCCGAGCCACCTCGGTGGCGCTGCCGGCATCGAGCCAAGTCGGCTTGGGCACCTACCACAAGCCGGACCGCGAGGTGGGTCGCTACGTCTGGGGCGGCGGGCCCGCCTATGCCTGGTCGCCCGACGGCCGGTTCATCGCGCTCCAGGTGGTCGACCGCCGCCAGGTCCGGGTGATGCCGTTTCCCTACTACCTCTCGGACGAAAGCTCGATGAGCAACCTCCGGCGGGGTGTCCCGGGCGACCAGAACGAGTTGCGGATGCTCCGAGTACTCGAGCTCGCGACGGGAACGCTCCGCGAGTTGCCGCTGGCCGAGCCGGAATCGGTCCAGATCCTCGACTTCCAGTGGTCGCCCCGGGGCGAACTGCTGATCGACCGGGAGTCGGACACGGCCGAGGACCGCTGGCTTCTGGTGGCCGATCCGCTCGCCGGCACGGTGACGGAGCGCTGGCACGACCAGCGAGCCACCCGGATCTACAACGCGGTCTCCTCGGCCTGGGGGCCTAACCCGGGCGAGATCCTGTTCGTGTCGGACCTGGACGACTGGTATCGGCTCTATTCGCTGCCGCCGGGATCGCGATCGCCCAAGCCGCTCACCCCAACCGGATCCGACGTCAACGGCGACCGCGGCGCGCCTGTCCCCCAGCTCTCCCCCGCCCTCGCATCGGTGGTATACGTGTCGAGCGCGGCGGGCCCGGCCGAACGGCAGGTGTATCGGGTCCCCGCCCGGGGGGGCACCCCGACCCGCATCACGACGCGGGCCGGGTCTCATCAACCGACGCTGTCGCCCGATGGTCGGAGCGCGGCGATCCTCCATAGCGACGACCTGACGCCGCCGGCCCTGTCGCTGATCGACCTCGCCACCGGCGCCGAGCGGATCGTCGCGCGGTCCGCCGCGCCCGAGCTCTCCGGGCTGGGGCTCCGGGCGCCGCGCTACCTGTCGGTGCCGCACCTGACGGATCCGTACCGGATCCACGCCAAGCTCATCGAACCGCCCGGATTCGACCCCGGTCGGAAGTACCCCGTGATCTTCGGCCCGGTGTACTCCAACACGGTCCGGAATCGTTGGGGTGGGCTCTACGGGTTGGTGCAGCGGCTGCTTGCGGAGCGGGGCTATCTCGTGGTCCAAGTCGATGTCCGAGGCAGCACCGGGTACGGCCGCGAGTTCCGGGAGAAGTTCCTGATGGATTGGGGTGGCGGCGACCTCAGCGACATCGAGAGCGTCGCCAGGCACCTGGCTACCCTACCCTACGCGGACACCAGCCGGATGGGGATCTGGGGCTCGAGCTACGGCGGGACGCTCACGGTGTATTCGCTGTTCAAGAAACCGGGCTTGTTCAAGGCCGGGGTCGCGGGCGCTCCGGCGACCGATCCGCGATTCTTCGGAAGCGACGACGTCGCGATCGCTCGGCGGCCGGCAACCCATCCCGAGGCCTTCAGCCGAGGGGACGCCCGCCAGTACGCCGGCGGGCTCCGCGATCGGCTGCTCATCATCCATGGGATGCAGGACGACGTGGTGCCGTTCCGGACCTCGGTGGTGCTGGCCGAGCATCTCATCAAGCTCGGCAAGGACTTCGACCTCGTCTTCGCGCCGGGGGCGACTCACGGGTGGACCCAGCGGGAACACGACGCCCGCTTCTTGTTAGGCAAGCTGGTGGCTCATTTCGAGCGGTATCTACGGAGCGAGCACCGGTAGCACGACCCGCGACGGCCGCTCGGCGCCGTGGAAGACGGTCTGCCGGGCCACCCGCCAGGTGGTATCGGTGGCCACCGGCCGGCCGGTATTGGCGTTGCGGTCGATGAACGGAAAGGCGCTGCTGGATATCTCCAACCGGAGTCGGTGGCCGGCAGCCAGCCGATGGCCGATGTCGGCCATCTCGATGGTGTACTCGATCGGCTCGTTCGGGGTGACCAGTTCCTCGCGGAGGTACCCGTTGCGGTACCGGGCCCGTCGCACCCCGGTCGGCGAGGGACCGAGCAGCACCGCCCGGCCGTCGGGATAGACGTCGAGGAGCTTGGCGGTGAAATCGGTGTCGGGGCCGTCCGTGGCGGCCCACAGCTTGACGATCGGCCGACCGAGCAACTCCAGCGGATCGGTCAAGACCTCGGTGGTATACACCAGGACGTCGGCTCGTTCCTCGACCGGCCGGTGGTCGGTCGCGAGCGGCCGGCTCGGCACCGGTCGGTCGGGATCGTAGCGGAAGGTGTCGACCGCGGCGGCCGCCGATGGCTCCCATCGGAGCGCGCCGTCTCCGTTGAGGGTATTGGCCCGCCCCCCGCTCGCCAAGAATATCGGTCGAGGGCTCACCTCGCGAAGCGGGTAGCGATCCCCGGCGAGCCAGCCGTTCCGGCCGGTCAGGTACACCCGGGCCCGCGGCGCATCGTAGCTCGGCGTGGCTCGCTTGAGGCACCAGTCGAAGAACCGGATCCGTTCTTCCTGAATCGGGAAGATCGCGGTCGAATCGAGGGCGAATTCCCCCTGCTTGACGGCCCCGCCGAGATAGGTCTGGCCGTGATTCCAGGGCCCGACGATCAGATAGTGGTTGTTCGGGCGCCCCAACGCCTCCATCCCGTCCCAATACGACAACGCGCCCGGCTGGTCGCCGTCGAACCAGCCCGTCACGGTGAGGACCGGCACCTCGATCCGGGCGTAGTCCTCGGGGCCGAATTGAATCCGGCGCCAGTAGGCGTCGAGGGTGGAGTGGGCCAGCATCCGCTGGTACAACGCCATCGGCCTGCCTAACAGCGAATCGAGGCGAGCCAGCGGGCGCTGGAGCAGGAGCGAGTCCCACTTGACCAGCTCGTTCAAATCGCCCTGACTGACCCGCTCGGCGGTGAGGTTGAGCCAGTCGAGCGCCCAGTCGAGCCGAAAGGCCCCCCCGAGGTAGGGGATCTCGTCGAAAAGCCGCCCGGACGACGCGGTCGGGATGATGCAGGCCAGGTGGGGCGGTCGCTCGCGGGCCGCGAGCCACTGGACCGCGCCGAGGTAGGAGCCGCCGTCCATGCCCACCCGGCCGTTGGACCAGCTCTGCCGCGCGATCCACTCGATGGTGTCGTAGCCGTCCTTGCCTTCCGGGAAGTAGAAATCGAAGCGTCCCTCGGAGTCGCCCCGCCCGCGGGTGTCCTGGACCATTACGGCGTAGCCGGCCTGGAGGTATCGATCCAGCCGGTACCGTCGATACTGCGCCGTCTTGTCGTACGGGGTTCGAAGCAGGATGGTCGGGTGCTTGCCGGTCGGGGCCGGCAGCCAGAGGTTGGCCACCAGCTCGACCCGGTCGCGCATCGGAACCCGAACCCCGAATCGATTGACGATTTGGCCGTCCAGCGATGGGGGGACGAGAGCCGCGATCAGCAGCGCGGCGGTTGCTCCGGGGATTCGGCGAGCCATTGGCGGTGTCGCTCCTCGATGATTGCCCACAGCCGGGCGGTCTGGTCGCCGAGATCGAGCCCGAAATCGGTCGCCAGGGTCTGCTGAAAATCTACTGGATCTTTCAACGTGCGGCGCTCGATCCCGCCCGGCGAGACCAACGACCGGACCGCCCCGCGGAGGGTGACGATGCCCTCCGGCCGGTGCCGCTGGACCACGGTTTTCTGGACGAAGGGCGAATCGGGCTCGGTCTGGAGCGCGTCCGACCGGGGCCGGAAGTCGGCGAGTACCCGAGGCGCCTCGGTGAAATCGAACTCCGCCGCGGCCCCATACTGGTGGTTCCGAAACACCCAGCGATCGCCTTCCCGGCCGATGGCGACCTCGAAGCCGGCGGTCCGATAGCCGCCGACTTCGAGAGGGAGCGGATCGATCGACCCATCGCCGAAGCCCACGTCGGCGAGGTATCGCCGATCGAGATCGACCAGCAAGACCAGGTGATTGCCCTCGACCGCCTCGCCCCGGCTGGCTCGGCCCACCGTCCCCCAGGCCTTGGTGACCCGAAAGCCGAGTCGCTCCAGCACCGCGGCGAAGAGGCCGTTCATCTCGTAGCACCAGCCGCCTCGACGCTCGACCACGAGCTTCTGATAGCTCCTGTCCTGGTCCAGCACCAGTCGCCGCCCGAGGTGGATGTCGAGGTTCTCGTAGGGGATGGCGAGGAGGTGGGCGCGATGGATCGCGGTGAGGGTCTCGAGGTTCCCGCTCGGGGTACCGCGATAGCCGATTCGTTCGAAATACCGCTCGAGATCCACGGTTTACGGGTTGCTGGGCGCCTCGCGGCCTTCGAACACGGCCCGAATGTTCTCGACCAGGACGAAGGGCGTGAAGGGCTTCCGGAGGAGTCGGTCGTCGATCCCGAGCCGCCCGATGAGATCCTCTCCCGGGTAGCCCGACATATAGAGGACCCGGGAGATCGGCTTGAGCTTGCGCATCTCGGCCACCATCTGGCTGCCGGACATGCCGGGCATGATGACGTCGGTGAGGACCAGGTCGATCGGATGGGGCGATCCCGCCGCGAGCATGAGGGCTTCGTCGCCGTCGCTGGCGACCAGGACCCGGTAGCCCTCCCGGCGCAGCACCTTCTCGGCGATCTCCCGGAGGGCGGTTTCGTCTTCCACCAGAAGGATCGTGGCGCCCTCGCCGCGAACCGGTCGGCGCCGCGGGGCGGCCGCCGCCTGTTCCGGCTCCGCTTCGATCCGGGGGAGGTACACGGTGAAGGTGGTCCCCCGGCCGAGTTGGCTCACCAGGACCAGACCACCACTGTTCTGTCGGACGATGCCGTAGACGCTGGCCAGACCGAGGCCAGTACCGCGCCCCACCGGTTTGGTGGTGAAGAACGGCTCGAAGATCCGTTGCTGGGTTGCGTCATCCATCCCAACGCCGGTGTCGGATACTTCGATCACCAGGTACTCGCCCGGATCGACCGGAATGACGGCGTCGGTGATCTGCCGTTCGACCAACTGGCGGCGGGCCCGAATCGTGAGTCGGCCGCCCTCGGGCATCGCGTCGCGAGCATTGACCGCGAGGTTGAGGACGACCTGCTCGAGTTGCGAGGGGTCCATCTTGACGTGGCCAAGATCGGAGGCCACGTCGAGCACCGTGGTGACGTCCTCCTTGATCAGGCGCTTGAGCAACCGGACCACTTCGGCCAGGGTGCCGCTCACGTTGATCACCTTCGGCTCGACCACCTGTTTTCGGCTGAAGGCGAGCAATTGGCGGGTGAGCGAGGCGGCGAGCTGGGAGGCCTTGAGCACCTGCTCGAGGTCGTCCCGGACGGGGTGCCCGGGCTCGAGGATCTCGAGGCCGACCTCGCTGTGCCCCATGATGGTGGTGAGGAGGTTGTTGAAGTCGTGAGCGACCCCGCCGGCCAGCTGTCCGATGGCCTCCATCTTCTGGGCCTGATTGAGCTGTTCTTCGAGCAGGGCCCGTTCGGTCTGGTCGCGCAGGGTGAACACCAGGCCGCCGATGGTCGGCTGATGGACCAGGTTGGTGACCACCGCCTCGACTCGGCGCACGTCCCCGCCGGGCCCCGGCATTTTCCAATTGGCCACCGCGCTCTGCCCCGGCACCGCGATGCGTTCGGCCACCATCAGTTGGATGGCCTCGCGGAGATCCGGTTCGACCAACGAGAGAATGTCGCGGCCGACGACGTCCTCCGGATCCTGGCCCAGCAACGCCGTTGCGGAAGGCGAAGCAAATCGGATTTTGAGATCGGTCTCGGTAATGAGGATGACGTCGGAGGTGTGCCGGACCAACGCCGCGATCCGGGCGTCCGCCTCGAGTTGGGCCCGCTCGGCCTGGAGCCGGGCGTTGTGCCGGGCGGTGACGGCCTGGCGGATGACCAGCAGGATCATGGTGCCGAGGGCGCCGAGCACGATGGGACCGACGCCAGTGGCGTTCTGGTTGAAGACCAGGTTCAAGACGAAGAAGGTGATCGCCAGCACCGCGATCCAAGGGACTGGGCTGCCGCCTTCGGTGCGTTTCCAGGGCCAACGGAGCTCAACGCGGAGAGCTTCGGCGGAGGCGATGCCGAGGAGGAGAACCGTCGGCATCACAATCGAGACGATTGCACCGGCGACGTTCTCCGCGGGGTTCATGATCGCGAGGCCTGTGTTCGCGCTGAACACGGCAATCGACATCCATACCAGAAGCATGAACGACGCGAAGTGGCGTTCCCTGGGACGCCTCACGACGGCTATGTTTACGCCAAGGAGGAGCGAAACCTGCCCCGCAACGGTAAGGACTTGTTCTACGTCGGGCGGCTCGTCAGGCCGGTACCACTCGTTCCACACTAGAAGCCCGAGCGCAACGGCCAGAATGGACAGGTCAATGATTAGATAGGGCCATTGTTGCTTTGGCCGCCGGAGGGCCGGCCATAGGAGCAAGCTGAGCACAAACAACGGCATGTGAACGATCGCCAGCCAGCGCAACCAAGCTGGGGGCGGACCGACCCCCGACAGCCCGACGGCCATGCCCATCGACGCCACGACGGCAAGGAGCGCTGCCAAAGCCGCTTGCCGAACCGCTCCGCCCTTGCGCACTCGAATGACCGCCGCCGCCCACACGACAGCAACGAGTGACCACCCCGGAACGAGAACGGCGGCGAGCCCGCCATAGCCGGGCCTAAGGATCGTGAGTGTTAGGATGCTCAGGCCGGCACCGAAAGCCAGCCACCCGCCGCCGCGGATCCAAGGCACGAACCAGACGGGCAACAACCTACGGCGGTCGGTCAACAGGACTCCTTGGGGAGCCGGTGTGTCAACGCTGGTAACTCAATCTAGGGCATCGGCTTGCCGGTGGGAATGTTGAGGGCGCGCCAAGGCGGGCGGGTTTGGCGCCCGCCCGCCCGAACTGGGTCTTGGCCGGCGACTAGTTGCCGCTGCCGCAGCCCCGCTTGCTCATGACCTCGATGTCCTGCCAGGTCCAGCCACCCTCGGTCTTCTGCACGATCGAGCCAATCTTGGTCACGGTCGGCTTGGTGTAGTTCGACATGATCAACTCCTTGGTTGGTGTGATTCGGCCGCGGCCCCTGCCGCGGCTCCTGCGGGTACAGATTCGGAATACTGGCCGGCCCGAACGGCCAGCCAGGTTTCGAGCGCCAGGGTGGCGAAGAGCGGTCCGATCGACCAGATGTTGCCCGCTTGGGCCTGGGCGAGGTCAGCTGCCAGCCGGCCGGCGTCGACGCAGCCCAGATCCGCCAGGCGGCTCTGCGCCACCAATCGGCCCAGCAGCTCGCGCTCGTGGCTCAGTGACCAGGCGATCCGCCCGTCGATGCCCCCCTTCCCCGGGCGGTCTCGGACCAGCGGCGGGAGCACATCCGACAAGGCCTCACGCATGACCAGCTTCTTGCGAGCGGCCCCGATCTTGAGCGTGGCCGGCAGGGTCAAGCAGAACTCGACCAGCGGCCGATGGAGGAACGGGTAGCGCATCTCGATTCCTTCCTCCGAGATGCCGCGCTCGAGCGCCAGGTCGAGCGTCCCCAGCTCAACCATCTGGGCATCGCCGAACACGCCCAACCCAGCGGACGGAAAGCCGATCCCAGCCGCGCGATCGATCAAGCCATGACGGCGGGCAAAGCCGCCGTCGATCCACGGGGGCAGCTGGCCGGCGGCGTCGTGCCACCGCCGCTTGAGAAACGCCGGGACGAGCGGGAGGACCACGTTGTCGAAGCCGACTCGGTAGAACGACCGCCGACTCGCCACCGCAACGTCGGTGATCTGCTTGGCGGCGGCCAGGAGCCGGCCTTGGCGGACCCAATCGGCCAGGTAGCCGTGGGGGCCGGCCAGGTAATTGTCCGACCCGAACCCGCTCAGGAGGACTCGGCCCCCGCCGCCGAAGACGGCCTCGTTCATCGCCCGGCTCCGGGCGAAGAACGGCAGGAAGATCCGCGGCTCGCCTTGGCGGGGCGGTCCTTGCTCGTCGGCCTGCCAGGCGCCGAAGTCGAGCAGCTGGGCATTGGGCAACGGGTATCGGGCCAGGACGGCGTCGGAGTACTTGGTCTCGTCTCCACCGCCGAGTGAGTCGACCACCGACACCGTCCCGCCTAACCGCGCCACCTGCCCCCGATCGGCCAGTCGCGACGCGACCCCGACTACCCCGGACGAGTCGAGGCCGCCCGACAGCTGCGACCAGGCCGGGACCCGGTCGTCGAGCTGGGCCACGACGGCCTCCTCGAACAACCGCCGGAACTCGGCCGCGGCGTCGGGGAGCCCGATCCGCCGGTCGACGCCGATGAACTCCGAGGGGCTCCAAAACCTCCTGGTCTCGAGCCGGTTCTTGCTCCAAGTGAGGATGGCGCCAGCCGGCAACCGGTGAACATCGGCGTAGATGGTGCGGTCGGTGGCGTGGGGGAGGCCCACCAGGAAGTGCCCGATGAACTCCCCATCGTAGGCCGCGCCTTCGAGGCAGTCGAGGTGGGAGGAGAGATACAGGCGGCGTCCCCGCTGTTGCCAGAACAGGGTCTTTACCCCGAGCGCGTCGCGACCGGCCAGAACCTGGCGGTTGTGACTATCCCAGAGCACGAAGCTGAAGTCGCCGATCAGCTCGCGGACGGCCATCGGCCCGACTCGGCGGTACTCGTTGATCAGGTGCACCAGGTCGGCCGTGGGGTGCGCTCCGTCCTTCGGTCGCCCCGAGAGCCGAACGTTGCCCACCGCGAAGATCCCATGCTGGGAGACGAACCCCGGCCGTTCGAAGGTCGCCGAAGGCACCCACCCCGCGGCCCAGGATTCGTTCCAGAGGACCTCTACTCGCCCGTCGCTCTGCGACAGCGCCGGGAGGCCGGGCTGCAGGGCGTCGAGTCCGAGCGATCCGCCGTCGAGATCGACGACCACCAGGAACGGGTTCATCAGGCGAGACCGGGGAAGGCCACGAACTTGGCGAGATCGTCTTCGTTCTCGTAGATCGGCTGGCCGTCCAGTTCGACCCACGCATGGGCGGCGAACGGATAGGGCTGGACGCCGATCCGAAGAACGGCGGGGACCCGCCGGCGACGGAGCACGAGGTAGAGCGCGATCGACTGCTCCAGGCAGATGGCTCGCCCGGGGAAGAAGGCGGCCGCCACGGCCACGGCGCGCGCCTGGGCCTCGACCAACTCTCGGCGGGCCTCGGGATGCGGCGCCGGAGCAAGTCGTTGCGCCCACCGGATCGTCCGCCGGAACCCCGCCGCCTTGAGCGAGGTCCGCACCGCGGCGAGGACCATGAGGCACCACAGCGGCGAGGCGGGCCTCATTTGGCCTCGACCAGCCGCAGCTGGGTCATTTCGTCGAGGAATGCGGTGACATCGCCGGCAAGTTCATCGGCGGACACCGGGTACGCCTCCCGCAACGAGGCGACGATCTCCTCCGCCGCCCGGGGCGCCTCCAGCAGCGACCAGATCCGTTGGGCGGCGCCGTCGAGCGCATAGAACTGCTCGGAATTCGGATCGAGCAGCACCGTCTTTTGTCCATGGTCGACGCTGAGAACGGCCGGTGCCTGACGGTACCGGACCACTCGGCTGGATCCACCAGCGAAGATCGATCGAATCACGCGTGCTCGTCCCTGGCGCGGTTGATGCTTCACACCAACCTTCGCCCGGCGATCGACCCGCTACAATGCGATCGGTGGCAACATCTTGCCGTTTCGGGCCTGGGCCGAACGGCCCGGCCTGGCACAATGCGGCGATTCGGTTACTTCGACGTCACGAGGGCCACACCGGGGCCCGTTTCCCCAGGAACGCGTCGATGCCCTCGGCTGCGTCGGGCAGCTCGAGGTTGCAGGCCATGGCGTCGCCCGCGGCGGCGTAGGCCGGCTCGAGCCCCCGCTCGATCTGCCGATAGAAGACCCGCTTGCCGAGGGCGATGGTCGCGGCGCTCTTCGAGGAGATCGCGCGGGTGAATTCCTCGATCGCGCGGTCGAGGTCGGCGGCGGGAACCACCCGATTCACCAATCCCCACTCCAAGGCCGTCGCCGCCGAAATGGGTTGCCCGGTGAGCAGCATCTCCATGGCGTGCTTTCGGCCGACGTTGCGCCCCACCCCAACAGCCGGCGTGGAACAGAAGACCCCGATGCTGACCCCGGGGAGCGCGAACGTCGCGCTGTCGGCGGCGACCGCGAGGTCACACATCGACACCAGCTGGCAGCCGGCCGCGGTGGCGATCCCGTGGACCCGAGCGATGACGGGCTGGGGCAGCTCGGTCAACCGCACCATCATCCGGCTGCAGGCCTCGAACAAGCCTCGCTGCCAGGCATCGTCGCCCACGTGGGCCCGCATCTCCTTGAGATCGTGGCCGGCCGAAAAGCCGCGGCCGCTCGCGGCGAGCACTACCACCCGAACCGAGCAGTCTTCCGCGATCCGATCCAGCTCGACCTGAAGGGCGTCGATCATCCCACGCGAAAGCGGGTTGAACCGGTCTCCCCGATTCATGGTAAGGACGAGCACCGGGCCTTCCTGATGCCGGAGGAGGTACGGAGTCGTGTCGGTCATGGCTCACTCGATGGCGGAGGCGGAACGGACCTGCTGGCGAAGGACGAACTTCTGGATCTTGCCGGTCGAGGTCTTCGGCAACGGGCCGAACATCACGGATTTCGGGGCTTTGAAATGGGCCAGCCGGGCCCGGCAATGGTCGATCAGCTCCTGCTCGGAAACGGCCGCCCCGGGCTTGAGCTCCACGAAGGCGCAGGGAGTCTCGCCCCATTTGGGATCCGGCTTTGCCACGACGGCGGCAGCGAAGACCGCCGGATGGTGATGCAAGGCGTCCTCGACCTCGATCGAGGAAATGTTCTCACCGCCCGAGATGATGATGTCTTTCCCCCGGTCGCGGATCTTGACGTAGCCATCGGGGAACACCACCGCCAGGTCGCCCGAGTGGAACCAGCCGCCCGCGAAGGCTTCCTCGGTGGCCCGCTGGTTCTTGAGGTAGCCCTTCATGGTGATGTTGCCGCGGAACATGACTTCGCCGATGGTGGTCCCGTCCCAGGGCACCGGTTGCATCGTGTCGGGATCGAGCACTTCGAAGCCTTCCTCGACCAGGTACCGCACGCCCTGGCGGCCATTGAGAACAGCCTGCTCGGCCGCCGGGAGGGCCGCCCACTCGTCCTGCGGAGCGCAGACCGTCGCCGGGCCGTAGACCTCGGTGAGCCCATAGACATGGGTGAGGTCGACCCCTCGCCGAGCCAGGGACTCGATGGTCGCGGCCGGGGGCGCCGCGCCGGCGACGAACGCCTTGAGCGGGCCGGGGACGGTGGCCCAGAGCGCCTCGGGAGCGGCGAGCATGGTGTTGTGAACGATCGGCGCGCCGCAGTAGTTGGTGACGCTGTGGGCGGCGATCGCGGCGAAGATCGCGCCGACCTCGACCCGGCGGAGGCAGACATTGGTGCCGGCGACCGCTGCCATCGACCACGGGAAGCACCACCCATTGCAGTGGAACATCGGGAGGGTCCAGAGATACACGGTGTGCCGGGTGAGGCCCCAGAGCATCGCCTGGTTGAGGGCGTTGAGGTAGGCACCGCGGTGATGGTAGACCACACCCTTGGGATTGCCGGTGGTGCCGGAGGTGTAGTTGAGGGCGATGGCGTCCCATTCGTCGGCCGGGGGGTCGAACCGGTCCGCCGGATCTCCCTCGGCCAGGAGGGCGGCGTACTCGACCGCGCCGAGCCCCGAGCCGGGACCGGCGTACTCGGGATCGTCGACATCCACGACCAGCATCGGCCGGGTTGTCAGGGCCAACGCTTGCCCGACCACCTCGCTGAACTCCCGATCGACCAGCAGCACCTTCGCCTCGCCGTGGTCGAGAATGAAGGCAATGGTGGCGGGATCGAGTCGGACGTTGATGGCGTTGAGGACGCCGCCGGCAAGGGGAACGCCGAAGTGGCACTCGTACATCTCGGGCGTGTTGGTCAGCACCGCGGCGACGGTGTCGCCGGGACGGACCCCGCGGCGGCGGAGGGCGGATGCCAAGGCCCGAGCCCGGCGGGCGGTTTCGGCCCAGGTGAACCGCCGGGCCCCGTGGATCAGGCTGGTGCGTTGGGGATAGACCCGGGCGGCCCAGTCGAGAAAACCTAACGGCGTGAGCGGGGCGTAGTTCGCCGGACGCCGCTCGAGACCTTGGTCGTAGATCGTCGCCACGGCCGTCAGCGGCCACGCCGAAGGGGCCGACCGGCGAGCGCGCCGATCGGACGGCCGCCAGTCACCACGACCCGGCCGTTCACGATGACGGTCTCCATCCCGACCGCCAGGCGCTCCGGCTGCTCATAGGTCGAGCGATCGGCCACCGTCGCGGAATCGAAGACGATCAGGTCGGCGAGGCGGCCGACCTCGACCCGGCCCCGATCGGTCAGCTTGGCGAGATCGGCGGTCTGGGCGCTCGACGCCTGAATCATCCGGGCGAGCGAGATGACCCCTTTCTCCCGAACATAGCTGGCGATCTTCTTCGGGAAGGTCCCGTATTTCCGAGGGTGGCCGTCGGAACCGTCGGAGCCGGTGACCACGAAGTCCTGCCGCATCAGGTGCTCGAGATCGGCCTCGCTCATGTTGAACGAGGCGATCCCCGCGTCGCCCGCTTGG
The DNA here is from genome assembly GCA_016874005.1 of Gemmatimonadota bacterium. GTDB lineage: Bacteria > Gemmatimonadota > Gemmatimonadetes > Gemmatimonadales > GWC2-71-9 > SHZU01. Next base: position 53,082 of record VGVQ01000011.1, on the reverse strand, counting down.
ATGATCGCGATCGCCGCCTTGACCGGCTCGAGGCCCAACTCACTGGCCAGAGCGGCGAGCCGCTTGCCCTTCCACTTCCCGCCCGCCGGCATCCGAGCCCTTGCCGCGGGTGAAGCGGCCGGCTCCCCGGTGATCAACAACGATCCCGCTCCCCCGCGGCGGCGGAGATTCTCGGCCATCTCCTTCTCGAGCCTGGCGGCGATCGCCGGATCGGCGAGGCGGCGGAGGAGCGAGTCGCGGCCGCCCGCCTCGGCCCACCGGGGCAGCAGCGAGGCGCCGAGCCCGGTGCCCGACGCGGTGTAGGGATACTGATCGGCGGTGACCCGGAGGCCGGCGGCGCGAGCCGCCAGGATTCGGGCCACCACGGCATCGCTTTGACCCCACACGTCGACGCCGAGCGCCTTGAGGTGGGCGAAGTGGACCGGCACGCCGGCCTCCCGACCGATCCGGATCGTTTCGTCGACCGCCCCGAGGAGACCGATCGTGTAGCTCGACTCGTCGCGAATGTGGGAATCGTAGTAGCCACCCGCGGCGCCGGCGACTCGGGCCAACTCGATGACTTCCTCCGTCGTCGCGTAACTGCCCGGCGCGTAGTAGAGGCCGGTCGAGAGGCCGATCGCGCCGTCGGCCATCGCCTGGGCGACCATCGCCCCCATCCGAGCGAGCTCCGTCGGGCTCGGGGCTCGGTCGGACATGCCCAGCACGACCCGCCGGATCGAGCCGTGGCCCACCAGGAACGCCACGTTCGTCCCCGCGCCGCCCTCGAGGCGGCGAAGCGCGGCGCCGACGTCGACTGGCCCGCCACCGTCGTTGCCGGAGATCACGGTCGTGACACCCTGCAACAGGAACGGCACCAGCCCACGCGTCGCCGGATTCCTGAGATCGCCGTCGACGTGGGTGTGGGGGTCGATGAACCCCGGCGCCACGACCCGCCGAGCGGCATCGAGAGTGCGCGCCGCCCGAATCCCGGCCAAACCGGCATCCCCGAGGAACACGATCCGATCGCCCCGAATGCCGACGTCAGCGATGAACGGTGTCCCACCGGATCCGTCGTAGACGGTGCCGCCCGCGATCAGCAGATCGACGGGCTCTTGCGCCGCGAGCGCCGCGGCCAGGCAGACCGGGGCCGCGAAGATCGTCAGCCAGCGGTTCACGGCACCAGCTCCGGTCGCTCCTTCGGGGCCAGCCCCAGGACGTATTTGGCGAAGAAGTCGTACTCCCGTTGGATCTTGTCGGCGGCGTGGCGCGGCTCCTGGAGCCCGTGCGGCTCACGGGGGTAGAAGACCAGCTCCACCGGCACCTCGTTCTTCTTGAGGCCCATGTACAGCTCCTGGGCCTGACCGATCGGAACCCGGGTGTCTTCTTTGCCATGGATGATCAGGGTCGGGGTCCTCGCCTGCTTGATGTGCATCATCGCCGAGGCTCGGCGGTAGGCGGTCTCGTCGTCCCACGGCTCCGCGCCGAAGTACTCCTCCAGCACCATCTGGAGGTCGTTGGTGGAGTACATCGAGTACATGTTGGTGAGACCGGCGCCGACCATCACCGCCTTGAAGCGGTTGGTCTGGGTCAAGGTCCAGGCGGTCATGTAGCCGCCGTAACTCCAACCACCTTGCGCCAGCTTGGTGGAATCGGCGATCCCGCGCCGAATCAAGTGGTCGAGCCCGGTCTGGATGTCGTGGTAGTCGCCGTTACCCCAATCGCGGTAGTTGGCCGCGAGGAACTTCTCGCCGTAGCCGCTCGATCCTCGTGGGTTAGGGAGGAACGCCACCCACCCTTGTCCGGCGTAGACCTGGGCCGAGTTGTACCAGTTGGCCGGAAACGACTCGTTCCACACTCCGGAAGGTCCGCCGTGGATGATCGCGACGGTCGGGTATCGGCGTCCCGGCTGGTACCCGACCGGGTACACGACGATCCCCTCGACCTCGAGCCCATCTTTGCCCTTCCACCGGACCACCTCGCCCTTTCCGACGGAGGCCGAGGCGATCTCGGGGTGGAGCGAGGTGAGTTTCGTGTGACGCCAGGGCGCCTCCAGGCGAGCCAGATACACTTCATCCGGGGCCTCGATGGTGGAACGCTGGAACGCCACGGTCATGCCGTCTTTGCTGATCGACGGGGCGCCCCCGCCGAATAGCCCCAGCGAGCCCTGGAGGTCCGACACCTGCTTCGGCGTCCCGCCGGCCAGCGAGACCTGGAACAACTCCGACCGGGTCCTCACCGCTGACCAGAAGTAGAGCGACTTGCCATCCGGCGCCCAGGTCGTCGGTCCGGCCTCATAGAGGAAATCGCCGCCGATTCGGCGCGGTTCGCCACCGGCGGCGGGCACCACCACCAGGCGGCTCTGACTGATCGAGACGGCCTTGGGCCCCCGGGTGCTGAGCGCGATCCAGGCGCCATCGGGCGACCAGCTCGGGTTGTTGTCCGGGCCCGGGCTCTCGAGCACCTTGCGGCTCGTCCCCGACGCGACGTCCACGACCTGAACGTCGGAGAATCGGGCGTCGTCGGCCTTGGGGGTCGGGGTGGTCACGTAGGCGATCGCGCGACCGTTAGGCGACCAGGCAATCGACCCGATCTGGGCGTCGGCTTTGACCAGTTCCGCGGCCTTCTCCGTGCCGAGGTCGAGCAGGTTCAGCCGGGTGGGGATGAACCCCTCGTCGACGACGATGGCGTCGTCCTTCTCTCGCTGTCTCCGCTCTTCGTCCGGGGTCGGATCCCGACCCGCCACGAAGGCGATCTGCCGGCCATCCGGCGCCCACGCGAAGGAACGGACCCCAGCCTTGCTGTCGGTGAGCTTGGTCGCTTCGCCGCCGAACGGAGAGATCCGGTAGAGTTGCGGCTTGCCGTCTCGGGTGGAGACGAACGCGATCCACTTGCCGTCCGGCGACCACTGACCCTGGTCGTCGACGGTCTTCCCGTTGGTGAGGCGGATCGGATCCCCGCCCGTGGCCGCCACCAGCCAGAGGTCCGAGTTGGTGGTACTGGCTTTGAGATCGGCGGTCGTCACCGTGTAGAGGACCCATCGCCCATCCGGCGACACCGCCACGTTGCTCAGCACCCGCATCCCGGCCGCCTGCTCCGCGCTGATCCCACCCTGGGCTCGCGCCAGCCCGCTCCCGGCCAGCAGCAGCATCGCGGCCAGCGCCCCGCCCAACGCAATCGACCGATTCATGGCGTCAACTCCGGTTTCTCTTTGACCTCGATACCGAGCACCGTCTTGGAAAAGAAGGCGTATTCCCGCTTCATCTTGTCGAGCTGATGCCTCGGCTCGGTGAGCCCATGTCCGGCCCGGGGGTAGAATACCAGGGTGACGGGCACCTCGTTCTTCTTGAGGCCCATGTACAGCTCTTGTGCCTGACCAATGGGCACTCGGAGGTCCTGCTGCCCATGGAGGATCAACGTCGGGGTCTTGGCCTGCTTGATGAACGTCATGGCGGAGGCCCGCCGGTAGGCGGCCTCGTCGTCCCATGGCTCGGCGCCGAAATAGTTCTCGAGCGTGGTCTGGAGATCGTTGGTGGAGTACATCGAGAACATGTTGGTCAGGCCGGCCCCCACCATCACGCCCTTGAACCGGTTGGTTTGGGTCAGGGTCCAGGCGGTCATGTAGCCGCCGTAGCTCCAACCCGCCTGGCCCAGCCGGGTCGAGTCGGAGACGCCGAGACGGATCAAGTGGTCGAGACCGGTCTGGATATCCTGATAATCGCCGCCGCCCCAATCCCGGACGTTCGCCCTGAGAAACCGTTCCCCGTAGTTGCTCGAACCCCGTACGTTGGGGTAGAACGACAGCCAGCCCTGCCCGGCGTAGACGTGGGCGTAGTGACCCCACCGCCCGGGGAAGTCCTCGAGCCAGGCGCCGGCCGGGCCGCCGTGAATGAAGGCCATGGTGGGCCACCGCCGGCCGCCGTTCGGCTGGTACCCGATCGGGTAGACGACGACACCTTCGATCTCCATTCCATCCCTGCTCTTCCACTTGATCACTTCACTCCGGCCCCGCGCGATCCCGGCCAATTCCGGGTTATGGTCGGTGAGCTTGGCGACCTGCCATGGCGCCACGCTCCGGATCGCGAAGACGTCGTTGGGGTGCTGCACGTCGGTGAAGGTGGCAGCGGCCATCCGGCCATCGGCGCTGGTGGACACCGTCCCGAGGACGCCCGCGCCCGTCGAGAGCTGCTTGGGCTCGCCGCCGGACGCCGGCACCGAGAAGTATTGGATGGTGGTCCGGACCCCGGCGCTGAAGTAGAGGGTGTGCCCGTCGGCCGACCAGGTCACCGGGCCAGGCTGGTAGAGGAAGCTGCGGGTGACCGGCCGCGGAGCCCCGCCCTCCGCGGCGACGATCATCAGCTGCTGCTGGCCGAACGCCCGGAGCGAGTCGCCCCGGCTGCTATAGGCGATCCATCGCCCATCCGGCGACCACCGGGGCGAGTTGTCCGGGCCCCGGTTGTCGATCAGCCGCCGCACGGCCCCGGTCGCGATGGTCACCACGTGGATGTCCGACAGCGAACCGTCGTCGGCCTTCGGCGTCGGACGGCTCACGAACGCGAGGCGGGTGCCATCCGGCGAAAACCGGGGCTCGCTCACCGTGAAATCACCCTTGACCAGCTCGGCGCTCTTTTTGGTCGCCAGGTCGAAGAGCCAGAGCCAGCTCATCCGAAAGTTGCGGTCGACCAACTCGGCATCGTCTTTTTCTTTCTCCTTCCGCTCTTCCTCGGCGGTGAGCTCTCGGAGAGCCACGAACGCCAACTTCGAGCCGTCCGGTGACCACTGAAACGACTGCACCGGGGTCTTGCTCTCCGTCCACCGTTCCGGCTCGCCACCCCCCGGTCGAATGCCCCAGACTTGGGGTCGGTCCTCCCGGGCCGACACGAAGGCGATCCACTTCCCGTCGGGCGACCACCTCGGTTCTCCGTCGGCCTTGGGATGCGAGGTGAGCCGAATCGGCTCGCCGCCGGAGGTGGCGACCAACCAGATATCCGTGTTGACGGCGTTCTGGGCGAGGTCGACGCTGCCGACGACGTAGGCCACCCAGCGACCGTCGGGCGAGATCTGGGCGTCCGATACCTGCTTGATCTTGAGCACGTCGTCCGCCGTCATCGGCCGCTGGGCCGCGAGCGGGGCCACCGCCACTGCCACCATCACCGCCGCGCATCGCATGAAGTTCACCTCGACGTTTCCGTTCATCGTTCTCGCACCCGGCCCAGACGGCGACCGCCGAGCTGCAGCGCATCGACGGTCGCGTTCGGGCCAATCAGGAAAGTGACCAAGTCGGGATCGACCCACGGTTTACTCCACCGGGCCTCGAAGGTATCCAAATGCCAGTGCTGGAGGTCGGCGGCGAGTTCCGAGCTCTTCACCAGACGCAAGGCACCACCCTCGACCCGGACCTCGACTTTGCCGGCCAGGGAGTCGGCGTACCAGCCGGCATACCCGCTGGGCGGCAGTGACGGGCGGGTATCGGTCCGCCGGCCCCGCCGACCGGCCGCCCGGACACTGTCGCCGCGGGCCTCGATGTTTCGGTAGATGGCGGCCAGGTCCGCGCTCCAGTCGCGGCCCGGCCCTCCGAACCCGAAGACGTCGAGGGCCCGATAGAGCAGGGCGTGGCGGACCTCGACATGATCGAGGTTGCCCAACAGGTATACGCCGACCCCGAGCTCGGGAATCAGTCCGATGATCGCCACCATCCCATCGATGCTGCCGGTGTGGAACTGGAGCATCCGGCCGCGATAGTCGTGCTGGAACCACCCGAGGCCGTAGCTCATCCAGCGCGGCGCCGTCAGTTGCTGAGTGGGATAGAACCCAGCCGCCGGCACTAACGCCTGGGGGCGGAACAGCTCCGCCCAGGTCGACTGCGTCAGGAGCCGTTGGCCGCCGACCCGGGCGGAGTCGAGGAGAAAGCCCATCCACTTGGCCATATCCGACACGCTCGACCAGGCCGACCCGGCGGCGGCCACCGGATCGACCGAAGCGTTCTCGATGACCCGGACCGCTCCGTCAACCCGCTGGTGCGGCGCGGCCACGTTGGGAAGGCCCGCCGTGGCCCCGAGCGTCGGCACCGTGCGCTTCATGCCCAGGGGGAAAAAGATCCGGGTCTCCACGAACCGCTCCCACGACATCCCGCTCGCGGCCGCCACCACCGCGCCCGCCGCGGCATACATCACGTTCTGGTAGATGAAACTCGACCGGGGAGAGTAAGCCACCGGGATGAACCTGGCCCGGCGGAGAATCTCGGCCGGCGTGAGGTCGGTCCGATACCAGAGGACGTCGCCGTTGGCCAGCCCCGCTCGGTGGGTCAGCAGGTCTCTGACGGTGATTTCGCGGGTCAGCACCGGGTCCGCCAACATGAACCAAGGCAGGTGTTTGATCACCGGGTCATCCCAGCGGACCTTGCCCTCGTCCACCAGGATCCCGATCGCGGCCGCGGTGATCGCTTTGGTGGTCGAGCCGATCGCGAACATGGTCTCCGGGTCGACCGGGTCCGATTGGCCCAGGATCCGGACCCCGTACCCCTTGGCGAAGACGGTGCGACCATCCTTGACGACCGCGACGCCGAGCCCGACCGCCCCCCAGTCCCGGGCCGCCTTGGCGGCGTACTGGTCGAACTCCGCGACCGCGCGGTCGAGCCCCTGACCGTGGAGGGTCGACACCCCGACCGCCGCCACGATCCCCGCTAGCCACAAGCGCATCCGTCGCCTCGAAACGGTTGGTGTCGACTCGAACGATTCGCCTCAAATCTACCGCGAGGACGGCGACCGTGGGCGAACGAACTCTCCCGGATGGAGGCCGGGCAGTGGTCAGCCTGGATCGGGCGCGGTAGAATCCGACCATGGCCGTGATTCCCTGCCAACGAGACCAGTTCGACATCCCGCCCGATGTGGCCTATCTCAATTGCGCCTACATGTCCCCGTTGTCGCACCGGGTGCTTCGGGCTTGCCAAGCCGGACTGGAGCTGAAACGCCGTCCCTGGGAGATCGATCCCCGATACTTCTTCGAGCTGGCGGATCGCGGTCGGGCCGCCTTCGCCCGGTTGCTCGGCGCCCCGGCGTCGGCCGACGACGTGGCGATCGTGCCGGCCGCGAGCTACGGGATGGCCGTGGCGGCCCGCAACGTCCCGCTCCGAGCCGGGCAGCAGGTCATCGTGCTTCAGGAGGAGTTCCCCTCCTCGATCCTGACCTGGCGCGATCGGGCCCGATCCGCCGGGGCGGCTCTCTGCACCGTGCCCCGCCCCGGGGATCACGATTGGACCGGCGCCGTGCTGGCGGCGATCGACGGGACCACCGCCTGCGCGGTGTTGCCCCACAATCACTGGTTCGACGGGGCCCAGCTCGATCTCGCCGCCATCCGCCGCGGCCTCGACGCCGTTGGGGGAGCCTTGGTCCTCGACTTGACCCAGTCGCTCGGCGCCGCACCGCTGGATTTCGGCGCGGTTGCCCCGGACTTCCTGGTGGCGGCGAGCTACAAGTGCCTGATGGGCCCCTACAGCATCGGGTTCCTCTACGCGGCACCGCGTTGGCACCAGGGAACGCCGCTGGAGCACCACTGGTTCGGGCGGGCCGGCTCGGAGAACTTCTCGGCGCTGACCGACTACCCCGAGGCCTTTCAACCCGGGGCTCGGCGGTTCGACATGGGCGAAGCGGCCAACTTCACCCTCCTGCCGGGCGCGGTGGCCGCCATCGAGCAAATCCTCGAGTGGGGGGTGGCCGACATCGCCGACACGACCGGACGGTTGACCGACCTCATCGCCGAGCGGGCCGGCGAGCTGGGGTACGCCGCGGTCCCTACCGAGCGCCGCGCCCGCCATTACCTTGGGCTGCGGATGGCCGGCGGGCTACCGGCGGATCTCTCGGCCCGGCTGGTCGCCGAACGGGTGTCGATCAGCATTCGCGGGGGCCAGTTCCTCCGGATCACCCCCCACGTCTACAACGACCTCGCCGACGTCGACCGGCTCATCGAGGCCTTGGCCCGGGCATCCGAGCGGCAACCGGCATAACTACATATGACACCTAACCAGGACTCATGAGCGCCATCACTCCCATTCACGCGCCGGGCACCGTGCGTCCCGTCGGCCACTACTCCCAGGCCATCATCGCCAACGGGTTCGTGTTCGTCTCCGGCCAGCTGCCCTCCGATTTGACGACCGGGACTCCCAACACCGGGACGATCGAGGAACAGACCGCCTTGGCCCTGGCCAACACCGGTCGGATCCTCGAGGCGGCGGGCAGTTCCCTCGCCCGGGCCGTCCAGATGACCATCTTCATTGCCCGGATCGAGGACTGGGGAGCCGTCAACCAGACCTACGCCCGGATCATGGGCGAGCATCGACCCACCCGGGCCATCGTCCCGGTGTCGCCACTGCACCACGGAACCGGGATCGAGATCCAGTGCATCGCGACCCTGCCGGCCAAGCCCGTCCGCGCCAAGCGCGCCAGCAAACCCGCCCCTCGGAAACGGTCCGGCCGGACCGGGCGGCGCCGGTGAGAGCGATCGCGCTGGCCGCCGCGGTCATGGCCACGGCCCCGGGCGCCGCGGCCCAGTCGAACCACCCCGCGGTCGCCCTGGCCCTGGCCACCCTCCAACGGGACAACGCCTGGACCCTGGAGCAGCAGGTCTCCCTGTGCGAGATCCCGGCGCCGCCATTCCAAGAGCAGGCCCGGGCGGCCGAGTACGCCAGCCGGTTCGAAGCGTTAGGCTACCGCGCCACGATCGACGCCGTCGGCAACGTCATTGCCACCCGGGCCGGCTCCGGCGGCGGACGCCGCCTGGTCCTCGCCGCCCATTTGGACACGGTGTTCCCCGAGGGGACTGACGTCCGGGTCCGACGCACCGGAACCAAGCTCGCTGGCCCGGGCATCGGGGACGATTGCCGCGGCCTGGCGGTCCTATTGGCGGTGGCCCGGGCGATCGCGCTCGCCCGGGTCGCCACCGCCGGCGACCTCGTCTTCGTCGGCAACGTCGGGGAGGAGGGACTGGGGAATCTCCGCGGCACCAAGCACTTGTTCGAAGCGAAATCTGCCGGCCCGATCGACGCCTTCATCTCGGTCGACGGGATCGGCCTCGGGATGGTCAGCCGCGCGGTCGGGAGCAACCGCTACCGGGTCACCTTCCGCGGTCCCGGCGGCCACAGCTACGGCGACTTCGGGATGCCCAATCCGATGCACGCGATGGGACGGGCCATCGCTACCATCGCCGATCTCGACGTCCCGGAGGCCCCGCGGACCATTTTCAACGTCGGGGTGGTCGCGGGCGGGACCTCGGTCAATTCGATCACCGGTTCGGCGACCATGCAGGTGGACCTTCGATCGGAGTCCGCCGCCGCCCTCGCTCGGGTGGACAGCGCCTTTCATCGGGCGGTAGACAGGGCCGTCGAGGCCGAGCGGGCCCGCTGGCCCAAGTCGAATATCTCCTTGGCCGCCGAGATCGAAGTCCTCGGCCGGCGTCCAGCCGGCAGCCAACCCGATTCGGCCTGGATCGTCCGCGAGGCAGTCGCGGCGGCCGCCGAGCTCGGCATTCCGGCCCCGAAGACCGGCGCCGGCAGCACCGACGCCAACGTCCCCATTGGCCTAGGGATCCCGGCGTTGGCAATCGATGGGGGCGGAACTGGCGACGGCGCCCACTCCCTCGGGGAGTGGTACGACGATGGCGACCGCGGCTACCTCGGCCCCCAATGGGCCCTGCTGCTCGCGGTGAGAATCACGGCCAGGCGGTGAAACCCGACTAGCGGGGCCAGCCGTCCGGACGACCCTCGGTCAGGAGGATGATCGGCGACTTGAGATCGCCGGCGAACACGGTCGACTCGAGCGGCATGGTCCGGTCGAGATCGTCGGTGGTCGAACCGATGCAGCAGGTCAGCATGATGTGTAAAACTGGTTGATCCATCAGGGCCGGCGGGGGGGCCGTTCGACGCGGTCCGAAGGCCATTCCGTCGCGGATCGTCGCCGGCACCCTCCCGCTCACATAGACCGGAAGATCCATCAGCGACTGGAGGAGTCGGTAGGTCAGCGTTGTGGATTCCCCACCACAGGTGACGACACCGAACACCGGGGCATCGAACCGGCCGGTCCGCGGGAATACGGCCGCACCCCAATGGAACCGTTGACTGGGTTCATTGGCGATCGTCACCGTTTCCACGAGGAGATCGTGGACGGCTATCAGGTTCTGCGGGATCGGGTCAACGTTCACGCCAGGTTGCCTTGCGAGTGACCTCGATACCGCGGCGCATAAGGCGGGCCCCGACCGGACCAGGCGGGGTGGGTCGATCCGTCCGATGAGCAAACGGGGCACCCGGCGGCGGTGCGCCGCGCCAAACCGCAAGCTTCTGCACCGCCCAACCCGAACGTCCGTTTTGCTGACACCGGCCTCAGCGAAGCCCGAGCACCCGTTGCTGAAGGAGACGCTGCTGATCGAGGATCAGGGCGAAGGGCACTCCCTGGAGAAACCGGAGGCCGACGTGGCAGCCGTCGACTCGAACCACCGCCGCCGCGATAGCGAGAACCCGCTCCTCACCTGGCAGCCGGAGCGACCCGGCGACCGAATCGCCCACCGCCAGCGCGTCCGGCGGGGATACCAACAGGTGAATCCCGCCTTCCGATAGGTCGGCCACCGGGTATTGGTGGTCACCCACCTGAAGACTGGGCCGCAAGAAGAGCGGATAGACGATCCGGTAGTAAGCCCGGTCGAAGCGATACTCCATCGCCAACCAGCATCGGCCAGGACCGGGGGAACTCAAGTCGTCCGGCGGGACTCCGATACCCCAAGCGAACAGCGAGGGGTAACCCAATGGGCAAACGCGTCACCCAAGAGCAGTTGAGACCCGAGATGGTGCTCTCCGCCGAAATCGTGGATGGCGCGGGTCGCTTGCTCCTGCCCAAAGGGACCGCGCTCACCGAGAAGCACATCCGCTACTGCCAGATGTGGGGAATCGCCGAGGTCGAGATCGAGGCGGACGAGGGACCGGACGTCTCGGAGTCGCTCGCCGACGATCCGGTCCGTATTGCCGCGGCGACCGCGCAGCTCGAGCCCCGGCTCAGGGCGGTGGACCTGGCCCACCCGGTGATCGCGGAGCTGTTCCGCTACGCGGTCCGCTCGAAGGCGGTGAAGGCATGATCACCGCGCCGCGGCGTCCGGAAGACCTGATTCGCGGTGCCATCGAGGTCGGAACGGTCCAGACCCTCCATCAGCGACTGATCCTGGTCATGGACCACCCCCTCAGCTCGGCAGCCGATGTCGGGAAGGTGATCTCCGAGGACCCCGGACTGACCGCCCGACTCCTCCGGCTGGTCAACAGCCCGATCTACGGATTCCCGTCGCGGATCGACACCGTTTCGCAGGCCATCAGCATCGTCGGGATGACCCAGCTTCGCGATCTGGCCATCGGGACCGCCTTCATCCGGCTGTTCGCCAACGTGCCGGGGGACCTCGCCGACATGGATTCGTTCTGGCGGCACAGCATCGCCTGCGGTCTCGCCGCCCGCCAACTCGCGGCCCACCGGCGCGAGGCCAACGTGGAGCGGTTCTTCGTGGCCGGCCTGCTCCACGACATTGGCCGGCCGATCATGTTCACCAAGGCGGCCTCCGATGCGGCCAGGGCGCTGCGAGCGTCGCGCCAAACCGGCCGGCCGCTGTTCGAGGTCGAGCAGGAAGTCTTCGGCTTCCACCACGGGGCGGTCGGCGCCGCGCTCCTGGAGCGCTGGCGCCTGCCCGGCATGTTGATCGACGCGGCGGCCTGGCACCACGCCCCCCGGCTGGCGGGCCGCTTTCCCCTCGAAGCCGCCGTGGTGCACAGTGCCGACGTCTTCGCCAACGGACTTGGGCTCGGCTCCAGCGGCGAGGCCAACGTGCCGCCGTTCGACCCGGAGACCTGGAACAGCCTCGATATCCCCTCCAGCGCGGTGCCGGGTCTGCTCCGCCAGACCGAGATGCAATTCGATCACGCGGTCACCGCCATCATGGGCCAGGAGACCTGAGGTGACCAGCGAACTCGACGCGCCAGCCGCCGGCGGCGTCGACCAGGCGGCCCGGAGCATGAATCGATGGCTGCTCGACGCCCTCGACGTGGTCAGCACGGTCGGGATCGTGACCCCTGGTACCGATTCCGATAGCCAGACCGACCTCTTGGCCCAGGTCGGTCACGCCGTGGCGAGGATCTGTCCCATCGATCGGGCCGCCTTCTTTCTGGTCGACCCGGAGGCCGCCGACTTTCCGCTGGCCTGGTGCGACCCCCCGGAGGCGACGGTGGCGCTTCGCGAGGAGATCGAGGCGCACATCAAGACGGGCGTCTTTGCCTGGGCGCTCCAGACCAATCACGTGGTCCTGGTGCCTGGCGGTCCGATCGGCGGCACCGCGCTGCTCCACGCGTTAGGGACCCGGAGCGGCCCGGTCGGGATGTTCCTCGGGACGATTCCGGAGCGGGCACCTTTCGTCCCGGACGGGTGCCAGAAGCTGGTGTCGATCGTCCTGGCCAGTTGCGCCGCCAACGTCCGATCGGAGCAGCTCCACGCCGAGCTGCGCCGGGCCAACAAAGGCCTCGAGGCGGCGATCGAGCAACGGACCGCGGAACTGCGGCAGGCCCGCGACGCCGCCTTTCGGGCCGCCCAGGCGAAGTCCGAGTTCCTGGCCAACATGAGCCACGAAATCCGGACCCCGATGAACGCCGTGCTCGGCACCACCGCGATGCTCCTCGACACCGCCCTGGGCGAGGAGCAGCGGGCCCTGGCCGGCACCATCGCGAGTTCCGGTCGCGACCTGCTGACCATCATCAACGACATCCTCGACTTCTCGAAACTCGAGGCCGGGAAACTCCGGGTCGAGTCGATCGCCTTCGATCTCCCGGAAACGCTGTGCCACGTCGTCACCTTGCTCGGTGCCAAAGCGGAGCAGAAGCAGATTCGACTGCACCTCAAGATCGAACCCACCGTGCCTCCCACGATCGTGGGCGACCCCGGGCGGCTCCGTCAGGTGCTCACCAACCTGATCGACAACGCCATCAAGTTCACCGACCAGGGCTTCGTCATGGTCCATGCCGTCGCGGTCGATTCGTCGGTGGTGTTTACCGTACGCGACACCGGCATCGGGATCCCCAAGGACAAGGTGGCTCTGGTCTTCGAGAAGTTCACCCAGGCCGACACCTCGACCACCCGCCGATACGGTGGAACCGGGCTTGGCCTGACGATCTCCCGCCAGCTGGTCGAACTGATGGGTGGATCGATCGCGGTGGCCAGCGAGGTTGGCCAGGGCAGCGTCTTCACGATTCGGCTCCCCTTCACGGTGCCGGCGGCGCAGCCCGAGGACCCGGTGATCGCCGCGGCGGCTCCCACCAGCTTGAGCGGTCGAGTGCTCTTGGCCGAGGATTACCCGGCCAACCAGAAGATCGCGGTGTGGATGCTTGAGCGGCTCGGGCTCGACGTCGCGGTGGCGCAAGACGGCGCCGAGGCGGTCGCGGTCCTTGGCCGGGAACGGTTCGATCTCGTCTTGATGGACTGCCAGATGCCGACGATGGATGGTTACGACGCGACCCGCGCGATTCGGGCCGACCGCCAGTCCTTCGGGGACATTCCCATCGTCGCGATGACGGCCGCCGCGCTAGCGAGCGATCGGGACCGCTGTCTGGCCGCGGGGATGAACGACTACATCAGCAAGCCGGTGCAACAAGACGACCTGGCGCGGGTACTCGCCCGCTGGCTTCCGGCCCGTTAGGCAGCCGCCGGCCGGAAGTCGATCCGAACCCGGGTGCCCCGCCCCGGCTCGCTCTCCACCGCGATCGCGGCACCCCAGCCCTCCACCAGTTTCTTGACGATCGCGAGCCCGAGCCCCGAGCCGCTCGTCGTGGTCGAGAACCGCGGCTCGAAGATGCGGGCCAGCCGATCGGCGGGGATCCCGACCCCATCGTCGGCGATCACGACCCGCGGCCCATCGATCGTGACGACGATCGAACTGGCTTTCGCGTTCCTCGCGTTTTCGAGCAGATTGATCACCGTCTCCTTGACTTCGTCGGCGTGGGCGTACACTGGCTTGGTCCCTCGCACCTCGAGCCGGACCCCGGAGTCCGGGGCCAAGGCGTAGAGATCGACGACCTCCCGGCAGACCGCCTCGAGGTCGGTCGCCTCGGGCCCGCCTCGCCCCTCCGCTGGAGCCGCGAACCGACTGAACGCTCGGGCAATGGTATCGAGCCGGTCGATCTCCCCGAGGATCCGCCGCGCGGTGTCGTCGAGGGTCGGCCCGAGGGGACGGCCGTCCCGGTGGACCCGCTGCAGGTGCTGAATCCCGAGCCGCATCGGGGTGAGCGGATTCTTGATCTCGTGAGCGACTTGGCTGGCGATCTCGCCCCACGCCAGGACCCGAGCCGCCCGCTCCTGGGCCTCCTGGGTCGACCGGATGTCTTCGGCCATCTTCGAGAGCGCCCCGAAGACCGGTTGGAGCTCCGGCGGTGGCTCGCTCCGCGGCTCTGGCAACGGATGGCCCTGACCGAACGCCAGTGCCGCGTCGCGGAGGTCGGCCACCGGACGGGACAGCGCCCGCGCCGACCACTGGGCGCCGACCAACGCCGCGGCCAGGCCGATGACCACCGCCAGCGCGAGACCATAGGCCAGGTCCCGCTGCTGGGCCGCGATCTCGGGATCACCGAGCGGTTGCGGCGACGCCAGCATCGCCGGGTCGCCGGTCGGCAGCCGAACCGCCCGGACCCCGATCCGACTGGGGACCGCCGGTGACGGGCCCGCCGTGACCGCCGCCAGTTCGTTGTCGAATTGCATCCGCTGAAACACCCGCGGGTCGATCAGCGGATCGACCACGCTGAAATCCTCGAACACCCCGGCTCCGCTGGAGGCGGTGAGGAGGCCGTACTTGTAGAGGGCCAGGTTGGCGTCGACCCGCTCGGCGAGGCCATCGAGCACCCGGTCGAGATCGATCCCTCCGGCCAGCGAGAGCGTGGTGCTCGGTGCGGCATCGCGGAGCGTCTGGGCGATCATCAGGTCGCGCCGCCCCTGCCCGTCGCGGGACAGTTCGACGATGTTGAGCAGCGCGAAGCCGGCGGCCGGGATCAGGAAGAAGGCGCCTAACGCGACCGCGATCCTGGTCCGAAAGGCCTTCGGGTCCGGCCACCACCCGGGACGTTCGACCCGTCCTCGGGCCATCCAGTCGGCGAGCGCGGCGAGGAGGAGCAAGACGAGGCAATCCAGCACGACCAGGAGGGCGCCCCGGACGAACAAGCCGACGGGCCTGCCCAGTTCGACCACCCCGGCGACGTCACGCGCTCCGTCCGCCATCGCCACGGTTCGGCTCCCTCGGGCGGTCCAGTCGATCCGCCGCCACAGGGTCACTCCGTCGTGGGGCTGCTCGGTCGATCCGGTTGGCGCCAAGGTGAGCCGATACAGCGCCGGCGCCGATATCGGTTGCAGTACCCGGCCCAGGCGGGCCGGCGGGACCAACGCGGTCCGGGGACCGAGGCCCACCGCCAGCACGGCGCCGGCGTCGAGCCGAGCCATCGCCAGGTAGTGAACGGCGGGAATCCGCTGCAGCGGCGCAATCTGGCGGCCGGTCGAATCCAGCGATCGGACCAGCCGGCCGACCAGACTGTCGGGGAGATCGAGTTCCGCCAGGCGGAGCGAGACCCGGGGCTCGCCGGCGGCCGTCCATATGCCTAACGCCGACGGGAAGCCGTGCCGGGACAACGGTGAGGCCCGCCACAAGGCGAACAGCTCGGAAGTCGACAGCGGTGCCGGCCCCGCCGTGGCCCGGTCGAGAAACGCCTCCAACAGCGGGACGGCCAGCGGCTCGGCCCGGGCGCCCAGCCTCCCCAAGTCCGCCCTGCCGGCCGCCACCCGCGCCTCCACCTCGGCGCCCCAGACCATCAGGGCGGCCGCGCTCCCGACCGCGATGCCCGATCCCAGCACGATCCAGGGTCGCCGGCCGGGCCAGACCACCAGGCCCAGCGACCCGGCCCACAGCAGCGGATACCAATCGGCCCACCCGAACCGGGCGTTCCAGATCAGCAGCCCAACCACGGCGGCCAGCACCGCGCCGGCCGCCCCGAGGAGCGCGGTCCACCGGGAGCCGGAGCGCCTCGGAAGGAGACCCGCCGCGATCAGGATCAATGCGGCGGCCACCAGGAAAACCGTGAGTTGCCAGGCGAGCCAGGTGAAGCCGGTCGCCCCGGTGGCCGGCAGCTGAATACCCCGGCCCAGCCGGCTGACCAGATAGGGCGCCGCGACCAGCAGCAGCAAGGCGATCGGTGCTCCCCACCACCCCGTCACCCGTCCGGCCCCGAGCCACGCGATGGCGGCCACCACCGCGAAGGCGCTGATGAGAAGCAACGGACCCGCCGCTTCCGAGGCGGGACCGAGCAGGGGATCGAAGAAGGTGGCCGGTGAAAAGAGAACCGGAAAGCCGAGGGGATCGCCTAACGAGGCCCGGGTGGCGAACAGCGCCGGAAGCGCCAGTACCACGAACCGCGGCCAGCCGCGCGGCGCCACCGCCATCGCCAGGAGGAGCACCACCGCGATGGCGGCCGCCACCCGAAGGACCCCGCGACGATCGATCCGTTCCAGATACCCCCGCTGCGTCGGCGGGATCAGTTGGACGCTGAACAACAGCCGCAGCCCACGCGAGGTCGGCTCCATGTAGTCGAAGACGTCGGAGGTGTCGGGGGCCAGGCCGGGCGGGAGGATGGCCAGACCGACGCCGGTCCGCCGTTCGAAACGGCTCGCCAGGGACCGGTCGCCATCGGGCACCGCCGAGTCGGCCGCCAACAGCACCGTCGCGACGGCCACCCTGCCCGACCGGAGCGGCCGGCGCGATTCGAGGACCGCGAGGTACGGGGAGTCGCCTCGAAAGGCGATCGAATCGCCGGCGGCCTCCGGGAGCTCGCGCACTCGACCACCCCAGACGTAGGGGGTCCCGTCGGCGTCGACGACCACCAGCCCGGTTTCGCCCTCGGTCCGCTCGGTCAGCCCCGCCACCAGCGCGAACGCCGCGCGGCGGTCGATCGAGTCCGTCTCTTCCGCCGCGGCCGTCAGCCCGGCCACCAGTTCCCTGGCATCCTTGAGTTCGCCAGCCCATCGATCGGCCGCCCCGGCCACGAGGCTTTCTCGAACCTCCGGCCAGGCGGCCGAGGCGCGATGGAGCTGCCACTGGGTCGTCGTTAGGCCGGCCGCCGCCAGCCCAGCCACCACCGCCAGCAGCCGTCCCCACCAACTCGCCCGCCAACCCAGCACCGCCACGACCAGGAGCACCACGGTTGCGGCAGCCGCCGGCCCCGGCCCGGGCAGCCGACCCCACTCGGCGGCGGCGGCGACGGACAGGACCAGCGCCAAGAGCCACCACCGCCAGACCATCGGCCGGTCGTCGCGTCCTTCCTCGCTCATGCTGATCTCGACACTCCGCCTCCGATCGGCCCCTGTGCCGAGGCCGGGACAACCGTTCCCGCGTCCGGGACGCCCGCCCCAAGCGGGCCCCTCGGCTCCATCTGCCTAAGCATCTTCACCGCAATGAGTTACCTTTGTGGCAACAGTGCGGCACCGGGTCTTGCAAGGTAGCAGGCATCACCGTGGTACGGGCGCTCACCTTGAACCGCCGGAATGTCGATGCCTAAGCCAAGCGAATTCAACCCGTTACCAAATGACCGTCTCAATATGAAACCTACGAAAACAACGGCCCGTACAACCGCACGTCTCCGTTGGAAATCTGGGAAAGGACGTTCCGCGATGAAGGTTTTGGCCATCGTCGGCCTGATGCTCGGGGCTGCTCGATCGATCGCGGGTCAGGCGCCGGCCCGGCCGGCCCCGACCTCCACGTTGTCGCTGGCGCAGGCGCTCGACCAGGCCCAGCGGATGAGCCCAACCTACCGACAGACGCTCAACGATGCCGGCGCGGCGCGGTGGGCGGTCAGAAACGCCTACGGGAACATGCTCGTTCCCTCGCTCTCGGTCGGAGGCAACCTGGGCTACACCGGATCGGGCTCGGCGACATTCGGCGGCTCGCTGTTCAACCAGTCGTCGCCATCGATCAACTCGGGCTACGGGGTGCAGGTCGACTGGACCCTCTCCGGCACGACGCTCTCGGCTCCGGGCCAACAGAAAGCCGCCCAGAACGCCGTGAGCGAGGAAATCAACAACGCCCTGGTGGGCTTGCGCTACGAGGTGGTATTCCAGTACCTCACCGCGCTGCAGGCAGCGGCCCAAGCCGACGTAGCCAGGCAGCAGGTGGCCCGAAACGCCGACTTCCTTGCCCTCGCCCAGGCCCGCAACCGAGTCGGCCAGGCGACCATCCTCGACGTCAAGCAGGCCCAGGTTCAGAAGGGCCAGTCCGACGTGTCCCTGCTCCGGGCTCGGCAGGCCGAGAACGAAGCCAAGCTCGAGCTCTACCGGCGAATCGGAATCGACGCCCCCACCGACATCGAATCGGTTGGCCTCCCCGACTCGTTCCCGGTGGTCGAGCCGACCTGGCGTCTCGACCAACTGCTCGGGATCGCCGCCGAGCAGAACCCGGCCGTCCGGGCCGCCCGGGCCCGTGAGTCGTCGGCGGGCTGGCTCCTCAAGTCACAGCGCAGCCGCTATCTCCCCTCCTTGAGTCTCTCGGCGGGGTGGAACGGCTTCACTCAGGAGTTTACCAACACCTCGGTCCTGCTGGGACGGGCACTGAGTTCGGCCCAAGGGGGCCTGCCTAACTGCGACTTCCAGAACTCGTTGGTGTCGAGTCTCCCTGGAGGTGGGATCGGGGGCGTTCCCGGGGTCGGCACGGTCGACTGCAAGTCGGTCCTCGGTCTCGATGCCACCGGCAACAAGCTGCTGCCCGAGATCGAGTCGCAGATTCTCAAGCGCAACAGCGTGTTTCCGTTCAACTTCACCTCGCGGCCATTCACCGCCTCGGTTCAGGTTTCCCTGCCGATCTTCGACGGCTTCCAGCGCAACCTCAACGTCGCCCAGGCGCGGGCCCAACGCGACGACCTCCGGGAGAGCGTTCGGGCCCAGGCGCTCCGGGTCCGCACCGACGTCCAAGCCCGGCACTTGGCCCTCCAAACCGCCTATCGCGCCATCGCCGTCCAGGGCGACAACCGCGACGCCGCCCGCGATCAGCTTCGGTTGGCCCAGGATCGTTACCGGCTGGGCAGCGGGAGCGCCCTGGAAGTCTCCGACGCCCAGAATAACGTTCAGCGGGCCGAGGGCGACTACGTCAACGCGGTCTACGAATACCACAAGGCCATCGCGGCGCTCGAGCTCGCGGTCGGCCGTTCACTCCGCTGACGCGGGAAACACAACGCCATGTCGAAACGCACCAAGTTCGGGCTCGCCGCACTCCTGATCGTTGGCCTTTCCGCCGCCGCGGTGCTCACGGCGGCCTGGCGCGACGGCAAAGCGACCGAGGTCAAGCTCGAACAGGTCGGCAATCGCGACCTGCTCGCGGTGGTCACGGCCAGCGGGAAGATCGAGGCCGACGCTCAGGTCGATATCAGCGCCGATATCACCGGCCGGATCGTCCAGCTCGGAGTCAAGGAGGGCGATTTGGTCAAACAGGGTCAATTCTTGGTGCAGATCGACCCAGCCCAATACCAGTCGTCGGTCAAGCGGCTCGAGGGACTCCTGGCCTCCAACCAGGCGGCCTTGGTCCAGGCCCAAACCAATCGCGACCAACTCAAGCGACAGCTCGACCGGTGGACCGAAATGCGCAAGATCAACGCGGCGCTGGTCTCCCAGGAGCAGGTCGAACAGGCGCAGCAGCAGTTCGACGTCGCGGTGGCGACCTTCAACGCGGCCCAGGCCAACGTCGACCAAGCTCGCGGCTCGCTGTCCGAGGCCCGGGACCAGCTGGCGAAGACCCGCATCGTTTCGCCGATCAACGGCCGGGTCGTCCGTCTGCCCGTGGAGGTTGGCGAGGTCGCCGTTCCCGGGACCTTCTCCCGGGAAACCGGTCGCTTGATGACCATCGCGGATCTCGGCAAGATCATCGCCAAGGTGAAGGTCGATGAGACCGACGTGGTCAAGGTCCACCTCGGCGACTCCGTCGAGGTCACGATCGACGCCTTCCAGGACAGCGCCTTCGCCGGTCGAGTCACCAAGATCTCGAACGCGGCCACGGTCGCGGGATCGACGCAGTCGGGCAGCAGCACCGACCGGGCGGTCGATTTCGACGTCGAGGTCATCCTGGACAGTCCGCCGGCCGGGATTCGACCCGATCTGTCGGCGACGGCCCGGGTGGTAACCGATACCCGATCGAACGCGGTGGCGATCCCGATCATCGCCCTCACGGTCCGACAGCACGAAGAGTTGCCGAACGAACTCAAGCCCGCCGAGAGCGCGGCGGCGAAGAAGGAGAAGGACCGCGAGGGGGTCTTCGTCGTCGCCAACGGCATCGCCACTTTCCGCGCCGTGAAGGTTGGCATCGCCGGCGACGAGTTCTTCGAGGTACTCGACGGTCTCCGCCCGGGCGATTCGATCGTGGCGGGACCGTACCAGGCCGTCCGAGACATGAAAGACTCGACTCGGGTGCGTCAGGCCAAGGACGCCAAAACGGGCACCCGGCCGTGAGCGATCTGGTCATTCACGTCGTCGACCTCGTTCGCGAGTACCAGATGGGGGCCGAGCGAATCCAGGCCCTCCGGGGAGTGTCCCTGGAGATTCGCCGCAACGAGTACGTCGCGATCATGGGGCCGTCTGGCTCCGGGAAATCGACGATGATGAACGTGCTCGGCTGCCTCGACACGCCGACCTCCGGCGAGTACTGGCTGGCCGGCCAGGAGGTGAGCCGCCTCTCCGACGATGCCTTGGCGCGGATCCGCAACCGAGAGATCGGGTTCGTGTTCCAGACCTTCAACCTGCTGCCGCGAGCCACCGCGCTGCAGAACGTCGAGCTGCCGCTCGTCTACGGCGGGGTCGGGGGTCGGGACCGCCGCGATCGGGCCCGCCGAGCCCTGGAACGGGTCGGCCTCGGCAATCGAATGGACCACAGGCCGAACGAGCTGTCGGGCGGCCAACGGCAGCGGGTTGCGATTGCCCGGGCGCTCGTCAACGAACCGGCCATTCTGCTCGCCGACGAGCCAACCGGTAACCTCGACAGCACCACCAGCGCCGACGTGATGAGGGTGTTCGACCGGCTCCAGACCCAAGGGCAGACCATCGTGCTGGTGACCCACGAGGCCGAGATCGCCGCCCACGCCGATCGGGTGGTGACCCTGCGCGACGGCCGGATCGCGAGCGACCTCCGCCAGGATCGAACCCGGGCCGCCTGATGCCGTTCGTCGAAGCGGTCCGGATGGCCCTTGCCACGCTCTGGAGTCAAAAACTCAAGAGCTTCTTCAGTCTGATCGGGGTGCTGATCGGGGTCACCTTCCTGATCGCGGTCGTCTCCATCGTCCAAGGCATGAACGTGTACATGGAGGACCAGTTCGCCAATCGCCTGATCGGACTGAACACCTTCCAGGTTCGCCGGATGCCCAACATGAACATGGGCAACATCACCGAGGAGACCTGGCGGGAGTGGAGGCGGCGACCGCGCATCAACTACGGCGACTCGGACTTCATCGAGGCCAAACTGGGAACGCCGGCCTTGTTCTCCCGTGCTTGCGACGACCGCGCCGAGGTGGTCGCCGGTGGCAAGCTCGCCCGCGACATCAACATCGTCGTCGCCGACGCGCCGTTCTTCAGGATCAAGAACTACGACTTCGCGGCCGGGCGCCCGTTCAGCCCTCAGGAAGCCCGGGCCGGGGCAGCGGTAGTGGCCTTGGGTTTCGAGGTCGCCGAGAAGATGTTCCCGGGGGTCGACCCCCTCGGACGCACGGTCGCCGTCGGCGGACTCCCCTACCGAGTCATCGGCGTGGTGGCCAAGCAGGGAACCCTGTTCGGTATCTCGCTCGACAAGTTCGTCATTGCGCCGTTCGATTCCCCGATGCAGCGACTGGCCTGCCGGCTCGGCTTCATGGACGAGTTTCACGTCCAGAGCGAGAACGTCACCGCGATGTCCCAGGCGGTGAACCAGGCCGAGGAGCTGATGCGGATTCGGCGGAAGCTGCGACCTGGGCAGGGGAATAACTTCGCCATCCAGACGGCGGAGGCGGCGCTGTCGGGCTGGAAGAAGATCTCGGCGGTGCTGTTCGCCGCCCTACCGGGGCTGGTGGCGATTTCGCTGGTGGTCGGCGGCATCGTCATCATGAACATCATGTTGATGGCCGTCAGCGAGCGAACCAGGGAAATCGGGGTGCGCAAGGCCCTGGGCGCCAAGCGACGCGATATCCTGGCCCAGTTCATGATCGAATCGGCGACGATTTCCACCGTCGGCGCGGCGATCGGGATCGGCCTCGGGATCGGCTTGGCCTACCTCGTCAAGGCGCTGACTCCGTTGCCGGCGTCGGTGGCCCCGTGGTCGATCGGGGTAGCCGTCTTCCTGGGCATCTTCGTCGGGATGATCGCCGGCGTGTATCCAGCGAGCCGGGCGTCGAAGCTCGACCCCATCACCGCGCTCCGGGCCGAATGACTCGCCGTCGACTCGCCCGGGTTTCGCTGCTCGATCCGGCTCGGATCACCGAGGGCGTCGGCATCGCCCTCGAGTCGATTCGGGTCAGCAAAGCGCGGGCGGCCCTGACCATCCTCGGTGTCGCCATCGGAGTGATGGTGGTCATCGCCATGGCCTCGATGATCACGGGCATCAACAAGGCGGTGACCGGGATGCTGGAGCAGGCCGGTCCCAAGACGTTCATGGTGATGCGCCATTTCCATGGCGGCGTCAACATCGACGACGGATCAGAGCAACCCTGGGACCGCAATCCCTGGGTGTCGGTGGACGAAGGCCGGCTGCTCCGGCGGGTTCCGGGCATCGCGGAAGTGGCCTGGCGCGAGGAGACGAACGGGCCGGCTTCGGCCGGACTGAACAGCGTGAGCTCGATCGCCATCGTCGGGGCGACCCCCAATCTGATCAAGTCGGCCGGCGGCCAGATCATCAGCGGCCGGGCGTTCACCGAGATCGAGGACGCCGCCAGCAGCTACGTCGCGATCATCAACGACAAGCTGGCCGAGCAGCTGTTCCCGGGCACCGACCCGCTCGGCCGGCTGGTGAAGCTGTTCGGGATTCCCTACACCGTCGTTGGGGTATACGCGGAGGCGGCGAGCCTGTTCAGCGGCTCCGACACCGCGCCGATCGCCGTGATGCCGCACTCGACCTTCTCCAAGGCGGCCGACTACTGGCGGGGCGGGCTGTTCCTGATCGTCAAGCCGGACGATTCGACCACCGTCGTGGACGCCCAGGACCGGGTGATCACCGCGCTCCGCGTCAAGCGTGGCCTCAAGCCGAGCCAGGAGAACAATTTCTCGGTGGTGACCCAGGACAAGATGATGGAAGTGTACAACAAGGTCACCGGCGGATTCTTCCTGGTGATGCTGGCGCTCTCCAGCGTGGGTCTCCTGGTCGGCGGCGTCGGGGTGGTGGCGATCATGATGATCTCGGTGACCGAGCGGACCCGGGAGATCGGGGTCCGCAAAGCGCTCGGGGCCACCCGGCGCGAGATCATGTTCCAGTTCCTGATCGAGGCCGCGACCCTGACCCTGCTGGGCGGAACCATCGGGATGGCGTTCGGCGGCTCGATCGCCTGGGCGGTCAATCGGTTCTCGCCGATCCCGGCCGCGGTACCGCTGTGGTCGGTCGTGGCGGCCGTGGCGGCCAGCGCGGTCACCGGCATCTTCTTCGGCCTCTATCCCGCCCGAAAGGCGGCCCGTCTCGACCCGGTCGACGCGCTCCGCTACGAGTAGCCCCGGCGGCGGGCTCATCGGTAGCCGATCGTCGCCACCGGCCTCCCCCAACGTGCCGGGCTAGATTCCCCGCCGTGCACTACCGCGAAGCCATCCGCCTCGCCCTGGATTCGATCCGGACCGCCAAGCTCCGGTCGTTCTTCACCGTGCTCGGGATCGTGGTGTCGGTGGCGTTCCTGGTCGCGGTGGTCGCCATCATCCAAGGCATGAACGCCTACGTCCGGGTCAACCTGACCGAAGCCATGGTCGGCACCAACTCGTTCCAGATCCGTTGGATGCCGATCGAGATGGCGATGCTTTCGGACCAGGACGTGGTCCGGATGAACAAACGGCCGTTGGTCTCGTTGGACGACGCGGCGGCGGTCCGGGCCGCGCTGCCCGATGCCAAGGCGGTTGCCCTCCAGACCGGGTGGCCGACCCCCGCCGTGGAGGTGGCCCACGCCGGCCGGAGCATGCCGAACGTGATCACCTTCGGCATCACCCCGGAGTACCAGGTGGTCTACGATTACGGGTTCGTCGCCGGCGACGCCCTCGCGGACCCCGATGTTCGGGAGCGGCGGTACCTGGCGGTGATCGGCCACGAAGTGGCCACCCAACTCTTCGACGACCCCGCCCGGGCCGTTGGCAAAACCATCCACGTGGCCCGCCTGCCGGTCCGAGTCAAGGGGGTGATCGCGCCCAAGGGGAAGACCCTCGGCCAGTCGCTCGATACCTTCGTGCTCCTTCCGATGACGGTGTTCGAGACGCTGTTCGGACGGCGTCTCACCACGACCGTATCGGTCAAGATGCACACCGCCGCCGAGGTTCCCGCGGCCATGGCCCGGGCCGAGGAGGCGATGCGACGCGCCCACCAACTGCGGCCTCGCGAGGAAAACGACTTCGCCGTCGACAAGGCGGATGCCCTGATCGCGTTCTGGACCAGCCTGACCGGGGTGCTGTTCGCGGTGGTGCCGGCCGTGGTGGCGATCGGGATCCTGGTTGGCGGGATCGTGATCATGAACATCATGTTGATGGCGGTCCAGGAGCGAACCCGAGAAATCGGGATCCGAAAGTCGTTGGGGGCCCGGCGCCGGGACATTCGCCGGCAATTCCTGGTCGAGTCGGTCGCCTTGGCTACGTTAGGCGGCCTCCTCGGCGTGGCGTTCGGGGCCGGCTTCGCGCAGCTGATCGCCGTGGCGACCCCGCTCCCGGCCAAGGTCACCGCCTGGTCCGTGGCGGTCTCGCTGCTCCTGGGGGCCGGCACCGGGATCGGGTTCGGCGTCTATCCCGCAACCCGGGCTGCCCGACTCGACCCGATCACCGCCATGCGGGCCGAGTAGCGTCATGCTTCGTAACATCGACGAAGGCGTCCTGATCGCGCTGGAATCGCTCCGGGTCAACAAGCTCCGTTCGACCCTCACGATCCTGGGGGTGGTGATCGGAGTCGCCACGGTAATGACGATGGCCTCCATCGTCGAGGGCATTCGCACCCAGGTCTTCAACGCCGTCAACGCCGCCGTCCCCAACGTCTTCTACGTGATGCGATGGTTCGGCGCCACGCCGTTCGACCCGAGCAACCCGCCCTACGAGGTCCGGATTCGCCCGGTGCTGACCGAGAACGACGCGGCCGCGATCGCTCGGGCCCCCTTGGTCCGGCACGCCGCGTTGTGGTGCCGCTTCTCCAGTCGAATCGAATTCGAGGACAGCCGGACTCAGATCACCGAAGTCTGGGGCAGCGACGAACGCTTCATCGAACTTCAGGGCGGAACCCTGCTCGCCGGTCGGCTGTTCGCGCCGTCCGAGGTCCGAACCGGCGCGCCGGTGACCATCCTGGCGTCGGACGTGGCCCGTTCGATCTTCGGGCGACTCGACCCGGTCGGCCGATACGTCCGGATGGGCAACCGGGCCCTCCAGGTGATCGGGATCTGGCACCCACCCGACAACGCTTTCCGGCAACCCGGGGCCACGACCGGAGCCTTCGTCCCCTACCGAATGGCCAAGGGTTCGTTCCGATTCGACGAGACCCGCGAGCTGTTCGTGGTGGTGTTGGGCGACCTCTCGGTCTCCGTCGGCGACGTCCGCGACCAGGCGACCGTGGCACTCCGCCGATTCCGGGGCTTGCGGCCCGGGCTGCCGAACACCTTCGACACGATCACCCAGGATCAGATGCTGCAGATGGTCGACCGGCTGACCGGCGCGTTCTTCCTGGTCATGATCGCGCTTTCGGGGGTTTCGCTGCTGGTCGGTGGGATTGGAGTGATGGCCATCATGATGGTATCCGTGACCAGCCGGACCCGTGAGATCGGCACCCGCAAGGCCTTGGGGGCCACCCGGCAGGAGAGCCTCTGGCAGTTTCTCGTCGAGGCCGCGACGCTCACCCTGGTGGGCGGGTCCATCGGGATTCTGGTGGGACTCGGGATGGGCGAAGTGATGAAAGCCGGCCTGGCCATCGACGCCCGTCCTCCCCTCTGGAGCGCGGCCGCCGCGGTCGTGGTGTCGATCGCGATCGGGCTCGGGTTCGGTCTCTACCCCGCCAACCGGGCGGCCAGAATGGATCCAGTCGAGGCCCTTCGCCACGAGTGAGTGACGCCGCTTCCGACCTGACGGTATCCGAGACGGAACCCGTTGGAAATCGGGGACGGACCGATGCAACCGTTCCGCCGTTGCTCGTGTCCCAATCGAGTCGCCCCGTCTCGGACTCTCTCGCTACCCCGGAGCCTCGGATGCCTCGCTCAGCCTGGCTGCTCGCCGCGCTCGTCCTCGCTCTCCTCGATCAGGCCGCGGCCCAACGGCGGCTGGGCAGCTATGTCCGCCGGGCGTTCGACTACCGTGCCGTCGAGGTCGGGATCATCGGGGGACCGAACCTCACTTCGATCAGCGGCACCGAGGCGACCGACTCCGAGATTCGGGGCACCTTGGGCGGGTTCGCCAGCGTTAGTCTTGGCGAAGGGTTCCGGCTCCGGCCCGAAGTCCTCATCACCGGGAAACGGGTCGGCGCCGCCCCGCTCACCGTCATCGACTGCCTGCCCACCGGCTGCCCTCAGGATGTCGCCAGGGAGACCGTGCACCTTACCTGGATCGAGGCGCCCTTGCTCCTCGAATATCGCTTCCGCGGCCCGCCTGGCGGCCTGTCGCCTCGTCTCTACGGCGGTCCGTTCATGGCCCTCAGAATCGGTTGCTCGGAGGCACTTCGCCTGGTCAACCCGAGCGAGCGTCTGGTTCGAAGCTGCGGCGAGGCGAATACCACCGGGACCCGCTACAACAACGGCGACGGCGGATTCGTGCTCGGCGCCGGCCTGGCGCGGCGTGGTGTTGGGGTCGGCGTCCGATGGACCCGAAGCGTGGCTCGGGTCGCCCCGACCCCGCAGCCAACCGGGAACCGGCTGGTTGGTGGCCGGCAATCGACCCTCACCGCCACGGTGGAGTTCTCGACCCGAGTCTGGTAGCGGGCCCGGTTCCGCCCGCCGGTCGCTATCTTGGGTGGGTCTTCGCCCAGTCCACCCAATGGCCGTTCACGTCCTCGCCATCGCCGCCCACCGAGACGACGTCGAGCTCACCTGCGCCGGGGCCTTGATCCGCTCGGCGGATCAGGGCTACCGGACGCCGTCCTCGACCTGACCGCCGGCGAGACCGGCACCCGCGGCGACGCGGCAACGCGCGAAAAGGAAGCGGAGCGGGCAGCCGGGATCATGGGCCTCTCCGAGCGCCGCAACGCCGGCCTGCCCGACGCGGCGATCCATAACGACGAACCGAGTCGGCGCGCGGTGGTCGAGGCGATTCGACATTTCGCCCCGCAGGTCGTCATCCTTCCGTTCCCGGTCGGGAGACACCCGGACCACCGGATCGCCTCGGAACTGGCCCGGGATGCCTGCTTCCTCGCGGGGCTCGCCAAATACCCGGCCGTCGGGCCGCCCCATCGGCCGTTCAAGATCGTGTACGCGCTGGCCTACCGCGAAGACCCGGTGAAGCCCTCGTTCGTCGTCGACATCAGCGACCAGTTCGAGCGCAAGCTGGCCGCGATTCGATCCTACTCGAGTCAGTTCGACGACGCCGTCTCGGCGGGCGAGATCTTCCCGACCGGCCAGGACCTCTACAGCTTGGTCGAAATCCAGAACGCGCACTACGGCTCGCTGATTCGCTCCCGGTTCGGCGAGCCGTTCTTCACTCACGAGACCGTCCTGGTCGACGATCTCGTTCAGCTGGGAGTTCAGAGCATGTAGCGAAGAGCAGGGCCCCGGTCCGACTCGCCATGCTGTTGCCGCCCTCGGCCTTGGCCGAGACGTCGATGGGTCGACCAGATTCTCGGGTACGGGGTCGATCGCCGGGCCAGGCAAAGTGACCTAAAGTTCGCAGTCGCAACGGTTTCCAGCTATTATTGAAGGATGACGACCCCGGTTTACCTGGATCACGCCGCCACCACGCCGGTTCGCCCGGAAGTGCTCGACGCGATGCTGCCGTACCTCGGGCTCTCGGCCTTCGGCAACCCGTCCAGCGCCCACCGCTTCGGGCGGGCCGCCCGGGCTGGCCTGGAACAGGCGCGGAAGGAAGTCGCGCTGGCCGTCGGCGCCGAGCCGAACCAGGTCGTCTTCACCTCCGGAGGCACCGAAGCCGACAACCTGGCCATCGTGGGATCGGCGCTTGCCGCCAGGGAAAAGGGGCAGCCGATGCGGGTCCTCACGACCGCGGTCGAGCACAAGGCCGTCTTGGCCGCCGCCCACCACGTCGTCAAGCTCGGCGGCGAGGAGGAGATCCTCGGGGTCGGGCCGGATGGCCTGGTTGAGGTGGACGAGTTCGTCGCGGCGCTCCACCGGCTGCCCGCCGTGGCCTCGGTGATGTGGGCAAACAACGAAACCGGAGTCCGTCAGCCGATCGACCGGCTCGCTGAAGCCAGTTGCGGTGCCGGGGTACCGTTTCACTCGGACGCGGTTCAGGCCTTCGGGAAGTTCCCCATTTCGCTGGCGACCACCTCGTGTACCCTGCTCACCCTCTCCGGCCACAAAATCGGAGCGCCTAAAGGGATCGGGGCCCTGGTGGTCCGCGACCGCAAGGCCGTCGAGGCGATCATTCATGGCGGCGGACAGCAGTTCGGGATCCGCCCGGGGACCGAGAACGTGGCCGGAGCGGTGGCGTTAGGTCGCGCGGCGACGCTCGCCGCGGCGGAGGTCGCCACCGAGTCGGCTCGCCTCGCCGACCTCCGCGACCGGCTGGCCACCGGGCTTCGGGCCGCGGTATCGGATCTGGTGATTCACGGCGAGCGAGCGGCTCGGGCACCGCACGTCCTGAACGTCGGCGTCCCCGGGGCCGAAGCCGAGGCGATGCTGATGCACCTCGACCTGGCGGGCGTCGCCGCCTCGGGGGGGTCGGCGTGCACGACCGGGTCGGTTGAGCCGTCACATGTACTCGTGGCCATGGGGGTCGATCGCGCTCTCGCGCTCGGGTCGGTGCGATTCAGCCTGGGCCACGAGACCACCGAGGCGGACGTGGCCAGGTTGGTAGCGGTTTTCCCGGGGGTGGTCACCAAAGTGCGTCAGCTCACCGCGACGTTGGGCCGTGGCTGAGAGAGTCCTGGTCGCCATGTCCGGCGGGGTCGACAGTTCGGTCGCCGCCGCGCTGCTCGTAGCGGCGGGCCACGAGGTCGTCGGCGCCACGATGAAGCTGTTTTGTCATGGCGACGACGTCCCGGACCGACCCTGTTGCTCGCTCGACTCGATCGCCGATGCCCGCGACGTCGCCCACCGCCTCGGGATCCCCCACTACGTCCTCAATCTCGAGGATCGGTTCGGGCGGCAGGTGATCGCCAACTTCGTGACCGAATACGCCCGTGGCCGGACCCCGATTCCCTGCGTCCGCTGCAACTCGTTCACCAAGTTCCGCGACCTATTGGCCCACGCCGACGCTCTCGGCTGCGAGGCGATCGCCACCGGCCACTACGCCATCGCTCGCGACGGCGCGTTGTTCCGGGGCGCCGACCCGCGAAAGGACCAGAGCTACTTCCTCTGGGGAATCGACCGCGCGGTCATCGCCCGGATGCGGACCCCGGTCGGCTCGCTCTCGAAGCGAGAGACCCGCGATCAGGCTCGGCGGCTGGGTCTGGTGACCGCGGACAAACCGGAGTCGGTCGAGATCTGCTTCGTCCCCGACGACGATTATGCCGGCGTCCTGGAACGGCACCTGCCGGCCGACGCGCCGGCCCTGACGCCGGGGCCGATCGTCGACACGAGTGGGAAGGTTCTGGGGCAACACCGTGGTTACGCCCGGTACACCATTGGCCAGCGCAGGGGCTTGCCGGGCGGTGCCGCGCTGCCACTCTACGTGGTTGGCATTCGTCCCGAGGATCGGGCGGTGCTCGTCGGCGAGGCCGCGGACCTCGATGGGTGGTCGGTGGCCTTGGAGGAGATCAACTGGTTGAGCGAGCCGCTCGCGGTCGGAGCGCGGTGCCAGGTGCAGGTCCGGTATCGGAGCCGGGCCGTCCCGGCCACCGTCGCCCGGGTCGATCGGGACGGGATCTCCCTCGACCTCGAGGTGCCGGCTCGCGCCATTACCCCCGGACAGTCGGGAGTGATGTACACCGATCAGGGACAAGTTCTCGGTGGGGGAGTGATCGGATGACCAGAGGCTGGATGATCGCGATGGTGGTGGCCGCGGGGCCGACCTCGGTGGCGGGGCAGAGCCAGCGCCCCTTCACGGTCGATGAATTCCTTCGGCTCAAGATCGCCGGCGATCCGCAAGTGTCTCCCGACGGATCGATGGTCGCCTTTACGGTGACGGTGCCCTCGCTCAGCGACAACCGCAACGTCTCTCGCATCTGGGTCCATAGCTTGACCGAGGGGATTTCCCGAGAGCTCACCGGAGGCCCCGGGTCGGACCAATCGCCCCGTTGGGCAAAGGACGGACGAACCCTGGCGTTCCTGTCGACTCGCTCGGGGGCACCGCAGGTTTGGCGGATCCGGACCGATGGCGGCGAACCGCGCCAGATGACCAACCTCCCGACTGGCGTCAACCAGTTCGTCTGGTCGCCGGACACCACCGCCCTGTTCGTGACCTCCGACGTCAAGTGGCCCGCCGCGACCGAGCTGGATCGCCGTCACGGCGACTACCCGACCGCCGCGACGCTGGTGACGGGGCTGTTCTATCGCCATTGGAACCAGTGGCGCGCCGGGGTCCGGACCCACCTCTTCCGGGTCGACGCCGCGGGGCAAGCCAGCGACATCACCCCGATCGACCGCGACGTTCCGACCTTGGCGCTGGGCGGCGAGGACATCGCGATCTCGCCGGTGGGCACCGAGTTGGCGGTGGTTTTCAATCCCGATTCGGTCGTCGCCACCAGCACCAACAACGAGATCTTCCTGGTCGGCCCCGACGGCGCCGGCCTGGTGCCGATGACCAATCAGCCCGGCAACGACCACAGCCCGATCTACTCGCCCAACGCCCGCTGGATCGCGTACCTCTCGATGGCGACCGCTGGTTTCGAGGCCGACCGGCAGCAGCTGATGCTCTACGACCGCGCCAGCGGCGATCGCCGCTCGCTCACCGCCGATTGGGACGCCAGCATCGGCGCCGTCACTTGGCTCCCCGACTCGCGATCGGTCATCGTCGAGGTGGAGGAGCGCGGCGAGCGCAATCTCTACCGAATCCCGGTACCGGCCGGTCCCCGGATCCGGCTGACCTCGGGTGGGGTCCACACCGCCGCTCGCCCCACCCCGATCGGCGATGGGATCATCTACCTCCGCCAGTCGGCAACCCGGCCGCCGGAACTCTACCAGTTGAAGTTCACCGGCGGCTCCCCGGTCCAGTTGACCACTCTCAACGGCGCGGCGCTGGCTGGCTTCGACCTTCGACCGCTCGAACGCTTCGCGTTTCTCGGTGCCAAGGGCGATTCGGTTCACGGTTGGTTGATGAAGCCGCCGGCGTTCGACTCGACTCGGCGCTATCCGGTGGCGTACCTGATTCATGGCGGGCCCCAAAGTGCCTGGCTCGACCAATGGCACCTCCGCTGGAACTACGCCCTCTTCGCGGCCCGAGGCTACCTCGTGGCGGCGGTCAATTTCCACGGTTCGACCGGCTACGGACAGGCGTTCACCAACAGCATCAGTCGCAACTGGGGCGGCCTGCCCGCGGAAGACCTCATCAAGGGTCTCGACCACCTGGCGCGGCTCCGCTTCGTCGATGCCGGCCGGATCGGCGCGGCCGGCGCCTCCTACGGCGGCTACATGGTGTATTGGCTGGCGGGTCAGACCGACCGCTTCAAGGCACTGGTGGCCCACGACGGCATCTACAACACGACCAGCATGGCGGGGACCACCGAGGAGCTGTGGTTTACCAATTGGGAGTTCGGCGGCCCGGTGTCGTCGCCGGAAGCCCGCTCGCTGCTCGAACAGTGGTCGCCGGCAAACCAGGTGGCCCAATGGAAGACGCCACTGTTGGTCGTCCACGGGCAACTGGACTACCGCGTCGACGTCTCCGAAGGACTCCAAGCCTACACCGCGGCGCAGACCAAGGGCTTGCCCAGCAAGCTGTTGTACTTCCCCGACGAAGGGCACTTCGTGCTCAAGCCGCGAAACCGCCGCCTCTGGTGGGGAGTCGTCCTCGACTGGTTGGACCAGCATCTTGCGACCGGTCAGGCTGCCGGAACCCCGGCCGGTAGGCCGTGACGAAGCCGTTACCGCTTGGCGCGGAAGGGCGAAGTAGCTTGGGCGCGATGACCGGACCGGCGGACGCGGTCGACGTCGACCTTGGCCACCCTGCCCTCTATCTCAATCGCGAGTTGTCCTGGCTCGAATTCAACCGCCGGGTGCTCCATGAGGCCCAGGATCCTCGGACTCCGCTCCTCGAGCGGGTCAAGTTCCTCGGGATCTTCTCATCCAACCTCGACGAGTTCTTTCAGGTTCGGGTAGCCGGGCTCCGAAAGCAGGTAGCCGCCCGCTATCAGGAACCGACCCCGGAGGGCCTGACACCGGAAGAGCAGCTCGCGGCCATCTCGACGCTGGTCCGTGAGCTGCAACGCCAGCACGACGTCTGCTTCTCCAAGGACCTGCTCCCGGCGCTTGCCGGGCACGGGGTCGAGTTGCTGACCGACTGGGCTGAGCTTTCGGCCGACGATCGCGAGGCCGTCGAGCGGTATTTCGGCGAGCAGGTGTTTCCGGTCCTCACGCCGCTGGCAGTCGATCCAGCCCACCCCTTCCCCTACATCTCCAATCTGTCCATTTCGCTCGCCGTGATCCTCCGCGGCCCCGACGGCGAGGAGAAGTTCGCGCGGCTCAAGGTTCCCAAGATCCTGCCTCGATGGGTTCGGCTTCCCGGCGTCCATCGCTTCGTGCCCTTGGAGCTGGTCATCGCCAACCATCTCGAGTCGTTGTTTCCGGGAGTCGAGATCCTCGGAGCCTATCCGTTTCGGATCACCCGCAACACCGATCTCGAGATCGATCCGGAAGAGGCCGAGGACTTGCTCTCGCTCATTCAAGAGGAGGTTCGGGCCCGGCGCTTCGCCGAGGTGGTCCGCCTCGAGCTCGGCCCATCGACGCCGGAGTCGCTTCGTCAGCTCCTGCTCGCGGAGCTCAACGCCGACCAAGATCCCTTGGAGCAGCGGCTTGGCACGGACGACCTCTACGAAGTGTCGGGCCTCCTCGACGGGTCCGACCTGCTATCGCTGGCCGGATTGGAAATCCCCGATCTCAAGGATCCGCCCCACACCCCGGTGACGCCGGCCCGGCTGGCGGCCGGACGCAACATCTTCGACGTCATTCGGGAGGGAGACGTTCTCCTCCACCACCCCTACGAGAGCTTCTCGACGACGGTCGAGCGTTTCCTCCAGGCCTCGACGGAAGACCCCGACGTCCTGGCCATCAAGATGACGATGTACCGGACCGGCGGGGACTCCCACATCGCTCGGATGCTCACCGCGGCCGCCGAACGGGGCAAGCAGGTCGCCGTTCTGATCGAGTTGCAAGCGCGGTTCGACGAGGAGAACAACATCCGGTGGGCCCAGCGTTTCGAGGATGTCGGCGTTCACGTCAGCTACGGCGTGAGCGGTCTCAAAACCCACGCCAAGGTCATTTTGGTGGTGCGGCGAGAGGGTGAGGCGATTCGCCGCTACGTCCACATCGGCACCGGCAACTACCAGCCGAAGACCGCCAGGACCTACACCGATTTTGGACTGCTCAGCTCCGATCCGGACCTCGGGGCCGACTTGTCGGACCTGTTCAATGTGTTGACCGGGTTCGCGACGCCGACCGGATATCGAAAGCTGGTGATTGCGCCAGCGGGGATGCGGCGGATGTTGCTCGAGCGGATCGACGCCGAGATCGGCCACGCTCAGGCCGGCCGCCCGGCCCGGATCCTGGCGAAGATGAACGCCCTGGTGGACCCCGCCGTCATGTCGGGGCTCTACCGGGCCTCACGGGCCGGCGTCGACGTCGACCTGATCGTTCGGGGCATCTGTTGCCTGCGGCCCGGGATCCGCGGGGTGAGCGAGCGGGTTCGAGTTATCAGCATCATCGGGCGATTTCTCGAGCACTCGCGAGCCTGGTGGTTCGAGAACGGCGGCGCTCCCGAGGTCTACATCAGCTCGGCCGACTGGATGCCCCGGAACCTGGATCGTCGGATCGAGGCGGCGTCGCCGGTCCTGGAGCCGGCCCACCAGGAGTCCATCCGCCAGCTGCTCGAGTTGATGTGGCGGGACAACCGCCAGGCCTGGGAACTCGACGCTGACGGCCAGTGGCGCCAACGACGCGCCACGACCTCGCCCGAGGTCGCGACCCACCCGGCGCTGATCGAACGGTATCGGCCCGCCGGTCAGTAGACCAAACCGGCCCGATCGGCGAACTGGCGGAAGAGAGCCGCCTGCTCTTCGGAGAGCTTTTCCGGCATGGTGACCGCGATCTCGACCAACTGATCGCCGCGCGCATCGCCTTTGGGCACCCCCATTCCCTTGATCCGAAACTTCTTGCCGGGGGGTGAGCCGGCGGGAATGGTCAACACCACTTTCTTCCCGTCGACGGTGCGGACTTTGATCTTGGTTCCGAGCACCGCCTGCGCCAGGTTCACCGGCACGGTGCATTTGAGATCGAGGCCGTCGCGCTGAAAGAAGCGGTCGGGTTCGACCTCGAAGGTCACCAGCAGGTCGCCCGGCTGCCCGCCAGGCGCCGACGCCTCGCCTTGCCCCTTCAACCGAATCTTGGTCCCGGTATCGGTGCCCGCCGGCACCGAGATCAAGACGGTCTTCTCGGTTCGGACCTCGCCGGCCCCGCCGCAGGTCGGACATTGCTGCGAGGGGACCTTGCCCCTGCCCCGGCACATCGGGCAGGGACGGTTGACGGCGAAGCCACCCTGCCCAAAGGAGATGGTCCCCCGACCTTTGCACTCGCCGCACTGGCCGACGCTCGCGCCGGCGGCGGCGCCGCTCCCGGCGCAGGCCGGACAGGCGCCGCCGACCGTCAGGGTCACCGGGACTTTGCCGCCAAGCACCGCCACTCGAAAGGGGACCGCGAGCGTGGTCTCGACCGTCTCGCCACGGGCTTGGTCTCGTTTCGCCCCTCGCCCGAAGATGGACGAGAAGATGTCCCCGAGCCCCATCGAGCCGAAGTCGCCGAAGTCGAAGGTCTCGGAAAACCCGCCACCAGCCGCTCCGCCAGGGCGGCCCTGTGACCCCGCCCCGGAACGGCCCGCGCCCCGACCCGTGAAATCGAAGGCGCCGAGTCGGCGCATCTGGTCGTACTTCTTCCGCTTCTCGGCATCGGACAGGACGCCGTGGGCCTCGGAGATCTGCTTGAATTTCTCGGCCGCCTGCGGGTTGTTGAGATTGGCATCGGGGTGATACTGCTTGGCCAGCCGACGATACGCCTTCTTGATCTCCTCCGCCGTCGCCGACTCGGCCACGCCGAGTAGCTGGTAGAAGTCCTGGGACGCCACGTTAGGCGTGCCCTTCCGAGCTGTAGACCTGGACCCGGGCCGGCCGGACCAACGCCCCCTTGAACCGATACCCCACCTGGAAGGTGGCGCTCACGGTGTGGTCCTGCTCGGCGCCGGGCGGGGC
This sequence comes from Gemmatimonadota bacterium, assembly GCA_016874005.1. Classification (GTDB taxonomy): domain Bacteria; phylum Gemmatimonadota; class Gemmatimonadetes; order Gemmatimonadales; family GWC2-71-9; genus SHZU01. The sequence continues at coordinate 17,358 of VGVQ01000011.1, read as the reverse complement.
GATGACGGAAACCGCCTCCGCCACCGACGGATCGAATCGCTGACCGACCGGATCGACCCGCTCCAGGCCGGCGGCCTCCAATTCCTTGCGGAGCTTCTTGTCGACCAGGTCGATTCCCTGGCGGACCACCGACGACTGACCGGTGGGATCGCTGGCCGCGAGGCGATCGAGATCGTCGAGAACGTCGAGCAACCGGATGACGAAAGCCGCCTGGGCTCGATCGGCCAACTCGATCCGCTCCTTGGCGACTCGCTTTCTGAAGTTGTCGAAGTCGGCGGCCAGCCGAAGGTACCGGTCGTTGGCATGGGCCAGTTGCCCCTCCAAGCGCCCGACCGCGCTCTCAGCGGGCTCCATCGGCGGGGCAGCCCCGCCGGCGTCGCTGACCACTGACTCCAAGTCGGGAGCTCCCCCAGCGGGAGCGTCCTCTTCGAAGGGACGTTCGGTATTCACGTAGGTTCCTGATTAATCGTGACTTACGGCCTCGCGGGCCGGTCGGTTTCTTCCCAACCGGATGATCGCAACGGACATACCCGGCGACCACGTCAATTTGGCATGGCCGCCGGGTATTTCAAACTGCGAATGGGCCGAGCTCGGTCACCCAAGGCGCCGGTGGATTCCAAACAGAGCATACTGAGCCGCCCGACCCCGGATGTCCGCCCTGGTGCCGGGGAGGCCGAGGCGCTCGGCCTCGACCCGGCCCGCCACCGAGAAGCCGAACCACACGGTCCCGACTGGCTTGGCGTCCGAGCCACCGCCCGGGCCGGCGATGCCGGTCACGGCAACCGCCGCCTCCGCCCCGGTCGCCGCCGCGACCCCAGCCGCCATCTCGCGAACGGTCTCTTCGCTGACCGCCCCGCGCCGCTCGATCGTCAGCGGGGAGACGCCCAGTTGGCGGACCTTGACGTTGTCGTGGTAGGCGATCACCCCGCCGAGGAACACCTCCGAGCTACCCGGAATGTCGGTGAGCCGCTGTCCCACCATCCCGCCGGTGCACGACTCGGCGACGGCCAGCTTCCAGCGTTTGGCCCGGAGTCGATCGAGCAGGACGGCGGCGAGATCGTCGTCTCCCTCGCCATAGCCATTGACTCCGACGATCTCGCGGATCCTCTCGGCAGCCGACCTGAGCAGGGGTTCGGCGTCGGCGGGCGCCATGTCCCAGGCGGTCAGCCGGAGGTCGACCCCTTCGAGGCCCGGCAGGTAGGCGAGGGTCAGCGGATCGAGCGAGTCCTCGACCTGGGCGAGCCTGGTCGCCAGAGTCGACTCGGGAATCGCCGTAGTTCGGAGCACTCGCGACACGATCGCCCGCCCGCCGCTTCGGGCGGCGAGCCGAGGCACCACCTGATCCACCAGGAGGCCGCGCATCTCGGACGGGACCCCGGGGAGCATGACCACTTCGCCGAGCGGTCCCGAAAGCCAAAGACCGGGGGCGGTGCCCCGGGGGTTCGGAAGCACCATCGCGCCCCTGGGAACTTCCGCCTGGCAGCGGTTGCTGTCGGGAATCTTCCGGCCAATTCGGGCCCATTTGGCCGTCAACTCTTCCCAGATCGCGTCCTGGAATTCGAGGGGCGCGCCGAAGAGGTCCGCCACGACCTTCTTGGTGACGTCGTCCCGGGTCGGTCCCAGGCCCCCGGTCGTGATCACGAACCGCGATCTGACCAGGGCGTCACCGACGGCGGTGCGAATCTCCTCCGGCGTGTCGCGTATCGAGGTTCGCCGGGCGATCCGAACCCCGACCTCGGCGAGGGTTCGGCCCGCGAAGGCGCTGTTGGTATCGACGGTGAACCCGAGGAGCAGTTCGGTTCCGATGGTAACCAGGTCGATGTCCATGTGGCCCGAGGGCGGGGAGGGCTTGGCTCAGTCGAACAAGCGACGGTAGCGGTAGAGGTACACCGCGAAGGAATAGACGGTCAGCGCGGTCGCGATCGCCAGGCTCACGGAGACGAAATGGCCGTGAAAGTCCTTCCAGAACTGCCAGAAGGCGCTTTTGTGAAGGGCGAGCGGATTCCAGGCGTCGCGAAACGCGAACCAGAGGATGGTGCCCCCGACGAAGATGTTCTGGGTCACCGTCTTGAGTTTGCCGTGGCCGTGGGCGGCGATGACCACCCCGCGGCGCTTGGCGAACCAGCGGAAAGCGGTCATGGCGAACTCCCGGCCGATCAACACCAGGCAGACCCAGACCGGGATGCTGCGCCACAACGGGATATCGTAGAGGTCGCGGCGGGTCTGAGCGATCACGTAGATCGGCACCACCGTCGCGAGCAGCAGCAGCTTGTCGGCCAGGGGGTCGAGCACCTTGCCCAAGTCGGTCACCAGGCCCCGGCGGCGGGCGATCCGGCCGTCGATCACGTCGCTCACGGCCGCGATGATGAACACGACGAACGTCAGCAGCTTCGGCCAGTAGCCTTCGATGAACGGGAGGTAGGCGATGACCGGGGTGATCGCGATCCGGCCGATGGTGAGCAGGTTGGGCAGCGTCCACATCGGCGGGGCCTCGATCTACCCCAAGGTCTTCAGGACGAGCTTGCTGATCGATCGGAGAGTGTCGAACACGCCGTCGCCCCGAACCGCCATGGCCTCGAAGTAGGGAGCCCGCTCGATCCAGGCGCCGTCGAGCTGTTCGACCAGCAACTCGCCCGGCCGGTCCGGGTTGGCCACCTGGCGTTGCTTGGCGGGGTCGTCGACCGGCCAGCCCGGATTGAGGTTCTCCTGGAGTTCGTCGATCGGTGCTGCGTTAGGCAGGTCCCGCTTGTTGTACTGCACCACGAACGGGATCTTGGTCAGGTCGTAGCCGTGCTGGAGCAGGTTGTCATAGAGATTCTGCATCGACTCCACGTTCGCTTCCATCCGCTCGATCTGACTGTCGGCCACGAACACCACCCCGTCGACCCCCTTCAGGATCAGCTTCCGGGAGGCGTTGTAGTAGACCTGGCCAGGGACCGTATACAAATGGAACCGGGTCTTGAATCCGCGGATGGTACCGAGATCCACCGGCAGGAAGTCGAAGAACAAGGTCCGTTCCGTCTCGGTGGCAAGGGAGATCATCTTGCCCTTGGACGACGGGGACACCTTCTCATAGATGTACTCCAGATTGGTGGTCTTACCGCCCAAACCGGGACCGTAATACACCAGCTTGCAGTTGATCTCGCGAGAGGCGTAGTTGATGAGCGACATCTCTTGGGGTTCCCCTTAGCTCCCGAACAGTTTGTCGATCTCGTCTTCGGCCTCGCCAGGAACGCGGCTTCGACCTTGGGTGGCGCCGCGGTTCGCCGCTCGAACAACTCGGTGAACAGGGCGCTCAAGCCCACCACCGCGCCCCGGACCCGCAGTTTCACCAACCCGAGCGTGGTGCGGTTGTCGAACAGTACCACCAGGATCACTCGCCGGGCGATGTCGGCGAGATAGAGCGATTCTTTCTCGCCTTGATGGAACAGGGCGCCGAACTCCGGTTCGCCGAGCATCTTGGCCAGCTGATCGTTGGCGCTGAAGTCGGCCGCGGTCAGCGAGGCGAATGCCACCGGATCGAACGTCGGCGGCTCGCCCGCGGTGGCCAACATCTGACCGGTCCGGTCGACCAGCAACGCGGTTCGGGCATTGGCTTCGCCCAACAGCTGGTTCAAGACGGCGTTGATCCGTTGGGCATCGTCCTCGCGAAACGACCAGGTGGTGGCTCGGGTCACGTGAGTTGGCTCTCGAGACGAGCGACGATCCGGCCCGCTCGCTTCCGGAGCGCGGCGGTCGGTTCCCAGGCGATGTAGTCTTTCAGGAGCCGCACCGTTTCCACCCGTTCCTGGCCTGCGAGGTACGACAGCGCCGCCAGCCGTTTGATCCGGCTCGCGCTGAACAAGTCCGCCCGGTGCCTGGTCACATGCCGCCCAGCCAGAAACCAGCCAAGCGCGAGCCCGGCGACCGCCCCGATCGAAACCACGAGCGTCCTGGTCGCTTTCACACGATCTCCCGCCGAGCCTCCATCGCGTGGCTCAGCGTTACTCCGTCGATGTACTCGAGATCGCCGCCGACCGGTAATCCCCGGGCCAACCGACTGACCCGGACCCCCGTACCGACCAGCAGCTGATGAATGAATGTAGCAGTGGCCTCGCCTTCGAGCGACGGGTTGGTCGCCAGAATGACCTCACTCACCGTCCCGCTGGCGATCCGCTGGCGGAGCAACCCGATCCGAAGCTGGTCCGGCCCGATCCCCTCCAGGGGCGAGAGCCGACCGCCAAGGACCAGGTAGCGACCACGAAACCCGGTGGCGCGATCCACCTGGGCCACCGCGGAAGGTTCCTCGACCACGCAGAGCAGGCCCTGGTCTCGACGGGGATCGGCGCAAACCTCGCATCGGTCCGCGTCGGCGAAATTGCCGCAGTCCGCGCAGCAACGAACCCGGTCGGCCACCTGACCGAGCACATCGGCGAGCCTGGTCAGGCGTTCCCGGGGCTGTTGCAGCAGGTGAAAGGTGAGGCGTTGGGCGGTTTTTCGACCGATACCGGGCAGTTTGCTCAGTTCGGCGACGAGATCGTCGATCGAAGCCACCGGGTTCAGAGCCCCGGCAACGAGGGGAGGCCCTGCACCTTTCGCATCTCGGCCTGGGCGGTTTCGGCGGCTCGTCGCTGCACCTCGGCGACCGCGCTCAGTACCAGGTCGGAGAGCAGCTCGGCATCATGCCCGGCGAAGGCGGCTGGGTCGATGACGAGTTCTCGGATCAGGCCGCGACCATCCGCCTTGACCCGGACCAGGCCACCGCCGGCGGTCGCCTCGACCGAACGGTCGGCGAGATCGGCCTGAAGCTGTTGGAGCCGGCCCTGCATCTGCTGGCTCAACTGGAGAATTTGCTGGAGATCTGCCATGGTTTCTCTACTCCACGATCTCCAAATCTAACGCCTCGGCGGCGGCGTCCAACGACGGGTCTTTGGCCCGGATCTCACCCAATTTCTGGTTCTTTATGTCGTTGTCCGACAATCGCTTAGGGCGGTCCGCCCTGGCGACCTTCCCCACCCCGGCGCCAACCTGCACCTCGACCGGGCGGCCGGCCGCCTCCGTCACCAATGCGCGGATCGCGCCGAGCCGCGCTTGAGCCCCTTCAAGCAACGGGCCGCCATCCTGGCTCATTTCGAGTCGAACCTGGTCCGGCTCGACGGCGGTCGGCGACAAGGCAGCGAGGATCGCCCCGAAGAGGTGGCTCTGCGCCTTACCTCGCTCGACCAGCGCGGGCCAGGCCGAACGGAGCGCCTCGGTGGTGAGTGGTCCGACCAGAAGCGGGCCTCCGGCGTCCGGGGGGGGGACCGGGCCGGGTGCCGAGGACACCGGGCGATCTGACCCGGACCGGGGCCGCTCGATCGGGCTGGCGACAGACGGCCGAGGGGTACCGGTGCCGGGAGGGCCCACCGCGGCTCCTCGCAACACCTCTTCCAGGCTCACGGTCCGGTCCATCAAGGCCCACCGGAGCAAGAGCGACTCGACCACGAGGCGGGCGTTGGCGCTCCGTCGGATCGAGGTCTCCGCTTCGGTGAGGAGCGCGAGCATCCGGAGGACGTCGCCAGCGGTCAGCCGCGCTCGGGCGGCGCCGATCACGTCCCGCTGCACCGTGGTGAGGCCTTCAGGGTCCGCGCCGGTGAGATCCATCAGGAGCGCCCGCAGCAAATCGGCCATCCCACCAATGAACTCGACCAGATCGGCGCCCGAGGCCATCAGCCGGTCGACGATCCCGAACATCGGCGCCGCCTGCTGGTCGGCCACGGCCGCGAGCACCTCGGCGTAGACCTCATCCCCGATCAGTCCGAGCGCCTGACGGACTCGCTCCGCCGTGAGGGCACCTTCCGAGAGGCTCAAGGCCTGATCGAGCACCGACAGGGCATCGCGCATGCCCCCGTCGGCATACCGAGCGATCACCGTCACGGCATCGTCCTCGGCGGCGAGGCCTTCGGCGGCGAGCACCTGGACGACCCGATCTCGGATGGCGGCGGCGTGGATCCGTCGGAAGTCGAAGCGCTGTAAGCGGGAGAGAACCGGTGCGGCCAGGTTGGCGATCTTCTGCGGCTCGGTCGTTGCGAAGACGAACACGACCCGCGGGGGCGGCTCCTCGAGGATCTTGAGCAAGGCGTTCCAGGCCTCGCGGGTCAGCATGTGCGCTTCGTCGACGATGTAGACCTTGTAACGGTCCTCCTGGGACGCGGCGTACATCGCCCGCTCCCGGAGGTCTCTGGCGTCGTCGACCGACCGGTTGCTGGCCGCGTCGATCTCGACGACGTCGAGATTGGCGCCTCCACTCCAGATCCGCTCGCAGGTGGGACACTCGCCGCAGGGTTCACCGCTGGGGCGGGCCCGATCCTGCCGTTCGCAGTTGAGCGCCATGGCGAGAATCCGCGCCGCGGTGGTCTTCCCGACTCCGCGTGGCCCGGTCAGGAGGTAACCGTGGCCGACTCGTCCCCGGGCCACCGCTCCCCGGAGCGCCGCCGCGACGTGGTCTTGGACCAGGAGGTCTGCAAAACGGCGGGGGCGGTACTTCCTGGCGAGGGCGATCATCGATGCTCGACCGTGCGTGAGCGTTGGCGCCCACTGAAGAAAGGAGTGCCCCAGGCACCCCGAAGCGATACCGGACATCGCTTAGCGCTGCTACCGGCAAGGTCCTGACGCGGTTCGCGCGCCAATACCCTTCGGACCTGGGGCGCCACCAATATAGCCGCCTACCTCCCCGGGCCGTAGAGCACGGCGTTGTTGAAGAGGCCCGCCGTGCCACGCCAGAACGCCCTGAACAGCGGGTCCTCGGCGAAGAGCACCACGGTCCCGGCCCCAACGTTCTCGACGACCGCCCAGGCCGAGCCTTTGAGGAGTCGCTCGGTATTTCCAGGCCAGGTGAATCCGGCCAGAACGAGATTGTCGCCCACTAGCATGACCGGGTTGTCGCCCTGTCGCGACGGGGTGAAGAAGACGTCGCCGTTGACCAGAACCGGGAGTTCCTGGCGACGGTACCCAAAGGTCAGCCAATGGGTCTGATCGAGGGTGGCCCGGGCGATCAGTCCCGGAACGCCCTCGGGCTGGGTCGGCTTCGGCGCGGTCGCGGACAGGATCGGTAATGACACGGCTGGCTTGGTGGTATCGGCCGGAGCCTTTTTGTCGGCGGTGTCGGTCTTCCCGACTTCCCCGACGGTGAGCAGACCGATCTCCTTGCGGGCCAGGACCTGGCCGGCCCCGCCGAACGCGATGATCGCGCCGCCGCGACGGACCCATTGCTTGAGCGGTTCGGCGACCGCTTGGAGCCGATCGCCCATCGTTCCGAAGCCGTCCGGCAGCACCAGCACGCTGTAGTCGGCCAGGTTGACCCGGCCCAACGCCCCCAGGTCGATCGGCGTCGCCGGCACTTCCAGTTCCTTCTCGAAATAGAACCAGGCACTCCCAAATGAAGTCTGCGACACCCCGTCGCCGGCACCGATCAGCACCTTGGGGGCACGGAGGTGGGCGATGGCCTCGCTCCCCACCCCTACCTTGCCGACGTCCGGAAAGGCGGACTGCACCGCGGTCACCGTGGCGCCGAGGCGCCCGGCCAGCTGTCCGATTCGATCGTGAAGCGAGGCCGGGTTGCGTTGGATTCGGGCCACGAAGGTGCCTGGAGGGTAGCTCGCCCCATCGGCGCGGAGTGACTCCGCCGCGGCGCCAACGGCGAAACCCTCGCGAAGCAGCAGCATCGCGAGCCGGGCCCCGGCGGCGGTCCCCGGCTGCCAGAGGTAGGCCGACTGGGCCCGCCCCGACGTCCCGCCCTGCGGCGCCGGCCAGTCCGATCCCACCCTGTCGCCCGTCACCGGCGCGGTGTTGTCGGTCCAATAGGCGTCGAGCCCGTACGCCAAGGGCAACGACCAGGCAGTGACATCGTAGAACTCGTAGCCTTCCCTGGACGCCGCCTCGCCCCGCCGGCGATTTCGCTCGAACCGCTGGTACTGCCGGACCGCAAAGGCACTGTCGACCGCGCTCGAGGGCTCGAGCAACGCGGTGGCCAGCCTGGCCTGAGGTTGCCCCAAATCGACCACCAGGGTCCCGGCCGGAAACGTCTTCGCCGGGCCGGCGACCGACCGGGCCCCCCGGGCCGGGGCCGGTACCGGGGCTCTGGTCAGGTAGTCGTTGGTCCCGGTCAGGGTCACCGGCGCGGTGGTGCGGGTCACCTCGATTCCCTGGCTCGCCAGGAGGCGCCCGAGCCGGACGGCGCGTTCGGGGTCGTCGCCCGGGGCGATCAGCACCCGCCGAAACGGGCGGGACCCGACCTCGGCCATTCCCGAGACCCGGAAGTCGTAGTAGTCGAGGAGACGCTCTTCCCGGCCGGTCGCGAGCGTGCCTAACGTCGCGACCGAGGCGACCCAGTGGTGGGCGATCCCGTCCGCGAAGGTCATCACCGTTCCGTCGCCCTTCCGAAGCCGCAGTTCGGGGCCGCCGTCGGTTTCGAAAGTCATCCCGGTCGCCCCGTTCAGCGACGGCCAGCTATCCCAATACCCGGCGTAGAACAGATCGAACACGTCGCGAACGTAGTACTGCCAGCTATGACGGTCGAAGGCCGCGGCATTCCCCCGGCCGAACCGCTCCAGCCACTCCCGGCTCTTGGCCGGGACGTTGGCGTTGACCGGCAGGGCGGCGGGGGCGAAGAAATATTGCGAGGTGGTGCTGTGGAGATCGACGAACACCTGGGGCCGCCACCGCATCACCGCGGCCACGATCGCTTTGGTCTCCGATTGCGATTGGGCCAAGACGTCGCGGTTCATGTCGAAGCGATAGTGATTGCCGCGGCCCATGACGCTCCACGGCTCGGTCTGCTCGAGCGCGGCCGGATCGTCGGACCCCACCGCCGCCGAGTTGCTCCAGGCCGCGAACCGCTCGTGTCCATCCGGATTCATAGTGGGGTTGATGATCGTCACCACGTTGCGAAGGATCTCGAGGGTGGCCGGTTCGTCACTGGCCAGGAGCTGGTATGCCGTCATCATCGACGACTCGAACCCGGCCGGCTCGTTGCCGTGAATCGAATGCGACAGCATGGCGACCGCCGGAATCCGACCGGCAATCTCGGCCGCGGCCGCGGGGGTCGTCGTCCGGGGGTCCGCCAGCCGGGCCAGATCGGCCCGGATCTGATCCAAGCGAGCCAGGTTCTCCGGCGCCGAGATGATCAAGAGCCGGAGCACCTTTCCCTCGGCGCTGTAGCCCGCGATCTCGGCGCGAACCCGGTCGGGCGCCGCCGCGATCATCCGATCGAACACCTGTTGCTGCTGATGATACATCGTGTGGCGAGAGCCGATCGGATGCCCGAGGAGCGAATCGGGCCGCGGCACGGCCGGCCGGTACGGTCCCCGGTTGTACCAGGCGAACGGTTGCTGGGCCACGATCGGGGTGGCCCCGAGCATCAGGCAGGCGACGAGAAAACGCATGGCTGCTCCACGAAGTTCATTCCCGCGAGGCGGCAAAGGTACCAGCCCCAGCGCTGGCGTGTCCATCCAACCGCACCACCCGTTGCTCCGAGGCGACGATCGCGCCGATCAGAAAGACCAGCGAGGAGTAGTACATCCACAGCACGAACACGAACACGGCGGCCAAGTTGGCGTCGGGGTTCATCTGCTGCAACGACACCGTACTGCGGACGTAGAGACCGAACAGCCGCTTGGCGGCTTCGAACATCACCGCCGCGAACAGCGACGCGATCACCGTGTGGCGCCACGGCGGACGTCGGCGTGAGGCGCCGTAGTACACCGCCGCGAACAGCGAAACCAAGAACAGAAAGGCCAACAGTTGTCCCGCCAGGCGGCCGCCGCTGGTCACGAAGAAGGCCAGGGCCGGTCGCACCGCCTGGCCGCGGGCCTCCAACAGGGCGAGGCCCACGGTCAGCACCGTATTGGCCACGAAGAGTGACAGTGCCACGCCCACCATGCCCAGATCCCGCAGCTTGCCGGTGAGATACGCCAGCACGAAGTGACGACGGGGTGGCGTCCCGTGAAGCGAATAGATCTCGTCGAGCGCGGTCCGGGCCGAGGCGAAGACGCGGGTGGCAAACCACAGAAACACGGGAACGGCGACGATCGACAGTTGCCGGGCAGCCTCGGTGAGGCGCACCACCAGGTCCTCGACCAGCAGAAAGGGATCGGCGCCCCCGGTGGCGTCGTGGGGCGGGAGGAACCGTTCGATCAGCCCGCCGGTCGAGAGCGGCTCCCCGCCCAAGTGGACCAGCAGCCACGCCGCCCCGGCGAGCAGGAGAAGAAACAGCGGCACCGCCGCCAACAGCGCGTCGAACGTCAGGGCGCTGGCCAAAAACGGAATCCGGTGCCGATCGGCTGCCGTGAGCACCCGCCAGACGAATTGGCTGAGGCTTCGGAGGCCCGCGACCGGTGACCAGCGGATCAGGCGACCGGTTCCTCGTCGGCCTCCGTCACCGGCGGACGGCGCCGGGCCCGGGCCGCCTCGAGGCGGCGCTCGAGCTCCTCCCGGGCAGCGAGCTTGCGGGGACGTTCCGCTTGCCGCGACGGCCGGTCGTCGCCGCCGTCGTCGCCCGCCGAGGCACCCTCGTCCGCGGAACGGCGGCTGTGATCCTCGGCCCCGAATTCGTCGCGAATCTCGTCCCAGGTCTCATCGGCCAGCTCCCGCATTCCCTTGATCCCCCGACCGAGTTCTCGCCGCAGTTCCCGGCCACTACGGGGCGCGAACAAGAGCGCCAGGCCCGCGCCGAGCGCGGCGCCCAGCACCAACCACTTGAGGCCTCCGCCTCCCTCGCGCTCGAGATAAACGACATCGCGGTCTCGACGACCCATGGCCATCTACTCCCCCGCCTCGGCGTCGTCCACCGCTCGGCTCGCCGGCTTGGCGAGGTCGGCGTGGCGAAGCGGCGTGGCTTTGACGTGAGCACGGACCAGCCCCGCGGTCCCGTTGACCTTCAGCTTATCGAACAGAAACCGGAAGTTCTTTTCCAGATCGGCCGCGATCGCCCCGCGAGTCGCCTGGGGCAGCGACCAGAATTCCTTCTTGAACGGACCAATGGCCCGTTTTCGGGCCCGGTAATAGAACTGCTCCGGGGTGTCGTCCGCCTTCTTCTCGCTCTGGGCGTTGGCATCGAGCCACCCGTAGGCACGTTGCCGGAGCTCGCCGGGAAGCGCCGGGTGATCGAAGACGATGTTCTGGAAGTTCGTCGCCAGGTGGATTTCGACCGTTTCGATCCGGGGGAAATGGCCGAACGCGTCGGGCGGGAGCGTGCTCGCGCCGTGTTGCACGGCGCCGCCCATGCCGTAGGGCGACCGGGCCGCCGCCGAGAGCGCCTCCAGTGCCACGAGATCGAGCTTCACATCGGCGATCGAGCCGTCCGGCAGTACCACCCCGCCGTGCGAGGTCCCGGTCTGGACCGAGATCTTGCTGATCCCGGCGAGGCCAGCCCCGCGCTTCGTTAGAGCGCGGTTGAAGCCCTCCATGAAAGCATGGAGTTCCTCGACGGTGCTGTTCTTGTGTCCGACCTCACCGATTTCGGCACCCACCGACACGGTGACGCCTTTCGGCTCGAGCCGCCGGATGAACGTGGTGATCTCGGCCGCCCGTTCGTAGTTGGCCCGCTGCTGCTCGTCGAGGGTGGGCCGAGAGAGGTCCACCAGCGTCGAGGTGTCGACGTCGATGTTGAAGAAGCCGGCTCCGATTTCTTCCGCGATGAGCTTCTTGACCTCGCCGACCTCGCCTTCCGGATCGGTGGCGTACTTCTTGGCGTTGACCTGGCAGTGGTCCCCTTGAATGAAGAGCGGGAGCCGGTAGCCCTCGCGGAGGGCCGCCCCGATCAGCACCGCGACGTATTCGGCAGGTCGCTGATCGGTGTAGGCAATCTCCGATCTGGCGATCTCGAGGATGATCGCCCCGGCATCCCCGGCGAGGGCCGCTCGGAAGACTGCCCGAGCCGTGTCGTAGGTGATCATCCGAACGTTGATGGCGGGCACCGTGAAGCCGCCGCACTCGCCTCGGCCCCGGGCCAGATAGAGGTCGTGGATCGAGGCGGGCCGAACGCCAACGGCCTGACCGAGTTCCCACAGCAGCCACCGGGCCGCCTCTTGCTCCTCGGCCCCCCCAAAGACCGCGCTCCAGACGAGGGCGTCGGTCGCGGGCCCGGTCAACGAGGCTGGGTCGTTGACCTTCACGGCCGTGCCGGATACCGACACCCCGCCACCGTATGGGGCGGCCGCTCGCTGGATCGCCTCTATTGCCATTCGATCTCCTCCGTGTGACCGCGCAAGTCGTTGATCTGACTGCAATTTAGGAGCCGATCGCGGGCTGGTCAAAGGGAGGGCGACCGCTGCCTTGATCCCAACCGACTAGGCCACCTCGTCCGGGCTCGAACGCCCCATTATCCACATAACGTCGTTATGTGCACCCGTTGTGGATCGGCTCCCCAAAAAGGGACTTTTTTGTGGACGGCCGCGTTGGCCGAAAGGACGTTGTCCTGCAAGCCTTTGGGAGCGCTTGGCGGGTCGAGACGCCGGAGGCGAATGTGGATAACCGGTTCAATCCACATAACTGTGCACCTCGATTGTGCCCCGAAAACCGCCCAAATTTGGGGCACCAGCCCTGTGGAAAACCCCTTGGGTCTTGTCAGGTAAACTGTTCTGGGTAAATGGCTTACAATCGACATAGGTGGTTAGTCGACAGTGTCAACATCCCAGAAAACCGACCCAATCGGCACTGGTGCTGAATCTCACTGGCGCTTCGAATCCGGCGGCCCCTGCCGATATTGGTAACGGTTTGTTCAGCGCTCGACCCTGGTTAGCATTGATGGTTCCGCTGGAACCGTGCACCAAGAGGGCCCATTGCCACGCGAAAGCCGTCGAACCAAAGTCGTCGCCACCCTTGGCCCCGCCTGGGAGCAGCCCGACCAGATGCGGGCGATGCTCGACGCCGGAGTCGACGTTGTCCGGATCAACGCTTCGCATGGGACGCCGGAGATTCGGACCCGCTGGATCTCCGACCTGAAGGAAGTCCAGGGCACCCGCGAGAAAGCTTCGGCGATTCTGGTTGACCTCCACGGGCCGCGGATCAGGGTCGGCGAGCTGGCGGAACCCCGGCAGCTGACCTTCGGCCAATCGGTGGTCTTCGCGCCGGAGTCGAGCGCCGAACCGGGCGAACTACCCACGACCTACCGGGAACTGGCGGAGGACGTCCGCCCCGGGACCCGGATTCTCCTCGACGATGGCCTGATCGCGATCGACGTCACCAGCGTGGTTGGCGACCGAGTCCACGGGGCGGTCCGCTACGGTGGCGTGCTCAAATCGAACAAGGGAATCAACCTGCCCGGGGTGGACGTCTCCGCCCCGGCGCTGACCGACAAGGACCGCGAAGAGGCGCTCCGAGCGGTCGAGCTCGGTGTCGACTACCTCGGGATGAGCTTCGTGCGCCGCTCCCAGGACGTCGAGGCCCTCCGGCGAATCGTCCCGAAGTCGGTTCGCCTGGTCGCCAAGATCGAAAAGGACACCGCGCTCGAGCACCTCGACAGCATTCTCGAGGCGGCCGACGCCATCATGGTTGCCCGCGGCGACCTCGGCGTCGAGCTGCCGTTCGAGCAAGTCCCGCTGGTCCAGAAGAAGCTGATCCGGGAGGCGAACCGGCACGGCAAGCCGGTGATCACCGCGACCCAGATGCTCGAATCGATGACCAAGGCTCCCCGTCCGACCCGGGCCGAGGCCTCGGACGTGGCCAACGCGATCCTCGACGGCACCGACGCGGTGATGCTCTCGGCGGAGACGGCGGTGGGGAGCTATCCGCTCGAGGCGGTGTTGGCGATGGATCAGATCGCCCGCGAAGTGGAGAGCCATCGCCGCGAGGGGAAGGACCACGCCAACGCCTGGCAGGCCTCGACCGCCCTCCTCGACCAGCCCCACACCACCACCCGGACCGAGGACGCCATCGCGGTGGCGGTCTGCGCCGCCGCCGACCTCCTCAAGGTCCCGTTGATCGTCTGCCTAACGAGCAGCGGGTTCACCGCCCGCACGGTCGCGTCGTACCGGCCCTCGGTCCCGATCCTCGCCGTCACCCCCGAGACGGAGACCTTCCGGCAGCTGGCCCTGATCTGGGGCGTGGTGCCGGTCCGGGTCGAGCGGCGCCCCGACTACGAGGCGATGCTGGCGCTGACCCGCGACCTGATCGTCAAGAAAGGACTGGCCTGGCCCGGCGACCGGATCGTCGTCACCGCCGGCATCCCGTTCGATCGAGCCGGGACCACCAACCTGCTGCGGATCGAATCGGTGTGACCCGTCGATCGGGTTGACCCAGCGCCAATCCGGTCGGGGGCCCGGTCGACCCCACTGCCGCCCCGCCGCTCAGAGTGGCGGCGATCGCCCGCCCCGCGATAGGTTGTGGCGTGCTTCGCCTCCGCCTGCTCGGAACTGGGACGTCGTTTGGGGTCCCGCAGCTCGGGTGCGACTGCGCGGTGTGCCATTCCCCCGACCCGAGGGACCGGCGCTCCCGAAGTGCCGCGCTGATCCAGACCGCCAGCACCACCCTCCTCATCGACACGCCGCCCGAACTCCGGACCTCATTGCTGGCGGCCCGGGTCGATCGAGTCGACGCCGTCTGGTTCACCCATGAGCACGCCGATCACGTGGCCGGCATCGACGACCTCAGGATCTTCTCCCTCCGACAGCGTCGCGACTTGCCGATCTACGCCGGGGGGCGGACCAGGGCGTTCCTCGAGGCGTCCTACCGCTACATCTTCGACCCGGCCGTGATCCCGCTCCCCGGGACCTCCAAACCGCGCCTGGAACTGCGACTCATCGAGCCAGACCGGGCCATCTCGATCGGCGACCTCACCTGCACCCCGCTCGAGTTCGAACATGGGACCACGCCCGTCCTCGGCTTGCGGGTCGGCAAGCTGGCTTACGTCACCGATGCCAAGGCCATTGCCGCCACCCAACGCGACCAGCTCCGCGGCCTCGAGATCCTCGTCTTGAACGCCCTCTGGTGGCGACATCACCCAACCCATCTGAGCATCCCCGAGGCAATCGAGACCGCTCGCGACATCGGCGCCAAGCGCACTATCTTGACCCACCTGACTCATGAAACCGGCCACGAGGAACTGGCCGGCAAACTTCCCGACGGCATCGAGCCCGGATACGACGGCATGACCCTGGAGATCGAGGCATGAAGCTGTCCTACGGCCGGATGTTCAGCGACAAGCTCGACGGGCAACACGGACTCGCCCGAGCGCAGCTGAACGACCTGATCCAACGGTTCCCCGCGGTCATCGCCGAAGTCGACACCCGCCGCCAACGCGGCGAGTACGGCTTCTACGGATTGGGCGACCAAGGCGACGTGGTCCGCGGCATCAAGAAGTTCGCCGATGGCGTCGGCCAGGCCTACGACCACGTACTGGTCCTCGGCATCGGCGGCTCGGCCCTCGGGATGAAGACCTTGCTCTCGGCCTTGCGGCCCCCCGCCTGGAACGAACTCTCCGACGAGGCCAGGGAGTACTTTCCGAGGATCACGATCCTCGAGAACGTCGACCCCACCTCGATCGCCGGAGCCCTCAGTCGGATCGACCCCCGCCGGGTCTTCGTCAACGTCATCAGCAAGTCAGGGGGGACCGCGGAGACCGCCGCCCAGTACCTGGTCGTCAGGGCCTGGCTGGACCAGGCACTCGGGCCGGACGCCGCCGTCCGCCACCTCGCCTTCACCACCGACCCCGCCAAGGGTCCCCTCAGGGAGCTGGCGGCCCGGGAGGGGATCGCCGCCCTCGATGTGCCCCCCGAGGTCGGCGGCCGGTTCAGCGTCTTGACCCCGGTCGGGCTGCTCCCCGCCGCCCTGATCGGCATCGACATCGAACGGCTGATCCAGGGGGCGCGGAAAGCCCTGGACGAGGCCCAGCGACCCGATCTGCTCAACAACCCGGCCGGGCTCTACTCCGCGCTGCTCTGGGCGGCGGATGCCTGGCTAGGCGCCAGGATACACGTCCTGATGCCGTACAGCGACCGGCTCCGGGACTTTGCGGCCTGGTTCGTTCAGCTCTGGGCGGAAAGCCTCGGCAAACGCTCCGACCGCCGCGGGCAGCCGATCTTCGCCGGCCCAACGCCGGTGCCCGCCGTGGGCGCAACCGATCAGCACACCCAGGTACAGCTGTTCATGGAGGGCCCCTTCGACAAGGTGGTGACGTTCGTGCGGGTCGAGGAGGTGGACGAAATCAAGATCCCGACCCGCCCGGGCCTGCCGGACGACTTCGCCTACTTGCCGGGCCACACCATCGGTGAATTGCTCAACGCCGAACAGGAGGCGACCTCGGCGGCGTTGGCGCGCATGGGACGAATGAACGCAACCATCTCGCTTCCCCGGCTCGATGCCGGCTCGGTGGGCGAGTTGATCATGTTCATGCAACTGGCGACCGGTTTCGCCGGCGTCTGGTACGGGGTCAATCCGTTCGATCAACCGGGTGTCGAGCTCGGGAAGCGGCTCACCTTCGCCGCGATGGGACGCCCAGGGTATAGCCGAGAAGGCAGCGTAACGCTCGACCAGAGCCTGCCAAGCGACCTGGCCGGCGCCTAACACGGGTGGGCGGGGTCTCCCGCACTTGCGGCTCACGAGCTTCAAGCCGCCGGCCAGGGCTCGCTTCTTCGGCCCGTCCGCCATCAGGGCCACCCCCCTTAGCGATCCCTCCCAGCGTCTCCGTCAGTTCGTTGGTCCTGGGGTTGCAATACTGTGATGGGAATGCCGGTCTCCGAACCAACGGCGCGACCGGGCATTGCCACGCCAACTCATTGGAGAGCAACGACATATGGACATTCAGCGGAAGCTCCAATCGATTCTTGGACCGGCACCGGCGCCGGCAAATCGTTCCCCGAGGATCTCCCATCTGCCGCCCCGGGTTCCCAGACGTTTGTAGAAGCACTGGTCAAGCGGACCAGAGGCCAGCCGGAAGACGGCGAGCCGTTACAACCGGCCAGCGTGAGTGCTGGAACTGCGGCCCAGGCGGCCAGAAGCGAGTTCAGCGGCGAAGCCCAAGCTCCATTGGCCCCGCCGCCGGCCTTCCCCTCACGGTGGGCGGCGGCTAATCGGGGCCCCGGGTCACCGAGCCTGCTCCTGCAACGGGAGTCGCCGGCGGCCGGACCGACACCGGAACCGCCCACTTCTCAGCAAACTCTCCCTCCGCTTGGCGTGATGTGGGCACCGTTGAGTTACCGCGGGAGCGGTGCGCAGGGCCCTGGCATCGGCGGGACCGACGCCGACGCCCAGGCGGAACTTCAAGTCAAGTTTGCCCAGTACAGCAACCCGGCGAAGTTCGGCATGCGGAACCTGTCAACGAGTTCGAGACACGAGGGGGTTCGAGTTTACTGCGCATCGGCCGGTGACCTGATCGCTGGCACGGGCGGATTGATCCAGGCGGCA
>VGVQ01000010.1 GCA_016874005.1 Gemmatimonadota bacterium | reverse complement strand
GGGCTCGGCCCGTCCGGCTTCGGGTGCGTCGCTCCAATTCGGTCCGCTCGGCGGGCGTCAAGGCGATCGGCTGGGTGTCCATACCAGCCAATATAGCACTAAACACTTATCTGGTACAGTCCACTAGATTCCCTTCCCGAGCCCACCTCACCCCGACAGAAGGGGACCAATATGCTACGTCGCGCCTTCGTTCGCTCGTCGCTCCTGGCGGCGGTCGCTCCGTCGCTTCCAGTTCGCCCGAGTTCGGCGACCGCGCCGAAAGTCCACCGGATCGCCGCGGGTGTCCAAGACCTGACGGCGGTGACCGGAGACGGGCGCACCGTCACCATTCCGGGTCGGGCCATCGCCGATCTTCGTTCGAGTCTTCGGGGCGGGGTGCTGCTCGCGGGGGACGACGGCTACGATCAGGCGCGAAGGATTCTCAACCCGTCGTTCGACAAGCGGCCCGCGCTGGTTGCCCAACCGACCGGTCCGGCGGACATCCGGGCCGCGGTGAATTTCGCACGGGATCACGGTGGCCTGCTGCTGGCGGTGAAGTGCGGTGGGCACAGCCACTCCGGTCAGAGCACCTGCGACCGCGGCATGATCATCGACCTGTCGCGGTTCCGAGACGTCTGGGTCGACGAGGCTCGACGGCGAATTCGGCTGACCGGGGGGACCTTGCTCGGCCAGGTCGACCACGAGGCCTTGGCGCTCGGCTTGGCGACCACGATGGGCACCGTATCACACACCGGGGCCGGCGGTCTGATCACCGGGGGCGGGTTCGGGCGGCTGGCACGCCGGTTCGGGATGTCGATCGACAATCTCCTCTCGGTCGATGTCGTCACCGCCGACGGAATGCTCCGCCGAGCCAGCGAGTCGGACAATCCGGACCTGTTCTGGGGTATCCGGGGCGGTGGCGGCAACTTCGGCATCGTGACCTCCTTCGAGATGCAGCTCCACCCGATGACCCGTCGGATCGTGGGCGGCGGGATGGTCTTTCCGTACTCGAAAGCGCGAGACATCCTTCGCCTCTTCGAGGAGATCGGGCGGGGCGGCCCGGACGAGCTCGACTTCGGGTTCGCCCTGGTCCATCCGCCCGGCGGTGCTCAGCCCATCGCGGCGGTGGCAATCTGCTACTCGGGTCCGGAAGCACAAGCGGAGCGGGTTCTGGCCCCGGTTCGCAAACTGGGTACCCCGCTCTCCGACCGGGTTCGGGCAATGGACTACGTGGCCTTGCAGCGCTCTGGCGACGTCGACGACCCCCGGGCGCGCGGGAGCTACCTCAAGAGCGGTTTCATCAACGCGATGCCCGATCGGCTGATCGATACGGTGTTGGCGACGCTCGAGGGCCATCCGGGCCGGAACACCCAGGTGTTCGCCCAACTGAGCGGGGGCGCCATTGCCCGGGTGGCCCCCGGAGCGACCGCCTTCTCGCAGCGAGACGTCCTCTGCAACCTGCTCGCCTCGATCGACTGGAAGCAGGGAGACGATCCCTCAGCGCACGTCGCCTGGCTGAGACGGTTCTGGGAGGGCGTCGAGCCCCACACCCAAGGATTCTACGTCAACGACATCGAGCTCGACGCCACCGCCGCGGCGGTGCGGGCCAACTACCGTGCCAATCACGATCGGCTGGTGGCCCTCAAGAACAAGTACGACCCGGGGAACCTGTTCCGCCTCAACGCCAACGTGAAGCCATCGGTGTAGGGTCAGGTCTCCTCGCCCGCGAGCCACCGCTCGATGGGGGTGGTTCGGCGCCAGGCTTCCGGATGGCGGCGGAACCAGGCCATCACCAGCAGCATCTCGTCGATGGTCGCGTGGTCGAGGAGGCCCGCCGACGGCAACGGCCGTTCGGCCTCGTCGCGAATCACCGCGTCGAAGGCCTGACGCTCGATCGGCGTGGCGGGATACGGATAGCTGGCGCGGACCAGGCCGTGTCGGATCAGGTAGACCCGGTCATCGCCGAAGGTGCCCGGGTCGCGGTAGACGAAGGTGAGGAGCTCGATTCCCGCTCGGGCTCGGGCGCCGGCCGCGACGATCCACTCCAGCTGCTCGAACTTCTGCCGCCACCGCGCCGCGGCCTCGAAGTCGTGGTTCTCCGCCGCCGCCATCATCGGGTCGATCAGCCGGTCGATCGGCGTCAGCGAGTAGCCGCCGAGGAATCGGATCGCGTCGTCGACTCTGGCCCGATAGCCGCGCTCTTCGACCAGGCCGGCGCAGGGACCGCTGCAGGTGCCGAAATCGAACCTGGGGCAGCCGGCCTGCATCGGCTCGGAAAAGAGGTCGCCCTGGCCCGCGAAGACGGCGGGCATCTTCTCGGCGCAGTCGCGGAGGCCGAGCAGGTCGTTGAGAACCCGGAGCCCGGCGGCGGTGCGTCCGGGTGAGCCGTAGGGCCCGAAGTAGCGAACGTCCTGGCGGCTGGTCGAGGCGGTCATCGTGAGCCGTGGCGCGGGGCCGCTCGACACGGTAATGAACGCCATGTTGCGACGGCGGTTCATCTGGTGATTGAACGGGGGCCGATACTTACGGATGTCTCTCAGCTCGGCCAAGTGGGCGGCGAACTCGGACGGGACGTAGTCCCAGGCGATGTTGGCGGCGGCCGCGAGAATCCGGGCCGCTTTGTCCTCGGGGAACTTGGCCGTGAAGTACGAGAGCACCCGGGCCTTGAGTCGCTTGGCCTTGCCGACGTAGATGACCCGTCCCGCGGGGTCGACCATCCGGTAGACTCCGGGACGGTGCTCGGCGAGCGCCTTGACCCTGGTGCGGAGCGCGGCCAGGTCAGCGGTCGGTGGCAGCAGGGTGGTGGTCACGGGTGGGGTCGGCGGCTCCCTCCGTCAGCGCTGGCAGCGATGGCAGAATACCGTGATCCGCGCGTCGATCGCGTGGGTCCCGGCGAGGGTGGTACCGCACCGGCGGCACGGCTCGCCCTCCCGATCGTAGACCATCAACTTCAGCTGGAAGTTACCAGGCTCCCCGGTGCCGGTGCGATAGTCCCGAATGGTACTCCCGCTCGCGTCCACCGCCGCCCTGAGGATCCGGACCAGGTGCTGGTGGAGCCGCCGGTGGTCGTCGGGCCCCAACCGCCGAGCCGCTTTGGAGGGGTCGATCCCCGCGAAGAAGAGCGCTTCGTTCGCGTAAATGTTGCCCACCCCCGCCAGGTGGCGCTGGTCCATCAACACCTTCTTGATCGCCGCCCGGCTGCCGCCGAGGGCTCGCCCTAACGCCTCGGGGGTGAAGGCCGGGTCGAGCGGCTCGGGGCCGAGGAACGCGGAGAATCGCTCCCAGGCCGCTTGATCGGCCCAGCGGATTGTGCCAAGCCGCCGGACGTCGTGATAGATGAAGGTGCGGCCGTCGTCGAGTGCCACCCGGAGCACGCCGTAACGGAGGTCGTCGTCGGTTGGCCGCTCGGTCACCAGCATCGAGCCGGTCATCCCGGGTTGGATGATCAGCCGCCGCCGGTCCGTCACGATCACCGCGTTCTTGGCCCGGCGGGTCATCGCGAGTACGGTGGTGCCGGCGAGCCCGGCAAGCAGCGATCGCCGCGAGACTCCATGGAGGACGTTGTCGTGGCTCAGGCGAGCCCGCCCGAGCCGTCGCCCCACCAATCGGGGGGCGATGTCCCGAACCATGGTCTCGACTTCGGGCAGTTCCGGCACTGGGTCAGCCGAAGAAGTCGGCGAGGAGCCGGGCGGTTTCGGCGGGAGCCTCCTCGGGCAGGTAGTGACCACAGTCGAGGGCCTGACCGGTTACGCTGATCACCCGGTCGCGCCAGTCGTCGAGCGGTCGGAAACACCGCTCGATGATCCCGTGACGGGCCCACAGCGCCAGCAGCGGCGCCGAGACTCGGCGGGATAGGTCGGCCTCGTCGTGCTCGAGGTCGATGGTCGCGGCGGCGCGGTAGTCCTCGCAGGTGGCGTGCACCGTGGCCGGGTTCCGAAACGCGGTGCGGTAGGCGGCCAACGCCGCCGGGTCGAAGGCATCCAGGCCGGCTCGGCGGTTACTCAAGTGCCAGTTCAGAAAGAAGTCCGGGTCGGACTCGATCAGGCGCTCCGGAAATGGGGCCGGCTGAATCAAGAAGAACCAATGGTAGTGGGCCTGCGCGAACACCCGGTCGGCCCGTTGGTACATGGTCCGGGTAGGAACGATGTCGAGAGCGGCCCAGCGGGTCACCCGGGTCGGATGGTCGAGGGCCATCCGGTGGGCGACCCGTCCGCCCCGATCGTGGCCGGCGACCGCGAACCGATCGAAGCCCAGCGACTCCATGACCCGGATCTGGTCCGCGGCCATCGCCCGCTTGGAGTAGACGGCGTGATCCGGGGTGCTGACCGGCTTGCTGCTGGCGCCGTAACCCCGCAGGTCGGTGGCCACGACCGTGAAACGCCGGGCCAGCGGCGGGGCGACCTTGTGCCAGATGGCGTGGGTCTGGGGGTAGCCGTGGAGCAGGAGCACTGGCGGCCCGCTCCCGCCCACCACGCCATGGATCACCACCTCGC
Source organism: Gemmatimonadota bacterium (assembly GCA_016874005.1). GTDB lineage: Bacteria > Gemmatimonadota > Gemmatimonadetes > Gemmatimonadales > GWC2-71-9 > SHZU01. The sequence goes on along the minus strand of VGVQ01000010.1, from coordinate 133,618 downwards.
CGACCTCGAACCAGCGCGGCTCGAAGCCTGGAAACAGGCTCATCGGGCCGCGCCCCGGCGGGCGGCCTCCCGCCACCCGATGTCGCGCCGGTACTGCTTGCCGGCGAACTCGATCCGTTCGGCGAGGCGACGACTGGCGGCTTGGGCCGCCTCGAAAGTGGAGCCCAGTCCGGTGACGGCGAAGACCCGGCCACCCGCCGTTCGCACGGTCCCGTCGGCGTCGAGGCGGGTCCCCGCGTGAAATGCGATCGCCTCCGAACCATCGCTCGGAATCGCCACCGCGTCGCCGCTGGCCGGCTTGTCCGGGTACCCGGCCGCGGCGAGGACGGTCGTCACCGCCGCATCCGGTTTGATGACCACCGGCGGCAGCGGTGCGCCGGTGGCGGCCGCCAGGAGCAGGTCGACCAATCCGCGTTCGATCCGGGGAAGAATGACCTGGGTCTCGGGATCACCGAACCGGCAGTTGAACTCGACCACCGAGGGGTTGCCGCCGGGGTCGATCATCAGGCCGGCGTAGAGCACCCCGGAGAACGGGGCGCCCCGGCGCCGCATTTCGGCCAGGGTCGGCTCGATGACCTGTCGGGCCACCTTGGCCAGTAGCTCCGGAGTCGCGAGCGATACGGGGCTGTAGGCACCCATCCCGCCGGTGTTGGGGCCCTGATCGCCCTCGAGGAGCCGCTTGTGGTCCTGGGCCGGCGGGAGGATGACGGAGTCGGTGCCGTTGGTGACCGCCAGGACCGACAACTCCTCGCCCACCAGGAACGACTCGACGACGATCAGGGCGCCGGCGTCGCCGAAGACTCGCTCGCCGAGCATCGCCTCCGCGGCCGCTCGCGCCTCGGCCCGGGACCGGCACACGATCGCCCCCTTGCCCGCCGCGAGGCCGTCGGCTTTCACCACCAAGGGCTCGGCGTGGCGGTCGATGTACGCCAGGGCCCCAGGCAATTCGGAGAACGGGCGGCTGGCCGCGGTGGGCACGCCGGCCGACGTCATCACGTCCTTGGCGTAAGCCTTGGATGCCTCGAGCTGGGCCGCGGCGGCGGATGGGCCGAAGGTGGGGATTTGGCGGGCGCGAAGTCGATCGGCCAACCCGGCCGCCAGCGGCCCTTCCGGGCCGACGATGACGAGGTCGACCGCCTCCCGCTCCGCCAGGGCTACCAAGTCGTCGATCGCGGTGACGGCGATCGGGATGTTGGTCGCCGCGGCGGCGGTGCCGGCGTTGCCGGGGGCGCAGAGGATGGTGGCGTTCGGGCGCTCCCGTCGGATGGCCCAGCAGAGCGCATGTTCGCGGCCGCCGCCGCCGACGACGAGGAACTTCACGCCCCGGTGCGGGCCTTGGTAAAGGCGTCCTTGGCTGCCTGGGCGGCCCGCTTGGCGACGTTGGTGACCTCGGTGACCACCTCTTTGCCGGCTTCGGCGTAGTAGCTCGTGGCGGCACCGAGGTCGTCCTTGAGCGGTCGGTCTTTCTGCTCCTGGCCCCGCTTGGTGTACTCGCCCCGCAAGATCCGGTCGTAGTCGCCCGCCGTCATCCACTTCTGGATCTCGGCGGCACGGACGGTGTTCATCGGGTGGGTCAGGCCGAGGGTGTTGAGGATCTTGTAGATGATGTCCATGTCCTCGTGGGTATTGGCGTATTCGTTGGCCTGGACCATGAACTCGTTCAGGTTCATCTCGCCGGAATCGAGCGCCTTCCGGTAGCCGCCCGCCATTTTCATGAACAGCTGCTGCGAGGCCATGATGTTCTGGCCTCCGAGCAGGCCGGCCCGGTCCGCGGACAACTCGGATTTCCGCGACCACTCGAGCACCGCGAGCTTGATCGGGAGCAGAGCGATGCCGGCTAGCAACGGGAGGGCCGACAGCGAAACCATGAACAGGATGGCGGCGATGGTGTGATAGAGCGCATGGCCGCTCATCACGTGACCCATTTCATGGGCGATCAGGACCCGGAGCTCCTCGTCGTCGAGGAGTTCGAGGGCGGCCGTGTGGAGCACGATGAACGGATCGTCGACCCCGTAGGCCCCGGCGTTGAAGACCGGGGTCTGGGAGACGAACATCTCCGGGGTCCGGGGCCAGTCGAAGGTGGCGCAGACTTCGACGAGCAGCTGGTGGGCCCGGGGGTATTGAAGCGGCGTGACCCGCACCGCGTTCCCCTGGAACAGGAGCCGGATCCCTCGTTCGCCGCCGAGGAGGCCGATGACTTTCTTGACGACTTCGTCGAAGCCGGGAACGGCCCGCATCGCTTGTAGAGCGGCCCGATCGGCCGGATGCTCCCAGGAAACGGGGGCGATCTCCCGGAAGGCGACGTGCGAGCGGGGCGCAGGAACGGAAGTCATTGTCGTGGCTCGGGTTGTTTGAGGTTGCCTCTGTACGAATATGGGTGGAAGCAGGTTGCAGGGGGAGGGTTCGTCACCGGGCGGCCCGCGAGCCGGCGAGCGCCTGGTTCCGCCTGCCGGGCCCCAACGCTCGGTCGGACACCGACTTGCGGCTGCCCCGGGGTGGATCTCGTCGGTTATCTTGCCCCGATGACCCACCCCGCACCCCGCCTCGACTTCATTCGGGAGAAGGTCGCCGCCGATCACGCCTCGGGCCGCTTCGGCCGAGCGATCATGACCCGCTTTCCGCCCGAGCCCAACGGCTTCCCGCACATCGGGCACGCCAAATCGATCTGCCTCAACTTCGGGATCGCCCGGGAGTTCGGCGGTACCGTGAATCTGCGGTTCGACGACACCAACCCCACGACCGAGGACATTCGGTACGTCGAAGCGATCAAGCACGACATCGAGTGGCTGGGCTTCCGGTGGGATCGAGAACTCTACGCCAGCGACTATTTCGAACAATTGTTCGAAATCGCCGTGGGGCTGGTGGAGCGGGGCAAGGCCTATGTCGACAGCGAGACCGAGGCCGAGATCCGGGAACATCGGGGCACCGTGACCACCCCGGGGACCCCCAGTCGCCACCGCGACCGGTCGGTGGCCGAGAACCTCGATCTGCTGGAACGGATGAAACGGGGCGAATTCCCCGATGGCGCCCACGTGCTTCGGGCCAAGATCGACCTGGCCCACCCGAACATGATCATGCGCGATCCGGTGCTCTACCGGATTCGCCATGCTCACCACTACCGCCGTGGCGATGCCTGGTGCCTCTATCCGCTCTACGACTTCGCCCATGGGCTTTCCGACGCGATCGAGGGCATCACCCACTCGCTTTGTACCCTCGAGTTCAAGGACAACCGGGAGATCTACGACTGGTTGGTTCGCGAGGCCGGGTTCGCGGCGCCGCCCGAGCAGACCGAGTTCGCTCGGTTGGAACTCGACTTCACGGTGGTGAGCAAGCGGAAGTTGCTCCGGCTGGTGAACGACGGCCATGTCGCCGGCTGGGACGATCCCCGGATGCCGACCTTGTCGGGGATCCGCCGTCGGGGGGTGACGGCGGAGGCGGTCCGGGCGTTCGCGGAGGGAGTCGGCGTTGCCCGCAGCCCGGCGCGGACCGAGTGGGCCGCCTGGGAGCATGCCGTCCGAGACGACCTCAACATGCGGGTCCCCCGGGTGCTCTGCGTGGTCAACCCGCTCAAGGTGGTGCTGACGAATTATCCGGCGGGCCAGGTCGAACAACTCGAGGCGCCGTATTACCCTCACGACGTCCCCAAGACCGGCTCCCGTCTGGTGCCGTTCTCCGGCGAGTTGTACATCGATCGCGACGACTTCATGGAGGACCCGCCCAAGAAATTCTTCCGGTTGGCGCCGGGGCGGGAGGTTCGGCTGCGCTACGGCTACTTCATCACCTGCGACGAGGTGATCAAGAACGGGTCCGGGGAGGTGGTGGAACTCCGCTGCCGGTACGACCCCGCGACGCGGGGGGGCAACGCGCCCGATGGCCGGAAGGTTCAGGGTACGATCCACTGGGTATCCGCGGCTCACGCGCTCGACTGCGAGCTCAGGCTCTACGATCGGCTCTTTACGGTCGCGGACCCCGATTCTCTGCCCGACGGACAGGATTTTCTTTCGGTGTTGAACCCGAACTCGCTCGAGGTTGTACCCGGGGCGAAGGTCGAACCGTCGGTTGGCAATGATCCGGCGGGCAGCCGGTATCAATTCGAACGGGTGGGCTACTTCGTGTCCGACCCCCTCGACTCGCGGCCGAATGTCTTGGTCTTCAACCGCACGGTTGGGCTCCGGGATTCCTGGCAGAAGGAGAAGACCAGGTCGTCATAGGCTGACCCAGTAGTTGAGCTTGACGAGCAGCACGTTGGAGCTCGGGCTTCGGAACAGGTCGCCGAGCCGGTCGCCGAGGCGGAAGCGGCCGTCGGGATCGAAACCGCCTCGGCCGTGCTGCCAGACCAGGAACAGGGTCGATCCGAGCAGGTATTCCCACCGTAACACGAAATTAGATCTGAGCGAGAGCACCGTGAAATCGGGGTTCCCGAGGGTAATCGCCGGCCCGCCGGTTCCGTCGAGGTCGATGACCACGTTGCCGTCCGGATCGCGGCTGGCCCGATCGCCGAACTCGTCGAACCGGTCGGCGAAGCGGGGGGCCCGGGGCGCCTTGACCCGTCGAAAGCCGTCGTAGCGCCCGCTCGAAATGAATGGCTGGGCGTAGAGCTGGAGGGAGAGGGTGGGGCTCACCGTGATGTTGGACCGCAGGGTCATCGCGGTGGTGGTTTGGCGAATCGCGCCGAAGAGGTATTCGTCGCGGCCGGCGACCGAGCGGGTATCGAGGTACTGCCAGACGTCGCGGTTGTAGTAGATGGTCGGGTTCACCGTCAGGTCCACGCTGGTCGTCGGGCGCCACGATAGCCAGGTCCCGAACCCGAAGCCCCAGTTCTCGCTCTCGTCCTCGGCAAAGGCCCAGAAGTTGGTGCCGCCGCGGACCGACTTGCGGTCGTCGGTCTGCAGTCCGAACCAGCCGTTGACGCCACCGGGGCGGATGAAGGCCGGGCCCCCACGGAGCGCGGTCGGGCTGATGCCGCCGAGGTGGCGGTTGATCCCCACCCATCCGCTGAGGTAGTTGAGCAGGGTGTAGTTGGCGTTGATGTTGCCGCCCAGGTTCCGGCGCTCGCCACCGAAGGTATGGCTCGACCACTGATTCAGGTTGAGATTGAAGCGGCGAAAGACCCGGCCGGGGTTGAGCCAGCGGCGGTTGATCCAGACGCTCTGGCCGATGTTGTCGGTTTCTCGCATGAAGCCGGCGTCGTTGGCCTCGAACCCGGGCGATCGGGCCGTGAAATTCAGGTTCCAACGAAGGTTACCGGCGGTCCGGCCACCGTTGAAGCCAAGGGCGTAGCCGCCCAGGGCGGTTCGAGTGGAGTCGAGCTCGGTGTGGTCGGCGTCGGGGCGCTGGAAGTACCGGGCCGGGGCCAACTGGGTGGCGAGGATGGCCGCCGTGGTCCCCTCGACGCGACTGGCCACGACCCGGCCGCTCAACTGATAGCCGTCGTTGGCAAACCGGTGGGACCAGTTGAGCCCCGCCGTGTAGGCATTGCGGTGCAACCACTGGAGGTTAGCGGGAAGGTCCCGGTCCACGACGGTGCCGAAGGCGCCGATGACGGTCTGGCCCCGCCGAAGCTCGCGCTCCAAACGGAAGACGCCGTAGGCGGTCCGAGGCTCCACCACGTCGAGGTGCGGCTGGCCGGCTCCGTCGATGACACGGGCACGCTCGCGATCGGTCAGCGCCGCGAGGGCCCCGACCGACCAACCGGTGCGGGTCTTCCCGGTCAGCTTGCCGGCGGCAAGGATGGTGGTGCGGTCGATCGACTCGGCGAATCCATTGCGTGGATCGGCCCGACCTTGGGGCGCCCGCCCGATTCGGCGCGAATAGAAGAGCACCTCCTCGGAGCCATCGCCGTCGCCGTCCGCGATCCGGAAGCGGAACAGGTCCAATCCCTCGGTGAAGAACGGCCGTCGCTCGGAGAAGAACGATTCGAACGCCGTGAGGTTGACCACGGCGGGGTCGGCCTCGACCTGGCCGAAATCCGGGTTCGCGGTCGCGGTGAGCGTGAGGGCCGAGCCCAGTCCGACCTTGAGGTCACCGCCCAGGTTGGCCAGGGTCCGGCTTCCGGTGGCGAAGGGGTTGCCGGCTTGGGACGGGGTGTAGCTCGCCAAGGCCGCGCTGTAGGGAAGCACCTCGAGGCGGCGAGGCGGGCGCAGCCCGTCGAGCGAGGTGAGGTCGCCGAAGCGGGAGACGTAGCCGGAGGCCTGCTTGGGCACCAGCCGCCAGAACTGGGTCTCGTTCAACCGGTTGAGCCGGCGCGAGACGTTGAACCCGAAGGTATGGCTCGGCGCGGCGGGAAACCGAAGCTGACTGAGCGGAATCCGGAACTCCGCGGACCAACCGGCGCTGTCCGTGGTCGCTTTGGCCTCCCAGACGGCGTCCCAACTTTCGTCGCGATTGGTGTCGTCGTAGAGATAGGCGTCCCGCTTGACGCCCGCCGCGTTGACGGTGAACGCGAACGCGGTGCGGCGATCGTGGTAGGAGTCGATCATCACCGAGACTTCGTCCGAGGGCGACCACTCGTCGCGGCGAGCCAGCACCGCGGCGATTTCCGCGGCCTTGGAGTCGAAGGAGCGGACCCCGATCCACAGGGCATCGTCGGTGAACAGGACCCGCACTTCGGTGGGCTCGGTGCCGGGCCGTCCTTCATCGGGGTCGCGCTGCACGAAGGCGCCGAAGGGCGCGGCGGTAGCCCAAGCCGGGTCGTCGAGTCGGCCGTCCATCTTCGGGGCCGGGCCAGCGACCCGGACCGCCCGGGCGGTCGATACGGTCAACGGATCTGGGCGGAGCGGCTCGGGGACCGCGGTTTGGGCCCCCGCGGGCAGAGCCGCGAGCCACGTCAACGCCACGAACTGCCCGACCCTCGCGATCTTGCCAGCCATTTCGACGATCCACTCCAACGGTGTTCGACTTAGAGCCGGCCAGGTCGAAAACCGTTGCAGCGCTCTCCGATTCAACTGCAGCTAGCGAATCGCCCGATCCAAGTCCTCGATCAGATCGGCGGTCTCCTCCACGCCGACCGAAAGTCGGACCAGCGAGTCGGTCAACCCCATCGCCTGACGCATGGCGACCGGTACAGCGGCGTGCGTCTGGGATGCGGGATGCCCGATCAGGCTCTCGACACCTCCGAGCGATTCAGCCAGCGAAAAGATCTTGGTGGCCGCGAAGATCCGGCGGGCGAGCTCGACGTCGCCCACCTCGAAGGAGATCATTCCGCCGAAACCGCTCATCTGCCGCTTGGCCAACTCGTGCTGGGGATGGCTGGTCAGCCCCGGATAGTAGACCCGCTGGACCTTGGGATGGGTGGTGAGCCACTGCGCGATCGCTCGTCCGCTGGCGTCGTGCTGCTTCATCCGAAGCGGCAGGGTCTTGGTCCCCCGGAGGGCCAACCAGCAGTCCCATGGGCCGGGGACGCCCCCGGCCGCGTTCTGGAGGAAGCCGATTCGTTCGGCGAGGTCGTCGCGGTTGGTGACCAGTATTCCCCCGACCATGTCGCTGTGGCCGTTCAAGTACTTGGTCGTGGAGTGGAGGACGAGGTGAGCGCCGAAGGACAGCGGCCGCTGGAAGATCGGCGTGGCAAAGGTGTTGTCGACGGCGAAGATGGTACCTCGGGCCTGGCAGAGGTCGCCGACGGCGGCGAGGTCGGCGAGGAACATCATCGGGTTGGTCGGGGTCTCGCAGTAGACCATCCGGGTGGTGGGCTTCATGGCGCGGGCCACGTTGTTTACATCCCGCATGTCGACGAAGCTGAACTCGAGGCCCATAGCCTCGTAAACCCGAACCATCAACCGCATCGAGCCGCCGTAGAGGTTGTCCCCGCAAACGAAGTGGTCGCCGGAGCGGAACATCTTGATGACGGTATCGAGGGCCGCGAGCCCCGAGGCGAAGGCGAACCCATAGTCGCCACCCTCGAGGCTCGCCACGTTGCGCTCGAGTGCCTCCCGGGTCGGGTTGTGGGTTCGGCCGTATTCGTAGCCCTTGTGAAGTCCGAGCCCTTCCTGCCGATATGTCGAAGTCTGATAGACCGGTGGCATGATGGCTCCCGCGAGGGGGTCATCGATCCGCCCGGCATGTATGGCCCTGGTGCCAAGCCGATGTGACTTGTCGGTCTCGCGGAGGCGGGTCATGAGTCTTGCTTGGATGGGGGAGCGGGGAACCTAACCAGCGGCGCCGCCGCCGGGCAAGGATGGAGAGCGGAAACCTTTTGAAACAAAACACTTACACGGTTTCGGGTCAGCCGTTCGTCGGCCGGCCTGTCGCTCCCGCCGACACGGCCCGCGCCCTGGTGGTCGATGACGATCTCCAGGTTCGTCGCACTTTGTGCCGGGTGCTCAAGGCCCTCGGGATTGGCCCCGTCGAGGCGGGCAACGGCCGTGAGGCGTTGTTGGTGCTGGAAGAGGCGGGTGAGCTACCCCTGCTCATCTGCGACCTCTACATGCCGGAGATGGACGGCCTGACCCTGCTCCGGGAGGTGCTCCGAAGATACCCCGATACCGCGGTCTTGATGCTCACCGGGGTCGCCGAAGTGACGACCGCGGTCGAGTCGCTTCAGGCCGGGGCGGTCGACTACCTGTCCAAGCCGGTCTTGATCGAGGAGTTCCGGGCCCGGGTCGAAAAGGCCCTCGAAAAACGTCGCCTAGTGCTCGAGAATCGCTATCTCCAGCAGAGCTACCAGGAACGCCTCGAGGCCAACGTGCGCGAGCTCGATCTCAAGAACAAGGAGCAATTCCTCGGTCAGGTTCAGATGGCGGTTCGGATGCTGGAGAAGAAGGACATCTACACTCGGGGCCACTCCCAGCGGGTCAGTCATTACGCCGCCCGGACCGCCGTCATGTTGGGGTTCACCGGTGGGGCCTTGGATCAGATCCGTCTCGGTGGTGACCTCCACGACATCGGCAAGATCGGCACCCGGGACGCGGTGCTGAACAAGCCCGGGCCGCTGACCAGGGATGAGTTCGACGAGATCAAGAAGCACGTGGTCGAGGGGGAGGAGATCCTCGAGCCGCTCCGGCGTGATCAGCCGGTGGTGCTGGAGATCGTCCGTTCCCACCACGAGCGGATGGACGGGTCCGGGTTCCCCGACGGCCTTCGGGGCGAGTCGATCCCGATGCCGGCGCGGCTGGTGTGCGTGGTCGATGCCTTCGACGCGATGACCACCAACCGGGCCTACCGGCCCTCGAGGCAACCGGCGGCGCCATGGAGGAGCTCCACCGCTGTGCCGGGCTCCAGTTCGATCCGGACGTGGTGGCGGCGTTTCTCCGGGCTTTTCCCGATCCCTCCCGATTGCCCCTGGCCACCGCCTAACTTTACCCAATGACATCGTCGACACTGATGGTGTCGGTCTCCGGGATGCGAGGCATCGTCGGAACCGACCTCACTCCGGAGTTGGTGGCACGGTACGCGGCGGCCCTGGGCGCTTGGGCCGTCGGCAGGGGGCAGCCGGTGGTGGTCGTCGGCCGCGACGCCCGGACCAGCGGCGCGATGTTCGCCCAGGCGGCCATTGCCGGCCTCAACAGCGTCGGTGTGAATGTGATCGACGTCGGCGTCGTCCCCACGCCGACGGTCCAGTTGGCGGTCGAGCATCACCACGCCGGGGCCGGTCTGATCATCACCGCCAGTCATAACCCGGTCCAATGGAACGCCCTCAAGTTCGTCGGCCCGGATGGGATCTTCTTGGACGCCGCGGCCGGAGCCGCCGTGCGGGCGCTGGCCGACGAGGGACCGTCGCGGGCGGGCTGGGACGGGATCGGGTCGGTCCGTCGCGACGATCAGGCGGTCGACCGACACCTCGAGGCGGTGTATCGGCTGGTCGATGTCGACGCGATCCGGGCCCGGCGCTTCGTCGTCGCGCTCGATTGCGTTCGGGGGGCGGGCGGACCGGTGATCACCAAGCTGCTCGAGCACCTCGGCTGCCGGGTGGCGGGGATCCACTTGGAACCGGATGGGCGGTTTCCGAGGGAGCCGGAGCCCCTCCCGGAGAATCTGGGCGAGCTCTGCCAGCTGGTCCGGGACTCTGGCGCTGATATTGGCCTGGCGGTCGACCCGGACGTCGATCGCTTGGCTCTAGTCGACGAGCACGGTCGCGCCATCGGCGAGGACTACACGCTCGCATTCGCGGTTCGGGCAGTTTTGAGTCGAGCGCGGCGCGGCGATCCGGCGACCGTCGTGGCGAACCTCTCCACCAGCCTGGTCGTCGAAGACGCGGCCGCCGCGTTCGGGGCCAAGTTCGTCCGGGCCGCGGTCGGCGAGGCCAACGTGGCCGAGGCGATCAAGACTGAGGGGGCGCTGATCGGGGGGGAAGGGAACGGAGGGGTCATTCTGCCATCCCTGCACATCGGCCGTGACGCCCCTTTGGGTGTGGCTTTGATCTTGCAATATTTGGCAGTGGAGGGAACCACGCCGAGCCAGGTGGTTGCTGGGGCTCCCCGTTACCGGATCGTGAAGGCTAAGTCACCACGGGGTGCCAACTTAGAGGTACTATACCGGGGCCTGGTCGAGCGGTTCCACGATGGCCAAGTTGATCGGCGAGACGGGCTCAGGCTGGGGTGGCGCGACCGCTGGGTTCACGTTCGTCCTTCAGGAACGGAGCCGATCATTCGGTACATAGCGGAGGCCCCGACGGAAGAGGCGGCCCGGGCGTTGATCGCCACATGTCAGGAGCTGGTCTAGAGCCTATGTGCGGAATCGTGGGGTACGTTGGACCCAAGCAGGCGAGCAACATCCTCGTCGACGGCCTGCGCCGGATGGAGTATCGCGGCTACGACTCCGCGGGGATCGCGATCATCAACGGCAATGGGGTCAAGATCAGGAAAGCCGCCGGGAAGCTTTCTGCGTTGGTCGAGAAGCTCAAGTTCGATACTCCAAGCGGAACCGTTGGTGTTGGCCACACTCGCTGGGCGACTCACGGTGCCCCGACGACCCCCAATGCGCACCCCCATCTCGACCAGTCGGGCCGGATCGCGATCATCCACAACGGCATCATCGAGAATGCCGGCACCATCAAGAAAGCGCTCCTGGCGCGAGGCCATTGCTTCAAGTCGGAGACCGATACCGAGGTTCTCGCCCACCTGATCGGTGAATACTATGTCGACAATCTCGAAGAGGCCGTCGCGGGGGCCCTTTGGGATGTCGAAGGTGCCTACGGTATCGCGGTGGTCTGCTCGGAAGAACCCAACACCGTCGTGGCGGCTCGCCACGGATCGCCGCTTTTGGTCGGCGTCGGCGACGGGGAGTACTTCGTCGCGTCGGATGCCTCGGCAATCCTCGAGCATACCCGGTCGGTCGTGTACCTCGATGATGGCGAGATGGTCGTCCTCAAGCGGGATGGCTACCGGGTCCGCAACCTCACCGAGACTCACCTCGAGAAGCCGGTCAACCAGATCGAGTGGGACCTGGCGACGATCGAGCGGGGCGGGTTCGCGCACTTCATGCTCAAGGAGATCTTCGAGCAGCCCGAGAGCCTGACCAACACGCTCCGCGGCCATCTCCTCGAGGAAGAGGGCACCGCTCGGGTCCGCGGGCTCAACTTGAGCGACGAGGAGCTCAAACGGTTCGACCGGATCGTGATCACCGCCTGCGGGACTTCGTGGCATGCCGGCCTGATCGGCGAGTACATCATCGAAGAGTTGGCCCGGATCCCGGTCGAGGTCGAGTACGCCTCGGAGTTCCGCTATCGCAACCCGGTGCTCGACGATCGCTGTCTGGTCATCGCCATCTCGCAGTCCGGCGAGACGGCCGATACCTTGGCGGCGATCCGCGAGGGCAAGCGCCGCGGCGCCCGCACCGTGGGATTGGTGAACGTGGTCGGCTCCACGATCGCCCGAGAGGTGGATGGCGGCCTCTACCTCCGGGCCGGTCCCGAGATCGGGGTGGCCAGCACCAAGGCGTTCAATAGCCAGGTTGCCGCCCTCGCGATGGTGGCCCTGCGGATGGCTCGCCTCCGGAACTTGAGTGTGCTCCACGGCCGGGAGTTGATCCACGCGCTCCAGGCTCTGCCGGACCAGATCCGGCAGATCCTCGATCGAGCGCCCGACGTCGAACGGCTGGCGCAGAAATACCATCAAGCCAGCAACATTCTCTACTTGGGCCGCGGGGTGAATTTCCCGGTGGCCCTCGAGGGCGCGCTCAAGCTGAAAGAGATCTCCTACATTCATGCCGAGGGCTATCCGGCGGCGGAGATGAAGCACGGTCCGATCGCCCTGATCGACCAGAACATGCCGGTGATCTTCGTGGCCCCCCGAGACGCGGTGTACTCGAAGATCGTCTCCAATGTCGAAGAGGTGAAGGCCCGCAAGGGTCGGGTCATCGCCCTGGTGACCGAGGGCGATGCCGAGATTGCCAAGCTGGCCGAGGAGACCTTTCCCCTCCCGAAGACCCACGACCTCCTGACCCCGATCCTGGCGTCGGTTCCGCTCCAGCTCCTGTCGTACTACGTCGCGGTGCTCCGGGGCTGCAACGTCGACCAGCCGCGCAACCTGGCCAAGAGCGTCACGGTCGAATAGGTCCGGGGCGCTGCAGTCGGACCGGGTCGGAGGATAGCTTTCGGGCTCCTTCGACCCGGTTGGCGTTTCCCGATGGTGACTCTCCTCCTGACCGCCCTGCTCGCCGGCGGGGCCGGCAAAGCGTCCGTCCCGTCGGTCCAGCAACCGTCAGCCGTGGCGTTCGTCCGGGTGACGGTCGTCGACGTGGAACGCGGTGCCCTGGTACCGGATCAAACGGTCGTGGTCGAGGGGAACCGGATCTCGGTGGTGGGCCCCAGCCAAACGACCTCGGTGCCAGCCAGGGCTCGCCAAATCGATGGTCGGGGCAAGTTCTTGATTCCGGGCCTATGGGACATGCACGTGCACGCCGCGACTCCCTGGTTCGGGGAGTACTTCATGCCCCTCATGGTGGCCCACGGCGTCACCGCGGTGCGAGACATGTTCACCACCGCCGAAGCGGTCGCCGAGTGGCGGCGCCGGGTGACCAGCGGCCAGTGGCACGGGCCGCGGGTCGCGGCATTCGGTCAGCTGGTCGATGGGGCGCCCCCGATCTGGCCCGGCTCGGTGGTGGCCACGACCCCGGACGACGGGATCCGGATCGTGGACTCGATGAAGGCGGCTGGGGCAACCTTCGTCAAGGTCTACAGCCGGCTCCTGCCCGAGACCTTCCGGGCGATCGCCGAGCGATCGAAGGCCGTTGGGATTCCCTTCGCCGGTCATGTCCCGAGTCTGGTTCGGCCGGAAGAAGCGGCCCGACTCGGGATGCAGACCATCGAGCATCTCCAGCAGGCCATGCAGGGTTGCTCCGCCGCGGAGGAAGAGACGCTGGTCCAGTCGGCGGCGGCGGTGCGTTCACCGAAGGCCTGGGACTCCGCCGGGAGACTGTCCCGAGAAATGGCCGAGCGGGTGCTGGCGAGCTTCGACGCCGATCGGTGCCGGGCCTTGGGGCGGGCGTTCGCGGCTTCGGGAACCTGGATGGTGCCGACCTTCACGGTGCTCCGATCGATCTCGAAGCTCGATGACTCGACGCTGGCGGCCGATTCGCGGCTCGCCTATATCCCCGGCTTTCTCAAGTCCGGCTGGGACCCCAAGGTCGATTTCCGGTTTCGGATGTTGACCAGCGCCGATTGGGCGAGGCGGCGCCTCGTCTATGCTCGGCAGCTCGAGATCGCCCGGATTTTCCGGGAGGTCGGGGTTCGCTTCGTGGCCGGGACCGACCTGGCGAACCCTCATATCTTCCCCGGCAGCTCGCTCCACGACGAGTTGGCGATCTTCGTGTCGGTCGGCTTCACCCCCTCGGAGGCGCTTCGGGCCGCCACCTCGGAGCCGGCCCGGTTGCTCGGGATGAGTGAGCGGCTGGGTACCATCGCCGCCGGCAAGTTGGCTGACCTGGTATTGCTCGACGCCGATCCCTTGGAGGACATCGAAAACGTTCGGCGGGTGGCGGTGGTGGTGGCCGACGGCCGGGTGCTCGACGCCGTCACCCGAGAGCGGATCATGGCCGAGGCCCTCGAGCGGGCTCGGAAAGCCCCGGCGGGTCGCTGAGATGCGAGTGCTGCTCCAGCGGGTGGCCCGGGCGTCGGTGACGGTCGATGGGTCGGTTCGAGGGGCGATCGGCCGAGGCTTCTGCCTCCTGGTCGGCTTCACGCACGGCGATACCGGCGACGAGGTGCGGTGGATGGCGGACAAGGTGGCGGGCCTGCGGCTCTTCGGGGACGCCGAAGGCAAGATGAACCTCGGTCTCGCGGAGGTGGGTGGCGAGGTGCTGGTCGTCTCGCAGTTCACGCTCTACGGCGATGCCGCCAAGGGCCGGCGGCCGTCATTCATCGACGCGGCTCGCCCGGACACGGCGATCCCGCTCTACCAGGCGTTCTGCGAGGCGCTCCGGTTGGCCGGGCTCCGGGTTGCCACCGGCGAGTTCGGCGCCGAGATGATGGTCGAGATCCACAACGACGGTCCGGTGACGCTGATGCTCGAGCGGTCCCATGGATAACCAACCCTTGGTCCTCGCCTCCGGATCGCCCCGGCGGCGCCAGCTGCTCGAGATGCTGGGGATTCCGGTCGTCGTCACGGTCAGCGCGGTGCAGGAGATTCCGCTGCCCCGGGAAACGCCCGAGGGGTACTCGGCTCGGCTGGCGCGCGACAAGGCCCGGGCAGTCCCCGGGGCGTTGGTATTGGGCGCCGATACCGTCGTGGTCGTCGACGGGGCCATCCTCGAGAAGCCGGTCGACGCCGCGGACGCGCTTCGGATGCTCCGGCTGTTGCAGGGGCGGCGGCACCAGGTGGTGACCTCGATCTGCCTGATCGCCGACGGACGGGAGTATCAGGCGGCCGATACCACCACGGTGGTGTTCAAGCAGGCGAGCGACCAGACCCTGGAAGACTACATCGCCACCGGGGAGCCGATAGACAAGGCGGGGGCGTACGGGATCCAGGGGTACGGCGCGGCGCTGGTCGAGCGGATCGAGGGCGATTTCTTCAGCGTCATGGGACTGCCGGTGAGGCTGGTGTTGGAGCTCTTGGCGGCCGCGGGCCGGCCTTACCGGTTCGGCCGGTCGGAGTCCGCTGCTCCGATCCGGTAGACCGCCACCCGATCGCGTTTGCCGCGAAGCTCGACGTCGGGACAGCGGGCGAGTTCCGGGCGGATGGTGAGCGCTTCGACGAACGCTGCCGCGATCCGGATTTCGCCAGGGCCGGCGTCTTCGCAGAGACGGGAGGCGACGTTCACGGTGTCGCCGATGACGGTGTACTCGAGGCGCCGCTCGCTCCCGAGGTACCCGGCGAACACCTCGCCGTAGTTGAGGCCGATCCCGATCGCCAGCTCGGGGAACGAGGTGTGCCGCCAGCGGTCGTTCATCGAGGCGACCCGCTGGTGCATGGCCAGGGCCGCGGCGAGGGCCCGGTCGGCGTCGCCCGGCGCCGACAGCGGAGCGCCCCAGACCGCCATCACCGCGTCGCCGATGAACTTGTCCAGGGTGCCGCCGTGCTCGAACACGATGTCGGCCATCTCGGTGCAATACTCGGTCAGGAGCGAGCCTAACGAGTCCGGCGGGATCGACTCGGCGATCGTGGTGAACCCCCGGATGTCGCTGAACAACACGGCCGCGGGCCGCCGCTCCCCGGTCTGCCGGATGGCGCCCGGCTCCCGGGCGATCCGTTCGGCAACCTCGGGAGCGAAGAACCGCTCGAAATTGGCCCGGACCTGAGCTTCCCGCCGGCTCTCCTCCTCGTACCGCAGCTTGCCCAGGGTCACCGCCGCCAAGCCGCCGAAGGCAAAAAGCATGGTCGCGTCGCCTTCGCCGAAGGGCTCGCTCGCGGTCAGGGTGTCGACGTAGAGCGCCCCCAGGACCCGGTCGCGGGTCGCCAGGAGGGGCGTGCAGATGGCGGCGCGAACGCTCTGGAGCACCACCGATCCGCTGCCGAACCGACTATCGGCCTGGGCGTTCTCGGTCATGATCGGGTTCTTCTGTTCCACGGCCGCCCGGGCGATCGAGCGCGGCACCCGAACGCTGGCCGCGTCGCCGAGGCGGCTCTTGGAGCACGCTTGGACCAACTCGCCGGAGGCTTCGTCGAGCAGCAGCAACGAGACCCGATCGCACGGCAGCAGGTCGAAGGTGAGGTCGACCACCAGGTTGAGGAGCCGATTGGCGTCGATCTCTCCCGAGAGCCGTTTGGCGACGTCGAGCACCCGGGCCAGCTGGCGGGCCTGCACGTTGGTGGCGATGGCGGGGGCGGCGGCGAGCGCGTCGCGGGCCGCCCCGACGTCGAGCGGGCGGATCACGGTTCCGTCGGCGACGGCTTCGCCGGCTGGCGGCTCGGCACCGCTGGTCAGCCGATAGATCACCTTCCCGAAGGCGACCGTGTCGCCCGGGAGCAGGTCGCCGACGGTGACTCGGGCACCGTTGACCGTGGTGCCGTTCGAGCTGTTCAGGTCGCGGACCGCGACTCCGCTGGGGGTCGCGAGCAGTTCGGCATGCCGTCGCGACACCGTGGCGTCGGTGATCGCCACGGTGCACTCGGGGGCCCGCCCGATCAGCACCGGGCCCTCGACCGGAAAGGAATGTTCGTGGCCGACGCCCCTGAGGACCCAACTCATCTCGTCCTCGGGGCCGCGACGAGGTACTGCCCCGACCCGGCGAGGTCCGCCATGACCATGTCGGCGCCGACCCGGGCGGTTCGGAGGAACACGATCCGACCGTCGGGGAACGCCTGGGCGAGCAGGAGGGCCCGCTCGAAGGCCAGGTCGCTCCCATACCGCGTCCTGGCCCCGGACGGGGCGACGAAGTGCTGGGCATAGCTCAGGGTCAGCCGGCCGGCGAACTCGGCGGTGGCCTGCAGCTCGACGCCGTAGAGACCGGGCCGTGGCCGGATCGTTAGGCGCCGTTCGGTCGGGGCCGGGGCGACCACCAGTCGGGCGAAGAGACTGTTGTCCGGGGGCCCCCGGCGAATCAGGATCGTCCGGGGCTGGTTCGGTGGCACCACGACCGAGGTATCCTCCGGGGTGCCGCCGCCCGATTCGAGGACGAAAACGGAATCGATGTGGCTATCTGGCGGTAACGGCAACGCGCTGGGCGGGCCGGCGACGTTGGGCCGGGCCGCGCTTCCACCGCAGGCGGCCGCGATGAGGCAGAGCGACACGGCTCGGGCCACTATATTGCCGGAACGATGACCCATCGGTCGCTGTGGAGTGCCCTTGGCGTCATGGCTTCCCCTCTCGCCGGCCAGCAGTGGAACGATAGTACCTCGGTCGCGCTGGCGACCCGGGCGATCGAGCGACGCACGATCGCCGTGGCCGACTCGAGTCTCGCCGGCTACTCGGCCAAAGCGCGGGGCCTGATCACCTTTCGGGCCGACGTCGACCTCGACGAAGCCAGCTCGTCGCGGCTCTTGAAGGCGGACCGGGTCGAGGTCGAAGTGTATTGGCAACGGCCCGATCAGAGCAAGCAGATCATTCGAGCGTGGCAGGACACCACCCTGTTCCCCACCGGCATCTGGTACCATCGCGATCACCTCGGGATCGTCACCGACGACTTCGGCAACGCCATTCGTCTCGGTGATGGCGACGAAGTGCGCGACGTGGTGCATCCCTTCGCCCCGACCGGCTTGGTTCACTACGAATACCGGCTGGCCGACACCATCACTGTGACCCTCGGTTCCAGCCGCCTCGTCCTGGTCGGTCTCGAGGTCCGTCCCAAGGACCACCGGGCCCCCGCCGTGATCGGGCGGCTCTACCTCGACCGCGACCGTTTGCAGGTGGTCCGATCGGAGTTCGGGTTCACCCCGGCCAGCTACCTCGACCGGGAACTCGAGGACATCACCGTCCGGCTCGAGCGGGCGCTCTTCGAGGGTCGCTATTGGTTGCCCTATCGCCAGGTGATCGAGATTCGCCGCCGAACGACGGCCGTCCGGCTTCCGATTCGTACCGTCATTCGGGGTGACTGGCAGATCGGCGACCACGAAATCAACCCGGCATTGCCGCCGATCGAGTGGCGGGGACCCTCGGTCGCGGGAATGAGGCGCCCCGTCCGGGCCGGTCCACCGCTCGCGTTCGGCCCCCTGGTCGATTCCAGCCTGGCCGCGACCGGTCGGCTCGACGCCCTTCGACAGGAGGCCCGCGCGATCGCCCGGGGCAGGCTGCTCGATGGCCTTCCGCGCTTCGGCCTCTCGGTGAGCCGAATGAGCGACGTTGCGCGCTTCAATCGGGTGGAGGGGCTGGCGGTAGGCGGGGGGATCTCGCTCCGCGGCGCGATCGGCGATGAACTCCGGATTGGCGTGGGTTACGGGTTCGGTGACCGGCGGCTCTCGGGTCGGGTCAAGGCCACCGGCCGATTGGCTGGCTCGACGGTGACCCTCCGGGCGGAACGGGCCGTGTTCGATGTCGGCCAGTCGCCGGCGGCGAGCCCGCTCGTCAACTCGTTCTTGGGTCAGGAACTCGGGCGCGACCTCGGCGACTACGTCCGCCGAGACCTCCTGGGCCTCGGAATCCGGACCCGGCTCGGACCGGTCGCCACGGGGTCCGCGGAACTTGGCTGGGTGCGGAGCGAAGCCGCGGCGGTCGTCGCTCGGGCCGCCCATGGGGCTTTTCGCCCTAACTCGGTGCCAGGAGATCGGGGTCGTCTGTTCGGTCAAGTCGGTTTAACGTTTGATGGGTCCCGGTCCGTGGGCGAGCAGCGACGGGGCGAGTTCACCTTCGAGGCTGGCACGGGGTCGGGCGGTTTTGCCCGTGCCCTCGCGACCGGCGACTTCTCCGTTGGACTCACCGGCGGGACGTTGAGCGCCAGAGGAGTCCTCGGGGCTGCAATCGGGCGGCTCCCGCCGTGGCGCTCGATGGTCATCGGCGGTCAGGGGACCCTCCTCGGCCTGCCGCACCGAGCCTATGGGGGGCGGCGGATCGCGCTTGGATCGGCGGAGTGGCTTGCCGTGGTGCCGGCGCCCTCGCTTCCGCTGGGGCCATTCGGGCGGACCGGGTGGTCGCTGCGGATTGGGCCAGCGGTTTCGGCCGGGTGGGCCGCCGGGGCGGTCGAGGGCGCTCCGTGGGTGCCCTCGGCTGGCGTTCGGGTCGCGGTCGGCGGCGTCGTCGAGCTTTTCGACCGAACGGTTCGCCTGGAGCTCGGGCGGGGGCTCGGCGAGGGCGGCCACTGGGGCCTCGCGGTCGACCTACCCCGCCTCTGGTGGCCGTTGTTGTGAGCTTTCTTCGCGACAACTGTTGACCTACCCTCAAGCGCCTGGCGGCCCCAAGTTTAGGGGCAGTCGGATTCACGAAGCAGCCGGAGACCTCGATTTTGCGGCCGTTTGCTGACGAATGGGTTGTGCCCGCCCTGAGCTCGCTGGTTTCGGAGCAGGCGCTGGCGGCGATCCGGGACCAAGCCGAAGGGCCAAGCGCGTCGGTGTGGCAGGCGGTCCTCGATCGCCGGCTGGCGGCGGAGGATGCCGTCTTGGCCGCTGTCGCGGCCCGCTTCCGGATGCCGGTGGCCGACCTCGGGCAGGTCGGTCCGGACGTCGCCAGTCAGGTTCCCGAGCAGCTGGTTCGGCGGTTCAACGTGGTACCCCTCAGGCTGACCGATAGCCGGTTCGACGTCGCGGCCTCGAATCCGTTCGACATGGACGCCGAGAAGATGCTGGCGTTCGCCACGGGGCGCGAGGTGCGGTTGTTCCTCTGTTCTCCCAATCGGATCCGCGAGAAGCTCGACGAGGTGTATCGGCCCGACGATCTGGTCGAGCGGCTCCTCGACGGGATCACCGAGGAACTCGAGGTCACTCAGCTGCCGGACCAGCCCGAGGAGATCGCGGCGAGCGCCGAGGAGGCCCGGGCTCGGCCGATCATCAAGCTGGTCGATACCCTCCTGGCCGATGGGATCACCAGTCGGGCCAGCGACATCCACGTCGAATCGTCGGAGTCGGGGATGATCGTCCGATACCGGATCGACGGGGTCCTTCGCGAGGTGATGAAGATCCCCCGGTCGGCCGGGATCCCGCTCATCTCCCGGATCAAGATCATGTCGGGGATGGACATCGCCGATCGGCTCCGGCCCCAGGATGGCCGCTGCCGGGTTTCGGTCAACGGCAGCCCGGTCGATCTCCGGGTGTCGACCTTGCCGGCGTCGTTAGGCGAGAAGGTGGTCATCCGGATTCTCAATACCCGGTCGACCCTGCTGGCGATCGATGCCTTGGGACTGGACGAGGGCGAGCGGGAGACGATCCGGAGCCTGCTCGAGTACAAGGAGGGGATCATCCTGGTGACCGGTCCGACCGGGTCCGGGAAGACGACGACCCTCTACGCCGCGCTCCGAGAGGTCCAGGCCACCGGCGTCAACATCGTCATGTTGGAAGATCCGGTGGAGTATCGGCTCGGGCAGAGCATCGTCCAGGTTCAGATCAACGAGAAGGCCGGCCTCATCTTCCCGGCCGCCCTCCGGTCGATCCTCCGGCAGGATCCGGACGTGGTGCTGATCGGTGAGGTCCGGGACCGGGAGACGGCCCAGATCGCGGTCCAGGCCTCGTTGACCGGCCACTTGGTGCTCTCGACGCTCCATACCAATGACGCCCCCAACACCGTCACCCGGCTCCTCGACATGGGGATGGAGGCATACAAGATCGGGTCGGCGTTGCGGGGCATCGTGGCCCAGCGACTGATGCGGCGGCTGTGTCCCAACTGCCGGATCGAGGATCGCGACCACCTCCCGGCTCGACTGCAGGCCTACTTGTCTTCGACCGCCCAACGGTTCAAGGCGGTCGGCTGCGGCGACTGCGCTCAGACCGGTTACCGGGGGCGGTTCGGGATCGTCGAGATCATGGTCATGAATCCCGAGCTGGAACGGCTGGTGAGTTCGGGAGCGACCGCGGACCTGCTCGCCAAGGCCGCTCGGCAAAGCGGCATGCGATCGTTGTGCGAGAGTGGGCTTCGGCACGTGGCGACGGGCGAGACGTCGGTCGACGAGTTGCTCCGGGTGACCGAGCCGCCTCGGGAGGAGACGGTCGCGGCGGAGAAGCCCGCGGCGTCGCCACCATCGCGTGTCTCGCGGGCGGAGCCGACCCCCAGGCATTCCGGCTCCGTCCCCGCGATCGACGGCGGCGCGGCCTTCGAGCTGCTCGACGACGCCGAGTTGCCGCCGCCACGGTTCGAAGTGACCCGGAATGGCGCGGTGATCCTCTTGGTCGACGACGAGGACCAACTGCGCAAAGCGATGCGCGACCTGCTCGAACGCCAAGGGTATACCGTCGTCGAAGCGATCGACGGGGCGGCCGCGTTGGCCGAGATCGACCGGACCAATCCGGACCTGGTGATCCTCGACTTGAATCTGCCGGGCGTCGACGGCTACACGGTTCTCTCGCAGGTGCGCTCCCGAGAGACGACCCGCAACCTTCCGGTGATCGTGCTGACGGCCAAGGGCGACGAAGACAACGAGGTGCGGGTGCTTCAACTCGGCGCCGACGATTTCCTGACCAAGCCGTTCCGATCGCGGGCTCTCGCGGCGCGGCTCGAAACCGCGCTCGGCCGCCGGCGGGTGGTCTGACCGACCAGATCCGTCTGGTCGATGTCTACCCGTTCCGGCTGCTCGCGGACGGCATCGAGATTCTCGGGTTGCGGCGCAGCTCCGCCGGGCGCTGCGCCGGCGCCTGGGAGGCCGTTCACGGTCATGTGGAACGGGGCGAGACGGTTGCCGAGGCGGCCGTCCGCGAGCTCCGCGAGGAGACCGGCGCCATCCCGGAACGGGTCTACAACTTGAGTCGGGCGGAGTCGTTTTATCTCCATCGACTCGATCAAGTGGCCATCGTGCCCGCCTTCGCGGCGCGGATTCACCCGGACGTGGTGCCGACCCTTTCGGGCGAGCACGATGCCTGGCGCTGGGTGCCGATCGCCGGGGCCGACATGGTGCTCGCCTGGCCTCGAGCACATCGGGCCATTGCCGATCTGGCCGTGCTGCTTCGAACCGGGGACGCGGGCTTGCTCGAGGATACCCTGCGAGTGGTCTGATCGCCTAGTGGTCGGCCTGGTAGCTCGGGGCCGGCGCGGGCCGGCAGTGCCTTCAGTCCAGCAGCTCGGCGAAAAACGCGACGAGGTCGATCTCGAGCGGGGTGGCGGCGCCGGGCGGCATCCAGGTCAGTCGACGAACCACGATCTCCGGTCGGGAGTCGCCAGGCCGCCATCGCTCCACCAGCCTCGCATCGAGGTCGACGATCCAGAACTCGGCGACACCGGCGTCCTGAAACGCCGGCCGTTTGACGATCCGATCGTAGCGGGCGGCGTTAGCCGACGACACCTCGATCACCAGCGAGCGGGTGGGGCAACCTGGTGTGTTGTGCGAGTTACCAACCGAAAGCGAGCTTGGCACCCGCGAAGGTCACCACCAGGCCCAGGAGGAGCCGGATGGTCCGGACCGGGAACCGGCGGCTCCCCAGATAGGAGCCGAGGCCCCCAGCCGCGACCGCCACCACCGCGAGCGCCGGCGCGAAACTCGGCAGGGGCTGGCCGGTCTGGAGAAACCCTGCCAGCCCGGCAATCGAGTTTACCAGGATGAACGGGGCTGACACGGCGGCCGTTTCCTTGGTGCCGGCCCAATGGGCCAGGAGCATGACCGGGGTGAGGAATATCCCCCCGCCGGTCCCGGTCAGCCCAGCGAGGAACCCGAGCAAGGCTCCCACGCCCACGGCAATAGTCCATGAGGGAGCCCGCGGGGCGACCGGGTCGCGGAGCTGGGTCAGGAACCGGGCCGCCGACAATAGCAGCACCGCCCCGACGATCCGCTTGAACAGGTCGGTCGGGACGTCGATCGAACCACCGAGGTAGGCCGCGGGAACCGAGAGCAGGGCAAATGGCCAGAACAGCGACCACCGAAAATGGCCGGCGCGGAAGAACTGCCAGGTGCCCAGCGCCGCGACCAGGACGTTGAGGACCAACGCCGTCGGCCGGACCACGCTCGCCGAAAGCCCAGCCAAGGTGAGGACCGCGATGTACCCCGACGCCCCGGCGTGCCCGACGGCGGAGTAGAGGAAGGCGACCACACCGATGGCCGCGGCGATCAGCGCCGCCGTCATCAGCTGGTGCCCATGGCGTCTTGAATCAACTCGTCCAGTTCGCCGATCCCGTCGCCCTTGGCGCTCGAGGTGACCACGAGATCGTCCCGCTCCAACTCCAGCTCGTCCGCCCGGGCTGCCACCGCCCGGCGGAGCTGTGCCCGGGGGAGCTTGTCGGCCTTGGTCAGGGCGACGATCGTCTCCCGGCCAGTGTCCGCCAGCAGGTCGCGGATCCCGAGATCGTCAGCGGAGGGTGGGTGTCGCACATCGAGCAGCCACAGCACCGCTCGGAGCGTGGAGCGCCGCTCCACGACTCCGGCAACGAGCGTCCGCAGGCGGTGTCGCTCAGCCAGTGACAGCCGCGCATATCCATACCCGGGCAAGTCGATCAAGTAGAAACCAGGAAACCGGAACGCGTTCAGGAGCTGGGTCTTGCCGGGTGTGCCGCTGGTCCGGGCAATCTTGCGGCCCGCCAACGCGTTGATCAGGCTGGATTTTCCGACGTTGGAACGGCCGATGACCGCGATCTCGGGGAGCGACGGGGCGAGTACCTGCTTTGGATCAGGGAAGCTGCCGACGAACTCGACCGGCTGTTGGGCGAGCCGGGTCACGCCTCTTTGGCGACCCGGCGCTGCTCCGTGACCACCAGGGGGCCGGAATTCTCGTTGATCGACTCCGGAGTGATGACGACCTCGATCACGTCGTCTCGAGTCGGCAACTCGAACATGATATCGGTCATCACCGTCTCCAGGATCGACCGGAGTCCGCGGGCCCCGGTGCCTCGCTTCAGGGCCTTGCGTGCCACCGCCCGGAGGGCCTCCTGGTCGAAGGTGAGGCCGACGTCCTCCAACTCGAACAACTTGGTGTATTGCTTGGTGAGGGAGTTCTTGGGCTCGACCAGGATCCGGACCAGGGAGTCTTCATCGAGCGACTCGAGAGCCACGGCCACCGGCAGTCGGCCCACCAGCTCCGGGATCAACCCAAAACGAAGGAGATCGTCCGGCTCCACTTGGGCGAAGGGGTTTTTCCGGTCGATGTCGCGGGGGCCCTCGACGCCGCTCGCGGTCGAGAACCCGATGGTTTGGCGGCCGAGCCGGTTCTGGATGACCTTCTCGAGACCGTCGAACGCCCCCCCGCAGATGAAGAGGATGTCCTTGGTGTTGATCTGGATGTATTCCTGCTGCGGATGCTTCCGGCCGCCCTGAGGCGGAACGGACGCCACCGTGCCTTCGAGGATCTTGAGGAGCGCCTGCTGGACCCCTTCGCCCGAGACGTCGCGGGTGATACTCGGGTTCTCCGACTTGCGAGCGATCTTGTCGATCTCGTCGATGTAGACGATTCCGCGCTCGCACTCGGCGACGTCGAACTCGCCGGCCTGAAGGAGCCGCACCAGGATGTTCTCGACGTCCTCGCCGACGTACCCCGCTTCGGTCAGGGTCGTGGCGTCGGCGATAGTGAAGGGGACGTCCAGGATCCGGGCCAGCGTCTGGGCCAGGAGGGTTTTGCCCACGCCGGTCGGGCCGAGGAGGAGGATGTTCGACTTGTCCAGCTCGACTTGGCCATCGCGCCCCTGGGCGGCGTTGATTCGTTTGTAGTGGTTATAGACCGCGACGGCCAGGGTCCGCTTGGCGCGTTCCTGGCCGATGACGTACTGATCGAGGACGCCCTTGATCTCGGTCGGCGTCGGGACGTGGGTGATGTTATCCACCACCTCCCGCTCTTCGTCTTCGGCCAGGATTTCGTTGCAGAGGGTAATGCACTCGTTGCAGATATAGACCGACGGGCCCGAGATGAACTTTCGGACCGAATCCTTCGACTTGCCGCAGAATGAGCAGCGGAGGTGCTTGTCGTTGGACATGTCGGCTCGGGTCAGGGTACGAAACGGCCCCGCACCTCAAAGGTGGTCCAACCCCGGGCTTGGCGTCAAGGCCCTTGCGGCCCGGGGAGTCACTCGTTACGAACGACCTATCATGTTGTCTTCTTTAGAGTTACGATACCTGGATCAGACCGCGACCGGGGCCGGAACCTGCTTCGGTTCGAAGATCTGGTCGATGATCCCGTAGGCTTTCGCCTCTTCCGCGGACATGTACCGGTCACGGTCCGAGTCGCGCTCGATGACCTCCATCGGCTGACCGGTGTGCTGCGAGAACAGCTTGTTCATGAGCGACCGGGTGTGGAGGATCTCCCGAGCCGCGATCTCGATGTCGGCCGCGGTGCCCTGGGAGCCGCCGGACGGCTGGTGGATCATGATCCGGGCGTGGGGCAGGGCCGCTCGCTTCCCTTTGGCCCCGGTGGCCAGGAGGAAGGCGCCCATCGAGGCCGCCATCCCCATGCAGATGGTGTTCACCGGCGCCCGGAGGTGTTGCATGGTGTCGTAGATGGCAATGCCGCTGTGGACGTGGCCGCCCGGAGAATTGATGTACATGTAGATGTCTTTCTCGGGATTGTCGGCGTCGAGAAAGAGCAGCTGGGCAATGATGATGTTGGCGACGTCATCGTTGATGGCGGCCCCGAGAAACACGATCCGGTCCATCAAGAGCCGCGAGAAGATGTCGTAGGTCCGCTCGCCCCGGGGCGACCGTTCGATGATATAAGGGGGGTAGAGCATCTGGCTCACGACGTTACGCCTCCTTGACGGTCGACTGCGATTTGAGGAACTCGAACACCTTCTCCTCGGTGATGCCTCGTTCCAGCTCAGCTAGCCGCTTGGCCTTCTCGAGCTGGGCGTAGACCTCGTTGGGGCTGGTGCCCCGAGCCGCGGCCAAGGCGGCGATCCGGGCGTCGAGGTCGGCCTCGGTGCAGAAGAGCTTCTGCCCCTCGGCGATGGCTCCCAGGGCCAGCTCCCGTTTGACCTGACCTTCCGCGACGGGCCGGAACTCACCGTAGAACGCCTCGGCCCGTTCGTGGGGAATGTTGTAGGCGTGCAAATAGGCATGGAGGGCCCGGTCGACCAGCGACGGCGGGGCCGCAATTCCGTTGGCCTCGATCACCTGCTGGAGCAGTTGCTCCCGAACCCCGGCGTCCGCTTCCCGCTCGGCGGCTCGGGCCAAGTCCGACCGAACGACGGCTCGGAGGGCGTCCAAATCCTCGAAATCGCCCATCGATTTCGCGAAGTCATCGTCCAGCGGCGGCAATTCCTGGCGTTTGACCTCGTGAAGGGTGACCTGAACCCGTCGCGAGGTACCGCGCCGAGCGGGGTCGGGGTGGTCCTCCGGGAACTTGATCTCGGTCTCGGCCACCTCGCCAGGCTGCATCTTGAGGAACTGCTCTTCGAGCGCGGCGACCGTCTGCCCTTGGCCAATGACCACGGTGTACGATTGCGGCTTCTGGACGCCATCCGCCTCGATCGCGGCGACGTCGACCCGGACCATGTTCCCCTCGACCGGTGGCTGACCTTCGACTGGGAGCCAGGCTGCTCGGCTCTCTCGGAGCTGGTCGAGTTGTTCGCCAACCTGCTGGTCGGTGACCGGGGGCACCCGCCGCTCGACTTCAAAGCCGCCGAGCCTCGTCAGCTGGATCTCGGGCTTCACTTCGACGACCACCTCGAACTCCATCGGCTGGCCGTCTTCGAACTTGAGATTCCTGATCGACGGGTCGTTGACCGGCTTGAGGTCCTGGTCCGTGCGGGCCTTCTCCCAACCTTCCCGAACGACCTCCTCGACGATCCACTGTTTGATGGCGTCGCCGAACCGCTTTCGGACCACCTCGCCCGGTGCCTTGCCGGGTCGGAACCCAGGGATTCGAGCCCGCTTGGTGTACTCGGCCAGGGCCCGCTTCTCTGCGGCGTGAACGCGGTCGACGGGGACGCTGACTCGGAAGGCTCGGGACGCCGCGTCCTCGGCGGTCTTGGTAACGGTGATTTCTGTCATGGCTGGGACAAAGGTAACCGGGCGGGGGCCCCGGGGCATCCTCGGGGGCCCCTGGCGTAAGTCGCCAGGGGATAGGGGCTTATGCCTGCCTTGCTACTCCGCCTGGACGCGGATTTCGGTGGACTGGGACGCGGCGGCGGCCTTCACCACCAGCTTGAGGGCCTGGGCCGCGATCGGAATCCCGGCGCCAGCACCGATCAAAAAGAGGTTCGCCGCCAGGAGGCGCGGGGTCCATCGATTGACCAAGGCACGGTCTCTGGTGAGAAAGACCACAGCCGCGGCCAGGGCATTGACCACCACGATGCCCACAATGGCCAAGCGCAGCACCGTCGAACCGAACCCGCCGATCGAGGTCGCCAACTCATCCATGGATGGCCTCCGGCTATCACCCGAAGTACGGAGCGTCGAATGCGAACGGCGGGAGTCGAACCCGCACCCCGTAAGGGACAGGATCCTAAGTCCTGCGCGTCTGCCAGTTTCGCCACGTTCGCGCAGAACGTCGGTCGCTACCGGACCGAGCCGTTCCTTCTGGCGCTTTCGACCATTCTACAATAGCGATGATTTGGTTTCGCGGGAGGGTTTGTTTCGACCTGCAACTGCGCTACGGTCTTCGAAGCTTGGTGAGCTCCTCCGTGGCCCGGACCGCTTCCGCGAGGATCCTGGTGTGGAGGTCCCTGGCACCCTCGACCCTGCCGGTTCGGGCCATGGCTTCGAGCTGGCCGCACACCGAGGAGAGCAATGCCGCCCCGACCGACCCCGAACTTCCCTTGAGCGCGTGGGCGGCGGAGCGGATTTCGCTGGCGTTGTCGCCGGCCACCGACTGTTCCAGGCGGGTGAGGCGGCCCGGGAGGTCCTCGAGGAAGACGTCGATGAATTCGGTGACGACGTCCGGCTTACCGTCCTCCTGCAGCGTGCGATAGCTGTCGAGGATGCTCTCGTCGATGATCTGATTCGCTTCCACGGGCATGGTGACTCCGCTCGGCGTTCATTCGGCTTCTTCGTTGGATCATCGGCGCCAACCTCGGGGAACTTGAGGGGGCGATTAGATTTGTCCCGGCTCCGGTCGGCCGGGCGGGCCGGCCAGTCCGAGACGTGTCAAGGGAGATGGGATGAGCGAAACGAAGTTGGTTAGCCGAATGCGGGCCGTTGCGGTGCTCGCCGTGCTTGGGGCGTTGGGTTGCGAGCGGGCCGACCCTCGGCTAGAGGGACTCACGATCGGGATCGGCAAAGACAGCGCCCTGGCCGTCATGCAGGCTGCCCCGAACAAGCTGGAGCCGTACCTCATCAACGGCCTGTATATCGAAGGGATGTTCTACGCCAGGCCGGGCAAGACGGACTCGGCCAGCCTGGCGCCGCGGAAGATGACTCCTGTCGTTGCCGTCAACGGCAAGGTGACGGGATGGGGCTGGGACCACTGGGATTCGGTGGCGGCGGCCAACCGGATTCCGGTCGCGCCGAAGCCGTGAGTCTACCCGTTCGATTACTTGACTTTGACTCTGACGATTCGGGTCGGGGTCTGGACGTTCTCGCCCGCCACCGCGATCGATAGTGACACGATGGCGCCCGGCCGGGTCGCTCGGATCGCGGCTCGGAGATCCGCTTCGGTGCGGATCGGCTTGCCGTCGTATCCGGTGATGATCTCGACTCCGAACTGGGACGGCGGGGTGAGCAGACCGTCCGCGGGGCCGTAGGGGTCGACCGACTGGATGACGACGCCCCGGGTCGACGCCGGGAGGTTGAGTTCCTCGACCACCTGCGAATTCACCGTGGTCACGGAGACGCCGAGCCGGTCCCGGACCAGGCTGGCGTTCTCGCGGGCCTCTTCGTTCTCCGGCTCCTCCTCGTCGCCGCCGCGGGCGAGCTGGGTAACCGGTTGCTGAGCCTGAAGCCGGATGTTGAAGGTCTTCCGGACGCCGTTGTTGCGGGCGACCTCGACCTTGACGATTTCGCCCGGCTTCCGAAAGGCCACCAGCTGCTGGAGCTGGGCGACGTATTCGACCTTCTGGCCGTCGATCGAGACGATGATGTCGCCCGGCTGGAGTCCGGCCGCCTTCGCCGGCGAATCGTCGTTGCTGAAGGCCTCGAGCCGGACACCTGAGATCTCGTCGAGGCCGACCGCCTCGGCGTCGTTGGCGTTGGCTTCGGCCACGCTGACGCCTAGCGCCGCCCGTTCGACCTTGCCCTTGGCGATCAGCTGGTCCATCACCTGGCGGGCCAAGTCGATCGGAACGGCGAAGGCGTACCCGGCGCTCACTCCGGTCGGGCTGTAGATCGCCGAGTTGATCCCGATGACCTCGCCGCGGACGTTGAGGAGCGGTCCGCCCGAGTTCCCCCTATTAATCGCCGCGTCGGTCTGGATGAAGTCCTGGATCGACAGGTTGGTCGCCCCGGGCAGCGGCAACCGCCCCCGTCCCTTGGCGCTGATGATCCCCGAAGTCACCGTGAAGCTCAGGTTCTCGGAGAGCGGATTACCGACGGCCAGCACCCACTCGCCCACCCGGGCGGCGTTGCTCGAACCCAACGCCGCGGCGGTGAGACGAACGTCGTTGCGCGGCTCGATCTTGATCACGGCCACGTCGGTGCTGGCATCGGTCCCGACCACCTTGGCCTTGAACTCGTGACGATCCAACAGCCGCACAGTCACCTCGTCGGCCCCGTCGACCACGTGGTTATTGGTCAGGATATAGCCCTGGTCCGAGACGATGAAGCCGGAACCCGATCCCTGCTCGACCTGAGGCTCGTTGGGCTGGGCCGAATTGCGCCGGCGCGGGGTGCCGAAGAACTCCTCGAGGCCCCGAGGGAGCCGCTGTTGGGTGAGTTCTCGCTCGGTGCGCCGAGCCCTGATGTAGACCACGCTCGGCCGGACCTGGTCGGCCACCTCGGCGAAAGCATCGCTCAACGAGACCAGCGACGCTGCCGCCGGCGTTCTACCGGTCGAGGCCGGGCGGGGCTGGGTGGCCGCGGCCGGGATCACCTCGCTGGCCTCGGGCTTCTTGGTACGACTCTGGGCCAGGGAGGTGGTGGGCAGGTCGAGGAGACCGGCGAACATCAGACCGAGGGCGAAGGCCAGCCCCACCAACCCGCCGAACTTGAGCCAATTCAGTGATCGAATCGACATAATCTTCTCGAACTCGCATCCGTGGCGGTCTGGTGTTCTCTGACGAAGCTGCCCCCGCTGGGGCCCGCCACGGCCCTTGGGAATCGTCCCAGCGGAGGCATCCTTGCTTACAATATACGCGGATGCCCGGAACCCGGTTCCGGTCGCACCGGCCTACTTCTTGTTGTCGTCGACGATCTCGTAGTCCGCCTCGACGACGTCCTCCTGCTTCTTCTCGCCCGCGGCCTGCTCCGCCCCAGCCGGCCCGGATTCCGGAGCCGATTGGGTCGCCTGCTGGTAGAGGGACGCCCCGGCCGCTGAATAGGCGGTGTTGAGGTCGGCCAAGGCCTTGGTGATCCCAGCGGCGTCGCCGGCCCGGAGGGCCTGCTTGCCGGCCTCCACGGCCTGGTCGAGGTTGCTCTTCATGTCCGGCGCCAGCCGCTCGACCCATTCCTTGGAGTCCTTCTCGACCTTGTACACCAGCCCGTCGAGCTGGTTGCGGGCCTCGATCGCGTCACGGCGTTCTTTGTCGGCGGCGGCATTGGCCTCCGCCGTCTTGACCATCTTGTCGATCTCGGAGTCGGAGAGGCCGCTCGACGCCTCGATCCGGATCTTCTGCTCCTTGTTGGTCGCCTTGTCTTTCGCCGAGACGTGGAGAATGCCGTTGGCGTCGATGTCGAAGGTGACCTCGATCTGGGGCATGCTGCGCGGGGCCGGCGGAATCCCGGTCAACTGGAACTTGCCGATGGTCCGGTTGTCGGCCGCCATCTGGCGCTCGCCCTGGAGGACGTGAATCTCGACCGTGGTCTGGTTGTCCTCCGCCGTGGAGAACGTCTCCGACTTCTTGGTCGGAATGGTGGTATTGCGCTGGATCAGCACCGTGGTCACCCCACCGAGCGTCTCGATCCCGAGCGACAGGGGGGTGACGTCGAGGAGGAGCACATCCTTGACCTCGCCGCCGAGCACCCCGCCTTGGATCGCGGCTCCGATCGCGACGACCTCATCCGGGTTGACCGAGCGGTTCGGCTCTTTGCCAAAGAAGTTCTTGACGATCTCCTGGATCTTGGGGATTCGGGTCGATCCGCCGACCAGGATCACCTCGTCGATCCCCTTGGGGTCGAGGCCGGCATCCTTCAAGGCCTTCTCCATCGGGGGGATGGTCCGCTGAATCAGATCCTCCACCAGCTGCTCGAACTTGGCCCGAGTCAGAGTGATGTTGAGGTGCTTCGGTCCCGATTGATCGGCGGTGATGAACGGCAGATTGAGGTCGGTCTGTTGAGTGCTCGACAGCTCGCACTTGGCCTTCTCGGCGGCCTCCTTGAGCCGCTGGAGCGCCATCGGATCCTTGGACAGGTCGATCCCCTGATCCTTCTTGAACTCGGCCACCAGCCAATCGATCAACCGCTGGTCGAAGTCGTCGCCGCCCAGGTGGGTATCGCCGTTGGTGCTCTTGACCTCGAAGACGCCGTCGGCCAGCTCGAGAATCGAGATGTCGTAAGTGCCGCCGCCCAAGTCGAAGACGGCCACCTTTTCGTCCTTCTTCTTTTCGGTGCCGTACGCCAGCGCGGCCGCGGTCGGCTCGTTGATGATCCGGAGCACCTCGAGGCCCGCGATCTTGCCAGCATCCTTGGTGGCCTGCCGCTGGGCATCGTTGAAGTACGCCGGCACGGTGATGACCGCCTTGTCGACCGAGTGACCCAGGTAGTCCTCGGCGGTCTGCTTCATCTTCTGGAGGATCATCGCCGAAATTTCCGGCGGGGTGTAGGTCTTTCCGGCGATCTCCACCGAGGCCAGGCTGTTGGCCCCCGAGGCGACCTTGTACGGTACCCGCTTGGTCTCTTCGGTGATTTCGTTGATCCGGCGGCCCATGAACCGCTTGATCGAGAAGATGGTCTGCCTGGGGTTGGTGACGGCCTGCCGTTTGGCGACCTGGCCCACCAGCCGCTCGCCGTCTTTGGTGAAGGCGACGACCGACGGAGTGGTCCGCCCGCCCTCGGCGTTGGGGATGACGACCGGATCGCCGCCCTCCATTACCGCTACCACGGAGTTGGTGGTGCCGAGGTCGATGCCGATGATTTTCGAGGCCATAGATCTACTCGCTCATGCCAAGGGTGTCTCCGGAGTGGCCGTTTGGCCGCCTCCCGGATCGCGCGTACTTGTTGGCCAGGCGGTAGGGCAACCGCCGTACCTGCCAAACACGCCAAATTGGCAGAGGAGATCCGGCCCGAGCTACGCCGCCGGCGTGGGTGAGGGTTGGGCCGGTCGGGTTGCCAGGTTGGGCTCCCGCGGCGCGCCGGCGTAGGTCAGCCAGCTGTGCGGATCGGGCGCCTGGCCGGTGGTCACGGCCTGGAACCGTCGCTGGATGTCCCGAGTGACCGGGCCGGGTGTCCCGTTGCCGACCGGGATCTTGTCGACCGAACGAACCGGAGTGACCTCGACCGCGGTTCCGCAGAAGAAGACCTCGTCGGCGAGGTAGAGCATTTCCCTCGAGACCGGGCCTTCGTGGACTCGGTAGCCGGCGTCCCTGGTCAGGGTGACGATCGCGTCGCGGGTGATTCCCGGCAGGAGGGTTCCGTTGATCGGCGCGGTGTGAATCGCCCCGTCCTTGACCAGGAACACGTTTTGGCCGGATCCCTCGCTGACTCGGCCGTCGACGTCGAGGGCGATCCCTTCGCCGAACCCGTTGGCGAGGGCTTCCATCTTGACCAACATGCCGCTCAGGTAGTTCCCCGCCATCTTGGCCCCAGCGGGCAAGGTGTTAGGCGCGACCCGGGTCCAGGTCGACACCGTCGCGTCGACGCCCTTCTCGAACGCCTCGGGTCCGAGGTAGGCGCCCCAGGGCCAACAGGGGAGGTACACCTCCACCGGGCTCGCGAACGGTACCATCCCCGCCGCGCCGTAACCCCGAATCACCATCGGTCGGAGGTAACATTCCTCCAGGCCGTTCCGGTTGACCAGCTCGCAGCAAGCCGCCGCCAGCTCGTCGACCGAGTAGGACACCTCCATCCGGTAGATCTTGCAGGAGTTCTTGAGCCGGTGGAGGTGTTCCGACAGCCGGAAGATCGCCGGGCCTCGAGGAGTCCGGTAACAGCGGATGCCCTCGAACGCCGATGAGCCGAACTGCATGGAGTGCGAGAGGACGTGGACGGTGGCGTCGGCCCACTTGATGAACTTGCCGTCTTTCCAGATCCAACTGGTCTCGGTCAGTCGATGCATGGCGCCGGTTGTCGAGAGGTTCCCCGAATCTGGGATCAAAACACCCGCTCGGCAACCCGGTGAGTCCCTTATGTTCTACTGACCATGCGGGATTCTCGATGAACTCGATCTCCGGTCTGGCGCTCCTCCTCGTTGGCGTCCTGTTCGGCGCCTTCGGGCTGTATCGGCTCGGCGCCTGGCTCGGCGGCAAGAAGCTGCCCTGGGTTGGGGCGGCGTTCATGGCAGCCGGTCTCTTCGCGAGTCCGTGGCTCCTGATCGCCCTGCTCGATCGAGCTGGCGTGGTCGAGAAGGTCGTCGTCGCCGATCGCCGGGAGACGGTCTCGGTGGGCCTCAACGGCGCTCCCCGGGCCGAGCGCTGGATCTCGATCAAAGAGGCCGCCGGTACCGGCGGGTTGCGCCGAGTTCGCGCCGACCAGGAGAGCTACGATCTGGTGGCCTTCGGCGATCCGATCGAGGTCCGCTATCTGCCGATCTGGAAATCGTTCATCCGGCTGGAGCGGTCCCCGTCGTCGGCGTGGCTCGCCACCTTTCCGGCCTTCCGCTGGGGTATCGGCTTGCTGGCCGTCGCGGCGGTGACGTTCGGATTGCTGTTGTTCGGGGGGAAAGGCAGCAAGGGACTGATCCGCAGGGCGGTTGGCGCGGTCCTGCTCGGGCTTGGCTGCTACGCTGCGGTGGACCAGTTCGGTCCCTATTCCGGATCGGGGACCCCCGAGACCGCCGCCGAGCGCGGGCAGGGAACGATCAAGCGGATGTGGCGGGTCGCGAGCTTGTATCCGGCCAGTGCCAACCGCGATCGGCTCTTCGGGCTCGAACGCCCCTATCGGCTGGTCGCGTTCGAATTCACGCCGGCTCGGGGCCGAGGGCCGATCCTCGCCGTCGACGCGGTCGACGACGCCAGCGTGACCAACCTGGCGGTGGGTGACGCGGTAACCGTCCGGTACCTCAGGGCCAATCCTCGTCAAGCTCGAATCGACGCTGGAACTCGGCGGTTCGAACAAGACAACGCCACTGGCCGGCGGATCGCGGTGCTCTCGGCGCTCGGCGTGGTCGCCGGTCTGTTGGCCCTCCGAGCGCTGCTGGGCCGCTGACCGGCGCGGCCCGCTCGGGGCTACTGCAGCGCCACCAGGTCGATCTGGAAGACCAGCACCGCGTTGGGCGGGATCGGACCGGACCCGTTCCGTCCATAGCCCAGCTCGGATGGAATGATCGCCTTCCGGCGGCCGCCGACCTTCATGTCGCGGACCGCCTCGTCGAAGCCGGGGATGACCTGGCCCGACGCGATCGTGAACGCGAACGGCTGACTGGGTGGTTGGTTGGCATCGAACTGGGTGCCGTTGGCGAGCCACCCGATGTAATGGATCGAGGCCCGCTTGCCGTTGGTCGCGACGGCACCGTTGCCGACGGTGACGTCCTGGAGGTAGACGCCGGCGCTCGTCCTGGTGAATTGCGACAAGTTGATGCCGAGGGACGCCGCGAACTGGGTGTTCTCGATCGAGACCGGGTCTGGGGATCCGCCGTCGCTGCAAGCCGCCGTGGCGGCGAGGGCGACGAGTCCGGTGATCCGGTTCAACCGGCAGAAGGCGAACGACATGGTGCCGATCCTGAGCGCGAAAGGTGGTGGAGAGTGGGCGAGCCAACGCGGTCACGCAAGGGGCCCTCGGTCCGCCGCGGTCGATCCGATCACCGCCGCCGCGCTTGACCAGGTTCGATCGGCGATTGATCCTTGAGCCCACCCTTCCACTGCGGATCGACCATGGCCTCGCGATTCATCCTCGCCGTCCTGCTCGCAGCCGGCTGCCGGCCAGCCTCGGTGTCACCGGCCGGCACCGGAGACGGCTCCGGGTACGACTTGGTGATCGCCGGGGGCCGAATCATGGACGGCACCGGGAATCCCTGGTACCTGGCGGACGTCGCCATCCGGGGCGACCGAATCGTCCGGATCGCGCCTCCCGGGGCGATCGAGCCAAGCGCGGCCAAGACGACGGTGAACGCCTCGGGGTTGGCGGTGTCGCCCGGGTTTATCGACATCCAATCGCACTCGTGGGGGGCGCTCCTCTTCGGCGATGGCCGCCTGGTTGGCAAGGTGGCTCAGGGGGTCACCTCCGAAATCCTCGGGGAAGCGACCACGCCGGCGCCATCCAACGCCAACATCGACTCGTTGTACGACGGGTCCGACTCCGACGATCGGGGTCACGCCGAACGGGTCGGCGGATATCGGGGTGAGCACGGTTTCGACGCCTGGCTCACCGGGATGGAGCGGCACGGCAACTCGACCAACGTCGGCAGCTACCTCGGCGCCACGACCGTCCGCGCCTATGCCATGGGACGGCGTGAGGGGGCCCCCGACGCGGCCGCGCTCGACACCATGCGGGCCGTGGTCAGGAACGCGATGCGTGACGGCGCCTTCGGGATTTCGAGTGCCTTGATCTACCCGCCCGGCAGCTACGCCGGGACGGACGAGTTGATCGAGATGGCCAAGGCCATGGCACCGCTCCATGGGACATACATCACCCACATTCGGTCCGAAGAGAGCCAGTTGTTAGGCGCCCTCGACGAGGCGATTCGGATCGGGCGCGAGGGCGGTGTCCCGGTGGTGGTCTATCACCTCAAGGCGTCGGGCCAAGTCAACTGGCACCTCGCCGGCCCGGCCGTCACCAAGATCGACTCGGCACGCGGCGCGGGGCAGGACGTCAAGGCGACGATGTACCCCTACCCGGCGTCCGGAAACAACCTCTCGTCCTGCGTGCCAGCCTGGGCCCACGCCGACGGCAAGCTGCTCGACAACCTCGGGAACCCGGGTCTGAGGGATCGGATCCGACGCGAAATGGCGGATCGAGCGGCGAACGCGCCGGTCTACTGCCAACACAATCCGCCCAGTGCCTACCAGATCTCGGGCTTCACCAAGCCGGAGTGGCAGCGATTCCAGGGCTGGCGACTCGATGCGATCGCCAAGGCGATGGGCAGAGACTGGATCGACACCATCATCGAGCTGACCGTCGGGGAATCGAACCGGCTCGGCAAGATCACCTTCGGCATGTCGGACGCCAACGTGGCGATGATGATCGGGCAGCCCTGGGTGGTCATCGGGAGTGACGCGGCGGGCTATGATCCCGATTCGTCCAAGGCGCTGGTGCACCCCCGATCGTACGGGTCGTTCCCCCGAGTACTCGGCAAGTACGCCCGGGAGGAGCGGCTCTTCACGATGGAGGAGGCGGTCCGGAAGATGACGTGGTCGAACGCCCAGATCCTCGGGCTCCGGGATCGGGGAATGATCAAGGAAGGCATGGTGGCCGACATCGCGGTGTTCGACCCGGCCACGGTGATCGATCGAGCCACCTTCGAGCGGCCGCATCAGCTGTCGGAGGGGGTCCGCCACGTGTTCGTCGGCGGGGTGGCGGTCTGGTCGGATGGCAAGCACACCGGGGCCAGACCCGGCCGGGCCCTTCGGGGCGCGGGGTGGCGGCCCCGTTGACGGTGCCGTCTTCAATCGTCGAGGAGGAGAGATGATTCGATCCATCGGGGTGGCCGTTGCCTGTCTGGCCGTGGCGTCTTGCGCGGCCCCATCGCCGCGGCCCGCGTCGCCGCCCGCCCCTGGCGCGGCCGCCCCCGGGAACGAGCCTTGGTCGCTCCGGGCCGTCACCCCCGACACCAGCGACGGGATCCGGATCCTGGTCCTCCACGACATGGAGGGCCTCTCCGGGCAGACGATCCGGCCTCGTTCGACTTCGGGACGCCGCTGTATCCCAAGGGGCAGGAGCTGCTCGCCGCGGACATCAACGCGGTGGTCGAGGGGCTCTACCCGGGCGGCGCTACCGAGGTGAGAGTGGTCGACGGGCACGGCAGTGGTAACCCGGAGCCGGACCTGCGGCGCGACCTGCTCGACCAGCGGGCCACCCAGATCATCCGTGACGAGCCGTTCGACGGCTATTTCGACGTTCCAACTTCGAGCGGTTCGATGGCGTGGCGGTGGTTGGGATGCACTCGAAGACCGGGTCGCGCGGGTTCGCGGCGCACACCTTCACGCTCGGCATCGCGATCGCGTTCAACGGGCGGTTCGTCACCGAGACCGAGATCGTGGCGTTGAGCTGGGGGCGGGCGGGGACCCCGGTGATTTTCGGTTCGGGCGACGATCGTCTCGCCGCCGACCTGGCGACCATGCCGTGGATCGAATTCGTGACGGTGAAGAAGGCCACCGCCGCCCCCGGTTCCGGCGGCAGGGGCGCGGCGCTATCACGGGTACCGCTGAGGGCGGGGCCCGGGAGCTAATTCACCACCGGCAATCGGACCGCTGACGGATGGTCGGCGCCTCGATGGATCGTGATCGTCGGGCGTCCCCGGACCGGCGGCTTCTCGGTATTGTCGGCGTCGGCTCCCATGATGGTGACCCGGAGCCGATGACCGCGGTTGAACACCGTCGCCGTCGGTTGGAGGTCGAATAGCAGCTCGACCACTTGGCCGGGGAGCATCGGCTTCAGGTCGGCTTTGTGGTGGCGCCGCCACGGCAAGCCGAGGTTATTGAAAGGCGCCGTGGTGGTATCGCGGTGGGACGCCCGGAGCATTCCTTCGGTCACGTATCGTGAGAAGCCGCTCGAGTCCACCTCGGTGAGCACGGCGTAGAAATCGCCGTCGGGCTGATCGCTGCTCACGAAGAGCCGCACCACCGGATGCCCCACGACGGTGAGATCGCTGGCCAGGGGTTCGGTGGTATAGGTGACCGCCTTGCTCTCGTTGTCGGCCAGGTTCGGGTACTTCATCATGCCCTGGCCCACGGCGTTGTCCCAGCGGCTCGCCGTTCCCGTCGTCGTGGTCAGATCGACCAGGTATCGGTCGGAGCCGGGGTCGGATGCGGCCGTCGAAAGCCTGCCGTCGTTGGCCGATCGAGCGCTGCCCGAGGGGCCGCCGGCGAAGAAGAAGTCGGTGTTCTTGGCTTCGGGAAGCGGCCATTGGGTGGCGGTCTTCCACTGCCACTGGCCCGGCTCGATCATCAGGGCGTAGTTGATCGGCGGATCGCGGTCGACCCCGTTGTCGATGCCCTTGAGCCAGCGATCGAACCAGCGATGCTGCTCGGCCGAGATGATCCGCCCCTGCTCGACCGCGGTGGCGCTGTCGTGCCAAGCGTGGGCCCAGGCCCCCATGGTGACCCGGTCCGAGCCGGAGTAGTTCACCAGCCACTGCATCTCGTCGCGTGCGAAGACGTCGAACCAGCCCCCGAAGTGGTGGGCCGCCACGCCGGATTGGTTGATCTGCTCGAGCACGGCCGAGGGCTCGTGGCGGGCGTAGGCGTAGTCCTTGGTGTCGTGGTCGCGGAACCGGGCGGCGCGGAACTGCTCCAGCACGTTCCAGTTCTTCTCATGCTCCTTCAACGCTTGGGCGCGGAGTTCACCGGTGCTGTCGGCGTCGACCGGCGGCTCCGGGTAGACAACGTCGAGGCTCCGAGTCAGGATCCCCCAGTGGTGGATCATGTTCTCGCGGTAGATCCCGCCATCGTAGATCACGTCGTACATCCCGAACGCCGCGACGTTGGGGAAGATCGCTTTGAGGGCCGGATGCTTGGTGCTCGCCGCCTTGTACTGGGTGATCCCGAGATACGATCCGCCGAACATCCCGAGGTTGCCGTCGCACCAGGGTTGCTTGGTCATCCAGTCCATCACGTCGTAGGCGTCTCGGGACTCGGCCGGAGAGAAGAGCCCCTCGTAGCGGCCAAAGGAGGCGCCGCCGCCCCGGACCTGGACGACCACCACCGCGTATCCGTGCTTGACCAGGCGCTGGAGGGATTCGTTCCCGTCGACCTGGGAGGGCGCGCTTCGCCGAGCCAGCGCCGAGTCGTTCGGCGGTTCCTTGGAGTTGACGTTGCGGACGTCGCGGCTCGCCAAAACCGCCGCGGGCATCGGGCTGCCGCGCTGATAGCGGGAATGGGTCCACAGGGTGGGGAACCTGCCGTCGGCGACCTTGCCGCCGATGGCGGGGAGAATCACGTCGACGGCAAGCCGGGTGCCGTCGCGGGCGGTGACGTACTGCGAGGTGCGGACCCAACTGTCGTACTTGGCCTCGGTGTAGCCCTGGTAGCGGCCGAACTCGGAGACCTTGCCGTTAGCGCCGGTCGAGGGAGGGGCGGTCTCGCGCGGGGCACAGGCGGCAGCGAGGACGATCAGGAGGAGCCCGCGGGCGTTCATGGCGGCTGACTCGAGGGTAGCGATGACACGATATTGGCGCTCCACGGGGCAGGGCGCCAGGGGCAGGGCACCGGTAGGTTCCGTGCTCGGGCCAACAGTCGTCCTAACGGAGGCCGGCGCCGCGCGGGCACCGAATCGTTTATCGGCCGGTGCCGGGGACCATGGGCACGAAGCGCACCGGGAGGAGCCTTCGAACCGCGACCTTACCCGCCGAGTCTTTCTCGATCAGCCTGAGCTGCTGTCGGCCGGCTGCTTCGCCGACCGGCACGATCATTCGGCCGCTCGGGGCCAGCTGCGCGATCAGGGCCGGCGGAACAACCCGCGGCGCCGCGGTGACGATGATGGCATCGAACGGGGCCATCTCGGGCCAGCCCGCGTAGCCGTCGCCATGGCGGACCCGGACCGTGCGATACCCGAGCCGCTCGAGTCGGGTGCTCGCCGTTCGGGCCAGCTCGGGGACGATCTCCACCGAGTACACCTCACAGCCAAGCTGACCGAGGATGGCGGCTTGATATCCTGAACCGGTGCCGACCTCGAGCACCCGCATCTTTTGGCGGGGCCGGATGGCCTCCGTCATGTACCCGACGATGAAGGGCTGGGAGATGGTCTGACCCTGTCCGATCGGCAGGGGGCGATCCTCGTAGGCGTGTTCCAGGTCGTCCGGGCGGACGAACTCGTGGCGGGGGACCATGCCCATCGCGGCGAGCACGGCGGGGTCCCGGACGCCCTGTGCGGCGATCACTCGGACCATCGCGGCCCGACGGGCCAGGAAGACGTTTTCGCCGACCGGTTGGCCGGCCAGGTCCGGTGCCGAGGCGCCCGCGCCTCCGGCAACCATTGCGGCCCACACTCCGGGTCTGGTCCAGGCCATGCTCCAAGGTAGCCGGCTCGGGTGGCTTGCGGCATTTCGCGATGTCCGCCGGGTGCTTCGCCGCTCGGTCGCCATCAAGGTGCTTCGGCCCGAGCTGGCGGCTGCGATCGGCCGCGATCGGTTCCTCCGCGAGATCGAACTCGCCGCGGGCCTCCAGCATCCCCACATCCTCGGGCTGCTCGACTCCGGCGACGTCGAGGGGATGCTCTACTACATCATGCCGCTGGTGGAGGGCGAGAGCCTCCGCCAGTTGATCGTCAGGGAGCGCACCCTTCCCCATGGTCCGGCCGTTCGTCTCGCCAGCCAGGTTGCCGAGGCGCTCGACTACGCCCACCGCCGCGGGGTCATTCACCGGGACATCAAGCCGGAAAACGTCCTCCTCCAGGACGGTCAGGCCGCGGTGGCTGATTTCGGGATCGCGCTGGCGCTCGGGACGGGCGACGAGGGCCGTGAGCGCCTCACCGCGACCGGCTTTTCGCTCGGGACACCAGCGTACATGAGCCCCGAGCAGGTGACCGGCATGAGGGATCTCGACGGCCGAAGCGATCAGTACAGCCTCGGCTGCGTGCTGTTCGAGATGCTCACCGGGGCACCGCCGTTCCAGGGCCCGACCGCGCAGGCGGTGATGGTGAAACACGTCACGGAAGCCGCGCCGTCCCTCGCCGGCCCGATCGGCGCGGCCATCGCCCGGGCGCTCGCGAAGGACCCGGCGGCCCGCTTCGCGACGACAGCCGAATTCGCGGCCGCGCTGACCGGAACCCCGACCGCGGCCGTCGCCCTGGTCCCGATGGCGACCATCGTCGTCCTTCCGTTCGAGGACGCGAGCCCCAACCCCGACAGGCCCCGCCGGGTCCGAGCTAGCGAGTCGCCGGGGCTCGGGCCGGCATACTTGTCCCCGCCCCGCCCATCCGATACGTTCGACCAGCCTTTCAGGACGAGCCACCGAGGACAATGCCGATCGATGCCGCCGCTTTCGCCGCGGCCGTCAAGGATCGTTATCAGGTCGTGCGCCAGTTGGGCGCCGGGGGGATGGCCACCGTCTACCTTGCCCGCGACCTCCGACACGACCGCGACGTCGCGATCAAGGTGCTCCATCCCGAGCTGGCCGCCGTCCTCGGCGCGGAACGGTTCCTGATCGAGATCCGCACCACCGCCAACCTCCAGCACCCTCACATTCTTCCGTTGTTCGACTCCGGCGCCACCGATGGCACCGTGTTCTACGTGATGCCGTTCGTCGAGGGCGAATCGCTTCGCGACCGGCTCAACCGGGAGAAACAACTCCCGATCGACGACGCGGTCCGATTCGCGCGGGAGGTCGCCGGCGCGCTCGACTACGCCCACGGGCACGGTGTCATTCATCGCGACATCAAACCCGAAAACATTCTCCTCCACGGCGCTCACGCGCTGGTGGCGGATTTCGGGATCGCGCTCGCGGCCAGCCGCTCCGACGGCGGCAATCGGATGACCGAGACCGGAATGTCGCTCGGCACCCCGCATTACATGAGTCCCGAACAGGCGATGGGCGAGCGGACCCTCGACGCCCGGACCGATGTCTACGCCGTGGGGTGTGTGCTCCACGAGATGCTCACCGGCGAGCCGCCGTTCACCGGGCCCACGCCGCAGGCCATCGTCGCCAAGGTGGTGACCGAGCGCGCCGTCCCGCCGAGTCGGGTTCGAGACACTGTGCCCGCCTGGCTCGATCAGGTAGTCCGGACCGCACTCGAGAAGCTGCCGGCCGACCGCTACCAGTCGGCGGCGCGGTTGCTCGACGCGCTCGACGCGAAAGCGGCGACCGAGCCGGCGCAAGTGCCGAGTCGGGGCCGACGGACCGAGGCTCTGTTGGCTCTTGTCGCGCTTGCGGCGGCTGCCGCCGCGGCGTGGGGCTGGCTCCGGTCCCCCGAGACGACGAGCACTCCGACCTTCGCCACGCTCCTCCCGCCACCAGGCCGCCAGTTCGCCCTCCAGAATTCCTTCGGGGCGCTCTCTCCCGACGGCCGGCGATTCGCCTTCATCTCCACCTCCGCCTCCGGCGATCGCCAGCTCTGGGTCCGCGACTTGGCCAAGCCCGTCGCCGACTCTGTGGCCGGCACCGCCGGCGCCGAGGCGCCCTTCTGGTCGCCCGACGGCCGGACCGTGGGCTACCTCGCGTTAGGCAAGGTGTGGCTCCGTGG
This sequence comes from Gemmatimonadota bacterium, assembly GCA_016874005.1. Taxonomy (GTDB): domain Bacteria; phylum Gemmatimonadota; class Gemmatimonadetes; order Gemmatimonadales; family GWC2-71-9; genus SHZU01. Next base: position 91,239 of record VGVQ01000010.1, on the reverse strand, counting down.
CCTCGACCAGGCGGCGCCCCGGCCGTTCTGCGAGGCGCCGCTCGCCAAGGGGGCCGCATGGGGTAGCCGGGGTGACATCGTGATCACCTTCGTGAGCGGGCTCGCGATCGGCCGGGCGGATCGCCCTGGCTGTGCCAGCCGGGTGGGGGATACCGTGTCGGCGGGCGTCTCCTGGATCCCGACGTTCTTTCCCGACGGGACCCGTTTTCTGATCACTGGCGAAAGCGGCGAGGAATCGGGGGCAATCGCATATCTGGGCCACACCGAGCGCCCTGGGCTCTCTCGAGTTTTCCCGGGACTGATCGCGGCGCACATCGTCGCGTCCGACCTGATGGTCTACGTCTCCAGCGGCTCCGAACGGGTGCTCGCGCAGCGATTCGATCCGGAACGCCTGTCATTTCTCGGCGACCCGGTACCCTTGGCAAGCGCCAGGAACAACAACGGGTATTGGCCGCCGGCTGCGCCGAGGCGGCCGTACCGGCACCGAAAAGCGCCAGACAGGCGAAAGCCGCCGCACAAGACGGGTGAGACGTGGTCCGCATTGGGATCCTCGAGAGGTGGGAGGTGAGGGCGAACGCCGGCTGGCCAGTTCTAACCACATCTGGTGCCCGGCAGCGGGCCCAATATCGCACCTACCGTGACGAGCGCAAGGGAGCAGGGGCCAGTACAGTATGCCGGCGAGCGCCTACCGGCCCCCTCCTCGTGTCAGGGCACCTGACTGCGGTATTTCTCGAACCATCCGTAGAGGGTCGTCAACTTGGAGGCCGCGTGAGAGGGGCGCCGCCGAATCCCGTGGGGCTCCTCCGGGACGCGAACCAGCACCGCGTCCACGCCACGCATCTTCAGGGCTTTGTAATACTGCTCCGACTCGGACATCGGGGTCCGCCAATCCTCTTCCCCGGTCATCACCAGGGTCGGCGTCTTGACGTTCTTGACGACCGAGAGCAGCGAGCGCTTGTCGTAGTTCTCCTGGTGATCCCAGGGAAAGCCTGGGAACCAGTTGTTCACCGACGACGGCGCCATGTCGGCCGTCAGCGAGAAGCTCTCCCAATTGATCACCGGATAGAACGCCAGCGCGGCCTTGAATCGGGGGGTGTTCCCGATCATCCAGGCGGTGAGAACCCCGCCGCCGCTGCCGCCCGTGACGAAGAGATTCCGCTCGTCGACATAGCCCTTGGCGATGACGGCGTCGACCCCCGAATTGAGGTCGTGGAAGTCGTCGCCGGGGTAGGCATGGTGGATCAGATTGCCGAACTCCTCGCCGTAGCTGGTGCTGCCGCGCGGGTTGGTGTAGAGCACCAGGTAGCCGGCCGCCGCCATCAGCTGTTTCTCGTCGTCGAACCGGTCGCCGTAGTTGGCGAACGGTCCCCCGTGGATCTCGAGGATGAGGGGGTACTTCCGGGACGGGTCGAACCCCGGCGGCTTGATGATCCAGCCATGGATCCTCCGCTGGTCCTTCGAGGAAGGCCACCAGAGTTCCTCGACCTCGCCTAACGTGCGGCTGGCGAGCACGTCGGCGTTGAGGGCGGTGAGCACCCGCGGCTGAGCCGCGGCCGACCGGAGCACGGCAATCTCCGAGGGAACTTTGGGGGTGCTCAGGGTGTAGGCGATCGATCCATCCCTGGCCACCGAGTAGCTCCCGCCGCCGTAGGCCGAGCTGCCACCCCCGAGATTCCGGACCTGGTCTTTCCAGGTGCCGTCCATTTGGAACAACGCCACCTTGGTGTTCCCCTGGTCGTCGTATTGGACGTAGATCCCGCGGCCATCCGCCGACCAGGTCGGGTTGCCAACCGATCGATCCAGTTTGCCGGAAACCGGCCGGGCGCCGCTCCCGTCGCGGTTCATCAGGTAGAGCAGAGTGTTCTGGTATCCTTGCTTCCGATCGTCGTAGCCCACGTAGGCGATCTGCCGCCCATCGGGCGAGACGGCCGGCGACTGGTCGGGCCCGAATCGTCGCGACAACTGCTTGGCCGCCCCGGCCGCGACCGAGAAGCTCCACAACTCGGTTTCCCGGGCGTTCCACTCCGGGTTCTCGCCCCGTCGAGCTGGCATGATCAACTCGGTTCCATCCGCGGACCAGGCCAGGCTGCCGCCTCCGGTGACCAGTCCGCCGTGGTGGTAGTTGCCCGAGGTGACCTGGGAGGCGGTCCCGCCGTCGGCCGAGACCACGAAGGCGTGGACGTAGCCGGGCGGGAGCTCGCCCAGCTGGTCGTACCGAAACACCAGCTTGTCGGTGTACTTGGGCACCGGGGCCCAAGTCCCGCCGGGCGGTGGAGTGAGCAACTGCCCCACCACCAGGGGTGGCTCCGGGACCCGCTTGAAGAACGCGATTCGGCTGCCGTCCGGGGCCCACTCGAGGCTGCTCGGCGGCTCGGTGAGGTTGGTGATCGCGTGGGTGGTGCCGGTGTCCATCCAACGGGCGTAGATCTGGGCCGCGCCATCTTTGTTGGAGACATAGGCGAGTCGCCGGCCATCCGGTGACCACCGGGGCGTCGATTCGGTGAACTTGCCCGAGGTAAGGGGCCGGTGCTCCGACCCATCGGCCTTGGCGAGCCAGAGGTTCGAGTAACGCCGATCGGTCAAGACATCCGACCACTGGCGGACGTAGACCACCCACTGGCCGTCCGGGGAGATCTGAGGATCGGCGCCGACCTCGAGCTGGAACAGATCGGCAGGGGTGAGCCGGCTCGGCTGCGCTGCAAGCGGGCCCGTGCTGGCGGCCAGGATCAAGGCCAAGGCCGTGAGGTCGAAGCGGGGCATGCCTACGGTCTCCGTTGGTGACCCGGAGATGGTAGCACCGCCCGGGCCGGCGTCAACCGCCGCCACCCTTGTGATCGGCCGCTTGGGGCGGTCAATTTGGGCCAGAGCCCTGTGGATTCGTCGGTCTTCGGAGGCACCGCCACATGCACCGTCCCCTCGTGTCGCTCCTGGCACTGATGTTCGCGGCCGGATCCGGCCGCGCCCAGACCAACCAAGCGCCGCCGGTGTCGCCGGTCGATCAGGTCATCCGCGCGGAGACGTTCGTCACGCCGCCGGCCTCCATCGCCGACGCGGTCCTGGCTCCGCGCCATAACCTGGTGGTACCGACACAGATCAACTCGAACCGGTCGCACTTCCTCCGCGAGGTCGGCGACGGCCCGGTGTCGATGGTCACCTTCTCCAAGCCGTTCCACGAGCTGGGCGGACTGTTCGTCGACTACCGAGCGAACCGAAGCCGAGCGCTGACGATCCGAAACAACGCGGGACTCGAGCTCATCTCGGCGACCGATGGCGGCAAGGTCTCGGTGGTCATTCCGGTCGGACTCCGGATTTCGGAGGCGACCTGGAGCCCCGATGGCAAGAGCGTGGCCTTCTTCGGTCATACCCCCGACGCTACCCACCTCTGGGTCAGCGATCTCACCGGGCGGGCTCGCCAGGTCACCCGCCAGCCCGTGCTGGCGACCTTGGCCACTCGTTTCGAGTGGAGCGACGACAGCCGCTCGCTGCTGGCGGTCTTGGTACCCGAGGGCCGGTCTGCGATGCCAGAGCGCCCGGCCGTCCCGACCGGCCCCCAGGTCAAACTTGCCGAGGAGACCGACAAGAACCGGCTCCGCAACTTCGCGAGCCTGCTGGCGACGCCATATGACCAGGCGCTGTTGGAGTGGCATACCACCGGGCAGCTGGTCTTGGTCGACGTCCAGACCAAGACGGTGGCGAAGATCGGGCAGCCTGCCATGATCGAGCGGGCCGACCTCTCGCCCGACGGCCGCTACCTGCGAGTGGGGCGGATGGTGAAGCCGTTCTCGTATATCGTCCCGGTGAGCAACTTCGGAACGATGGACGAGATTTGGGATCTCTCGGGCCGGATGCTCGCGAGGATCGGCGACGAGCCGCTCAACCTCGGGGCGGACACCGCGCGGGTGGCGACGGCTCCCGGGGTGGGCGGCGGCGACGGCCCGGTCAGGGGCAAGAGGGAAGTTGCCTGGCGCCGGGACGGCCAGGGATTGAGTTACCTCGAGCAGGAGCCCCGCGCCGACAGCGCGCCGCCGAACGACGATCCCGCCGGGCGCAGTCGGCGCAAGGACCGGCTCTATCAGTGGCGGGCGCCGTTCGACAGCGTCAGCCGATCGATCCTGTTCGAAAACGAGGGCCGGATCAGCAACGTCCGGTACGCCCCGGACCACAAGACGATCTTCGCGGGCGAACGGGTGGGGCAACAGCAGCACGAGTTTGCCGTCGTGCTGGCCGAACCGGCCAAGAAGCTGACGCTGGTCCGATATCGATCCGACGATCCCCGAGCCCATCCCGGTACCCTGCTGCTCGCGGACGGAACCGTGCCGCAGCCGAACCCGTTTGGCGGGTTCGGGGGCTTCGGGGGGTCGAGTGGTTCCGGGCAAGTGGTCGCCACGACAGCGGACGGCAACCATGTCTACTTCTACGGAACCGAGTACGCGGCGGACCCACTGGCGGTCGGTCCCAAGCGGTTCATCGACAAGACCTCGATTCGGGGAACGGTGCGGACTCGGCTCTACGAGAGCAGCAACGAGGGGGTCTCGGAGCGACTGTTGGCGGTGCGCGATCTCGCCACGCCGAGCCTGGTGGTCTCTCGGGAATCGCCGACGGCGGCTCCGCAGGCGTTCCTGCACGAGGGGGGGCGACGGGTCCAACTCACCCAGAACGTCGACCCCACTCCTGATCTGACCGCCGCGCCCCGCGAGAGCTTTCTGGTCGAGCGGCCCGATGGCTTCAAGTTCAAGGTCAACGTGACCTTGCCGCCCGGTCACCAGGCCGGTACCCGGCTCCCGGCGATGTTCTGGTTCTATCCCCGGGAGTTCGCGGGCCAGGAAGAATACGACCGCGGTGCCAAGACCCACGACAAGAATGCCTTCCCGTCGTTCAACGCCCGGTCGATGCAGTTCCTGGCCCGAGCCGGGTACGCGGTGGTGGAGCCCGACGCCCCGATCGTCGGCCCGGAGGGCCGCTGGAACAACAACTACGAGCACGATCTTCGGAACAACCTGGCGGCGGTGATCGACGAAGTGGACCGCCGCGGCCTCGTCGATCGGACCCGGATGGGAATCGGCGGCCACAGCTACGGCGCGTTCTCCACGGTCAACGCGATGGTGCACACCCCGTTCTTCAAGGCGGGCATCGCGGGCGACGGCAATTACAACCGCACCCTGACGCCGCTCGCCTTCCAGACCGAGCGCCGTGATTTGTGGGAGGCCAAGGACACCTACTTGTCGATGTCGCCGCTGCTGCACGCCAACAACCTCACCGGCGCGCTCTTGCTGTATCACGGCCTCGCCGATCAGAACGTGGGTACCGACCCGATCAATTCGCCTCGCCTCTTCCAGGCACTCAACGGGCTCGGGAAGACCGCCTCGATGTATCTCTATCCGTTCGAGGACCACGGCCCGGCGACCAAGGAAACCCTGCTCGATCTCTGGGGCCGATGGAGCGCCTGGTTGGATAAGTACGTCAAGAACGCGGGCAAGCCGGACGCCAAAGCCCGGCCGATCAGCGAGTAGCACGGTGTCCGACGCCAGCGAGGAGCGGCCAGCGGCCGACGGGGCATTCCGAACCACGCTGGCTCGGGTGCTCGCGGTCCAGGTCGTGACCCTGCTGGTGCTGTGGTGGCTTCAGGCTCGGTTCGGCCGGTAGCCGCGGATGCATCCGGTCAATTGGCTGATCGTCGCCGGGTACCTGGTGTATGTCGTGGTCGACGGACTCCGGCGCGCCAAGGGCACCACCGAGATCGAGGGGTACTTCCTCGCCAACCGGAGCTTGCCGTGGTGGGCCGTCGGTTTGAGCGTGATGGCCACCCAGCTCTCGGCGGTGACGATGATCGGGACCACCGGTCAGGGAGCCACCGACGGCCTCCGCTTCGTCCAGTTTTACTTCGGGTTGCCGCTCGCGATGGTGATTCTCGGGGTGACCTTGGTCCCGTTTCTGCACCGGGCCAAGGTGTTCACCGCCTACGAGTACCTCGAACGCCGGTTCGACGCCAAGACCCGCTCGCTCACCAGTCTGCTTTTCCTGCTCTCTCGCGGGATGTCGTGCGGGACGATCATCGCCGCTCCAGCGGTGGTGTTCTCCGCGATCTTCGGGTGGGACGTGATCTGGTCGGTGGCGCTGATCGGGATACCGACGGTCATCTACACCATGCTGGGTGGAGTGCAGGCCGTCACCTGGGCCGACGTCAAGCAGATGATCCTGATCGTCTTCGCGCTGGTCGCGGTCGTGGTGGTGTTGCTGGTGAAGCTGCCGGTGGGCCCCGCCGATGCGCTGGCGGTCGCTGGCTCGGTTGGGCGGCTCGACACCTTCGACTTCCGATTCACGCCCAATGAGACCTATACCTTCTGGTCGGGGGTGATCGGCGGCACCTTCCTGATGCTCTCCTACTTCGGGACCGATCAGAGCCAAGTGCAGCGCTATCTGACGGCCAAATCGGTCGCCGAGGCCCGAAGCTCGCTGCTGATGAGCGCCTACTGGAAGATCCCCCTTCAAGCCCTGGTGCTCTTGATCGGGGTCTTGGTCTTCGTGTTCTATCTGTTCAAGGCGCCCCCCCTCCTCTACAACCCGGCCCAAGCCGCCGAGGCTCGCCGCGGCGATCCGGCGGCGTTCAGCGCGCTGGAGCGGCGGTATGAAGCCGCCTTGGCGGAGCGGCGCACCGCCGCCCAGGGGATTGCCCGGGCCCGGGCCGCGGGAGACGTCGCCCAGGTCGAAGCGGCCAAGGGCCAGTTCCAAGCGGCGGACGCGGCCACCTCGGGGGTCCGCCTGGAGGCACTCGCGCTCGCGGGCGGGGCGTCGGGACCGGCCCGGGACGTCAACTACATCATGCCGCGGTTCGTGCTCGACGAGCTGCCGCTCGGCCTGGCCGGGATCTTCCTCGCGGCGATCATGGCCGCGGCGATGTCGAGCATCGCGGCCGAGCTGAACTCGCTCTCGACCGCGACGGTGATCGACTTCTATCGCCGGTGGCTCCGGCCGGTGGGGACCGACTCCCATTACCTGTTCGTCTCGAAGGCCGCGACCGCCGCCTGGGGGGTGTTCGCCTGCGTCGTGGCGACGTTCGCGGCCGACCTCGGGTCCCTGATCGAGGTGGTGAATCGATTCGGGTCGTTCTTCTATGGTTCGATTCTTGGTGTCTTCCTTCTCGCCATGCTTCGGGGCGCGACCGCCAGCGGCGCGGTGATCGGCCTGATCGCCGGGATGTCGATGGTCGCGGCCGTGTCGTTCGGGATGCCCGCGGTCTCGTTCCTGTGGCACAACGTGATCGGGGCGCTTACCGTAGTGTTCGTCGGGATGCTCGTCAGCGCGATCCGGCGGCCGCGACGGACCGGCTAGTCTCGCGGTCGACTCGGGAGGAAGCGGCATCAGCAACGGAGGGGCGGTGAGATTGCTTCGGATCATCGCGCTGTTGGCGGGGGTGGCGGTCGGGACGGCCCCGGCGCAGGTCAAACCGCCGTTCGCCCAGTTGGTGGAGCGGCTCTCCGAGCCGGGCGGTTTCTTTCCGAGCGACAACCTGGTGTCCAACGAGACGTCGTACCTCCATGTCCTGGGCGCCATGCGCCGGCTGGGCGTCTCGGGAGGGGTGTATCTCGGCGTCGGGCCCGAGCAGGGTTTCTCGTACATGGCCGCGATCAAGCCGACCTTGGCGTTGGTGGTCGACATCCGGCGCGACAACCTGCTGTTCCACCTGCTGATCAAGGCGATGTTCGGGATCGCCCGTAACCGGATGGAGTATCTGTCGCTGTTGTATGGTCGGCCGGCGCCGCCCGACCTGGTGATGTGGACCGACCTTCCGCTCGAGTCGTTGCTCGAGTACCTGGACGGCCGGCTTCCCGATTCGACCCTGCACGATCGGCAGCACCGCCGGCTGATGGGCCTGGTCGAGGGCTATGGCGTCCCGCTGAACGAGGTCGACCGGGCCACCCTCCGGCGATTCCACGACGAGTTCGCCTCCACCGGCCTCGATGTCCGATACTCGACCCGTGGTCGGGGGCCTCGGCTGATGTTCCCCACCAACCGGCGGCTCTATCTCGAGACCGACCTCGAGGGCGCCGCGGCGAGTTATCTGTCGAGCGAAGATCGCTGGCGGACCATTCGCGACCTCCAGCGGGCGGACAAAATCGTTCCGGTGGTTGGCGATCTGGCCGGCAGCGGCGCGATGCCGGCGATCGCGGCCTACCTCAAGGAGCAGCGACTGGAAGTCTCGGCGTTCTATCTCTCGAACGTGGAGTCGTACCTGTTCCGGTCGGGGGTCTTCCCGGCGTTCGTCGGGAACGTCCGGTCATTGCCCGCGGCGCCGAATGCCGTCTTGATTCGGAGCGGTTTCGGACGCTGGGGCGGGGCCCAGATCGCGATCGCGCCGGGACATTTCAGCGCCCCGGGCCTGCAGACCTTCGGCCGGTTCCTCGAGTTCACCAAACAACCCGAAGCGGTCGAGTACTGGGAGCTGGTCAGCGATGGATTGGAGCTTCCGGCGACCGCGGCGGTACCGCCGGGGTAGGGCCCGCCGACCCGCCCGGGGCCATCGACGCCGACCCAGCGACCCGGACCCCACCGCCCGCGGTCTTGGCGTGGTACATCGCGGCATCTGCCGACTGGAGCACCGTGGTGAGCAGCTGGCCTTGGCGCGGCAACCGGGCGATCCCGATGCTGGCGCCGCAGCTGGCGGTGCCCCCCGGAACCCGATAGGGCCGCCGGGCCTCGCCCAAAATTCGATCGGCCAAGGCCCCGCTCGCCTCGGGGTCGGTGTTGATCAGGATGACCACGAACTCGTCGCCGCCGACTCGGGCCACCACATCGGTCTCCCGCACGGCGGCCCGGAGGCGGTGGGCAAACTCTCGCAAGACGTGGTCGCCAGCCGTGTGTCCGAACTGGTCGTTGATTTCCTTGAACCGGTCGAGGTCGATGAAGAGCAGGGCATGGGCCGGTATCGCGCGCCGGCTCTGATCGACCGGGAGCCGTTGGACGGCGGTCTCGAGACCACGCCGATTGAGCAATCCGGTCAGCGGATCCTCGCTCGCGGCGCCCTCCGCTTCGAGCCGGCGGAGCCGCTCGTCGGTGACGTCGATGATGGTGACCGAGAGGTCATCTCCAACGGGACTGGCGATGACCCGGAACCAAAGATTGCCCGCCCCGATCGGCACCGGAATGTCGAAGGTATTGGTGATTCCCTGGCGCAAGGCGTCGAGCAGGTTCGGGAGCAGCGTCGGCGCCATGACCGGCACGGTCTCCGACACGGCCTTCCCGACCAGGTCCTTGTGATCGATGCCGAGATAGTATCCGGCGGCGGGATTGGCGAAGGTGCATTCGAAGTCGAGCGATGTCGACGAGGCGCTGAACAGGGGTCGGAGTCGGATGACGCCGTTGGGCGAGTGCTCGACGATGCTCCGAAGCAGGGTCTCCGATTCCCGCAGCGCCAGCTCCGATTGGCGCCGCTCGGTGATGTCGCGAATCGTCAGGGTGCGACCCCGATACTCGCCGCTCCGAGAGTAGAGGGGCTGGAAACTCACCGACCGGTGCCGATCGCCGTCGACGGCCACTTCCTCATGCACCTCGCCCGAGCGCATCGCCAACGACCGCAACTGTGGTGCACCCACCAGGATGGCGTCGAGGGTCTGGCCCAGCGCCCCGGTCGCCGGGAAGGTGAGCAGTCTGGTGGCGGCTTGGTTGAGCCTCACGACGGTGTCACGGGCGTCCATCAGCAGGAAGCCGTCCTTGGAGGCCCGCACCACCGAGCTGTAGGCGACCCGTTCGAGCCCGATGATTTCGAGCCGGAGGAAGATCGCCAGGAGCACCAGGCTCGAGATCGCCAAGGTGACCGCGGTGCGGGACTGATCGCTCGCGGGATTCGGCGCGATGGCGACCGCGTAGACGTTCACCAGGAAGGGCGCCAGTACCGCCAGCAGGGTGATGGCCGATTCGACCCGGGTCAACCGCGACCGGGAACCGAGCTCGCCTAACGGCCGCGCGCAAGACCGGGCCAATACCCCGACCGCGGCCGCCAAGCCACCCCACTGCGCCGGGAGGTACACCCAGGTGGCCCACCATCCGAATCGAGGGACGAACCGGAGACGCCCGGTCGGGCCGGTCGGCGGCTCGGCCCACATCAACTCGTGGATGGGGTTGGTCCAGACCAAGGCGATGGTGACCAGCGGGATCGCCAGCAGCACCAGCCAACCGGCCGTCGAGGGAGTCCAGGATTGGCCGGCGTAGAGCACGAACGCGACGACCGCGGGGACGATCAGCGCCGCGGTCGTGTAGAAGGCACTGATCGCGAGGTACTGTTCGAGCGGGTTGCGGGCGGTGGGGACGATCTGGCTGGTGACGATGTAGCCGGCGGCGGTGGCCGCGGCGAAGCCCGCCAGCCGAGCACCGACCAGGGTGCGGTTGCGGAGCAACGCTACCGCCATCGCGGCGTAGAGGAGCCCGCCGACGGCAACGAGGAGCAGAGAAAACACGGCCTGGTTCACGACGGTTTCCTGACCCGCCCTCCCTGGAAATTCAGTGGCCCGCTGGCCCCGAGCCGGCGAATTTCGTGCCCCGTCAGGCAGCGACTAACTCGTTGTATTGCTTTAGCTTGGCAGCTCAGACCGGGCCGAGGCGGCGGCCTGCCACGGCGGAAATGCCGAGATCGCGGGGGAAAGCAAGGGGGTCAGCGGATCTGGCGGAGGGCCCCGAGGATGGCCTCGTTGGTTGGCCGGATCTTGTAGTTCACCTCGGTGAACTTCCACCGGACGGTTCCCGAACGGTCGATCAGGTAGGTGGTCGGATGAGGCCAACCTCGGCCGGAGGGATTGAGGAGACCGTAGCGATCGATCACCCGGTGACCCGGGTCCGAGAGGAAGGTGATCTCGGTGGGGCGGCGGCCGTCCGTCGCGGCGATCCGATCGACCATCAGTTGGAGTTCCTTCCGGCCATCGACGGCGATGGCAAGGATCGCGGTGGTGGCCCGCTCCGACGGCGTCAACAAGTCACGCAGCTCACCGAGCTGCCCGGCGCACCATGGTCACCAGTGGCCTCGGTAGAACACCAGGATCACGTCGTGCGAGCCGCGGAAGGAGGACAGCGAAACCGGGGACCCGTCGAGCGACTCGAGAGTGAAATCCGGGGCTTGGGTCGCGACAGCCACCCGGCTGGTGTCGGTTGCCGGATAGGGGCCAGGATCCTTGGGACCGAGGGCTGGCTGAGCGGACAGGGCGGGGGCTGCCGCGAGGCTACCGGCCAGCAACAGAGCGGGGAGGTGGCTCTTCATGTTCTCCTCTCGTTCGAGTCGGGAAGGTAGACGCGCTCCGGGCCGGTCGCCAGCCGGCGTTGGCGATGGTCGGTCGGGGGCGGACGACCTCCGGTTGCGGTTCGGTTCCCTGGCGTGGAGATTCTCGATCCCAATCCGTTTCGGAGAACAGCATGCGCCTCGCCTTCGCCGCGGGCCTCGCCACGGCATCGCTGGCCGGGTGTGCCAAGCCATCGCAGCCGGCCGCCACCCCCAAGGACCTGGTCACCGACTTCACCGACCAGCTCGGAGCTCTCACCGCCCGGTCGTCGATGTACGCGAAGCACCTCCCGTCGGGGAAGACGGTGGAGATTCGGGCCGACCAGCCGATGAACACCCTGAGCGTCATCAAGATCCCGATCATGATCCAGGCCTTCCGCGACGCCGAGGCTGGTCGGCTCAAGCTGACCGACCGGTACCAGATCCGGCCCGAAGACCTCCGCCGGGGCAGCGGCCTGATTCAAACCTTCGACGTTGGCCTGGCCCCGAGTTATCGCGACTTGGTCGAGCAGATGATCATCACGAGCGACAATACCGCCACCGACATCCTGATCAAGACCGTCGGTCGGGAACGGGTCAACGAGATGCTGGCCCAGTTCGGTTATCAGGTGACCCGGCTCAACTGGCGGACGGCGGATCTCTTCAAGGCCGTGTGGGTCGCGGCCGATTCGGCCAACCTCTCGATGACCGATCGGCAGGTGTTCGAACGAGGCTTCCCGTCCGGCTCGAACTCCGGCCCCGATCTCGGGTTCAAGATCGAGGGCGACTCGACCCTGTGGCTCGGGGTGACGACGGCCCGGGAAATGTCGCGGATGCTCGAGGACATCCTGAACGCCAAGTTCGCGAGCAAGGAGTCGAGCGACCAGATGGTCGGGATGCTGCGGCGCCAGTTCTACAGCTCCCGGCTCCCCCGGATGCTCCAGTTCCGCGCCCCGGTGGAGGTCGCTCACAAGACCGGCGACTGGCCGCCGTTCGCGGGGAACGACGTCGGGATCCTCTTCTACCAGGGAGGTCCGACCGTGGTCTCGGTCTTCACCGGCCAGAGCACCGGCGACTTCTTCGAGCTCGAATCGACGATCGGCCGGATCGCCGAGCGACTCACCAAGGACTGGAAGTGACCATGGCGGGGTGGACTCGTCGCGAGGTTCTGGCTGCCGGCCTCGCGGCGCCCTGGCTGCCGGTCACCGGTCGCCCGACCCCGCCCGCGGTTCCGCTGGCGACCTTGCTCGATGGGCTCGTGCGAAAACACCGGATGCCGGGGGCCCTCGCGGCGGTCTGGCGCGACGGCAAGACCGAGATGGCCGCGGCTGGCGTGGCCAACCTCAATACCGGGGTGCCGATGACGGTCGATACCGGTTTTCTGACCGGATCGATCACCAAAGTCTGGACCTCGACGCTGGTGATGACGTTCGTCGACGACGGCACCCTCGCCCTCGACCGACCCGTCGAAACGTACTTGCCGCATTTTCGGTGGGCCGGCGGTTCGGTCACCGTGTTGCAGCTCCTCAATCATGCCAGTGGGTTCGACGCGGGCGATCTCCTGCTCGAGCTGGGTGACGGGCCAGCCGCGCACCGCCGCTACGCCGATATTCTGATGAGCGTGGGCCAGATTCATCGGCCGGGCGCCTATTCGTCGTACTGCAACGGTGCCTATATCCTGGCGGGGCATCTGCTCGAGTTCCTGACCGGCAGGAGCTTCGATCGGCTCCTGCGGGAACGGGTCGTCGAGCCCCTGGGCCTCGACCGGACGGTCACGGCCCCCGAGGAGGCGATTCTCCATCGGACCGCGGTGGGGAGCCTTCCGGATCCGGCGATCCCCGGTCGGCGGCGCGCCACACCGAAGTTCTTGCTGCCCAAATCGGCGGCGCCGGCGGGTTCCACCTTGATCACGACGTTGGCCGACCAACTGTCATTCGCCGCGATGCACATCGGGCGCGGGATCGGGCCGAGCGGCCGCCGCGTTCTCACCGACCAGAGCGCGGCCGCCATGGCGACCCGCACGATCGGGAGGCCGGTCGGCGGTGGCGCGTCGGGGATCGGTTGGGGCCTTCGGGGCCAGGGTCGCGATCTCCGATTGGCCCACAGTGGCGGCTCGAATGGCGGGATCGCCCAACTGGTGGTCTATCCCGAGCGACGACTCGCCTTCGCCTCGTTCGCCAACGCCATCGACAGCTACGGGTTCCACGCCGAGTTGCAGCAACGGGTCCTCGGCCAGGTCGTTCCGGCGCCGGCTCCGGCCTCGCCGCCGTTGCCGGCGGAGCCGAGGCGACCGTTGTCGCCGGAGTCGGTGGTGGGCCAGTACCGCCGCAAGTCGGAGATCCTGGTGGTGAGGCACGACGGCGGGAAGTTCGCGGCCGAACTCGTGGCGATTCCCGAGGACTTTGACGGCGGAGAGATCTACGGTCTCGGGCAACCACGGTTTGCCCTGGAGCAGACCGGACCGACCCAGCTCACCTCGATCGAGGCGGTCCAGTTGGGGCAGCGACAGAGCATCGATTTCCTGGAGCTCCGTCCGGACGGCCGGTACGATTTGGCCTACACCTCGAACCGGCTGTCACGGCGCGCGGACTGAATCGGCAGCCTGGGCGACCGGTGCCGTGAGGAAGGCCGTGACCGAATGCCAGACCTCGTTAGCTCTGGCGATTCCGATGTAGTGATCGCCGCCCTCGATCTTGAGGTAGCGAGCCCCCGCGATTCGGCTGGCGGCGCGATCGCCGTGTTCGATCGGGGCGTTGCGATCCGCCGTGCCGTGAATCACCAGGGTCGGCGCGACGATCCGTTCGAAGGCGTCGAACGCGAACCGTCCGAACTGCTCCCGGTCGTTGAGGTAGCCATCCCATCTCAGTTTGGTCGGATAACGATACCAGGCCAGCTCCAAGTACTCGGCGAGCAGCTCGGGTGAGGCCGCCAACCGGGCCTTGGTATCCAGGCTGAAGATCGGCGCCTCGAGCACGGCCGTGCCGGAGCGCTGGTACTGTCGCAGCTGCCACCACGCCGAGAAATCCTCCCCGAACACTCGGTCTCTCCAGCCGGGGGCGGCCGGTGGGGTGGGGGGCTGGACCTTCGGTCCGGATAGCGCGGCGATCAGCACCAGGGCGACGACCCGGCCGGGCGCGGCGGCCGCCAGCTCGAGCGCGGCGGGGCCGCCGCCGGAGATGCCGAGGATGGCGGCCCGAGGGACGCCTAACGAATCGAGCAGAGTCGTCACCGCCGCGGCCTGGTCAGCGGGGGCGCGCCCGGTCGCCAGCGGCGTTCCGAGGTATCCCGGCCGGGACACCGCGATGACCGCCAACCCTCGGTCGGCAAGAGGGCGGCCGAGCCGGAGCGCCTGATCGTAGCCGCCGAACGAGCCGGGAAGCACGACCACCGGCGGCCCCGCGCCGAGCCGGGCAAACTCCACCGGGCCCAGGTCGGTGGCTTGGACGGTGCCACCCCGAGCCAATCGCTCGAGGGTGCTCCGCCGCGACCATTGGTAGCCGGCCAGGATCGCGAGGTAGCCCGCGATGGCGAGGCAGAACACCGCGGCCAGTATGCGAGTCGTCCAACGACGGCGGCCGGTCACCGGGTCAGGTCCCCCGGAGGCCGACGTTGCGAACGATGCGATAGCGCGTAGCGGGCGACCTCCTCGACCCGCCAGGCGCGGCTGGAGTCGCTCCACCCAGTGGGCTCCGGACTGGTTACTAGCACGGTGCCGGTACTGAGGGTGTCGTAGGTCGCGAGGACTTTGGGGGCCGCTTGACCGGCGGAGCAGCCAAGTCCACCTGCACCAATGGCCGCGAGAACCCAGCGACGGAGCGCCATGGGATGCTCAGTGTATGGGGTTGGCTGGTTAGACGCGGGGCCGGCGGGAATGGTTGCCTCTCAGCGCGCGGCGTTCTTCCTCTTCGGGCAGCGTCATCTCCAGCCGAGCCGGGCCCCGGCGGCCAGCTCCTCCGACCGGGACACCGCGATGGCCGCCAACCCCGCTCGGCGAGCCGTCCAGCGACGGCAGCCGGTCACTGGGTCAGGTCGCGGGGAGGCTGACGTTGCGAACGATCAGCACGGTGACGTTGTCCGTGCCGCCGCCAGCCAGGGCGTCGCTCACCAGTTGGCGACAGCCTTCCTTCGAACTCGTCAACGTCTCCAAGCGGTTCCGGATTTGCTCGTCGGAAACATGCTTGGTGAGTCCGTCGCTGCACATCAGCACCACATCGCCGCGCTTGAGGTCGTGCCCGGTGACGGCCGGGGCCGCTTCCCGGCCGATGGCGCTGGCCAGAACGTTGCGAAACGGCGACCGGGCGACATCAGCTGGCTGTATCACCCCTTGATCGGCGAGGGCCTGCGCCATGGTCTGGTCTTGGGTGAGAAGCTCGAGCTTTCCGGCCCGGAGCCGGTAACACCGGCTATCGCCGACCTGGAGGAGGAAGAACCTGGGCCACACGGCGAGACCGAGGGTCAAGGTGGTGGCCATTCTCGCGAGGCCGAGTTCGACCGCTCGTTCGGACACCGCGTCATGGGTCGCCAGGGCCGCCGCGCGAAGCTCGGTCAGGAAGGCGTCGTCGTCCAGCTCACCGGCCCGATAGTAGCATTGCATGGTCCGGTTGACGTAGCTCGTGACCGTCTCGATGGTGATCCGGCTCGTCGCTTCACCACCTTCACTGCCCCCGACGCCATCGGCCACCATCGTAATGGAGGCGACCCGCTCGCTCACGGTTTCCAGGGCCGAGGGGTTCGGGAGGCTGGTGGTCCCGACCCGGACCGTCTTGTGCAACGTCGCGAAGAGGAAGTGGTCCTGATTCTCCTTGCGGACCAGTCCGACGTCGGTCAAACCAGCGGCATCGAGTTCGTCGTCACGCGGTTTTGGGTCGTCCATCGGAACCCCCCTGGCATCGCCAAGATACCACCGGGCACCGAGGACTGGTAAGCGGCCGCTAGGCGGCCTCGAGGAGGGTTCTGGTCCAGGCGGTGGCCGAACGATAAGCCTCTTGCACCCGGGCGGGCGCGGTGCCCATTTCGCCGGCCAGTCGCTCCATCCGCGGCCAGTCGCCTCGCTCCTGCGCCACCACCAGATCGAGCACCGGCCCGAACGGCGGCTCGTGGCCGAGCAGGCCGGTCCGAACCGCATGGTTGACCGCCATCGACTCGAGGAGCCGGTCGAGGGGCTCGTCCATCACGACGTCCATCACCGACAACAAGCCGGACAAGAAGAGGTCGAGGTCGGCCCTCGGCAGGCCGGTCGGTTCGGCGAGGAGTTCGGCGAGCCGGGCTCGGATCAGGGCGGTGGCGACCAGTTCGGCGGGCTTCCCCTCGGCCAGGCCTACCGTGGCAACCGCGGAGACCCACTTGCGCAACTCCCGGACACCGAGCAAACGGAGGGCGTGTTGAATCGTCTCGACCTGGAACCGCCAGCCGAAGCCCGCCGAGTTGAGGTAGCGGAGCAACCGAACCGAGAAGGCCACCTCCTCGCGGATCAGCCGCTCCACCCGGGCGAAGTCGATGTCCTGCTGGCCGACTTCCCGCAGCAGCCGGAGGTGGTTGGTTCGGGACGGGGAGGGCGCTTTCCGCCGGAGCATCTCCGGGCGGCAGAAGAAGTAGCCTTGAAACAAGTCGCAGCCGGCCGCTTCGGCCCGACGCCGTTCGTCGGGGGTTTCGATCTTCTCCGCGAGGATGGTCCGGCCGGGAGAACGGAGCCGATCGATGGCCTCGGGTGACGCCCCTGCCGGGTCCCGCCAGTCGATCTTGACGATGTCGGCCAAGGCCAGAAGCGGCTCGAGTTCGGGCCGGGCGACGAAGTCATCGAGGGCGATTCGGTAGCCGAGGTCTCTGGCCCGAGTGCAGGCGGCGAGCACCGCCGGATCCGGCGCGATCGTCTCGAGCACCTCGATCACGGCCCGCCCCGCGGGCAGCAGGGTGAACGCCTCGGCGACGAGCAGGTCGCGGGTCAGGTTGACGAACGCGGTCTTGTCGCCGACGAGTTGCTCGAATCCGAACCCCATCACGGTACGTTCGAGGCTCTGCCCCGAGGCCAGGTTCTGGTCGAGGGCCTCGAATCGGTTGAGCTCGCTCGACCGGAACAAGATCTCGTAGGCCGTCACGACGTCGTGCCGGTCGAAGATCGGTTGGCGGGCTATGAAAATGTCCGAGACCGGCATGCTTCCGGTTATCGGCGATTTTCCGGCCGGCTTGAAGAATGGAACGCTTGGGTGTCCTCGGCGGCGCCGGGTCAGCGCCGCGTGAAGATCACCCTGGTGGGGTCGTCGCCGACCGGGAAGAGGAGATAGAAGGAATCCTCGTTCTCGGTCTGCCCCTGGGTGGTGAAGATGGCGGGGCCGGTGGCGGTCTGGAAGGTGAAGACCATGTTGAGCCCGGATTCGAAACGAAGACCGTTCGCGGACAGCGTTCGCGTCCCGGTTTCTCCCATGGGCTGCCATTGGCCGGTTGCGGTCAAGGTGTTCGAGCTTTCGGTGATCGTCATGGTGAGCGAGGCGATGCCCAGGGCGTTGATGGTCGCCCTCCACTCGCCCGACAGGGAGGCCGGCCCCGACTCGTACCCGCATCCGAGCGACGTGGCCGTAACGGCGGCGAGCAACCAACGTGTCATTGACGACTCCCAGGTGCGCGCCGCTTGGCGAGGATCAGTACCTCGATCTCGTCGGGGCGCGGGTTGATGTAGTCGAGCCGGATCCGGCCGTCGTCGGTGAGCCGGACGGTGGCGGGAATGCTCGAATGGGTGAGCCGCCAGCCGGGCGGCAGCACGACCGCGTTCGCGGCGCGTCCAAAGGCTCGATCCCAGACCAGCGTCTCGCCGTCGCGACGGTAACGGGTCGAATCGGTGTACGTCTCGCTGATTCTGATCCGGGCGGTCCGCCCCTGTCGGACCGGCGCGAACGCGATGGCCACGGTGTCGGCCACGGTCCGGACCTCGAGGGCGGCACCGGTGTCGAGGTCGATGGCCGACGGGTTGCTGACCCGGCTTCCTGGCCGAACGATGTTGAGATACTGGCTCACCCCCGGCCGGTCCTCGGTGTAGTCGTGAAACAGGTCGAAGGTGTGGCTGTCAGGGTCTCGGAGGAAATAGACGATTTCACGGGTCTGGCTGGCCCGCTCGGAGAGTCGAGCCGGATCGACTGGGCGTTGGGCGGCGAGGTTCGACGCCATGACCACCACGACGGTTCCGATCGTCGCCGGTTTCATAGCCGCCGTCCCTTGACGGAGAGCGGAACCGGAGCCGGGCCCTCGCTCCAGAAACTGATCGAGGTCCGGCCGTCCGGGTGAGTCAGCACTTGCGACGGGTAGTTCACGCCGACGAGCTCGAACCCGGCAGGGAGCACGACGGCATTGCGGCGGATCGAGAGGGTCCTCTCGAAGATCACCAGGTCGCCGTCGACCCGATACGAGTCCGGGTCGCGGTAGGTCTTGATGATCCGGAGGCGCACCTCGCCGCTTCCGGGAACTGGGCGGGGCAGCGGCACCCGGATATAGCGGCCGGCGGTGTCGGCCGAGCCGAACCCCTCTCGCCGCGCGTCCCAGCCCGAAACGACCCGAAACCCGATTGGGCGGCCGGTCGCGGGATCGATGACCGATTCGTCGGACGCTTCGCTGCCGCGGCGGATGGGGTTGAAGAACACCCGGGCTCCAGGGGTGGTCACGGTGACGTCGTAGCTGATCTTGAAGCGGCCTGAGCCCGGCTCGAGCAGCTCGTAACGGGTGAACTCGTCGGCCACGTCGCGGGCGACTTGCGCTCGCAGGTCATCGCTTCCCGCGGCACCCAGCGCCCCGAGAACCGTTGCGAATTCGGCCCACCGGGCGCGCTGTGTCGGCATCATCGCTCCCCGAGGTGTGACTCAAGATAATCCTTTCCCCGTCGCTGGTCCGTAGTTTGCTGCCTAAGCCCTCAACGTGATCGATTTCGGATCATCGATGAAACGGCTTCGACCTGCAGTGATTGGCATCTGCCTGACCGTAATCTGGCTCGGGTGGGGTCCGCCGAGCCACAGCCCGGACGGCCTGACCGGGGCAACGTACGCCCGTTCCGTCCCCCTCTTCCCGGGTGCGTTGCTCGAAGCCGTGGAGGGGCAACAGTTCTACGACGAGCCAGCCGGCCCATTGCGGTTCGTGGCGACCTCGTGGTCCTTCGCGGTTTCCGGCCCGATGACGGGCGTCACCGACTTCTATCGGAATCGGCTTCCGATTCCACCCACCGAGCACGACGACGGTAGCCTGGTCTGGCGGTGGACCCCTCCGGGGGCCGCGAATGGCGAAGCGGTGGTCGTCCGGGTCGGCCTCGGCCGGGTTCGAATCGACGAGGTGGTTCGAGCCTTGAGCAGAACCTAACGAAAACTCTCGTTGACAGGCGGGGCGGCGGCCGGCAGCTTTGTCGGATGCGCTCCGTTTCGCGATCCGCCGGACTCGCCCTTCTCGCGGCCTGCGGGTCGGCGGCCCCACCGCCCGATGCCAACTCGGCTGGTGGATCGGCCGGGGCATGGTGCGACGCGATACCGCGCCAGGCGAATCAGGCGTTTCCGGTCGTCGCCGCCGGTTCCGAGTGGTTCGAGGTCCGCGATCTGGGTGACGGCGTGCTGGCGCTCTCGGAGCCGCGGCAATTCCAGGAAGTCATCTCGTACCTGATCGTCGGGCGGGATCGCGCCCTGCTGTTCGACTCGGGGCTTGGCATGGTGCCGATCCGGCCGGTGGTCGAGCGGCTCACCTCGCTGCCGGTGGTCGTCATCAACTCCCACACCCACTACGACCACGTCGGCGGCAACGCCGAGTTCGATTCGGTGCTCGCGGTCGAGACGGCCTACACCGGCGCCAACCAGTCGGGGTTTTCGCATGGCGAGCTGGCCGGCGAGGTTGCCGGGGAAAGCTTCTGCGGGGGCGCCGGGCGGCTGGTCGATACCGCCGGGTTCAGGACCCGGGCCTGGCGGGCCACCGGCCACATCGCCGACGGCGATTCGATCGACTTGGGGGGGCGGGTGCTCCGGGTGTGGCAGGTTCCCGGCCACACCCCGGATGCGGTGGCCCTGGAGGACAGGGCTTTGGGGCTGCTCTTCACCGGCGATAGCTACTACGACGGCCCCATCTGGCTCTATGTCCCGGAAACCGACCTCGACGCCTACGACAGCTCCATGGTCAAGTTATCTCTCCTGCCGGGTCTCCGCCGCCTGCATCCGGCGCACAACACCGTCTCGGCCGAGCCCGCTTCCTTGGCCCGGACCGTCTCGGTGCTCCGCCGGATTCGAGCCGGTGAGGTGGCGGGGGTCCCAGAGGCGAATGGCCGTCTGACGTTCCAGGCGAACGACATCACGATCCTGACGGCCAAGCCGGTGCTCGACGGTCGTCGAGCCGATCAGGGCCGAGGAGGTTCCGGGCTCACCGTTTGGGAGTGACCCGGGGCGACTCGACCTCCCCGAGCGTCCCGGGCGGTGGTTGCCAGCCATCGAGCCGCCGGGCCGCCCGGAACAGGCCGTCGGCCGCCTGGAGCGCCTTGCCCCGAAGCCGCGGCGGAAGGTCATGGTGGGCAAGGAATTCCGCGACGATCGATGCCGCGGCCGCGCTCTGGTGTCCGCTCATGGCGCCCAGCAGCCAGCCGGTGGGCATGAAGATGTCGCCGGTCCTTTTGACCTCGTCGATCAGCGCGAGGGTCGCCGCCAGGCGGCCGATGGCGTCGGCCGCTCGGAGCGGGTGGTTGAGATAGCCAAGGGTCTCGAGGACCCAGGACTCCCGGCGGCGCTGCTCGACATCGCGGAATCGATCATACACCGCGCTGAGAGCTGACTCATTCGGGGCCAGCGCTTGCCGGACGAACCGGAACCGGTCGCGGCGATCGGGATTCGTGATCCGGGCCTCCTGCTCGTCGAGGATGGCCTCAGCGTCCGGTACCCGCCGCAGGGCCAGCGCCTCCGCCAGGGAGGTGAACTGCGCTTCCTCGAGCGGCAGTCCCGGGATCGAGTCGGCCCGACGCCAGATCCGCTCGAGTCGCCCGGTTCCGTGAGGCGTCGTGGTGAGGTTGACCAGTGAATTGAAGAAGGATGCCTTGCGGCCGGGCTCGGCCGCCGCCGCCAGCGCTTGCCACAGCGCCGCTTCGGCGGGGGCCGCGACTCGGTTCCGCTCACCGGCCGAGAGGAAACGCCAGAAGGTGGCCGCCAACAGGTTCTGCAGTTGCTGGCTGATCAATGGGTCCGGCTCCTGGGGCAAGGCGGCGACCACCGCGTCCACCAGCCGGTCAGGCCCGAGCCGGCTGGCGAGCATTTCCTCGGCCAGCGCCTGCCAGGCCACGCTGCGGTGGAGCGGATTGGCCAGGCGGGCCGCATCGTCGGGCAGCCGTTCGAGGGTCCGGTCGTCGAGGACGAACCGCCCGTAACCCACGCCATCGGCTGCCGCGAGAATCAGCCGCGGCTCGGCCTCGAGCCGGACCAGCGCCCCGCCACCCCGAAGCCGCGCGACGACGGTCCGGACGGTGTCGGGGTCGACCAGGGCCAAGCTGAGATCCTGGGGCCAGTTGCGGCGCCGGGCCGCGGGATCGGTCTCGACCAGCCGGAGCGTTTTCGGTCCGGCCCGCTCGATCCGGACCGTGGGTCGGCCCGCGCGTTCGACCCAGGCGCGGCTCCATCCTCCGAGGTCATCCCCCGCGATCCGGCCAAGCACCGCGATCAAGTCGCCCCAGTCCGCATTGGCGTAGCGGTGCGCGGCCAGGTAGCGCCGGAGCCCGTCGCGCATCGCGGTCGGGCCGATCCGAAGCTCGAGCTGGCGCATGACGATCGGCGCCTTCTGGTAGATGATCGCCCCGTAGAGCGAACCGGCGTCCGCGAGGTTGTCGAGCGGCTGGCGGATCGGATTGGTCCCGGCGGTTCGATCGACGTCGGACGCGGTGGGATGGTGAGCCAGGAAGAACCGGAGCTGGTGGTTGAGATCGGGAAAGGCTGGCTCGACGATCTTGGCCGCCATGAAGTTGGCGAATACCTCCTTCATCCAGACGTCGTCGAACCACCGCATGGTGACGAGATCGCCGAACCACATGTGGGCGGTTTCATGGGCGATGAGCGAGGCCCGGCCAAGGAGCTGGGTCCGAGTGGCTGCTCGCTCCAGAAAGAGGCTCGACGCGTTGTACCACACCGCGCCCGGATGCTCCATCCCGCCGAACTGAAAGGCCGGGATCGCGAAGAAGTCGAACTTCTCGAACGGGTAGGGAATCCCGGTGTAGTCCTCGAGCCACCGCAATGCCGCGGCGTGGAGATCGAAGACGGCGTCGCGATTGCGGGCGACCTTCGCGGAATCGGTCTCCCGGTGATACATCGTGAACCGGCGGCCGTCGCGAACGGCTTCCTCTTGGCGGAGGCGGCCGGCGGCAAACGAAATCAGGTAGCTCGAGATCGGCTCGGTTTCCGCGAATCGAACCTGGCGGGTCGACCCGCTGGTGTCGGCCCCGATCACCGACCCATTCGCGACCGCGTTCCAGGAGGTGGGTACCGTCAGCGTCAACTGGATCCGGGCTTTGAGATCCGGCTGGTCGAAGCATGGAAACGCGGTCGAGGCCCGGTCGGGAACGAACAGGGCGTAGAAGAACTCTTCCCGCCGGTTCAACGCGAGGTCGGTGGCGATGAAGGCGACTTCGATCCGATTCGAGCCGACGACGACCGCGGCGGCCGGGATGGTGATGTGGTCCACCGAGAGCAGGGGGGTCACCGGCTTGCCGTTGACGGTGATCGATCCGACGTTGGCGGGTGGGGCCCGGAAATCGAGGACCACGTCGGTCCGCCGGAGCAGCCGGAACCCGATCGTGACGGTGCCGTTAACCGGCGCGGAGCGGACCTCGGGAATGGCGAGCGAGAGGTGATACCGCAACTCGGCGATCGCGGCCCGTCGATGAAGGGCCAGCGCCCGGGAGATTCCCGGCCCTACTCCCGGTGTCTGGGCCCGGGTCGCCGGAACCGCGAGGAGCCAGCCCAGCGTGGCGAGGGCGATCCCCGAGCGCAGCCGACGTGACAGCGGCTTACCCCACCGCGCGAGCGACATCGATGGTCCGGCCGTCTTTTCGCGGAAATCGGGCGAATAGGCCGACGATGCCGGCGAGGTCTCGATCGGGATCGTCGCTGTACGGCGGGGGCGGCAGCAAGCCGATCACCCGACGCCCCCAATCGAGATAGACCGGGAGCACGATCGCGTCCGCCTGGCGAGCGATCCGATAGAAGCCGGTCTTCCATTTGGCCCCGAAGGTCCGGGTGCCCTCGGGGGCCATCCCCAGCAGGATCGACGGCGATCGCTGGATCTCGGTGACGACTTGTTCGACGAAGCCGCGGGACGCCCCCCGATCCACCGGAATGCCGCCGAGCCACTTGAGCAGCAAGCCGAGCGGAAACCAGAAAAGCTCTTTCTTCCCGATGAACCGGACTCGAAGGTTCCAGCAGAACACCAGGCCGATTGCGATCAGAAAATCGAGATTCGACGAGTGAGGCGCCACCACAGCGACGATCCTGGGATGGTCGGGCAGGTCGCCTTCGATGGTCCAGCCGAGCCGGCGGAGGATGGCCCGGCCCAACCACCGCGTCAGCGGGCCGCCGCGCCGGCCGATCGAAGCCGGCAGGGCCCGGCGCCCCGGGTCAGGACGCATCGCCGCGAAGCCGCCGACCGACCAGTTCGGCTTGCTCCATCACCCGGAGCAGGTTGCCGCTCCAGAGCTTGGCGATCTGCTCCTCGGTGTAGCCGCGGCGGACCAGCTCGACGGTCACGTTCATTGTCTCCGAAGCGTTGCTCCACCCGGTCACCCCGCCGCCGCCGTCGAAGTCGGAGCTGATACCGACATGATCGAGCCCGATCAACTTGACGGCGTAGTCGATGTGGTCCACCAGGTCCTTGACCGTCGCGCGGGGTGGCGGAGGAAACTGGCGGTCGATCTCGGCCATCCGGGCCCGGTAGGCGGCCATCCGCTCCTCCGAACCGGATGGATTGCCGATCTCGCGCCGGAGCGACGCGATGGCCTGCTGCCGTTCCGGCGTTTCGGTCTGGCACTTGAGGTAGCTGTTGAAGGCGACGACCTGCACCACGCCGCCATTCTGCTTCAAGGCCCGGAGCTGGTCGTCGTCGAGGTTGCGGCTGTGGTTGCAGAGGGCCCGTACCGCCGAATGGGAGGCGATCAGTGGTGCCTGGCTGAGGGACACGGTCTCCATCATCGAGGCCTTCGATGGATGGGAGACGTCCACCATGATCCCCCATTTGTTCAGCTCGGCCACGACTTGCCGACCTAACGCCGAGAGGCCGTTGTGGAGCCAAACGCCATCTCGTTCCCCGGTGTTGGAGTCCGACAACTGGCTGTGCCCGTTGTGCGCCAGGGAGAGGTATCGGGCCCCCAGTTCGGCGAACTTCCGGACGTTGGCCAGGTCGGTACCGAGTTGGTACCCGTTTTCGACCCCGATCAGGGCGACCTTCCGGCCCGACTGGTAGATCCGGCGGACGTCGGCGGCGGTGCGGGCGAGGTTGACCCGGGTGGGCGCCAACTCGCCGGTGAGCCGATGGATTGCCTCGAATTTGGCGATCGCCTCGGCGTGGGCGCGGGCATAGGCTGCCGGCGAGAAGTCCTGCGCCTGTCCCACGAAGACGATGAAGAACGCCGCGTCCAGACCGCCTTCTTCCATGGCTGGCAGGTTGACCTGGGTCGGCAGCTTGGTGGCGTAGCTCTTCTCCCGGGTGAAGTTCGCCGGGTTGATGTCCACGTGGGTGTCGAGCGTGAGCACCCGTTCATGGATCGCCCGGGCTCGGGCGACCAGATCGGGAGGGTCTTGGGCGAGTACGGTCGTGACGGTGACGGTTGCCATGGCGGAGAGGATGAGGTGGAAAGGCATGCTGTCTCGTCGGTAGGATCGGCGGAAAGTTAGCTAGATGTAGTGCCGGACGATCAGGACCGCGGTCGAGATGCCGGACACCGCCAACACCGCCGGGCGGACGCCCTTGGCGTCGACGTGGCCGATGAGCCGGTGGGACGCCATGAAGCCCAGGGCGACGCCCGGACACAACGCCAGACCGAGCGCCAAGTCTCGAAGCCCGAACCGATTCACCAGGGCGAGCCCCGCGGCCGAGAGCACGGCCCCGATGGTGAAGTAGGCCGACAGGGTACCGCGGAACGTCGGGCCGCCGGCATGCTGGTAGACGATGGCCATCGGCGGGCCACCGATGGCGGTGGCCGTTCCCATGATGCCGGAGGCGAGACCGGCCCCGACCAGGGTCGGAGGGGACAGGGGAAAACGAAGGCCCAGCGCGGTGATGGCGACGCCGGTCAGGACCAGCCCGCCGAAGAAGAGGTCCATCCCCTGCTGGGAGAGCCCGCGCATGATGGCGACCGCCACCGCGATCCCGATCAGGCGGCCACCTAACGACCATCCCAGATCGGGGACCCGCACGGCCCGCCATTCGCGGCGGGCCATCAGGGCGGTCAGGGCGAGATTGCCGATCAAGAGCGGGCCCGGCGCCAGGCGGCCATCGATCAACGCCAGCAGCGGCGCGGCGAACAAGGCCAGGCCGAATCCGATGCTGCCTTGAAGCGCCGAACCGATGGCCATGACCACGGTGACGGCGGCAAACTGCGCCCCGGTCATCGGCCGGCGCGGTCCTTGTCGTTCTGGGCCCGAATCAGGTCGCGCGCTCGCTGCCACTCGGCATCGCCCCAGGCGAACAACTCCTGGAACGACCCGTTGTTGGCGAGATGACCGGCGCCGTCGAGCGCGATGGTCTGCCCGGTGAGCCAGCCACAGTGGTCGGAGAGGAGGAACACGGCCAGGTTGTTCAGTTCGTCGGTCGTCCCGACTCGCCCCATCGGATTGGGGGCCTTGGTGGTCTCGCCGCCGGGCGACAGGCGCTTGGTCATCCCCTCCGTCGGGATCACTCCAGGCGCGATGGCGTTGAGCCGGATGCCGTAGCGGCCCCATTCCACCGCGAGCGACCGGGTCATCACGTGTACCCCGGCCTTGGCCATCGCGGACGGGACCACGAACGGTGAGCCAGTCCAGACCCAGGTTACCACGATCGACACCACCGAACCCGGATTCCCGCCTTTGATCCACCGCTTCCCGACCGCGTGGGTCACGTAAAAGGTTCCGTGGAGGACGATGTTGGCGACCGCGTCGAACCCTTTTGGCGACAGATCTTCGGTCCGGGAGATGAAGTTGCCCGCCGCGTTGTTGACCAACCCGGTCAGCGGGCCGCCGTCGCTCCAGATCCACTGGACCATGTCGTCGACGGCTTGGGAGTCTCGAATGTCGATGGCCCGCGCCTTCACCGAGCCTCCATACCTGGCCATCATCTCCGCCGCCGCCGCGTCGAGGACCGCTTGGCGCCGGCCGCAGATGTAGACCTCGGCCCCGAGTGACAAGAACCGCTCGGCCATGGCCCGACCGAGGCCGGTGCCGCCACCGGTGACGAGGATCCGGTGCGCCGAGAGCAGGTTGGGCTGGAACACGGACGAGTCCTGGTATCTGAGCGGCCGGAAGATACTGTGGCCTTGGCCGCCGCGCTCCCGAGCAACTTCGGGACGGCCGGCGATGCCACCACCGCTGCGGCGCGCCGGTTCGTGGCTATCTTGCGGGGTGTCCAAAATCCCGCTTCTCCTGATCGCCGCCGGGCTGTCCTGGCCCGTTTCGGCCCAGGCCCAGATCCCGACGGACCCCGTCTTCACGAGCCGGCGAACGTTCCGGGAGGAACACCTCGAGCGGACCTACGGCGAAACCCGGGCGGCGATGCAACGTCTGCTGGCCGCCGTCGACGCCAAGGACAACAAAGCGATCAGGCGGCTGTTGACCGAGGACCTCCTCTTTGCCCCGCTCGAAGGCTGGCTCGCGACCGGGTCCGCCGCGCTCGACTCGGTCGCGAGGTTTCTGCCTCGCGTCTCCGGTCTCGGGTTCACCCCGCTCGACTTCGATGCCAGCGGCTCGATGGCCGCGGTGTTTGGCGCCGTCTTCTATCAACTCGGGTCGGGGACCGGCCGCACCGCGGTGACGGCGGACGCGACCATCGTCTGGGTCCAGCGGGGCCGGGACTGGCAGGTCCGGTCGTGGGTCGAGCGGCCCCGGGCCAGAGTCGATTAAGGGGTTCGGCCCGGGACCAACGCCTGGTAAACGAGGTTGGTGAACCGGCTTCGGACGTCCAGTGGCACGTTAGGCAGGTGCTGCGTCATCAGCACGATCACCAGCCCCGCCCCGGGGTCGACGGCATAGTCGGTTTGGTACGCGCCACCCCACCCGAACGTCCCGAGCGACTCCGGGCTCCCGCCCGCTCCCGGCCGCAAGGCCACCTGGAAGCCGAGTCCAAAAGCGAGCCCGTCCGTCCCGAACAGCGTCCCCACCTGGTTGCTGGTCATCAACTCCACGGTCGTGGGCGACAGAATCCTGACGCCATCGAGTTCGCCGCCTCGCCGGAGCATTTCCAGGAAGCGGGCGTAGTCTTTGGCGGTCGACAACAGCCCGGCCCCGCCGGCAAAGCTCTTCCGGGGACCCTCGAGGTAATGGCCCTGCCCGCGGGCGCCGTCGGGCGCCTTGACGATCGCGCCGGCCGAGTCGCGCCGATGGACGGCGGTGAGACGGGCCGCCTTCTCGGGCGGGAGGAAGAAGTGGGTATCGCTCATCCCCAGCGGGCCGGTGATCCGGTCGGCGACGAACCGATCGAGGGGATGCCCGGAAACCCGTTCGACCAGACAGCCGAGGATGTCGGTGCCATAACCATAGACGTACCCTTCGCCCGGCTGGGCCTGGAAGGGCAAAGTCCCCAGGCGATCCATGGTTTCGCAGATCGGCTCGTCCTTGTCGGCGGTGTACCAGCCAAAGCCAGCGGCGGGGCCGAGTCCCTGGGACCGGTACCGTTCGGCGAGTTGGGGACTGGTGCCGTAGGAGATCCCGGCCGTGTGGGTCAGCAGGTCCCTGACGGTGATCGGCCGCCGAACCGGCACCAGGGCCCAGCCGGTGTCGGACCGGGTAGCGACCGTCGCGGCCGCATAGCTCGGAAGCCACCGGGCGATCGGGTCGCCGAGGCCAAGGCGCCCCTCCTCGACCAAGATCATCGCGGCCACGCTGGTGATTGCCTTGGTCTGCGAGGCGATTCGAAAAATCGCCTCCGCCGTCATTCGGGCGCCGGTGGTCTTGTCGGCCCAGCCGTAGACGCCGCGATGGGCCACCCGACCGTTGCGGAGCACCAGCGTCACCGCGCCGGCGATCTGCCCCTGATCGACGTAGGCCTGCATCGCCGAATCGATCCGGGCCAGCCGCCGGGGTGAGAAGGTGAGGGACGGTTCCTGGGCCCCGACCGGCGTCCCGGCGGCAACGACGGCGAGCAGCGGAAGGGCCCATCTGGTCGATCCGGTCATGGCGTCCTCGCGGCGAGCATTTCGGAAACCGAGGTGCATTTCACCCGGGGCCGGCCGGCGGCCTTGCCACGAGTTGTTTCGGTCGCATTGATCGCGGTCCAATCGGCCCAGGTCACCACGTCGGCCTGGCGAGTTCGGAGCGTCGTCTCGATGATTTGGGCGGCGCTGCTGGGCGGCGGGAGGAGCCGGCCAGCTCGAAAGTCGTCGAGAATACACTGTGCCGTCTCGGCCGCGTCCGGCTTGTTGGTGCCGATGACCCCGCTCGGGCCTCGCTTGATCCAGCCGGTGACATAGATGCCGGGGATGGCCACTCGGCCCGCTTGGTTCGGAACCACTCCGCTCTTCTCGTCGAACGGTAGGCCGGCAATCGGAAGCCCCTTGTATCCGACCGAGCGGAATACCAGCTCGACCGGGAGGTCCTCGGTGGTGCCGGTCGGCTCGGCGGAGAGCCCCCGGGGGCCGCTCACGATTCGGTTGTGGCCGAGCCGAATGCCGCCGACCGCGCCGGTGCCATCGTCGAGCAGCGCGATCGGCGAGACCAGGAAGCGAATCGTCAAACGCTTCGGCTTGCCGGATGGAGCCGCCGCGAAGCCCTGAAGCACCTCGATCTTTCGCTTGACCGTCGCGTCGTCGTCTTGCTCGACTTGGGCGGCCGACAGTGGGTCGAGCGTCACCTCGGCCGGAATCGTACAGGCATCGGCCTGCTCCATCTCGCCGAGTTCCTTGACTTCGGGCGTGGTGAACGCCGCCTGGGCCGGACCGCGCCGGCCCAGCAGGTAAACCTCCCGCACCCCACTCGCGGCGAGCGCGTCGAGGGCGTGGTCGGCGACATCGGTGCGGCCAAGCTCGGCGGGGGTCCGGGCGAGGATTCGGGCGACATCCACGGCGACGTTGCCGACCCCAACGACCGCGACCCGCGATGCCGCGAGGTTGAACCGTCGGTCGCGGAAGTCGGGGTGGCCATTGTACCAGGCAACGAACTCGGTGGCCGGATGGCTGCCGGCCAGGTCTTCGCCCGGGATCCCCATTCGCCGATCCGACTGGGCGCCGGTGGCGAACGCCAAGGCATGGTAGTGCTGCCGAAGCTCGTCGAGGGTCACGGTTTCGCCGACCTCGACGTTGCCGAAGTAGCGAAACCCCGGTCGTGCCGCCACTTTATCGAAACTTCGGGTCACCGCTTTGATCTTCTCGTGATCGGGGGCGACGCCGAAACGCACCAACCCGTACGGGGCCGGCAGCCGTTCGTAGAGGTCGATTTCACAGGGCGTTTCCGCCTGGCCGAGGAGCTTCTCGGCGAGAAAGAAACCGGCGGGACCGGCGCCGACCACCGCGACTCGCAAGATGTCAGGCATGACCGGGAAGGTACTTCCGATGGTTCTCTTGAGCCATGAGTAAGGGCAGAGGAAGCGCGCTCGTTGGCGCGGCGTTCCTGATGGCTACCTCAGCCATCGGCCCGGGTTTCCTGACCCAAACCGCGGTGTTCACCTCGCAGCTGGGCGCCAGCTTCGGTTTCGCGATTCTGGTCTCGGTGCTCTTCGATCTTGGCGCCCAACTCTTGATCTGGCGGGTCCTGGTGGGCTCCGGCCAGCGGGCCAGCCAGGTTGCCAATGCGGTCGTCCCGGGACTTGGCCACCTCTTGAGCGGGCTGGTGGCCATTGGGGGGTTGGCGTTCAATATCGGCAACGTTGCCGGCGCGGGGCTCGGGCTCAATGTGCTCTTCGGCCTCGATGCCCGTATCGGAGCGGGGGTCAGCGCCGTCGTTGGGGTGGGCGTGTTCCTCGTCAGGGACGCCGGCCGGGCTATGGATCGGTTTGCCCAGGTGCTCGGTGCGGTCATGGTCATCGTCGCGGTCTACGTGGCCATCGCCGCCGCCCCGCCCGTCGGCGAAGCGATCATCCGGACCGTCGCGCCGACCGCGGTCGACCCTCTCGCGATCGTGACCATCGTCGGCGGAACGGTGGGCGGCTACATCACCTTCGCGGGGGCCCATCGCCTCATCGACGCCGGCTTGGTCGGTCCGGCCGCGCTCGGGCAAGCGACCCGATCGGCGATCCTCGGAATCGGGGTGGCCAGCCTGATGCGGGTGGTGCTGTTTCTCGGCGCCCTCGGCGTGGTCGCCGGCGGCACCGCGATCGATCCGGCGAACCCACCGGCCTCGGTATTCCAGGCGGCGGCCGGCAACCTCGGTTACCGGTTCTTCGGGGTGGTCATGTGGGCCGCCGCGGTCACCTCGATCGTCGGCTCCGCCTACACCTCGGTGTCATTCCTCCAGACGGTCAGGTCGGGATGGGAGACGAGGCGCTCGGCCCTGACGGTGTCGTTCATCGCGTTTTCGGCGGCGATATTCCTGCTCGTCGGACGGCCGGTGCAGATCCTGGTCTTCGTGGGAGCGATCAACGGCCTGATTCTGCCGGTGGGACTCGGCGCGATGCTGGTGGCGGCCCGCCGGGAGCCGTGGCGGGAGCAAGCTCGGGTTCCCCGTTGGCTTCATCTCGGAGGGGTGGTCGTGGCCCTTGCCATGGCCGGCTTGGGTGTACGCAGCATCGTCGGCCTTCTCTCGCCGCCGTAACCCTAGGGGGTCCTTGCTCCCGCCGGTGCGGATTGGCTTGGCCCGAACGGGGTCCAATCCGGCCCGAAGCGACCGAGGGCCGCGCGAATCCGAGCCGTGACGTCCGCTGTGCCGGAGTCGGCTGCCAGGTTCCGTTCTTGGCCGAGATCGGACAACCGGAAGAGCAACTCGTGGCCCCGACCGGTTCGGATGTAGTAATACCCGGTGTCGATCGAGGCGATCGCGTTGCCGCCGGTGATTTGCGACTCCGATACTTCGTTGACCCCTTCGTGGACCCCGGCCACTGCGGTGTCTAATGCCGAGGGGTCCGTCCAGAAGGTCCGCAACGATAACCCGGAGAGGGCCCTTGCCGACTGCACTCTGGCCAGGTCGACCAAGGTGGGCCCGAGGTGTCGGGTCGAGACCACGGGTCCCAACCGCAGCCCGGCGGGCCGCTCTGCTGGGGTGGTGTCATTGGTGGTCGGCCGATTCCGGTTCGTTGCCCTCGAGCCGATTTGCAGGTTCGATGCCGAGACCCTCGGTGGCGATCTGGTCGGCGGCTTCGACTCGCCGAACCGCCTCGCCCCAGTCGATGGTCGGGGCCACATCGTCGTCGGCCAGCGACAACGACTCGAGCGCCCGCGCCACAACCGGCTCCCCACCCGGGACAACCCGACCAAACTCCAGCTCGGCTTCCCGGCAGAGCCGTTCCTCGCGAGCGTGCAGCGCTTCGGCTCGGACGACGCCAGCCGCGTGGATTCGGGCATGGATCGATTCGTGAATGATCGACGCGGCGACTTGGGCGGCGTTGATTTGGGGGTGAGCGAGGAAGGTCAACTCGATCAGGCAGGCCCGAGCATCCGGGAAGTACGCTGCCCGGCAGGGGAAGCGCTGCACGACGATACCCGAGAGGTCGCGCCGGAGGCGTCGCCAGCGGTGGGGGGCAAACTCCCGAATCAGGTCGAGGGCAGCCGTCAGCCGACCGATGACCTGGTCGGTGGCGATGTCGGGCCGGCTGTTGGACACGGTCACCGACAAGCCTCGAAGCTCGAACGTGGCTGGCCGGTCCGAACTCACGCCCCGCCTCGGAGTGCCTGCCGGACGATTGCCCAGGCCGCGAAAGTGAGCGCGGCCAGCGCCCCGGTCACCAGGAACGCCCGCGCAATCCCGTCACGCTGGGGAGGGCCGCCGCGGGTCGGCGCGCGACGCATCACTTGCGACAACCAGTCCGGGGTCCCGATCGCCGCCAAGCCGAGAACCCCCGCGAGGTAGATCAGGCATGCCACCAGTCCAGGAACCTGGGTGAGGCCGGCCACGAAGAAACTGGCGCCGAGCCCGATCGCGACCGTGAGGACGCCGCTCTTGAACTCACTCGAAGTCATCTCGCGGGTCGGCTTCCAGGCCAGCATCGGTCGGGTCGCGGGTTGGGCTACTGCACCTTACCCGATCGGGCACCGCGGGGCAACCGTCGTGACGCATTCCTACAAGCGAGATGGCTGGGCGTCGATTAGCATCGTGGGTCCCAGAGCGGCGGTGCCTCATGACACGAGCGGTGGTGGTGGCGATGCTATTGGCCCTGAGTCCGAAGCCGGGGTCGAGTCAAACGCCCCCGGATCGGCTCCCAACCTGGCTGGTCGGGTGTTGGGAGCGGCGGGGAACTCTGGTGATCGAGGAGCGGTGGCTCCCGGCAAGGGGCGGGATGCTCTTCGGTGTCAGCGTCTCGGCTCGAGGGGACCAGGCGGTTTCGTGGGAGTTCCTGCGGATCGAGCGGAATCGCGACCGGTTGGTCTATCACGCCGTTCCAGCGGGTCAGCTGCCCACCGCGTTTCCCGCCATCGTCGAGTCGGACACGCTGCTCGTGTTCGAGAACCTCGATCACGACTTTCCTGATCGCATCATCTATCGGCCGAAGGCGGCCGACTCGCTCCATGCCCGGATCGAAGGCACCGTCCGTGACAGCCTCCGCGGCATTGATTTCCGATTCCAGCGGGTCGCCTGTCCGAGCTCGGAGGCGACCCGTTAGTATTGGCGGATGCCGATCGCGGCGGCCGCTCGCCACATCAAATGGGTCCTCTTCATCACCCAGGCCTTCGGGTCGGCCGGGTTCTTGGTCGCTTCGACCGTGACACCGATCGTCGGTGCCGACCTGGCTCGGCGAGCCTCCTGGGCTGGGGTGCCGACCGCCTGTTATTGGGCCGGTGGGGCGCTCTTCGCCACGGTGTGGGGGCGGCTGATGGATCCGCTCGGGCGGCGGATGACGATGACTCTGGGACTCTCCACCGGGGTGGTGGGGGCGGTGGTGGCCGCGGGCGCGATCGCGCTCCGGTCGTTCCTGGGCTTCGTGACCGGGCTGTTGCTGATGGGGGCCGCCAACGCGGCCATGCAGCTGGGCCGTTTCGTCGCGGGCGAAGTGCATCAGCCGGCGGCCCGCGGCCGGGCGATCGCCACGGTGGTGATGGGGGGAACGGTCGGCGCGGTACTCGGGCCGGTGCTGGTGGCCCCGATGTCGGCCCTGGCCCTTTCGTTAGGCGGTCCCGGGCTGTCCGGGCCCTACGCCGCGAGCGCGGCATTTTTCGTCTTGGGCGGCGCGGTCGTCGCCGCCTTGCTGCGGCCGGAGCCCCGCGACCTCGCCCTTCGGCTGGCCCAGCCGGCCGGTCCCGCCCCGGCGGCCCGGCCGCTGGCGACGATTCTCGCCGATTCGACCGTGGCCGTCACCATCGCGGCGATGGTCGCGTCGCAGGCCGTCATGACGATGCTGATGGTGATCACCTCGCTCGAGATGAGTCATCGGGATCACGGCCTCGAGGCGATTTCGGGGGTCATGTCGGCCCACGTGCTCGGGATGTTCGGCTTTTCTCTGATTTCGGGACGGCTCGCCGATCGCTGGGGCCGCGGACCCTTGATCGCCTTCGGCGGCGCCATGCTGATCTGCTCTGGCGTCGTGGCCAGCCGAGCCATCGCGGTGATCCCGCTCGGCGCGGCGTTGTGGCTCCTCGGGTTGGGCTGGAACGTCGTCTATGTCGGCGGGTCGACGCTGCTGTCGGATCGACTTGCCGCGGCGGAGCGAGCCAAAGTTCAGGGGCTCAACGACTCGCTGGTGACCGCCACGGCCGCGGGCGCCAGCGTCGTGTCCGGGGTGGTCTTCTCGGCGGTGGGTTATGGGGTGATGGGGGTCGTCTGCGCGGCCACCGGACTCATTCCCTTCGTCGTCGGGCGCTGGCTCAGCCGCGCTCGGCAACCGCTCGATCCCGCGGTACCTCCCCAACCCGCGCCGTCCTGACCAAGGGCCGCCCAATCAGGTAAGTGACCGGCAGCGGGGTGCCAGGCCGGTGCACCTGGCCGACTTCCCAGCGCATGTGGGCCAACTCCTTCGACCCGGCGAGCTCGCGCAGCTCCTCTGGCCGATAGCTCCGCAGACACGACACCAGGCCGTCCCACATGACCAGCAACGGGACGATCGGAATCGGGTAGGTCAGCACCCAACGCCACCAGCGCCGAGGCCGGATCAGCGGGGTGAGGGCCCACACCAGGAATGGGACCGTGAGCATGAGTCCGAGAGCCCGGAGCGATCGCTCGGTCGCCTCGAAGACCGCGATCGGGGCACCGGTCCGCGTGGTGGCGGCCAGCAGCCGGCGGGCTGCTCGCGGCGGGAAATGATGAAACGCCGAGAAGATCGTTTGCGCGGCCCCTGAATCGGCGGGCGTTTCGTGGGCGGGTGTTGGTTTTTCTCGATAGCGTACCCGGGTACCGGCCGGGAACCGTGCCAGCGCGGCCACGTTCGGGTAGGCGTCGGACAACGTCAGCATCGCTGGCCGTCGATCCGGAGGCAGC
Source organism: Gemmatimonadota bacterium (assembly GCA_016874005.1). Taxonomy (GTDB): domain Bacteria; phylum Gemmatimonadota; class Gemmatimonadetes; order Gemmatimonadales; family GWC2-71-9; genus SHZU01. The sequence goes on along the minus strand of VGVQ01000010.1, from coordinate 56,274 downwards.
GATTCCAGGAGGCCGGGCCAGGGACCACCAGCTCCGGAGCACAGATCGACCACCTCTCGATTGGGCGCCTCCGCAATCAGGCCCGCCACGATCGGCGCGGCGCTTCGGTACGGATCCGTCCGGGCCGTTACCTCGGCCAGGAAATCCGTCATGGCGCGCCGCAGCAGCGGCGGCAGCCAGGGTTCGTCCTCGACCTCGACCAGTTGGAACCGGGGAATCCTCACGGCGCGACCGCCGGCGGCTCGGCGATGACGGCGGGCCACGAATGTCCCGAGCCGAGGCCGGGCCCGCCTGGGGCGTGGTGAGAGACACCGGGGCCGGGTCTTGGCGCCAAATGGTTCTCGTCAGGTCAGGAAGGTGACGGCGATCATCGGGAAGGAAGATGTCGCGATGCCCCCCGCGGCCGCCAGGTCGGGACGGGGCGGCTCAGGGCAGCGGGAAGCCGGCGGGACGACCGGCCCAGAGGTGGCGGACGAGGACCCGGATCCGCGGCGATCGAGGGCCACCCGATCGGCGGGAACGCGATCCTCGACCAGCTCGGGGGCACGGCCTAACGGGCTAGCGGACCGGAATCGCGGTGTCGAAGTCGTTGAAGCTCTTGACCCGAAATGCGAGTGGGCCGGTTCCGACGACGAGTTCGATGTCGGTCGTTTCGCCCGGGCCGAACCGAAGCCGCGCCGGCCCGGGCCGGCCCGCGGGCAGATCGGCCCCGTCCTTGGCGACGACGAGCCAGTCGACGGGCTGCCCGGCCTGGAGGGTCTCGAGGACGACATCGTCGGCTGGGGTGATGTTGATGAAGCGGAACCGATATCGGCGCCCGCGGCGGAGCGGAGCCAGGCTATCGTGCGCCACCACCAGCGCGGAGTCGCCGAGGCCGGCCACCGAGAAGATCACCACCCGGTCATGGTCGGGGTCCCACCGGGTGCCGGGTTCGAGAACCAGCAACGGGCCGAACAGCCCGAGCGACAGTTGACGGACCTCGCTGAAATGCGAGTGGTAGATGAAGGTCCCGGCTCGCGGCGGGGTGAATCGGGCCATGAACGAATCGCCGGGGGCAATCTCGGGGGCGAGTCTGCCTCGCTGTCCACTGAAACCCGCGACCCCGTCGAAATAGCTCTCCAGCTCGAGCCCGTGCCAGTGGATCGACGTGGCGGCCGGAAGGCGGTTGTGCACCATGACCGCTGTCGGCTGGCCTCTCCAGGCGATCAGCGGAGCGCTGGGGATCTGGATCGAGTCGGCTGGCAACTGACCGGGCCGAGCCAGAACGGCGCCGATACCCTCGCTCTCCCCGAAGACCCGGGCCCGTTGCTGGATGGTGAGGTCGATTCGGCGCTCGGTCAGCGAGGACCGAGTCGGGGTCGGTCCCGATACTTCGATCCCGAGCACCAGGCCCGCCATCCCGTGGCCCTCCTCGCTATGCACGGGCGGTAGCGCCTGGGCGTGGACGGTGTCGCCGCGGAGGTGGCTCGACCACAGCGCGGCCGCCGCGGGCAGTTCCGACAACTGGTTGTGGATGATGTGAAACGCGTCGTGGCAGTGGAACAGCCAGTTTCCCGGCTGGTGCGGGCTCCACGAGATCGACATGGTCTCGCGAAGTCGGAGGACCTCGGTGACGGCGAGGCGCCTCCGCGACAGGCTGTATGCGGTGTCGCCCGTCCAATCGCCTCGGGCGTCGACCCGGAAGTACGCGCCATGGAGGTGCATCGGATGGGTGCTTCGGGCAAAGTTGATGACCCGCCAATGCGCGGAATCGCCCACCCCGAGGCGAATTCGCGGCGTGTGGGGCCAGATCTTCCCGTTCACTGCGAGAAGGAAGGTGGAATCGCCGGTCGCGGGCAGGACCGGTCCGTTCCACGCCGTGATCGCGAAGATCCGATCTCGGCCGGTTGCGGCCGAGTCGATGGCGACGACTCCGACGAGTTGTCCGCCTCGCGGGAGCTCGTCGACGCTCGCTCCGCGGCGAGCGTGGCCGGCATACCCGTAGAGTCCGGCTCGGTCGGCCCGAAAGGTCGACGCGCCGGTCTGGCCCGGCGCGATCACCATGGTATCCGTCGACCGCGGATCGATCAGCCCGGTGACCAGAAGCGTATCGGCGAGCCGGTTGGCCAGCGTCACGGTGACCTCGGTGCCAACTGGCGCCCGGATCAAGGGGCCTGGCACCGAGGGCGGCTGTCCCACCACGCCGAACGCGGCGACTTCGAGCGCGGGTCCGTCCGCCGCGGCCGGCCGCCACAGGGCCAAACGCGCTTCGAGTTGGATGGTCAAGCGGGTCGCCGCGGCGGTACCAGCCGTCGCGAGTTGCTCGTTAGGTAGCGCTTGCGGTAGCGGGGCGGGGCCACAGCCCGCGGCGACGATCACTCCAACGGTCAGCCGAATCGCGGTCATCGCCACCTCCTTGATGCCTTGGGTCCAGGACCGGCGCCGCGCGCTCTTCCCACCCGGTCTCAGCGAGCAGGGACCACAGCCGACCGCTCCGCCACCTGGGTGGCGAAGAAGAAGCCGAGTGGGTAACGAGCGGGGTCGGTCAGGTTGACGACGTTGCCCCGGACCGACGTCGGGGGCGTCGAGAAGGGGCCTCCCCCGCCGGTCGTCTGCTCGAACAGGACGAAATGATACCGAAATCCTGCCTCGGAGAGCGCCAACTGGCGGATCGTGACGACCTGGCCCGGCTCGACCACCTCTTCGTCGTAGGGCTGGTAGCCTTTGACCTCGCCGCCGTCATAGAACCGATCGTCGCTGATGATTCGGAACCGATTGCCCGGGTCCACGGCGATGCGGCGCTCACCGTCGACGAGGAGTTCCCAGAGGTAGTAGTTCTTGACGCCAGCCGGGTCGGTGTAGTCGATGACCGCTCGGAATCCCGAGTCGCCTTGGGCCAGGCCGGCGTCTTCGTACCGGAAATAGAGCGAGTCGAGCGGTGGCGGGGCCAGCAGCTGGTGCTCGGCGCGATAGCGCTCGCCCTGGTAGTCGATGGTCAGGAGGTAGCGCCCGCCCACCCTGGGTGTCAGGCCGGTCGTGATGTAGGCCGGGTTCCCGGCGATGGGGCTCGGCGAGAAGACGAACTGCCGGCCCTGGTCGTCCTGGACCACGACCGTGGCACCGGTCGCCGGCGGGAGCGGCCCGATCGCGTCGAACCGATCGGTCGTGGTGAGCAGGATGGTCTGGCGGCCGCCGCCATCGCCCGGTCGCAGCTCGATGCGGCCTTCGACGACCAACCGTGTCGGTCCCGAGTCGACCTCGAGCGATACCACCCGGGTGCAGCCGGCAAGGACGGGGAGGAGCGGGATCCAGCGGCGCATCGTCGGCATCAGAACGCGAATGAGAAGCTCACGCTGGGCACGATGCCGAATATCGACGTCTGCACGGCTTCCAGCGCCAGCGGGTTGTTCTCGACCTGCTGGAAGGCGATCGACTGCGCGTTGAACCGGTTGTACAGGTTGAAGAGCCCGAACTGCCACTGGCTCCGGTTGGTGGTCCGGGTGAAGGTCAGGTCGAGCCGGTGGTAGGTGGGGAGCCTGGCCGCGTTACGAGGGCCGTACTCCACCACCAGGAGTCCGTTGTACCGGTAGCGCGACTCGGGAAAGGTGGCCGGAAGACCGCTGGCCGCGACGAAGGTCCCAGCCACGGTCCAGGTGCGGGAGAGGGGATGGAACCCGACCACCGAGAGGTCGTGGGTCTTGTCGTAGGGAGACGGATAGTACCGTCCGCCGTTGATGCCGGGGTCGTCCGGGGCAATGCCCCGGAGGCGTCGCTCCGCCCTGCCTAACGTATAGCTCACCCAGCCGGTGAGCCGCCCGGCCCGCTTCCGGGCGTACAACTCGAGCCCGTAGGACCGACCGGTGCCCTGCAGCATCTCGGTTTCGAGTCGGTCGTTGAGCGCGATATCGGCACCATCGATGAAGTCGGTGACGTTCGCCAGCCGCTTGTAATAGGCCTCCGCCGAGAACTCGTACCGCTCGTCGTCCCAGGTCTTCGCGAAGCCCAGGGCGAGTTGATCACTCAGCTGCGGTTCGAGATAGCGACCGATCGGCTCCCAGATGTCGACCGGGGTCGGCGAATTGGTGTTCGAGACGAGGTGAAGGAACTGGCGGGTCCGGGAATAGCCGGCCTTGAGACTCGCGGTCTTGGCGAGGCCGACCCGCAACGACAGCCGCGGCTCCAGGCCGAATCGCGAGACGATCGTCTCGCCCGGCCGGTACTCGGTGCTGTCGGCGACGGGGTTCTTCTGATAGCGGCCGAGCGAGGCGTCGTAGCGGAGCGGACCGCCGGCATACCGGTAGATGGTTCCGGCGCCAAGTCGCCGGAACCCGGCGTAGCGGACCCCATAACGCAGCGAAACGGCGGGTCCGAGTTCGATCTCGTGACTGGCATGGAGCGCCGGAGCCAGGCCATAGCGGGGCTGGAGGTCGAGCGGCCGTACCGGGGAGTCGCCGACCGGTCGGATGCTCCCGGGGCGAATGTTGTGACGGGTGAGCGCACCACCGAACTCGATCCGATTGCCGTTGGCGACGTGGTAAGTCTGGTCGAGCTTGAGGTCGTACCCGCCGATCCGGGCCGTCCAGGACAGATCCCGTCCGATGCCCAAGAACTCGAGACCGTAGTCGTAGTCGCTCACGGTGGCGGTGAGCTTCGAGAAGAGCCGGCTGCCGAAGGCCTGGTTCCACCGCAGGGTGCCGGCCTGGTTCCCCCAGCTCGCGGCGAACCGCTCGGCCACCTTGAAGCGGTCGCGGCCAAAGTATCCCGAGACCATGACGGCGCCGCTCGCCCCGAGCCGAACATTGGTCTTGGCGTTGACGTCGTAGAAATAGGCGACGTTCTGGTTGAGATCGGGATCGCTCGAGAGCTTGAGGAAGAGATCGGCGTAGGTTCGCCGAGCGGCGACCAGATAGGAGCCGATCCGGTCCGGGAGCGGACCCTCCAACGACATCCGGCTCGCCAGGAGCCCGATCGTGGCGCCCCCTTCGAAGCGCTTGGCGTTGCCTTCCCGCTGGCGGACGTCGAGCACCGAGGACAATCGGCCGCCGTACCGGGCGGGGATGGCACCCTTGTAGAGCTTGACGTCGTCGATGGCGTCGCCGTTGAAGACCGAGAAGAAGCCGAAGACGTGGGCCGGGTTGTAGATCGTCGACTCGTCCAGGAGAATCAAATTCTGATCGGTGGTGCCGCCGCGGACGCTGAAGCCGGTCGAGTAGTCGCTGATCGTGGTCACCCCAGGGAGCAGGGTGAGGGCGCGGATCGGATCGACTTCGCCGAGGACGACGGGAACGAGCCTGACGGTCGTCATCTCGAGCCGGGCCGTGCTCATCTCGGCGCTGGCAGGATCGACGTCGGAGGTGTCGCGCCGGCCGGCCACGGTGATCTCCTCGAGCTGAAGGGGACGCGGGTCGAGGAGGAAGTCGCGAATCACCGAAGCTGTCAGGGTGACCTGCTCGACTTTGGGAGCGAAACCGACTGCCCGAATCCGAATTTGGTGCGATCCCGGCGGCAGCGCCAACACGAAGAAACCGTCCTGGTTCGACTCCGCCACGCTGGGCTGACCATCGGCGGAGATCCGGGCGTAGCGAATGACTTCGCCGCTGGCCGAAGAGCGAACGTAGCCGCTCAGCCGAATCACGGGCTGGGCGGCAACGGGAGTGGACGCGATACCGAGCAGGACGGCGGAACCGCGGAGGAACGACCCGAGCGAGCACACTGCCGAAAAGTGTCGACCGCCTTTCCTCGGAAGTCAACCGCCTGGCGGGGCCACCCCGCCCGTCGCCTATTTCGGAGTGGTCTTCCGAGTGTGGCGGGCTCGGCCGGGTTTTTTCATGGCGGTTCGGCGGTGGCCGTGCAGGGCGGCGTTATGCGCCGCGAGCAAGTACCGAGACAACTCGTCGGGCCCGATGCTCGAGAAGCGAATCTCGACCCAACCATGCTTACCCATCGCGCCAACCGAGATGAACGGTCGCGCCGCGCCCCCCATCAGCGCCTCGGTGAGCGCCTCGGGAGGGAGGTGGAGCAGGACCGCCTCCGGCGTGAGGGCGGCGAACCGGGTTCCCCCGACGAAAAAGGCCAGTCCGCCGAACTCGGTCTTCGGGGTCACTCCCGACAGCTGACGAAGGGTGGTGGCAACGGTGGCGGCGGTCGACATCCTGGCATCCCGGGAATGCGGTCGGCGATTGTATCGCCAAAACCGGCGGGGCGCGAGAGGCGGCCGACGAGCGACGAATAGTGGTGGGATCGCACCCGGGTTGCTAAGTTTGTATACAATGAAAACCATGATCGTTTGTCTCGGCGTCGTCGTCGCGACGCCGGTGAGTGTTTTTGCCCAAGACTCGACCTCCCGGGTCGCCCGGACCGCCCGGATCGCCACCCCGCCCCAGATCGACGGGCGGCTCGATGATCCGGTCTGGCGCGAGGCCCGACCGATCACCGATTTCATCCAGCGCGACCCATCGGAAGGCGCCCCGGCGACCGAGCGCACCGAGGTGCGATTGCTGTCGGACGGCAAGGCCCTTTACATCGGGGCCTGGATGTTCGACCGCGATCCCGCCGGTATCGTCGCCGGCGAGCGGATCCGCGACGTCACCTTGAGCAACAGCGACTACTTCTCGGTCATCTTCGATACCTACCACGATCGGCAGAACGGCTTCGTGTTCGCCACCACGCCCGCCGGGGTCGAGCACGACGGACAGGTGGTCAAGGAGGGTGAGGGCGGCGGGGTCTTTCAGCAGGGTCAGACCCGAGCCCAGGCCGGATCGGCCGGCGGCTTCAATTTGAACTGGGATGCCAGCTGGACGGTGCGGACCCACGTGGACAGCCTCGGGTGGTACGCCGAGTTCCGGATCCCGTTTTCGACTTTGCGTTACGGCGGGGCCCGGGAGCAGACCTGGGGCCTCAACTTCGCTCGGAGCATCCGGCGGCGAAACGAGGAGTCGCTCTGGGCACCGGTCGAGCGGCAGCACAATCTCTACCGGCTCTCACGAGCCGGCACCTTGGTGGAACTCGCGGTGCCGAGTCAGCGGATCGCCACGGTGACGCCCTACATCTTGAGCTCGGCCCAGAAACTCTACTCCCCGCTGACCGTCACGCTGCCGTGGGACTCCACCCGCTACCCGACCGAATTCGGGGTGGACGCCAAACTCGGCATTACGCCGAGCCTAACGCTCGACGCGACCTACAACACCGACTTCGCCCAGGTCGAGGTCGACGAACAGCGAACCAACCTGACGAGATTCCCGCTGTTCTTTCCCGAAAAGCGGCCCTTCTTCCTCGAAAACGCCGGGGTGTTCTCGTCCGGCACCCCGCAGGCCGTCGAGCTGTTCTTCTCGCGCCGGATCGGAATCGACTCCGAGGGGAACCCGGTCCCCATCGTCGGGGGCGGGAGGCTCACCGGCCGGGTGGCCGGTTTGACCGTCGGCGGGATGCAACTGTTCACCGAGAAGGCCCAGCGCCAGCCGGCCAACTCGTATTCGGTGGCGCGGGTCTCGCGTGAATGGGGTCGTTCCCGGCTCGGGCTGATGGGAGTGCATCGGGTGGCGACCAGCGATGGCGACGATCGTAACTCGACCATCGGCCTGGACGGACGCTTCGCGCTGAGCGAGCCATTCACCTTCGACTGGTGGGCCGCGAAGACCGCCACCCCGGGGCTCGATGGCCGCGATGGCGCCTTCAGCGGTCGGCTCGAGTACCGGACCCGACGGTGGAACAACGTCTTCCGTTACACCCAGGTGGGGGAGGACTTCAACCCCGAGGTCGGCTTCTTGAGCCGGAGCGGCTATCGCTACTACGAGGGATCGATCTTTCACACCATGCCGCTCAACCACTCGCGACTCCGGTATTGGCTCCCGCACGTGAACTATCGCGGCTTCTTCGGGTTCGACGGGAAGATCCAGTCCGAAATGATCCACCTCGACGCCGGCGAGATGGAATTCGCCAACGGCGGCCGGATCGGCCCCGAGATCAACGTGTTCCGGGAAGGCCTCACCAGCCCGTTCGCGATCGCCCGTGGGGTGACCCTGCCGGCCGGCGAGTACCGTTGGACCAACCTCGCCTTCGACTTCTCGACCAACCCGAGCGCTCCCCTGTCGTTCACCACCCGGCTCGAGGCGGGTCCGTTCTACAACGGGACCCGGTACGGCGGAAGTGCCACCTTGACGGTTCGGCAAGGATCGTCGCTGACCTCGTCGCTGCTGCTGGACTACAACGACGTCAATCTCGACGAGGGCGAATTCGTCCGGTCGTTGGTGGGGGTACGAATCGGTTACTTCTTCACCCCGCGGATCTTCACCCAGTCGCTGGTCCAGTACAACAACCAAGCCAGGGTGTTCTCGGCCAACATACGGTTCGGCTGGCTCAACACCGCGGGGACCGGTCTGTTCGTGGTGCTCAACCTCGCCGAGAATGCGACCGGGCTGTTCGCCTGGGACCGCTCGATCACTCGGTCGTTCGTGGTGAAGTTCACCCGGCAGTTCGGAACCGGTGGCTGAACGGCCACCGGTTGACGATCGCGCCGATCATTTCACGACCTTCCCGGCCGCCATCACCCAACTGACCCGCTCGGTGGCGGTGATGTCGGCGGTCGGATCGCCGGGGACCGCCACGAGGTCCGCCAGCGAACCAGGCACGATCGCCCCTCGGTCGGTCTTCCCCAACGCTTCCGCCGCGTAGACCGTCGCCGCCTTGAGCGCCTCGATCGGGCTCATCCCGAGCTTGACGTAGACCGCGAACTCCTTGGCGTTTTCGCCATGGGGATAGACGCCGGCATCGGTACCGAAGGCGATCCGGACCCCGGCACCAATGGCCTTGCGGAGGCTCTCCCTCGCCTTCGGAATGATGGTCTCCGCCTTCCGGCGGACGAGCGGCGGGAGGACCGCCAGGTTGATTCGGTCGGCGAGGTAGCTCGTTGGCACGAGCCAGGTGCCGTGCTGCCTCATCAACGCGATGGCCTCGTCATCCAGCATCGAGCCGTGTTCGATGCTGGTGACCCCAGCCCGGATCGCCGCCTTGATGCCCTCGGTGCCGTGGGCGTGGGCCGCGACCCGGATGTCGTGGCGGGCCGCCTCCTCGACCATCGCCTTGAGTTCGTCATAGCTGTACTGCTGGGCCCCGACCGGGCCCTCGAGCGAGAGGACACCCGCGGTGGCGCACGTCTTGATTACTTGGGCGCCGTGCTTGATCTGGTAGCGGACCGCCTGAACCACCTCCCAGGGGCCGTCCGCGACTCCGTCCTTGGTGCCCTGTTCGAGGACGCCGGGGGCGTAGCCGGTGGCGTCGCAATGACCTCCCGTGATGCCGATCGATTCCCGCGAAGGGATGACCCGCGGGCCCAGCACCGTTCCGCGGTCGACCGCCTTGCCCAGGGCCACCGTGATGTCGCCGCCGAAGTCGCGCACCGTGGTGAAGCCCGCCAGCAGTGTCTTGCGGGCGTTGGCGGTAGCGGAAAAGGCCCCGTCCGCCATCGTGTTGGTGACGGCGGCCGTGAACGACGCGGCCGAGATCTCCGAGACCAGGTGGGTGTGCAGGTCGATGAAGCCCGGGAGCAGGGTCACGTTGCCGAGGTCGACCACCGCGGCATCCTTGGGGAGATTGGTCCCCCCGACGCTCAGGATCTTGTCGCCTTGCACCGCCACCACGGCGTTGGGAACGATCCGCCCCGCGTTCGCGTCGAACATCCGGGCCGCGCGCACCACGGTCACGGGCGGCGGCTGGGGCGGATTCTGTTGGGCCGACAGCGGTGCCGCGACCAGCACGGCCGCGGTCAAGGAGCGGGACAACGTCATCGGGTCTCTCCGTTCAGGGTCACTGGGTTACTATGGCCTCTGCTTCGATTTCCACCAAATAGCCGTCGCCGACCAAATTTGCCTGGACCAGGGTGTTGGCGGGGAGGACGGCCCCGAACCGTTGCCCATGGGCTCGGGCCACCGGTTCCCACTGGCTGATGTCGCGAACGAAAATCCTGGTCCGGATCACCTGTTCGAGCGACCCGCCCAGCGACTCGAGGGCGCCTTGGATCTTGTCGATCACGAAATGGGTCTGGGCGGCCGGATCGCTGCCGCCGATGACCCGGTCTCCGTGGGTGGCCGTGGTGCCGGAGACCAGGATCCGATCGCCGATCCGGGTGGCTCGGCAGAACCCGGCGAGGGGCTCCCAGATGGTGCCGCTTCGGGCGATCTGACGAGCGGGACCGAGCGTGGTCACCGGGTATGGTGACGGGAACGACTCGAGGTGATGGCTCAGGTCGCCCGAGGCCGTCAGGTACGGCGCTCGCCGGTACTCGTCGCCCGAGTCGCCCGGGATCGGCTCGAGGGTGGCGACCGTCTCGGCCAGCGCGGCCCGGTCCTCGTCGTCGAGCGAGAACCGAAAGACTCGGGCGTTGTCCTCGAGGTGGGTGCTCGCGCCGAGCCGCGCGCCGACGATGATCGCGGCGGCGGCGGGCTGGTCGAGCACCCAGCGGCACGCGACGTTGGCCATCGAGACCTTGTGCTTGGCCGCGATCCGCGCGGTGCAGCCGAGTACCCGCTGGAGCGCCGTCCAGCCGCCCGCCGCGGCGATGAACCGCCCGTACTTCATCTCCGACCAGGTGCCGAGGGCGGCCCAATCGGGCTCCGGTTTCTCGAGCCAGCGCTCGGTGAGGAAGCCACCCGCCACCGTCCCGTAACAGAGCAGGGCCACGCCGTGTTTGCGACAGACGTCGGTCAGCGCTCCGGCCGGCCGCCGATCCAGCAATGAGTAACAGACCTGGTTGGAGACCAGCGGGATCCCCGACGACAACGCGATGTCGAGGTGGACCGCGTCGAAGTTGGTCACCCCGAGGTGCCTGATCAGGCCCTCGTCGCGAAGTTCGGCGAGCCAGAACAGTCCGTCGAGCCAGCTGGGATCGGGATAACGCCAGGCGTGGAACTGCATCAAGTCGATGACCTCGACCCCGAGTCGCTGCCGGGCTCGATCGACGGCCTGTCGGACCGCCGGGCGGTCGAGCGGTCCCGGCCTCGGGACCCATTTGGTGAGAAGTTCCGCTTTGGCGGCGGGGCCGAGACCGGCTCGGAATCGGCCGGCAACCAGTTCGGCCGAGCCGTAGTGGTCGGCCAGGTCGAAAGAGGTGAACCCGGCGGCGTGGTACGGCGCCATGGCGAGTGCGCCAGCAGCCGGGTCGAGCGGGGTGCCGCCGCGTTCGAGGTCGGCGATCTGCCACAGCCCGGTGACGATCCGGCTCACCGAGCAGTCCGGTGCCAGGGGGTACCGTGGAATGCTCATGATGGGTTGCCTCCGCAAGGCTCGCGGCGGTCGAGGTGGGCCCACGCGAACGCCAACACGTCGGCCCGCTCCTCGATCGACTTCGAGAGCGGCTTGCCGGCGCCGTGACCGGCCTTGGTCTCGATCCGGATATAGGCCGGCCGCTGCCAGGCGGTCGCGGCCTGGAGCGCCGCGGCGTACTTGAACGAATGAGCCGGGACCACCCGGTCGTCATGATCGGCGGTGACGATCAGCGTCGCGGGGTAATCGGTCCCAGGAACAAGATTGTGCAATGGCGAGTACCCTCTGAGCACCGGGAAGTCGTTGCGGTCTTCGGCCGATCCATATTCGGGCACCCAGGCCCACCCGATCGTGAAGTGATGATAGCGCAGCATGTCGAGAACGCCGACCTCGGGGATCGCGACCGCCGCCAGGTCGGGTCGTTGATTGACCGTGGCACCGACCAGCAGCCCCCCGTTCGAGCCGCCTTCCACCGCGAGGTGAGCCGAGCTGGTGTAGCCCTCGGCAATGAGATGCTCGGCGGCGGCGATGAAGTCGTCGAAGACGTTCTGCTTGGATCCCCGCTGCCCCGCTTCGTGCCAGGCCTTGCCGTATTCGCCCCCGCCTCGAAGGTTGGCCGAGGCGTAGATCCCGCCTCGCTCGATCCAGGCGATGGTCCCGGGGCTGAAGGCGGGGGTGAGGCTCACGTCGAACCCGCCATACCCGTAGAGCAGGGTGGGGTTGGTCCCGTCGCGTTTCAGGTCGGCGCGGTGGACGAGGAACATCGGGATCCGGGTGCCGTCCTTGCTGCGATAGAAGACCTGCTCGGTGGTGAAGGCCGTCGGGTCGAACTTGAGGACCGGGGCGCGAAACACCTCGACCGTTCGGGCGACGACGTCGGCGCGGTAGATCGTCGCCGGCGCCAGAAACGAGGTGAACGCGAAGAACGCCTCGGCGCGGTCGGGCTCGCCGGTGATCCCGGTGCCGGTCCCGATGCCCGGCAACTGGAGGGCGCCCAGGTGGGTGCCGGCCTCGTCGAATACTTCGAGCGCCGACTTGGCGTCGACGAGATACGACGCGACCAGCCGGCCGCCGACATGGGCCACCGATTCGAGGGCATCGGGGCGCTCCGCCACGATCGATCGGATGACTTCCGGAGCGGTCGCCTCCACGGACACGATCCTCCCGCGGGGAGCGTCGAGGTCGGTCCGGAAGTAGCAGGTCGGGCCGCGGTTGCCGAGAAACGCGTAGGCCGCGTCGAACCGGTCGAGCATCGGGGTCACGGGCCCGCTCAGGCGAGGATCGGTCGGATCGATCAGGTCGAGGTAGTGGATCCTGGTCCGGGTATCGGTGCCGACCCAGATCGCCACGATGAGATACCGGCCGTCGTGGCTCACCTCGAGCCCGAAACCCCAGTCGGGCTGGTCGGGCCGCTGGTAGATCAGGGTGTCGTCGGCTTGCTCCGCCCCGAGCCGATGGTAGTACACCTTCATGTCCCGATTGGCGGCGGTGAGAGCGGCGCCGCTGGGCTCCGGGTAGCGGCCGTAGAAGAAGCCAGCCCCATCTCTTGTCCAGGTACCGCCCGAGAACTTGATCCACCGGAGTCGGTCCGGGAGGTCGACGCCGTCGTCGACCCGGCGGATTCGAAACTCCTGCCAGTCCGAGCCGCTCGTCGAGGTGCCGTAGAGCAGGAGCCGACCGTCCGGACTTGGCTCCACCAGGGTCAGGGCAACGGTCCCGTCCGGGGAGAGGAGGTTGGGGTCGAGGAGCACCCGCGGGACGCCGTCGAGGCCGTTTTGGACGAAGAGGACCGCTTGATTCTCGAGCCCGCTGTTGCGGGCGAAGAAGTAGCGCCCGCCGCGGAAGTACGGGACCGAGAATCGCTCGTAGTCCTGAAGCTCGGTGAGCCGCCGCCGAAAGGACTCCCGCTCCGGCAGCGAGGCCAGGTAACCGAAGGTCACCTCGTTCTGGGCGGTCACCCAGGCCTGGGTCTCGGGCGAATCGGGATCCTCGAGCCAGCGGTAGGGATCGCCGATCGCGGTGCCGTGGTAGTCGTCGACCTGATCACCGGCGCGGGTGGGCGGCGGCCGTCGGAGCGGTTGGTCAGGCATCGAAACGATGGCGTGGGGCCCTGCCGTCCAGCAGCACCAGGGCGATCAACGTCTGGGTGGCCGGGGATCGCCCCGACGGAACTCCACCCCTCGGACCCGGCCCCCGGTCAAGAAGAACAGGTCGGGCCGACCCTTGACCATTTCGAAGCGAATCGCGCCCGCCGCCCCGATGAATCCGTCCTGATACGCGGGTCGGAGGACTTCGGGACGTTCCTGCTTGAGCCGGGTGAGGACGAGGGTGGAATCGGTCGCGGTCAAGGTGTAGACCACATCCAGCTCGTCGCTATAGAACCGGCCGGCGAAACGCGCCAGCTGGGCCGAGGTCGGAGTGAATGGCGCCACCCGCGTCACCGAGTCGAACAGCTGATCGCCCATCGTCGCCCGGAGCCCGGTGGCCGGTTGGCCCATCGGCCCGAGGAACTCGAAGTCGAGCCCGAACGCGGTGAACCGCCGTCCATCGAGGTGCTCCAGGGGAACGCCAAACGCCTCGAGCACCACCCGGTCGCCCTGAACGGCCACGGGCCAGGCGGCATCGGTGCCGGGTTTGCGATAGATGCCCGCGAGCAGCGCCAACTCCGAGCTCGGAAGCTTCGCGCCGGCCGTGGCGGACTTCGCCGGCCGGGGACTCAGCTTGTCGCCCAACACCAGGTCCGCGATCGCGCGGGTATAGCGGCTCGGGACGGCCTCGGCGAAGTTGCAGAGAGCGGCGACCGCGAGGCCGTGGTCCGGAAACCAGACCAGGTCGGCTCGGAACCCGGCGTCGGCCCCACCATGGCCGCGGGCCTGGGTGCCACGGTAGGTCTCCGTTTGAATCCCGAAGCCGTAATGGATCGGCTTGCCGTCGTTGAGCGCCGCGCTTCGCTGCGCCTCGGCGAGCAAGGCGCGGCTGCCGACGGTGGCGGTCGAGAAGTTGTCGGCCCAGCGGAGCAGATCGCTCGCGGTGGCGTTGAGGCTGGTGGCGCCGTGGGTGTCGAACGTGGGGAGGCTGATCTTCCACTCGCCGCCGGGCCCCTGCTGATAGGCCGACGTCTTGTCCTTCACCACCATCTGATGGTCGTCATGGACGTGGGTGGTGGCCATGCCGAGCGGCCGGAATATCCGTTGGTCGGAGAAAGTCCGGAGCGACTGGCCGGTGACCCGTTTGACGATTTCGGCCAACAGGGTATAGCCCGAGTTGCTGTAGACCCATTCCTCGCCCGGGTCGAAGTTGAGTCGGCGCTGGCGAGCCACGATGTCGAGGACGTCCTGTTGGGTGAACAGATCGTGCCCGTAGCGCCAACCGGCCATGCCAAGCAGCTCCCACTGGTCCCGAATCCCGCTGGTATGGTAGATCAGGTGCCTGATGGTGATCGGCTTGCCATAATCCGGCAGCTCGGCGATGTACTTCCGAACCGGATCGTCGAGCGACAACTTCCCGTCCTCGGCGAGGAGCGCCACGGCGACGGCGGCAAACTGTTTGGAGACCGAGGCGACGTGGAAGACCGACCGGGGGGTGATGGCCAGGCCGGATTGGAGATCGGCCATGCCGTAGCCCCGCTGGTAGCCCACGATGCCGCCTTGGCTCACCGCGACCGCGCAACCAGGGCGGTCGGTCCGGTCGAACGGCGCGAAGATGCTGTCGATCCGCGTCGTTAGGTTCCCCGGCAGGGGTTGGGCAAAGCCGGGGGTCGCGGCCGCGAACAAGGTCGCGCACAGCAGACGAGAACGCATCAGGGACGGCTCCGGGCGGTGAAACTCCGATCGGAAAGCTACGTCATGGGGCCCCAACACGGGAGATCGGCGATGACGACGGGTGAGCGGGGCGAGCTACGGATTCTCCGGGTCTATGGGCTGGCGACGACCTTGCTGCTGGCGGTGTTCACCGTGAGCGCTTTCCGGCAGCCACCGCAGAAAGCGAAGTTCTCCGAGATCGATGTCGAACGGATCAACATCGTCGAGCCCAACGGGCACTACCGGATGGTGCTTTCCAACCGATCCCGCTCGATCGGGCCGATCGCTTACGGCAAGCCGTTCGGCTATCCCGGGGGGACTCGGCCAGGGATCATCTTCTTCAACGACGAGGGGACCGAAACCGGCGGCCTGACCTTCGGCGGCAAGACCGAAAACGGGCGGTTCCAGGGTAGCGGGCACCTCTCGTTCGACCAGTACAATCAGACCAGGTGCTCTATCTCACCTACAACGACGACAACGGCCGCCGCCGAATGGGGCTGACCGTGGCGGATCGGGCGGATGTCCCGATCATGGACCTGGTGGCCAAGATGGACTCCGTCCGGGCGATGCCCGACGGTCCGGCCAAGCAGACCGCGATGCAGCAACTCCAGGCCACCCGGGTGAACGGGGCCCCGCTGTTCGCCGAGCGGGTCTACGTTGGTCGCAACGTGGCCAAAGCGGCCTTGCTCCGCTTGAGCGACGGGGAGGGCCGGCCACGGGTGGTCATCCAGGTCGATTCGACCGGGGCTCCAAGCTTGGAGTTTCTCGACGAGGCCGGCAAGGTGATCAGTCGCCTGCCGGCTCGCTGAGGACGCCGGTCGAGCGGTCCTCAGCGTTCCGGTTCGAGCCGGGCCCACCAGCGCGGCTCGAGGGGGCGCTGTCGCGGCCAGATCTCGGTCAAGTTGCTGGCATCATAGAGGCGCCCGTTCTTCATCACGTACCGGATCGTGGTCGAGTTCTCCAACCGGACGAGCGGGTTTTGATCGAGGACCTGGAGGTCGGCCAGTTTGCCGGGCTCGATCGATCCGATGTCACCGGCCAGGCCGACCGCATCGGCGCTGTGCAGCGTCGCCATCTTGAGGGCGTCGAGGGGCTGGAGTCCTCCGCTGGCCATCATCCAGAGTTCCCAGTGCACGCCCAGTCCCTGGACCTCGCCGTGGGAGCCGAGCCCCAGGCGCCCTCCGGCCGCGTACATCCGGGCCAGGTGCCCGGCGTGGAGGGTGTGGACGTACTGGTCGTCGCGGTGCCAGGTGACCGACTTCCACTTGTCCAACTCGTCGTGCGGCGTGAAGAAGCGGAGCCGGGAGTCCTGCTCGACGTTGGTCCGCGAGAGGTAGTAGTCCCGTCCGATCGGGCCGCCGTAGGCGACGATCAACGTTGGGGTGTAGGTGAGACCGCTGGCCCGATGCAACTGCACCACGTCCTCGAACAAGGGGCTGATCGGCAGGGCGTGCTCGAGACCGGCATAGCCATCCTGCATCAGGGTGAGGTTCATGGTGAAATTCGCCCCGCCCTCGGTGGTCGGCGTTAGGCCGAGTTCCCGGGCGGCGGTGATCACCCACTGGCGGACTTTGCGGTCGCCGGCGAGATACTGCTTGATCGTCTTGGTGTGGTAGTGGTCGGCGTAGCGGCGGAGCACGTCCCGGGCGTCGTCGAGACTCTTGATCAGGTCGTCGGCGAAAATGCCGGGGCCGGTCGAATAGAGCCGCGGTCCGATCATCGCGCCGGTTTCCATCAAGTCGCTGTAGCTGACGACGTCTTCCGACGAGGTCTGGGGGTCCCGTTGGGTCGTTACCCCGTATGCCAGCTGGGCGAGGAATTGAGAGACCTGTTGCCGGTGGACGCCCCACGCCACCCAGGTGTGGGCGTGGATGTCGACGTACCCGGGCAGGATGGTCTTGCCGGCGAGGTCGACCCGGCGGGCGTCGGCCGGAATTCCCACCTGGCCGCTTTGGCCCACGGCCACGATCCGGTTGTCCCGAACCACCACGTCGCCGCGCTCGATGACCTCGTTGCCGCGCATGGTGAGCAGCCGCGCGTTCGTCAGGGCCACCGTGCCGCCGGGCCGGTCCTTCCTCGCCGTGATCTCGACCACGACCCGGTGGGGGTGATAGCCGATCGTGGCGCGACTGGTCGAGTCGGCTCGGGGCGCCCCACCACCGGCCTCGCGGGCCCGGGCGACCCGGACCGAGTCCTGCCAGAGCGAATCGGCCAGGGCCACCTCGTGCTGGAAGTAGGAGCGCCCGATGGCGTAGTGGGCCACCCGGCCGTCGAGCCGCCAGCCGACGAAGTCGCCGCCGACCGTGGTGAGCCGCTGCGCCGGCATGGCGGACGGAGACATCACGGACACCACCGGCGCCTCACCCCCGCCGCCCTGGGGAACGGTCACTAACCACACATTGCGGCTGACCCGGGCGATCGCCCGCCGCCCGTCCGGACTGAGGATCACCTCGTCCGGAACGGCCGGCGTCGGCGGGGCGCCGGGGAAGAAGCCGGGGCGGTTTGGCCCGGTGACCTTCACCACCGGCTTGGAGTCGGATCCGTCGAACCGCATCGAAATCAACCCTTCGGCCCCGGCCCAGACGTAGAACCGGTTCGGGTCCGGGCCGATGTGGGGAACGTTGCGTCCTTCTTGGGTGGTTCCCGCGCCGACGAAGGCGATCCGGTGGATCGGGCCCCCCGCGGCGGGTAACCAGACGTATTCCAGCTCCGAGGCGCCGCTGTGGCTCCCGAAGTCCTCCAGCGTCTTCAAACGATGGAGTCGCGAGCCGCGGACCGCGAGCAGGCGCTGGCCGTCCCGCGAGTAGGCCAGCTTGTCGAAGAACGCACTCGCGGGGGAGAGCCGCTCGGGCCGAGCCGACCCGTCGGCGGCGACGCGGTAGATATCGCCCCCGGAGGAATCGGACCAGGTCACGTAGGCGAGGTACCGTCCGTCCGGCGACCAGGTCGGTCCGTGCTCCACGATCGTTGCCGTCGTCAGCCGCCGGGCGCTTCGGATCACCGCGGGGGTCGGTTGGGTGGCTCCGCCGGATCCGGGCGGCAGGTCGGCGATCCAAAGGCGATCGAGCGCGATGAACGCCAGTCGGCGGCCATCGGGAGATGGTCGGGCACCCCGAATCTGAGAGACGAGGAGGGTGGTGTCGTCGATCGGATAGTCGAACTTGACCAGCGGCCCCATCGGCAGGTCGACTCGGGCGCTGAATGGGATCTCGATCGCCGCGCCGCTCGGGATTTCGACTCGCCGGATCTTGCCCCCGAAGCTGGTGATCAGGGCCCGCGAATCTGGCGTGAATGCCGAGCCGGGGTAGAGGTCGCGATCGCGGGAGCCGCCGCCCTGGTGGTCGTCGCGAGCCACATCCATCACCAGCCAGCGGTCGTCGCCAGTGGTGAGGTCGAGGAGCTTGAGGGCGGGCCGGGCATCGAATCGAGTGGCATAGACCAACCACCGTCCATCGGGGCTCGCGACTGGCCGGAACGCTCCCTCGAGTTCATGAGTCCGGACCATCACCCGGCCGGTTTCCCGGTCGAGCTGGCCGACCTGGTAGGCGCCAAGCAGCCGCGGGGAGCTTCGGGCCGAGCGGGGGCTGGTGTCCTCGGCCTCGTCGTGGTCGGCAGCGGCCAGGGGGAGGGTCGGCAGTCCCCGGATGTTGAGCCAGAGGTAGCGCGGGTCCGGACCGAACGCGGGACCGAGGTAGCTCGACGTCTGGGGTCCGGTGGCGGCCGGCTTGGGCGAAATCTGGATTCCGGATCCGCCGTCGGTGTGCCAGAGCCACAGCTGGGTTCCCTTGGTCGCGAAGATGTAGCGGCCGTCCGGGGTCCAGGCCGGCGAGACGTAGTTCTCCCGCTCGCCGGTGGTGAGCGGGCGGGGATTGCCGCCATCGGCGTCGGCGAGCCAGAGGTTCTCGGAGCCGTCGCGATCGCTCACGAAGACGAGCGACCGGCCGTCCGGCGAGAAGCGAGGCTGCATATCGTACGGTTGGCCCGAGGTGATCCGGGTTGCCGCTCCGCCCCCGACCGGCATGGTGTAGAGGTCGCCGAGCAGCTCGAAGACGATGGTCCGGCCGTCGGGGGACAGGTCGAGCGAGATCCAGGTCCCTTCGGTCGCGGTGAACGCCAGGTTGCGGGTGGCGATCAGCGGGAGCGACTTGGCGCGCGCGGCCGCGGTGGCGGCGCTGTCGCTCGCCGCGGGAGTTTGGGCCACGGCGGCGGTGACCAGGGCGACCCCGAACACGGGGACCAATCGGACCAAGGACGACGGCATGCGGGACTCGTCGGTGAAGGACGCGAGGGATAAGTTTACCAGATGAGCCCGCGACTGACCATGCGGCCCCTAACGCTCGGGCGCTGGGCCGATCTCGACGCGGTGTTCGCCTCCCGGGGCTGTTCGATCGCGAGGGGGTGCTGGTGCATGTTCTACCGGACCACCGGCGCGCCGCCGCCTCCGACCCGAGGTCGGACCCCGTCGCAGCGGAACCGCGCCGCCCTCCACGCGGCGGTCCGGCGGGGCGAGTTCGTGGGTCTCCTCGGCTATCGGGGTCGAACGCCGGTAGGGTGGGTTTCCGTAGGGCCAAGAACTAGTTATCTCAAGCTCGCGAGGTCGCCGGTGATGAAGCCGGTCGACGACACCCCGGTGTGGTCGCTGGTGTGCTTCGTGGTTCCCGGTCCGCTCCGCGGCCAGGGGATCGCCACCGCGCTGCTCGAGGGTGCCATTCGGTTCGCCCGGCGGAAGCGGATCGGGATGCTCGAGGCGTATCCGATCGACAAACCCAGCCGCAGCCACGACGAGTTTTTCTGGTTCGGCGCCAAGACGATGTTCGATCGGGCCGGTTTCGTCGAGGTGGCCAGGCCGAAACCGACTCGCCCGGTGGTGCGTCTGGCCCTCTAAGGTTTCTCGAACACCAGCCGGAAGTGGTCCATCAAGAGGCGCTCGAAACACACCGTGTTGGGGCTCACTCCCGACGTGAAGGCCAGCCGGAAATCGGGGCTGGTCAAGTAGCGGGGCAACAGCCGCGTCTTGAGGAGCCACTTCTTCAGGCTGGGCTGGGCGAACCGGATCCGCCATTGGCGGATGGCCTCGATGTAGTCGAGCCTGCCGCTCGTCGCGGTCACCAGGCGAAGGTGCGGCTCGGCGCAGCGAACCAGCTGTTCCTGGCCATACGGCAGCCACGACCCCGGGAACTGCTTGCTCATCAGCCCGAGGTACCAGGCATCCGAATGCGGTGGGGCCTCGACCGATACCTGGTCGGCCGGGATCATGTTGGGTCCGAATACCATCGTTTGGAGGAAGAACCGGCCGCCGCTTGGGATCAGGCTCGCGACCCGTCGAAAGATGTCGCCGTAGATGGCCTCTTGTCTGCCGGCCCGATACTCATCGAGGGAAGAGAAGTGCTCCCAGGCGCCAAGGCTCACGACCGCGTCGAAGGAGCCGAAGGTGTCCGGGGCCAGTTTTCTCGCGTCGTGGATTCTGGCATCGAGTCCATGGCGTCGGCACGCCGCCGCTTGGGCGCTGGACAGGGTGATGCCCAGCCCCGTGGCCCCGATCGAACGAAGGTAGCCTAACATCGGTCCCCAGCCGCAGCCGAGATCGAGCACCCGCTGGCTGGGAGCGATCCGGGTCGACTCGACCACGTATTGGTGCTTCCGCCGCTGGGCGGTCTCGAGGCTGAGCGAAAAGTCGCCGTCGTACTTGGCGCCGCTGAAATCCGCCATCTCGCCGAGGCTGAGGCGAAAGATCCGGTCGATCAGCGAGTAGGTGAACTCGAGGTCGGACTGAGTGGCCATGGATGCGGTGCTCCGCCGTTGGGGGCCGGGGTGACCATGGTGAACGCAGGCGGGAGCCGTGCGGTTCCGGGGTTCGCGAGATCTCGCCTGCCAGCTCAGGCCTCGGTCAGCCGGAAGAGGGTGATCTCCGGCCGGCAATTGAACCGGACCCGAAGATGGTGGCCCAACCCGCGGTTGACGTAGAGGGTGCGTTCCCCCGCGAGCGCGATCTCCCCGGCAGAGTAACGCTTGTTGGCGACCGGAAGCAAGGGTGGTCGGAAGAACGGCGGCTTACACTGCCCTCCATGGGTGTGCCCCGCCAAGATCCACCCCCGGTAGCCGTGCCAGTCGGGACGATCGACGCAGTCGGGATTGTGCGCCAGGACGATGCCGGGAGCCGCGGAGTCCCGCCGAGCCAGGACCGACAAATCGACCCGGCGAGCCCACAGGTCGTCGATCCCCACGATGTCGAGTCCGGCGATGGTCGTCATCTGATTGCGCAACACGGTCACCCCCGCGCCCTCGAGCGAGGCGACCACCCGGTTGGCGACCTCGATGTTCCGCCACCTCGGCCCGTAATCGTGATTACCGAGGATGGCAACCGAGCCGATCCGCCCCGGCGGGAGGGCCCGGAGCACCTCGCCCAGCTGGTCGAAGGTGGCGGGAGACCGGTAGGTGATCAGATCGCCGGTGAGGGCGACCAGATCGGGGTTCAGTCTGCCGAGGCGTTCCAGGGACCGGATCAGGTAGCGATCGTCGACCAGCGGTCCGACGTGGAGATCCGACAACTGGGCCAGGGTTCTCCCCGACAGCGCCCGCGGGAGGTTGGCGATGGGGAGCGGTCGCTCCACGATCTCGAGCCAGTTGGGCTCGACTCGCCAGGCATAGAGACCGGTGGCGGTCGCCGCGGCGGCGGCGCCCGCGGCGAACCTGAGGAACTGTCGGCGGGTGGGCATGGCCACCCCAATCTAGCCGGTTAGGCAGGCATGAACGTGAAGATCACGACGCCGAGCACGAACCAGATGGTGGCGAAGACGAACGAGTAGCCGATGTACTTGCGAAAGTCGATCCGGGCGATCCCGGCCCCGATGACGGCCCAGAACGGGGTCGTCAAGTTGCCGATCTGGTCGCCGACCGACAGCGCGAGCAGCCCGCGCTGGGCCGAGACGCCCACCGCTTCGGCCGCGGTGGCGGTCACGAACCCCTGGATGGCCCACTGGCCCCCGCTCGACGGCACGAACAGCGACACGACGGCGGAAGCGGCCGCGGTGAAGAACGGGAAGGTGTACCGGTTCGAGATCGCGGCCATCGCCCCGGCGAACTCCTGGCCGACGGTGGTGAACTGGAGCAATCCGGCCACCGCGGCGTAGATGTGATAGAGGACGATGATCGGCCACGCCGTGGTCACGCTGACTTGGAGAGCCTTGGAGAAGTTCCGGACGTTCCGGTGGACCAAGAGCGCCCCGAGGAGCAGGAAGGTGTTCATCGAGAACAGATCGAGGCCCAGGTCCTTGACCGCGAAGTGATAGTAGAGCCAGATCACCAGGCAGGCCGCCAACAACAGGGTCAACACCGAGTTTCGTTCCAGCCGCTCGGACGGACCCTCGCTCGTGGCTGGACGGCCGATCGGCTCGGCCTCGGCAACCGACAATGGCGCCGCCTGGGCATGGGCGTCCGGGAACGTCGAGATCTGCTGGGGCGTGGCCGGTTTGAGAAGCCGAGCGGCCACCAGGATGGCGAAGAGGAACGCCACGATGAAGAGCACCGAGGA
Source organism: Gemmatimonadota bacterium (assembly GCA_016874005.1). GTDB lineage: Bacteria > Gemmatimonadota > Gemmatimonadetes > Gemmatimonadales > GWC2-71-9 > SHZU01. Next base: position 33,708 of record VGVQ01000010.1, on the reverse strand, counting down.
CGGCGCCCAGATCGTGGTGGAGAGCGGCATCAGCCCGGTGGTCTTCTCGAGAAAATGGCCCGGGGTGTTCATCTGCAGCGGCGCCGTCGAGGAGAGGCCGAACTGCCACACCGAGGTGGCCGCCAGCGTGGTCGCGAGGAAGAACGGGAAGTCCACCGCGATCCCGCGCTCCTCCGCCTGCCGCGCGAAGTACACCGCGATCAGCGGCCCCAGCGCCAACCCGAGGCCCCAATAGAGGTACGACAGCCCCGCGGTGAGCGCCACCGACAGCGCGTAGACGGCGAACTCCGACCGGGGAAACCGGGACAGGAGCACGACGGTCCGCTTGAAGAACGGGGATGACCCCATGGCCGAGCTCAACACCAGGATCAGAGTCATCTGCATGGTGAACGGCAACAGCATCCAGAGGCCCCGGTAGTAGGCCTCGCCCACGGTGGCGATCGGGTTGCCGAGCGCCACGGCGGCGAGGCCGACCAGCAGCACCATCGCCACCGCCGTCGACATGGCATCGGGAATCAGGCTGCCGAGCCTGGTCGCGAAACGGGTGAGACGGTCGGCGTCGGTCGTCATCCCTGGGCCGGTTACCGGGAGGACAGTTCTTGGTGGAGCGTCCGGACGAACCGCTCATGGCCGCCGGGCCAGTCCTTGGCGTACGGCTCGGTGATCTTCGCCGCGAGTACCTCGTCCACGGACCGGCCCGCCGCGATCTCCGCCCGCATTCGATCCCGCAACGCCACCAGCATGTCGCGCCAGGCTTGCAGTTCCCCCCGTCGAACCACTCGGCCATGCCCGGGGATGATCTGGGTCGAGGCGTTGCTCATGCCGATGGCCCGTTCGGCGGCGGCGATGACCCCGTGGATCGACCCCCCACTGGAACGATCGACGAACGGGAGACCCGACATGTTGAACACGTCGCCCATGTGGAGCACGTTCGCCTTGGAGAAGTAGATCAGCGCGTCGCCGTCGGTGTGGGCGGCGGGAAGGTGGCTGACCGCGATCCGGTCGCCGTTGAGGTGGAAGGTCACCCCTTCGGCGAACGTGACGACCGGGAGCGCGTCCTTCGGCGCCGGGGGCTCTCGCCGGTTGAACGCCTGGATGAACTGCTCGCTCGACATTCGGGTCCGGACGTTGTCGTGCGCCACGATCAGGGCGCCCGCTTTGCCGAGGTTCTCGTTGCCGCCGGTATGGTCGAAGTGCCAGTGGGTGTTGACGACGAACTTGACCGGCTTGGGAGTCAACGCCGCGATCGCCGCCAGGATCTTCGGGGTGAGCGGCGCGAACTGGTCGTCGATCACGAAGACGGCGTCCTCGCCCACCGACAGGCCGATGTTGCCGCCGGCGCCGAAGAGCACGTGGACACCCGGAGCGAGTGTCTGGGTTCTGATCTGAACCGTGTCCAAGCCCTGCTGGGCAAAAAGCCCCCCGGGAAGCACCGAGGCGACGAACACCGCGAATCGAGCGGCCATGCGCATGAGACAGTCCTGGTGAAAGCGTGGCAGATGTTATCGCGTCGGGTCCGTTGGCGACAGGGGCCGGCCACGCGGCTTCTCGGGTCGCCCGGCGGTGGCGGTGGGCCGCGAGATCGCGCGGAGTCCCGTGGGCGAGTAACATTGGCGGAACGCCCGCTCCCAAGGTACTTCAAATGCCGTCGCGCCCGATTCTCATTGCGCTCGTCCTCGCCGCCTCCGGTCTCGAAGGCCAAGCCCGGCCAACCGCGACACGGACTCGCGCCGAGGCGCCGGCCGATCGTTGGCAGTCGGTCCGGGATACCATCCATGCCCAATTGCTGCGCTCCGGCGGTGCCGCGGTGTCGGTGGCCGTGGCCAAGGACGGGAAAATCGTCTGGGAAGAGGGTTTCGGTTGGGCCAATCGGGAGAAGCGGGTTCCCGCCACCGAGCACACCGCGTTCTCCCTTGCCTCGATCTCCAAGCCGATCACCGCGACCGGATTGATGATTTTGGTGGAACGCGGGCAGGTCTCCTTGGATCGGCCGGCCAACGAGTACCTCGGGCTTGGCAAGATCCAAGGGCTCGCGGGTGATGCCGCCGGCGCCACCGTCCGCAAGGTCCTCGGACACACCGCCGGGTTGCCGCTTCACTACCGGTTTTTCTACCAGGACGACGGAACCCGGCCGGCGACGATGGACGAGACGATCGCCCGGTACGGCAATCTCGTCTCGGCACCGGGCGAGACCTTTCGCTACTCCAACCTCGGCTACGGCATCATCGATCACATCGTCGCCCGGACCGCCGGCCGCAGCTATCGGGATTTCATGCGAACCGAGGTCTTCCTCCCGCTCGGAATGACCCGAACCTCGGTGGACATCGCGCCGGGGCTCGAACCGTTCGTCGCCGAGCGGTACGATCGCCGCGGGCGCCCGATTCCGTTCTATACCTTCGACCACAACGGCGGTTCCGCGGTGTACTCGAGTGCCCACGACCTGGTTCGGTTCGGGATGTTCCATCTCAAGAATCGGCTGCCGGAACAGCGGGCCATCCTCACCGAGGCGACGATCGACCTGATGCGGCAGCTCGAGGCCCCCCGGGCGTTCGGCGCTGCCGGCTACTCGTTGGGCTGGGTGGTTCACGAAAACCAATTGGGGTACCGGGTGATCGAGCACACCGGCGGGATGCCGGGGGTGAACACCGCGCTCAACTTGTTCCCGACCGAGAATCTGGTGGTCACCGTGCTCACCAACGGCGGGGGCGGGGCGAGCCGGATGGCCGAGGAGATCGCCGCCGTCGTGCTGCCTCGCTACGGCGATTCGCTCCGGGTCGCCCGGGCCCGGCAAATGGCGCCCACGCCAACGCCGTTCACGGTGCCGGCGGAGTTGGCCGGGACCTGGCGCGGAACCCTGAAGACCTGGGAGCATAGTGTCCCGCTCGAAATGGCCTTCGAAGCCGACGGCGACGTGAAAGTGACTCTCGGACCGACGACTCCCCCTCCCGGCGCTCCGGCGACCCTACGGACCTTGCTGAATGGGGCCGCCTGGCGGTCCGGCGTCCTGACCGGAACGTTCCTCGGGACCATTCCCACGCCGGATGCGAGCCCGATCGATCACCAGATCGGACTGGAGCTGCGCCTGGTCGGCGGCAAGTTGCGGGGACAAGCCGCCGCGCTGTCGACTACCGATCCGATCTACTTCGCGCTGGCCTCGTACGTCGAGTTGACCCGACAGTAAGCCGCGGCAGCCGACTTCCGTGACCCGCCGACGGGCGCTACTGTTGGCGGGTCCCCGCTTGGAATCTCTCGATGACGACCCCGACTCTCGACACCGCGGCCGCCGCTCTGCGCGATCAAGTCGTTGCCTGGCGCCGGCACCTTCACCGGCACCCCGAACTCTCGTTTCACGAGCACGAAACCGCCCGTTTCGTCGAGGCCACCCTGGCCACCTTCGGCGGGCTCGAGCTCTCCCGACCGACACCGACGAGCGTCCTGGCCCGGCTGATCACCGGGCGGCCCGGCCCGACCCTCGCCTTCCGGGCCGACATCGACGCCCTCCCGATCCAGGAAGAGAACAGCCACGACTTCGTCTCGACCGCTCCCGGGGTGATGCACGCCTGTGGCCACGACGGCCACACCGCGGTGCTCCTCGGCGTCGCCCGCGCCCTCACCGAGCGCCGTGACATTCTCGTCGGCGAGTTGCGGTTCATCTTTCAGCACGCCGAAGAAGTGCTGCCGGGCGGGGCCCAGGCCCTGGTCGACGCCGGGGTGATGGAAGGGGTCGATCTGATCGTGGGTCAACACGTCTGGTCGACCCTCGAGCACGGGCGGATCGGTGTCAAGGAGGGGGCGATGATGGCCGCGCCGGACACCTTCTTCATCACGGTGAGGGGCAGGGGCGGTCATGCAGCCGAGCCGGACGAAACCGTCGACCCCATTCCGGTCGCGGCCCAGGTCGTCATGGCGCTGCAGACGATCGTCTCCCGCACGGTCGATCCGATCGAGCCGGCCGTGCTCAGCGTGACCCAGTTCCACGCCGGCACGACCCACAACGTGATTCCCGAGGAAGCCAAACTGGTCGGCACCGTCCGCACCTTCGACAAGGCGCTCCGGGCCAGGATTCCCAAGGACATGGAACGGATCGTCAAGGGGATTACCGAGGCGCATGGAGCGGAGTACGAGTTCGCCTGGCAGGACGGCTATCGGCCGGTCATCAACGATGCCGGTGTCACGGCTCGGGTCGCGGCCGTCGCTCGGACCTTGTTCGGCGACGAACGGGTCGTGACCCTCGAGCCCACCATGGGCGGAGAGGATTTCTCGGCCTACCTCGAGAAGGCTCCAGGCACTTTCTTCTACACCGGGGCCGGTGCCGCGGCGCGCGGGATCACCTACCCGCACCACCACCCCAAGTTCGACATCGACGAGACCAGCCTCGACATGTCGCTCAAGCTGTTCGTCGCGGTGGCGCTCGACGTGCTCGGCCCGGACCGTTCGTGAAACTCTATCGGGCCCTTCCGGCCGTTCCGGCCGTGGCCCTGATTGGCGCGGGCTGGTTCGCCAACCGGCTCGAGCCCTCGGTGCTCGGCCTGCCGTTCCTGCTGGCCTGGATCGTCGCCTGGGTGTTGGGCACCAGTCTCTCGATGTGGATCGTCTACCGGCTCGACCGCCGGCAGCCTGATTCGTGAACGCCGCGCTGGCGGTGATCGGCGCGACCTTCGCGGTCGCGCTGCTGCTCGGGATTCGGGCCCGGTCCGGCCGCCAGATGAACCTGGCCGAATGGGCGGTCGGTGGCCGCCGGTTCGGGGCGATCCTGGTGTTTCTGCTGCTGGTCGGCGAGATCTACACCACCTTCACGTTCCTGGGAGCGAGCGGGTGGGCCTACGGCCGCGGGGCGCCGGCCTTCTACATCCTTTGCTACGGCGCCGTCGCCTACATCATGAGCTACTGGCTCGCCCCCGCGATCTGGCGCTATGCCCGGGATCACGACCTCGTGTCCCAGCCGGACTTCTTCGTCCAGAAATACCGAAGTCGAGCGTTAGGTACGCTGGTGGCCCTGGTCGGGGTCGTGGCCCTGATCCCCTATCTGGTGCTCCAGCTCAAGGGCCTCGGCATCATCGTCAGCGAGGCCTCCTTCGGGGCGGTCTCGCCCACGATGGCGATCTGGATCGGGGTGGCCGGGGTGGTCGGCTACGTCATGATCTCGGGGATCCACGGCTCCGCCTGGACGGCCGTGATCAAGGACATTCTGATCCTCGGCGTGGCGATCTTTCTCGGGCTCTACCTGCCGGCCAAGCTCCACGGCGGATTCGGACCGATGTTCGCCCGGATCGAAGCGGCCGCGCCCGGCTTTCTCACCCTCCCGGCCCGGGGCCAGAGCGCCTCGTGGTTCGCCAGCACGGTGCTGCTCACCGCGCTCGGTTTCTACTTGTGGCCCCACACCTTCGGGTCGATCTACTCCGCGAAGAGCGGCGACGCCTTCCGGAAGAACGCGGTCGTGATGCCGCTCTATCAACTGGTGATGTTGTTCGTCTTCTTCGTCGGGTTCGCGGCGAAGTTGGCGGTGCCGGGCCTCGAGGGAACCGACGCCGATCTGGCGTTGCTTAGGGTCAGCGTCGCGACCTTCGACCCGTGGCTGGTGGGGCTGATCGGCGCGGCCGGCGTGCTCACCGCCCTGGTTCCCGGGTCGATGATCCTGATGGCGGCCGGCACGATCGTGGCGAAGAACGTCTGGCGCTCGGGCCGCTCGCCGGCCGATCCGGCCGTCGCCCGCCTGGCCAAGTTGCTGGTGCCGGTCGTGGCCGCCGTGGCGCTCTGGTTCACGCTGCGCGGGGGCGACTCGATCGTGGCGCTGCTCCTGATGGGCTACTCGCTGGTGACCCAATTGGCTCCGGCGCTGCTCTTCTCACTGCTACCCAGGAACCCGCTCACCGCGACCGGGGCGATCGCCGGGCTGCTGGCCGGGGTCGCCACCGTGGCCGCCGTGACCCTGGGAGGCTCCAACTTCGCGACGCTGATGCCGTGGGCTCCCAGCGCGATCCAGGACCTGAACGTCGGCTTCGCGGCCTTGCTGATCAATGTGACCGTGGCGTGGCTGGTGAGCCTCGGTACCGGCAGCCGAGGTCCCGACTACTCGTAGCGCAAGGCTTCGACCGGATCGAGCCGAGCGGCTCGGCTGGCCGGGTAGAGGCCGAAGAAGATCCCGGTGACGAGGGAGGAGCCGAGCGCGATGGCGACCGCCCAAGTCGGCACCGAGGCCGGGATCGGCGTGGTCCAGGCGACGACCCCCGCGATGACCGCGCCCGCCGCGACCCCGAGGCCACCGCCGAGCACGGTCAGAGTCGCGGCTTCGACCAGGAACTGGAACTGAATCTCCCCGCGGGTGGCGCCGAGCGCCTTGCGGACCCCGATCTCCCGAGTCCGCTCGGTGACCGAGATCATCATGATGGCGACCACGCCGACCCCACCCACCAGAAGGCCGACACTCGAGAGCGCCAGCATCACCACGACGAAGCCGGCGGTCACCTGGCCGAACGCGGTCAGCAGTTTGTTTCCGGTCAGGATGCTGAAGTTGTTTGGTTCGGCGGGTTTGAGTCCGCGGTGCGACCGGAGCGCCGAGATAACCTTGTCTTGTACCTCTCCGACGGTGGCGGTGGTGGTCGGGATCACCACGATGGTGAGCCATCCTTTCATGTAGTCCACCGTCTTGACGAAGACGGCGTGGGGCAGGAACACCGTCGGCGGGCCGCTGCTGCCGAACATCGACGCGGGATCCCGGTAGACCCCGATGACCTGGAAGGGATTGCCGTCGATTTGAATCTTCCGGCCGATCGGATCGAGCTGACCGAAGAGAAGCGCCGCCGTCCGGGGGTTGATGACCGCGACCGGAGCCCGGGCCGCTTCTTCGACGGCGGTGAAGTTGCGGCCGCCCTGCATCTCGCCGCCGAGGACCTTGATCCAGCTCGGGTTGAGGCCCGCCACCGCGACGCCGTCGACGTTCTGATTGCCGGCGCTGACGGTCCCGAAGCCGACCTCCCGCACGGTCACGTCGGCCACGCCCGGCAGCTTGCGGAGGACCCCGGCGTCGTCGATCGAGAGCCGGGGAAACCGCTCCCAGAAGTTCGACCGGTCGACTTCGTCGCCGTCGATCTGGACGCCCTCCCGGTAGAACCGGACCACGAACAGCGTCTTGGGCCCCGCCTGTTCGATCAGCGAGGTGACGGTGGATCTGATGCCGGTCATGGTCGAGGCCATCGCGATGACCACCATCGCCCCGATCGCCACGCCGAGGATCGTGAGCGAGGCCCGGAGCTTGTTGGCCCGGATCGCGTCGAGGGCCATGGTGATGCCCTCCCAGACTCGGGTCGGGAACGACGGGGCGACCAGGTTCATTCGTGTCGAAGCGCCTCGATCGGGTCGAGGGCCGAGGCGCGGATCGCCGGGTAGAGGCCCGCCGCGACGCCGACCGCGATGCCGAGGCCGACCGCGGTCACGACCGACCAAGGCGCCACCGCGGCGGGCAGCGGCGAGACCGACCGGACCAGGTAGGCCAGCCCGAGTCCCGTCCCGATGCCGAGAACGGCGCCTAACGTCGACAAGGCGGCCGACTCGACCAGGAACTGGGCCACCACGTCTCGGCGCCGGGCCCCGAGGGCCTTGCGAACCCCGATCTCCCGGGTCCGCTCGCTCACCGCCATCAGCATGATGTTCATGATCACCACCCCGCCCACCACGAGCGACACCGCCACCAGGGCCGGCAAGGCCACGATCAGCACCGCGCTGATCTTGTCCCAAGTCTCGAGCGCGCCATCGGACGTCTCGATGGTGAAGTTGCTGGCCTGGCTGGGTCGGAGACCCCGCGAGCGGCGAAGCAGACCTTCGGCCTCGTCGACCACCGCCGCCAGGGTGACCGCGTCGCCGGCCTGGAGGTTGATGGCGTCGATCGTGTCGCCGGTGCAGAGGAATCGGCGGGCCGGTCCGGTGATTGGCACCACCACGAACTTGTCGAGCGGCGAACCGAACATGTCGCCCTGGGCCTCGACCACTCCCACGACGCGGTGGGGGACCCCCATGATCCGCACGGTCTTCCCGATCGGCTCGGCGCCCGGCAACAGCCGTTCGGCGACCGAGGCGCCCAGCACCGCCACCGCGCTCCCGGCGCGCACTTCCGGGGCGGCGAAGGCCCGGCCCAAGGCGATGGTCTGGCGCTTGATGTCGAAGTAGCCTTCGTCGGACCCGACGATCGAGATGTCCCGCGCGGTTCGACGTCCGGCGGTCACCGCCAGGTTCGTCTCGCAGGTCCGGGCGATCCGGAGGGTCGCGGGGCCCAGCCACGCGGTCAGGTAGCGAGCATCGGCCTCCTTGAGCGGGGGCCGCCGGTTCCACTCCCGCCGCTGGGTCGCGCTCTGGGTGAACGAGGCGGACGGACGCTGCCGGACCACGACGGTGTTCACGCCGACGAACGCGGTCGCGAACTCGTCTTCCATGTAGACGTTCATGCCCTGGATGATCGAGACGACCGCGATCAGGAAGGTGACCCCGATCAGGACCCCCAGCAGCGAGAAGAAGGTCTTGAGCTTCTGGGTCCGGATGGTCTCCAGCGCCATCCGGAACGCCTCGGTGAGCGGCATGGCTACAATCTACCGTGGCTCGGTCGGTTGGGCGGCTACCGCCTCCGCTCCCGGGGCAGGGGCTCATCCCGCATGGCGGCGTGATAGAGGAAGGTCGCCATCACGACGGCGTTGTGGCGAAGGTCGGCCGGAACCAGTTTGTCGAAGACGTCCATGTTGGAGTGGTGGGTTCGGGTCTCGTAGTCCATCGGGTCCTGGATGAACTGGAAACCCGGCAGGCCCGCCAAGTCGAACGCGATGGCGTCGACCCCGAACTGATTCTCGCTCGTGAGCGTCGTGACGCCGAGATCCCGAAGCGGCTCCATCCAGCGCGCGAAGATCGGCCTGACCGCCTCGTTGCCCTGGAGATAGACCCCGCGAGCCGCACCGGCCCCGTTGTCGAGATTGAAATAGCCAGCCAGGGATCGAGCCAATTCCGGGTGGTTGCGAACGTAGGCCCGGGATCCGTTGACACCACCCTCCTCCCAACTCCAGAAGGCCACCCGGATGGTTCGGCGCGGGGTGACGCCGATGGCCTTGAGGATCCGGACCGCCTCCAGGGCGACCGCGCACCCCGATGCGTCGTCGGTGGCACCGGTCGCGGCATGCCAGGAGTCGTAGTGCCCGCCCACCATGACCAGCTGATCCCGGAGGTCGGTCCCAGGCCAGTCGCCGAGCACGTTGGACTCCCTGGTGTCACCGTCGTCCAGGGTATTGCGCACCTCGATCTCGAGCCTGGTGGGGATGCCTCGAGTCGCGAGGCGGTGGAGCCGGTTGTAGTGCTCCGCCGCGAGCGTCACGACAGGGGGCGCCGCTTCGACGCCGGCTCGCGACCGATCCTGTCGATTACCGGCCCGCCCGGTGAGGAACACCGTGCCGTCGCCGCCGGGCCCCGGCTCCAACACCACCGCCACCTTTTCCGACTTGAAGAACCGGAGCGCCTCTTCGGCGAAGCCCGGCACGGTCGGGTTCTGACCGATCGGGAGGAAGGTGCGCACGACGTCGTTCCAATAGTGCGGTCGGCCGCCGGTCTCGAACTCGGAGGCGATGGCGACCCGCGACAGGGCGGCCAGCGTATCCGGCCCAAAACGTTCGGCGTCGGCCCGAAACCGAGGCCCGACGGGAATCGGTTCGCCCGAGAGCACGATCGCGCCCTCGAGCTGGCCGCGATAGGACGCGAAGTCCGCCGGCGAACGGAGCCTGACGATCCGCGCCGCTCCGACGATCTTGCCCGCGGTGCCTGGCGTGAACGCCTGGGGATAGCCGATCAGGGGCTGGTAGCTCGGCTCGATCAGGTGGAGCGAGGTGTACTCGTTGGTCCATCCGACCCCATGCTCGCCGAACGGCTCGATCGTCACCTTGGCCAACCCGAGCTCGGTCATGGCGGTTTGGGCCCAGCGCTGGGCCCGGCGCATCCCCGGCGAGCCGGTCAACCTGGGACCGAGGACGTCGGTCATGTACCAGGCCCAGTCCATGACCCGGGACCGCTGAAACCCTTCCTCCCGAATCCGGGCCACGACATCGAGATCGACCCGCTCCTGGCCCTGGGCGGTGGCCGCGGCACCGATCGCGAGCGCCGCCACGAACATGGTCCGGCCCAACATGCGCAGGTCCTTTCTCAGTCCAGGAATGGCGACTTGCTCTGCCGGGCCTTCGGAGCGGGGGCCCGGTCGAGGAGCTGCTGGAGCTCTTCCTTGCTCAACTCGTAGGGGTCCTTCTCGTACCCGGGCGAGGGAGTGCTCCGGGTTCGGCCGGGGTTGCTCCCGGCCGGCTCGAAGTCCCATTCGGATCGGGTTCGGGGACGGATTTCCCATTCGTGGCCGTCTCGATCGGTGAATTTCCGAAATGACATGACGGTACCTCGCGCTAATAACGCCAGCTCAGCGTGTCAGCTCCGCTGGGACCGTTCTTGCGGATCTGTTCGATGATCCTCGGGATGAACATCTGGTGGTAGCGGAGCCGGGACAGGGCGTTCGGCCTGGTGTGATCGCCGTTCCAGCAGTGCTCGTCCCGGGCGCCGTAGTCGACCACCGCGTCCGCCGGCGGGTCGGCCGTCGCGAGGAAGTCCTCGACCAGGTAGACGGCGTTGTTGAGGTAGTAGTTATCCATCTCGCCCACGTAGATATGGAGCTTGCCCCTCAGCTTGGGGCCCAGAACCTTCCAATCGCGCCGGAGGATGTGGGAGAGGTCGTAGCGGTCTCGCCAGTGGGCGGCGACCGACTTGTCGATCGCCCCGGTCACCTTGTCGAAGATCGGCTTGGGGTATCCGTCGGGTCCGACCGGCGAGAACACCGATTGCCAGACATCCCACTGGCCGCCGCTGCGCCCCTTGGAGGCGATCGCCAGCTCGTGGTGATTCATGTCCTGTACCGTCGCGTCGACCTGGCCGAGGTAGTTGCGATGCCCGGGACGGAGCGTCTTCTTCCAGGCACTCTTGGGCCAGTAGGCATTCTCCTCGTCGTAGATCGAGAAGTTGGTGTATTGGCGGAAGTCGATCGGGTCGGGGCAGGCCACGAAGGCCCCGTTGAATTCGTCGGGATAGAACATCTGGACGGCCATCGCCTCCCACCCGCCAGTCGAACCGCCATAGGTGATCCGAGCGTAGCCTTGCCCGATGCCACGGTATTTGCGCTCGATATGGGGCACCAGTTCCCGCATGATCGCGTCGCCGTAGGGTCCGTTGTTGGCCGAGTTGACCGCGTACGAGTCGTCGTAGAACGGGGTCGGGTGCTGGATCTCGATCAGCAGCACCCGAGGGAAGTTGGGGCCGGTCCAGTCGCGGTAGAACTGGTGGGCGTGCTCCTGCTGGATCCGATTGTACCCGGTCAGCTTGAACCGGGCGCTGTAGTCGGGCGCCAGGTTCGGATCGGGGGGCTCGGGACGGAACCCGTCGAAGCTGGCCGGGAAGTGACCATGATTGATCACCAGCGGATACCGGGCGGCAGGGTGGCTATCGAAACCCTCGGGCAGCAGCACCCAGGCCGCCAGGAACATCGGGGTACCCCAGAACGCGGTGAGCAGGTCGCTCTGAATCCGCTCGTACTTGATGTACTTGGTTTCCTTGGGAGGAGCCGGCGGGCCGATCTCTCGGTCGACGCTGATCGCGATCGGTGCCGGGCGTCTGGGGTCGAAGCGAATCCAGCCGGGCTCGCTGTAGAGGTTGCCGGGTTTCCGGTTCCACTGCTGGCCCTCGCCTCGATCCGGCGGCAGGCTGACCGTATGCCCATCGGCGCGCCGGAAGGTCTGGTAGCGGTTCAAGACCGCCTGGACTCGATAGCGGCCCGCCGGCACCTCGCGCAGGCTCCGGATCGGGTAGCCCCACGCCCGGGCATCCACCACCGCGGGACGCCCCGGCGTAAGCCCCTGCACGTCGATCCCGAAGGCCAGTTGGGTCGTCAGGCCGTCCGCCATCTGGAACCGAGGCTCGGCGGTGGAGTCGGCGGAGATCAGGAGGATGATCCTGCCGTCGATCGGCCCGGCCGACCGGGCCGCCGGGAAGCTGACGTGGAACCTCGGGGATTGTGCCTGGGCGCCCGAGGGCCAGGCGGCGCCGAGGACGGCGGCGATCGTGAGGAGGGAGCGGGGCGACCGGTTGGACACGATTGACGACCTCAGCGCTGAGGGTTGCTTCCGAGCATATCGCCATGCCAGCCGGGAAGCCAGGCCCGCGCGGCCTCCTGGTCAACTCTGTTGGTACCAGTCTGTTGGTACCAGGGCTGCCGCGGAGCGTATCCCAAGCACATCCGCGTCTTTCGAGACCCAGTCATGCCGGCTCACTCCAACGAAGCACTGTACCACGAGGCGCTTCGCTACATCCCTGGCGGCACCTCTCGGCTCCACTATCACTTCGCGCCATATCCGATCTACGCCCGATCGGCCTCGGGGTGCCGCTTGGTCGACCACGACGGCGTCGAGCGGCTCGACTTCCTCAACAATATGACGGCGCTGATCCATGGTCACGCCGATCCGGCCATCGTCGCGGCCATTTCCGATCAGCTGGCCGCCGGCACCGTCTGGTCGGAGCCGGGCGCGGCCGAAGTCGCCTTGGCCCGTGCCATGGTCGAACGGGTCGGGTCCGTCGAGCAGATTCGATTCGCCAACTCGGGGACGGAGGCGGTGATGCTCGCGGTGAAAATGGCCCGGGCGTTCACCGGTCGGAATACCATTGCCAAGTTCGAGGGCGCTTACCACGGGTACTACGATTACGTCCAGGTCAGCTTCGGGGGAACCCCCGCCAACTGGGGTCCGGAGGAGGCACCGGCCAGCGTGCCGACGACGGCGGGGCTGCCCCCGTCGATCCTCGACCAGGTCGCGGTGATCCAGTACAACGACCCGGGTCAGGTCGATCGCCTCGTCGCTCGGCGCGGGAACGATCTCGCCGCCTTGATCGTCGATCCGCTCTCGGTGCGGATGGGAGCTCCTCGACCGGCGCCCGGCTTCCTCGAGTACCTGACCGAGGTCACCTGCCGCCACGGGATCGTGCTGATCTACGACGAAGTCATCAGCTTCCGGGTCGGGTTCGGCGGGGCCCAGAGTCGTTACGGCGGGGTGCCGGACCTGACGACCTTCGGCAAGGTGATAGGCGGAGGGCTGCCGGTGGGAGCGGTGGGCGGTCGGCGCGAGATCATGAGCCTGCTCGATCCGGATCGGGTCGACACCAAAGTGCTCTCCGGTGGTACCTTCAGTGCCAATCCGCTGACCATGGTCGCCGGCAAGGCCGCGCTCGATCGCTACGATGCCGCCGCGGTCGAGCGCCTCAACCGGCTCGGGGACCGGCTTCGGACGGCCGGTAACGCGGCGTTCAGGGCGGCGGGCGTGACGGGGCAGATCACCGGTGACGGGTCGCTCTTTCGGATTCTCCTGACCGACGAACCGGTCACCAACTATCGCAGCTCGGTCCGGCGGGCCGCGCCGACGGCCGCGATGCTCGCGCTCCACGCCAACCTGCTTCGCGAGGGCATCATCGTCGGCAAGACCGGTCTCGGTTGCTTGTCGACCCCGATGACCGAGGCCGAGGTCGACCGGTTCACGACGGCCTTGGCCCGGGCGCTGGCATCTTCGTAACGGGGGCTCCATGGCACCACGCAAGACCATCCTCACCTGCGCCGTGACCGGCTCGCCCCCGACGGCCAAGAAGAACCCGGCCGTCCCGGTCACCCCTCGGCAGATTGCCGATTCCTGCATCGAGGCGGTCAAAGCGGGGGCCGCGATCGTGCATGTCCATGTCCGCGACCCGGACAGCGGACTCGCCAGCATGGACCTGGCGCTCTATCGCGAGGTGGTCGATCGGCTTCGGAGCGCGCCGATCGACATGATCATCAACCTGACCACCGGCCCTGGTCAGCGGTTCGCCCCCGGTGACGACGACCCTCGGATTCCCGGGCCCGGCACCAACCTCACCCACCCCAAGATCCGGGTCCAGCACGTCGAGGCGCTCCGCCCGGAGATCTGCAGTCTCGACGTCGCCACGATGGCCTCGGGCGACGCGTTCGGCAGCACCGTCATGCTCAACACCGTCAAGACCCTCGCGATCATGGCCACCGCGATCCGCGACGCCGGGGTGATGCCCGAGCTCGAGGTGTTCGACACCGGGCATGTCCGGCTGGCCCGCCACATGATCGAGACCGGTTTGATCGCGCCGCCCGGATTCTTCCAGTTCTGTCTCGGAATCGAGTGGGGCGCGCCCGACAGTCCGGAGGCCCTTGGCCTGATGCGGAGCCTCGCGCCGCCCGACTGCCAATGGGCCGCGTTCGGGATCGGGCCGCGGCAGTTCCCGATGGTGGCGATGGCGGCCGCCGCCGGCGGCCACGTCCGGGTAGGGCTCGAGGACAACCTCTACCTCGAACGCGGGGTGCTGGCGCCCTCCAACGCGGCGCTGGTGGAACGGGCGGTGGACATCGTCGAATCGTTAGGTGGGTCGCTGGCTACCCCGGCGGAGGCCCGCGCCATCCTCGGGCTCGCGCCCCGCGGCTAGAGCGCCTCCGCGATCGCCCGACCCAGATCGGCCGTGGTGGCCCGCCCGCCCAAGTCGGGCGTCTTCGGGCCGCCCCCGCTTAAGACGCTCTCGATGGCCCGGACGATGGCGTCGTGTCCCTCGACCTCGCCGAGATGTTCCAGCATCATCGCCCCGGCCCAGATCTGCCCGATCGGATTGGCGATGCCCTTGCCGGCGATGTCCGGCGCCGATCCGTGCACCGGCTCGAACATCGAGGGGTAGCGGCGCTCCGGGTTGATGTTGGCCGAGGGCGCGATGCCGATGCTGCCACAGACGGCCGGTCCCAGATCGGAGAGGATGTCCCCGAACAGATTCGAGCCGACCACCACGTCGAACCAGTCGGGATGCGCCACGAAGTGGGCGCAGAGGATGTCGATGTGGAACTTGTCGTTGGCGAGATCGGGGTAGTGGGCCGCGACCTCGACGAACCGCTCGTCCCAGAAGGGCATGCTGATCGAAATGCCGTTGGACTTGGTGGCGCTGGTCACCTTTTTGAGTCCCTTGGCGCGGGCCAGTCGAAAGGCGTAGTGGAGGATCCGATCGACGCCCTGCCTGGTGAACACCGATTCCTGGACCACCGTCTCCCGGTCGGTCCCCTGGAAGATCCGGCCCCCGATCTCCGAGTACTCGCCCTCGACATTTTCGCGGACGATCCAGAAGTCGATCTTTCGTCCCTCGGTGTCGGCGAGCGGCGACCGGAGCCCCGGCATGATCCGGCAGGGGCGGAGGTTGACGTATTGATCGAAGGTCCGCCGGATCGGGATCAAGAGCCCCCAGAGCGAGACATGGTCCGGGACGCCGGGGTAGCCCACCGCGCCGAGGTAGATCGCGTCGAAATCGCGGAGCCGGTCGAGCCCATCGGCCGGCATCATCCGCCCGGACCGGTGATAGGTCTCGCAGCTCCAGTCGAACGGGGTCCACTGGAAGCCGATGCCGAGCTTCCGGCCCACGGCGTCGAGCACGCGGACTCCCTCGGGAACGACCTCTTTGCCGATGCCGTCGCCGGGGATCAGCGCGATCCGATAGTTCTTCATGACTGAACCGATGCGTGGAAGTCGGGGAGCCAGGCCAACGAAGCGGTCGTGGCGCCGGTCGGGAAGTACTCGGCCCCTAACCAGCCGCGATAGCCGCCGGCCTTCAGATGCGACAGGAACCGGGCGAAATCGACCGTGCCGCTACCGGGCTCATGGCGACCGGGGGCGTCCGCGAACTGGATGTGGGCGATCCGGCGCCGGTGTCGGTCGAAGGTGGCGGCGAGATCGACGCCGTTGAGGACCGCGTGATAGAGATCGTACTGGAGGCCGATCGCGCTTCCTGCCGCCTCGATCAGGGCCCCGGCGTCGTCCAGCGACGAAAGCAGGATGTCGGGCGTCTCGACCACGTTGAGCGGCTCGATCACCGGCCTGTCCCGCCAATCCCTCGAGCGCTCGGCGGCGAAGCGAAGATTGTCGCGGTAGACCGCGAGGCAGCGCTCCCGCGACTCGCCGGCCGGGACGCGAGACGGCCCCAGATGGAGAAAGCGGGCCCCCAGCCGATCGGCCAGGTCCGCCGCCGTCAGGAGGGCGGCCCGGAAGGCCGGCTCCCGTTCCGGCACCCCGGAGAGGCCGGGGCCGCCGGTCCGGAAGTCGCCTAACGACACGTTGAGGAGCACCACCTCGATCCCGGCGGCTCGGGCCAGGTCCGGGGCGGTGGCGGGATCGGCTTCCTCGATGACCTGGATTTCCACCCCCTCGAAGCCCGCCTGCCGCGCCGCGGCAAACCGCTCCGCGAAGGGTATCTCGCGGAACATCAGCGAGATGCTCGCGGACAGCCGAATGGCGGCCTCAGGCATGGAGCTTCACGAGGGCTCGACGCACCGCCGCGATCGTGAAATCGATGTCGTCGTCGGTCATCGGGGTCGAGCCGATGAAACCGCCCCGCATGGTGAGGACCCCCTCGGCGGCCAGGAGTTTCTGATAGGTCACCAGCTTCTCGCCGAGGCCGGCCATGGCGATGGCCAATTCACGGTAGTTGCGGGTCGGCAGATCGGTCATCACCAGCGACGAGAACGAGGCTCTCCCTTCGACCCGGCCCACGATCCCGAGGTCCTTGCGGACCCGTTCCAGGCCCTCCCTGAGCCGCTCCCCCTTGGCCGCCAGGTCGTCGAACGCCGCCGGGGTCAAGAGCGACATCCCGAGGTACCCGACCGCGGTCGAGAGCGGGTTCGCGGTGAACGTCCCGCTCTGCTTGACCTTGGGATCGCCCCGGTCGACGTCGAACACCGTCATCAGCTCCCGCTTGCCGCCCACGGCGCCGATCGGCAGACCGCCCCCGATGATCTTGCCCATGGTGGTGAGGTCCGGGGTGACGCCGACCGCTCCCTGGGTGCCATGGTAGCTGGTGCGGAGGCAGAACACCTCGTCGAAGATCAACACGATGCCGAGCCGGGCCGTCTCTTCCCGAAGCATCGTCAGGTACTCCCGGGTGGGCTCGACCAGCCCGAGCTGGAGCCGATAGGGGTCGATGATCACCGCGGCGAGCTGGGAGGCTTCCGCTCGGAGGCGGGCTCGGCTGTGCTCGAGGTCGTTCAAGGGGAGCAGGATCAACTCGTCGAGGAGACTCTGCGGCGTTCCCACGCTGTGGGCCACCGGCGTCGGCCGGGCCGGATCGCCCCAACGATCCGGCGGCGGCTGGAAACTCGCTTCGATGAGGTCGAACTGACCGTGATAGCCGCCCTCCATCTTGGCGATCTTGCTGCGTCCGGTGTGGGCCCGAGCCACCTTGACGGCCAGCATCACCGCCTCGGTCCCGGTGTTCATGAAACGGACCTGCTCGACGCTCGGGATCCGCTCCACCAGCAACTCGGCGAGTTTGACTTCCCACTCGGAGGGGAGGATGGAGCAAAGGAGCCGACTGGATTGCTCGGCGATCAGTTGGGTAATGGCCGGGTGAGCGTGCCCGTGGATCAAGGCCGCGAAGTTGTTGATGAAATCGATCCGCCGGTTGCCGTCGACGTCGGTAATCCAGCAGCCTTCGCCATGGGCGGCGTACTGGGGGTGCGGCTTGGTGACCGCGAGGTGGCGAGTGTAGCCAGAGGGCAGGACGGTCTGGGCTCGGGCGAAGAGACCTGCCGATGCGGCGGTGGCCGTCATGGAGTCCTCGAGGGGCGGGGTGGGCGGCAACGCCAGAGAATATGACCGGCGGGTCAGGTTGACAAGCCTCGCTGAGGTCGGTGCCCCTGCCGGTCGGGACCCGTTCGTCGGTGCCGGGGGAGCTACTCGTCGCTCCCGGCAACGGCTGGCGGCGTTGCCGAGTTGCCGAGGTCCGCGCCGAGCGGCATACTCTCCCGATGAACCGAGCGATGGACCGCCCCGGCCTGGTGTTTCTTCACGGCGCGACCCTGAACGCCGGGATGTGGGAACCGGTTGCGGCCAAATTCCGCCGGGACTATCCGGTCGCGGTTCCGGACCTGCCGGGCCACGGCCGCCGGGCCGCCGAGCCCTTCGCCATGGCGACCGCGGTCGCGACGGTGGAGGCCACCGTCGCCGACCTCGAGGTGTCCGGCGTGGTCCTGATCGGCGATTCTCTGGGGAGCTATGTCGCCATCGCGACGGCGTCACGGCTCGGGGCCCGGTTCAAGGGCGCGGTGCTGGGTGGCGCGACGGCTCGGTTTCACGGCGTGATCCCGTTTGGCCAGGTGCTGCGAGGCGCCCTGATCTCGTTGTTCGGCTCCCGGTTCTTCCGGCCCTGGCTCGAGGACAAGGTGGCGAACGATTTCCAGGCCGGTCGCGCGGCGGTGGCCGGGGGGATCAGGACTGAGGCATTCCAAGAGGCGGTTCGTGAGCTTCGGGCGATCGATTTCACTCGGCTGCTCCGGGAAATCCGGGCGCCACTCCTCTTCGTCAACGGCGTCTCGGACCGTCCCCATCGCTCCGGGGAGGCTCGTTCTCTCGCGGCCGCCCCGCGGGCGCGGCTGGTGGTGATGCCGCAGGTCGGCCACGGGGTGAGCCTCCGGAGGCCAGCCGAATTCGCCGCCCTCGTGGCCGAGTTTCTCGGGTCATTGCCTAACTGAAGCGGGGCGGCCGCTTTTCGATGAACGCCTGGAAGGCCTCCTTGGCCTCGGCGCTCCGCAACCGCGGCCGGAACAGCTCCATCTCTCTGGCGATCGCCTCCCGGGTCGCTGTCCGGATGCCAGCGCGCAACAACCGCTTGGTGTCCCTGGTGGCCCCCGGGGGCAGTTGGAGGAATCGCTCGGCCGCAGCCCTGGCGTGGGGCAGTACCTGATCGGGCGGCAGCGCGGCATTGGCGAGGCCGGCGGCCACCGCCTCGGCCGCGGAGAGCGGCTCGCCGAGCAGGAGCACCTCGGCGGCCCGGGCGGTTCCCATCAGCCGGGGCAGCAGCACACTCGATGCGAACTCCGGCACCACCCCGAGCGACACGAACGGCATCCCGATCCGGGCGTCTTCGGCGAGATACACCAGGTCGCAGTGGAGCAGCATGGTCGCGCCGACGCCGATGGCATGGCCGGTGACCGCGGCGACGATCGGTTTGTCGCAGTCGAGAAACGCCTCCATGAACGGCGGGACCGGCTCGGAGGGGCGCTCGTCGACCCGCTGGAGGAAGTCGCCGATGTCGTTGCCGGAGCAGAAGATTCCCGGGAGTCCGTGGATCAGGAGGGCCCGCACCGACGGATCGGCGACCGCCTGGCCAATGGCCGACGCGATCGCCTGGTACATTTCGATGGTCAAGGCGTTCTTGCGTTCGGGGCGATCGATGCCGATCACCTGGATGCCGCGTTCGACGGAAGTTCTGATGGTCATGGTCACCCGTTAGGCAGTTGCCGTGGTTTCCCGGGTCCCGGCCCCGGGTGCCGTCCCGCTCGACCGGGGCGGGCCGACGGTCCCGCTGGCGCCGAGCGACGAGAGCGGATACTCTCCCACTCGATGGACACTTCCGCGTCTCGCGCCGCCCCGCCGGGTCGACGCCGTCGCCCCACCCGCCTTCTCCTGGGCATCGCCCTCGCCGCGGCCTCGGTGGCGTCGTTGTCGATCCGTGAGGCCGTCGGGCAGCAGGTGATCGACACCGTATTCCGACCCATCGTCGCCACGCCGCGGTTTGCGCCGGGGGCGGGCCCACTGGTGCTGATCGACGCGGCCCACGCGAATTTCCACACCAAGGCCGGCCGATACCGCGCCTTCGCCACCCTGCTCGAGGCGGACGGGTTTCGGGTCCGCGACTCCGACCGGCAGTTCGCCGACGGCGTCTTCGGCGATGCCCGAGTCCTGGTGATCGCCAACGCGGGGCTCGGAGGCAGCGCTCCCTGGACTCTCCCGGAACGATCCGCCTTCACCGACACCGAGATCGAGGCGGTGGCCGAGTGGGTGGGCGGCGGCGGGTCGCTGCTCCTGATCGTCGACCACCTCCCGGCCGGCGGCGCCGCCGGCCGGCTGGGGCGCCGGTTCGGCGTCGAGTTCACCAATGGCTACACCGTCGACCCCCGAGCCAGTCCCGGCATCGGCGACCTCTTTCTCCGAGCCGACAGCACCCTGCTCGACCACCCGGTCACCCGGGGGCGGACGCCCGCCGAGCGGGTCGACTCGGTGGCCACCTTCACGGGGCAGGGCTTCCAGCTGACCGAGCCCGCCCAAGTGCTGCTTCGGTTCGGGCCCCGGGCCTTCACCTGGCTGCCGGCCCGAGCCAATACCGGGGGCGGCTTCGACAGCCTAACGGCTCGCGTCCATTCTGGCGGCTGGCCCCACGCCGTCGCCAAACGGGTCGGCCTGGGCCGGGTCGTCATCGTCGGCGAGGCCGGGGCGTTCACCGCCCAGTGGATCGGCGCCGACCGCCGCCCGATGGGGCTCAACCACCCCCGCTCGGCGGGGAATCAGCGCTTCATCTTGAACATCCTTCACTGGCTCGCCGGTCAACTCGACTGACGCCCGAGGTCAGGGCGGGGGCTCCCGAAGCCGCACCAGCCCATCGGCGATCGAACGGACCCGCGCGGCGAGGCGATCGAGCGCCGCCGCCAACTTGGGGATTTCGGCACCGGCCTCCCCGAGGTCGCGCTGCTCGATGGCCTCCCGAACCGCCGGGAAGACCACGACCGGCGTGCCACCATAGTATCCCTGCGAGTAGATCGTGTGTCGATACCAGGGCCGGCGGGGCAGGCCGTCCGGGTGCAGGAGGTCGCGTTCGCTCTGGTAGATCATCGTGTTGATGGAATCGACCAATACCTGTCGGCGCGCGAGCGCTCCGCCGCCCAGTCCGACCGCCGCCCCGAAGGTCCCCTCGAATCGAGCCCCCGCGGCGACCAGCCGCCCCAGCGCCGAGCGGATCGGGCCGAGATCGACCGCGGCGGCGTCGGGGTGGCGCTCGAGATCGGCCAGGTACTCGCGGTAGGTGCGGGCGGCGTCGGCAAACGAGAACGGGAGCAGTGGCGCCTCGCTCAGCCTGAGGACGGCCGCCCCGAACGCGCCGGCCATCGACTTGCCGTAGCTCAAGGTAGGGTCCAGAAACCGGACGAAGTAACGGTAGCTGTCGTAGAGCGAGTGGTAGGTTCCCCGGCCCACGTTGCGGTAGGCGATGTGGAGGGACGGGATCCCCAGGTGGTGGAGGAATCCGACGTAGTCGGTACCGGATCCGACCGGAGTGAGGAGGAAGGCCCGGTCCCTGGCTCGGGCCGAATCCGCGCCGGTACCGGCTCCGCCCAGCGCTCGGGCGATCAAGGTCTCGAGGACGCTGCCGCCGGTTCCGGGGTCGGGGGTGTCCCGGGCGACCTCCCGCATGAACGACTCCAAGGTGTGCGACCCGCTCGCGGTGAAGATGCCCTGCCGGTAGTTGTCGGCGTTCAGGTAGGCCACCGTCTTGGCCCGGAGTTCGTCGGCGTGTTGCTCGACCCACTCCACCGAGCCGTGGTGTCCCTGTTCTTCGGCATCCCAGAGCGCGAAGACCAGGGTCCGGGCGGGCCTCCAGCCGGAGCGCACCATCTGGCCGAAGGTTCGGGCGGTCTCGACGATCGCGGCGGCGGCCGCGGACGGGTCGTCGGCGCCGAAGACCCAGGCATCGTGATGGCACCCCACGATGACCCACTGGTCCGGGTGCCGCTCGCCCGCGATTCTGGCCACCACGTTGTAGATGGGCTTGAGGCTCCAGTCGGACTTGACCACCATGCGGGCTCGGGCCGGACCCGGTCCCAGCCGGTAGGTGATCGGGAAGGCACCCTTCCAGTCGTTCGGGGCGACCGGGCCCTCGAGGCGCTCCAGGAACCGGAGCGCTTCGCCGTAACCGAGGGTCATCATCGGGATCTGGAGCAGCAGGGGAGACTCTTCCCGGGCGAGCCGTCGAGCGTTAGGCGTCGCGGCCCAGCCCGGCGTGAGCGGGTCTCCGGTGAAGAACCGGCTGTCCGCCGCCCCGCCCCGCTCCGAGGCGAAGGGAGGCCGCATCGGCCCCTTGGGGTACATCGGACCGACCCAGTAGCCATCCTCGATGGGATCGTGGTACATCACCACCCCGGCCGCGCCGCGTGCCTGCGCTTCGGTTCCCTTGATGGCCCGCAGATGAGGCCCGGTCCGGACGAAGACGATCTTGCCCTTGACGTCGATCCCCAGCCGGGCGAGTCGATCGTAGTCGTCCGGGAGCCCGTAGTTGGCGTAGACCACCTCGCCGGTGACGTCGCCGTCAGCTCCGTAGCTGATATATGACGGCAGCACGCCTCGAGCGTAGCTGTCGCGGTCTTCGGGGATCGGGGGTTCCTCGAAGCGGGCCCGATATCGAACCGGCGCGAGCAGCTCGAGCCGTTGCACGATCGGCATCGGGAGCAGGGTCCGGTACTCGACGATTTCGGCGTCGAGTCCGTACGACCGGAACTGGCGGAGAGCCCATTCGGCCACCCGCCGAGATCCCGGGGTGCCGGCCAAATGAGGCGTCCGGGTGATCTCCCGCAGGAAGCGGCGAATGCTGGCCGTGTCCGGCGTCGACCGAACGATGCGCTCGAGCCGAGCCAACTCGGGAAGCCGGTCGGCCGGGAATCCCCGGACAGGGCCCGGCTCGGACTGACCGGTGGCGGAAGTCGCGAGCGCGGCAAGCGAGAGGGTGAGGAATGGTTTCATGAAAGGCGGTCTCGGGGCCGAGTGGGCTGACAGGCTCACCCCGATCGGATAACGGGCCAAGCGCGGGTTGGTACCAATCGCGGGGTACCGCCGTCGCGAGCATGCCGGCGGCGCGGCCGAGCCCACTTGGCCGTCCGCCCGGTCAGGGCTCGCCGATCAGTCGATCGCTCAAGGCCCTGAGCTTCTCACGCGCCGCGGCGTCATAGGCCTGGGCGTTGGCCTTCCAGGGCTTGAGCTGGTTGAAGAAGGTCCCGGTCGGCTCGGTGGTCACGATCGCGTTGATGACCGATTCGACGCCCTCGGCGATGGTCGAGCGCGGCTTGACGTTGAGGAGGCGCGCCATGGTCGTGGCCATGGTGGTCGCCGGATGGAGCGAGTAGGTCAGGACGCCCTGCTTCTCCAGGGCCGGGGCCATGTCGATCGTCATCATCACCTGGGCCAGTTTGCTCTGGGCGTAGCCGCGCCCGCCGTTGTAGCCCTTCTCCATCTGCGGGTCGTCGAAGTCGATCGCGGTCTGGGAGCCCGAGGAGACGTTGATGATCCGAGCCGGCGCGCTGGCCACGACCAGCGGGAGGAGCCGCTTGGTGAGGAGGTAGTGGGACAGGTAGTTCACCGCGAAATGCATCTCGAATCCGTCGGGGCTCAGCTTCCTGGTGCTGTCGAAGACCCAGCCGATGCCGGCGTTGTTGATCAGGAGATCGAGTCGCCTGGTATCGCGGGTCACCAGGTCGGCGAGTCGGCGCGCTTCGGCGAGCGAGGCGAGGTCGGCCTGGTAGAACTTGGCGCTTCCTTTTCCGCTCCTGGCGATCTCGGCCACCAGCGAGTCGCCCCGCTCGGCGCTCCGGCCGGTGATGAGCACCCTGGCCCCGGCGGCGGCGAGGCGGCGGGCCACGTCGCGGCCGAGCCCGTCGGTGGAGCCGGTGATCAGGGCCACCTTCCCGGACAAGTCGGGGAGCGGCGGGGCCTTGGGATATTCCCGGGCGGGGTCCTGGGCCGCGGCGGAGGCGGCGCTCCAGAGGAGGCTGCCTAACGCCAGGGCGACGGTTCCCGTTCGAAACGGGCGGGCTGGCGCGAACCGGTTGGATGACATGGTCCGTGATGATAGGCTGGTCGACGATCGCTGTCGAGATCGCTCGGTTCCCGGGCTGCGGTACCCGGGCTGCGATACCCGGCATCAACGAGGTGGCCCCCGTCGACCCAACGTCCCGGAGGGCGAGCCACCGGGTCACTGTCCCGAGTCGTGGAACCTGATCATCCGGCCCACCAACCCGTCGAGCGCTCGGCCGGTGAGGCCGCCGGCGAGATCGGCGGCGTTGGTCACCGCGATGAACCCGATCCCGCGGCCCAGCCCCAGCCAGGCCACCGAGTGGTTGACCGTATTGGAGCCTTCATGAGCGGCGGCGCGACCGCCGGCCCACCCGCGGGTTACCATGACCCAGCCAAGGGCGTAGCCGTCGGTCCCCGGGATGGCGACCCGAGGCGTGAAGAGATCGCGGCCCAGGGCGGCGGGGATCACGGTCGAGCGGCCCTGGTCGGCTCGAAGGAACTCGACGATCAGCCGAGCCCAGCTTCCGAGCGGAAGGTGGGCCCGGCCGGCGGGGCCGAGGCCCGGCGGGTTGTCGCAGGCCTCGCAGGCCGCCCAGCCGCTCGAGGTGGCCTGGTGCGCGACCGGTTGATCGGACCCGCCGGCCGCGGCCGCCGCCCCCCAGCCCAAGCCGACCGCGCCTAACGGTTGCAGTAGCCTGACGTCGAGGAGGTCCTCGTAGCGCCCGGTCCAGGCCCGCTCGATCATCGCGCCCGCCAGGACGTAGCCCGGATTGCTGTAGGAATAGTCCCCCGGGGGGCCGACCGGGGCCGCGGCGAGGGTCCAGGCGGCGAGGGCCTGCCGCTGCTCGTAGGCCGTGGTCCCCGCGAACGCGACCAGCGGAGGGTCGTTGCGGATCCCGCCGACGTGGCTCAACAGGTCGGCAAGGGTGACGGTGCGATACTCGGGACGCATGGTCCCGGCGTGCTCCGGGAAGAGATCGGCCAGGGTGCTGGTCCAGGCCAGCGCCCGGTCCTGCACGGCCACGGCCGCGAGCGCCGCGGTGACCGCCTTGAGATTCGATCCGATGTGCCACTTGTCCGTCACGGTCGCCAGGGGTCCGCCGCTGGCCCGGCGAGTGCCCGCCACGGCAACGGCGACGACCCCGGTATCGGTGACGATCGCGCCGCCCATCGCGGGCAGGCCCGCCGCCCGCCGGACCGAGTCGACCAGGCGGCGCAGCCCGGGAGCGGCCACCTCGACCACGAGGGACGCGGACGCCGAACCCGCCGTGGCGCTGATGGTGGCGGAGCCGATCCCGACCGCCTCGACCAGCCCGCTTTGCGTTACCGACGCCACCCCTGGCGCATCGGAGCGCCAAACGACCTCGGCCCCGACCGGTCCCTGGGGGTTTCGCGGTTCCGCGGCGACCGCGATCCGCTCGAGCGGGGCAAGCACCGCGTGCCACGCCGAAAGCCGAATGGACGTCGCCGCCGCAGGCGGAGGTGGCACGGTCGCGGTCGGGTCGCCGCAGGCCGCGAGGGCAATGACCAGGAGGCCGAGGGTCCGTCGCATCAACCTAAGGATAGCAGGACCTCGGCGAGGATCCGCCGAGTGGCTCGGGCAAGCCCTACAGCCGAGACAGGTAGGTGAGCTTGAGCAGGCCGGCGCGCTCGCGCGGCGCCCAGAGGCGGAACTGGTCGCCGCGGCGCTCATTGAACACCAGAAACAGGTCGCTCCCGGGCCGGAAGGTGTAGCCGATCCGGATGTTCATGCCCAGGTCGCGCTCGAAGGCGTTGTACTGCGCCAGGACATTCGCGACCAGCTTCGTCGACGCGGCCACGGTGAGGCGAACCGAGGCCAGATCCGCGGTAAAGCTCCCCCCCGGGAGGTCGACGAGGCTCCGGTTGGCTCCCACCGTCAGCGATACGTTGGGAGAGGGCGTGGCGCTCAGCTCCAGTCCGTAGCTGTCGATCCGGCCATGGTAGAGGCCTTGGAGCGAGCCGTTGAACCGGAGCACGATCGGCCGCCGCGGGCTGGTGTTGGCGAACCAGTTGAACGACCAGGTGTGATAGTCGCCCGCGGGCACCGGCACGCTGTCGGACAAGACGAAGCCCTCCTCCAGGCGGGTAAAGCCGTCGGTGTACCAGGAGAAGATGGACTCCCCCGAGTTCCACTCCGGGTTCAAGTTCGGCGAGATCGTCCGCTCCAGGGTCCGGCCCCCGCCGTCGGTGACCAATTGCCCGAACATGAAGAAGTCGAGTCGGCGGAGCCCGAGAAGCTTGGGACGGACCGAGTATCGGACGTTGCCGTCGGTTCGGCGGATGTCGTTTCTGGTGACGAATCCGAGATCGGCTCGGGCGTGCGAGTCGACGATGAGATGAGCGAACTCGGCGCCGACAGCGTCGGTCTGGTACTGGCCGGCCAACCGGCCCGAGAACCCGCCCTGAGTTCCCTTGGCGTCGGTCCGGGCGGCATAGCCCTGGAACAGCAGGGTGGGCTTCGGCCGCACCAGAAAATCGACCCCGCCGGCGGTGTTCCAGTCGGCGCCCGATCGCTGGTCGGTCACCATGGCGCCGACATAGCCGCCGGTCGACAGATCGCGCTTGACCCGGGCGACGGCGTGGTTTTGTCGGGGGACTCCGAAGGCGGGTTCGGTGACGACGTTGAGCACGCCGACCGAGTGGCGACCGGCGCGCCCGGTTAGGCGAAGCCCGCCCAAGAGCGGAACCGGCCCGTCATCCGCGACGCCGATACGCCGCGAGAAGAACATCAGGAACGGGGGCGGCTCGAAGCTGCTCCGATAGCCGAACTCGAAGATCCCGGCGTTCTCGAGAAAGAAGTCCCGCTTCTCGGGAAAGAAGAGGCTGAAGCGAGTCAGATTGATCCGCTCGTCGTCCACCTCCGCTTGGGCGAAGTCGGTGTTGGCGGTGAGGTCGAGCAACAGCCCGGGGGTGACTTCGGTCTTGAGGTCGAGGCCCGCTTCGAGGCGCCCATCGGTGGTCACCGCGGCGCCCTCGACCTCGCGAGTTCCGCCGCCGAGCAGGTATGGCTTGACTTCGAGATTGAGGCCGGCCCGGGGCAGGGCGCCGATCCCGATCAGGTGGCCCGCGTTGCTCACCCGGTGAAAGCCCTCGGGGTCTCGCCCCCACGAGGTCCAGAGGCTCTCCTCGTTGAGCCGGGCGTGGTAGCGCACCACGTTGAAGCCCCAGATCGCGGTCGAGTCGGACGGATAGCGGATCGAGCGAAGGGGGATCGCGAATTCGACCGACCAGCCGTCGCCCGAGCGATGCGCCGCGACCGAAAACACGCCCCGCCAGTCGGCGTTCATCTCGTTGCCGTCGTTGCTGACCAGGGCATCGAACTCGGCGCCGTTGGCGTTGGCGGCAAACACGTAGGCCGAGCGACGGTCGTGGAACGGGTCGAGCAAGATGGCCACGATGTCGTCGCCCCCGTAGCGGAGGCCCGGCTCGAACCCGCTGACCCGGACCGCTTGGTCGCGTTGGAGCTTGCGCGCCACGATGGCGTCGGGCCGGGAGTCGCGGGCGGTGATGCCGACGTAGACCGTGTGGTCGTCCAAGGCGACTTGGACCACGGTTTCTTCCCGGGCCGGGTCTCCAACGACCGGTTCGCGCTGGCGAAAGCCGCCGGTCGTGGGTGCCGTCCGCCAGAATTCCTCGCTGAGCTGACCGTCGATTCGTACCGTGGTGCCGCGCGGCAACCGCGCCACCGTGAGTGTGGGCGGGTTGTGCTCCTGGGCCCCGGCCGGCCCGGTGCTCCAGAGCGCCAACCCCGCTACGAGGTACCACCCGCGGGCGTACCGAGTTCGTGGGCCCGTGGAGGTCATCGTGGTCAGGTCGAGTCGGGAGTTGGAGGAGCGGAGAAGATACCGGTGGACCGGGTTCGGCGAAACTGGGCCTGGGCGGCGCTTTAATGGCGCCCCTCCGAGCGCGGCTCGATAGACCCCGTCACGGCGGGGAACCGGCGGATGAGATCGAGTCCTCGACGAGTGCCCAGGACGCTCGCCGCCGTCGCCACCGCGTCGGCCAAGGCGGCGTCCGCGCCGATCACCGTCGTGGTCACCTGATCGGTCAGCCCGAGACCGGTCAAGGGATCGATCAGGTGGGCGTACCGGCGCCCCCCGATCTCGACGAACTGGTTACCCGTTCCGGAGGTCGCGACGGCTGCGTGAGCCAGAGCACCGGCCCGACGCCGAAGACGCTCGTCGCTGGTGGCCAGGTCGATTCGCCAGCCGGTGGTACCGGGCGGCGCCGCGGAAACCACGAGGTCTCCGCCCGCCTCGATCATGGCGGACGCCACGCCCAGATCGGCGAGAATACCCAGCGCCGATTGAATGATGTACCCCTTGGCCACCCCACCCAGGTCCAACCGCATTCCAGGACGCCGCAACCGAATGACACCGCGCTCCTCATCGACATCGATCGCCCGCCACCCGGTCAACGCCTTGGCCTGTCGGATCGCTTCGGATGAGGGAAGTCGTCCGGTCGTCCGACTCTCTCGCCACAGGGCCACCAGCGGTCCTATGGTGGGATCGAACCCGCCCCGGGAGCGGGCCGCGATCCGAAGGGCGACCTTGACGACCTCGATCGTTTCCTTGCCCACCACGACCCAACCGGGCGCGCCCTTCGCGATCTCGCCCAGGTCGCTCGAGGGCCGGTAGTCGGACATCATCGAATCGAGCCGAGCCACCTCGGCGAAGGCGGCTCGCGCCGCGGATCGCGCGGTGCTATCGTCCTTGGCGTATCCGGTGATCCTCACCTCGACACCGAGGTGCACTTCTGAGTAGACGAAGCGGGCCGGCGCCTGCGCGACCCCGGCGATCGACAACAACAGTGACACAACGGTGGGCATGGGCGTGTCCAAGGTAACATCGGCCACGAGCGGCTGCCGCCTCGCGGCGTCCTGGCTCGTCGGCGTCGGGATGCTCGTCGCCACCACGGCACACGGTCAAACCGTGACCGTCGACAGCATCCCTGGTACGTTAGTCCGATTCGAACTGGTGCACGTGCCGGGGGGGGCGGTACGGCTGCCCGGCCAGACCGACTCGGTCGCGGTCAAGTCGTTCTGGGTTGGCCGTACGGAAGTCCTATGGGACGCCTACGACGCATTCACCCTGAGCCGGAAGCCGTCACCCCGCTATTCGCCCGCGGGCGCCGACGCGGTGGCCGGCCCGTCGAAACCCTATGGTAACCCGGACTACGGCTTCGGCCACCGGGGCTTCCCGGTCATCAGTGTGACCCGCGCGGCGGCGGAGGCCTTCTGTGCCTGGCTCTCCGCGGTCACCGGGAAACGGTATCGATTACCCACTGACGCCGAGTGGCAGCGGGCCGCCGATCTCGCCGCCACCGCTTCGCCGCCGGTACCGATCGACGAGTTTGCCTGGCACGCCGGCAACGCAAATGGGACCACCCGTCCTGGCGGTTCCCGCGGCGCCGATCGTCTCGGGACCTCCGATCTCTTCGGCAACGTGGCCGAATGGGTCACCACCGGAGACGGTCAGTTGGTGGTGAGGGGCGGATCGTGGCGCGACCCGATCGAGCAGGTCGGGCCGGCCTCCCGACGCAAGCAGCAATCCAGTTGGAACGAACGCGACCCGCAAATCCCCAAGAGCAATTGGTGGCTCAGCGATGGGCCCTTCGTCGGCTTCCGAATAGTCCGAGAACCCTAATCAGGTACCGAGACACTCCAGATGACCAATTTCTTCGATCCGAACCGACGCAATTTCGTCAAAGCCTCCGTCGGGGCCGCCGCGGCGTTGTCGCGCGCCAAGCCAGCGGCGGCCTTGCCGTGGGCATCCTCGGCCACCCTGCGGATTGGGTTGATCGGTTGCGGGGGGCGCGGCACCGGGGCGGCCCACGACTGTCTTCGTGGCAACGAAGGTGTTCGTCTGGTGGCGATCGGCGACATTTTCGCCGATCGGGTCGCGTCATGTCGCGAGAATCTCGCCAAGGTGGCGGCCGAGGACCCGGCAATAGCCGCCAAGATCTCGCTCGATGAGGGACACACGTTCGTCGGGTTCGACGCGTATCAGCGGGTGATCGACTCCGGCGTCGACGTGGTGATCTTGGCCACCGCCCCTGGCTTCCGGCCCCGCCATCTCGAGGCCGCGATCGCGAGCGGTAAGCACGTATTCATGGAAAAGCCGGTCGCCGTTGACCCCACCGGGGTGCGGTCCGTGATGGCCTCGGCCGACTTGGCCCAGAAGAAAGGGCTCGCCATCGTCGCCGGAACGCAACGACGCCACGACCCGGCCTATCGGGCGACCATCGAACGGATCCGCCAGGGCGCGATCGGCGAGGTCGTCGGTGGCCAAGTCTACTGGAACCAAGGCGGCCTCTGGCATGCGGCCCGCAAGCCGGAATGGTCGGACATGGAGTGGCAGATTCGCAACTGGCTCTACTTCGCTTGGTTGTCCGGTGATCATGTGGTCGAGCAGCACATTCACAACTTGGATGTCGCCAACTGGGTCATGGGCGGCCATCCGGTCAAGGCGGTTGGCACGGGAGGCCGCCAATGGCGTACCGGACCCGAGTTTGGTCACATCTTCGACCATTTCAGCGTTCACCTGGAGTATCCCAACGGCGGGCGGGTGGCCAGCATGTGCCGCCAGATCGATGGCTGCGAAGATCTGGTCGCGGAGCGGTTTCAGGGCACCAAAGGGGCCACCGATCCGTCGGGGTCGATCACCGGTGTCTCGCCCTTTACCTATCAGGGCGCCAAACCCAATCCGTACCTTCAGGAACATATCGACCTGATCGCCAGCATTCGGGCCGGCACCCCGCTCAACGAGGGCCGGCAGGTCGCCGAAAGCACTCTCACCGCGATCATGGTTCGCGAGGCCGCCTACACCGGCCAGATGATTTCCTGGGCCGACTTGGTGAACTCGCCTCAGGACTTGACCCCACCCGGGGTCGGTCAACTCGGACCGCTTGCGGTTCCACCGGTACCGATGCCCGGCCGAACCAAGGTCGACCGCCGATTTGGAGAGGGATGAAATGGATCGCCGACTCTTCCTGGCCGCCGCCAGCGCGGTCTCCTTGCCCCGCCTGCCTAACGGACGGCCCCAGACCCAACCGTTCCGCCTGGCCTACGCGCCCCATTTCGGGATGTTCCAGGCCCACGCCGGCCCCGACCCGGTCGCCCAGCTCGAGTTCATGGCCGCCGAAGGTTTCCGGGCGCTCGAGGACAACGGGATGCGGCAACGCTCGGTCGCCGACCAAGAAAAGATCGCGGCGGCGATGGCGCGGCTCGACATCCGGATGGGCGTGTTCGTCGCCCACACCATCGACTGGAGCAAACCCACCCTCGCCAGCGGCGAAGCGGCGCACCGGACTCGGTTCCTCACCGAAATCCAACAGTCGGTCGAGGTGGCCAAACGAGTCCGCGCCCGGTGGATGACCGTCGTACCGGGCCACGTCGACGCCCGGCTCGACCTCCAGTACCAGACCGCCCATCTGATCGAATCGCTCAAGCGCGCGGCCGCGATCCTCGAGCCGCATGGCCTGACGATGGTCCTCGAACCGCTCAATACCCTGCGCGATCACCCTGGCATGATCCTGACCGGGACACCCCAGGCCTACGCCCTCTGCAAAGCGGTCGCGAGCCCGGCCTGCAAGATCCTCTTCGATGCCTACCACCAGCAGATCACCGAGGGCAATCTGATTCCCAACATCGATGCGGCGTGGGACGAAATCGCCTACTTCCAAATCGGCGACAATCCGGGCCGCGACGAACCGGGAACCGGCGAGATCAACTACCGCAACGTGTTCCGCCACATTGCCTCGAAGGGATACCAGGGCATCCTCGGCATGGAACACGGAAACTCCCTCCCCGGAAAAGACGGCGAGCGGGCGGTCATCGACGCGTACCGCCGGGCCGATGCCTGGTAGCAGCTACCGAAGACCGGCCCGCGGAGCCGATCCCGTCGTCATCGGCGGAGCCGAAGGGCGACCGCCGCCGGGGAGCCTCACTGGTGCCATGCAAATCGTTCGCCGCTAACCTCGGACGGAGGTGATCGTGTCCCGCGCTCTCCCGGTACTGCTCTGCGTCACGATCGCGGCGCCCGTCGCCGCCCAGCTCCGCCCGGCGGACTCACTCGCCGTCGTTCAAACCGTCGCCCGCTTTCATGCCGCCCTCGAGAGCGGAGATACCCTCGCCCTGCGCGGCCTGCTCGCTCCGGGCGCGGTCGTCCTCAAACGCGGGGAGGCGAGTCGACTCCAAGGAGACGCGCTCCAGGCGGAAATCCGCTGGGCCCGCGCGATCACCCGCCGGCCGATCCAAGTGACGGTCCGGGTGCTCGGCTGGGCGGCCTTCGTGTATTCCGCGGCCCAAGTGGAGGCGAGCGCAAACCCGGCGGCCATCCAGGGCACGGAGGTGGAATCGGTCGTCCTCTCCCGGCTCGGACAGACGTGGTTCATCGACCTGGTGCACAGTTCGCTTGGATCGCGGAATTAGCCCTCGCCGTGACCACCACAGCGAGGGACGCCCGGCCGTCGAGTCGCCGCCCTATATTGGCGGGGCGGCCCGCCACCTCTATCGAGGAGCCAATCCCATGAAGCCGCTCCAGTGCTTTGTCGCCACGGTCCTTGCAACGGTCGTCGCCTCGGTCATCGCCCCCGGAGTGATACCCGTCGCTTTCGCGCAGGGTCCGCTGACGATCGGCAACGTCACCGCCCGCCCGGGCGAGTCGCGATCGGGGGCGATCGCGATCCCGGCCGGCAGCGATGCCGGGACCGAAATCCCGATCACCATCGTTCGGGGGAGCCGGCCGGGACCGACCCTGGCGCTGATCGCCGGTACCCATGGCTCCGAAGTCGCGCCGATCGTCGGCCTCCAGCGGGTTCGCGAGCGGGTCCAAGCCAACGACTTGGCGGGGACCCTGGTGCTGGTCCATGTCGCCAACCTGCCCTCGTTTCTGGGCCGCACGGTGTACTACAGCCCGGTCGACGGCAAGAACCTCAATCGAGTCTATCCAGGCAAGCGGGATGGCACGGTTTCGGAGCGGATCGCCTTTGCCATCACCAACGAGATCATCGAGCGATCCGACTTCGTCGTCGACATGCATGCCGGCGACGGCAACGAGTGGCTCCGTCCCTACACCTACTGGAGTCCGCTCGGCCTCGACGCCCGGACCGACTCGGTGGCGCGGGAGCTGGCCCTGGCCTTCGGCCACGACCACATCGTGGTGGATCGGGAGCGGCCCACCGATCCGGCCCGGAGCCTCTACACCCAGAACACCGCGCAGCTGCGCCGGAAGCCGTCGATCACCACCGAGACTGGGGCGCTCGGGATGCCGGCCGAGGCGATGGTCCAGAAGAACTACGAGGGGGCAATTCGACTGCTCAGATACTTGAAAATGTTAGGAGGGCCCCTGACGATGGTCACCGCCCCGGTGTACCTCGATCGGTTGGAGGTGCTCCGGAGTCCGGAGACCGGTGTCTGGCAGGCATGGGTCGAGCCGGGGCACACCGTGGCTGCCGGCGCGGTGATCGGGGTGCTGACGGATTTCGCCGGGCATCAGCTGGCGGAGGTGCGGGCGCCATTCGACGGCGAGGTGATGTACGTGATCGGCACCCCGGCGATGAACCGAGGCGAGCCGGTGGGGATGGTGGCGGCCCGGTCGCGGTGACCGAGCCGTCCGGCCGGACTCAATACTCGACCTCCACCTCGATGACGAGTCCGGCGAAACGAGCCGTCATCTGCCCAGTGTTGGCTGGGTTGGCGGCATCGAACGAGAGACCGGTGAGGAGGTGCCGATACCCGTTGCCGAGCACCCCATTGATACCCCAGCCGGCCCCACTGCAGGGAACGTGAGTGGGAAGCGGCGCCGTGGCGATGAACGAGAACTTCTTCCCGTATTGCAGGGGATCGTTGAAGCCGTAGCCCCGGACGAGGTACCGCTTGGCTGTCCTGGTTCAGCGGAAATGTGACTCGGTGGCTGTGAATTAACGCACCCCGGGTGGTTCGGCCAGCGCCAGCATCGCCCGCGCCGCGCGGCGGCGGTCGCGAGCCGTTTCGAGCTTGCGGTCCCGC
>VGVQ01000009.1 GCA_016874005.1 Gemmatimonadota bacterium | reverse complement strand
GGGCTCGGCCCGTCCGGCTTCGGGTGCGTCGCTCCAATTCGGTCCGCTCGGCGGGCGTCAAGGCGATCGGCTGGGTGTCCATACCAGCCAATATAGCACTAAACACTTATCTGGTACAGTCCACTAGTCGTCAATCGCCCCGGCGACTGCCGCCCACGGCAACCACGCCGGGGGCCGGCGGCGTCTTGGCCAGTGACGAAAACCAACCCAGATTCCCTCGAGTGGAGTACCTCGAGATCCAGCCGGCTCCTCACCTCCGCGTGTGGATCCGGTGCTACTGGTTTCTGACCGGGGACGCCCAGTCCTCTGGGGATCCCGGTGACCCGGCCCTCCCGGACGGATCGCCAGAGCTGATCTTTCACCTGGCCGACCCCTATCGGGCGGTGGGTCGCTGGGGCTCCGTGGTCCAACCGCGGTCCCTGTTGGTCGGCCAGCTCACTGGCCCGTTCGTGGTGGGGCCCACCGCCACCAGCGACGTCGTGGCGGTCCGATTCGAGCCCCACGGTGCCGCCGCCCTGTGTCAGCACTTGGCGATGATAACCGACCGGTGGCTCGATTTCGACCGTGGCGGGCCGCCAGAGATCGGCGCGCTCCGCGCCGAGCTGGCGTTGGCCGGGACCCGGGCCGACCGGGTCACCGCGCTCGAGACCCATCTCGATCGGATCCTCCGAATGGGCCGCGGCGCCGACAGCAGGGTGGCCGCGGCCGTCAGGGAAATCCGCGCCAGTCACGGGATGGTGGCGCTCTCGGCCCTGGCGCGGCAACTCGGGGCAGGCCTCCGGACGCTGCAGCGGCTTTTCCCCCGCGACGTCGGGGTGTCGCCGAAGTCGTTGGCCCGGATTACCCGGTTCCAGCGGGTCTTCTCCGCCTGGCGGTCCGATCCGGCGAGCCTGGCGCGGGTGGCGGCCCAATGCGGCTACTTCGATCAGGCGCACTTGGTCCGCGACTTCCGGGCCTTCGCCGGGGCGGCCCCGGCCGCCTTTCTCGCCAACCAGCCGGAGTTCACCGCGTTCTTCACCGCCACGCCTCGACCCGCGGCAACCCGCTAGATTCCGGGCCAACTCGCGCGGGAGCGGCAGATGTCGTGGTGGCTGATCGTCGGACTGGTGGGCGGGGAGATTTTCGGCGAGGTCCGCTTCGGGACCGACTACCTGGCAAACACGGAGGTTGCCTTGGTGTGCGGCAGCGACACCGTCTCCGCCAAGACCGACTCGACGGGCTCCTATCGCCTCCGGGCGGCGGCGACGGGCAAGTGCATCTTCTCGGTCGCCCTGAAGAGCCAACGCCTGACGCTCGATGTCGTCGTGTTCGAGCGGCCGACACGCTATCGGTTGGTGGTGGAGGAACGAGCCGGCAAGCTGGTGCTCAAGCGTGTCTGAGCCGACCGGGCCGGTCGGGGGCAAGGACCTCTGGGACAAGCTGGCCATCGTGATGGCGCCGTTAGGCGGCCTGTTGACGGCGATCGCGGTGGGGAGCCTCGGGTTCTTCGGGTCTCGGGCCCTGGAACAACAGCAAAGCAGCGAGGCCAAGCTGCGGCTCTACTCCGAGTTGATGAGCCGCCGGGAAGAGTCGGAGGCCACTCTCCGGAAAGAGATGTTCCAGTCGATCATCGGCTCGTTCTTCGATCAGTCGGCCAGCTCGGTCGACGTTCGCCTCCTCAAGCTCGAACTGCTGGCCCAGAATTTTCACGAGGCGCTCAACATGACCCCGCTGTTCCTCCACCTGCGGCGGGAGATCGTCTCCCTGGCGTCGACGCCGCGGGAGCGACGGCTCTACGAGGATCGGTTGAGCGATCTGGCGCGCGAAGTGACTCGAAAACAGATGATCGTGCTCGAGGCGGGCGGCCGCCGACATGATTGGACGGTGCTGTTGTCCGATAGCTTGTTGGCGGGGACCACCTCGACCCAGCTCGAGGACGTCACCCAGACGCTCGATGGGGTCGAGCGGCGGTTTCGGGTCACGGTGCTGCGGGCCGACACCGCGCAACGGGAGCTGCGGATCGGATTGGAGATCGACACCAAGGGCGGGGCAGGGCAGGCCGAGGCGGAGTCTGGGCGCGCCTCGATCGAGTTCGACGTCGGGTTCTTCTCCAGCCCGATGATCGACAATACCCGCTTGTCGAGCGATCAGCGGGTCGGGATCGTCCTGACCGACATGAACGAGTTCGGGGCGAGCCTGAGTCTGGTCTACTTCCCGGGCTCCCGCGCCAGTCTCCGGGAAAAGCCGTATTACGAAGACATCCTCCGCAAACTCGCCGAGCCGGTGGCCCCGTGACCGCCGCGCGTCGGTGCCCGTTCATCTTCAATCGATGAGGTTCCCGATGGGTCGATCCCGTCTGATCGGTGGTCTGGCCGCGCTTGCGCTCGTTCCCGTCCTGGCCGCCCAGCCGCGCTCGCCGGCCAGCGCCGACCAAGAGGTGCTCGGTGCCCAGCGGCTCTTCTCGGCTTGGCTGGAAGGACAGATCGCCTACCGCGGCTTGCCCGGAATCGTCGTTGGGGTCGTCGCCGACCAGGAGCTGATTTGGTCCCAGGGCTTCGGCCATGCCAACCTCGAGACCAAGGCCCCGATGACGCCCCAGACCAAGTTCCGGATGGCGTCCCACAGCAAACTGTTCACCGCCACCGCGATCATGCAGTTGCGCGAGCAGGGGAAGCTCCACCTCGACGATCCGGTGGCCAAATACCTGCCCTGGTTCAAAACCAAGACGGCGGGCGACGACGACGGCCCGATCACGATCGAGCAGCTCCTGACTCATGCTTCGGGACTTCCCCGGGAGGCCGGCGACCACTGGACCAGCTACGACTTCCCGACGGCCGACGAGTTCCGGGCCCTGATGCCCGACCGGCAAGCGGCGTTTCCGCCGGATACTCGATGGAAGTACTCCAACTTGGCCTACACCCTGGCCGGGATGGTGATCGAGCAGCTGACCGGGGAGACCTGGGCCGACTATGTCACCCGGAACATCTTCCTGCCGTTGGGGATGGCGTCGTCGAGCGTCGATCAAAACGTCTCGGGCCTCGCGACCGGCTACACCCGGCGGATGCCGGACGGCAGTCGGTCGGTACTGCCGTTCGTCGATGCCCGGGGGATGGCCGCGGCGACCGGGATCACCTCGACGGTCGAGGACATGGCCAGATTCGTCTCGGCCCAGTTCCGCCGAGGGCCTCGAGGCGGCGATCGAATCCTCAGCTCCTGGTCGCTCCGCGAAATGCACCGGGTGCGGCGGCTCGAGAATACCTGGACGTCCGGCAACGGCGTTGGGTTCGCGGTGAACCGGATTGGCGACAAGACCTACGTCGGCCACGGCGGCGGGTATCCCGGCTACACCACCCAGACCTTGATCCAGCTCGACGGCAAGGTCGGGGTCATCGTGCTGACCAACACCAACGACTCGGATCCCAACGGGATCGCCATTCAGCTGATGAACACGGTCGGGGAAGCGGCGGCGAAGGCCATCGCGCCGCGGCCGGTTCGGGTGGCGTGGGATCCGAGTTGGGCCCGGTTTGCCGGTCTCTACCGGGGCCGTTTCGGCGACAGCCAAGTGGTGTTGCTGGCCGATCGGTTGGTCCTGATCACGCCTAACGCCCAGACCGCCGACAACCCGATCCAGCTCGAGCCGATCGGCGGGGGACGGTTTCGATACCAGGCGCCGGTGGGCGGCGGGCCCGTGGGCGAGGTCGTCCGGTTCGTCGAGGAGGGGGGCCGGGTCGTCCGGATGATCACCGGAGATTCTTACGTCGACCGGGTGTCGCCCTGAGCCCGCGATCGGCTACGGCGAGGTGCTGTTGAGGCCCTGGAGCCAGCTGTAAGCGAGGAGTCCCGCCGCGATCGCCGCCCCGACGACGAGCGTCTTGCCGAGGTTGGTGACTTTGGTGGCCACCGTCGCGATGTCTCGCAGGTGGATGGTCCGCCGCTCCACCGCTCGGGCGGTGGGATGCCCGGTGACCGAATCGCCGACGACCCGCGCCTGATGCAGCGTCACGGGGATCGAGTCGACCGTGACGATTCGAATGGTCTGAAGGGGTTTCTCGGTGAGGATCTGGGCCGCGGGCGTCGTTCGCACCTTCCAGCTGGTGCAGCCGGTCCCCGCGACGAGCGAACTCACCAGCATGGCACCCAACACCGGGCGACGCATTCGGGTCCTTTCACGTTTTGCTTCCCTCGGCCGCGAGGCGTGACGCCCGGGCCTGGGCGGGGGCGGCCAAAATCAACTCGTAGGGCGAACGCTGCGCAATGGTGAGGTACCACTGCCGGGCCTCGGTGCCGCGGCCCAGTTCTTCCAGCAACTCTGCCCTGAGGAACCGCTCCAAGACGCCGGCGAACAGCGGGGATCCGACAGCATACTGGAACCAGACCCCGGTCCGGAGCCGTTCGAGAACGCCGAGCGCTTCGGCTGAACGGCCGTTCGCCCGATGGACCAACGCATCGATCGTCCTAACCAAATGCTCCACGATCGCTTCATGGCCGGTGGGGACCGGCAACTCGGCCAGGTGCTCGGCGAGTTCCGCGGCTCGACCGAGGGCGCCGCGGCGAACGGCGAGGTTGCCGAGCAGGAACAACCGGAGGTGGCCGTGCAGTCCGTCGTGGAATGCCAGCGGCACCGCGACACCCGGGCGGGTCTCCGAGGGATCCCATGCCTCGAGCCGTGCCTCGACCCGGGCGGCGTGGGCACCGGGCAACCCGCCAACGGGCAGCGCCGCGAAGAGTCCCTCGACTTCGAGGGCCCAGGCCGGCTCGTGCCGCCGAGCAAGGTCGAGGCGCCCGAGCGCGTCATCGACTCGTCCGGCGGCGAGGTCCAAGTGCGCCAGCATCAGGTGGCCCAGCGCGATGAACTCGGGCGACCTGGCGCTCGGGAGAATGGCGACCCCCAGCCGATAGGCGCCGTCGGGATCGTTGGCGTAGAGCGCCACGTCCGCGAAGGCCCGGGCGATCGCGAGGCCCGGAGCTCCCGCGAGCGCCGACGCCAGCGCCGCCTGCTCGGTGCGGTCGCCGGCCGCGAACGCTCGGAGCACCGTGAGGCCGATCGCCTGATCGGCCGAAGGACTATGCCGGTGGGCGGCGGCCACGTACCGGTCGAGGTCGGCCAGGCGTCCCTCCATCGCGGCGAGCCGGGCGAGCTGCGTCAGTGCCCCCTGATGGGCCTCCTCGATGGCCACCGCTCGTTCGAACGGGCCCCGGGCCTCGGCGATCGACCGGCCGCGGTACGGGTTGCTGTGAAACAGCAGATCGCCGAGGAGGTACCACGGCTCGACTTGCTCGGAATACGACACCGTGAGCGCCGCATAACGGCGCTCCGCCTCGTCGGCATGGCCATGGAGCCAGTAGTGTTGTGCCTCGAGGAGCAACCGGTCGTGATCCGATAATCGCTCGCGAAGCCGAAACGACTCGGTCGACGCGGTCCGAGCGGGACCGATCAGCGCGATCGCCGCGAGGGACGAAGCCATCCGGTAGTGCGCCAACCCAAACGAGGCGTCCTCGATGCTGGCCCGGCGGAAGGCGTCCACCGCCTGGAGGTGGCGACCGAGCCGGAACTCATGCTCGCCTCGAAGGTACGCCTTCAGGGCGGGGAGGGATTCCGTCGTCAGCGCCGCGAGCCTGCCAAGCCGACCGGCGGCGGAGTGGTCGAAGTTGGCGAGGAGTTGCCGGACCAGATCGTCGACCAGTTCGAACAACCCCGCCTCCGAGTCGGCTCGACCCTCGGCTCGGGCCCGAAGTCGGCCGTCGGCTCGATAGAGCGCGACCCCGATCTCGAGCCGGCCACCGCTTTCGAGCACCGTGCCGACGAGATACCAGCCGGCTCCGACCTTCGAGGCGATGGCCTGGGCGGCGTCGGCGTCAGTCCCGCCGGCAGCGTTCCTCGGGGTGAGATCGACGACGAGCTTCGGCTCGATGGTGCGCAAGGCGCCGGAGCCGTCGAGTTTGGTGCAGACCAGTTCGACCAGCCCATCGGCCAGGTATCGAAACGCCGGGTCGCCTCGGACCGAAAACGGAAGAACGGCGATCGCCGATTGGTGCGGGGCGAGGCTGTCGCTTGCCTCCGGTGGGCGGATCCGGTCCGCGGCGGCGAGCAGCTCGGGCCGCGGCTCGATGCCAAGGTCGGTGCGGAGCCGTTCCGCGGCCTGGCGGACCAGCCGCTCGCCCAAGGATCGCTCGCCGAGGCGGGAAAGGAGGCCAAGGAAGGCCAAGAGGGCGTCCTGGTCGTGGGGGGCGAGGTCAATGGCCCGTTGGGCGAATCGGCCGGCGTGGGCCAGGTCGGGCAGCGCGGCTCGGGCCAGCTGCCAGGCCGCCTGGGCGGCGTCGTAGCGCCGGCGGGTCCGCTCCCGATCGAGCCAGGCCTCAGCCTCCGGGGCTCCTTGGACATAGAAGCCGTCGAGAAAATCCCCTCGGTAGAGGTCCAGCGCGGCCGCAAGGTCGTTCCGGTCGACTGCCTGATCGAAGGCCACCGCGTCGCTCCACAGCCGGTCCGAGGCGACCCCGACCTCCTCGTCGCCCCGGCCGACGATCAGCTCCGGCCCGCCGGCTTGCCGAAGGAAGTACAACGCCCGCCGGAGGGCGGCCCGAGCGTGCTCCTGATCCAGCTCCGGCCAGAACAGGGCCAGCAGCGAGTCCCGGCGAGCCAGCTTCCCCGGTTTCGACGATGCCAGGTACACCAGGAGGGCCAATCGCTTGGGCTGCTGGAGTATCGCACGGAGCTCTCCACGCTCGGCGGAGCGGAGCTCGACGGCACCGAGTGTTCGCAGTTCGATCATGGT
This sequence comes from Gemmatimonadota bacterium, assembly GCA_016874005.1. Lineage (GTDB taxonomy): Bacteria > Gemmatimonadota > Gemmatimonadetes > Gemmatimonadales > GWC2-71-9 > SHZU01. Next base: position 141,233 of record VGVQ01000009.1, on the reverse strand, counting down.
GACGGCGAGGTCACGGTTCGGGTATTCGGTCAGCAGACGGCTTGGGTCACGGCAGGGCAACGGGCCGGGTGAACTGTCTCTTCAACGTACGACCCTCGGAGGAGTGTTTGCAAATGCGTCCAGCAGTCCTGAGTCCCACCCGTCTGGCATCGGCGACCGAGCTTCGGTCTCGCATCGTGCTGTATGCCTGGTTCTCACCCGAGCCGGAGTTCCGGACCCAGGGTGACGAGACCCCGGTCGTGACTGCAACCCGTGACAGCGATTGCACTTCAGCGAGTGGCCCGCCGGTCGATCGGGCGGCGTGATGCAACCGCGGACACCCCTCGACCGGGCCTGATTCATGCTCTGTCAGGGCAACCCCGTGCCTGGCGGGTCGCCTGGGTGACACCGCCAGCAATCTAGGCTCGCTCCACCCTCGTCCGGAGGAAACGACGATGCGACCCATCGTTCACCGGCGTTGGCACTGGCCAGCGCTTCTGACCGCTGCCGTTGCCTGTTCGGCCGACAGTCCCGTCGAGCCACCGCCGCCGCCACCGCCGCCGCCGGCGTTTCTGCTCTGGTCGAACCCGAACGCCTGGCCGAATCGGTCGGTTCCCGGTCCCGGTGCCGAGGTCGTGATCCCGGCAGGAGCGACGATTCGGCTCGATCTCACGCCCCCACCGCTTCGAAGCGTTACCGTCTTGGGCAGGTTGGAGTTCGCCGATCGGGATCTGAGTTTGACCACCGATTGGATGGTGATCAAAGGAAGCCTTTCGATCGGATCGGAGTCGAGCCCATTCACCAAGCGGGCCGTGATCACGCTCACCGGGCCATCCACCGACGCCATCGACGGTGCCGGCGCCAAGGTCCTCGCGGTCATTGGCGGGACGGCCGAACTGGTCGGTCGGCCGCGAACCACCTGGACCAAACTGAGCGCCACCGCGGCGCCTGGGGCCAGCCAGCTGACCGTGGTCGGCCCGATCGATTGGCAACCAGGCGATCGGATCGTGATTGCCTCGACGGACTTCGACCCGATGCAGGCCGAAGAGGCGATCGTCGCCGGGGTACAGGGCAACGAAGTCACTCTCCAGAGCGCCCTTCGGTACCGTCACTGGGGACAGCTGCAGCAGTATGCCGGCAAGACGCTCGACGAACGGGCCGAGGTCGGACTGCTCTCCCGCAACATCGTCATTCAAGGCGATAGCGCCTCGCTGGCAACCGGCTTCGGCGGCCACGTCATGGTCATGCAGGGCGGCGTGGCGCGAATCGACGGCGTCGAGTTCACCCGAATGGGCCAGAAGAAGACGTTGGCCAGGTACCCGATGCATTGGCACCTGTCGGGCAGCGTGGCCGGGCAGTACTTCCGGAACAACGCGGTTTGGAAGACGTTCAATCGCTGCCTGACGATCCACGGCACCAATGATCTCCAGGTGTCGGGCAACGTCTGCTATGACAACATCGGTCACGCCTATTTCCTCGAGGATGGGTCCGAGACCGGGAATGTCCTGGAACGAAATCTGGGGCTGGTCACCCGGCGGCCGGCGGCGGGTGAGGCGGTGCTTCCCTCGGACGTCGATCCGGCGACCTTCTGGATCACCAATCCGGACAACGCCCTGCGGCGGAACGTGGCGGCCGGGTCGAGAGGTTTCGGCTTCTGGTTCGCGCTGCCGGAGTCGCCGACCGGGCTCTCGGTGGGCCATCCGGCCAAGCCTCGGCAGACTCCGCTCCGAGAATTCCGGGACAACGTGGCCCACTCCAACAACAACACCGGGCTCAATGTCGACGACGGGCCCAGGCCGGACGACACCATCGAGACCGTGCACTACAATCCGCGGCAGATCCCGGGCAACAGCGGCTCGCCGCTGGTCACCGCCCGGTTCGTCAACTTCACCGGGTACAAGCACTCGTTCCGAGCGGTCTGGCTCCGGGGATCCGAGCTGCGGCTCGAAGGCGCGATCCTCGGCGATAACCACATCGGGGGAACGTTCGCCTCGAACGAGACCTTCATCACCGATGGGGTGGTCGTGGGACCGTCGGCGAACTCCGCCACGCCGTTCACTCGCAACTTCCCGGTCCGAGGGTATGAGTTCTACGATGGTCGGGTCGGGGCCGAGCGGGTCACCTTCATCGACTTCCAGCCGACGGCATCCAACTACATGAGCGCGCTGGGGTACAACCGCAAGAACGGCTTTCCGATCAACACCCTCAATTACGGCAAACAGCTGACCTTCATCAATTCCAATCAGCTGTTCCTCGAGGCCCCGGCGCCGGACAAGGATGGCGACAAGGCGGCCGTGGCCTTCGACACGGACGGCAGCCTGACCGGCACGCCGGGGGCGTACGTGACGGCCAATACCGCGCTCACCGCCACCAGCGGCTGCACTCTTCGGCCGGCCTGGAACGCCTATGTCTGCCCCCACCGCTTCGTGAATCTCCAGGTGCGATCGGCGGATCAACAGGCCGTGGCCCCGCTCACGATCCAGCGAGACGACGGAGCCGCCGGGAGTTTCGTGGGAGTACCTAACGCTGCCTGGTTCGTCTCTTCGTCCGTGGTCCCGAGTCGGGGGTATCGAGTCGGCTACCAGGGGGCGGTCCCCCTCAGGCCGCAGATCTTCGGCAATCAGCTCCAGGCCTGGGACTGGCTCAGCGTGTCGCTGCCCTATCCGAGCGGTCAAATCAACGTCTACCGCGACTACAACACCTCGGCCTCGATCGTAGCGGCCGCGTCCCAGGCCGAACTCGACGCCAGTACCGGCGACAAGTACTTCTATGAAGCCGCAACGGCGACCGTCCACCTCAAGCTGATGCCACGAACTGGCCGGAACTGGGCGGCGCTATTCGTGGTGCCGAAGTAGCGGACCCCGCACCGCGGCGACCCTCGGTCCCAGGCTCCGAAGGGCGAGGACCCAGACCATCGAGGCCGCCGCGAATGCCGCCAATCCGATCGCTGTCGCGAGCGGCGCCTTCCCTTGGAACAGGAGGGCGATGCCGACTACGATCGCCACGGCCAGCCGGGCCGGTTCCGCGAGCAACGCCCAGCTCCGGCCCTCCAGCAGCCCGCCGATGTTCGCCAGGGCCACCACCAGGTAGAAGACCCCGGCCAGGCGCTGGCTCGGCGGCAGGCCGTCGGCCGCGGTCAGCAGCGCCAGCGAGGCGGCGACGACCGCGGCGAACTGCACCACGGCGTAGGCTCGCACCGCGCCCGGGGCGGGCGGGTCATACTTGTGATAGGAGTCCGGATCGACGGCCCGGAGTCGCTCGGACGGTCCCAGCTCGGCCGGCCGCCATCCCGGACGGCCGAAGATGACCCGCCAGCGGTCGCGCCAGCCGCGAGCCCGCACGACCGTCCTGGCGATGTCGGCGAAGACGTGGAGATTGGCCCAGACCGGATTCCAGCTCGCCAGCGGCTTGGTGATTCCATAGACCGGCGGCTCTCGTTCGGGCTCGAAGGTGCCGAACAACCGATCCCAGATGATGAAGACGCCAGCGTAGTTCTTGTCCTGATACCTCGGGTTGATGCCGTGATGGACCCGATGGTGAGACGGGGTGTTGAGGATCGCCTCGAACGGCCGCGGGAGTCGATCGATCTCCCGAGTGTGAATCCAGAATTGATAGATCAGGTTGAGGGCGTGACAGGTGACCCACATCGTCACCGGAACGCCGGCCAAGGCCAGCGGAAGATAGAAGACCCAAGTGAACAAGCCGTGGAGCCCGCTCTGCCGTAGGGCTACTGTTAGGTTATACTCCTCGCTCGAATGGTGGACCACATGGCCGGCCCAGAGCAGATTGACCTCATGCGAGCAGCGGTGGGTCCAGTAATAGGCCAGGTCGTCGAGCAGGAACACCGTGGCCCATGACGCCGCGGCGGCCAGATCGGCGCCGCTGGCGGACCACGGGGGCCGAGCGATCCAGGCGGGGGCGCCGATGAGCGACTGGACCGAGAATGCAGCGGCGACCCAGGCGTACAGCGCGATCGTCCCGACCGCGACGAACACCCCCGCCAACTGGCTCATGGTGCCGAGCGACAGATCGGTCAGGGAATCGGCCAGCCGATAGACTCGGTGATGGCGCCACCGCGCGACCAGCAGCTCCACCCCGATGAGCAGGAAGAAAAGCGGGATCGACGCCGTGACGAGGTCCACCGAAAACCTCAGCTCGCTTTCAGATACCGGCAGCCATGTTCCTGGGCCAGGATGCTGGCGAACACGCCGGACGGCTGGAGGATCACCCCCGGGTGGAGCATCTCGAGGGCCCGCTTGCGGGCCGCTGCCGGCTCGAGCTTGTCCTCCTTGGCCACCGTGCCGACACATTGACTGAACGCCAGATTGCAGGCCAGCACGATCCCGCCGGCGGCAAGGATCCCGGGGAGGTTCAGGCTGGCGAACTGCGAGGGTAGGTCGCCGGTGTCGCTCGACAGCAAGGCCGGGTTCTTGGCGGTCGGCTGCTCCGTCATCGGGTGCTTGACGCCCTTGGTCTCACCGATCCGATAGCGATCCCAGAATTCCTGGGTCATGGCGAGCGGAATGGCGTTGTGTCGGATGACCAGCACCGCGGCCATGTCGTCGGGAGCCACCGCGAGGACCTGGCCGTATTGCATCCGCCAGATCATCACCCTGAGCACGCCGGCGCCGTCCTCGATTTCCGTCGCGTCGAAGACGGCTTTGTGTCTGCCGCGAATCCGGCCGGTCCACGAGGTATCCCAGGTCTCCTGTACCGACGAGATCGCGGCCAGGTCGTCCGGGCTCAAGCTCGTCAAACCCGCCGCCGCCGCCGTTCCGGCGGCCAGGCGTTCCAGGAAATCGCGACGCGTTGGCGTCATGCCGGCTGTCCTCCATTGACGGGGTGAGCTTTGCGGCCGCCGCGAGCCACGGTGTTGGGCGGCGCCGAGGCGAGCAGGTGCTTCGCCACCTCCAGCGACCGGTCGATCAGCTGCTCGGCGCCCTCGCGGAGCTCGGCGCTGTCTCGAACGACGCGGACGTTGTTCTCCATGTCTTCCGCCGACCAGCCGCGGGAGTGGGCGATGAACGGGAACTGGGGGAAGACGAACCCGAGCTCGCCGAAAAACGTCAGCATCTGGCCCACCGTTCCCTGGACGTTGTCCTGGCCACCGGTGACGATGAAGGCCGCGACCTTGTTGCGGATCAGAACCCGGTCCCGGATGGTCGTCTGGTTCTGCACACAGTTGAGGCGCTCGGCCATCTTGAAATACAGGGAACTGGCCGCGCCCCAGCGGATCGGTGTCGCCACCATCACCACGTCCGCCCAATGGACCATCGCCTCGTAGACCTGGTCCATCTGGTCGTTGGGGTCCATCTGGGTGATCGAGCACGGCCAGGTACAGGCCTGAGCGCTCTTGGAGTAGTAGCCCTCGCAGTGACGAAAGAAAAGCGAGCTCAGCCGAATCAGGCGGGTCTCCGCGCCGCGACCCTTGGCATGCGCCAGCGCGGCGGCCAGCAGGGCCTCGGAGGTCGAGAACCGGGGGTTGGCTTCGTCGATGGCCGTGGTCGAGATCCCGGCGACCCGGAGGGGGCCGGCCTCCCGCACGACCGGACGGGCCAGGGCGTGGGGCTCGTGGGGGATCCGGTTTCGCTTCCCGGCTGGGGTCAGGTCGATCCACAAATGCCCCTCTCGCACCTCGACCTGGTATCTGGGCACGGTCTCCGCTTCATACCCGGGTTCGCCGGCCCCGGTTGTCCGATGGTATTTCCAATTGTGCCACGGGCAGACGACGTACTCGCCATCCAGCCGGCCATCGCCGAGCGGACCGCCCACATGATTGCAGGCGCCCGAGATCGCGGCGAAGGTGCCGTCGCGAAACGACAGGGCGATCCGGGTGCGGCCGATGACAACCTGCTGGAGCGGCTTGGCGGCGAACTGGTCGGCTGGGCCGAGGTCGTGCCACTGCGAGTTGGACATCCGGCTACCGCGCGGTTAGGGTGAGCCTCACCGCTGCAAGGTAGCCGCCTGGTTGGTGCCTCGGGAGATGGCGAGCTAGAGCCAGCCGCCCACGATCGGGAGTTCGCGGCGTCGAATGGCCAGCACGATGAGCGACGAAATCGCGACCGCCACGGCGAGCCCGAAGAGCGTCCCCCGATCGCCCTGGACCTCGATGCCCAGTTTGGTGAGGTGGGCGCCGATGGCGCCGACCATCAAGCCGACGGCCAGGGCGGCTCCGATCGCCGGGGTTCTGGGGTACAACAGCAGCGCCACCGCTAGCAGTTCCAAGATCCCGCTGCCGATCCGGCCCCAGGGTTCGGCGCCGAGGGTCGAGAAGATATAGACCGACTCGGGTGCCCCGGTGAACTTGAAGTAGAGGGTCTGGCCGAGGATCACCGCGGCGACGATCTGGCAGATCCAGCTCGCGATCAGGGCGGGTTTGGTGAGCGGCATCATGTCCATGGCAGGCTCCGGCGTCAGGTCACGTCGACGTGCGCGCCAATGGAACGTCGGTGCCGGCCGATCAGTTCCCACAGCTCGCGCCAGCTGGATGGACGGGCCCCAGCCGCGACGTTCTTCCCCGCGATATCGAACAGGATCGCCCACTGGCGGCAGAGCACTCGGTATGCCGTCATCAGGCTGTTCTTCGGATCGTAGATGCTGGTGGCTTCCGCCGTCGCCCCGTTGAGCTCGAGCACTTTGAAGTCGACCCCCGCCATCAGCGCCTCAGCAGACGGGGCGCGCACGTCGTACCGGCCGAACCAGAACCCGTCGAAGGTCCGACTCAGCTCGTCGATGGCGGCCTCCAGCGCCGGGGTCCGGATCCACTCGCCATCGAAGAACGCCGAGCCGCGACTGTGGGTTCCCAGCACGACCAAGGGGACGATCTCACCTTTCGGCGGTACCCAGTCGAGTCGCTCGGCGTGCAGGCCGAGAAAGAACCGCGCCATGCAGACGGCGCGGTCGTCGGCCAGGATCAGCCGCTCGAGGGTGCCGGCGCCGTCGCCGGTCACCGTGGGGAACCGTTTGTCCGTGATGGCGAAGATGGTGCCGCGGTCGTTCCCCGGCACCCGGTAATAGAAGATCCCGAACTCCACGCCGGGAACGTATTCCTGCGCGATGAGTGGTTCGGTGGTTCCGGCCAGATACCGCTCGACTTCGGCCTCGGATCGGAGAATTCCGACGCCACCGCCGCGCTCGCCCACGTCGGGCTTGAGGACGATCGGGTAGTCGAGAGCCGCGTCCTCCATGAACCGCGCCACCATGCCTTGCCGCTCGCTGGGCATGGCCTCGGGAATCAGCCGCCACCGCGCCACCGCCTCGGGGCGCCGGGCGAGGCCCAGGAGGATCTGGGCCTTCGATTCGCCGACGAAGCCACCGCCCGGGATGGCCGGATTCACCGCGGTGAAAAGCGTTAGGCTCCGATGTTTGAGTGCCAGCCACAGCAGGTAGACGACGATCGGCGGATAGAACGCCCAGCGCGGCCAGAACTCCCACCGGGTCAGGCGTCGCCACCGGGAGAGCAACAACCGCCGGCCCCGCCAGGAGAACAGCGGTACCACCAGCTTGAGCAGGACGAACAGCCCGATGGCCAGCAGCAGCAGGGAAGGGAGGGCCCAACTCCGATAGGAGACGAAGGTGGCGAGCACCCGGTCGCCGAAGAGGGCGCTCGCCCCGACGAGCAGCGGTGTCCACAGCGCCGCGGCCAGGAGGAAGGCACCCAGAAAGGCGACCACGCTGGCGTGGAGCACACCCGCGGCGAAATAGGTCGGTAGTCGCGTCCCCGGCACGAAGCGGGTGGCCAGGATCAGCCAGGCACCCCGCTGGTCAAACCACCGCGCGCATCGGTCGACCGCGGCGGGCGAGACGAACCACCGGAGCGGGATCCGTCGCAACGCCGGCCGGCCGAGCCATCGCCCCATCAGGAAGAGCCAGATGTCGCCGAGGAAGATCCCGATCAGACACGCCATCGTGCCGGCCCCGAACGCCAGCGTCCCCCGGGCCACCAGTAGACCGGTGGCAATGCAGGCCAGGTCTTCGCTGACGAAGGTGGCGGCCGCGATCAGGAGGACGAGCACCACCAGCGCGATGCCGACCGCCGGCGGCACCGAGCCGGGGTCGAACGGCGCCTCCGCCAAGGCGACTCGGCCCGGGTCCGCGGTGGCCCGGGTCGGCGCTTCGTTCCGATCGACCCGATCGAGGAACTGCTCCGTCAGCACGGCCACGGAATCGGGCTGGCGAAACGCGATGAAATGATCGGCGCCAGGGCCATCGAACATCGCCAGCTCGCTCTGAGGCATCAGCCGGTGAGACTCTCGGGCCACCGCCGGGTGGACCAAGCCGTCTCGGTCACCCTGGATGATCAGCGCGGGACCCCGGTAGGTTGCCATCGCGTCGCGCAGGGGCCGCTGGTCGGTGTGGTAGAAATTGCGGGCGTACTCCCGGGTCAGAAACCCGCCGTCGAGCCGCCCGAAATGGGGGGTCAATTCTTCGACCGCCCAGATCAGTCCGAGCTGGAGGGCGTGGATCGAACGGTTGAGATGGTAGTCGCCGAGCAACTCGTACTCCTGGGCCCCGATCGACGAAAGCAGGACCAAGGACGCCACCCGTTCCGGGGCGATGGTGGCCAATTTGAGCGCCACACCGCCCCCCATGCTGAAGCCGAGGACGTGAACCCTGGCGAGGCCGAGTGAGTCGAGCAGGGCGGGCAAGTAGCGGGCGTGCGCGTCGATCGAGTAGTCGGGGATGGTCCAGGTCGATCCGCCGAACCCCGGCAGGTCAGGCGCGATAGCTCGTCGTTTGCCCGCGAGCCGACGGGCAATGCCAGAGACCTCGCCGTTGTCGCCGGGGCTCCCGTGGAGGAGCAGAACCGGGAGTCCGGTTGCCCCTGCGGCGGCGGTATCTCGCAATGCTATCCGGACCAGCTCGCGGTCGGCTCCCGCGATGGTCACGATGCGCTCGTCCGGCGCCGGCGGTTCGCCCCGAGGGTTCCCGCTGCGGACCGCGTTGGAGAGTCCCAGCAAGACGATGTACCCGGCCAGAATCCACCGGGCGATCCTCGGTCGTTTGCTCATCGGGACCGGGTCAGGGTCCGCCGAGCGACCCTGGGCCGGTGGCAGGGCGGGCCATCCCAATACCACATGGTGGCCCGAGTGGGCCGCAGTCGCACCACGGTGAGGCTCCTCGTGGCCGCTTCCTCGCGGTGCATACAGACCGAGAACGGCCCCCTGGCCGGCCAATGCCCCCGGTGAAAAGCGGCCAGGAGGGCGGCGCTCGGGCGTTGGTCTTTCGCCAGGTCCGCGAACGCGGCGGCGCGAGAGCGCTCGGCCTCGGCCTGGTCCCGGCCCGAGCTGGTTCGGACCAGGCCGACTTCCGGTCCCCGGTCGACCTCGAACTCCCGGGCGTCCCAGTCGCCGATCAGGCAGCGGTGCCGGCTGTCGATCGCCACGATGGTGAACGGTTGATGGCGCCCGAGGGAGGCACGCCGAACCCGGTCGATCAACTCCGGGGCAGAGCGGGCCATCAGGACCGAGTGCACCAGCAATCCTCGACTCACGGTGCCCGGAGTGGGTAGGTCGGCGGCGTCCGCGTACCGGTTGAGCAGCGTCGCCGCGACGCCGTGCTGATTGACGCCCACCCAGGTGCCCAGCGCCGTGGCATCGGTTGGCGCCAAGATCCGGACGGCCCCGACCAGGCGACGGCTCGGCGGCACCGCGCGAGCTCGCGTCAGGCGCTCATCGCGCGACACGAACAGCCAGTACCCGCGCCGGGACGGGAGCCAGCTTACCGTGCACACGTCAGCGAAGGGCGCCCTGGTGGCTCAGAGTCGAAGGAGCGACGCCGAATTCCCGGGGCAGCACCGGGCCATCGTTGGCCAGGAGGAGCTTGATCAGGGCGAAGTGGTGAACCGAGTGACTCACCAGGAACTGGAGCTCGCGCCCGAGCGTCGAGCGACTCCATGACTCGGTACCGGCCTCGCATTGCAGTTGAATCAACAGGGGGCCGATCGGGGTCGATGTCCGTCGCCTCGGCCAGACGGGCAGCGAGGTGCGCCGTTGCCTCGAGGGCGACCTTCCGGTTCCGCTCCAGATCCGGATCGCGGGACCTGGTGTCGTAATCGATCCGTCCCCCCTCGAGTCCGTCGAGGAAGCATTGGTAGTGATCGAGCACATGACGATACTGGGCGCCGACGGGTGCCCAGTCGCCGCGCGGCTCGGCGTATTGGGCATCGGTGAGAGCCTGGAGTAGCTCGGTGCCTTGCGCGAGGCACTGACGGTTGGGGTCGATCATAACGAGTTGGACCTCGGTGAATGCGCGACGAAGTTCGCCGCGATCGCGTGACGGGCCCGTACGGCCAGAGCGGCTCGATCGTTTCCGAGCAAGGGCTCAGCTCCGAAACGGACCGTGGCGGTGAAGCCGCCCAGCCGACAGAGATCGAGGACGTGCGGTAGGAACGACATCGTGCCCCACCAACAAATGACGTCGCGCGCGGGTGGAGCACCCTCGGCGGTCCGGTAGTGGAGGGCAGCGTGCTGGATCGGGTGGCCCCGTTGGGCCGCCCATTCGAACAGCGCCGCCTTCATCGGATGCACGTCAGCGCCGTCCGAGCTGGTGCCCTCGGGGAAGACCACGACGCCATCGCCGGAGGCGACCCGGGCATCGATCGCCTCGATGACGCGGAGGGAATCGCGACGGCTTTGTCGGTTGACGAAAATCGTTCCCACCAAGCGGGTCAGGTAGCCGACGACCGGCCACTGGTTGAGTTCGTGCTTGGCCACGAAGACGCCGTCCAAATGGGCCAGCAAGAAGACGATGTCGACGTAGCTGACGTGGTTCGACACCAAGAAGAACGGCGCGGGTGGGACCGGACCTTCGACCACCATCCGCATGTTCACGATTCTGGCCATGCCCCTGGCCCAGCGCTTGACGATGGCATTGCGCCATCGCCTCCGCCGACTCGGCCAGGGGGTGGTGAGCCACATCCCCGACAGGAGCACCACCAGGAGGCCGCCGGTCCACCAGGTGATGGCTCCGAGCCGGAACAGCACCGGCCACTCGCCTCGACGCACCAGCCGGAGCAGATCACGGCCGATACGATCTCCGTAGACCTCCTGCCGAACCTCCGTCGCGGGATTCGTCACCGGAAGAAATGGCGGTAGGTCATCGGGTCGATCTCCCGGACGTCGAGCATGACCAGCCAGTCGATCGTCTTGAACTGGCGGTCGATCGCCGGCGGTCCCAACACCTTGGCCCCGAGATTCAGGTAGCTCTGGAACAAGGCGGGAATGTGGGCCGGCCCCGGCGTCGGCGGCCGACTTGGCCGACACTCGAACCCCGTCCGCGGGAGGACGGCGAGCGTTGGATGGGCCGCACCGATCCCTTCGAGGTAACGGTGGGTGTCGACGCCGAGGTCGGGATCCTGACTGGTGAGCGAGCAGCACCCGAAGAGGAAGTGTTTCCGATTCCAGGTGAGGTATTCGGCGAGGCCGCGCCACAACAGGCTCAAGACCCGACCGTTCCGATGCTCGCGAGCGACGCAGGCCCGGCCGATCTCGACCGAGGCGGCGATGACCTCCCGCGGCAGCCGTCCCAAATCGAACTCCTGGGCCGAATAGAAGCCGCCGCGGCTGGCGGCCATGTCGGCGGTCTGCATCCGGTAGGTTCCGACCACCTCGTCAGTACGGCGGTCGCGAATCATCAGGTGATGCATTCGGCCGTCGAGGTCGTCCTCGTCGCGGCCGCTCCTGTGCGACTGGTCGAGCCCTTCGCCGAGTTCGAGGTTGAAGATCTGGTAGCGGAGGGCGAGGATCCGATCGAGATCGTCGGCGGCCCTGGCGAACCGCACCTGGTAACGTCCGGCTTCGATCGAGCAATTCGGGACCGCGGCCGGTTCGATCGGATAGGCGATCGCGGCGGTTGCGGGAAAGAAGAGATCCAAACGGGGCTCAGTCATGCGCCGAACGAATCGTGGCAGGATCGACGCGGAGAAACCAGATGTCGTCGAGCGATTCGATCCGACCGGATACCTGGACAGGGCGTCCCGCCCACCGGGCGGCTTGGGGCAGGGAGTGACCGGCGTCGTCCGTGAGGATCATCTCCACCAGGGTTCCGTCTTGGTTTTGAATCACGAACAGGGGAGTCAAACCACCCGCGAGACAGCGGATGGCACAGCCGCGGTGAGTCGCCCCGCGCCCCGGGTTCATGACCCCAGCGTAGCACTTGCCGTCGACGATCTCGCCAACGAGGTCCAACCGCCCCGACACCGACCGCGGCGCTGGCGCCGGCCTCCCGGGTCCGAGGGGCTCGGCCCCGGCGATCTCGAGCACGGTCAGGTTGTCACGGTAGGCCAGGGTGCCCACGATCCGGGCCTTCTTCCCGTCGAGCCCGACGGTCGCCTCCTGGGCTCCCCGTTTGCCGAACCCGGCCAGCAGGTAACGGCTGACGGTCGCGGTTCCGGGCCGTTCGACCTCGAGCATCGGATAAGGCGCAGTCCGCACGGTGCCCTGGATCGTACGCTCCGTCCCATACTCGAATACCGCCCTATCGAAGCTACGCTGGGCGGCGGCAAACGTCACCATCAGGCCAAGGAGCGGTAGCAGGAGCACGGCCGGCACGGCGCGCAGGAACCGGACGAGGCCGGTCGGGGGCGGGAGGTAGCCGACGTAGAACGGCGCCGACTCGACCGCGGCCGGCGGCGTCACCGGTACCGGGTCGACCCGGGTGCCAGGTTGGTTAGGCACCGGGTCGACCAGGATTCTCCCGGCCCGGACCGCGAGATTGAAGGTCGGAACCGAGTCCGTGAACGGGGGCGGCGAGGTTCCGTCCTCGGGCCGGTACTGGTACCCGTGCCATGGGCAGGTAATGCAGCCGTCGACGATCTTGCCTTCGCCGAGCGGGCCGTTCTGGTGCTTGCAGACGCCCGAGACCGCCGAGACCCGCCCCTGGTGGCGGAAGACGGCCACCCGTTCGCCGGCGACCACCCGGGTGATGGCCCGTCCTTCGGGAATCCGATCGGCGGGCCCTACGTCGACCCAATCAGGTCCCGATCCGCCGGGCTGGTCAGCGCGTCGCTCCCGGAGGGCGGCGACCAGATGGATGGCAGCCACCAGGACCGCCGCCAGACCCGCGGTCGCGAGGTAGACCGGCGCGGGTTCGGCGCGACCCAGGCCCAGGCCGACGTGGAGGAGCAGGGCGAGGTAGGCCGGATACACCGCCATGTGGAGCGCCTTCCACCCCGGCGGTGTGAGGACCGACAGCCAGTAGTCATGGCTCGTGGCTGCCATCAGGAACAAGACGACGCCCGCCCCGATTCCGTACCACTCGAACGGAATCCCGTCGTGAGTGCTCGGGATCGCGAGGAGGCTGGCGATCGGGTCGGTATTGCCGAGGGCGTGGTACTGAAAGAGCACGAAGGCGGCGTGGGCCAGGCCGAGAAGGCCAACGGTCACCCCGAGATGGCGGCGATTGTAGAGCAACGGCAGGAAACGGCGGTCGAGGCGGCTGGCGGGTCCGACCATCAGGATGACGGTCAGGAGCAGGAACGCCGCGAAGCCGAGGCCCCTGATCAAAGCCGTTTCGACGGTGGCGGTCGGGTGGACGACGAGGGTGGCTACGGCGTACCCCGCCACCAGAGCCAGAGTACCCAAGGACACCCAGAGGTCGTAAAGTCGTTTCTGGCGGTTCCAGTTGACCGGCACGTATTTGGACGCTCACTTGGCGTCTCCCTCTGGGCCAAGCCGGGCCACAGCGACGACCCGACCAAGCGGGCCGCTCCACACCAGGACGACGCCGGTTCGCAGTCCCTCGACCAACCGGGCGACCTGAGCGGGGTGCCGGCGAAAGGGGCCCAGGAAGACCGCCCGCGGCGGCAAGGCCAACGAATCCTCTTGCTCGACGTGGTAGACCAGTAGATCCGGCCCCGAGGCCGAGTCGAGCTGACGGGTCTGCGCGATAGCCGCGGCCGCTCCCGTAAACGGCGGGTGCCCGAGTCCGGAGGGGAGGTCAGTCGATCGATCCACGGGCGGCCCAGCGAAGCCGCCCTGGGCCACGATCGCGATGGTCCCACCAACCATCAGGACGGTGACGAGGAGCAGGTGACGCTGGCGCAGGCGGCGGATCATTCGGTCGATCCAAGTCGGCGAGCGCGGCGCCGGTGTTCGTTGGTCTCGGGTGGGGGCGCCGGCCCACCGCGAACGATCCGCCAAGCGAGAAGGGGCCACAGCAGCGTGCTGGCCGGCAGCAAGAGCAGTCGGAACGCCGCCGAACCGGTCTTCGCGACGGGGTCGAGCCGGCCGGCGCCCCTGCCGATGAACCAAAGCGCAAATATCAATCCGACAACGAGATACCCCTCGATTATTCGGGCAGCAATGAGCTCAGCTTGCATTTGTTACCCAGGCTGTCGGTTGAGCGCGCCGGCCAGGAATTAACGCCAAGCCTCCCCCTAAACGCCATCACCCGCGGTTTCGATCCCACGGGAACCGGTCATCATGGCGTCGCGTTGGTCAATCAGCCGGCCCCGATTCTCACCGACCAACTGCGGTACTGGAGCCTGATTGCCCTCGAGCGCCGACCCACCAGCATCCCGCCGGAACCAGACGGCTGTCCCTCCCCGCTACGATCGGGAGTATGCCCGGGTTTTGGCGGTACTCGATCGCTGGGAGCACGGCACGGCGGCAGCCGGAGCCAACCCGTGCGGGTCCTGATGTTCGGGTGGGAATTCCCGCCCCACCAGGCGGGCGGCCTCGCCACCGCGACCGTTGGGCTCGTAAAGGGTCTTCTCCGGGTGGGGACCGAGGTCACCCTCGTGGTGCCGTTTCCGGTCGAGTCGAACCCCATCGCCGGCCTCCGGCTCGTCGGGGCGCCGGAACTCGAGGAGCGGCTGACCGTCCATCGGGTCCCGTCCCCCCTGCTGCCCTACGCGGGCGAGGCCCAGTATCGGGAGGTGTTCGCCAGCCTGAAACGCCCCAGGACCGGGACCAGATTGGTATACGGCCCCGATCTCTTTCGCGAGGTCGAGCGGTTCGCTTCGGTCGCCGCCGAGATTGCCGCCCGCGAACCCCATGACCTCATCGACTGTCACGACTGGATTACCTTCGAAGCCGCTCGGCGCGCCAGGGCCGTTTCGGGTCGCCCAATCGTGGCCCACATCCACGCCATCGAGTTCGACCGCACCGGCGGTGACGGCAACGCCGAGATCGTTCAGCGCGAACGCGCTGGACTCCTGGCGGCGGACCGGGTCGTTGCCAACAGTCATCTCCGGGTCGATCCGGTGGCGCTCTACCCCGGCAACTATCGCGTCCTGATCGACAACAGTCGGGTCCGGGTCATGGACTTCAAGCTCCGCCGTGGCGATCGCGAGGTGCTCCACGATCACCCGGCCCACGTGCTCTACGTTCTCGAGCCTTTCACGATCCGGTTCACTTTCCCGGATGGCCGAGTAGGGGTTCGCGAAGCCAAGCCTGGTGAGGTGCTGTTCAGCGAGGCCGTGACCCATTCCCCGATCAACGTGGGGGAGACGGACGCCCACGGCATCTTGATCGAGCTGAAGGGCGAGCGCGCCGAGGTCGCGGCCGACTTGATCACCGCGTTCACTTTCATCACCGGCAAGGAGGGCAGGGAGGACGAGCTCAAGCGCGAGTTGCTGGCGCTGACCGCCCCGACCCGGGCCGAGCCGGGGGCGTTGGCGTACGATCTCTACCAATCGGCCGGGGCGCCGAATCGGTTCGTTCGATTCGAGGTCTGGCGCGACAGCGCGGCGCTCGAGGCCCACAAACGCACCCCTCACCTCAAGGCGTCCTTTACCAAGCGCCAAGAACAGGGGTGGCTCACGGACATCACCCTTTGGAAGCGAGTCGAGCCCTAGCTAAGCCGTTATCGGCAAGGGGGTTGTACCATTTGACGTCGGAGGGGCCCGGTCGGGGCCCCTTTGAGTTTTTTAGGCGCCACAGCTTGACGTAAGTCGTGATTGGCGGCTATCTTGTGCGGCTTCCCGCAAAGCGAGCGGGCCGCCGTCTGATCAAGTAGATCGATTCACGAGAGTAGGGTGTATCTGGCAATGAAGACATTCTCGGCCAAACCGAACGACGTTCGGCACGACTGGCATTTGGTCGACGCCAGTGGAGTGCCGCTCGGGCGCCTCGCGAGCACCGTGGCGCAGCTCATTCGCGGCAAGCACAAGCCGACCTTCACGCCCCACGTCGACGGCGGCGATTTCGTCGTCGTGGTCAACGCAGCCAAAGTCAAGCTGACCGGCGGCAAGGTCGACAAGAAGGAGTATTTCCGTCACACCGGCTACATGGGGCACGAGCGGTTCACGCCGATCAAGAACCTGCTCGACAAGCACCCGGAACGGGTCATCGAGAAGGCGGTGTTCGGCATGTTGCCCAAGAACTCGCTGACCAAACAGCGGCTTCGGACCAAACTCAAGGTGTACGCTGGCGAAACGGATCGTCACCGCGCCCAAGGTCCCAAGCCCTTCGCGATCAAGGTGAGCGCATGACCACCCCGAGTCCTGAGTTACGCTGGCACGGCGTCGGCCGGCGGAAGACCAGTGTTGCCCGCGTCTACCTGACCCCCGGCACCGGCAAATGGGAAGTCAACGGTCGGACCCTCGGCGACTACTTCCCGCGTCCGTCGCTGGTCCAGCACATCCAGCAGCCGTTTTCCTCGACCGACACGCTCGGTGCCTTCGACGTGCGGGCCCATTGCGACGGCGGCGGGGTAACCGGACAGGCGGGAGCGCTCCGGATGGGCATTGCCCGGGCGCTGTTGCGGGTCGACCCGACGCACCGGACCAAACTTCGGACCAACGGATTGCTGACCCGCGATCCGCGAGCCGTCGAACGGAAGAAGCCGGGTCGCCCAGGCGCCCGGAAGCGGTTCCAGTTCAGCAAGCGGTAACCAGGATCACCACACATCGCCGGATCGGCCACGGGGTGCCCCGCGGGGTTCGTGGCCCGAGATGAAGGCGGTGGCGGACTAACCCCCACAGGGAAGGGAACACGGTAGCACGCATGGCGCAGCCACAACTGCAGGAGCTCCTCGAAGCGGGCGTTCATTTCGGTCACCAGACCCGGCGCTGGAATCCCAAGATGCGCCGATTCATCTTCGCCGAGCGGTCGGGGATCTACCTGATCGACCTCCAGAAGACCCAGACCCAGATCGGCAGGGCCCAGGAGCTCCTCAAGGGCGTCGTGGCCCGCGGCGAAAACGTTCTGTTCGTCTGCACCAAGAAGCAGCTCAAGGCGCTGGTCCAGGCCGAGGCCCAGGGCTGTGGCGCGTTGTCTGTCACCGAGCGCTGGTTGGGTGGCACGCTCACGAACTTCCAAACCATCAAGAAGCAGATCCGCCACCTCCGCGAACTCGAGCAGGGGGCCAATGACGGGGAGTTCGAGAGCTACACCAAGAAGGAACGGCTGTTGTTCGAGCGGGAGCGGGTCAAGCTGTCCCGCTATCTCGAAGGCGTCAAGAACATGAGCCGGCTCCCCGGCGCGATTTTCATCGTCGACGCGAAGAAGGAGCGGATCGCGATTCTCGAGGCGAACAAGCTCGGCATTCCGGTCGTCGCCATTGTCGACACCAACGCCGACCCCGACGTCATTACGGTGCCGATTCCCGGAAACGACGACGCGATTCGATCGGTGTCGCTGATCACCAACGCGCTCGCCGACACCATCAAGGAAGCCCGGATGGCCGCGCCGGTTCGCGAAGCCGGCGATGACAGCGAGGCCGAGACCTACAGCACCGATACCGGTACCGAGGGTGACCCGGATGCCGATCGCCGCCGGCGGCGACCGGCCGGCGCCGCCCGGAAACGGCGGCCCAAGCCGGAAGCCATCGCGGCTCGACTGAAGACGGAGACCGAGCCGGCGGGAGAAGCCTGACCGGTCGACCGCGAATCGACAGGAAAGCCTCGAGCCGCCGCGCATGGCCCACCCGGTCGTTCGCGGCGGTATCGTAACCGACCCAGACATTTCAACAGTGAATGGAACCATGTCGTACAAGCCAACACCGAAGGAGATCAGCGAGCTGCGGGGCCGAACCGGGGCCGGGATCGGCGACTGCAAGGGAGCCCTGGAAGAGACCGGCGGCGATTTGCAGAAGGCCGGCGAGCTGCTCCGGAAGAAGGGAATCGCCAAGGCCGAGAAGCGGGCCGGGCGGAGCGCCTCACAAGGGCTCGTGGTCATCGAGTTGGCCGCCGACGGAAAGTCCGGCGGGATGATCGAACTGAATTGCGAAACCGATTTCGTCGCCAAGACGGACGACTTCATCGGTCTCGCCAAGGACCTCGCCAAGCACGTTGCGGCCAAGGCCCCTGTCGGGGTCAAGGCCGGCTCGATCGACGACCAGCCGTTTCGGGGGAAGACCGTGGCCGAGGCCGTGAAAGAGGTCTCCGGCAAAACCGGCGAAGCGATGACCCTGAACAAGTACGCCCGGTTCACCCAGCCGGCCGGCGTCGTCGCGTCCTACCTTCACCACAACGGCCAGGTCGGCGTGCTGGTCGACGTCGAGGGGCCGCCCGGCGAGGTGTTGACGAACCTGGCCAAGGACGTGGCACTCCATGTGGCCTCCGCCGACCCGATCGGTGTTTCCGACGCCGACATCCCGACCGACTTGATCGAGCGGGAGCGCCGGATCGCCGAAGAGCAGGTGGCCGCCGAGGGCAAACCTGAGGCGATTCGCGGCAAGATCGTCGACGGCAAGGTCAAGAAGTTCGTCGCCGAACGGGTCCTGCTGAGCCAGCCGTTCGTCAAAGACGAGAGTCAAGCGGTGGGCGACCTCGTCAAGGCCGCGGCCAAGGCGGCCGGCGGGGCGGTGGCCGTGAAGCGGTTTGCCCGCTTCAAGGTCGGGGAGGCCTGATGGCCCTGGCGTACCGCCGGGCGCTTCTCAAGATCTCCGGAGAGGCCCTCTCTGGCGAACGGGGCCAGGGGCTCGACTACGGCGTCGTCGAGGGACTCGCCGCCGAGCTCAAGGGCGTCCACCATGAGGGCATTCACCTTGGCCTCGTGGTGGGCGGCGGTAACATCGTTCGGGGCACCCATGCCAGCCGGGAGGGCCTCGACCGGGTCAACGCCGACTACATGGGCATGCTGGCGACGGTCATCAACGCGCTGGCGCTGCAGGACATCCTCGAGAAGATGGGCGTCCAGACCCGGGTGATGACCGCCATCCGGATGGAGTCGCTCGCCGAGCCCTACATCCGCCGCCGAGCGGTGCGCCACCTGGAGAAGGGCCGGATGGTGATTTTCGCCGGCGGCACCGGCAACCCCTTCTTCTCGACCGACACGGCCGCCGTGCTCCGGGCTCTCGAGATCGAGGCCGAGGTCATTCTCAAGGCCACCGGGGTCGACGGGATCTACACCATGGACCCCAAGAAGGACCCGAGCGCGAGATTCATTCCCGAGCTTACATTCCAGGAGGCCATCATCAACGGCTACGCCGTGATGGATGCCAATGCGTTCGGGTTGTGCAAGGACAACAAATTGCCCATCGTGGTATTCAACATCAACAAACCCGGAGCCATCGCTCGGGTCCTCTCGGGCGAACGGGTGGGGACCATCGTACGATGACCATTCCTGACGCGATCAAGCATGCCAAAGAGGGCATGCACAAAGCGATCGAGAACACCAAGAAGGAGTTCAGCGCCATTCGGAGCGGCAAGGCCAGCCCGCACTTGCTGGACGTCGTACGGGTCGAAGCCTACGGCGCCCACGTCCCGATCAACCAGGTCGGGATGGTGTCGGCCCCGGAGCCCCGGTTGCTCACGGTACAGCCGTTCGACAAGAACCTGGCCATTCCGATCGAAAAGGCCATTCGCGACGCCAACATGGGTCTCAATCCGGCGACCCAGGGCAACCTCATTCGAATCCCGATCCCGCCCTTGTCGGAGGAGCGTCGCAAAGAATTCGTCAAGGTGATCCACAAACTGGCGGAGGAAGGTCGCATCGCGGTGCGGCACGCTCGAACCGACGCGCTCCACAAGATCAAGAAGGTCGAACACGTCTCCGAGGACGACAAGACCCGGGCCGAGAAGGAAATCCAGAAGATCACCGACGAGCACATCAAGCAGATCGACACCCTGATTCACGCCAAAGAAGCGGAGATCATGGAGGTTTGAGCGACGACCTCCTCCGGCAGATCAAGCTCCAGGGGGCGGTTCCGGCCCACGTTGCCGTCATCATGGACGGCAACGGCCGCTGGGCCCAGCGTCGCAACCTGCCGCGGACCGCGGGACACCAGGCCGGTATGGCGTCGGTCCGCCGGCTGGTGGAGTCATGCCTCGAGGCCGGCGTCACCACCGTCACCGTCTTCGCGTTCAGCCAAGAGAACTGGCAGCGTCCGCCCGAAGAGATCGATGCCCTGATGGCGCTGCTGCAGGAATATGTCTCGACCCAGTCGGCCGAACTCACCGAGCAGGGGGTCCGGGTTCGGATGCTTGGCGATCTCACGCCCCTCTCGCCGCCTGCCCGCCAGGCGGTCGAGTTCGTCGAGCGCGCCACCGCCGGCGGGACCAAGCTCGCGCTCAACATCTGTATCTCGTACGGTTCCCGGGCCGAGATCACCCGAGCGGCGCGCCGGCTCGCCGAGGACGTGGCTGCCGGACGGATTACCTCCGACGAAGTTACCGAACAGGCCATCGCCGACCGGCTCTACACCGCGCCCTGGGGCGATCCGGACCTCCTGATTCGAACCTCCGGCGAGTTTCGGATCTCCAACTTCCTTCTCTGGCAGCTGGCCTACGCGGAGCTGTACGTCACTCCTACCCTCTGGCCCGACTTCGGCCGCCGGGAGTTCTTCGAGGCCGTTCTCGATTACCAGCGTCGCGACCGCCGGTTCGGCCGGGTCACGACGGCCTGATCGGCAAACGAGGGGGTCCGTGTCCAATCATTTGACGAGGATCCTGTTCGCCGTCGTGGCGATCCCGATCGCGATCGGCGCCGTGTACTGGGGCGCCCTGCCACTCGCCCTCCTGGTATCGCTGATCGGTGGGTTGGGCGCCCGGGAGCTGGTCGACATCGCGAGGCGCCAGGGAGTCGAGCCTCTCGCCCCACTCGCCATCGGCGCGGCCGTCGCGGCGCCGATCGGCACCTGGCTCGCCTATGGCGGCGCGATCATCGGGTTCGGCGGTCTCGATTGGGAAGCGGCGCTACCATCGCCCTGGTTTGCCATGGCGGGGTTCCTGATCCTGGTCCTGACCAGCGCGCTGTTCGCCAGGACGCCGACGGAGCGGCCGTTAGGTTCCGTGGCCATCACGGTCTTGGCCCCGCTCTACTGCGGGGTGCTCCCGTGTTTCCTGCTCGGGGTCCGTTACGCCGTCGGCCCCGACCAGAGTTGGCCGGCCACCTGGGCGGTGTTCTTCCCCTTGGCGGTGACCTGGGTTGGCGATACCGCCGCCATGTACGGCGGGCGCGCGTTCGGGGGGCCGAAGCTGGCTCCCGTGATCAGTCCGGGGAAGACCAGGAGCGGCTCGGTTGCCGGGCTCGTCGGGGGGGTCGCCGCCGCGTTGGTGTTCAATATCCTGGCGATGAACCCGTCGGGCTTCTCGATCGCGACCTGGGAGGCGCTGCTGTTCGGGCTGGTGCTGTCGGTCGCGGCTCAAATCGGCGATCTGGCCGAGTCGCTCTTCAAGCGTGAGGTCGGCATCAAGGACTCGAGCAGTCTGATCCCTGGCCACGGCGGCGTCCTCGATCGATTCGACGCCCTGTACTTCGTGGTGCCGATCGCGGCGATGCTGTATCGGCTCTTCGGGTTGATCTGACCGATGCGGGGTGTCGCGGTGTTGGGCTCGACCGGTTCGATCGGGGTGTCGACCCTGGCGGTGTTGAAACGCCACCCGGATCGGTTCCGGCTCGTTGCCATCACCGCCGGCTCGAACGCCGACCGGTTGGCCCAGCAGCAGGCCGAATGGCGCCCGGCCTTCGCCTCGCTGGCCAATGGCAACGGGAACGGCGGCACGGCCGGGCGGGCCGCTCTGCTCGAGGCGGCCACTCATCCCGATGTCGACATCGTGGTCAACGCGGTCGTGGGTTTCGCGGGACTCGAGGCGACCTTGGCGGCGTTGTGGGCCGGGAAACGGGTCGCGCTGGCGAACAAGGAGTCGCTGGTGACCGGCGGTCCACTGGTCGAGCGAGCCCGGCTCGAAGGCGGCGGGGAACTCGTTCCGGTGGATTCCGAGCACAGTGCCGTGCTGCAGTGCTTGAGCCACGCCGCGGCGCCTTGTTCCCGGATCATTCTGACCGCTTCGGGCGGCCCGTTCCGCGACTGGGAGGCCGACCGAATCGCCACGGCCACGGTCGAACAAGCGCTCTGCCACCCGACCTGGCGAATGGGGTCGAAGATCTCGATTGATTCCGCGACCCTCGCCAACAAGGCGCTGGAGGTCATCGAGGGCCACTACCTGTTCGGGCTGCCCTACGACGCGATCGACGTCGTGGTCCACCCCCAGAGCATCGTCCACGGATTCGTCGAGTTCGCCGACGGCAGCGTGCTGGCCCAACTCGGCTATCCGACGATGGAACTTCCGATCCTCTACGCCCTCACCCATCCGGAACGCCTTGGCGATGCCGGGGTCCGCCGTTTCGATCCGGTTGCCGCGGCGAGCCTCACCTTCGAGCCGGTGCGCCACGAGGTCTTCCGCGCCTTTGCCTTGGGCCTCGCGGCCGGACGCCAAGGCGGCCTCGCGCCGACGGCGTTCAACGCCGCCAACGAAGTGGCGGTTGCGAGGTTCCTGGCCAACCAGCTTGCTTTCGGGCGGATTGCCGAGATCATCGAGACGGTGTTGGCTCGGTTCCCCGGGGGACCAGTCAGCGACCTCGGCGACGTTCAAGAGGCCGACGCGTGGGCTCGCGCGGTCGCGGAGAGCCTAATCTGATGGGTGGCGCCGGACTGACGATTCTCTCGACCATCATCGTGATCGGGCTGCTGGTCTTCGTCCACGAACTGGGGCATTTCGTGGCCGCCAAATGGGCCGGCATCTACGTCCATCGTTTCTCGCTCGGGCTCGGGACGCCGATCAAGGCACTCTCGTTTACTCGGGGGGAGACTGAGTATTCGGTCTCCTGGATTCCGCTTGGCGGTTACGTCAAGATGGCGAGCCGGCTCGGTGAGGGGGCCGGCGAGGGGCTCGAAGGTGGGACGGTGGAGGCGGAGGTGCCGCCGGATCGAGTATTCGAGGCCAAGCCGGTCTGGGTGCGGATGGTCGTCATTCTGGCCGGCGTCGTCATGAACGCGCTGTTCGCCTGGGTGGTGTTTGCCGGGATCGTCTACTTCAACGGGCTCCCGGTGATTCCCACCACGATCGTGGCCGAGGTCGACCGGTCCCGACTGCCCGCCGGGGCAGCCGGGTTTGGTGAGCTCACCCTCGGCGACCGGATCGAGGCCGTCAACGGCGCGTCGGTGGAGCATTGGCAAGCCATCGAACGAGCCATCGTTTCGGTCCCGGGCGATACCGTGGTGATCGGCATCGCGGGTCGGTCGCCGGTCCAGCTCGTCGCGCCCCAGGGCAGTCCCGACCGGCGGGGAGCCTTTCGCGCCCTTCGGCCATTGCTCGCCCCCATCGTCATGGAAGTCGTGCCGGACCGACCGGCAGCGAGCGCCGGGCTGGCCCAAGGCGACACGATTCTCGCGCTCGACGCCGAGCCGGTTCGGCGATGGGAAGACCTGGTCGGCTCGATCGAGCGGAGCGCCGGCCGCGAGATCGTGCTCGAGGTGGGCCGGGGCGGCGGCCGTACCAGCATTCGGGTGACGCCCGCCCCAGAGCAGGACACCGCCGATGGCGTCGTCCGTACCATCGGCCGGATCGGGGTGCGGGGCCCGGATATCCCGGATGTTCGGGAGGCGATCGGCTTGGTGCCCGCCGTGGTCGAGGGCGGGCGGCGAGTGGCGTTCGTGGGAGGACAGGTCGTTGGGCTGGTCCGGGGGATGTTCAGCGGCGCCGTCTCGACCCGCGAGCTCGGCGGACCGATCGCGATCGGCATGGCAGCCGGTCAGAGCGCCCGCCGGGGTCCCGAGGACTTCTTCGCCCTGATGGCGCTGTTGTCGGTGAACCTCGCCATCCTCAACCTGCTGCCAATCCCGATTCTCGACGGCGGGCAGTTCCTGTTCCTGCTGGTCGAGGGCGTCACCCGGCGACCGGTGACGGGCAGGATCCGGGAATGGCTCACCATGGCTGGATTCGTGGCCATCGTGATGCTCATGGTCCTGGCCTTCTCCAACGACATTCGGCGAGTCCTCGAAAACCTGGGAATCCTCGGTTAGGAGCGCCGCCCACCCTGGCGGGCGGTGCTGCCGCCCTTGGAGCGGGCGTCATGCGGCCGGCTGGCATGGGTGCCGGCGGAGTTTCGGGCCGGAGTCACCGGCAGGTCACGGCCAGATGCTTCTGTTGAGGCGTCATCAACCGGTCGGTCAACTTGCTGGCCAATTGGATCACCCTGTCGCGGTTCCCGTTACTCGTCGTCAATGTCTTGATCTTGTACTTCGGTTCGCCGCCTGTCCGGCTGGCCGCGGTGGCTCTGCTGTTCTTCGGGTTGATGCTCGACACGGTGGACGGCGTGGTGGCTCGGCGTTACGGGTCGACGAGCGTGTTCGGCAGCGTCCTCGACATCGCGGCGGACCGCACCTATGAGCTGGTGCTCTGGGTTACCTTCGCCCACCTTGACCTGATCTCGATCGTCATCCCGTTGGTCGTGGTCGGGCGGACCGCCCTCACCGACGCGCTCAGGAGCGTGGAGGTGGGGCAGGGGGTGGCTCCGTTCGCCCAACATCGCACGGCCCTGGGCCGGTTCATCGTCGGATCGACCGCGATGCGGACAGGGTACGCCGTCGCCAAAACGGCGAGCTTCTGCGGACTGGCACTGGCGCACGCGCTGGTCGGCTTCGCCTCCCCGGAGCTGACTCGCCTGGGAGGCGGCCTTCTCGAGCTCTTCCAGATTACCGGGTGGATCGCGCTGGCGTTCTGCTTGGTCCGCGGTGCCCCCGTCGTCGCGCACGGGGTGCGCGCCCACGTACTGACCCGAGAGTCAACAGATCCGGGAGACCCGCCCAGACTCGAGCCAATAGCCCGAGATCGTTCCGTCTCCCTCGTTGAGGAGGTACCCGAAGGCTCCTGATGGCGTCAGGGTGACCGCGCGGGGCCGGTGGCCCGCCGGCAGCGGTCCCCCCGGCTGGGGCTCGAGGACACCGGTGGCCTGGTCGATCCGCCACACCGAGAGGTTAGCGGATTCGCGGTTTGCCACCAGCAGGGTCGCCCCGCGAGGGTCGATGGCCGGCCAGATCGGTCGTCGGCCGGCCGGGTAGGGAGAACCAGGGAGTTCCCGCAGAGCACCGCTGTTGGGGTCGATCGCGAAACCCGTCAGCGAGTTCGATTTCTCGTTGGCGACGTAGCCTGACCGCCCGTTCGGAGCGATGACGAAGTGGGACAATTTTGGGCGAGTTCGCCGAGGGGAGTTCGGCGATGGTTTCGTCTCGCTCGGCAACTCCTTTCTCGCCGACCAACTCGGATGACGGTCGCTCGGATCGCCTCTGGCTGGTGGCGTGACCTCAAACGCCAGCTGGGGTATTACCGGCTCCGGACCCGGTTGTTGGCCCCCCGGTTCGACGCCGCCTTGCGGCCGACCGACACCTTTCTCGTCGGCCATCCGAAGTCGGGCAATACCTGGCTGGCCTACATGCTCGCGGTCCTGATCGAGCGCGATCGGGCCGACCGAGTCACCTTGGCCAACGTCGGGCAGTTCGTTCCGTTCGTCCACGGTCGCGATGACCGGATCCGACGGTTCGGCCACCTCCGAGATCCCCGGACTTTTCGCAACGAGTATCCCCGATACTGGTGCCGGTATCCCAGGATCATCTACCTCGTTCGCGACCCGCGGGCGGTGCTGCCCTCGCTGTGGCAAATGTATCGGACGGTTCGCGGGGACCTGACAACCGAGTTCGACGCGTTTCTGGAGCAGTATCTCGCCGGACGGGGTTTGTTCCGCCACTGGAACAGCGACCTGGTGCGGTGGGACCGGCAGGTCGCGAGCGTCCTGGACGAAGCCGGCCGGACCGGGCGGATCCTGGTGGTGCGGTACGAAGAGATGGCCGCCGATCGGGAGGCCGTGCTCCGGAACGTCGCCAGCTTCATCGCGCTGGATCGCTCGCCGGCGGATTTCGCGAGAGCGGTCTCGCGCGGGGCCTTCGAGGCGATGCGGAACCTCGAGGATCGTCATGGTGCCGAGGCCTATCTCAACCGGGCCAAAGGACCTGGCCGTTTCGTTCGGATCGGGGGCACCGAGGGGTGGCGCGAGGAATTATCGGCGCCGGCGATCTCGGCGATCGAGACGGCCTTCCGCCCAGTCATGCGCCGGGCGGGGTACCTCGATTGAGACTGCTCGCGGTGAGCACGGTGCCGCCATGGCCGACCGAGGGCGGGCTTGCGCTCCGGGCGGCGCGCTTTCTGGAGGCGTTGGCCAATGACTGGGAAATCGACCTGGTCGTCTGCGCCCCCCGAAGTCGAACCGATGGTGGCGCCGCCGAGGCACCCAGGCCCCCGGCTCCAGTTCCTCTCCACCGCCTGATCGAAGTGGAATCCGACTGCCAACTGAGCCCAGTCCCGCCGCCCGGGAGCGGACCGTCCCGGGCCGCCCTCGCGAGGACCGTGGTCGAGTTGCTCGAGGGCGATAGGCCGGCTGCCGCCCTCCTGTGGCCCGGTGCCGAGTTTCTGCTCCCCGCGCTCGCCGCGGGCGTCCCCGTGGTTATCGACCGTTGTGATTCGGCCACGCTGGAACGCCTCCGGGGCCTCCGCCGGTCGCCGACCACGCTCCTGCGGGCAGCCCGCTACGCCTGGTACGAGCGGCGGCTGGTTCGTTTGGCAGCCGCAACCGTGGCATCGGGCCCCGCCGACGCCCGGTTTCTCGGGCGTCTCGGCGGGCGATCCGTGGTGGTCATCCCGAACGGCGTCGGCATCCCAGCATCGCTCCCGCCCAGAGCGCCAGCCCCAACCGTCGTCTTTACGGGAACCCTCGACTACCCGCCGAACGTCGACGCCGCCCGGTTCCTGGTACGGACCATTTGGCCGCTGGTGCGAGCCAGCGTTCCCCGAGCCCGTTTGGTCATCGCCGGCCGCCGACCGAGCGACAAGGTCAAGAGGCTGAGAGCGCCGGACATCGAGGTTCAGGCCGACCCCGACGACATGGTCGACGTCCTGGGCCGAGCCTGGGTCGCGGTCGCGCCGATGCGGACTGGGACCGGGATCAAGAACAAGGTGCTCGAGGCGTGGGCCGCTGGCTGTCCGGTCGTGATGACCTCGATCGCGGCCAACGGCTTGGTGGAAGAGGCGGCCGCTCCGCTGATCGCCGATCGGCCCGAACCCTTCGCGTCGCTGGTTGCCGATCTGCTGAGCCGCCCCGAGCACCGCGATGCGGTCGGCGCCCGCTGCCGTGACGCCGCCCGCCTGCACCACACTTGGAGTGGCGCCGCCCGATCACTCAGTGCCCTATTGCGGCAGGCGGCCGGTCAGCCAGGATAGCCGCGGCCACCGGACACCGGCGACCTCGAGTTCCGGGCCGACGTCGTTGAGGCACTGAAAGACCGAGCACGTCGTGTCGACCTCGATGGCCGGATACAACTCACGGTAGGCGTACTTCCAGCAGATCTGATCCGAATCCGGCTTGGCGGTCAATCGGCCAGCCCATCGGGCCGCGCATTCGAACGCGGCGATGAGGGGTTCTCGGCGCCCGAGCCAAAGGCCGCTGTTGAGGTATCGAAACGGTCCTCGGGCAACCGTCCGTTCGAACCGAAAGACCTCTCGGGCCTCGCGCGGCCAGGGCCGCTTCTCGGCGTTGAAGAGAACCCGGTCCGGGGTGGTGGAGAGGCGGGCGACGAGCCGCGCGGGGTCGCCAACCAGGAGCACGTCGGAGGAGTCGGCGCCGAGCACCATTTGGGCCGCGGTCCGCCGCAGAAAGTCGAGGGTCAGCTCCAATTTCAGGCGATTGCGCCACTCGGATCTAAGGCCCTGGCCGAGGACGACATACGGCAAACCGGCCTGCTCCAGGGACCGCTCGAACCATCCCAGACCGTGGCCCCGTCGGCTGAGAATTTCGTTGGGATGACCGGAATTGTAGGTAAGAAGCGCGAGGCCGGGTGGCACCTCATGCCGGCCCGGCTCCTCGAAAACCCGGCGGCGAATCGGCAGCCACCACGGACTCTCACGGTCGGTCCCCGGCGCGTGGACCAGGACCGGCGCCGTTCCGGTGCGCCGGTTGAGTACCAGGGGAACCCTCATCGGGCGCCTATTGGTTCGGGGCCGGGAGCGCCGAGGTGCGGGACGAGGGTTTGGCTGCGAGCCGACTGGCGTGGTCGGCCGTTCCCCGCCAGACGGCCGGATCCTCGTCGAAGCGGGGGAGCGGGGGGGCGATACCACGCTTGGCGTTGGCATGCCAGCTCCAGAGCAATGCCCACTTCAGGTAGGTGGCGTAGGCCTGCAGGATGCAGAACGCCAGGCCCCTGATGCCATCGAGGAACCCCAGCTGGAGCAGATAGGTGCGAACGAACCGCCACGGCGGTCGAATCAGGATGCCGGGCAGGGACTGCCCGACGCCGTCGCGCCAGCTCTGCGCGGCTCCCCAGTAGCCATACCGGTTGATCCGAAGGACGTAGTCGTGAAAGCAATCGACCATGTGATGATCGATGGCATGCCCGAGGACCGGCGAGGGACCGGATGCCTCGAGCTTGGCGTGGACCCGAAGCCGGGTATACCGAGCCAGCGCTCGCCGAGCGAGGCGGACCACTCGGTCGTTCTGCCAGCCGGAGTACCGGAGTTGTTTGCCGAGCACGTAGGTGCGCCGCCGAATGGTGAACGCGTTGGCGACGGGAGTCGACCGCAGCAAACCGTCGATCTCGGCCGCTAGTTCGGGCGGACAGCGCTCGTCGGAGTCGAGCACCATGATCCACTCGGTGGTGGCTTGGTTGATCGCCCAGTTCCGTTGGGAGCCATCGCCGAGGTACTCGCGCTGAAAGAAGCGAACCTTGGAGTGGGCCCTCGCCAGCGCCGGCGTCCGATCGGTGGAGTGGGAATCGACGACGATGATCTCGTCGCACCAGGCCAAACTGGCGAGGCACGCCTCGATGTTTCGCTCTTCGTTGTAGGTCGCGACGATCGCCGTGATCGAGGCCCGCTCGGTCATGCGCCGGCTCCCTGTTGGCCGAAAATCGGTCTCCCAGCCCAAGGTACAGCCAAGGGGCACCAGCGCAAGCGGTCGCTGTCGAGGAAGTCGTCGCCGTCGTCGGTGTTGGGCTCATCGCGCCGGCGAGCGGCCCACCGGGATCGACAAGGCGGCCCTGCCGGGCCGGTGGGACATGGCGTATGATTACTAGCCGCATTCTCCCATGGGGATCATCGTGATTCGGACCGTCTGTCTCGGGGCCGGCATCGCCGGACT
This sequence comes from Gemmatimonadota bacterium, assembly GCA_016874005.1. Taxonomy (GTDB): domain Bacteria; phylum Gemmatimonadota; class Gemmatimonadetes; order Gemmatimonadales; family GWC2-71-9; genus SHZU01. Next base: position 111,903 of record VGVQ01000009.1, on the reverse strand, counting down.
CGTTGTCGACCTCGTCGCGGCCCAACCCGACCCGGCCCTCGAGCGGGCCCGCCGGATTCTCAGGGCCTCCCCGCTCGTCGACAGCCACAACGACCTGCCCTTCGTGATTCGGGAGGACGCCGAGGCGCCCGGGGACGTCGATGCCCGAGACCTCCGCAAGCGCGCCAAGGGCGATACCGACCTGGGGCGGCTCCGGAAGGGACAAGTCGGGGCCCAGTTCTGGTCGGTGTACATCCCCGGCGAGATCAAGGACTCGGGGTACGCCCGGGTCCAGCTCGAGCAGATCGACATCGCCCGCCGGGTGATCGAGCGCTATCCCGAGGCGCTCCAATGGGTGACCACCGCGGCCCAGGCGAACCAGGCGTTCCAGGCCGGCAAGATCGGGTCGTTCATCGGGATGGAGGGGGGCCACGCCATCGAGAATTCGTTAGGCGCCCTTCGGATCTTCGCCCGGCTCGGCGTCCGGTACATGACTCTCACCCACAACGTGACCCTCGATTGGGCCGACGCGGCCCTCGATGTCCCGCGGCACAACGGTCTGACCCCGTTCGGCAAAGAGGTCGTCCGGGAGATGAATCGACTCGGCATGGTCGTCGACATCTCGCACGTCACCCCGAAGGTCATGCACGACGCGCTCGACGTGACCGAGGCCCCGGTGATGTTCTCCCACTCCTCGGCCAAGGCCTTGACCAATCACCCCCGCAATGTGCCGGACGACGTGCTCGCCCGGATGAAGGCGAACGGCGGCGTGGTGATGGTGACCTTCATCCCGGCCTTCGTCTCCCAAGCCGTGGCCGACTGGGACCTGGCGGTGCGCGAGTTGACCAAGGGGAACCCCTCGCTGGTCGACGCCGAGCGCATTCGGGCCGACTACGCCCGAACCCACCCGCGGCCGGTGGCGACCTTACGACACGTCGCTGATCACATCGAGCACGTCCGCAAGGTGGCGGGGGTCGACCATGTCGGGGTCGGGAGCGACTTCTACGGCAGCGACGACATGCCCAAGGGCTTGGAGGACGTCTCGACCTTCCCGGATTTGTTCGCCGAGTTGATCCGGCGAGGCTGGTCAGACACCGACTTGATGAAACTGTCGGGCCGGAACATCCTCCGTGTGCTCCGGCAAAACGAGTCGGTCGCCCGGCGGCTCCAGAAGGAACGACGCCCCTCGACGGCGACCATCGACAAGCTGGACCGTGGCGGCAAGACCAGCGATTCTCGGTGAAGGGACCTCTCCCCATGACGACCGGACGGCGGGATTTCGTGAAATTGGCGGCAATCGGTGGCACCGGTCTCGGGCTCGGGGGCCACCGCCTCAGTATCTTCTCCCGGCCGCGCCGGGCGCCCCTCAGGATTCTGATTCTGGGCGGCACCGGTTTCATCGGTCCCTACCACGTTCAGTACGCCCTCGACCGCGGCCACAAGGTGAGCATCTTCAACCGGGGCCGAACCAATCCCGGCCTCTTCCCGGACGCCGAGAAGCTCGTCGGCGATCGGGCCAGCGACTTGAAGTCACTCGAAGGTCGAGAGTGGGACGTCGTGCTCGACAATTCGGCGACCGACCCGACTTGGGTCGAGCGGTCGGCCAGCCTGCTGCAGAAGGCCGTCAAACGCTACATCTTCACCTCGACCCGATCGGTCTATTTCGACACCAGCCGGGTGCCGATGACCGTCGACGCCCCGGTCTGCACCCGGGAGAACACCCCCGTGGAGGCGGGAAGACCGCTGCCGTATTGCCTCGCCAAAGCCCTCTCCGAGGGTGTCGTCCGTAAGTACTTTCCCGACAACCACTGCATCGTGCGCGCCTCGTTGATCGTCGGTCCCGGCGATCTGACCGACCGGTTCACCTATTGGCCAGTCCGAATCGAGAAGGGTGGGGAGGTGCTGGCGCCCGGCGACGGGACCGACTGGGTTCAGTTCATCGATGCCCGCGACATCTGCGAGTGGATGATCCGTCTGGCCGAGATGGGGACCACGGGCACCTACAACGGGCTGGGACCGAAGCAACCACGGAGCTTCGCCGAGTTGCTGCATGGGATCAAAGCGGTGACCACCTCCGACGCCAGGTTTACCTGGGTCGACGCCGAGTTCCTGGAGAAGCACCAGGTTCGGCCCTATCAGGAAATGCCGGTCTGGATGCCGTCCAAAGGCAACCGGGCCGGGTTCGCCCGATTCGACATTTCACCAGAGATCGCGCTGGGTCTGACCTTCCGGTCCCTGGCCGTCACCGCGAAGGACACCCTCGACTTCTATCACGCCCAAACGCCGGAGCGGCAAGAGCGGCTGCGGGCGGGAATCACGGCGGCCAAGGAGGCCGAGGTGCTGGCGGCATGGCGGGCCAGTCGGTGACCAAGTAGTCCGATTGGAGCCGTCAGGGCGCCACCCGCTTGAGGGCGGCATCCAACAGCGTCACCAGCGAGTCGCGGCCAATGGTGAACCGATGGCCTTGGTTGAGCTGGACCAGTTCCTCGAGTGATTTCTCGGCCACTCGCTCCATCCCCCGACCCGCGGTGGTCACCAGGTATCGCGCCTTCGGTGTCGGCGCGTGGAGCGCGTGATAGACCGCTTCGGCGACGTCGATCGGTTCGGCGTACTGGTCGTAACCGGAGATGTTGCGGCCCAACGCCCGGATCTCGTTCGGGTACCGCGACCGGGCTGCCCGGGCCTCGACGTCGCCCAGCCGGGAGAGGGCGGCCCGGCCGGCTTCCGAGCGGTAGTTGCCCGGCTCCACCGCGTTGACCACCACCCCGAATCTGGCCATCTCGGCGCCTAACGCGTCGGTGAACGCCTCGAGGGCGTGTTTGGTCATGCTGTAAGCCCCCAACATCGGACCGGAGAGGACCCCGGACACCGAGCTGATGTTGGTGATCCTCCCCTTCGATTCGATCAGCATCGGCGCGAACGCTTTGACCAATCGCCACGGTCCGTACACGTTGACGTCGAACTGCCACGCCATCTCGGTTTCTTCGTGCTCGATCAGCGGGCCGACGATGGCGCCGCCGGCGTTGTTGACGAGCCCATACAGACCGCGCCCGCCCTGCCGGACCGCCTCCACCGCCGCGGCGATCTCGGCCGGCGCCGTCACGTCCAGCCGGATCGATTTGACGTTCGGGATTCGATCGAGCGCCGCGAGATCCTCCGGCTTGCGGGCCGTGGCGTAGACGAAAAACCCGCGCGACGCCAGCAGCTCGGTGACCTTCCGACCGATGCCGCTGCTCGCGCCGGTGACCAACACCGCTCGCTGCGCCGGTTGGGCCGGGAGCGCGGTCGGTGCCGATACCAGGGCCAGGCCGATGATTGCCGAGCAACGAAGCCGCATGGAGAACCTCGGCGGACCGAAGGGGAGGGCGAACACTCAGGCCGGCGACCGCCGCTGTCAAGCGACCCCGCCAAACGCCGTTTGGCTGCCCGACTGGCAACCCTGGGCGGTCCTGGTGGCCCCGGGCAGCCGGAATTTGCGGCCCTTGTCAGCCGGGTCGAGGGACCCTATTATTGTGGGCTACAAACACTTACGGGCCAGACGCGTCGGCAAAGACGGAAGCTGAGGACGAGAAGACATGGGGTATGACAAGCCCGCCGTGATGACCAAGCACGGCCGCCACGAAACGGACACCGGGTCTACCAAGGTTCAGGTTGCACTCCTGACGGAACGGATCAACTCGCTCACCGACCACTTTCGGACCCATCCGAAAGACCATCACGGTCGGCGGGGGTTGCTCAAGATGGTCGGCCAGCGACGCCGCCTCTTGACGTATCTGCGAAATACCGATCTCACGACGTACCGAGCCCTGATCAACGATCTCGGGCTCCGTCACTAGGCTCCCGCGCCGCGAGGGCGTCCCCAAGACAACCGGGACGCCCTTCGTGTATTGCGGGGGTCGGGGCGGGCGCCTGTCCGCCCTCACCACCATCGAGGGTTATTGCTGTGCATCGCATTGAAACCACGTTCGCCGGCCGCCGGTTGGTACTCGAAACCGGCCGCCTCGCGCGCCAATCCGCCGGGTCGGTCCTGGTCCAGTTTGGCGACACGGTCGTCCTCGCCGCCATCACGGTGAGCCCCAACCAGTCGTCCTTGCCCTTCTTCCCCCTCACGGTCGAGTATCGCGAGCGCACCTACGCGGCCGGCAAGATCCCGGGTGGGTTCATCAAGCGAGAAGGCCGGCCGTCGGACAAGGAAATCCTCGCGGCCCGAATCGTCGACCGATCGATCCGGCCGCTCTTCCCCGAGGGCTTCCGCAACGAGGTCCAGGTCTTCGTCACGGTCGTCTCGGCGGACCAGGAGCACGACGCCGATGTCTTGGGTGCCTTCGCGGCCTCGGCGGCGTTGTCCCTTTCGCCGGTGCCGTGGAACGGTCCTCTCGCCACCGTGCGAGTTGGCCGGGTCGACGGCAACTGGATCCTCAACCCGACCTTCCACCAGCTCGAATTCTCCGACCTCGACCTCACCGTGAGCGGTAGTGGTGAGTTCATCGACATGGTCGAAGGTGGTGCGCTCGAGGTGTCCGAGACCGACATGCTCGAGGCGTTCAAGGTGGCTCAGAAGGGCATTCGCGAGCTGCGCGGCCACATCGAGACGCTGGTGGCCAAGGCCGGCGTCCCCAAGATGGTCTGGGCCAAGACGGAGATCGACCCGGGGGTGGCCAAACGAATCCGCGAGTTGGCCGAGAAGGACATGGCGAAGGCCATCAACGCCAAGGACAAGGCCGGCCGGGCGGCTCAAATGAAGGGCGTCAGGGACGCGGCGCTGACCACGATCACGGCCGAGATGCCGGACAAGGTGAAGGACGCGGAACGGGAACTCGAGGAGATCGAGTACCGTACCATGCGCAATCAGGTTCTCGACAAGGGTGAGCGGATCGACGGGCGAGATCTCGACACCATCCGCCCGATCGCGGTCGAGGCGGGCCTGCTGCCCCGGGTTCACGGCTCGGCCCTGTTTACCCGGGGGCAAACCCAGGCGCTGGTCGCGGTGACCTTGGGCACGGCTGACGACGAGCAACGGATCGATTCGATCGACGTTCCCGGGGAAGCAACCAAGTCGTTCATGCTCCATTACAACTTCCCGCCGTACTCCACCGGCGAGGTGCGTCCGATTCGGGGCACCAGCCGTCGGGAGATCGGACACGGTGCCCTGGCCGAGCGTGCCCTCCAGGCGCTGCTGCCGGCATTCGACACCTTCCCCTACACCTTGCGGGTCGTCTCGGAGATCCTCGAGTCGAACGGCTCGTCGTCGATGGCCACCGTCTGCGGCGGGTCGCTGGCGCTGATGGATGCCGGTGTTCCGATGAAGGCCCCCTGCGCTGGCGTGGCGATGGGGTTGATCATGGAGGGGAAACGGGTCGCGGTGCTGACCGACATCCTCGGTGCCGAGGACCATCTGGGCGACATGGACTTCAAGGTGGCCGGCACGGCCAAGGGGATCACCTCGATCCAGATGGACATCAAGATCGACGGACTGACCCTGGAGATCATGGCCGATGCGTTGGAGCGGGCCCGCAAGGGGCGGCTCCACATCCTCGGCGAGATGAACAAGGCGTTGGCCGCCCCTCGCGGCGATCTGTCGGCGTATGCCCCGAGAATCTTCACGATGATGATCAAGCCCGACAAGATCGGTGACGTCATCGGTCCGAAGGGGAAGACCATCCGCGGGATCCAGGATGCCACCGGCGCCAAGATCACCATCGAAGACTCGGGCCTGGTGACCATCGCGGCAGTCGGCGGGGAGGCGGGAGCCAAGGCGCGCGAGATGGTGTCATCGCTGGTCGCCGAACCCGAAGTCGGGAAGATCTACGAAGGTCCGGTCAAGAGCACGACGGCGTTCGGCGCTTTCGTCGAGATTCTGCCCGGTGTTGAGGGCCTTCTCCACATCAGCGAACTGCAGCACGGCCGAACCGAGAAAACCGAAGATGTGGTCAAGAAGGGCGATATCGTTCGGGTCCAGCTGCTCGAGGTGGACGACCGCGGCCGGATGAAGCTGTCCCGGAAAGCGTTGCTGCCGAAGGAATAGCTCCGGGTGCGGGAGCAACTCGACGAACGACTCTACCGGACCACGGCCCCGAACGGACTCGCGGTGCTGACCGAGCACCTGCCGGGCCTCCGATCGGCCGCGGTGGGTGTCTGGGTCCGGACCGCCAGCGCGCACGAACCGCGGGAGCTGATGGGCGCGGCCCACCTGCTCGAGCACATGGTGTTCAAGGGAACCGAGCGCCGGTCCGCGAAGGAGATCGCCATGGCCCTCGAGATCCGTGGCGGCTCCCTCGACGCCTTCACCAGCCGGGATCACACCAGCTACCAGGCCCACGTGCTCGACGCGGACCTTCCGCTCGCCGTGGATATCCTGACCGACTTGGTCTTGCGGCCGCTGCTTCGGGACAGCGACCTTGCCCTCGAGCGCAACGTCGTGCTCGAGGAGATCAAGGCGGTCGACGATGCCCCGGACGATCTGGTCTTCGACCTCTTCTCCAGTCGCCTGTGGCCCGATCATCCCTATGGGTATTCGATCCTCGGGACCCCGACCACGGTGTCATCGATCACCGCCGCGGACCTCAAGGGCTTTCACCGCGCCGGCTATTACCCGGGCAACTGCGTGATCACGGCGGCCGGCAACGTCGACCATGATCGGCTCCTGGCCGATCTCGACCGGCAGGGCTGGTTCGCGGACGCCACGGCCAGGCCGGCCGTGCCGGCGGTGGGGGTGACGCCGGCGGCCAGGGGAGTCGTCGAATTCGTTCCCCGGGAGACCGCCCAGGCGCACTTGGTCTGGGGGACCGACACGTTCGATGCTCGCGACGATCGACGCTACCCACTGGCGATCGTCACCAACGTCTTCGGCGGCGGCATGTCGAGCCGGCTCTTTCAACGGGTCCGTGAGGAGCTCGGGTTGGCGTACGGGGTCTACGCCTTTCAGCAGTATTATCGGGGGACCGGTCTCGTCGGCGTCTATGTCGGGACCCAGACCGCCACCGCCGACCAGGCCAAAGACGCGGTGCTCGCGGAGTACCGCCGTCTCGCCACCGACGGATTGAGCCACGAAGAGCTCGAAGGCGGGAAGCAACAGCTCAAGGGCCAGTTGATGCTTGCCCTCGAGAACCCCGCCAGCCGGATGAACCGACTCGCGGGATTCGTGCTCAGCGACGACCGGTACCGGAAGCTGGATGACGTGCTGGCGGCCATCGATCGCGTCGGGAGCGAGGAGGCGGCGGCCGTCACCACCGAGTTCTTCGTGCCGGAGCGACTTTCGCTGCTCGAATTGGGCGGCGAACCACGACCGACCTGACGGGAGATTCCGATGATCATCGGCGTACCGAAAGAGATCAAAACGAACGAAAACCGGATCGCGCTGGCGCCGGCGGGCTGCGAGGTACTGGTGGACGCCGGTCACACGGTCCACGTCGAGAAGGGCGCCGGGGCGGGGAGCGGATTCGCCGACGAGGACTACGTTTGTGCGGGCGGCACCATCCTCGACACGGCCGACGAGGTCTGGGCCAAGGCCGAGATGATCATGAAGGTGAAAGAGCCGATCGCGGTGGAGTGGCCGCGGATGCGGGCCGGCCAGGTCATCTACACCTACTTCCATTTCGCGGCCTCGGAAGAGCTCACCCGGGCCGTCATCAACTCCAAGGCGGTGGCGGTGGCCTATGAGACGGTCCAGCTGCCGACCGGTGAGTTGCCGCTCCTGACCCCGATGTCCGAGGTGGCCGGACGGATGGCGGTCCAGGAAGGCGCCAAGTATCTCGAAAAGGTCTACGGGGGCCGGGGAGTCTTGTTGGGTGGGGTCCCCGGGGTCGCGCCGGCCGACGTGATCATCGTCGGGGGCGGGGTGGTCGGCATCAACGCGGCCAAAATGGCGGCCGGGATGGGAGCCAACGTCACCATTCTGGACCTCTCGCTCGAACGGCTCCGATACCTCGACGACGTCCTCCCCTCGAACGTCACCACCCTCTACTCCAACCGGTACAACATCCTCGGCGCGATTCAGCGGGCCGACCTCGTGGTCGGCGCGGTGTTGATTGCCGGGGCCAAGGCACCGCGGCTCATTCGGCGCGACGATCTCAAGTTGATGAAACCGGGGGCCGTGATCGTGGACGTCGCGGTGGATCAGGGTGGTTGCGTCGAGACCATCAAACCGACCACCCACGAAAACCCGATCTACTTCGTCGACGGGGTCCTCCACTACGCGGTCGCCAACATGCCGGGCGGGGTGCCGCGGACCTCGACCCTGGCGCTCACCAACGCCACGCTGCCCTACGGCTTGCGGTTGGCCAAGTTGGGCTGGAAGGCCGCCTGCCAGCAGGATGGCGCCCTTAGGCTCGGCCTCAATGTGGTCGAGGGGAAGGTCGTCTATCCGGGCGTGGCGGAAGCCTTCGGGCTCCCCTTGGTGGACGTCGCCACGGTTCTCTAGGTCCCGCTCGTGGCGACGGTGCTGATTCAGCGGCTTCCCCACGGCCAGGGGCTGCCGGTACCCACCCCCCAGACCGTGGGGTCGGCCGGTGCCGACATCGCGGCGGCCGAAGGGGCGGTACTCGCCCCGATGGAGTGCCGGCTCTTCCCGACCGGCTTCGCGGTGGCGATCCCGCCGGGGTTCGAGATCCAGATCCGGCCCCGTTCCGGCCTGGCCGTCCGCCACGGAATCACCCTGCCTAACACCCCCGCCACGATCGACAGCGACTATCGGGGCGAGCTCAAGGTCGGGCTCATCAACCTCAGTCGGGAGCCGTTCGAGGTCACCAGGGGGATGCGGATTGCCCAGTTGGTCCTGGCCCGGGTCGAGGCTGTGCAATTCCAGACGGTCGACTCGTTACCTGCCAGCGACCGCGGTCAAGGAGGCTTTGGGAGCACCGGACTCTAGCCCCGCGCCGCTTGTGGAACTCTTTGCAGCATCTTACTTTAGGCGTCGTTCGGGGGAGCCGGTCGAAGGGGCCCAGGTCAGACACCGATGAAGTTTCCATTCAAATTGGATTCGTTGCTGCCCGCGAATGAAATCGCGGTCGACCTCGGCACGGCCAACACCCTGGTATACGCGAAGGGTGAAGGCATCGTGCTGAACGAGCCGTCGGTGGTCGCCATCGACCGTAATTCCGGCGAGCCCAAGGCGTTCGGCCTCGATGCCAAGCGAATGTTAGGCAGGACCCCGGAAGGCATCATCGCGGTTCGGCCGCTCAAAGACGGCGTCATTGCCGACTTCGAGCGGACCGAGAAGATGCTCCGCCATTTCCTCGGCACCATCATCAACAAACACTTCTTCAAGGTCAAGCCGATGGTGATCGTGGCCGTTCCCTCGGGCATCACCGAGGTGGAACGGCGGGCGGTCCGCGATTCGGCCGAAACCGCCGGGGCCAAGGAAGTCTGGATGGTGGCCGAGCCGATGGCGGCGGCGATCGGGGTGGGGCTTCCGGTCGAGACGCCTACCGGGAACATGGTCATCGACATCGGGGGCGGGACCACGGAGATCGCGGTCATCGCCTTGTCCGGCATCGTCTGCGACACCTCGATCCGCACCGGAGGCGACGAGCTGGATCAGGCCATCGTCCAGTTCATGCGGAAGAACTACAACCTCCTCGTCGGTGAGCCCACGGCCGAGGCGATCAAGATCAAGATTGGCTCTGCCTACCCCGCGGGCGACGAGCGCGAGATGGAGGTGAAGGGCCGCGATCTGGTGTCGGGCATTCCCAAGACCGTGCGAGTGCACTCCACCGAGGTCCGCGAGGCGGTTCAGGAGCCCATTCAACAGATCGTCGACGCGGTGCGCCGGGCGCTCGAGATCACCCCGCCGGAGTTGGCGAGCGACATCGTCGACCGCGGCATCGTGATGACCGGTGGTGGGGCGCTGATCCGCGGTCTCGACCTGTTGTTGTCGCAGGAAACCGGATTGCCGATCCACGTCGACGAAGATCCCCTCACCTGCGTGGTGCGGGGTACCGGTCGGATTCTCGACGAGTACGAGAAGTATCGCAACGTCCTGACGAGGTGACATGAGGTCGAGCGCGGGCCGCTCGCTCACCCGGAGCGATACGCTCCTCCTCGGTATCTGCCTCGCGCTTTCCGTCGCGTTGCTGGTGTTGCCGGCCGCCTGGGCGGAGGCCTTCGCCGCCGGCGTTCGCGGCACCGCGCTCGCCCCGCTCGTCTGGGTCAACCGCAACGCTGAAGAGCAACGCACCAGCCGCCTCCGCCTCCGCGCCATCGCCGCGGCCCGCGATTCCGCGGTCCTCGCCGCCCAGTCGCTCGCCTGGCTGAGAGCCGAAAACGAGCAACTGCGGGGCTTGCTCGGTCTCAAGGCCCGGGCCTCGTTTCCTACCGTTCCTGCCGAGGTGCTCCATCAAGCGGCCGCCACGGATGGGCGCACCCTGCTGCTCGGAGCCGGGAGCCGAGCCGGCGTGGGAGTAGGGCACCCGGTGGTCTCGCCGGACGGCCTGGTGGGCCTCGTCACCAGCGTCGACGGACAGTCGTCGATCGCGATGACGTGGGCCCATCCGGATTTCGCCGTCAGCGCGATGACCGAAGACGGTGGGGTACTCGGGATCATCGCGCCGGCGCCGAGTGCCTCCGCCAGTGAGGCGTTTCTCGAACTTCGCGGGGTGCCGTATCGCGACACGGTGGCCGTCGGGACGCTGGTCCTGACCTCCGGCCTGACCGGTCAATACCCCAAGGGCATTCCGATCGGCCGAGTCGCCGGGGTTCGCCGGGAGGAGCTGGGCTGGGAGCGGGTCTATCGAGTCGGCCCGCTCGCCAATCCGGGCCGGGTGAGCCACGTCCTGGTCTACCGGGTCGGCCGGGCCGATCGCTCGAACCCATGACGATTTCGCGGCGGGGCCGGCGTTGGCGGGTGGCGGTCGTGATCGCCGTTCTGATCACCCTGCATTTCTACATTCGCCCCTGGTTCGGTGGCGGCGCGGCGGCTCCCGACCTGCTCATGCTCGCCATGCTCCTGGTGGCGATTCGCAGCCGCCCCGGCACCGCGGCGGTCATCGGCTTCACGGTTGGGCTGGTCACCGACATTCTCACCCCGGCGCGGTTCGGGGCTGGAGCCATGGCGCATACGGTCGTGGGCTACCTCGCCGCCTGGGGCAGGGGGCTGTTCTTCCCCGACAACCTGCTCGTGAACGCCGGGGTGTTCGCGGGAGGCGTCTGGCTCCGGACGCTATTAGTGTTGATTGCCAGTGGCGCCGGGCTTGCCGAGCTCGGCAGGGTGGCCTTGGTGTGGTCGCCCATCCAGGCCGTGACTACTGCCATCGCCGGGGTTACGGTCGTGGTGATCTTTCGCGATTGGCTGGCGATTCGGTTGGACGAATGAGCGTCGCCTTCACCAAGTTCCGCCTCCGAGAACGAGCCAACGCGGCCACCATCGTGCTGCTGTTGGCCTTTGGGTTCCTCCTGGTGGCTTTTTTCCGGGCTCAGATTCTCGAGGCCGACAGCTATCGCCGCCAGTCCGAGAAGAACCGACTGCGCCGGCTCACGCTGGCCTCTCCGCGGGGCACCATTCTCGACCGCCACGGGATTCCGATCGCCGAGAACGCCCCGGGGTTCACGGTAAAGGTGCTGGCCTCGTCGCCGGATTCGCTCCGGGCCTTGCTCAAGCGGATGGCCCGGTACGTTCCGGAGACCGCCGACGTCGAGGACGAGGTGGTCCGCCGCTACCTCGCGGCCCGGTTCCAGCCGGCCCTGGTCTTCGCGAACGCCAGCCTGGCGGCGGTGGCGGCCCTCGAAGAGCACCGCTACCTGCTGCCCGGGCTGGTGATCCGAACCGAGCCCCGGAGGCTGTACATCGCGGGCAAAGCCGTGGCCCACCTGGTCGGATACGTCACTGAGGTCTCCGACGCGGACCTCGAGAAGGGTCGCTACCCCGGCGCCCGCCCTGGCACGTTGGTCGGCAAGGATGGCCTCGAGGCGACCTACGACTCGGTGGTCCGGGGGATCGAGGGCGAGAGCTTCATCGAGGTCGACGCCCGGGGCCGAATGGTCCGCGACGAAAGCGCCTCCCCGTCGCTCAAGCCGGTGGCGGGAGAGCCGATTCGGACGACCATCGATCTCGACCTCCAGACCTTCATCGACAGCATGTGGACCGCGGCTCGCCCGGGAACTCGGGGAGCGATGGTGGCCATGCGGCCCAATGGCGAGTTGCTGGCGCTCTACTCGGCGCCGGCATTCGACCCCAACGAGTTCATCAGCGGGATCACCGGCCGCCGGTGGAACGAACTCAACGCCGACGAAGCCAAGCCGCTGTTCAATCGAGCCACCCGCGGGGCCTTCCCGCCGGGGTCGCCCTTCAAGCTGGTGACCGCGGCGATCGGCCTGCGGCGCGGGGTCGTCGACTTCTCGAGTCACATGCCCCAGTCTTGCGGCGGGGGCTTCCGCTTCGGCAATCGGGTCTTTCATTGTTGGAAGCGAACCGGGCATGGGTCGCTGGACCTGACCGACGCCATCGCCCAGAGTTGCAACGTCTACTTCTACCAGCTCGGCCTCAAGATCGGCCTCCCGAACCTGCTGGCCCAAGCGACGGAGTGGGGCTTGGGTGAGGAGACCGGTCTCGACTTGGGCTTCGAGCGAAGCTCGTTGTTCCCGCCGTCGACCGCCTACTACGACCGGCAGTACGGACCTCGGGGATGGAGCAATGCCGCGACGCTCAACCTCTCGATCGGCCAGGGGGAGAACGAACAGACTCTCGTCAGCTTGACCAGGTTCTACGCGGCGCTGGCGGGTGACGGCTCGATGCCGGTGCCCCACATCGTCCGGGAGCCCAAGGGGACACCGAGGCCGCTCGGGCTGAGCCAAGAGCAGCTTGCCGGCCTCCGGGCCGCGATGCAGAAAGTCGTCGATCGGGGAACGGCGGCGGCCAGCGGCGGTCGCGACCTCAAGGTGGCCGGGAAGACCGGAACCGCCCAGAACCCTCACGGCGATGACCATGGTTGGTTCGTGGCGTTCGCCCCGGCCGACAAGCCCACGATCGTCGTCGGCAGCATCATGGAGTTCGCCAAGCACGGCTCGGGAGTCGCGCCCTACGTGGTCCGCGCGATTCGGCGGTACCTCGAGCGGACCGATCCGGAATTGGCCAAGGCCCCGGTTACCGTCATCACCCAGCAGGACTCCGCGACCACCGCGTCCGAACTGCCGGCGGACAGTCTCTCGGGTCCGGTGCGGCCCCGATGACACGGCTCGATCGGGGCCTCGTGCTCACCGTGCTTTTGCTCGGCGGCTACGGGCTTGCGATGGTGTACTCCGCTGGCACCACCGACGTGGTGACCTCGGGAACCGGGGCCTGGGTTCGGCAGGTCGTGTGGATCGTGCTGGCGGCGCTCACCGGCGCGGTCGCCTACCGCGCCTCGTCCAGGATCCTCGAATGGGCAGCCCCGTGGATCTACGGGCTCGGTCTGTTCCTGCTGCTCCTCACGCTCGTGATCGGCACCGGTGCGGGGACGGCCGCGGGTACCAAGAGCTGGCTCGCCATTGGCGGGGTTCGTTTGGGCCAGCCGGTCGAACTCGCGAAGTTGGCGACCATCCTCTTGCTGGCTCGGTACTGCTCGGGCCTCCGGCAACCGCCGGAGACCCTGCGCGAATTGGTCAAGCCGGGGCTCATTGCCGGGGTCCCGTTCCTCTTGGTCATGGCCCAGCCAGACCTGGGCAGCGCGATCGTCTTCGTGGGGATTCTCTTCGCGACCTTGTTCTGGGCCGGGGTCAAGCCGTCCCTGCTGCTGCTGCTCGCCTCTCCCTTGATCAGCCTCATCCTGGCGGTCGACACGGCGTGGTGGGGCGCCTGGATCCTGGTGCTCACCGGCCTCCTGCTGCTCTGGCGGACCTACTTGAGTGAGGGGGTGTTCATCTGGGTGGTCAATTCCGCCATGGGGGTGCTGGCGATCGTCCTGTGGAATCGGCTCAAACCATACCAGCAGCGGCGACTGGTTTCCTTCGTCAATCCGGAGGCGGATCCGGTCAAATCCGGATACCAGGCGATCCAGTCCAAGGTCGCGATCGGTTCGGGTGGCTGGTTCGGTAACGGCTACCTCGATGGGCCCCAGAAGCGGCTCGCCTTCCTTCCGGAGCAGCCGACCGACTTCATCTTCTCGGTGGTGGGGGAGGAACTCGGCTTTATCGGGGTGTCGATCGCCCTCGCCTTGTTCCTGGCATTGTTCATCCGGATGATCGACGTCGCTCGCCGGGCCACCAATACCTTCAGCAGCCTGATGGTATTCGGGATAATCGGCCTGCTTTTCACCCACGTGTTCGAGAACGTCGGGATGACGATCAATGTGATGCCGATCACTGGAATTCCCCTGCCGTTCTTCTCCTACGGCGGATCCTTCCTGCTCGCCTGCGGGCTGGCGATGGGCCTGGTTTTTCGGGTCGCTGCCGACAGCCGCTTGGCGGGCTATGCTGATTAGCGACAACAACTTAGCGAAGTCGCCCTGGCGGGAAGTCGGCCCAGGCACCAGATTCCTTGCTCGGTGGCAGGCCCGGCCGCCACCGTCCATTCAGCCGTTATCCCAAGAGGCCTGTGTCGGCTTGGTTTAGGAAGGAACGAAAGCCCCGCGTTTCCCAACGCGCGCGCCTCGAGATCCCCCGCGATGCGTGGGACAAGTGCGAGGCGTGTGGGCACGTCGACATTCGGGAGCGATTCGAGCGGGAGCTGAACGTCTGCCCGTCCTGCGGCCACCACCGCCGGTTCAGCGCCGAGGAGTACCTCGAACTCTTGACCGATGCCGGGACCTGGCGCGAGCTGGGTCAGGAATTGCGGTCGCTCGACCCGCTCAACTTCGAGCACTACCCCGATCGCACCAAGGCCTCCCAGCACAAGACCGGGCAGCTCGACGCCATCTACACCGGCCTGGGTAAGCTGGAAGGAATCCCGCTGCACCTCGGGGTGATGAACTTCGCCTATATGGGCGGATCGATGGGGTCCGTGGTCGGGGAGAAGATAGCCCGCCTGGCGCACCGATCGGCGGACAAGGGGGTGCCACTGGTGTTGGTGTGCGCCTCGGGGGGCGCCCGGATGCAGGAGGGCGTCCTGTCCCTGATGCAGATGGCAAAAACTTCATCCGCCATCGCCGAGGTCCGCCGCCAGGGGGTGCCCTTCATCACCATCCTCACCAATCCGACGACGGGTGGCGTCTCCGCGAGCTACGCCATGCAGGGAGATACGATTCTGGCCGAGCCGGGCGCCGTCATCGGGTTCGCCGGCCAGCGGGTGATCAAGCAGACCATTGGTCAGGACCTTCCCGACGGCTTTCAGACCGCCGAATTCCTGCTCGAACACGGCCAGATCGACGACGTGGTTCCCCGCGGCTCTCTCCGCGAAATGACGGTGCGACTCCTGCGACACATGCTGGGGCACAGGGCAGCCGACGCCGCTCAATCCGTCAGCCCATAATTCCGTCGTTGCCTCGACTCAGCTACCAGGAGGCCGTGGACTTCCTCTTTCCGAGGACCACGACCATTCGATTCGGGCTCGACCGAACCGAGGGGTTGCTGGCCTCGATCGGCGACCCCCACCTCGTGATCCCGACGGTCCACGTCGGGGGGACCAACGGGAAGGGAAGCGTCAGCACGCTGATTGCCGCGGCCCTCGCCGAGGCAGGTTGGCGGGTCGGGCTGTACACCTCGCCCCACTTGGTCAGCTTTCGGGAGCGGATCACGGTGGCTGGGGTGCCGATCTCCGAAGAGGCGGTGGCGACCTGGACCACCGCGCTCAGGCCAGCGATCGATCGGCTGGGTGCCACCTTCTTCGAGGCGAGCACCGCGATGGCGTTCGCCGACCTCGCGGCCCGCGGGGCGGAGATCGCGGTGATCGAAGTTGGCCTCGGCGGCCGGCTCGACAGCACCAACGTCGTTCGCCCGCTGGTGAGCGGGGTGACCAAGATCGCCTTGGACCACCAACGCTATCTGGGCGACACCCTCGAGGCGATCGCTACCGAGAAGGCTGGGATCGCGAAACCGGGGGCGCCCTTCGTCATCGGCGAAAGGGACCCTCGTCTCGTCGCGGTGCTTCGCCGCGAAGCCCGCGCGGCGGTCGAACGAGCCGCCCCAGGGGCCAAGGCCGATCTTCGGGTGCTCCCGGCCGACTACCAGTGGACCGGGCCGCTGCGGCTCCAGGGCGGGCATCAGCGCCGCAACGCGGCGGTTGCCCACGGCATGCTGATGGCCCTTCCCGCCCGCTATCGGCCCAGCGCCGACGCGGTGGCGACGGGCTTCGCGAGCGCCTTCATCCCAGGACGGCTCGACCGGCGGGGTAAGTGGCTCTTCGACGTCGCCCACAATCCCGACGGGGTCAGGGCGCTGGTGGCCGCGGTCACCGAGCTGGCCATCCCAAGGCCGGTGCACGCCCTGGTGTCGATCCTGAGCGACAAGGAGTGGCCCGAGATGCTGGTCGGCCTGGACCAGGCGGTGGACCGGGGGATCCTGACCGTCGCTCCAACCGCCGAGGGCCGTCGGTGGAGCCTCGACTGGCTGAACAAGTGGCTCGAGCGTACCGATCGGCCACCCGCCCGGGCCGAGTGGCGCCTGATCCCCGACTTTCATCGCGCTTTGGCTGAGGTCCAGGTGGGGGCCGGAACCGTCCTGGTTACCGGGTCGTTCCACACGGTCGGCGACGTGATGGCCGCCGTCGGGGTCACCCCGCTCTAGGGAGCGCGGGCCGCGTTATATTCCCGGACGCCAGGGCCCTCCGCCGTTCGCGAATCCGTACCGGTTTCGAACCGTCCGTTCGGTCCCCGCAATCGGGGGAGGGCCAATCACCATATCCCGGGACCGATGCGTCGTATGGCAGACTCCAAGGCACTGACCCCCCGCGCCCAAGACTTCAGCGCTTGGTACAACGAACTGATCGCCAAAGCCGAGCTGGCCGACTACAGCCCGGTTCGCGGCTGCATGGTGATTCGGCCAAACGGTTTCGCGATTTGGGAACAGATGCAAGCCGCGCTCGATGGCATGTTCAAGGACACCGGTCACGAGAACGCCTACTTCCCGCTCTTCATTCCGCAGAGTTTTCTGGCAAAAGAGGCCGAACACGTCGAGGGCTTCGCGCCGGAGACGGCGGTGGTCACCCACGGCGGCGGCAAGGAACTGGAGGAGCCCCTGGTGGTCCGGCCCACTTCCGAGACCATCATCGGATCGATGTTTTCGAAATGGATCCAGAGCTACCGCGACTTGCCGGTCCTGATGAACCAATGGTGCAACGTGGTCCGGTGGGAAATGCGAACGCGGCTGTTTCTTCGCACCACCGAGTTCCTCTGGCAGGAAGGACATACGGCCCACGCGACCGAGGCGGAGGCCGAGGAAGAAACCCTCAAGATGTTGGGGGTCTACCGAACCTTCCAGGAGCAATACCTCGCGATCCCGGTCATCACCGGCCGCAAGACCGAGAGCGAGCGGTTCGCCGGGGCCATGCGCACCTACGCGCTCGAGGCTCTGATGCAGGACAACAAGGCGCTACAGATGGGGACCAGTCACAACCTCGGCCAGAACTTCGCCAAGGCGTTCGATGTCTCGTTCCAGACGGCCGATGGCGCCATGGACCACGTCTGGAGCACCTCGTGGGGGTGCTCCACGCGGATGATCGGCGGAATGATCATGACTCACAGCGATGACAACGGGTTGGTCTGTCCGCCGCGTCTGGCCCAGCGACAGGTCGTCATCGTCCCGATTCACAAGACCGACAGCGAACGCGGCCAGGTGCTCGAAGCGGCCAACGCCCTGGCGACCGATCTCAAGGCGGGAGGGTTGCGAGTGCATGTCGACGGGCGAGAGGGGATCAAGCCCGGTGCCAAGTATTACGAGTGGGAGGCTCGCGGCGTTCCCTTCCGCTTGGAACTGGGTCCCCGGGATCTAACCAATCGCAGCGTGATGTTGGCGCGGCGGACCGGCGGCGGGAAAGTGTCGCTGGGGATGGAGGGTCTTGCGGCGACCCTCCGGGGCGAGGTCGACCAGATGCAGCGAGGCCTCCTGGAATCGGCCCGGGCGCGGCGCGAGGGGGGGACGTTGCGCCACCCCAAGAGCAAGGAGGAATTCGTCGACTACCTGGAGAGCGGAGGAGGGTTCGTCTACGCTGGCTGGTGTGGAGATCCGGCGGTCGAAGCCGCGGTGAAAGAGCAGACCAAAGCGACGATCCGGGTCCTTCCCGATACCGAGTTTCGGGTGGGCGATGCACCCACCCGGTGCATCTGGACCGGGCAGCCGGCCCAGTACGAGGCCGTGTGGGCGAGGGCATACTGAGCCTGGAGCCCGTTGTCGGGGCGGCTCTCGGCGATCCGGGAGCGTTGCTGCGCGACGCGGGCCTCGAACGGGCCGGCGATGCGCTCCGGATCGGTGGAATCGCGATCGACGCGATCGCCGCCGACGTCGGCACGCCCAGCTACCTCTACCACGCCGGGGCGATTCGCCAACGCTTCCAGGCGCTCGGTGACGCCTTTGCCGGTCGGCGTATCAAGATCCACTATGCCGTCAAAGCAAACGCCAACCTCGCCATCCTCCGGCTGTTTCGAGACATGGGTGCCGGAGCCGACATCGTCTCCGGGGGCGAACTGGCCCGAGCGCGCGCCGCGGGGTTCCCCAATTCCGACATCGTCTTCAGCGGAGTCGGAAAGACCACCGTCGAACTCGCCGAGGCGATCGAGGCCGGAATCGGTAGCATCAACATCGAGTCAGCGGAAGAACTCGACGTCATCGAACGGCTGGTGGAAGGACGCTCGGTGACCGCTCCGGTTCGGCTCGGGCTCCGGGTCAACCCGGGCGTTGGCGCCGAGACCCACCCCTATATCGCCACCGGAGTCAGCGGCATCAAGTTCGGGATTCCGGTCGAACTGGTGACCGCGCTCGGCCAACGGATCTCGGTCAACCCGCGCCTGAGACTGGTGACGTTGGCCGTCCACCTCGGAAGCCAGCTCCTCGATCCGGAGCCGATCGCCCAGGGAGCGGCCGTGCTGGCCGACCTCGTCCAGGCGCTCCGGGGCAGGGGGATCCGCACCATCGAGG
Source organism: Gemmatimonadota bacterium (assembly GCA_016874005.1). Lineage (GTDB taxonomy): Bacteria > Gemmatimonadota > Gemmatimonadetes > Gemmatimonadales > GWC2-71-9 > SHZU01. The sequence continues at coordinate 92,949 of VGVQ01000009.1, read as the reverse complement.
CCCTCGACGTGGGCGGCGGCCTGGGCATCCGGTACCGGGATGAGACACCGCTCGATCCCGTCGCGCTGGCGACCGCCCTGGCCCCGCACGCGGATCGGTCTGGATTGGCGTTGCACCTCGAGCCCGGCCGTTATCTGGTCGGAAGCGCGGGGGTGCTCGTCACCAAGGTGCTCTACCGTAAGAGCTCCGGCGGCAAACGGTTCGTCGTCGTGGACGCGGGGATGAACGATCTGGTCCGACCCAGCCACTACCAGGCCTATCACGCCATCGTCGAGACTCGAAGGAGCCCCCGAGGGACCATCGTGGCGGACGTGGTGGGTCCGGTCTGCGAGACCGGCGACTTCCTCGCCCTCGACCGCCTGGTCCCCGACGTCCAGCCGGGCGAGAACCTGGCCATCCTCGGCGCCGGCGCCTACGGCTTCGTCATGGCCTCCAACTACAATACCAGACCCCGACCCGCCGAGGTGCTCGTCGACCGAGGCCGATACGCGCTGATCCGCCCTCGAGAGACCGTCGCCCAGCTGATGGCTGGAGAAGTCGTCGAACCGTTTGCCCGCGAGACCCCGTCGTGACCAAGAACGCGATCCTGATTCTCGACTACGGTTCCCAATTCACCCAGCTCATCGCCCGGCGGGTTCGCGAAGCTCACGTCTATTGCGAGATCCACCCGCCGACCCGTTCAGTCGAGTGGATTCGGGCCTGGAACCCGACCGGGATCATCCTGTCGGGCGGCCCCAACTCGGTCTACGACGACGGCGCGCCAACTGCCGATCCCGGCCTGTTCGACTTGGGTGTTCCGGTTCTCGGACTCTGCTATGGGATGTATTTGGTGGCGCAGGCGGCTGGGGCCAAGGTGCTGCCGGCCGGGCGCCGCGAGTATGGTCGAGCCCAGGTCACCGTGCATGGCGGCCGGCTGTTCGGCGGCTTCACGCCGGGCGAGTCCACCACCGTCTGGATGAGTCACGGCGATCACGTCGCGGAGGTCCCCCGGGGTTTCCGGCTCACCGCCTCGAGCGAGAATAGCCCGGTGGCCGGGATCGAGCACGAGAGCCGCCCGCTGATGGCGGTCCAGTTTCATCCCGAGGTCGCTCACACCGCCCGCGGTGGCGAGATCATCAACGCCTTCTTGTTCGATGTCTGCGGCGCCACGCCGGACTGGACCTCGGCGCATTTCATCGAGGCGGAAGTCGCCAAGGTCGCAGCCCTGGTTGGGCCGACCGCCCGGGTCATCTGCGGACTGTCCGGTGGGGTCGACTCCGCGGTCGCCGCGGCCCTGGTGCACCGCGCCGTGGGTGACCGGCTCACCTGCATCTTCGTCGATCATGGCCTTCTCAGACTGCACGAGCGCGACCAGGTCGAACTGACGTTTCGGCGGCATCTCGGGATCGATTTGCGGGTGGTCGACGCCAGCGACCGCTTCCTGACGCTGCTCGATGGGGTCACCGACCCCGAGCAGAAGCGGAAGATCATCGGGAAGACCTTCATCGACGTATTCGAGGCGACCGCCCGAGAGGTCGGCGACGGGGTGGGGTTCCTGGTGCAGGGAACGCTCTACCCGGACGTGATCGAGTCGTTCTCCCCGCGCGGCGGCCCTTCGGTGACCATCAAGACTCACCATAACGTCGGCGGGCTGCCGGAACGACTGCCGTTCAAGCTGATCGAACCGTTGCGGGAGTTGTTCAAGGACGAGGTCCGCGCGGTGGGTCGCGACCTCGGGCTGCCGGAAGAGATCGTCGGCCGTCATCCGTTTCCCGGGCCAGGCCTCGCGATCCGGATCCTCGGAGCCGTGTCCCGCCCCGATCTCGAGGTGCTTCGCCAGGCGGACGCGATCTACCTCGAGGAGATTCGCGCCGCCTCGCTCTACCACTCGATCTGGCAGGCCTTCGCGGTGCTGTTGCCGATTCGCTCGGTCGGCGTGATGGGCGATGGCCGGACCTACGAGCAGGTCATCGCCCTCCGCGCCGTCACCAGCCGCGACGGGATGACCGCCGACTGGTTCCCATTCCCCCCAGACGTCCTCACCCGGATCGCCAACCGAATCGCCAACGAGGTTCGGGGCGTCAACCGGGTCGTCTACGACGTGAGCTCGAAACCGCCGGCGACCATCGAGTGGGAGTAGCTCAGACGCCAGCCTGATCCAACAGGGCGAAGAATTCGTCGACTCCGCCGATCGTGGCCAGTCGCTCGGGTCGATCGGGCTCCTTGGCCAGCTGGGCAATGCGCGCGAGCACCGGAAGGTACTGGTTGGAAACCTCGTTGGGCGGCGCCACGATCAGGAAGATGGCGTGGACTGGTCGTTGGTCGGGGGCCCCGAAGTCGATCCCGGCCGTGCTGCGGCCGAAGGCCATCCTGAGCCGCGATACGGCGAGGGTCCGGCAGTGGGGAATCGCGACGCCGCGCCCGATGGCCGTCGATCCCACCTGCTCCCGGCGATCGATCAGCTTGGCGACGACGGCCTGAGCCCGCTCATCGATCCCGAGCAAGGCGATCATCTCCGCGATGGCGGCGTCTCGGGTCGAGGCCCGCAGGTCGAGATTGACCGATTGCGGTTCCAGGAAATCGCGTAGCCGCATAACGGCCGAAGTCTACGGCTCGGTTGTTGAATTGGGGAGGGGACCGGGCTCGGTTGTCGTCGCGCTGGCGACCGGGGGTGCACGCAAGTAGCTTTCCGATATGCAGTTACCGTACCGGGTCGCGGCCGAGTGTCCGCTCATCCTGGCCCCGATGGCGGGGGTGTCAGAGGCACCGTTTCGGCAAGTCTGCCGGCGGTTCGGTGCCGACGTGCTGATGACTGAATTCCTCGCCGCCGAGGCGATCCGGCGCGGGATTCGTCAGACGCTCGAAGGGTGCGAGTTTGCCCGGGTCGAACGGCCGATCGGGATCCAGATCTACGGAGCCGATCCTGAGGCGATGGCCAAGGCGGCCGCCATCGTCACGGCGGAATATCAGCCTGACTTCATCGACATCAATTTCGGCTGCCCGGTCAAGAAGGTCGTTCAGCGCAACGGGGGGTCGGGCTGCCTGCGGGACCTGGAACTGGTCGATCGGATCATCCGGGCGGTCGTGGCGGCAACCCATTTGCCGGTGACCGTGAAGACCCGGAGCGGCTGGAGCGAACAATCCCGCCAACCGGTCGAGATCGCCCTCAGGATGCAGGAGGCGGGGGCCCGTGCGTTTACCCTCCACGCTCGGACCAGAACCCAGATGTTCAGCGGCGAGGCCGATTGGGACGAGATCGCCCGAGTGGTCGAGGCGCTCGACATCCCGGTCATCGGAAACGGCGACGTCCAAACCGCGGACGACGTGGTGGCGATGCGCGGCCACACCGGTTGCGCCGCCATCATGATCGGCCGCGGGTCGTTCGGGAACCCATGGCTGTTCCGCGATGCCCGGGCTCTCCTGATCGGCGCAGAACGCCCGGCGCCACCCAGCGCCGCCGACCGCTTCGCGGTGGCGCTCGAGCACGCCCAACTCGCGATCGCGTTGCAGGGCGACTGCCGTCAGACCGTGATCGAGTTCCGCAAGCACCTGGGCTGGTATACCCGGGGGCTGCCCCAGGCGGCGGCACTCCGCGAGAAGCTCTTCCAGGTGGAGACCATGGCGGCGGCGGCAGCCCTGTTCCACGGGTATCTCGAGCGCCAAGCGGTCCTGTTGTGATCGAGCGGGTCCGCGAACTGCTCGAGCAGGTGGCGGGCGGCGACCTGGCCCCGGCGGCGGCCCTCGAGCAGTTGCGCCACTTTCCCCTCGAAGATGTCGGCTTGGCCCGAATCGACCATCATCGGTCGCTTCGCCAGGGGCAGCCCGAGATTCTCCTGGCCAGCCACAAGACCGTCGACCAGGTCGTGCTCATCGCCGAACGGATGGCGGTGGCCCACGGGAGCTTTCTCGCCACCCGGACCACGGCGGACCAGGCCGAGGCGCTTTGTGCCCGGTTCCCTGGCGCGCGGTGGAACGAACTGGGTCGAACGGTCTGGTTGGCCGGGCCAGAGCCGGTCGCCGAGCTCGGCCGGATCGCGATCGTCACCGCCGGCACCAGCGATCTCCCGGTGGCCGAGGAGGCCGCCGTGGTGGCCGAGTCGATGGGGGCCTCGGTCGCGCGGGTGGCGGACGTGGGTGTGGCCGGGCTCCACCGACTCCTCGCGGCACGCGCCGAGTTTGGGCAGTCCGATGTCATCATCGTCGTGGCCGGGATGGAGGGGGCCCTGCCAAGCGTCGTGGCCGGCCTGGTGTCTCAGCCGGTGATCGCGGTCCCCACCAGCGTCGGGTACGGAGCCTCGTTCGGCGGCCTGGCGGCGCTGCTCGCGATGCTCAACTCCTGCGCCCAGGGAGTTACCGTCGTCAATATCGACAACGGCTTCGGCGCGGCAACCGCTGCGATTCGGATCCTGGGGTCGTCGCGCCCGGGAGGACGCTGAGCGATGCGAGAATCCGTCGTCAGGCTCTCGGACCCGGCGTTCGAGTGGGTCGATGTCGTCGCTCCCGATCCGGCCGAGTTGCGGCAAATCGCCGCCGAATTCGGCTTCCACTCCATGGCGGTCGAAGACTGCCTCGACCCCTGGCATCTTCCCAAGCACGAGCGATTCGGCGAAACCACCTTCGTGATTCTGCGGGTTTTCGATCCGCAGTGCGACATCCGGGCCTCGAGTGTCCAGGAAATGACCCGGAAGATCGCGATCTTCTTCCGCCCGGGTTTAGTGGTGACGATCCATCGAGCCGATCTGAGTCTGGTGGCGGATGCAAGGGAGCGATTTCGGGGGGGCAATGGGGGGCACCTGGGCGATTCGGTCCTGCTCGGGATGCTGTTCAATGGGGCGCTCGATTCGTTCGACAACCCCCTCGATGCCGCCGAAGACGCCGTGGATGCACTCGAGGAAGATCTGTTGAGCCCGGCCCGCCGATCGCCTGACCTCCAAGCCATCCACAAGCTCAAGCGGCGGGTCAACGTCATCAAACGGCTCTTCTGGCAGACCTCGGCCAGCCTCCAGAAGCTGGTGCTGCCCGGGGAGCGAACGGCGGCCGTCTTCCATGACGTCCGGGAAAACGCCGAGAGCTACTATTTCTATGCCGACCAGCTGCTCGAGGAGATCAACAACCTGCTCGGGATTCACGTGGCGCTGTCGTCTTACCGGACCAATGAAGTCATGCGGGTGCTGACCGTCTTCTCGGCCTTCTTCTTGCCGTTGACGTTCATCGTCGGTGTCTACGGGATGAACTTCCATTCCATGCCCGAGCTCGGTTGGCCATGGGGGTACCCCGCCGTCCTCGCGGTGATGGCCGTCGTCTGCCTGGCGATTGGCTGGTGGTTTCGGCGAAGGGGTTGGTGGGGTCGCGGGACCGGGTAAACCACTTGAGCGTCAATGGTTACGCCGAGCGATGCCATCCAGGATGTTGCGTTACGTTGAGATGTTACCTATCGTTCGTAGCGAAAGGGGGCGACTGGTTTCGACGGGTTAGAGGAAGGCATAGACGCGTGCCCAGGTCCCAGGACACCTGGCTAAACACTTGGAAAGCACTACCTGCCAACTCTGATTTGGCGCTGGCTGCGTAAGCTGAGCTGAGCTCGCTTCGCACCACCGGTGAAAGGAGCCCTGCCTGGGGCGCCCAAGCCGGCTCGAAAATCCAGGCTGGCCCGCGGCGACGTCCTCGCGCCGCGGGCGAGATCGACAGGAGGGCTAGGGACCGGGGTGGCTGGTCGGTAGGCGCTCCGGGGCCGAAGTCGATAAGACCGACCTACGCACGTAGTGGCTGTGCTGGACACTGATTCGGACCAGGGTTCGATTCCCTGCGCCTCCATCCCAAGGGGAGCGGTGAGCAATCACCCTCCCCTTTGGCGTTCCGGTCCGGACTTGGGCCGCGCTCAGGCCTCCGGGCGCTCGGTCAGCCGTCGGAATGCCTCTTCCGCCAGCGCGTGCGCCTCGCCGGGGCTTTGGGCCAGGCAGTTGAGGTGCCCCATTTTCCGGCCGGGCCGGACCGCTTTCTTGCCATAGAGGTGAAGGCGCACGCCCGGGAGGGAAAGCGCGGAGCCCCAATCCGGTTCGCCGCCCGACCAGACCTCGCCGAGCAGGTTGATCATGCAGACCGGGGAAAGCGTCAGGGGCTTCCCCAACGGGAGATCGGCGCAGATCCTCACCTGCTGCTCGAATTGGTCCACCGAACAAGCATCCATGGTGAAATGCCCCGAGTTGTGCGGCCGCGGGGCGATCTCGTTCACGAAAACCCGGCCAGCGGAAACGAAAAGCTCGACGCCCAGGACACCGACATATCCGAGCGCCGTGGCAACCCTCGTCGCGGCGGCGAGGGCCTCCTCACGCAGCGACTCCACGATCGGTGCCGGCGCCACGGTGGTGTGGAGGATCCCGTTGCGATGGACGTTCTCGGCGACGGGAAAGCACTCGATCGCGCCTCGGGCGTCCCGAGCCAGCACCACCGACAGCTCCCGCTCGAGCTCCAAGCGTCGTTCGTATACGCAGGGCACTCGGCCAAAGCGCTCGAACGCCGCTTCGGCGTCGTGGTGGGACTGCACGGTGGCCTGGCCTTTTCCGTCGTAGCCAAGCCGGCTGGTCTTGAGAAGGGCCGGTGCGCCGATCCGATCCCAGGCGCGCTTCAAGTCGGACGGATCCTGGATCGGCTCGAAATCCGCGGTGGCCAAGCCGGCATCGCGGACGAAGGTCTTCTCGGCGATCCGATCCTGGGCGGTGGCGACCGCTCGGCCGGTTGGGCGACAGATGACGCGGGAGGCGAGCCAGTCGAGCGCCGCGGCCGGAACATTCTCGAACTCGGTCGTGACGACCGGCGCCAGGGACGCCAGCTCGGCCAGACCCATCGGATCGTCGTACGGCGCGACGAGATGCTTGGTCGCGACGGCGCCGGCCGGGCTCACTGGATCCGGCTCGAGGACCACGACCTCGTAGCCCATCGCCCGCGCTCGCTGGGTGAACATCCGGCCCAGTTGGCCGCCACCCAACAGACCCAGCGTGCCGCCGGGCTGGATCATCGACCCGAAGGCGGGGGCAGGGTGGCGGCTAGGACGAGTGCGGTCTGTTCGGCCCGGAACGCCTGGAGCTTGGCGGCGAGGGCTCGGTCGTGGGTGGCGAGCAGAGCCACCGCGTAGAGCCCCGCGTTGTGGGCGCCCGCTTCGCCGATGGCAAAGGTGGCGACCGGAATCCCCGCCGGCATCTGGACGATCGACAACAAGGAATCGAGTCCGTTGAGCTGCCGGCTGGTGATGGGAACGCCGAGGACCGGCACGGTAGTCTTGGCCGCGAGCATCCCCGGCAAGTGGGCCGAACCGCCGGCTCCGGCGATGATGCACTTGAGACCCCGGCTCGCTGCCGACGTCGCATACTCGAACAGCAGGTCCGGAGTTCGGTGCGCCGAGACGACCCGGGTCTCGTGGGGGACCCCGAAGTCGGTCAACCGGCGAGCCGCGTGTTGCATGACGTCCCAATCGGACGTCGATCCCATGACCACCCCGACCAGGGGGCCCATCAAACGGTAGCCCGAGTTCGGTCCATCGTACCCCGTTCGGCGAGGGCCGCTTGGGCCGCCGCCAGTCTTGCGATCGGGACCCGATAGGGAGAGCAGGAGACGTAGTTCATTTTCTGCGCCTCACAGAAGTGCACCGCCCGCGGTTCCCCGCCATGTTCTCCACAAATGCCGACCTTGAGGTCCTGGCGAGTCCGCCGGCCGAGGTCGACGGCCATGGCGATGAGCTTGCCGACCCCGCTGGTGTCGAGTTCTTGGAAGGGGTCGAACTCGATGATGTTGTCTTCGATGTAAGACGGGAGGAACAACCCGGCGTCGTCGCGGGAGAGTCCCCAGGTCGTCTGGGTCAGGTCGTTGGTGCCAAACGAGAAGAACTGCGCTTCCCGGGCGATTTCGTCGGCGGTGAGGGCCGCACGGGGGAGCTCGATCATGGTGCCTAACAGATAGGGGACCGTGATCTGCCGGCTCCGGAACACCTCCTCCGCGACTTGCCGGACGATCAGGGCCTGCTTCCGGAACTCGATGACGTGAGCCACCAGTGGGATCATCACCTCCGGCTGCACCCGACCCTTTCGTTCGGCCACGGTGCAGGCCGCCTCGAAGATGGCCCGGGCCTGCATCGCGGTGATCTCGGGATACATGATCCCGAGCCGGCAGCCGCGGAGGCCCAGCATCGGGTTGATCTCGCTCAGGGTCGCGATCTTCCGGTTGATCTCTTTGACCGACCGTCCGGTCTGTTGGGCCAGCGCCTCGATCTCGGCGGGATCCTTGGGGAGGAACTCGTGGAGCGGCGGGTCGAGAAGCCGAATGGTCACCGGGAAGCCCTCCATGGCCCGGAAGATCCCTTCGAAATCACCCCGCTGCATCGGGAGCAGCTTCGCGAGGGCCCGCTGGCGTCCTTCGCCGTCCTCGGCCAGGATCATCTCCCGCATCGAGATGAGCCGATCGCCCTCGAAGAACATGTGCTCGGTCCGACACAGTCCGATGCCTTCGGCACCGAAGTCGCGCCCGCGGTGGGTGTCGGCCGGGGTATCGGCGTTGACGCGCACTCTCAGGTGCCGCATCTCGTCCGCCCAGCTCATCAGGCGATTGAAGTGGGCGCCGAGCGTGGGCGATACCAGCCTGGCTTGGCCAGCGAACACCTTGCCGGTCGAACCGTCCACCGTGATCCACTCGCCTTCGCTGATGCCGCGCCCGTCGACGTTGAACCGGCGCTGTCCCTCGTCGACATCGATCTCCTGGGCCCCGGCGACGCACGGCTTGCCCATCCCGCGCGCCACCACGGCCGCGTGCGATGTCATCCCGCCCCGCGCCGTGAGAATCGCCTTCGCCGCCACCATGCCGTGGAAGTCCTCGGGACTCGTCTCCCGCCGGACCAGGATCACGGCCACGCCTTTGCGGCCCAACTCCTCGGCGTGATCCGCCTCGAAGACCACCGTGCCGCTGGCGGCGCCCGGCGAGGCGGGCAGTCCGGTGGTCAACAGGTCCAAGTGGGCGGTCGGATCGATCGTCGGATGGAGCAGTTGGTTGAGGTCGTTCGGGGGAATCCGGGCGACCGCCTCTTCTTCCGAAATCAGCCCTTCCTCCACCATTTCGACCGCGATCCGGACGGCGGCGTGTCCCGATCGCTGCCCCCGTCGAGTCTGCAGCATGTAGAGCCGGCCCCGCTCGATGGTGAACTCGAGGTCCTGCACGTCGCGGAAATGACGCTCGAGCGTTCGGGCCACCCGTTCCAGCTCGGTGTAGGCGTGGGGATGGGAGGTCTTGAGATGGTCGATGGGTTCCGGGGTTCTGGCGCCCGATACCACGTCCTCTCCCTGGGCATTGAGGAGGTACTCGCCGTAGAGCCGGTGCTCACCGGTGGACGGGTCGCGGGTGAAAGCAACCCCGGTTCCGGAGTCCTCCCCCATGTTGCCGAACACCATCGCGACGATGTTGACCGCGGTGCCGAGGCTGTCTGGAATGTCGTGGAGCTTGCGGTAGTCGATCGCGCGCCGGGTGTTCCAGCTCTCGAAGACGGCCGCAATGGCGCCCCAGAGCTGGTCGAGCGGGTTCTCCGGAAACGGCTTCCCGGTCTCTCGCTGGATGATCGACTTGAAGTCCGCGACTGTCGCCTTGAGTTCGTCGAGCGGGAGGTCGATGTCGCGGGCGACCTTCAGCCGGTGCTTCCGCGATTCGAGCTGGTCGTCGAAGAGCTTCTTGGGGAGGTCGAAGACCACCGCGCCGTACATCTGGACGAATCGGCGATAGGAGTCCCACGCGAAGCGGGGGTTCTCGCTCAAGCGCTCGAGTCCCGCGACGGTCTGTTCGTTGAGACCGAGGTTGAGGATGGTCTCCATCATCCCGGGCATCGACAGGGCCGCACCCGACCGCACCGATACCAGCAGGGGGTTCTCGGCGCCGCCGAACTGTTTCCCGGTGGCCGCCTCGAGGCGCTGCAGCGCGGTTTCGACCTGGGGCCGCAGGCGCGGCGGGAACTGCTGGACCTCGAGATAGGTCCCGCAGACCGTCGCCGAGATGGTGAACCCCGGCGGGACGGGGATCCCGAGGTTGGTCATCTCCGCGAGGCCGGCTCCCTTGCCGCCCAGGGTCTCCTTCATCGCGGCCGTGCCGTCCGCCCGGCCCTGACCGAAGAAGTAGACCAGCGATTGGCTCAACGAGTCGGTCATGCGATGCTCCCGGCGAGCGGTGCGTCGTGCCGTCGATCGATCAATTCGCCATCCGGAACGATCGGATAATGCCCCGAAAAGCAGGCGTGGCAAAAGCTGTTCCGGACCCCGGCCGCCTGGAGCATTCCGGCCAGCGAGAGGTAGCCCAGCGAGTCGACCCCCAGGTACTGGCGAATCTCCTCATTGGTATGGTTCGCGGCGATCAGCTCGGACCGGTTGGGGGTGTCGATCCCGTAGTGGCACGGGCCGGTGATCGGCGGCGAGGCGAGTCGCAGGTGCACCTCCCGGGCCCCCGCTGCCCGGATCATCTGGACCAGGCCCTTGCTGGTCGTGCCACGGACCAGGCTGTCGTCGACGACCACGACGGAGCGCCCCGAGATCACCTCGTGCACTGGATTAAACTTGATCCTGACCTTCGCGACCCGAAGCGCTTGGGTCGGGTTGATGAAGGTGCGGCCGATGTAGTGGTTCCGAATCAACCCGTGCTCCAGCTTGAGCCCGGAGGCGTCGGCGTAGCCCAGCGCCATCATGTTGGCGCTATCGGGGACGCTGAAGACCACCTCGGCTCCGGGCGCGGGATGTTCCTGGGCGAGCTGGCGGCCCAGTTCGCGGCGGACCCGGTCGACCGACTCGCCGAACACCCGGCTGTCGGGCCGGGCAAAGTAGACCAGCTCGAAGACGCACCGCTGCGCCGTCGGCGCCTTGGCGAGGGGAGCCAGATCGCGGATCATCCCGTCGGTGATTTCGACGAATTCGCCGGGGCCGAGCTCCCGGAGCACCGTCGCGCCGATCAGGTCGAGGGCACAGGTCTCCGAGGCCGCGATCACGCCCTGCCCGAGTCGGCCGAGGACGAGTGGCCGGAACCCGCGCGGATCGACCACGCAGTAGAGCGTTCGGCCCACGGTGATGACCAAGCTGTAGGCCCCCTCCACCCGGGACAGGGCATCGCGGATCTGGCCCTCCGCGGTGCTGGCTCGGGAGCGGGCGATTAGATGGACGATGACTTCCGAATCCGAGGACGATTGGAAGATGGCGCCTTGGCCAACCAACTCACGCTTGATGATCGGCGCGTTGGTGAGATTGCCGTTGTGCGCCAGCGCCAGGGGGCCAGCGCGATAGTTGGCCAGGCAGGGCTGGGCATTGGCGAGGACCGACGAGCCCGCGGTGGAATACCGGGTGTGACCCACGGCGACGGTGCCGGTCAGGTGGGTCAGGTCGGACTCCTTGACCACGTCGCCCACCAACCCCATTCCCCGCGCGGTTCGGGGAACGCCGCCGTCGTCGATGGTGACGATGCCAGCGCTCTCCTGCCCGCGATGCTGCAGCGCGTAGAGGCCGAGGTAGGTGGCTCGGGCCGCGTCCGGCAGATTCGATACCCCGATGATCCCGCACATGGTCACATCCTCGGGTTAGGCGGACATCCGGCGCGGTATCGCCTCGAGGTAGGTCCGCCGAAGCTCGGTCGTCTCCCAGGCCAGTGTCTGGCTCCCCACCGTGATCCGCAGGGCGGTGCCCGGGCCCGTCACCGATCCAGCCACCGCCAGCGGGACGCCCAGCTCCCTGGCCAGGGCGCGGACCCGATCGACGTCGTCGGGGGCGAAGGAGACCACCGCCCGAGCGCCGTCCTCGCCGTAGAGGAGCCCTTCGGGGCTGATCCCGGCGGGTTGCTCCAGGTGGATCCCAGCGCCGAGTGGCTGGGAGGTATAGGGTTCGCCGATGCACGCCTCGGCCGCGGCGACCGCGAGGCCGCCATCGGCGCAATCGTGGGCTGAGTGGAGGAGCCGCTCGGCGGCGGCCGCCGCCAGGAACCGCTGGAGCTGGCGCTCGGCGGCGAGATCGCACGGCGGGGGCGGGCCGCCAAGGAAATCCCGGATCAGCCACCAGTACATCGATCCTCCGAGATGGCCGGTCGTGGTGCCGAGGATCGCGACCAAGTCGCCGGGGCGCTGGAACGCGCTCGGGATGCGGGTGGTGACGTCGGCCAAGAGACCGACCATGCCGACCGTCGGGGTCGGGTCGACGGCGCCGATGGGACTTTCGTTGTAGAGCGAAACGTTGCCACCGGTTACCGGGGTGCCGAAGGCGCGGCAGGCGTCGCTCATGCCGCGAACGGCTTCGGCGAACTGGAAGAACACCTCCGGACGGTCCGGGTTGCCGAAGTTGAGGCAGTTGGTGATGCCTAACGGTACCGCCCCGGTGCAGGCGACGTTCCGGGCGGCTTCCGCCACCGTCATCATCCCACCCTGGTACGGGTCCAACGCGACGTATCGGTTGGGACAGTCGACCGTGACGGCCAGGCCAAAGTTGGTCCCCTCGACCAGCAACACGCCGGCGTCGCCGCCGGGGCCCAGCACGGTGTTCGCTTGCACCGTCGAGTCGTACTGCTCGAATACCCATCGCTTGCTGGCGATCGTCGGGTCGTCGAGCAAGCGAAGGAGGGCCCCGGCGGTGTCGGTCGCCGGTGCGGCCGATGGGGTAGCGGATCGTCGAGCCACCGCGGCCGGGCTCTCCGCTTTTTCGGGATAGTACAGCGGGACATCCTCGACCAGCGACTGGCCGGGAATCGCCGCGACCGTGATCCCGTTGTGCACCACCCGGAACAGGCCGTCGTCGGTGACCCGTCCGATCGGGGTCGCGCCCAGTTCCCATTTGGCGCAAATGGCCTGCACTTCCGGGATCCGATGCGGTTCGACCACGACCAGCATCCGCTCCTGCGATTCCGACAGCAGGATCTCGTACGGCGTCATACCCGCTTCTCTGAGCGGAACTTTGCTGGTGTCGAGCTCGACTCCGACGCCGCCCCGAGCCGCCATCTCGGCGGAGGAACTGGTCAGGCCGGCGGCTCCCATGTCCTGAATGGCGACGATCGTCCCCGAGGTGATCAACTCGAGGCTCGCCTCGAGGAGCAGCTTCTCGGTGAAGGGATCGCCGACCTGGACTTGGGGGCGCCGCGCCTCGCTCGCCTCCGAGAGGTCCTCGGACGCGAAGCTCGCGCCGTGGATCCCGTCCCGTCCGGTCCGGGCCCCGACGGCCATCAGGATGTTCCCGACGCCGTGCGCCTTGGCGCGGATCAGGTCGGTTTCCCGCAAGATCCCGACGCACATCGCGTTCACGAGCGGGTTACCGCTGTAGCCCGGCGCGAAGGTGACCTCACCGCCCAGCGTGGGGACCCCGACGCAGTTGCCGTAGTCGCCCACACCTTTCACCGCGCCGGCAAACAGGTACCGGTTGCGGGGGTCGTCGAGTGGACCGAATCGGAGGCTGTTGAGGACGGCAACGGGGCGAGCGCCCATCGTGAAGACGTCGCGCAGAATGCCCCCGACGCCGGTCGCGGCCCCCTGGTAGGGCTCGACCGCCGAGGGGTGATTGTGCGACTCGATCTTGAATGCCACCGCCCACCCGTCGGGCAGCCGGAGCACGCCGGCATTCTCACCGGGACCCTGCACGACTTGGGGACCACTCGTCGGAAAGGTCTTGAGGACCGGCTTGGTGTGCTTATAGCTGCAGTGCTCGGACCACAGCGCGCTGAACACGCCGAGTTCAGTCACGGTGGGCGGCCGTTTGAGCATCCCGACGATCTCGGCGTACTCGCGGTCGTTCAACTTGTGCTCGCGAACCAGCTCCGGCGTCAGGGCCGGATCGCCGGGGTACGGCTGCGCAGCGGCGGCGGGCGTGGCGATCGTCACTTCGTCTTCCGCTTGGCGAACAGGTCGCCGAAGACGCGGCCCACGAAGCCGGGGTCCGCCTTCTTGTTCAGGGTGTCGAATTCCCCGGCATCGAGCCAGAGGCGCTGGCATTCCGGGCATTGATCGATCTGGACACCGTGACGGTCGATGGTGTCGAGATCGGCACCGCACTTCGGGCATTTGAGGTAGTGGCTCTTGCGTTCCGCCGCGCGGGCCGCCTTCTCCTGCGCGGCTCGCTGTTCCTTGACCAGCTCGGCGTCGCGCCGGGCGAAGTATTCGTCTTCGTTCTGACTTCGCTTCTCGGTGGACATGGCGCTTCCTACTATGCGTGAGAGACGAGCGCTGGCCGCTTCCACTGCACCAGCGAGGAAAAGAATCTTCTGCCGACCTCACTGCCCAGGAGTGGATCGGCCAGTCGCTCGGGATGCGGCATCATCCCGACGACGTTGCCGTCCCGATTGGCGATCCCGGCGATGTCGTTGAGGGCACCGTTCGGATTGCCCGGTGCGTCCACCTTGGGCCGCTCGACGTACCGGAGGACGACTTGTCCCTGCTGCTCGAGCTCGGCCAGGGTTTCGGGGGCTGCGGTGAAGCGGCCGTCGCCGTGTCCGATCGGGATCCGGATCACATCCCCCTTGCGGTAGTGGGCGGTGAACGGGGTGTCGACCCGTTCGATCCGCACGTCCACCGGCCGCGAGAGGTACTTGAGCCCGGCGTTTCGCTCCAACGCGCCCGGCAGGAGGCCGGACTCGCAGAGGATCTGAAAACCGTTGCAGATGCCGAGGACCGGTTTGCCGTCCGCCGCGTGCCGCTCGACCGCCGGCATGATCGGGCTGAAACGGGCGATCGCCCCGGCTCGGAGGTAGTCGCCGTAGCTGAAGCCACCCGGCAGGATGACCGCGTCCGCGTCTTGGAGGTCGGTGTCGCGGTGGAAGAGGTAATACGGAGTACCGCCCTCGCGAGCCACCGCCCGATAGGCGTCCGGTTCGCAATTGCTTCCGGGAAACCGCAGGATCGCCACTCGCATCGTCACTTGGGCTCCACCGCGATCTCGAAATCTTCGGTGACCGGATTGGCCAGGAGCTTGTCGCACATGGCCCGCGCGGCGGCTCGAGCGCTGGCCTCGTCTTGGGCGGCGACATCGAGTTCGATCGCCTTGCCGACGTGCACGTTGGAGGCCCCGGCGAACTGGAGGGCGCCCAAGGCCCGTTCGACGGCCTGTCCTTGCGGATCGAGAAGTCCGCGGCGCGGCATCACCCGGATATGCACTCGAAAACTCATTGATTCTCCCGACGACGGTGGTCGTCCACTGAACGAACGGCGGGATCGGCGCTGTCCGCCAGTCCCGGTTGACCTCGGTCCATCAGACTCAGCACGGTGCTTCGCACGATGCCGTAGAGCATGTAGGCCAGCCCCAAGGGGAACAAGAACACCGCCGGCTTGAGCAGCGCGCCGGCAAGCACCCCGAGGTGGAGCGCCAACCCCAGGACACCCGCGATCGAATCGAAGCCGATTCGCGGCCACCGGGGGTACTTCACGTTGCTGACCATCAGGGCCGCCAGCAGCAACATCAAGACGGTGAGCCCTTCGTGCTGCAGATCGAGATAGGCGACCGAGGCCCGGTACCACGGCGTTTGGCTGAAGGCGTAGTAGGTGGCCAGGGTCATCCCGGCCGCTGGCGACGGCAAGCCGGTGAAGTAGGCGCTGTGCCCCTTCGTCGCCAGCACGTTGTACCGGGCGAGGCGGAGCGCCGTGGCGACCACATAGAGATAGCAAACCACCCAACCGAATCGGCCGGCGGAGGAAAAATCGAGGAAATACATCAGCAAGGCCGGAGCGACGCCGAATGATACGATATCGACCAACGAGTCGAGCTCCGCTCCGAACTTGCTCCCGGTCTTCGACAACCGAGCGATCCGGCCATCGAACATGTCGAGCACGCCGGAGAAAACGATGAAGAACCCGGCCCAGCGGTAGTTGTGATTGAACGCCGAGACGATCGACCAGAACCCGAAGAAGAGGTTGGCCAAGGTGAAGAAACTCGGCACCACCACGACCACCTTCCGGATCCCCGGACGGTGTGGCGGCGGGGCTTCGGCTAGCTCGTCCACGTCGCCACCACCGTTTCGCCGGCCTTGGTGAGGTCGCCCGGCTTGACGAGAACCTTGGTATTCGATGGGAGGAACAGATCGACTCTCGAGCCGAACCGAATCAATCCGAGGCGCTCGCCCTGGCCAGCCCGATGCCCAGTGTCGTGATCGGTGATGATCCGACGGGCCACCAGACCGGCAATCTGGTTGAGGAGCAACTTGCCATGGCCGGTCGCCAGCCCGATCGACGACTGTTCATTGGCGGTACTCGCCTTTTCGACCGCCGCGTTGAGGAACGCCCCTGGGGTGTACTTCCGGAACGCGACCGTCCCGTCGGCCGGGTATCGGTTGACGTGGACGTTGAAGACGTTCATGAAGATCGCGACTCGGGTCGCGGGGCCACCGAGGAAGGCGGGCTCGTCGATCGGGATCACGCTCACCACCCGACCGTCGGCGGGGGCCAAGATCAACTCCGGGCCGCGAACCGCGTCGCGGGGCGGATCGCGAAAAAAGGCGACGACCCAGACGACGATGGGCAGCCACAGCGCGACGGCCCACCCCCAGCCGAGGGCGCCGAAGGCGGCGAGGAGCGCGGCGGCGGCCCCGATGAACGGCCAGCCCTCCTTGGCGACTCTCACTGGGTCTCCGGCAACGGCCGGCCGACCAGGAGACGGAATGCCTCCTGGTACCGGGCGCTCGTCGCGGCGATGACGTCAGGAGGCAGGGTGGGTCCGGGAGCCTCCATGTTCCAGGCTCCGCGATCCTTGAGTGCCTGGAGGTAGTCGCGGAGCGGCTGTTTGTCGAAGCTCGGCTGGGGTCCGCCGGGAGCGTACCGATCGGCTGGCCAGAATCGAGAGGAGTCAGGAGTCAAGATCTCGTCGATGAGCCGCAGTGCCCCGGCGGAGTCGATCCCGAATTCGAACTTGGTGTCGGCGATGATGATCCCCCGGCCGGCCGCGTGGTCGCGGCCCGCTTGGTAGGTCGCCCGGGTTCGGCGCTCCAGGTCGGCGGTTCGATCCCGTCCTAACGCCGCGACCACCTGGGCCACGGTGACGTTGATGTCGTGACCGGACTCCGCCTTGGTGGCCGGGGAGAACACCGGGGTCGGGAACGGGTCGCTCTCCCGAAGACCCGCGGGGAGCGGCTCGCCGGCCAAGGTGCCCGTCTCCCGATACTCCTTCCACGCCGACCCCGAGAGGTAGCCGCGAATGACGCACTCGAACGCGATCGGCTCGGTTCGGCGAACCAGCGTCGTCCGGCCGGCCAGCTGGGCCCGATCCGTCGCGAGGGCGGGAACCTCGGCGATGATCTCGTCGATATCGGCCGTGAGGAAATGGGTCGGCCCGAGATGACCGAGCAGGCCGAACCAGAAGGCGCTCAGTTGGGTCAGTACTTCGCCCTTGCGGGGAATCGGCTCGGCCATCACCACGTCGAAGGCGCTCACCCGATCGCTCGCCACCAACAACAGCCGGGCGTCGTCGACTCGGTAGACCTCGCGCACCTTGCCACGCCGAACCAGCGGAAGCGACAGGCGACTGGCGGTCATCACCGTCATACCCGGATCTCCGCGATGGGTGCGTCGTTGGCGAGCGCGGCCGCCCGCTCGATCAACGGGGTCAGGAACTCGGTCAGGAACTCGCGGGTCTGCTCGGGTGCCCGTCCGACGTAGCGGAGGGGGTCGAGCTCGGCCCGGAGTCGGCTGGGATCGACCGCGCCGAACTCGGGCGCGGCGCTGAGTCGGTCGAGCAAGTCGTTCGGGCCCCCGCCGCTGACCTGGCGCGCGACGGCCTGACTGGCCTGGCGAATCACCTCGTGGAGTGCTTGGCGATCGCCGCCGGCCTCGACTCCGAGCATCATCCATCGCTCCGTCGCCATGAAAGGCATCTGCTCGGCCACGTGCCGCGCGATCACCGCGTCGCGGACTTCGAGCCCGGCCACGATATTCGTTGCCAGGATCAGAATGGCGTCGGTGGCGAGGAACGCCTCGGGCAGGGTCAGCCGGCGGTTAGCGCTGTCGTCGAGAGTCCGTTCGAGCCATTGGGTGGCGGCGGTGTGCGCCGTGTTGGCGCCAAGGGAGATCACGAACCGGGCCAGGGCATTGATCCGCTCGGCTCGCATCGGGTTGCGCTTATAGGCCATCGCGCTCGAACCGATCTGCTCGGATTCGAACGGCTCCAGCAATTCACCCTCATGCTGGAGCAGCCGGAGGTCGGACGCCATCTTCGAGGCCGACTGGGCGATGCCACTCAGACAATCGAGGATCTGGCTGTCGGCCTTGCGGCTGTAGGTTTGCCCGGTCACCGGGAACGACGAGTCGAACCCGAGTCGCCGGGTAACCGCTTCGTCGAGCTGCCGGACCTTGGCGTGGTCGCCTTTGAACAACTCGAGAAACGAGGCCTGGGTTCCGGTCGTGCCCTTGCAGCCGCGGGCCCGGAGCGTCTCCAAGCGGTGCAGCAGTTCTTCGACGTCGAGGGCGAAGTCCTGGGCCCACAGCGTTGCCCGTTTCCCCACGGTGGTGAGCTGGGCCGGCTGGAAGTGGGTATAGGCGAGGCAGGGGAAGTCGGCCTGCCGATTGGCGAACGCCCCGAGAGCCCGGAGCAGCGCGACCAATCTGCCGAGCAGGATCCGAAGGCCGTCCCGCATGACCATCAGATCGGCGTTGTCGGTGACGAACGCGCTGGTGGCTCCAAGGTGGATGAACGGGCGGGCGGCCGGCGCCTGCTCGCCCAGCGCGTGGACGTGGGCCATGACGTCGTGCCGGAACCGCCGCTCGAACTGGGCCGCCTGAGCCAGGTCGCAATCGTCGAGATGGGTCTTGAGTTCCGCGATGGCGGTTTCCGGGATCGCCACCCCGAGATCGCGCTGGGCGTCCATCAGGGCGAGCCAGATCCGCCGCCACAGGCCAATCTTGTGCCGTTCGCTCCAGAGGTTCAACATCGCCGGCGAGGCATAGCGGCTCGACAACGGCGATTGGTAGCGGGGCGGGGAGGCGTCGGTCATCGGAACGAAAGATCCACGTACGAGATGGCCCCGCCGCGGTCGAAGAGGATCCGGAACATTCGCTGAGAGCCCATCGATTCGAGCAGGCTGGCCACCTGGGCCGCGGTCCGGATCTCGGTCCGGTCGATGGCCAGGATGACGTCGCCTTCGAGCAAGCCCGTGGCGCGGCTGACTTCGTCGGTGATCCGGTAGACCAAGGCACCCCGATCGCGGCGAAGCGACCGTTCGGCCTGAATACCGGAGGTGACGGTGATCAGCTCGAGGCCTCGGATGATGCTCACCCGGGCGGCGGTGACGCTCGGGAGATCGCCGGTGATCAACCGGCGGGATTCGGTCGACCCGGTTGCGGATCGCTTGATTCGAACCTGGACGGTGTCGCCGACATGGAGATCGAGCTTGACCGCTTCCCAATCGAGGTAGTTGCGGAGTCGGCGACCGTTGGCTTCGGTCAGAATCATCCCGGCCTCGAGGCCCGCCCGGGCCGCCGGACCGCCCTCGGTGATCGCCGTGATCGCCACCCCGCCCGCGGTCTTCCAGTCCCGCATCGTCCGGGCATCGCCGACCGTGAGGCCGGTCCAGGCCCGGCGCACCGATCCGCTCCGGATGATCTCATCGGCGACCCGAAGGGCCCGCTCGATCGGGATGGCGAACCCCAGGCCGATCGATCCGCCCGACTGGGAGAAGATGAACGAGTTCACTCCGACGACATCGCCCATCGAGTTGGTGAGCGGGCCGCCGGAATTTCCCGGGTTGATCGAGGCGTCGGTCTGGATCATGTCGAGATAGAGGCCCGACTGCTCGTTGTTCGGCAACACGTTGCGGCCGGTGGCGCTGACCACCCCAGCGGTGACCGTGGGCTCCGAGTTGCCGAGCAGGTAGGTATAAGGGTTGCCGATCGCCACGACCCACTCGCCGATCAGGAGATCGGTGCTCCGCCCGATCGGGGCGACGGGAAGCTCCCGATCGACCTTCAGGACGGCGATGTCCGTGGTTGGGTCTTCGCCCAGCAACCGGGCAACCAAGTCGGTCCCGTCCGCCAGCGACACCGTGATGGAATCGGCGTTGTTGAAGCAATGTTGGTTGGTGAGGATGATGCCGCCCCGCCGAATGACGAAGCCGGTGCAGTAGCCCTGGACTCGTTGCTCGGTGGTACGGGGAACGAAGAAGGAAAAGAAGTCGAACGGGTCGCCGGCGGGCACCCGTCGCCGGGACCCCACCGTGATGGAGAGGACTGACGGGGCCACCTTGGCGGCGGCGTCGACGATGGCGGTCCGCCGCGACGAGGCCAGGGCGCTGGTCTGGGCCGCTCGTTGGGCGCTGGCGCGGTCCACCAACGCGGGGGCCCCCTCCGGCGTGGCCCGGCAGCCGGCGGCTGCGACGGCGACGATCGTCGAAGCCAGAAGTCGGGTGCGTGTCAGGCGAACCATTGGTCGTCGTACACCGCCGTCATGAAGTAGAGGCCTTGGGCCGGGGCCGGCGGGCTGGTAACCACTGCCGGATCCTGGGCCAGCAATCGTTCCACATCGGCGCCGTGGCGCCGCCCGAGCGCAATCTCGACCATCGTCCCGACCACCATCCGCACCATGTGGTGCAGGAAGCGGTTGGCCCGAATCTCGAACGAGACTCCCTGCCCGTGGGCCCGTTCCGTCCACTGCGCCGACCGGACCTCGCACCGGGTGTGGGGTCGTCGAGAAGCCCGCACCGACAGCGCCTTGAAATCGTGCTCCCCGACGATTCGCTCGGCCAGCGGCCCCAACCGGTCGATCGACAGCGGGGTGCCTAACGCCCACTCGAAGCGCCGCCGAAACGGCGACCGGCAGTCCGGGTCGGTTCCGATCAGATACCGATACTGCCGCTCCGTCGCGCATCGGCGAGCGTGAAACCCAGAGTGCGCTTCTCGAACCGCCGCCACGTAGCAGTCGCCCGGGAGCAGCCCATTGAGCGCCCGGTGCAACGCAATCGGGGTCCAACGGTCGGGGAGGGTGAAGCTCACCCCCATTCCCAATGCGTGGACCCCGGCGTCGGTCCGTCCCGCCGCGTGCACGCGCACCGCTTGGCCCGCGAGCCGCTCGAGAACGGTTTCAACTTCGGATTGGACCGTGCGACCTTCCCGCTGGCGTTGCCATCCGACGAAGCCAGTGCCGTCGAAGTGGAGCGTCGCGAGAAACGTCCGCGGCATCTGGGGGGAATCTAGCCGCGGGGGACCCCCTCTCGGTAGGTCGCTCTGGCGGGCTAGTAACGCCGAATGACCCCGACGACCACCCCCTGGATCATCAGGTCGCTCTCCGGGAACCGGAGGGGTTGCATCGTGGCATTGGCGGGCTGGAGGCGAACCCAGCCGCCCGCCTCCCGGTAGTACCGCTTCACGGTGGCCTCGCTGCCGTTCACCAACGCGATCACCATCTCGCCGTTCTCGGCGGTCTGACGCCCGTGGACGATGACGACATCGCCGTCGACGATGTGATCGTCGATCATCGAGTCGCCCCGAACCCGGAGGGCGTAATTGGGCCCCCGGCGGACCAGCATGTGGTCCGGCACCGAAATGGATTCCCCGTGGCTGGCGGCCTCGATGGGGGCTCCCGCGGCGACCTGACCGAGCACCGGAATCTCGGTGGCACCCGCCGTCCCCTTGGGCGGAAGGACCTCGATCGACCGGCTCTCGTTGTAGGTCCGCCGGATGTAGCCCTTGCGCTCCAGGTTGGTCAGATGCTCGTGCACCGTGGCCAACGACTGAAACGCAAACCGCTCCGCGATTTCCTCGAAACTCGGGGCGTAGCCTTGGGCCTGGATTTGGGTCTCGAGGTAGGTGAGGATTTCGCGTTGCCGCTTGGTCAGTGCCATAACCCCTCCGGTATTTTCCCGAATCCGAACAAGAACCGAACTCCCACAACCTACCCGAAGATGACCCGAAGCGCAAGCCTTCAGGTTGTTGTCGCAACTGGAGTTGGCCGTGTTATCTTGACCCATCCGCAGTGGAAACCAAGGGCCCGGGGGGGACCGACTGACCGGCGTGACCCGTTCTCCAGCGGACGCACCGCTTCCGCCGCAGCAGGTCGAAGAACTGATCCGTATCGTCGCCAAGGCGGTCCGGGCGTTTCAGATGTACCTCCCGAACAACCCGATCTACCAGCGCTCCATCGAAGGGCTCCGAAGCGCGTTCCTCCCCGTTTGGTCCAACGTGCCGGAGCTGGTACTCAAGGTGGTCGAGACCGATCTCCACTGGGACGACCACGTCGTCTACCACCAGCCGACCAAGTCGGAAAGCCTCGCCTGGCTGCTGTACAAGGATGGGCTGCGGGTGCTCACCCTGCGGCCCGGCTGCGAGGAGGACGAGCTGCCGGTATTCCTCCAGACGGTGGTCCGAGCCAAGCTCCTGTCGGTGGATGCCGGTGACGACTTGCTGACGCTGTTGTGGGAGCACGATTTCTCCCTGATCGACTACCGGTTCGCCGAGATCATCACCGACACCCTCGCGATTCTCGATCCCCAGGCGATCGACATGGGGGCCGGCCCGGATCCCCTCCAGCAAGCCCAAACCCAGCAAAAGGTCCGCGATGAGCTCGGCACCATCATGCCGGGTGGCGTCGACCTCGACGAGTTCGACTCGACCCTCTATTTCCTCGACGAAAACGAGATCAACTCGCTCAAGCGCCAGGTCGACGACGAGTACCAGGCCGACATTCGAACCGCCGCTCTCGCCGCGATTCTCGACGTCTTCGAGCTCCAGCCGAGTACCGCCGTCCGTGAGGAGGTCATCGGGTTGATCGAGTCGGTGTTCCCGAACCTCCTCAACCGGGGCGAGTTTCGAACGGTGGCCTGGCTGCTCCGGGAGATGCGGCTGATCGGAAGCCGAGCGGCCGCGATCGACCCGGGCGTTCGGGCCAAGCTCGACTCGTTCGAAACCCGGCTTTCGGAGCCGGGCCTCTTGGCTCAGATGCTCCAGGCGGTCGACGAAGCAGTCGGGATCGCCCAGGACGACGACATGGCGGAGCTGTTGAAGGAGCTTCGGGTCCCGGCCCTGGAACCGCTGCTCGGGCATCTGCCGCTGGTCAAGAACGAGCGGGCCCGCCGAATCCTCAGCGAAGCAGCCGATCGGATCGCCAGGGCCCATGTGGAAGACCTGGTGAAGCTGCTTCGGAGCAAAGGGTCCCCTGGGCTGGTCGGGGCCCTTGGGGTTGCCCAGCGGCTCCAACTGCAACCCACGGTTTCCCCGGTTGGAGAACTGGTGGGGCACGAGTCCGCCAATGTCCGCCTCGCGGCGGTCGAGGCGCTCGCGGCGATCGGCACCCCCGGCGCCATGAGCTTGCTCGAGCGCGCCATCGACGACCCGGATCGGGCGGTCCGCGTCGCCGCCGTGACCACGGCCGCGAGCCGGGGCTACAAGGGCGCCCTGAAACGGCTCGAAGCGGTGGTCCAGGGCAAAGGCCCCATGACCTCGAGCGAGCCGAGAAGCGTGCCTTCTACGAAGCGTACGCGACCATCGCGGGTGCGTCCGGTCTCGCTCTCTTGGCCGAAATCGTCGAGCCCAAGGGTCTCTTCCGCCGGAAGGAGTCACCGGAAACACGGACCTGCGCGACCTACGCGGTCGCCAAGATCAAGACGGCCGAAGCCCGCGATGTCCTGGAGCGTGCCGCCAACGACAAGGAGCTCTCGATTCGCAACGCCGCGGCCCGGGCCCTTCGGGAGTGGGATCAGTGAGCGACGAGACTCGGGGCCGGCCCCGCGAGGGCGACGAGGCGTTCGTCCGCTCCTCGGCCCGGGGCATTCTGTTGACCCTCCACTCGGCGCTCCGAGCCCTCAAACTCTATCCGGTCGAGAACGCCACCGTCCAGAAAGCGCTCGACGAGTTGCAGGCCACCACGACGGCGTTCCTGGGCGTCGAGCCGGAGATCGAACTGCGGCTGGCGGGCGACTTCCTCTTCCTCAGCGGCGTCCGGCTCCGCCTCGAGCTCGACAACTTCGCTGCCTTCAGCGGCGTGCTGTCGATCCTGCGGGCCTTCGACATCGGGGTCTTGCGAATCCACGCCGGGGTCGAGCGGCGCGAGTGGCTGGCGTTCCTGAGCATGTTGTTGAGTCTCGCCAACCAGTCGTTCGACGACCGATATGTGGCCCTCATCGAACGGATGGCGCAGGCCTCCGTTCCCAACATCGAACTCGAGCCCAGCACCGCCACCAACGAGGAGATCGGCGACGACCGCGAGGCGAAGGAGGTGGCCAAACGGACCTACGCGCAGGGCGTGGCGGTCACCAAGGAAGTGGTCAACTCGGTACGGATGGGCCGGGCGAGCAGCCTGAAAAAGGTCAAGCGGGCGGTCCAGATGATCGTCGACCAGGTGCTGACCAATGAAACCTCGATCATCGGCCTCACCACCCTGCGCGACTACGACGAGTACACCTTCATGCACTCGGTGAACGTCTGCATCTTCGCCGTGGCCTTGGGCCGGAAAATCGGTTTCTCGAAGCTCCAGCTTTATGACCTGGGGATGACCGCGCTCCTCCACGATATCGGCAAAGCCAAGGTCCCGATCGAGATTACCACCAAGCCCGGTAGCCTCGAGGAGGAGGAGTGGCGGATGATGCAAGCCCACCCGTGGCGGGGAGCCATGACGCTCTTCGGGATGCGCGGCTACGACGAGATCCCCTATCGGGCGATCCTGGTGGCCCATGAGCACCACATGAAGACCGATCTGACGGGCTACCCCCGCCATGTTCGTCCCCGACAACTGGGCCTCTTCTCCCGGATCGTCGCGGTGGCAGACGGGTTCGCCGCCGCCACCACCCGGCGGAGCTACCAGACCGTGCCGATCGAGCCCGATCAGGTCCTCAAGGAGATGTGGAACAACCCGCGCCGGGGCTACGACCCGATGATCGTCAAGGCCCTGATCAACCTCATCGGGGTGTACCCGATCGGGACCTGCGTGATTCTCGACACCTTCGAGGTCGCCATCGTGGCCTCGACCGTGAGCGATCGAGATGCGCTCAATCGGCCGCTGGTCCGCATCGCCATCGATGCCAACGGCGGCGCGATCGCCGCGCCTGGGATCGCCGTCGACCTCCAGGAGGCGGCTCCAGCCGGCGGCTTCGTGCGTTCCATCGTCAAGGTGACCAGCCCTGAACGCTATGGGCTCGTGCCGGGCGACTTCTTCGTCTGAAATGACCCAACCGGTGGGCGAGGCGCCCCAACCCGTCATCGTCACCTACTTCAGCCGGGTTCTGGTCGTGGGCGGGCCGGCGGTGGCGGTGGCAGCGGCGCTGACCGATCCCCGGTGGCTGACCGCGGGCTGGGCCATCCTGGCCGTCGCCGGCGCGGTGGTCCTCCTCAGGGCGGCGCCGGTCCGGTTGAGCAAGTTCTCCTATCTCCATCAGACCGGCGTCGCGGTGCTGGTTGCCTCGGTCGCGATGCCCGCCTCGGCGACGACGATGGGGTTGTATCTCGGGGTGATCCTCGCCGATTTCGGCTTCTTGCGGAAGACCGCCTGGGCGGCCCTCGTCAACGCGGGACGGGAAGTCGTCGCCTTCGCGGTCGCCTATGGCGGCTACGCCGCGGCGGTGCGGTGGATCGGTTTCGGGTCGGCCAACCTCGAGTTTCTCCCGGCAATCGCGGTGTTGGCGGGTTCGTACTTCTTCGTCAGCCGGCTGCTGTTCTACTTCTCCTTGCTGGTCAGGGGTAAACTCGGTCCAGACGATCGCGCCTTCCTCCTCCGCTGGGAGATCGTCTCCTACTTGGTGACCCTGCTGGCGGCGGGCGTCGTGATCTGGGCCGTCGTGTCCCTCGCCCCGGCCGGTTGGGTCCCGGTGGCCCTGGCGCTGATCGTTCTCGGGTTCCTGACCCGGATGTTGCTCGAGGAAGCCATCGCGGCGGAGGACCTCAACAAGGTCCATCTCCTCCAGGCGACCATCGCCAGCAACGTCAATCTCCGGCTCTCCTTCGAGCAACTCGAGGAATTGGCCTATCGGCTCTTGGATTGGGGGGATTTCCGGGTCTTCCGGGGCGGCACCGAGCCGGTGTTGGCCTACCGATCGACCAGCGGCAGGCCCAACCGCGGCGAGATCGACCCGGGACTCGCCCCGCTCCGGCGCCAGGTACTCGAGCACGGTCAGCTGCGGCTGATCGACGATACCCATCAGACCGCCGGGCTCGACCAGGCCGGGGTGGTGCGATCGGTGGTTATTCACCCGCTCCGTTTCGCGGATCAGACGCTCGGCACTCTCGAGATCGATCACCACAAGCGGTATCACTACCGGGCCCGCGACCTCGCGGCGATCGCGGCGATCGGATCCCAGCTGTCCACCGCGCTTCATATCGCCGATCTCCGCCGGCCGATGTTCGAGACGGTGGGGAAGATCGGATCGCAGTCGCAGGCCCTGGCTCGGGCGGTCAACTCGTTGCGAGCGTCGGCCCAAGTCCTCGCCGCGGCCTCGGAAAACATGCGGCGCGAAGCGACCACCCAGGAGAGCTTCGCCCGATCGGGGCTCGACACCACGACCCAGCTGTCGGCCAGGGCCGAGCGGGCGGCGGCCGGAGGGGCCCGGGCCGCTCGGGTAAGCGAACGGGCGGCCGCCGACGCCGCCAAACACCGCCAGGGGATCGGCGACGCGATCGAACGGCTGCTCAAGGTGCGGGAGTTCGTCGTTCACAGCTCGCGCCAGGTGGCGGCGCTGGGGGCGACCACCGCGCGGATCCGCGGCTTCCTCGAGTCGATCCAGGAACTCGCCGAGCTGACCAACCTGATCGCGTTGAACGCCTCGATCGAGGCCACCCGAGCCGGAGACGCCGGCCGTGGTTTCGCGGTCGTTGCCCAGGAAGTCCAGCGGCTTGCCACCCAGAGCGGTTCGGCGAGTGTCGAGGCGGCGCGCCTGGCGGCGGACATCTCCGATCAGGTCGGAGGCATCGTCCAACAGATGGGACGGGGTGAAGAACTCGCCGCTGGCGTCGGGCAACTCAGCGCCGAAGCCGCCCGCGCCCTCGACGCGATCGTCCAGGCCACCGGCGAAGCCGGCGAGCAGGCCCGGACCATCGCCGAGTCGGAGGCCGAGCAGGAGCAGGGCAGTCGACGCCTCGCCGACCAGATTCGGCAAATGGCGGAGGCCGCGGTGCGGATGCGGGGCGAAACCGAATCCCTGGCGACGCAGGCGGCAGAAGCCAGCCGGGGTCAGGCCGATCTCGAGGCGGCGATCGCCGAGCTGCAGCGGGTGGCGGGCGACCTCCAGAGCATTGCCCGCCACTTCGCCGTCGAAAGCTGAGCTGGCGGTGGACCTGGTCACGACCCCGACGGAGCTTCGCGCCGCGATCGCGGCGCTTCGTACCAGGCGACGCCCCATCGCTTTGGTCCCCACCATGGGGGCGCTCCACGAGGGCCACCTGACCCTGGTCGATGCCGCCAAGGCCCGCGAGGCCTGCGTCGTCGCGACGATCTTCGTCAATCCGCTGCAATTCGGCCCCAACGAGGACCTCGCTCGCTACCCCCGGGACGCCGCCGGCGACCGGCTCCAACTCGACCGGCGGGGAGCCGACCTCCTCTATGCTCCCTCGGTCGACGCGATGTACCCAACACGGCCAGTGGTGACCGTCGACCCAGGACCCCTGGGGAGTCTATGGGAAGGGTCGGTCCGACCCGGGCACTTCGCCGGAGTCCTCACCGTCGTGGCCAAGCTCTTTCACCAGACGATGCCCGAGATGGCCTGCTTCGGCCAAAAGGACATTCAGCAAGCGACCATGATCCGGCGGATGGTCCGGGATCTCGACTGGCCGGTCGAGATCATCGTCGTCCCGATCTCACGCGAGGCCGATGGTCTCGCCAGGTCGAGTCGGAACCGATACCTCGGTCCGGAAGATCGGCGCCGGGCGGCAGTGTTGTTCCAGGCGTTGTCGGCGGTCGAACGACGGTGGCGTGCCGGTGTTACCGAATCGAACCAGTTGGCGAGCGTGGCAGCCACGACCTTCGCGGCCGAGCCCGCGGTAACCGTCGACTATATTGCGATCGTCGACCCGGAGGGGCTGGAGCCGGTTACCGTGGCGACGCCTGGGACAGTCGTGGCGGTGGCGGCCCGGGTCGGGGGTACCCGGCTCATCGACAATGTGATCCTCGGGTGATCGGGCTTCCGGAGTGGGCCGAGGTGTCGGCCGCGCGGGCCCGCCACATCGAACGAGTGGTGGCCCTGATCGAGCGGTGGATCGTGGCGATGGCTATCCCCGAGGCCGAAGCCGTCCGTTGGCGGCGGGCCGGCTGGCTCCACGACGCCCTCCGTGACGCCCCCGAGGCGACCCTCCGGCGCCTGGCCGGTGACCACGGTCCCCGCGGATTGCTCCACGGTCCGGCGGCGGCGACCAGGGCCATGGAAGCGGGCGAACGCGACCCGGGAGTGTTAGCCGCGGTTCGGTGGCACACCGTGGGATCGGCCGACTGGGATTGGGTCGGAAAGGTCCTCTACTGCGCGGATTTCCTCGAGCCCGGGCGGACCCACCAGTCCGCTCGACGAACCGAGCTCGCGGATCGTTTTCCGGCGGACCCGGATGGGGTTCTCTTTCGTGTCGGGCAATGGCGAATCGAGCGATTGATCGAGGCGGGGTGGCAACTGCCAGAGGCGACTTGGCGTTTCTGGAACGCCTTGCCGCGATCCGGCGGGTCCACCTAACGCTGGTCGCGGGCGGGTTGGCCGTGATGGCCGCGGTGGGCTACCTCGCCCTCCGAGGCCGAGCCGCGCCGCCCCCCGCACCCCTCCTCCTGGCGTCGGGCCGGCCCATCGTCGCCGAAGTGCTCAACGCCTCGGGCCGTCCGGGGTTGGCGCGGCTGGCCACCAAGGCGCTGCGCGAACGGGGGCTCGATGTGGTCTACTTCGGGTCGGATTCACGGCCGATAGACTCCACCGTGGTCACCGTGTTGCGGGGCGATTCGGCCCGGGGCCGCGAGGTCGCACGGCTGCTCGGACGGGCTCGGGTGGCGGTCGCCACGGATACCCTGCGGCGCCTCGATGTCTCCATCCGGCTCGGCCGGGACTACCGGCTTCCGGCCGGGCGATTCCCACTCTAACCGGGTTTTTGATGGGGCGAGGGACCCGAGGGGTCACCCCCCGGGCCTGGGTCAGTCAACCAGCCCAATCATCAGGTCCATGACATTCGTTCCCGTCGGACCGGTCACGACTAGGGCTTTGGCCAACGCCAGGGCGCGGTGACTGTCGTGGCGGGCAAGGCTCGTCGCGGGAGCGCCGCCCTGGTCGACGATGGCGGACCAGGTCGTCGAGTCGACCAGCGCCCCGGCCGCGTCGGTGGGGCCATCGCGACCGTCGGTCCCGGCGGCGAGCAAGACCGCATTCCGTTCCGAACTCTGGCTCAGGACCTCGGCTGCGGCTAACGCCGCTTCCTGACAACGGCCGCCCAAACCGGCGTCGGCATCGAGGCGTACCGTGCACTCGCCGCCGGCGAGCAGCGCAACCGGCCCCGACTCGAATGGGGTGGCCAGCAGCGCGGCGGCGAGATGGCGGCCGGCCGCGGCGGCCGGGCCGGCCACCGGGGTGGGAATGACGACCGCGCGGTAGCCGAGCGACCGAGCGGCAGCCGCTGCCTCCCCGAGCGCGGTCTGGTTGGAGCCGACGATCCGAGTGGTACAGCGGGCAAAAACCGGATCGGATGGCTTGGGGGTTTCCGGACGGCCACCCTGTTCGACCGTGGCGAGCCAGGCGTCGATTCCGGGCGGGAGGGCGATGTCGGCGGCCCGAAGTCGGCGGCGGACCTCGGCCGCGGTTTGGGGATCCGGTTCGCAGGGTCCCGACCCGATATCCGCGGGGTCGTCGCCGATGACGTCGGAAAGCGCGAACACCCGAACCCGATCCGCCGCGAGAGCCGCCAGCAGGCGCCCACCGCCGAATCGCGAGAACCGTTTCCGCGCCGCGTTGAGTTCACCGATCGGCAGGCCGGCCCGAAACAAATCCGCCATCAGGGTGCGGTACTCGCCATCGGGGATATCATCGACCGGGGCCCCGACCAGGCTGCTGGCACCGCCGGAGAGCAGCACCCATGCCTCGTCATGGGCCCCGACGTCCCGGGCGGTGGTCGCGACCGCCTCCGCCGCGTCGCGAGACCGCTCGCCGGGCAAAGGGTGATCGCCGATGATTTCGAGGAGGTGATGGCCGACCGGTTCACCGGGGTCACTGGCGACGACGATTCCGGTTCGGAGCGGAATCTCGAGGGCCGCGAGGTGCTCGGCGGCCGCGTGGGCCATCGATCGCGCGGCCTTTCCGATGGCGATGATCGCCACGCCTTCGGGCGGCGGGGCGGCGGCGAGGATTCGCCGAAGCGCCTTCCCGGGTTCGACACTGGCCAAGGCGGCGTCGTAGATTGTCCGCGCGTCGCGGCGGAGCCGCTCCAAGGGTGCCGCCATCCGCCCAAAGTACCGAGAGGCCCCGTGTCCGACCAACCCCGCGTCTTCTCGCTCCATCGACTCCCGGCCCCGGTCGAAGCCCGACTCGAGGCTCGGTTTCGGATGACTTGGAACGAACGCGATGCCGACCTCCCGGAGGTGGAGATCGTCGAGGCAGCCCGGCAGTATGACGCCTTGATCACGACGGTGACCGATTCGGTTTCCGCCGCGGTGCTTGAGGCGTCGGGTCGGCGGATCCGGATGGTCGCGAACTTCGGGGTCGGGGTCGACCGCATCGATCTCGCCGCGGCGCGCCGAGTCGGGGTCAGGGTGACCAACACGCCGGGGGCCCTCACCGATTGCACCGCGGACCTCACGATGACCTTGATCGCGATGACCCTTCGACGGACCGGTGAGGGCGAGCGGGAGCTGCGGCGCGGCGACTGGACCGGCTGGCGGCCAACCCATCTCCTCGGCCGACGGGTGACCGGCCGGACGTTGGGGATCGTGGGGATGGGGCGGATCGGGCGGGCCGTGGCTCAGCGCGCTCGGGGAGGGTTCGGGATGACCGTCTGGTATGCGAGCCGAACCCGGCTCGATCCCGAAACCGAAGCGGAATACGGGGCACGGTTCCGGCCCCTCGACGAGTTGTTGGCTGACGCCGAGGTGGTAACCCTCCATTGCCCGTTGACGCCGCAGTCGGTCGGGATGATCGACCGGCGCCGCTTGGACCTGATGCGGTCCGACGCCATTCTGGTCAACACGGCCCGTGGCGCGTTGGTCGACGAGACGGCCCTCGTCGACGCGCTCCAAGCAGGCCGTCTCGGCGGAGCCGGCCTCGACGTCTATCGAGACGAGCCGGCCGTTCCGACCGGGTTGCTAGGCCTGCCGAACGTCGTGCTCCTGCCGCACCAGGGCAGCGCGACCCTGGAAACCCGGGTGGCGATGGGAATGATGGTGGCCGACAACCTCGAGGCCTTCTTCGCGGGGCACGACCTCCCCAACCGGGTCGCCTAACGGCCCGTCGTCGCCCCCACGCCGAGGCGTTCGGCGAGCCGGAGCAGGTCACTCCGGAGCAGCTCGCGCTCGGCGATCAGCCGTTCCGCTCGCTCCGGGGCGGCGAGGTAGAAGCCCAAGGCGCGAGCCCGGGATACGAACCGGTCGAACCGCTCGACCAACTTGAGGGCGGCCAACCCGGTGACGGGCCCGAGTAGGAGGACGGCCAATCCGGGACCGACGCCCCAGCGGGTTCCGACCCCGATGCCGAGGGCGATCCAGGTGAGCGGATAGAACACCGCGGCCGAGATCACCTTGATGGTCGCCACCGCGTCGCGATGGCCCTTGGCGAGCCGATCGGCCGTTACCCCGACCAATCGATACGCCGGGTAGTGGATCGCAAGGCCCGGCAGGGCGAGCGGGAGGAGCAGGCCGAGCCGGACCAGCAGGGCGCCGAGGGCCGCGATCATACTCGGCGTCGAGCCGGCTCGCGGCGCGCCTGGGTCCATTCCGGCCAGGCGGAATGCCGATTCGAGCCGGTCGACTCGCCGAACCAGTCGGGCCAAGAGGGCCGGGTCGTCGCTCGCCAGGCGCCGGTAGCCGGCGACCAGGGTCTGACGGGCCTCGAGCACCTGGTCGAGGGGACGCCGGTTTCCGCCCGGAAGGCTTCCGGCAACCAGCCGCTCGGCCCGGGCGATCACCTCGACGGCGCGATGGTCGTCGGCTTCGATCACCAGGTTTCGCAGGGCGTCATCGAGCGCGCGGGTGACCGCGGCGACCCGGTCCGGCGGTGGCTCGCCGCCGGCGTCGAGCGGGGCGGCGGCCACCGACACCGGGGAACCGAACAGCACCAGGGCGGCGCTCCGGAAGGTGGCCTTCTCGGTGTAGAACAGCCCGACCGGCACGATGGCCACCGGCGCTTCGGTGCCGGCGCCTAACGCGATGCGTGCCGCGCCGGTCTTCAGCGGCTTGAGGCCCGGCTCGTCGTGGCTCACCCCCTCGGGTGCGATCGCGATGGTCCCACCGGCCTCGAGCAGGGCTCGGGCCCGGGCAAACGTCTCGCGGTTGTGGGCAGGGTCGCTGCCGGGGTCGTGGCGGCGGTGAACCGGAATGGTGTCGAGGGCCCGAGCCACCCGGCCGATCACCGGGAGCCGGAGCAGCGGCGCTTTGCCCAGGAACGCAACCGGCCGGGGGGCCTGGCAGAGTACCAGCACCGGGTCGATCAAGCCGTTGGGGTGGTTGATCGCGAACATCGTCGGTCCGGTTGCCGGGACCCGCTCGCGCCCGACCACGTCGATTCGGCGGAAGAACAGGCCGAGCGCGATCCGAAGGACGGCGGTAACGACGTCGCGAATCACCCGGCCGGCGTCGCCCGCGCCGGCCGGCGCTTGGCCTCCGACTCGACGTAGAGCTGGCCGCAGGCGGCGTTGATGTCGAGACCGCGGCTTCGGCGGACCACGGCCTCGATCCCGGCGGCGCGAAGCCGCTCGGCGAAGGCCCGAATCCGGCTCGGCGACGACGGCGACAAGCCGGGAGCCCCGCCGGGGTGCAGCGGCAGCAAGTTGAGGTGCGCGCCTAACGGCCGCGCCAGCCGCGCCAGTCGGTCCGCATCGCGGTCCCCGTCGTTCTTCCCGGCGATCATGACGTATTCGAAGGTCACCCGGCGCCCGAAGGTCTTCGCGGCGGCGAGCACCTCGGCGAGATGGTACTTCTTCTCGATCGGCATCAACTCGAGCCGAGTGACGTCGTCGGCCGCGTGGAGCGAGATGGCCAGCCGGAATTGCTCGGGCCGGGCCCGGAGCGCGGCCATTCCCGGCAGAATGCCGACGGTGGACACGGTGATGTGACGAGCCCCGATGCCGAAGCCGTCGGGATCGTTGAGGATCGACAGGGCGACGTCGACACTCGGCCAATTGAGGAGGGGCTCGCCCATCCCCATGAACACCACGTTGGTTGGCTTCCGCGCCGGGTCATCGAGGACCAGCTCCCTGACCTGCAGGGCGATCTCCGCCGCGGTCAGGTCGCGCCGGAAGCCCATCCGCCCGGTGGCGCAGAACCGGCACCCTAACGCGCAGCCCGCTTGCGAGGAGATGCACAGGGTCCGGCGCTGGCCGGATGGAATCCACACCGATTCGATCGCCTCGCCGTCGTCGAGACGCCACAAGGTCTTGACCGTGCCGTCCGAGGAGACCTCGCGTCGAGCCACCGCGAGGCGGGCCAGCGGATATTCCGCCCCGAGGAGGCGACGGATCGCCCCGGGCAACTCGGTGGCGTCATCCCAGCGAGCGATCGGGGCCACCCAGAGGCGGCGGAGGATCTGGGTGGCCCGATATCGCGGCCATCCCTGTCCCTCGACGAGGGCCGCGATCGCGGCGGCGGCCGCTTTGGGCGCGAGGTCGAGGAGGTTGCCGGTCATCGCCGAAACCTAGCCGGGGGGCTCGGCCCCGGCCGAGTCGGGGAGCATCGCCGCCGCCCGGGAAATCTCGTCCTCCGAAACCGTGGCGGCCGCCGGATCGTCTCCGAGGCGCCGCCAGGGTGGGACCTGCCCGAATCCGAACTCGCCGAAGACCAGGACCGGGGTGCCGGGCCGGAGCACCCGACGCCCATCGGCGGACACCTCCCACTGATCGGCCCAGCGGTAGATCCACTCGGCATCGGCCTCGAGCAATCGGACGCAGGCGTGGCTCGCCGGCAGCCCGGGAAGCTCGTATTGATGGAAGGAAATCCCCCGCCGATTCTCGAAGTTGAAATACCACCGCGGCAACCACGCTTCGTTATCGGTGGACCTGGTCTCCTTGGCTTTCCAAGTGGTGTGGAACCAGCCGTTCGGCGTCGGGGTGGCCCGCTTCCCGGTGCTGGTCGGGCCCCAGAAGACGAGCTGTCCAAACTGGTAGCCGCCGACGGCCTGGACCCGCTGCGACACCAGGAGCAGTTTGGGCATGCTGTCGAGCCCGAAACGTCCGCCGAGGCGAACCGGAAAGGGTGCCAGGTCGAGCCACCCGCGAGTGGTGTCGGCTGGAAGGAAGAGCGTGTCGCCGGCCCGGACGTGGTCGCGATCCACCCGATTGATCTTGAGGAGCAGCGTCAACCGATCCGGGCCGAGCCGACGCGCCAGTTGCCGAACCCCGGCATTGCTATCGATTTCGATCGCGACGAACCCGGCCAGTCCCGTCCCGCTCGGCGCCGGCGTTGGTCGTTCTGGGGCGTCACCCGGCGGGTCGACCGGTCCGGCGCTCGCACTAGGGTCGGGCGGCGGTGCGGGTGGCCGGTCGCCCGAAGCATCGCAGCCCAATCCAACGGCAGCCACGAGCCCCGCCGCCGCCCAACGTCGCAGTGCGTAACTCATCGTCTCCCAATTGCTTGCCCGCGCCCCGGCGGGTGGATTACGTTTTGCTCGAATATGACCCCGCACCAGCCATTTACGACAGCCATGCGCTCGCACTTGGCCGGCGGGCTCGATTCCACCCACATCGGGCTCACCGTTCGACTCGGTGGCTGGGTTCATCGGCGCCGCGACTTGGGCGGCCTCGTCTTCATCGACCTGCGCGACCGCGCCGGCTTGGTCCAGTTGTCGCTCTCGCCGGAATGGACCCCGCCCGCCGTGATCGAGCGCGCTCAAGCGGTGGGGGCGGAGACGGTCGTGCTGGTGACCGGCACCGTGGTCCGGCGGCCAGTGGCCGCTCGGGACGAGGCCATGACCTCGCGCGAGGTCGAGGTCCATGTCGTGGATCTCGTCGTCGTCGGCCCGGCGGTGACCCCGGCGATTCCGGTGGCCCGGAAGGAGAACGAGGACCTCGCGGCGGAGGAGTTACGGCTCAAACACCGGGTGCTCGATCTCAGGAGGCCGGAGTTGCAGCATAACCTGGTCTTGCGCCACCGGCTCGCCCAACGGGCTCGGCGCACCCTGTCCGAACTCGGGTTTCTCGAGATCGAAACGCCGATCCTCACCAAGCCAACCCCGGAAGGGGCCCGCGACTACCTGGTGCCGTCCCGGGTTCACCCCGGTGAATTCTACGCGCTGCCGCAATCGCCGCAGATCTACAAGCAGCTCCTGATGGTGGCCGGGTACGACCGCTATTTCCAGATCGCCCGTTGCTTTCGCGACGAAGATCTCCGGGCCGATCGGCAGCCGGAATTCACCCAGATCGACATCGAATCGTCGTTCGTGACGGCCGACGATGTGATGGGCTTCGTCGAGGCCATTCTGATCGCGCTCTGGGATGAGGCCGGCGAGGCGGTAACGGGCCCATTCCGTCGGATGACCTATGCCGAGGCGATGGAACGGTACGGGATCGACAAGCCCGACCTCCGGTTCGGCTTCGAGGCTAGGGACTACTCCGGCGGTATCGGGCCGGATGCCGCGCCGTTTCTGGCCGCCGCCGGCCGAGACGGGGTCCGGTTTCGGGGGATCCTCGCGCCGGACGCGGCGACGGTGACCCGCAAAGATCTCGATGAGCTCGGGCGGTCGGTGAAGGCAGCCGGGGCCGGTGGGCTGGTGTGGTTGCGACACGGGACCGGCGGGTGGGAAGGGCAGGGGGTCAAGGCGGTTGGATCGGGGTTCGCCGGCACCCTGGCCGGGCAGCCCGGCGATCTGTTCCTCGGCGTCGTCGGCACCGACTCGGTGACCACCCCGGCGATCCGAGCGATCCGGGACACCCTGATCGAACGCATCAAGCCGGCGCCGATCGTCAAGCATGCCTTCCTCTGGGTAGTCGACTTCCCCCTGTTCGAGCCCGATCCGAGCACCGGCCAGCACGTCTTCGTGCACCACCCGTTCACCTCGCCCCATCCCGACGACGTGCCCTATCTCGAGTCGGACCCCGGCCGCTGCCGCGCCATTCACTATGACGCGGTCTACAACGGCAACGAACTCGGGAGCGGCTCCATCAGGATCACCACCCGCGAGTTGCAGCAGCGGGTGTTCAAGCTGCTCGGGATCGGTCCGGACGACCAGCAGGTTCGGTTCGGCTTCCTGCTCGATGCGCTGGCCACCGGAGCGCCGCCGATGGGTGGGTTCGCGATCGGGTTCGACCGGGTGGCGATGCTCCTGGCCGGCGCCCCCTCGTTACGCGACGTGGTCGCGTTCCCGAAGACCACCGCGGCCCGGGCGATGTTCGAAGGCGCGCCGACCGCGATCAAGGAGGCCGATCTCGAAGTCCTCCACCTGGAGGTGCGGCGTGCCTAACGGGCGCAATGGCGGCGAGCGGCCGGCCGCCGAAGACGTCGTCCAGCGGTTCGGCACCGAAGGGGCCGACCCGCTGCTTCTCGGCGGCGTCAACGACGTCAACCTGGTCGAGTTCGGGCGGGTCCTCGGAGTTCGGGTGAACCTCCGCGGCGACACCTTGACGATCGCCGGGCAGCCGGAGCAGGTCGATCGCGCCGCCACCGTCGCCACCGGGTTGATCGACCTGGCTCGGATGGGGGAGACGGTCACGCCCGAAGTGGTTCAGCGCCTGGCCATCGATGGCGCCCTGCCGGCCGAGCTGGCGCCGTCCACCGAAGGACGGATCGTCTTGCCGGGATTGCGCCGGGCGATCGTTCCCAAGACCCAGGGCCAGCGCGATTACCTCGCCGCCATCGCCCAATTCGACATCGTCGTCGGGATCGGGCCCGCCGGCACCGGGAAGACCTACCTCGCCGTCGCCAAGGCGATCGAGGCACTGGCCCGCAAACGGGTCCGCCGGATCATCCTCGCTCGTCCCGCGGTGGAAGCGGGGGAGTCGTTGGGTTTCCTGCCGGGAGACCTCCAGGCCAAGGTCGATCCCTATCTTCGGCCCCTCTACGACGCGCTCGAAGACATGATGCCCAACGATCGGGTCCAGAAGGCCATCGAGACCCGGACCATCGAGATCGCTCCCTTGGCATACATGCGGGGCCGAACCTTGTCGGACGCCTTCATCATCCTGGACGAAGCCCAGAACGCCACCGGCGCTCAGATGAAGATGTTCCTCACCCGGCTCGGGGTGAACAGCAAGGTCGTCGTCACCGGTGACAAGACCCAGATCGACCTGCCCAAACGGGAAGATTCCGGCTTGATCCAAGTCGAACGGATTCTCCCGGGGATCGAGGGCCTCGCCTTCTGCTACCTCTCGGAAGCGGACGTGGTGCGCCATCGCCTGGTCCGTGAGATCATCCGTGCCTACGCGGAAGACCAAAACGGCTGACCGGGCCACGAGCCCCGTCACCGTGACCGGACGCCCGGCCCCGCTCGCGCTCGCCCGAGTCGTCGAGGCGGTTCGCCTGGTGATGACCAAGGAGCGGCGCCGGATTCCGCTCTCGATGACCTTCATCGGCCCCCGCGCGATGCGCGGGCTGAACCGGCGCTGGAAAGGGGTCGATCGGCCAACCGACGTGCTGGCGTTCACCCTCAGGAATCCGGGCGGCGGCCCGGTGGGTGACGTCTACCTTTGTCCCGCCGTGGTTCGATCGAATGCCGCCCGATTCGGCGTCCCGGTTCGCACCGAGCTGCTCAGGGTGGTGATCCACGCCACCTTGCACGCCTTGGGGCACGACCACCCCGACGGACCGGGCCGGACCCGGTCGGCCATGTGGCGTAAACAGGAGCGATACCTGGCGTGCGTAGCCTGATCGCGGCCCTCCAGCTCGGCGTGGCGCCGATCCTCGCCGGCCTTTGCACCCTCTGGGCCGCCCTGGTCGCGCTGGCGGCCGAGGCCGACGCCACCCTTCCGCGGCTGATCGCCCCGGCCGCCGAAGCTCGGCCGCGCGACCTCACGCCCGAGCGGGGCCTCCACATCGTCCACCTGAGCCTGCTCGTCATCGCCGCGTTCCTCGCGGGGCTTGCCCTGGCCTGGTGGGCCTGGCCGACCCCGCAGGCAATCTTCCGTCTCGCCCTCGCGGTCCTCCTGGTGTGGGTCGTGGGGGACCTCCTCCCCCGTTTGTGGGCCGCAAACGAGCCCGGCCTGGTGAGCTTCGATGGGCGGATCGCGACCGCGTCGCTGACCGTCTTCCGGCCGATCGTCAAGCTCGTCGCCTGGGCCGATCGCGGAGGACGGTCGGCCACCACCGCCGCGCCACCTCGACCGGCCGATGCCGACGTCCGCGAACGGCTCTCCGGCGTGTTCAGCCTTCCCGAGATGACCGTCGCGGAGGTGATGACCCCTCGGCTCGACGTCATCGCGGTCGATCTCTCCGCCAGCCGCCGCCAAGTGCTCGACATCCTTCGCTCCGCCGAGCACTCGCGCCTCCTGGTCGTCGACGGGGACCCGGACAACGTCGTCGGCGTCCTCTACGCCAAGGATCTCCTGCCCGCCCTGGGCGACGACGCCGATTGGCACGGCCTCGTCAAGCCGGTCGAGTTCGTTCCCGAGGCCAAGCGGCTCGATCGCCAGCTCCGCGATTTCCAGCGGGGTGGGGCCCATCTGGTGGTGGTGGTCGACGAGTTCGGGGGCACCTCTGGTATCGTGACCCTCGAAGACGTGCTCGAGCAGATCGTCGGCGAGATCCACGACGAGTACGATACCGAGGAGGCCGCCCCGATGGAGCGCCGGCCGGACGGCGCCCTGATCGTGCAGGGAACCGCCGCGCTCGCGGATCTGGAAGCGGAACTCGACTACCGATTTGGTCGCGACGACGTCGGGACCGTCGGCGGTCTGGTGCTGGCGCTGGCTGGTCGGGTTCCCAAGGTCGCCGAGTCGCTCTCGGCCGGCGATTACGCCATCACGATCGATCAAGTCGTCAGGCGCCGCAT
Organism: Gemmatimonadota bacterium; assembly: GCA_016874005.1. Taxonomy (GTDB): domain Bacteria; phylum Gemmatimonadota; class Gemmatimonadetes; order Gemmatimonadales; family GWC2-71-9; genus SHZU01. The sequence continues at coordinate 53,958 of VGVQ01000009.1, read as the reverse complement.
TCGGCGGGTGACGATCCGCCCGCTCGCGCCGCTCGCCTCCTCGCCGACCGAGCCCGCGCCATGATCTGGATCGCGACCCTGCTCGGCCTCCTGGTGGCGACCTTCGGGGCCTCGGCGTCCGCGGCGCTGATCACCGTGAGCCGCAACGCCCTGGCCGAAGCCGTCTCCCGGCGACTCAAGGGCGCGGCCGAGTCCCTCGACTGGCTCTACGACGCCGAGCGCGACCTGATCACTGCCACCGCGGTCACCGGGCTCGGAGTCTGTCTGCTCGCCGCCAGCCTTTCCGCGGTGGTCGACGCCGTGACGGGCGCCCTGCCCCTGTGGGGCGTCCTGGGACTGCTCGTCGCCGTGGCCGTGCCGTTTGTGCTCTTCAGCGGCTATGTCCTCCCTCGATGGCTCACCGGCTGGCGCGCCTCGCGGGTGTCGGACAAGAGCCGTCCCGTGCTCCGGGCCCTCGGCCGGGTCTTGTCCTTGTTCCTGCCTGAACCCACTCGCCGGCATCCCAGCGACGTCCGGTCGCTCTGGTGGGAATCCACCGCCGGGGCGCTGGCGCCGAGCGATGAGCTGGTGATGGTCGGCAACGTCATCACCTTCGCTCAGCGGCCGATTCGAGAGTTGATGACGGCCCGAACCGAGCTGGCCGCGATCCCCGAGGGCGCCGGATCGGAGGAAATTCTGGCCGCCTTCATGCAAAGCGGCTATAGCCGGCTCCCGGTCTATCGGGGCACCGTCGACGAGATCGTCGGCATGGTGCACGTCCTCGACTTGCTCAAGGTTGGCCCTGAGGGACGGGTCCCGGTTCGGCCGGTCGGCGTGACCCCCGCCAGCCGGGACTCGGGCGACGTCCTGCTCGACATGCAGCGCGAACGTCGTCACCTCACCGTCGTCCTCGACGAGTTCGGCGGCACCCTCGGGATCGTCACCCTCGAGGACCTCCTGAGCGCCCTGGTCGGCGAAATCTTCGACGAACACGACGAGACGACCGAGCGCCGCGCCGCCCTCGGGCCGGCGGCCTTGTTCGAGACCAACGGCGCCGCCGACGTCGAGGAGCTCGAACGCCAGTTCGGGGTGACCTTGCCCGGCACCGCCAAGACCGTCGGGGGCCGGCTCACCGAACTGGCGGGGCGTTTCCCCCGAATCGGCGAGCGGCTCCGGATTCGGGGTCTCGAGATCGACGTCCTGGCCGCCACGCCCACCCGCCTCGATCGGATGATCGTCAGGCGCCAGGGACCACCCGCCCTCGAACTCGGACGGACCGACGAATGAGTTCCCGCGAGGCTCACGAACTCATCGCGTTGGTGCGCGCGGGGCGCATCGCGGAGTTCCTGAGTCGCGCCGAAGAACTCGTCCCGGCGGACTTGGCCGACGTGCTGGCGGAGGCCGACGAGTTCGAGCGGGTCGAGATCGTCAAGCTCTTGCCGCCCTCGCTGTCGGGCCAAGCCCTGTGGGAACTGCCCCAGGAAGAGCACCCCGAGGAAACCCTCGCCGCCCTCGAGCCAGAAGAAGCCGCCGAGATCGTCGAAGGGCTGCCAGACGACGACGCGGCGGACCTGCTCGGCGAACTGGAACCCGAAGAGCAACGACTGATCCTCTCGAAGCTCGAGGACCCCGAGCAGCGGGAAGACGTCGAAGAACTCCTCCAGTACGATCCGGAATCGGCCGGCGGCCTGATGACCGCCCACGTCGTGACGGTCTCGGTCAGCGAGAGCGTCGCCGAGGCGCTCGATGCCGTTCGGCGCCAAGCTGACCAGGTCGAGGACTTCTCCGAAGCGTACGTGGTCGACGCCGATCGACGCCTGACGGGCGTGATGAGCTTCAAGCGACTCGTCCTGGCGCCTCCCGACCGGTCGGTCCGTGAGGTCATGGAGGAACTCGACGCGACGGTTCCGCCCGAGATGGATCAGGAGGAGGTCGCCCGCCTGATGGCGCGGTACAACGTGTCGGCGATTCCCGTGATCGATCGCGACCAGCGGCTCTTGGGGCGAATCACCTTCGACGACGTCACCGATGTGGTCGAAGCCGAGGCCACCGAGGACCTCCTCAAATTCGGCGGCGTTTCCGCGGACGAGAACCTCGGGGCGGAGTGGCGAGTGGCCACCAGGAGTCGCCTCCGCTGGCTCCTGGTGAACCTCGGAACGGCCGCGGGGGGCGCGTTGGTCGTCTGGATGCTCCAGGGCACCCTCGACCGAATCTGGACCTTGGCCATCTTCATGCCGATCGTGGGTGGACTCGGCGGGAATACCGGCACCCAGGCCCTGGCCGTGACGATCAGACGACTGTCCCTGGGCCAAATCAGCCCGGCCGAATTCCGCGAGGTGGTGGGGAAGGAAATGCTGGTCGGGATGGCCAACGGGTTGGTGATCGGTCTCTTGGCCGGTGGAGCGGCGCTGGCCGTGGCGTCGGCGACCGGCCAAACGCCCTGGCTCGGCGCCGTCGTGTTCATGGCGATGGCCGGCAACCTCCTGGTTGCTGGTACCCTCGGTTCCTTCGTGCCGCTGTTGTTGCAGCGATTCGGGATTGACCCCGCGATCGCCTCGTCGGTGTTCGTGACCGCCCTCACCGACATGTGTGGCTTCGCTTTGCTGCTCGGTCTGGCAAGCTGGCTCCTGCTGTGAAAACCAGCCGGAGCCCTGCCTGGGCCCCGCAGCGTAACCCCAATCCTTGTCGCAACTTGCCTGATATCACCTGAGGTGGCACCTTTCCCAAGGATGCAAATCGATACCGTCCTCGCCGAGCTGCGGGTCGACCGGCCGGCCGTGCTGGCCCGGGCGATCTCGGTTGTCGAGAACGGTCGGCCGGGGTTTGAGCGCTTGCTGGCCGGATGCCATCCGAGACTCGGGCGGGCCCGCCGAATCGGGGTCACCGGCCCCCCGGGAGCAGGGAAGTCGACGCTCACCCACCGGGTCGCCGCGGAGTACCGGCGGCGCGGACTGACGGTGGCGATCGTGGCGGTGGACCCGACCAGCCCGTTTACCGGGGGGGCGCTCCTCGGCGACCGGATTCGGATGGAGGCCGTCTCGCTGGATCCGGGCGTCTTCATCCGCTCGATGGCGACGCGCGGCTCGCTCGGTGGCTTGGCCACCACGACCAGAGAAGTGTGCGACGTCCTCGATGCCGCCGGATTCGACCGGATCCTGATCGAAACGGTCGGGGTCGGCCAGTCTGAGCTCGATGTCGCGAAGATGGCCGATACCACGGTATTGGTCCTGGTGCCCGAATCAGGGGATGGGATCCAGACGCTCAAGTCGGGTGTGATGGAGGTCGCGGATATCTTCGTCGTCAACAAGGCGGACCGGCCCGGGGCAGAGAAGTTGCAGCAGGAAATCGAGGTGACTCTCGGGATCCGCCGGGGCAACGCCTATCGGCGGATCAGGGCCCATCACGGGGTCAGCCTCGCGAAAGCCGGTGGCCAGGGGAGCCCGCCTCCGGAGGCATCGGCTGGGTGGGAGCCACCGGTGTTGCTTGCCAAGGCCCTCGACGGCGATGGCGTTCCCTCGATCGTCGAGGCGATCGAGCGGCATCACCAGGCCGGAGAAGCCTCCGGGGAGTTGGGGGAGCGCCGCCGCCGTCGGGTCGTGGAACGGACCCGGGAGGTCGTGGGCCGGATGCTGCAGCGCTGGGTGTGGAGCGAATCGCCGGCCGATCGGTGGATCGGCGATCGGGTCGAAGAGATGCTGGCCGGGGCCGTCAGTCCCTACGAGGTCGCGGCCGACGTCGTCACCAGTTTGCGGGAAGGAGCGCGGCTATGAAATCGGAGACCGACCTCGCCATTCGGTTGCTGGAGCGGGAGCGGGAGATTGCCGAACTGCGTCGCGAGGTCGAGGCCTGGCGGGCCGAATTCGGCCGCCTGCCGATCCGGCCCGACGGCAATTTCACCACGATCTCGGGCCGGAACGTCGAGCCGATCTACACCCCGGTCGACTTGGTCGATACGCTGGGTGGCGACGGGCTCCTTCCAGGCCGGTTCCCCTACACCCGCGGGATCCATCCGACGATGTACCGCGGCAAGCTCTGGACGATGCGGCAGTTCGCCGGATTCGGAACCGCCCACGACACCAACGCCAGGTATAAGTTTCTGTTAGAGCACGGTCAGACGGGGCTCTCGGTGGCGTTCGACTTCCCGACCCTGATGGGCTATGACTCCGACCATCCCCGGTCCGAGGGCGAGGTCGGGAAGTGTGGCGTGGCGATCTCCAGCTTGGCCGACATGGAGACCCTGTTCGAGGGGATTCCCCTGGACCGGGTCTCGACCTCGATGACCATCAACGGCCCGGCGGCCATGTTGTTCTGCTTCTACGTCGCCGCGGCCGAGCGGCAGGGGGTCGACGTCGCGACGCTCCAGGGCACCGTGCAAAACGACATGCTCAAGGAGTATCAGGCCCAGCACGCCTGGATCTACCCGGTCGAACGCGCCCTCAAGATCATCGTCGACATGTTCGAGTGGGCGGGCCAGCATACCCCGAAGTGGAACACCATCTCGATCTCCGGGTATCACATCCGGGAAGCCGGCGCCACGGCGGCGCAGGAGTTGGCATTTACCTTGGCCAACGGTTTCTCCTATATCGAGCACGGCATGGCGCGAGGGCTGGCCGTCGACAGCTTCGCTCCCCGGTTGTCGTTCTTCTGGGATGTCCACAACGATTTCTTCGAAGAGATCGCCAAGATGCGGGCGGCACGACGGATCTGGGCCAGGCATCTGCGGGACCGGTACGGGGCTCGGGACGAACGCAGCTGGAAGATGCGGTTCCATTGCCAGACGGCCGGCGTGAGTCTCACCGCGCAGCAGCCGCTCAACAACGTCGCCCGAGTGGCTTACCAGGCGATGGCCGCGGTGTTGGGCGGTGCCCAGTCGCTCCATACCAATGCCCTCGACGAGACCTTGGCCCTGCCGACCGAGGAGTCGGTGAGGGTGGCGCTTCGGACCCAGCAGATCCTGGCCTACGAGACCGGGGTCGCCAACACCGCCGATCCCCTTGGCGGCTCGTACTTCGTGGAGGCCCTCACCGACACGATGGAGCGGGAGGCCGAGGGCCTCTTCGCCGAAATCGAGGCCCAAGGCGGCGTCGTCGCCGCGATCGAAAAGGGCTGGTTCCAACGTCAGATCGCCGCGTCGGCGTCCCGATTCCAAGACGAGGTCGACAGCGGCCGCCGCCTGGTGGTCGGGGTCAACGCCTTCGAAGAAACCGAATCCGCCGCCCCGCTCGAGATTCTCAAGATCGGCGAGGAGGCCGACCGCACCCAGCGGGCCCGGTTGGCGGCGCTTCGCTCCACCCGAGACAACGACCAGGTCGAGCGGGCGCTCGCCAGCTTGCGCCAGGCCGCGACCGAGGATCGGAACGTGATTCCCGCGATGCTGGACTGCGCCCGGGCCTACGCCACCCTCTACGAAATCCGCCACGCCCTCGAGTCGATCTACGGGGCCTACCAGGAGCCGGTGTTCTTCTGATGACAGCGACCAAAGCGCTTCCCCGTCCGATTCGGGTCTTGGTTGCCAAACCCGGCCTCGACGGTCACGACCGCGGCGCCAAGGTGGTCGCCGCGGCGCTTCGCGATGCCGGAATGGAAGTGATCTACACCGGGCTGCACCAGACACCCGAGATGATCGCCACCGCGGCCATCCAGGAAGATGTCGACGTGGTCGGCCTTTCGATTCTGAGCGGGGCGCACATGACCCTGTTCCCCCGGGTTCGGGCGCTGCTCGACGCCCAGGGCCGCCAGGACATCCTCTTGACCGGTGGCGGTATCATCCCGGCCGAAGACGCCGCCGCGCTCGAGGGGCAGGGTATCGGCAAGCTCTTCGGCCCGGGAACCCCGCTCGCGGACCTGATCGAGTACATCAACGGATGGGCCGCGCGGCACTTGGTCGCCTAACGTCCGCCCGTCGGAGAATCGCGTCCATGTGTCGCAACATTCGGGTGCTCTACCACTTCGATCCGCCCGTGACGGAGGCGGAGATCCGCGCCGCGTCGCTCCAATTCGTCCGCAAGGTCAGCGGGTTCGCCAAACCGTCGGCGGCCAACGCGCCGGCGTTCGAGGAGGCGGTCGGCGAGGTCGCCGGCTCGGTTCACAGGCTGCTCGATCGGCTGGTCACGACCGCACCCCCCAAGAACCGCGAGGCGGAAGCCGCCAAGGCCAAGCTGCGGTCGGCACGCCGTTTCGGGACCGGCGCATGAAGGCGCCGACCAAGCCGAAGCGGCCCGGCAAGGACTCGCCCGCCGCCCAGTCGGACGAGGGCGGCCGGCTCCGCCAGTTGAGCGACGAATACCGGGTGCTCGCCGCGAAACTCCGGACCGGCGGTGGGGCCGAGCGGGTCGCCAAGATGCACGCCCAGGGCAAGCTGTCGCCCCGAGAGCGGGTCGACCACCTCCTCGATCCCGGCACCGGGTGGTTCGAAGTCGGGCTGCTGGTCGCCCACGATCGCTACGACGGCCAGGCCCCCGGTGCCGGCGTCATCACCGGGGTCGGCGTGGTGGCCGGTCGCGAGGTGGTAGTCGTGGCCAACGATGCCACGGTCAAGGCGGGGTCGTGGTGGCCGGAGACCATCGGGAAGATTCTCCGGTCCCAGGAAATCGCCATGCGCCAGCGGATTCCGATCATCTACCTGGTCGACAGCGCCGGCGTGAACCTGCCCTACCAAGGCGGGGTGTTCCCGGGCCAGTACGGAGCCGCCCGGATCTTCTACTACAACTCGATCATGCGGCGCTACCTCCGAGTGCCCCAGATCGCCGCCGTCATGGGGAGCTGCGTGGCCGGCGGGGCCTACCTCCCGGCGCTTTCCGACGTGATCTACATGGTCGACGGCACCAGCTTCATGGGACTGGGAGGTCCCAACTTGGTCAAGGGGGCTACCGGGCAGACCGTCGACGGGGAGACCCTCGGTGGCGCCAGGACCCACACCGAGGTGAGCGCGGTCGCCCACTACCGCGCCGCCAACGACGGCGAATGCCTCGCCAAGATTCGCGAGTACCTCGGCCGCCTTCCCCGCGAGCCGGGAGTGCCGCACCGGGTGGAACCGGCGAAGGAGCCCGGGCGCCCCGTCACCGACCTCTACGACATCCTGCCGCACGATCACCGGATGTCGTACGACATGCGCCAGGTCCTCGCCGCGTTGCTCGACGAAGGCCGCTTCGACGAATTCCAACCGGCGGTGGCGGGGGAGATGCTCTGCGGACACGCTCGAATCGAGGGGTGGCCGGTCGCGGTGATCGCCAATCAGCGCGGAGTGATCAAGGCCAAGCCGGGCGAACGGCCCCATTTCGGCGGCATCATCTACACCGACAGCGCCGAGAAGGTCGCCTTCTTCATCGAGACGGCCAATCGCGAACGGTTGCCCATCCTCTTCGTCCAGGACGTGAGTGGCTTCATGGTCGGGACCGATGCCGAGCACTCCGGCATCATCCGCGCCGGCGCCCGCTTCGTGGAGGCAATGGCCACCGCGCTGGTGCCGCGAATCGTCCTCACCGTGAACCACGCCTCGGGAGCAGGTTACTACGCGATGGCGGGACAGGGCTTCGACCCGGACTTCGTCGTCTCGTGGCCGACGGGCCGAATGGGAGTCATGGAGGGCGAGGCGGCCGTGATGGCGGTCCACGGGCCGGCCGTCGAGGCCGCCCGCAAGGAGGGCAAGCCGTTGAGCCCCGAGACCCAGGCCGCCATCGACCAGATGCGAGCCGATTACGATCGGGACCTGGACGCCCGCCACGCCGCGGCGAGGGGCCAAGTCGATGCCATCGTCACCCCGGAGGAAACTCGTGATGTCCTGGCGTTTCTCCTCCGCACCAGCGCCAACTATCCCGGGCCCCATGTCGGCGCCTTCGTCCTTCCGCCCCTCGATCGTGGCTGATACCGTGCTGCCGGCCAGCCTCGCCATGCTGGCCGTGCTGGCGGGGTGCGCCGGAACGCCGGTTGCCACCGGCGTTCCGACGATGGACCCCGTCCGGGAGCCGCCGCCCGCCGCCGAGGTGCCTCCCCCCCCGCCGCCGCCGCCGGCGCCATCGCTCGCCCCCAGCGAGGCGTACCGCCGTGGTCTGATGCCGCTCGCGTCGACCACCGCGTGGGCGTTCCGACAGGCAAACCCGACGGCCGACGGTCGCGGCGTCCTGATCGGGATCCTCGACAGCGGGATCGATGCCGGAGTGGCCGGGCTGTCGACGACGACAACCGGCGACCGCAAGCTGGTCGACCTCCGCGACTTTTCCGGGGAAGGGGCGGTGGCCCTGACGCCGCTCACCCTCCGCGGCGACACCGCGGTCGTCAATGGGATTCGCCTCACCGGCCTGACCCGGGTGCTCGCTCTCAACGCGACCGGCCTCGCCTTCGGCGGCACTTTCGCGGAGCGCCCCCTCGGCGAGATGCCAGGAAGCGACCTCAACGGAGATGGCGACGACGCCGACGTCATGCCGATCGTCGTGACCCGGGCCCCCGATGGCTGGGTCGTCTTGACCGACACGGACGGCGATCGCTCCCTCGCGAATGAGCGACCGATCCACGACTTCCTGGTCGGCCGCGAAACCTTTGGTTGGACCGTTGCCGGGCGCCCGACGCCCCTGACGGTGGCGGCGAATTTCGGTGGGACCGATGCGGCGCCGACCCTCGATCTCTTCTTCGACACCAGCGGTCACGGAACCCACGTCGCCGGAATCGCCGCCGGGGCCGACCTCTATGGCGTCCGCGGGTTCGACGGCGTCGCGCCCGGGTCCTGGCTCCTCGGCCTCAAGATCGCGAACAACGCCCACGGTGGGATCTCCGTCACCGGCAGCATGGTCCGGGCGATCGACTACGCCATTAAGCTCGCCGGGGCGCGCGGCCTCCCCCTCGTGCTCAACATGAGCTTCGGGGTCGGCAACGAGCGGGAAGGCGCGGCCCGGATCGATGCCATTCTCGATTCCGTCCTCGCCGCCAACCCCGACGTCGTCTTCGTCACCAGCGCGGGTAACGATGGACCCGGCCTGTCGACGATCGGATTTCCAGGGTCGGCCGATCGGGTCATTTCGGTCGGGGCGACGCTCCCCCCGGCCTACGTGGGCGGCACCAACGGTGACGTCATGGCCTTCTTCAGTTCCCGTGGCGGTGAGCTGGCCAAGCCGGATCTGGTGGCGCCCGGCATCGCCTACTCGACCGTCCCCCGGTGGGACATCGGCCAGGAGACCAAGAACGGGACCAGCATGGCTTCGCCCCATGTCGCCGGCGCCGCCGCGCTCATCCTTTCCGCCGCCAAGCAGGAGCGCCGGTCGGTCTCGGCGGCCCAATTGAAACAGGCGATGGTGGCCACCGCTCGGCCGCTCGCCGGGGCGATCCGGGTCGATCAGGGAGCTGGGCTCCTCGACCTCGTCGCGGCGGACCGGTTGGTGCGCCGGCTCCCCGCCGTGGCGTTGGTCCGGGCCCGGCTCGGCCAGGTGCCGGCTGGCGGGGTGCTTCGCATCTCCTCGGCCGCGGGCCGCGACACGACCGTGGCGCTGACCGTCGAGGGAGCGTTAGGCGGACCCGTTCGGCTGGTTTCGGACGTCGGCTTCGTGACCGTCCCGGCTCAGGTGCAGTTGACTCCGCCTCGGACCTTTGTCGCGGTCAGGGTGAGCTACGGGGGCCTGACCGGCCCGGGCCTGACGACCGCCACGTTCACCGGATGGGCCACCGACACCACGATCGGTCCGCTCTTCCGGCTCCCGCTCACCTTGATCCGGGTCCACCCAGTCGTCGACAGCACCAGTTCGATCCGGCGGCAACTCGCCCCGGCCGCGGCGTTGCGGATGTTCTTTGCCGCCGATTCGGGCCGTCCGTTTCGGGTCCGTATTGCCACCAACGGCCGGAACGAGCGGGTCCTGGCGTTCCTCCACGACCCGGGCGGCCAACCGGGGCCGGTCGACAACGGGACGCCGGCTGGTTCAGGAGAAAACGCCGCGGTCTTCGAGGTCGACGGTCGCGATGTGGTCGCCGGCTATTACGAGGCCATCGCGAGTGCCCCGCCGGCCCTCTCGGCCAACGCCACCGTCGAGGTGTCGCACAGCCCCGTCACGCTCAGGGCCAGTCGGGTGGCGGGCGATTCGGTCCGGATCGCCGTCGCCAATGCGACCCGGGCCCCGGTCACCGGGACGGTCATGTTTGGCCTGGTTGGGGCCGAGCGGGTAGTGACCTTCGGGCATCGGGGTGGGGCGACTCGACGGATCCCCTTTCGGCTGCCGGCCTGGAGCCGGCGCCTGGCGATCGACCTGGTGCTAGCGCCCGAGCGGTGGCCGTCGTTTACCGACCTGGGGATGTCCCTGGTCGACTCGCGGGGTCGCATTCTGGTGACGGAGCCGCTCAACTATCACCGGGGCCGGGCGACCTTCGACGTCCCGGAGGGGATGACTGACCGGGATCTCTCGGTGGTGTTGACCCCCGGCCTGGCCGATCCGGGCTCGACATTGGCATGGGATGCCGACCTGACCATCCGGGCCTACGCCGACACGCCGGTGCTGGTCGATCTCAACACGGGCGGCGAGTTCGCGCTCGAGCCGGGAGCCGCCCGGAGCCTCACCGTGCCGCTCGGAAGGCTGCCGTGGCCGCTGGAGGACGGTTTCTTCCCGTTAGGCAACCTCGTGGTCGACACCAAGGGCTCGCTTTGGGGCCGTGAAATCCGCCTTCCCCCGGCGGCCCCGCCCGTGATGCGATGAGTCGGGTTCGGCTGGCGCTGTCGCTGGCCGGGCTCGCCCTGGCCGGAATCGGCGCGCTTCGCGGCGACCGCCGTTTCACCGGCCTCGCGATCGGACTGATCGCCGCCTCCATTCTCATCCGGCTCTGGGATCGTCGCGGCCGCTAGCCTCGCGTCAATCTGCGCCCGCTCCGGTGCGTTTTGGTTACCGGTCCTCCGGTTCAGCCGCCCAGGTTGTGGGATGGACCACGCCCCCGGCTTCGACCGCGCCCTCGCCGTTCTGGCAACCCACTTCGGCTATCAGGCCTTCCGTCCCCCGCAGGAACGGGTCGTTCGTTCCATTCTCTCGGGCAAGGACACCCTCGCCATCCTGCCGACTGGGGCCGGCAAGTCGATCTGCTTTCAGGTCCCGGCCATCGTGCTGGGCGGTCTCACCGTGGTGGTCTCGCCGCTGTTGGCGTTGATGCAGGACCAAGTCGCCGGGGCCCGGGCCCGAGGGATACCTGCCCGGGCGCTCAACAGTCTCCTGACTGAAGCGGCCTCGAGACAGGTCATGGCGGAGGCGGTCTCGGGCGAGCTGCGGCTGCTCTATCTGGCGCCGGAACGTTGTCCGCGGCTCGTTCGGGATTTCCAGGAGCGGCGGATCAAGCCCTCCCTGCTGGCCGTCGACGAAGCCCATTGCATCGCCGAGTGGGGGCCCGACTTTCGACCGGCCTATCTCGGACTGGGCCAGTTTCGACGAGCCGTCGGCGGGCCGCCGACGGTGGCGCTGACCGGCAGCGCCACCCCCGCCGTTCGCTCCACGATCGCTCGGGTGCTCGGGCTCGGTGCCACGGGGGGGTACGCCCTCCAAGTGGCGTCGTTCGATCGACGCAACCTGAGTTTCGCGGTCGTGACCGTCAAGAGCGAGCCGGAACGGCTCGAGCGGCTGGTGAGTCTCGTGGCGAGGGACGACGCCATGGCAATCGTTTACGCCCCGACCCGCAACATCGTCGAGGGCCTGACCCGCGAGTTGGCGCGGCGGGGGCTCCGGGCCGCGCCGTATCACGCCGGCCTGGCCAAGGCGGAGCGGGGAACCGTGCTGGCCGATTTCCTGGCCGACCGGCTCGATGTGGTCGTCGCGACCTGCGCGTTCGGCATGGGAATCGACAAGCCTAACGTCCGGTTGGTCGTCCACTGGAACCTGCCGGCCACGCCGGAGGCGTACTACCAGGAGGCCGGTCGGGCCGGCCGAGATGGTGCCCCGGCTCGTTGCGTCCTCCTCCATCGACCGGGCGACGGCGCGATCGCGAGGCGAGAACTCGAGGTCACCTTCCCAGACCGGGCGCTGGTCGAGCGGGCCTGGGCGGACCCCAAGGCCTTGGACCGGCTCCCTCGCGGGGTCATCGCCTCGGTGGAACGGCTCAAACGCGAGCTTCGGCCCGAACGGGGGAGGGCCAGGTGGGACCGGGTCCACCAGCGCCGCGTCGCCGCGCTCGAGCGGCTCGCTACCATGGAACGTTACGCCAGCAGGCATCACTGTCGCCGGGCCACCTTGCTCGAGTATTTCGGCGAACGGATTCCGCGGTGCGCCGGGTGTGACGTCTGCGGCGAGCCGGTTCACCGAGGGGCCTGGCCGCCCCAGGCCGTGGTCAGGCTTCGGGAATTGCGTCGCGTTGCGGCCCAATGGGCCGGCCCCTGGGGGTCGCCCTGGCTCGAGCCCGCGACCCTGGCCAGGCTGGCGTTGGCCCCGCCCGAGGACCTCGAGGCCCTGGCCGCGACGCCGGGGGTCGGTCCCGAGTTGGCCCATCGGATCGGGGCGAGTCTGCTCGGAGCGTTAGGCGGCCTGGGTCGAGCGCCCCATCACCCCGTCGCCCTCGCCGACTGGCGTCGGGAGGTCGCCAAGGCAACTGGACGGCCGGCGGCGACCGTCGCCTCCCTCCAAACGCTGGCCTCGGTGGCCAAGGCGGGGCCGACGACGCTGGCCGAACTGAGCCGGATTCCCGGGGCCGGGTCGCGATTCGTCGCGAAGTTCGGTGCCGCCTTGCTCGAGGCGGTCGCTCGACAGCCCCCGGGCTAGAACTCGACTCCCAGGGCCAATGCTAGATGATGCCCGATGGTCGCGGCCGTTGCGCCCCGGAAGCGAGTCGCGATTCGCCGATATTCGAGCCCAACGACGAGCGGCGCCGGTCGCCAGGTGAGATTGGCGGCGACCACCGCGTTGCGAAGGCGCCCACTCGGCGCGATCGTCGAGTCCTCTGGATCGTCGAACCCGGCCGAGAGGCCGAGTTCGACCGCGGCCGCGGGGAAGACGACACCCTGGATCCATCCGCCAGTGGTCTCGACCGGTTCCAGGTTGACCAGGTTCTGGCCGATCCCGCCGCCCCCCAAGCCGGCCAGGACCTGACCCCGAAACAGCTCGCCTCTGAGTTCCCCCCGGGCACCGAGCGGAACGACCGCGGATCCGCCGATGGCCCGACTGGTTCGCCGTACGCTGTCGGGCCCGACCCACCCGAGGTGGCCGCCGATTCCGAACTCCCCATCCCGGCCAGCGCTTCGCCACCGCACCAGCCCGCGGAGCTCGAGAGCCGGCCGTCCACTCAGTTCGGCTCGGTCCGGCTGCGTCAGGAACGGATCGACCGGCTCCGCGCCGTTAGGCGCGAGGATGCTCCCCTCGACGCCCGCCCGAAGCCGGTCCGGGTCGCCCGTCATCACCGTCAGCCTGGCCTGCGGAAGCCAGAGCCAGAGGTTGCCGGCCGAGGCGAGTTGCGGGAACCCGGACGAGGCGATGGACCGGGGGCTCACCCCGAAAACCGAGGGTGCCTCCTGGCCGACCAGGAGCGTGGCGCCCGCTCAGTGGATCTCGGCGAAGGCCCGCCGAATCCGCAGCACCGGGTGGGTCCGCCCACCCGCCGAGGCGAACTGCCCGCCAAAGAAGTCGGCTTCGAGCTTGGCAACGAGTCGACCGCCCAGGACCGCAGGGTGGAGCGCCCTGACCAGAAGGCGGGTCTGCCGGACCGTGGCGCCGAAGGCCGTTTCCGCCGGACCCAGCGCGGAGACAGTGGGGACGTCGGCGTTGTTGAACCGACCGCTGTTACGGAAGGCCGTGGTGAGAATGGTGCCATGGATCGCGACATCGAGCTCCGAAGTCGCCTGCCCGAACGCCGCCGGCGGCATCAGGGAAAGTCCCAACAGCATCACCACGATCGGTTGACGCCTCCAGACCCGGCCGCTACAGTTTGGCACCATGGCTCCCCGTTGGTGTGGACTCGTCTTGCTCCTTTGCCTGGCGCCGACGATCGCGATGGGCCAGCCCGGAGTCGTCCGCGGAAAGCTCAACCTGAAGGACCGGGGCGGCAAGTCGGCCCCCGACCTCAGCGAGGCGGTGATCTGGCTCGAAGGGGCCAAGGGCGCCAGGCCCGGCCAGGTCGAAATCGCCACCCGGAAAAAGGAGCTGATCCCGGGCGTCGTGGTCGTCGCGCCGGGAAGCTCGGTGGCATTTCCCAACCACGACCCGTTCAACCACAACGTCTTCTCGGTCTCCCCGGACGCTCCCTTCGATCTCGGCCTCTACGGCCGGGGCGAGACCCGTTCCGCCCGGTTCGACCGGCCGGGGATCGTCCCGGTCTACTGTAACGTGCACGCCCAGATGTGGGCGGTGGTCGTCGTCTTGGAGTCACCCTTCGTTGCCCGGCCCGGGGTCGACGGCACCTTCGAGTTCGGCGGGGTTCCGGCGGGGACCTACACCCTCTCCGCCTGGCACAACCGAGGCGGCCACACCGCTCGGAAGATCGAGGTCGCTGCCGGCGGCCTCACCGGGCTCGAGCTCGCCCTCGATGCCTCGGGCCACAGACACACGGCCCATCTCAACAAGTTCGGCAAGCCGTACCCGAGCGAAGGACGCCGCTACTAGGTGGGGCGCCTCTCGCCGCTCGGTCTTCGGATCTTCGCGCTCTCCGGGCTCACCATCGCGGCCGCGGTCGGCGTGACGTTCCTCGTCATTCAGTCGGTGTCTCGGCAGGTGGTCGGTCGGTCGATCGGCCGCAGCCTCATCGCGACCCAAGCCTCGATCCAGGACAAACTCGAGGCCCGAAGCCGCGCCCTGCGAGCCGGCGCCGAACGATTGGCCGCGGTTCCCAGCTACCTCGCTGGTGTCGAGCAGGGGCTGGCCGCCGGCGACCGCGGCAGCCTTCTCGACTTGGCCGACGAGCTACGCCGTCAACTCGAGGCCGACTGGGCCCTGATTACCGATGCCGGCGGCATTCTTGAGGCGTGGTCCGACCACCCGGACCGGGTTGGCATCGACCTGTCGCCAGGTGCCCTGATCGGCCTGGCGATGCAGGGCGCTTCCACCGAGGGGGTTTGGCTCGAACCATCGGATTCGGGCGAGCGGATCTATCAGGCCGTGGCCGTTCCGTTCCGACTCGGTCCCGACCGCGTTCCCCTCGGCATCTTGGTGGCCGCTCTGGGCGTCGATTCCGGCCTCGCGGCTGCCCTCAAGCGCAACACCGATTCGGAAGTGCTGTTCTTCACTCGCGACACGGCTGGAGCCCCGGTCGCCAACACCGGCACGATCTCGGTCGCGGCGGATCTGATCGCGGCCCTCGGTGCCGATACCGCGCCGGGGCGGGTCACCGTGGAGCGCGACGGGGTGCGCTGGGTCGGGGGTGTCGGCGTGTTGCGTTCGGCCGCTGGGACGCCGCTCGCTGGCTTCGTGGGGCTTCGGTCCTGGGCCGAGGAGATCGCACCGTTCGAGCGGCTGCGGTACACGGTGATCGGAAGCCTGGTGGTCGCCCTCGCCCTCGCGCTGGCGGCGTCCGCGTGGTTGGCAACTCGGATCACCAAGCCTGTCCGCGGGCTGGTGGCGGCAACCCGGCGGATCGAGCAGGGTGACTTCGAGGCACCGCTGCCGCCGGTGACCCGGGATGAAATCGGCGAGCTGACTCGGGCGTTCGGGCAAATGGTGGCGGAACTCAAGGAAAAGCAGCGACTGGTCGACTTCCTCAGCGCCGGTCCGCCGGCAGGTTCGACCCCCACCGGTGCCGGGGACGTGGCCCTGAGCGCCCTCGACGTCGGGACGGTGTTGGCCGGCCGCTACGAGCTCCGGGAGCATCTCGGCTCCGGTGGGATGGGCGTGGTCTATCGGGCCTTCGACCGCGAGCTGTCGGAGACGGTCGCGCTCAAGACGCTCCATCCGGCGCTTCACGCCAACGATCCGGTCTTTCTCGAGCGGTTCAAGCAGGAGATCCGGCTCGCCCGGCGGATCACCCACCGCAATGTGGTTCGAACCCACGATCTCGGTGAACACGCGGGGATCTACTTCATCACCATGGAGTACGCCGAGGGGACATCGCTCGACCGCCTGATCGCCCGTCGGGGTCGGTTGCCGCTGGACGTTGCCCTCACCGTGGTCAAGCAGCTGCTTCGGGCCCTCGAAGTGGCCCACGAGGCAGGCGTGATTCATCGCGACATCAAGCCCGGCAACCTGCTGGTCGATCCCACCGGCGTGGTCAAAGTGATGGACTTCGGCATCGCCCGGCTCGCGGAATCCGGCAAGAATGCCGCCTTGACCCACGCCGGTTCGGTCGTCGGATCGCCGGACTACATGGCCCCGGAACAGCTCCTCGGGGAGGAGGTGGATCACCGGGTGGATATCTACGCGACCGGTTGCGTGATGTTCGAGGCCTTGTCGGGACGGCGGGTCCACGACGCGCCTAACGTCATCGCGCTGATCGCCCGGCATCTCGAGGAACCGGTCCCATCCTTCGCCTCCGTCGTGCCCGAACTGTCCGGTGCGGTCGCGGCGCTCGTCGACCGGGCCTTGGCGAAAGACCGAGCCGCCCGCTGGCCCACCGCCGGGGCGATGCTCGCCGCAGCCGAGGCGATCGAGCGCTGACGCTTCCTGGGCCTGAAGATTGCTATCTTACCGTCTTCGCTGGCTCTCGCCCTCAACCTGAATCGACGGTCCATGGACGATTCCCTCTATTTCTCCGACCACCACCATCAGGTCCGCGAGACCGTCCGCGACTTCGCCCGAGCCCACGTCGCGCCGATCGCCCGCGATCTCGACCGGACTTCGACGTTCCCCTGGGAGAATATCAAGCGAATGGGGGAACTTGGCTTCCTCGGCGTCCCGTGGCCGGAGGAGCTTGGCGGGGCTGGGATGGACCAGATCTCCTACTACATCACCATTCACGAAATGGCCAAGGTCGACGCGTCCCACGGCCTGACGATCTCCGCTCATACCAATCTTGGCACCTCCCCAATCGTGGAGTTCGGAACCCCGGACCAGCGGGAGCGGTATGTCCCGCTCCTCGCGTCCGGGACCGTCCTCGGCGGCTTCGGCCTGACCGAGCCGGGTGCCGGCAGCGATGCCGGGGGCACCGCCACGACCGCCGTCGACAAGGGCGACCACTTCGTCCTCAACGGTTCCAAGGTGTTCATCACTCACGCCGGCGTGGGCGAGATCTTTTCGGTAACCGCCCGAACCGATCAGGGGTCGGGCCACCGGGGTATCACCAGCCTCATCGTCACCAAGGACACGGTCGACCTCGACGAGTGCACCCGGATCGGCGTGGGGCATGTGGCCGCCCTGCCCAAGATCGGCGGGGTCAGGGCGGGGAAGAAAGAAGACAAGATGGGCTGGCGAGCCAGCGATACCCGCGAGCTCCACTTCGACAACGCCATCGTCCCCAAGGAGAACATACTCGGGGCCCGTGGTGAGGGCTTCGTGAACTTCCTCAAGACCCTGGACGCGGGCCGAATCGGGATCGCGGCCCTTTCTCTCGGAATCGCCGAGGGGGCCTACCAGGCCGCCCTCGAGTATGCCGGCACCCGAAAGCAGTTCGGGCGCTACATCGGGAGCTTTCAAGGCATCAGTTTCAAGCTCGCCGACATGGCCACGGAGATCGAGGCCGGGACCCACCTGCTCTATACGGCCGCTCGCCTGAAGCAGGCCGGCCGGCCGTTCAAGAAAGAGGCCGCCATGGCCAAGCTGTTCTGCTCCGAGCTGGCGATGCGGGCGACAACGCAGGCGGTCCAGGTTTTCGGGGGCTACGGCTACACGGCAGACTATCCGGTCGAGCGGATGATGCGGGACGCCAAAGTCTGCGAAATCGGCGAGGGCACCAGCGAAATCCAGCGACTAGTCATCGCTCGACAGATCCTGGGCAAGGTGGTCGACGGCTGAAGCCGGTCGGGGATTTGCCCGTAAGCGCCCATCGTTCCTATCTTTAGCCCATGCGACCGATCCTGAGCCGTGCTTCACGGAGCCAGCTGTGGCTGAACTGGTTCCATTCGGCGGTCGCTCTGATTCGCTGGATCCACTCCCGTTTCTTCCTCCCACGGCGCGCCACGCCGCCTTCGTGCGGGCTCTTCCGGATGCCTCCCGCGATAGGACCGTGTACCGCCCGACCCGGCACCGAGGCAACGACCTCGCCGCCGGGCCGGCGGCGAACCCGGCCTTCAGGCATTCGAGGTCCGCGGCGGTCCGGGTTCCGAGCCGGAAGAACTGATCGAACCGGGTCGAGGTACCGCCCGGTCAACCATCGGAAGGACGTCTCGCGTGAAGCGCGAAATTCTCATCAGCAGTGGCCCCCGGGAATCGCGGGTGGCCATTCTCGAGGACGGCCGCCTGGCCGAACTCATGGTGGACCGCCCCGATCGGCGGCGGATCGTGGGCGACATCTACTTGGGCCGCGTCGAGGCGGTACTCCCAGGAATTCAGGCGGCCTTCGTGGATATCGGGCTCGAGAAGAGCGCCTTCCTGCACGCCTCGGATCTCCTCGAGCCTGACGAAGACGAAGACCCGAGCGAGCCCGACGACGCGGACGAAGTCCCGGATCAGGCCGAAGCCTCGGCTGCCCAGGCCGCCGAGTCGCTCGGGAACCGCAAGGCCAAGGGGAACGGCGAGCCCCGCCAGCGGGAGGTCTCCGGCCGAAAAGCGCTCCCGGATATCGGCGAGATTCTCAAAAAGGGGCAGACCCTTCCAGTCCAGGTCACCAAGGAACCGATCAGCACCAAGGGGTGCAGGGTAACCGCCCAGATCTCGCTGCCAGGCCGATTCTTGGTCTATATGCCTTACGCGAGTCGCGTGGGGGTGAGCCGGAAAATCGATAGTCGGGAACAGCGGGCCCGGCTCCGCGAGATGGTGACCAGGCTGCTGCCCGAAGACGCCGGTGGCATGATCGTGCGCACCGTCGCCGAGGGCGTCACCGAGGATCACTTCAAGAGGGAAGTCGACTCGCTGCTGGCGCAGTGGCGTCGGGTCAAAAAGAAGCAGTTCTACGTTCGCCGGGCGCCGGCGCTGCTGCAACGAGAGGCGAGCCTCACCCGCGGGCTGATCCGGGACGTCTTCTCGGACAAGGTCGATGCCCTCTGGGTCGACTCGAAGGACCTCCATCGAGAGGTGGCCCAGTACCTCGAGCAGGTCGATCCGGAGCTCTTGAGTCGAGTCCAGGAGTACGACGACCCGATTCCGCTGTTCGACAAGTTCGAGGTCGAGGCGGAGATCAAGAAGCTGTTCAAGCCGCGCGTCGACCTGCCGAGCGGCGGCTCGCTCGTCATCCAGCCCACTGAAGCCCTGGTGTCGATCGACGTGAACACCGGGCGCTACACCGGCAAGAAGGACCCCGAGAAGACGATCCTCAAGACCAATCTCGATGCCGCCCGGGAAATCGCCCGCCAGCTCCGGCTCCGAGACTTGGGTGGAATCATCGTCTGCGACTTCATCGACATGGAGTCCCGCGGAAACCGTGACCGAGTGCTCCAGGAGCTTCGAACCCACCTCGGTAGGGATCGGGCCCGGACCAAGGCGCTGGCCGTCTCCGACCTCGGCCTGGTCGAGATGACCAGGCAGCGGGTGCGATCATCCCTCTGGGCCTCGATGACCATGGAGTGTCCCCAATGCCACGGTTCTGGCCGGGTCTTCACGCCCGAGGTCGTCGTCCGCCGGATCGAGCGTTCGATCAAGCGCTGCGCTTTGGAGCGACGGGAACGGGTGGTCTGTGTCCGGACCCATCCGGACGTCGTACTGTACCTCCGCGAAGAGGAGCCCAAGCTCATTGGCGGCCTGGTCAAGGCTGCGGGAATCGACGTCGAGATCCGCGACGACCCCACCATCAACCCCGATGAGTTCCGGCTGATGAGTCGGCCTGGCGGTCGCGATGTGACCGAGCTGTATGCCGTGGCCTGAACATTTTCCCCCGTCGGGTGACACTCGAATCGAGGTGACCCTGGTTAACGTGTTGTCGGGGAATGGATTGCGGGACAGCGATTGGATGGCCGACTGTCTGACCGGTTCCTAGGGTTCGGACGGCGATCCTTGCGCCATCTTCTTGTCCCGTATATCATTACGGGCTTTCCATTCACCGGGTTGGATGATGTACGCGATCTTCAAGGCCCTGGGCCATCAGTTCAAAGCTGCGAAGGGTGACACCCTTCGGCTGCCGCTCATGGAGGCAGAGGCCGGCACCAAGGTGACCTTCGGCGAGGTGTTGTTGACCTCGGATGGGACCACCGTCAAAGCTGGTACCCCGCTCGTTGCCAACGCCGCCGTCGAGGCGGAGGTCATTGCCCAGAAGAAGGGCGACAAGATCTACGTTTTCAAGTTCAAGCGCCGCAAGAACTACCGGCGCAAGACCGGGCATCGGCAGAAATACACCGAAGTCCGCATTACCGACGTGAGGGGTGGCTGAGATGGCACACAAGAAAGGCGTCGGCTCGTCGAAAAACGGCCGCAACAGCAATCCCCAATATCTGGGTGTCAAGCGGTTCGGGGGGGAGCGGGTGATAGCTGGCAACATCATCGTCCGCCAGCGGGGCACCAAGTTCCACGCGGGGACCAACGTTCGCCGCGCCAACGACGATACCCTGTTTGCGCTTGCCGACGGCGTCGTCAAGTTCGAGTGGAAGTCGGGGGGACGGCAGAAAGTCTCGGTTTATCCCCAGGCCGTCACCAGCTAGTCGACGGCAGACCGTTGTTCAGGGGCCGCCCGGGTCGGGCGGCCCTTTGTTTTCTGAAACCGGCGGGCGCAGTTCCCCGTCGTCCCTACCACGCCTTTTCAAGGGAGCCACATGTCCAGCCTATTCGACCGGGTCCGCGCGGAGCTCGACGAGATTGGCGATCGAGTCAAAGACGCCGTCGAATCGAGCAAGCTGCACCTCGAGCGATCCAGTCTGATCGGGGTTCGCAGCAAAGTTGCCTACAAGCTCGGCATGATGGTCCATCGGCGGGATCGCGGCGGTGAAGTCAGCCCGGCCGAAGTCGATGCCCTTTATGCTCAGATGGACGACATCGCCGCGAAGATCGCCAAGATCGACAAAGAGATCGATGGTTTGGGCGCGGACGACGTCCGCGTCGAGGAGAAGCCTGCGCCGCCCGCGGATACCGCCGAGGCGGAAGTCAGTCCCAATCCATGATGGGGGCCAAGCCGCCCCGGTAGCGGACTTCTTCCAAGGACTCCCCGACGGCAACCGGTTCCCGTTGCCGGGCGCCGTCGGCCCGCATGCCCGCCTGTTCGTAGAACCGGCGGGCATGGTTGTTTTCGGGAACCACCCAGAGGGACAGGTCCTTGGCCCCTCGCTCGGCCGCGAAACGGGCGGCTGCTTTCAGGAGCGCCTTGCCCAAGCCAAGACCTCGCGCGGCCGGGCTGACGTGGAGGTTGTACACCTGGTAGGTAGAGGTGTGATCGAGGTCGCGGTCGAACGGCGGCCCGCAGGCAACGAACCCGTCGACCCGACGGTCCCCTCGGCGGTGAGCAACAAGGATGCACACCCCGGGCCGCCCGATTCGGTCGACCCATTTCGCCGTCTCCACCTCCTGGCTGAGGCCGTCGAGGAAATCCGACGACAGCTGTTGGCGGTAGGTGGCCCGCCAATTGGCCACCATGATGGCGGCGATGCTGGCCGCGTCCCTTGGCTTCGCTGGCCGGATGCCAAGTGACGCGGCTCGCCCGTTCGGATCCACTCCCGGTACGCCTACCGAGGTGGCGGAAGGGTTCGATAGCGATCGCGCAACTCGTGCTCCCGCGTTCGCAACGAGGTCTCGACGCCTCGGATCAGGACCGTTTCCGCCGCTGACGAGAACTCGAACGGATCGCCCGACCAGATGACGACGTTGGCGACCTTGCCGGGGGCAAGGGTCCCATAGTCGGTCAGCCCGAAGGCCTCCGCCGGCCACTGGGTGACGCTTTTCAGGGCGTCGTCCCAGCTGATCCCATTGCGCACCGCATTGCCGGCCGCGTAGCGAAGGCTCCGCTCGCCGCCAGGATCGCCTTGCGCGATGATGGTCTTGACTCCCGCCTCGCGGAGGAGGGCGATGTTGTCGAGTCGCGCCCCGAGTCCTTCGAAATCCGGGATGTCTTTGTTCGGTTCCAGCGCGACGGGGATCCCGGCGCGGGCAAGGTCGGCTGCGACCTTCCAGGCCTCGACTCCGCCGAGAATGACCAGGCGAAGCCGGTGCTCGGCGGCCAGACGAATCGCGTTCTGGATGTCCATCTTGCGATTGGCGGAGACGTAGAAGGGCAGCTGTCCTCGAATCGCCGGGAGCAGGGCGTCGAGTTCCTCGACCGGCGCCGAGTAGGCTTGGGTCGCGGCCCGGCGATACTCCAATCGACGCCGATCGTACTCGACGGCATCCGCGATCAACCGCTTGAGCCGCGCGATCGCCCCGGCTCGGCTCCCGCCGCCCGCGCCGCGGCTGCCAGCCCCGAGGTTGAGTGACAGCGCCACCGACCGGATGGCCATCTGGTCGGCCCGATCGCCGTGGTAGTCGAGGGCCACCGCGGCTCCCGCAAGGAGGCCCCCATCCGGGACGACGATCCCGGAGGTCACGCCGCCGGTCCGTACCACCGGGATCGTGATCGCCTCAGGATCGAGTCCCGCCGTGAGATTGAACGACGGGTTGATATCACCCTGCTTCCGGCTTTCACCCAAGCCGCCCAAACCGCCGACCCCAGCACCGGCGCTGGCGTTGGCATGGATCAACCCGGGGGTCACCCACTTTCCCGTGGCGTCGATCACCCGGGCTCCGGCCGGGACCGGGACGTTGCGGCCAACCGCCACCACCCGTCCACCGGTGATGATGACGTTGCCGCCTTCGATCTTGGGACCGGACACCGGGAAGACGTTCCCACCGGTGATCGCAACGGTTTGGGCCTGCGCGGCGGTGGACCACAGCACGACCATTCCGGCCACTGCCAACGCCTGCCAGCGCCCCCGCCCGGCGACCGGGCCGGGCCTCGATTCGAGCCTCAGGGCGTTCATCGGCCCACCCCCGGCTCGCCGTGGCCCAGGTTGAAGTCGGTCTTGTATTGACGGGTCTTGTCGAGCCGGTCGAATGCCAGCCATCCCTCGTTCCAGACTTTCTCGGCCTTGGAATACACCGAAAATGGGTCGCCGGACCACAGCACCACGTCGGCCATCTTGCCGACCTCGAGGGTCCCGGTCAGGTGGTCGATGCCTAACGCCCAGGCCGGGTTTGCCGTGATCCACCGGATCGCCTGGTCCCGGGTCACCGCGAGCCCGGCCCGGGTGCCGGCGTACATCGCTTTGGCGGCATCTTGGTTCATCCGCTGAATGCCATCGGGGCTGTCGGTATGGAGAACCCCGACGGCGCCGGCTTTGGTGACCAGCGCCAGATTCTCGAGGATCTGATCGTAGGCCTCCATCTTGAACCCGCCCCAGTCCGCCCAGATCGACGCGGCGGTCCCGGCTTTGGCCAACAGATCGGCGATCTTGTATGCCTCGACGCCGTGATGGAACGACCGGATCTTGAACCCGAATTCGGTGGCCAGGTCGAGCATCTGCGCCATCTCGTCGGCCCGGTAGCAGTGATTCTGGACCGTGATCTCGCCTCGAAGGACCCCGGCGAGAGTCTCGGCCCGCAGGTCCCGGGCGGGTGGCTGGCCCTTGCGTTCCGTGTTCCACTTGTCCCACCGCTGGCGGTATTGCTCCGCCTGGATGAACGCGGCTCGGTAGCCGGCCATGTTGCCCATCCGAGTCGATGGCCCCAGATTGGCGTAGACCCGCTTCGGGTTCTCGCCGCAGGCCATCTTCACTCCGTACGGCGCGCCCGGGAACTTCATCTCCTGCACGGTTCGAGCGGGCACCATTCGGATGACCGCCGATCGTCCTCCGATCAAATTCGCGGACCCCGGGAGGATC
This sequence comes from Gemmatimonadota bacterium, assembly GCA_016874005.1. Lineage (GTDB taxonomy): Bacteria > Gemmatimonadota > Gemmatimonadetes > Gemmatimonadales > GWC2-71-9 > SHZU01. Next base: position 30,188 of record VGVQ01000009.1, on the reverse strand, counting down.
TGGGCGACCGTCACGCCCCCCGCGATGGCGAGGGGGATCTGCGGGTCATGGGGCCAGATCGAATGCTCGGCCCACACCTCGGCCGTGTTCGGATTGGTTGCTTCGTTGCCATCGCTTTCGGCCTGGGTCCCGGGCGCGGCGTAGACGCCGATGTGGCTGTGAGTGTCGACCAGTCCTGGGGTGACGTACTTGCCCGCGCCGTCGACGACCTGGGTTCCCGGGGGAGGGGTGCCCACCTCGGGCCCCACAGCGACGATCTTGCCGTCCTGAAACAGGATCGAGCCTCGGAATTCCGAACCGGTCGCGGTCATCACCGTGGCGTTCCGGATCAAGACCGGTGGATTCTGGCGGCGCTGATAGGTCGATCGGTACTGCGGTCGAGCGAAACTCAGGGTGTCGGTGAAGCGCTCCGCCGAGGGCGGCGCCTGCGCCGAGAGCGGCGCCGAGTCGAATCCGAGCTGCAGGGATGCCGCCGCGAGCGGGGCCAGGGTCAGGAAACGATGCATGCCATCTCCAGGAGGTTACTTGACGCGAACGATTTCGATCGGGGCATTGGCAATCCCGATCTTCACCAGCTTGTGGGGAATCGCTACGGAAATCCAAAACGTCGCCGGTTGCCAGCCGCCACTCCATTCCACTTTGTAGCTCTCGATCGATCCCCTGTCCAGCTTGACCATTTCGGTCCCCAGCACCTTGAGCGAGGTGACCCGGGATTCGTTTTGCCCCGCGCTGAATACGTTGAACGACCAGCTGGCGTTGGGAGCCCAGGGAAGAGCAGGGAGGATCGCCTGGATCGCGTTGTCGTCGATCGTGCCGGCCGCGACCACGGTGTCGACGGTCACGGCCTTGGGTCCCTCCGGCGAGATGGTATTCGCCGAGCCCGTGGCTCGCCCGCCCCGGTAGCGAACCTCGATCGTCGTGGGTTGTCCCTGGGCCTTGCCGTCCTGCTTCACGGCAACCATGCCGCCGCTTCGGTCCAGATCGAGGATGGTGGTTTGCTCGACGAAGCCGCCGATGGCGCTGTGCTCGGTATACCGGTAGCCGGAATCGGTCGGGGTGAGACTCGAGGTGATCACCCCAAATGGGGCTCCCTGGACCCGGACCGAAAAACTGTCCCGGGTCGCCAGGAGTTTGGCCGGGTCGATCGGGAGCACGGAAGCGGTCAGCGTGAGATCCGCTTCGGAAAGGCTGGCGCCTTCGCCATCGACGATCGAGACCGGGGCGATGCCCTTGAGGCCGTCGAGGATCTTCCCACCGTCGCCAACCACCACGATGGCCGCCTCCGCGGGCCGGATCGCTGCCTGGGCGGCGGCCACGAAGTCGTCCGGTGAAACGGCGCCGATCTTGACGCGATAGGTCTCCAAGTAGTCACGGGGCAAGGCGTAGAGCCGGACGTCGGCCACCGCGTCGGCGACTTGCTGCGCCGTCTGAACCGTGAGTGGGTAGGAGCCAACGATCGCGGCCTTCGCGCGTTCCAACTCCTCGCCGGAAACCGGGACGGATCGGATGGTGCCCAGCTGGGTCAGGATCTCGGTGAGGGCCGAGTCGGTAACCTCGCTCCGGACTTCGGTGGACGCCTCGAAACGCCCGAGACCTCGCCGTCGGGTCAGCGACGAGTAGGCGCCATAGGTCCAACCCTTCTGTTCGCGGAGGACCTGGAACAATCGGGAGTCGGCGCCCTCGCCCAGCAGTTTGTTCACCACCACGGCCGCGTGATAGCGGGGGTCGTTCGGCCCGAAGGTCAGGTTTGCCACGATCAGATTCGATTGCACCGAGCCGGGTCGGTGCACCAGGGTGATCTCGGGCCTGGTTCGAGTCGGTGGCGCCGGCAGCGTGGGCGCGGGCATGGGTGTTCCGAGCCAACCGCGGAAGGCCGGGGTCGCCAGCCGGCGGACCTCGGCCAGGGTGATGTCTCCCGCGACGACCAGAAGTGCCCCTCGGGGTCGGATCCGAGATCGGTGAAACCCGATCAGGTCGGTCCGACTGATCCGCTGGACCGAGGTCTGGGTCGCTCGACGGCCGTACGGGTGACTGCCGTAGAGCACTCGGTCCAGCTGCCGAGCGGCCAACGCGTCAGGCTGAGACCGCTCTAGTTCGAGCGCGGAGAGGGTTTGGGTCCGAAGCAGCTCGATCTCGGTCGCCGCGAAGATTGGGCGAGCGACCGCATCGCCGACCAGCGAGAACGCCAAGGCTCGGTCCTTGGAAAGCGCAGTGGCAGTCACCGCGAAGTAGTCGGCTCCGGCATTGGCTCCGAGCGATCCGCCCACCCGCTCGATCGTCTCGGCGATCTGATCGGCGGATCTGGCCCCGGCTCCCTTGGTCAGGAGCCCCGCCACCATGGACGCGAGGCCTTCCTTGCCGGCCGGGTCGAGGACCCGGCCGGCCGGCAGCACCAGGGTGAGCGACAAGATCGGGTGGCGGCGATTTTCGACGACGACGATCCGCAGCCCGTTGGGTAGGACCGCCTCCGCGATCGGGGGCAGTGCCGCGGGGACCAACGGCCCCGGCGCGGGCGGCGCCTGGCGCGGCTCTTGGGCTTGGACGCTCGCTCCAACGACGACGACGGCCCATCGAGCCCAGCGGATGCAACGGGGGCGCCGTCGGTTCACTGGCCGCTCCCGGGTGTCACGATGAATGTCCCGCCGTTGGCCGGCGTCAGGTACTTCGCCGCGACCCGTCGAATGTCGGCCGCGGTGACCGCGAGATAGCGCTCAGGGTCGGTGTTCACGGCGGCCGGGTCGCCCAGGAAAAGGGCAGCTTCCTGAATGGATTCGGCGAGGAAGTACGAGATCTGGTGCTGTTGGATCCTGGCAGCAAGGTAGCCGTTCTTGGCCTTCTCCAGCTCGGCCGGGGTGACGCCGGTCCGGTGAAGGACGGCGATCTCAGCGGCCACCGCGGCGTCGACCGAGTCGACCGCAATTCCCTGGTTGGCGATCGCGGCGACGAAAAAAGTGCCTGGTCCGCGGCGAGGTCCGGCCAGATTCAGGCCGGTGAAGGCAAACTGGGCCTTCCGCTGGGTCCGGACCACTGATTTGTTGAGCCGAGAGCTTTCACCTTGGCCCAGAATGGTCGAAAGCAGCGAGAGGGCAGGATAGTCGGCGTGGTCATACGGCGGCACCCGATAGACCTGAAAGGTGGCTGGCAGGGTGGCCTTCGTGTCGGGCCAGGAACGCCGGACCGAGCCAGTGTCGTATCGGAAGTCGCAGGAAACCGGCGGGGGCGACTTGCCCCTCGGGATCGAGCCGAAGTACTCGCCGATCATCCGTTTGGCCTCGGTGGGGTCGAAATCGCCGGCGACGACGAGCGAGGCGTTGTTCGGCGCGTAGTACAGGTCGAAGAACGCTTGGACATCCTCGACCTTGGCGGCGTTGAGATCGTCCATCGAGCCGATGACGGAATGCGAGTAAGGGAAGCAGCGGGTGCTGTCCTCGAGGCCGTAGAGTCCCTCGAAGATCACGGCCGTATACGGTTGATTGTCCACCCGGAGCCGCCGTTCCTCCTTCACGGCTTCTCGTTGGTTGTCGAGGTTCTCCGCGGTCACCGCGAGCGCCCGCATCCGATCGGCCTCGAGCCACAGCCCGAGGTTCAGCCGGTTGCTCGGGAGCATCGCGAAATAGTTGGTCCGGTCTTCGGCCGTGCTGGCGTTGGACTCGCCGCCCGCCCGCTCGATCAGCGCGAAGTGGTCACCTTTCTTCACGTTGGCCGAACCCTGAAACATCATGTGCTCGAACAGGTGGGCGAATCCGGTCCGGCCGCGCACTTCATTGCGGGACCCAACGTCGTACCAGACGTTGACCGTGACGACTTGGGTGCTTCGGTCCGGGGCGAGGACGACAGCGAGGCCATTATCCAAGCGGTATTGCTCGATGGCAATACGGGGGAGCCCCTGTGCCGCGAGGCCGATCGGGGTGAGCCAGAACGAGAGCAGCAACGACGACGAGCGCATGACCGTCCGCGGGACGAGGGACCCGGAATCTATACCGGCTACCGGTGGTCAGATGGTTAAGGTATTTATCGGCAATGAGTTATCGGTTCCCTTTAACAACGGGCCCGAGTTTGCGTCTTACCTTCGGCCGATGACTGATGCCTCCGACGAAGACCTGGTCGTTCGGTTCCTTGCCGGAGACCAAATCGCGGCCGACGAGTTGGTCCGGCGGCATTCGATGCCGTTGGGCCGTTACCTCAGGGCCAGCGGCGCCGGCTCGGCCGAGGTGGAAGATCTGGCTCAAGAGGCGTTCTTCAAGGCCTTTCGGGCGATCGATTCCTGGCGCGGTGAGGCGTCGTTCCGGACCTGGCTCTTTCGGATCGCCACCAACCTCCACCGCGACGCCTATCGGCGAGAGCGCCGCCAGGTGACGGTGCCAATCGACGGTCACGACGCCGCCGATAGCGCCGATCCGGAGGGCGAGGCCGGGGCGAATGAGATCGAGGCCCGTCTCATGGCGGAGTTGGCCAGATTGCCTCGGCTGCAGCGGGAGGTGTTCTTGTTGCGAGCGCAGCAGGGTCTCGAGTACGGGGCCATCAGCGAGGCGTTGGGGACCACGCCGGGGGCCGCTCGGGTGCATTACCACAACGCGGTGAAGCGACTGAAGGAGTACGTCCAGTGACACATTGCGAGCGGCTGTCGGAGCGGATGCCTGCGGTGGGCAACGGGCAAGCGGCTTGGTCGGCCGAGGAACTCGCCCACTTGGCCCAATGTGCCGACTGTGCAGCGGAATGGCGCCTGGTCCGGGCGGTCGCCGGTCTCGGCGCCCAGCCAGCGATCGACCCGGCGGCGATGTCGGCCAGGGTCCTGACGCGCCTGGCCAGCGCTCCGAGGGAGATTCCGGTCGTCTCGTTGGCGGCACGGCGACGTCGGTGGGTCTGGTCGCTCGCGGCGGCGGCGGCGCTCTTGCTCGCAGTGCAGTTCGTGCCGACTGGCCGCTCCGACCGCGGCGCGCGGCCGGCCGGCGTGTTGAGCGAGCTGGATGACCTGGCAAGTAGCGAGTTGGAGACCGTGCTGGCGGAGCTGTCGGCTGACGAAACCACCGGTGACCAGAGGCTCGACGATCTGTCGACCGACGAATTGGAGCAAGTGCTCCAGGATTGGGAGAGCTGAACATGTCGAGGATCAAACGAGATGTCATCGTCTGCGCCGCCTTGCTTCTGACCGGCGGTGCGCTGATTCCGGCGCGGGCCCAGGACTCGGCCGAGTTTGTCGGGCCGCGGGCCGAGCGACTTCGACAGCTGATCGAGGAGCGATTCGCGGAGCGGCTCACGGTCGAGCTTGGACTCAACCCGGATCAGGCAACGAGGGTCAGAAGCGTACTGTTCACCTGGGCCCAGAAACGGCGCCAGCTCGAGCGAGAGGAGCGGGGGCTGCGGCAGCGTCTCGGATCGGTCATGCGGCCGGGGGTGGCGGCCGATGAGCGGCAAGTGACCAAGCTGACGGACGAGATTCTCGATAGCCGGTTGGCCTATGTCCAGACCTTCAAGGACGAGCTTACCGCCCTCGCCGACGTCCTGACCCCGGTGCAACGGGGGCAGTACATCCTGATGCGCGACCGGCTGATGCAGCGGGTCCAGGAGATTCGCAGTCAGCGTCCGGGTCAGTTCCCGTTGCGAGATCGGCGTCCGTAAAGCCGGTCGGAGCCGCTGCCTCGTTGGTTTCCATGCGGGGTCGCGGGTTCCCGTTGCGACAACCTACCCGCTGACCCATATTCCGGCCCCTCGCCCGAGTGGCGGAATGGCAGACGCAGTGGACTCAAAATCCACCGCCGGCAACGGCGTGCGAGTTCGACTCTCGCCTCGGGCATTCGTCGGCTGACAACCTTCCAACCGGATCGCCATCCGCTCAGCCTCCAAACCAGCTTCAGTCATCGGCCCGGGCGTTGAGATCGTAGCGCATGATCGCGGCGTGCTTGCCGCTCATGTCGCGCTCGGCCTGGTACACGTCACCCGCCGGTCCGATCGAGGGATTCGCCACCTCATCGAGCAATCGCCGGTCATCCGGGGACAACGACCATCCGAACACTCGACCGATCGTCTCGAGGTGCTCGGTCTTCCGGCATCCGACGATCGCGGCGGCAACGCCCGGCTGGTCCAAGACCCACCGAATGGCCACCGCGGCAAGGGGGACATCGTAGCGTTCGCCGATCCGCCCGAGGACGCCGAGAACCCGTTGAAACGCGGCCCAGCCGCCGGACTCCTCGATGATCAGCCGGTACTTCACCAATGACCGATTGGCCAGCGCGTCCGGCGCGTCGACCCCGACCCATGCTGGGCTGAGGAAGCCGCCAGCGAGGGAGCCGTACCCGAGCAGGGCAACCCTGTTGGCGACCGCCACCGCGTCGAGGCCGCGCCGAGGCCGCTGGTCGAGGACCGAATACTGTAGCTGCAGGCTCACGATCTCGACTCCGGTCGCGACCAGCTCGCGAAGCCGGGTGGTGTCGAAGTTGGTGAGTCCGATCGCTCGGATCTTGCCGTCTTTCGCCAAATCGCCGAGCCAGCCGATCGCGTCGAGGTAACCCGGAATGGCGTAATCCCACCAGTGGAACTGGACCAGATCGAGCCGATCGACCCGGAGCCGGCGCAAAGAACGGTCAACGATCTTCTCGACATCGGGCCGGCCAAGCGTCGGCAGGGCCGCGAGATCCGGCACGAACTTGGTGTGAACTTGCGGCGGTGCCACCCCGCGGGCCTTCCGGGCTGCCGAGTAGGCCCCGATCAGCGACTCGACCCCGGTGTAGATGTCGGCGCAGTCGAAGGTGTTGAGCCCCTGGTCCAAGGCGCGGTCCCACAACGCGTAGCTCTGTTCGCGGCCGAGGCTGGCCGGGCCGTGGCCGGCGGAAAACTGCCATCCGCCGAGGATGATCCGCGGGACGAGATACTGCGGACAGAGTTCGGTGAGCGGGATCACTCGTCGCGACTCAACGGTTCTCCGGACTCCTCGCTGTGCCGAAAGGTCCGCCGGCCGGTTCGGGTAATCCGATACACCGCGCCACAGTGCACATCAGGGCAGGCGATGTCGCTGTCGGTCGTCATCCAGTCGTTGGGGTGGGTCTCCCGTTGCTTCGCGGGCAGCAGCGGTAGCAACGCCGCGAGCGCGTAGATCGGGAACGAGCCACCCGAAGGCAGAGCGAGCCGACCACCGCTCACCGTGAGGAAATCGCCGATTCGTTCGTGGCACATCATCCGCCCGCGGTTGCCGACCACCTCGACCTTGAGATCGTACAGCGTGAATTCGTCGGAGCTTGACACCGAGTCTCCCGAGCGATGGCCAGGCAAGATAGCCCGGATTCCCCGGGATGGCCCGGTACCTCGTTTCCTTTTGCGGCGCTGGCGGTTAGGTTGACCCGACCAAGCGCAGCGGCAACCACATCTTGCCACTCGGGCGGGCGAGTGGCGACTCCGCGGGGATCCCACGGCATGGCTTTCACCTCCTCCATTCAGGTTGGCACGCCCGCCGCGCAGGCCGGGCCATTGTTGGCGGTCATCGCCTCGGAAGAGGCCCTTGCGGCCCTTCCAGCCACCCTCGCTTCCGGGGCTGGGAGCCAACTCGCGGCGGCGATCGCCAGCGGAGATTTCAAGGCCAAGAAGGACGAGGCGGCGCTCTTCTATCCGCCCGGGCCGGCGACTCGGTTGCTGCTGGTTGGGGTGGGGAAGGCGGCCGAGGTCACCCGGCAGAAGCTCCGGCGGGCTTCGGCCATCATCGCCAAACGGGCTCGGCAACTCGGGACCGGTTCCGCGACCGTCGCGCTCGCCGGCGGTTCGGCTGGCGGGCTGACGACGAAAGAGTGCTACCAGGTGCTCGCCGAAGGGGCCGCGGTCGGCTCCTGGTTCTTCCCCGACATGAAGAAGCCGCCCGAGGACCCCAAGCCGCCTCTCGAGTCGATCACCTTCCTCGTCGACGCCGGTTCGGAGGCCGAGGCGCGAACCGGACACGCCATCGGGGCCGCGATCGGAGCCGGGGGGCTGGTGGCCCGGGGCATTCAGATGCTGCCGCCTAACGTCTGCACCCCGAGCTACCTCGGCCGATTCGCGGCCGAGCTCGCCGACCGGCTCGGGCACCGCGTCACCGTTCTCGATCAGGCCGCGATCGTAGCCGAGGGCATGGGGGCGTTGCTCGCCGTGGCTCAAGGTTCCGCCCAGGAGCCCCGTTTCGTGGTGCTCGAATATCCGGGCGACGCCGGGGCGCCGGTGGTGCTGATCGGCAAAGGGGTCACCTTCGACACCGGCGGCATCTCCATCAAACCGGCGGACCGGATGGAGGACATGAAGTACGACATGTCCGGCGCCGCGGCCGTGCTGGGCACCTTCGAGATGCTCGGCCGACTTCGCCCCAAGGTGAACGTGATCGGCCTGATCCCGACGGTCGAGAACATGCCCTCCGGCACCGCCTACCGCCCGGCCGACGTGGTGAAGAGCCACCTTGGCAAGACGATCGAGGTGGTCAATACCGACGCGGAGGGCCGGCTGATCCTCGCCGACGCCCTGTCCTATGCCCGCCGGTTCAAGCCAGCCTGCGTTCTGGACATCGCGACCTTGACCGGCGCGATCGGGATCGCCTTGGGCCAGGTAGCCGCCGGTGTGATGGGAGAGCCGCCGCCGCTCGTCCAAGAGGTGTTGGCCGCCGGCGAACGGGCAGGTGAACGCGGCTGGGAACTGCCGTTGTGGGACGAATACCGTGAGCTGATCAAGTCGGACATCGCCGACATGAAGAACTCCGGAGGGCGGTTGGGGGGGAGCATCACCGCGGGCTGGTTCCTCAAGGAGTTCGTCGACGGGTTCCCGTGGGTTCACCTCGACATCGCGGCCACCGCCTACACCGACCGCGAGGACGCCGCCTCGGTCCGGGGCCCCACCGCCATGGGCGTCCGACTGTTCGCCGAGTTCGTTCTCGCCCGGGTGAGCGCCTAACGTGAAGCCCGCGGGGCGCGCGGCCCTGGTCGCGATGGTACTCGGGTGCGGTGGGGGCGGCACGGAACCGACCGACGACGCCGAATTCGACTTTGCCTTCGCCGACCCGGCGGGCGATACCGTCGCCGCCACCACCAATCCGAATCAGGTCAGGGCAACCGACCTCCTCGAGATCACCGGCCGGCTCGACCGGCAACGGCTGGTCCTCACCCTCCGGTTCGCCAACCCGGTCACCCGATGGACCGACGGTGGCGCCGACGCGCTCGACGGCTTCGTCCTGTTCGACAGCGACACCTCCAGCGCCAGCGGTTTCGCCAACCCGGCCCATGGATTGGGGGTCGATTTCTACCTCGACCTTCGTGACGACGGTTTCGGCAAGATGGCCGTGGTCAACTTCGCCAAGCGGCGGTTCGAGCGGGCGGAGGCTCGGTTCGAGGATGCCACGGTGACGGTGACCATCCCGAGGTCATTCCTCACCACGGACAGCGACCGCGACTCCTGGTTTCGGATGGCCGTCGATATCGCCGGCCGCGGGCGCCGGCCCGACGTGGACGCCAGCCCGACGGCCGGATTCCATCGAATCGAGCCCACCGCCGCGCCATGAAGACTGCCGCCGCCTTGGCACTCGCGTTCGGGGCCGTCGCCTGGCCCGCGGTGGCTCAGCGACCCGATACCACCGCCGTCGACAGTCTGGCGGCCGACGCCACCGACATTTCGGCAGTCTTCCTCAAGACTTACGAGGCCAACCGAACCCGGGTCCCGGTGATGCCCAGGCTCGGCCGCCGCGACCTGCTGCCGGCGATGAGCCGCCTGGTGTTCGATCGGGACACCATGGAGTGGCACAATGCCGAAACGGTCTCCGACCTGCTCTCGAAGGTGCCCGGGGTATTCCTCTGGCGGGGCGGTTGGATCGGCCGGCCGGAGCCGGTCAACTATCAGGCGAGGGGGGCAGCGTCGGTCGAGTACAGCATCGATGGGGTTCCGTTCTTGCCCCTCGGCCCCGACAGCGTCTCGGTCGACCCGTCGCTGTTCCCCTTGTCGTTTCTCGACCGGATCGAGGTCGAACGACTCCCCGGTGTCCTTCGGGTGGCGATGTTCACCAGGCGGCACGACCGGCTGCCGCCCCGAACGCGGATCGGGGTCGCCAGCGGCGACCTCGACATTGCGCGCTATATTGTATCGCTGGAGCGGCGGAGCGTGGGCGGATTCGGGCTCGTCGTCGCCGCCGAGCATCTCGCGGTCCCCCTCCGCAGGGACATCCCCGGTTCGTACAGCAACACCCAGGCGTGGCTCCAAGCCTCGTACCTGCCACCCGCCAAACGATTCGGGGCCTCGATTCAGTGGATTCGCGGCGGCCCGAATCGGGAGAACATCCTTTCGACCGGTACGCCCGTCGACACCCTCTCGCAGGGACTCGACGGGACCCGCAACGACCTTCAGGCCAGTGTCTTTCTCAGGCCCGGCCGGCACGGCCTCGGGCTCACCGGCAGCCTGGTCGCCGCCCGGAGCGGGTGGGCGGAGGACTCCATCCTGCTGACGTTAGGCGATCCCACCCGACACGTCCGCTACGTCGACCAGAGCCTGTGGCTGTTCGGGGGCCGCGTGGGTCATCGGACCGCGGTCTCGACCCTCGAGGCCGAGGTCTGGCATCGAACCCGATGGACCCCGCTCGATGCCCGGGTCCACCTGGGACTGGCTCCCGCCACCCTGCTGGCGGGTTCGGCGGAAGTCGGCTATCAGCGCCACGATGGGGGGCGCACCAACCGGTGGCTCACGGCCCGAGGTTCGATCCGGCTGCCGCTACGTCTCGCCGCGTCGGTGGCCGGGAGAGCCGGCACCTTCGTGCCCCATCCAACCCTGAAGGCAGCGGCTCCGGTTTCCCTCACGGACCTTGGCGTCCTGGCGTCGTTCGATCATCCCCGGCTGGCGCTCGAAGGCGGCCTCTGGCGCACCGCGGGGTTCGAGCCGGTGACGTTCCCCCTGTATCGGACGATCGATGGGATCGGGCCGAGCGGGACGACGAAGTGGTTGACCGTATCGGCTCGGGTCGCCCCGCGGCAGTGGTTCGTTCTCGACGGATGGTATAGTAACCCGATCAAGGACCGGCCCGAGGGCATCCCGCCCACCCACGGAATCGTCAACGCGACGATTCAGAGCAAGTTCCTGCCCACCTTCCGCAGTGGGATCTTCGGGCTCAAGCTCCAGGGGTCGATGGAATCGTGGGGCGACGCGGTGATCGGCCGAGACCGCGACGGCGAGCCGATCACCCTCAAGGGGGCCACCATGTTTCGGGCCCAGCTGCAGATTCGGCTCGGCGACTTCATCGCCTTCTACGACCGGGCCAACCTCCAGGGCACCGATCTCGGGTATCTCCCCGGCCTCAACATCGTTCGCTTCGCCAGCACCTTTGGGGTGCGGTGGGAGTTCAGCAACTAGGCGCGGCGTAGGCCGCTTCCCGCCAGGGCCCTCTTGCGACCGGGCCCAATCGGGCCTCGATCGCCACCCCCGCCGCCCTACCTGAAACGGTAATCGTTGCATATACTTACCAGCTTTCCCGCGATCGGGGATTCAGGGTGCCGGCAAGCATGACGGGGTTCGGTAGTGGCACGGGAGCGGTGGCCGGCGGATCGGTCCAGTTCGAGATCCGTTCGGTCAACCACCGATACCTCACCATGACCTATCGTGCCCCCGCGGAACTGGCCCACTGGGAGGCCGAGGTCCGGGATGCCCTTCGGAAGCGGTTTGAGCGGGGCTATTTGACGGTCACCGTGCGGTGGCTCGAGGTACCAGCGACCGCCGAGGCCGGAATCGACCCGGAAAGGGCCCGTCAAGCGGTCGCCCGGCTGCGGGAACTGGCTCGGGTGGCCGGCGTGGATGCCGCCATCACCCTGGACCTCCTGGCGCGGCAGCCGGATGTCATGGTTGGCCCGGATCCGCGGCCCGACTACGCCTGGTCGGAGGTGGCGCCGACCTTCTCTCGGGCCGCGGCTGAATTCGACGCCGCGCGGAGGACGGAAGGAGCAGTCCTGGCCCAGGAACTGGGCGGTCGGCTCGATGCGATCGACGCGGCGGCCGCGTCGGTAGCGACTCGGGCCCCGGCCAGAGTCGAAAGGGAACGGGATCGATTGCGTGCCGCCGTGACCGTCCTGCTGGATGGTCGCCCGGTCGACGAGTCCCGGATGGTGCAGGAAATCGCTTTCTTGGCCGAGAAGCTCGACGTGACCGAGGAGTTGGTGCGCTTGGGTTCTCATCTCAACGCGGCCCGCGCGGCTCTGGGAAGCGAGCGGCCGGTTGGGAAGCAGCTCGGCTTCCTGGCTCAGGAAATCGGCCGCGAGATCAACACGATCGGGTCGAAGGCCAACGACGCGCCGATCCAGCACCTGGTAGTCGAGATGAAAGGGGAGTTGGAGCGATTCCGAGAACAGCTCGAGAACTTGGAATAGCGCCCTTCATGGTCGTGCTCTCCTCGCCGTCGGGCGGGGGGAAGACCACGATCGCCAGGCGCTTGGTTGCCGATCGAGCCGACGTGACCCACTCGATCTCGGCGACCACCCGAGTCAAACGGGCCGGAGAAGTAGACGGCGTGTCGTACCACTTCCTCTCCCGGGACGAGTTCACCCGACGGGTCGGGCTGGGCGAGTTCCTCGAGTGGGCCGAGTACGGCGGCAACCTCTACGGCACCTTGAGATCGGAAGTCGCCCGGGGTTTCTCGGCGGGCCGCCACGTGGTGCTCGACGTCGAGGTACAGGGGGCCGATCAATTACGGGCCCAAGCTGACGAGGCCGTCCACGTGTTCGTCCTCCCGCCCAGTGGCCGGGAGTTGATGAAGCGGCTGGCCGACCGGGGCACCGAAAGTCCGGAAGCATACCGGCGCCGGTTGGCCATCGCCGGAGAGGAACTCGGGGCGGTCGAGCGGTATGACTATGTGGTGATCAATGAGTCGCTCGATGCGGCCGTTGCCGCGGTAGGGCACATCATCGATGCCGAAGCGGCCCGGCCACGGCGGTTGGCGGCCCTCGGGAACGTCGTCGCGACCATGCGGCGGGAACTGTTAGAGACCTAGGGAGGAACACGGTGGAAATCATTACTCCGGCGGACGCGGCGAAACACGCCGGGACCAAATACCGCAGCATCCTGGTGGCCGCGCGCTTCGCGCGGATGGTCAACGAGTTGCCGAAAGAACGCCAGGTGCAGCTCGAGCAGACCCATCAGTACAAGAAGCTCACGACCTTGGCTCTCCGGAAGTTGTCCCACGGCGAGCTGGTCTTCAAGGAGCTGCGTCGGCGACGCACCGAAGTGTGATGCTCTGGGCGAACCGTCACGTCGTCGTCGGAGTAACCGGCGGGATCGCCTGCTACAAAAGTTGCTACCTGGTGCGCCGATTGGTCGAGGCCGGTGCCCAGGTCGATGTGATCCTCACCAGGGGCGCGGCGGAGTTCGTCACACCCGTCACCTTCGAAGCCCTGACCGGGCGGCCGGTCTTCAGCTCACTCTGGGAGCCCGGCCGGGCCCTCGCCCACGTGCAACTGGGGCGATCCGCGGACCTCTTCATCGTGGCGCCGGCCACGGCCCATACCTTGGCCCGGATCCGACATGGCTTCGCCGATGATTTTCTGACCGCGGCGGTGCTGGCCGCGCAGTGCCCGGTAGTGTTGGCCCCGGCGATGAACGACGCCATGTTCGCGGCCCCTCCCACCGTGGAGAACGTCGCCGAGCTGCGAAGCCGCGGGATGACGGTCGTGGGTCCCGAAGGCGGCCCTCTCGCCGAAGGGGCCGCGGACCGTCCAGGCCGAATGAGCGAGCCGGACACCATCTTGGCCTATGCTCGCCGGGCGGTCGCTTCGGCGTCGCCGTTGGTTGGCCGGCGGGTGGTGGTGACCGCCGGCCCGACGCGGGAGTCGCTCGATCCGGTGCGGGTGATCACCAACCGCTCGAGCGGCAAAATGGGGTATCGACTCGCCGAAGCGGCCTGGCAGCGAGGCGCCAACGTCCTCCTGATCTCCGGCCCATCCGGCGAAGCGGTGCCGATTGGCGTGGAATTCGAGGCCATCGAATCGACGGCGGATCTCCACGGCGCCGTCCAGCGCGCCCTGCCAGCGGCCGATGTGCTCATCATGGCCGCGGCGCCAGCGGACTATCGTCCGAGCGAGAGCACCCCGACCAAGCGTCCGCGCCAGCAAGGGCCCGTCTCGTTGTCATTCGAACCGACCGTGGACATTCTGGTCGCCACCCAACCAGATCGGAAGCCGGGAGCGGTCGTGGTCGGTTTCGCGCTCGAAACGGGGCTCGATCTGGGCAAGGCGAAGGCCAAGCTCGAACGCAAGGGCCTCGACTTCGTTGTCGGCAACGACGCCCTCGAGCCAGGCGCCGGCTTCGAGGTCGATACCAACCGAGTCCTGGTGCTGGGCCGCGATGGTTTCCGGCGCGAGTTCCCATTGGCCAGCAAGTCTGTCGTCGCGGAACAAATCCTCGACCTGGTGGAGACCAAGCTTGGATGAACTGAGGCGCCGGTACCTCAAGCAGCAGGCGGAGTTGGGCGGCAGGGACGTGGTCCTCGAGGGGCCAACCCGCCAAGCCCACGGGGTGGCCCGCGGTACACCGCCCGCCCCCGAGCCCGCCGAGGCTCCGCTTCAACGGGCGCCAGTGGCGGGCGGCGAGGCGCGGCCGGGTGGAGCCGGCACGAAGGACTGGCGAGTGGGGGCACCGGCAATCCCGGGGCCGGGACTCACCATTGCCCGCGATCTCCTCGCCGCTCTACCCGATTACCCCGACCTGGCGGCGGTGGCTGCCGCGGTCGGGGACTGCCGCGGTTGTTTCTTGTGCCAGGGCCGAACGAAGGTTGTCCCTGGTGAAGGCAACCCGCTGGCCCGTTTGGTCTTGGTGGGCGAGGGGCCGGGCCAGACCGAAGACGAGACCGGCCGGCCGTTCGTTGGCAAAGCGGGCGAGCTGCTGACCGGGATTCTCGCGGCAATCGGGCTTCCGCGGTCCGAGGTTTTCATCTGCAACGTGGTGAAATGCCGCCCGCCTCAGAATCGAAAGCCCCTTCCCGATGAAATGGCGGCCTGCCTTCCATACCTTAGGGCCCAACTCGACCTGATCAACCCGAAGGTCATCGTCGCCCTTGGTTCGACCGCTGCCGAGGCCCTCCTCGGGGTCAAGAAGAGCCTGGCCGAACTGCGGCTCAAGGTGCATTCTTATCGCGGAACGCCGCTCGTCGTCACCTATCACCCGGCGGCCCTGCTCCGAAACCCGCACTGGAAGAAACCCACCTGGGATGACGTCCGGATCGCTCGGCAACTCCTCGACGCCTGATTCACTCCGAGGTGCGCCTTGGAGTCAGGAGGCCGAGCAGGCGGTCTTGGGAGCAATGCTGCTCGACCAGGATGCCGCCCTCCGGGCCGCCGAGCTGCTCGATCACTCGATGTTCTATCAGGAGGCTCACCGCCGGCTGTTCCGGGCGATGGTGGCGCTCACCGAGCAGCGAGTCGTCATCGACCACGTCACCCTGCGCGACGAGCTGATCCGTCGCAACGATCTCGAGATGGTGGGCGGGATCGAGTACCTCGCCGAGTTGGTCGACTCGGTGGCGAGCGCGGCCAACCTCGAGCACCATACCCGGATCGTTCGGGACAAGGCGATCATGCGGCGGCTGATCGACGCCTCCACCCAAACG
Organism: Gemmatimonadota bacterium; assembly: GCA_016874005.1. Taxonomy (GTDB): domain Bacteria; phylum Gemmatimonadota; class Gemmatimonadetes; order Gemmatimonadales; family GWC2-71-9; genus SHZU01. The sequence goes on along the minus strand of VGVQ01000009.1, from coordinate 14,617 downwards.
ATCACCGAGACGTACGACGCCAAGCTGCCAGCGGGGGAGCTGGTCGATCACGCCGAAGCTCGGATCTTCAAGATCAGCCAGGAACGGGGGCAAGAGGGCTTCATCCGGATCAAGGAAATGCTCTGGCCGACCATGGAGCGCATCGAAACGCTCCAGAAGAGCGGCAAAAAGGTTACCGGAGTTCCCAGCGGCTTTGCAGATTTGGACGAGCTGACGTCGGGGTTCCAGAAGTCGGAGCTGATCATCGTCGCCGCCCGCCCGTCGATGGGGAAGACGGCGTTCTGCCTCAACGTCGGGACCCAGGCAGCCGTCGACGGCTTCGGGGTCGCGGTGTTCTCGCTGGAGATGTCCAAGGACTCGTTGGTGCAACGAATGCTCTGTGCCGAAGCGCGGGTCGACAGCCAGGCCGTCCGCCGGGGGATGCTCAAGGACCGGGACTTCACCAACCTGGCTCGGGCCGCCGGAGTATTGCAGCAATGCCCGGTCTGGATCGACGATACCCCGTCGATCACGCTCCTGGAGATGCGGTCGAAGGCGCGGCGTCTCAAGGCCGAGTCGGACCTCGGCCTCGTCGTGGTGGACTACCTCCAGCTGATGCGGAGCCCGGAGTATGCCGATAATCGGGTCCAGGAGGTCTCCGACATCTCGCGATCTCTCAAGGCGTTGGCCCGGGAACTCGAGATCCCCGTGGTGGCGCTGTCGCAGCTGTCGCGGGCTTCCGAGCAGCGCGGCGGCGACCGGCGCCCCCAGCTCTCGGACCTGCGCGACTCCGGCGCAATCGAGCAGGACGCCGACGTGGTGATCTTCATTCATCGACCCGAATACTACGACCGGGATGACGAGTCCAAGCGGGGAATCGCCGAGATCCTCCTTGCCAAGCACCGCAACGGCCCGACTGGCGACATTACCCTGCGTTTCACCCGCGAATACACCCGATTCGACAACTACTCGAGTCGAGACGACCAAGGGGGCGGGAGCTACTGATGGCCCGACCTCGATCGACCTATCGATGCGCCGAGTGCGGACACGATCATCCCAAGTGGGTGGGGCGCTGCGAGGCCTGCGGCGCCTGGAACGCGATCGCCGAAGAACCACTGGCCGCGGGCAAGGGAAGTCGGCGGTCCCGGTCGAGCGGTGATGGGGCCGGGGGACGGGTCATGACGTTGGGCAACGTCGCCGGCGAACAGCTGTCTCGCTGGTCGCTTGGGATGCCGGAGCTGGACTTCGTGTTTGGCGGGGGGTTGGTTCCGGGCTCGATGTCGCTGATCGGCGGGGAGCCCGGCATCGGCAAGAGCACTCTGTTGTTGCAAGCGGCGGCCCAGATGGTCGGAGCGGGCCGCCGGGTTCTCTATGCCAGTGGCGAAGAGTCGGCGGCGCAGATCCGCCTTCGGGCCGATCGGCTGGTCGAGGATGCTGCCCAGGTTCTGGTGATCGGCGAGACCCACCTCGAGGCGATCGTGGCGGCGGCCCGGGAGGTCCGGGCGGACCTGCTGATCCTCGATTCGATCCAGACCGTTTTCACCGAGACACTCGAAAGCGCTCCCGGCAGCGTCGGCCAGGTACGGGAGTCGGCCGCCCTGCTGATGCGGTTCGCCAAGGACACCGGCACCAGCGTCATCGTGGTGGGCCATGTCACCAAGGGCGGGTCGCTCGCCGGCCCCAAGACCCTGGAGCATATCGTCGACACGGTCTTGTACTTCGAGGGGGAACCGGCGCTCGACTACCGCCTTCTGCGGGCGACCAAGAACCGGTTCGGCTCGGTCGACGAACTCGGGGTCTTCGCGATGAGCGATCGGGGGCTCGCGGCGGTGCCCAATCCTTCGGCTGTATTTCTCGCCGCCCGCGCCGCCGGGGCCAGCGGCAGCGCGGTAACGGCGCTGATGGAGGGGACCCGGCCGGTGCTGGTCGAGGTTCAGGCCTTGGCCGCCCCGTCCGGCTACGGTACCCCACAACGTGTCGCCACCGGCCTGGATCCCCGGCGATTGGCGGTGCTGTTGGCGGTGCTGGAACGGCGAGCCAATCAGCGATTCGCCCATCTCGACGTCTTCGTCCAAGTCAGCGCCGGGGTCCGGTTGAGCGAGCCGGGGGCCGACCTGGCGGTCGCGGCCGCGCTGATCTCCAGTCTCGCGAACCGCCCGACCCCCGCCGACGCCCTCTTCCTCGGTGAGATCGGCCTGGCTGGCGAGGTGCGCCCGGTGGTGGGCATCGAACGCCGAATGGCCGAGGCCTCCCGGCTCGGGTTCCGCCGAGCTTTTGGCTCGAGCCGTCATCAGGGGCCGCCAACGGCAATCGCGCCGGTTGCCATCGACCACGTGGAGCAGCTGGTTCATGCCCTCGCCGCCTGACGTCGGGGTCGTTCTGGTCGCGGCGGGCCGTGGCGAACGGGCCGGCGGCGGAGTGCCGAAGCAGTTTCGGCTGGTGGCGGGCGTACCGGTGTTGGCCCGCGTGCTCCGTCGCTTTCTCGCCCACCGCGCGGTGGCCATCGTCGTCGTGGTGCTCCCCGCCGATGTCGTTCAGGCGCCGCCCGAGTGGCTCCGTGCCATGGTGGGGCCCCGGGTGCGCCTGGTCGCTGGCGGCGCGGCCCGGATCGACTCGGTGGAGCGCGGGGTCGAGTCGTTAGGTGGCCAGCAGCCGGTGGTTCTGGTGCACGACGCCGCTCGGCCCCTCGTCGATGCCGCGACCATCGATGCCGTGATCACGGCCGCGCGGTCGGGCACCGGCGCGGTCGCGGCACTCCCGGTCGCCGACACCCTTAAGAAAGTCGGAGCCGGCGGCCGGATCGAAGCCACCCTGGATCGATCGACCATCTGGCGAGCGCAGACTCCACAGGGCTTCCCGGCGGCGCTGCTCGCAAACGCCCTGCGGCATGCCCGAGCCACCGGAGCCACGGCCACCGACGACTCGGCCGCCGTCGAGGCAATCGGCGGGCCGGTGATCGTCATCCCGGATCGCCCCAGCAATCTCAAGATCACCGAAGCCGAAGACGTCGCGCTGGCGAGCGCGCTGGTTCGGGCCAACCAATGATCCATCCGTTTCGGACCAACGATGAGGTCACGGCCGCCATTCCCGCGGTGATCGGGCACCTGCGGGCCGGAGGGCTGATCGCCTATCCCACGGAGACCGTCTATGGCTTGGGGTCGCTGGCCAGCGATGCCGGACTCGACGCGCTAGCTCGGCTCAAAGGCCGCCCCCCTCGGAAACCATTTCTCCTGCTCCTCTCGGGACCGGAGATGGCCGTCGCCAACGGGCTGGTGTTCAACCCGGCCGCACGAGCGCTGGCCGAGGCGTTCTGGCCTGGCCCGCTGACGCTGGTGCTGCCGGGCGGCGAGGGCCGACTTCCCGCCCGTCTCCGCGGCGCCGAGGGTGGTATCGCGGTCCGGCACACCTCTCATCCCGGGATGGCCAGACTCGTCGCGACGCTCGGCGCTCCCGTCACCTCGACATCGGCCAACCAGCCCGGGGGCCCACCGGCACCGGGTGCCGAGGGAGTTGGCGAGTTCTTTCCCTCCGCGGTCGCCTCCGGCGAGCTGGTGATTCTCGACGGCGGCGTCCTCGGCAACGTGCCGCCGTCGACCCTGGTCGACTGCACCACCGCCCAGCCGGCGATCATTCGGGAAGGGGCGATCCCGCGCGCCGAACTACGCAGGGCGGTCGGGCGGCTGGCACCGTGAAGCGGGTATTGATCGTGTGCACCGGAAACACCTGCCGCAGCCCGATGGCGGCGGCGCTGCTGACCCGCGCCCTCGAGGCGTCCGGCGCCCCATCCGTCACGGTCGAATCGGCCGGCACCGGGGCGTGGGAAGGCGCTCCGGCTTCCGAGGGTGCCTACCTCGTCAGCCTCGAACACGGTCTTGATCTATCGACCCATCGGGCCCGGCTGCTGAGTCGGTCGGCGGTGGAGAAGTCCGATCTGATTCTAACCATGTCTCGGACCCACCTCGCGCGGGTTCGCGAGCTTGGGGCGGGGCACCGCGCCCACCTGCTGGCGGAGTACGCCGGGCGGGTGGGCCCTGAAGCCGAGATTTCCGATCCCTACGGACGGGAACTGGAGGAGTATCGGGTCACCTTCCGGGTCCTCGCGGGGATGATGCCGGCGATCGCGATGCGACTGCTCGAGGGCCGGGCGGAGTGATTACCGGCGCGACCCGGGTGTACGCCGTGCTCGGCGATCCGGTCCACCACTCACTTTCGCCGGTGCTGTACAACGCCGCCTTCCGGGCCCTCGGAATCGACGCCGTCTCGGTCGCCTTGCGGGCCGACGCGCCGTCGCTCCCGGCCGTCATGCGGGCGCTGGCGGGTGCCGGTGGCGGCGGCAACATCACTGTTCCCCATAAGCGGCTGGCGGCCGGCCTGGTCGCGACGGCCGTCGAGGGCGGCGCGATCAACACCTTCTGGGGCGAGGCCGCGGCGATCGCCGGCGCCAATACCGACCCGGACGGTATCCTGGCGGCCTGGGACGGGCTCGGCAGTCCGGCGGGACAGTGGCTGATCGTCGGCACCGGTGGCAGCGCCATTGCCGCCGCCCTGGCCGCCCGCCGGGCCGGCGCGGCGATCGCCGTCTCGTCGCGGCTGCCGAGCCGCGCGGCGCAATTCCTCGAAAGGATGACCGACCTCGGCGTTCGATCGGGGGAGGGTGGCGAGCCCGGCCTGGTGCTCAACTGCACCCCGCTGGGCCTCCGCGCCAACGACGCGCTGCCCTTTCCCGTCGAGGCGATTCCAGAGGGCGCCGCAGTGCTCGATCTGGTCTACCGGGCCGGCGAGACCGAGTGGGTGCGCCACGCGAAAGCGGCCCGACGCCCGGCGATGGACGGCAGGGAGGTGCTGCTCGGCCAGGCAATCGCCGCCTTTCGCTGTTGGTATCCCGAACACCGACCACCCACCGAGGTCATGCGTGGTGCCCTCGCTCACGCGCTTCGCTAGCAGACTCGGGGGGTCGTGGGACGCCGCCGAGCGATGGTTGCTGCCCGGAGAGTGCCTCGTCTGCCAGCAACGGGTCGGTCCCCAGGATCACTTGATCTGCCCGGTATGCCGCTCGCGTTGGCTCCCGGTGCCGACGCCCCAATGCGACCGGTGCGGTCAGCCGGTCGAGAGCGGCCGGGCCTGTCGGGTCTGCCCGGATTGGCCCGCCGGGTTCGGAGCGGTGTCGAGCGCGGTTTGGCTCGACGACGCCGCCCGGCGGGTAGTCCACCTGCTCAAATACCGCGGTTGGCAACGGGTGGCCGACAGCCTCGCGACGAGAATGGTCGGGCTCGCCGCGGTTCGGCCAGGAGCGGTCCTGGTGCCGATCCCGCTCGGTCGGTCGCGGCTCAAAGAGCGAGGTTATAATCAGAGCGCGCGGATCGCCCGGGCGTTGGCGGGCATGGCTGGGGCGCGGGTCGACGAGGGCCTCTTGGCGCGGGTCAGGGAGACCGCCTCGCAGACGGCCCTGACGCCGGACCAACGAGAAGCCAATCTTCGGCGTGCCTTCGCGGCGGCCGGTCCGCTTCCGGAACGAATCGTGCTGGTGGACGACGTCTTCACGACGGGGGCCACCCTCGTATCCGCGGCAAAGAGCCTGCTGGAACGCGGAGTGGCGGCGGTGTCTGCGGTGACGTTCGCCCGTGCCGAGTTGCCCCTGGCGGCGATCGGCCGGATGGTATAGACCAGGACCAACAACGAGGAGACAGAGGCATCATGGCGATTCGGGTTGCCATCAACGGATTCGGACGGATCGGCCGCAACGTGCTCAGGGCAGCAACCATGGCCAAGGTCGCCGAGATCGAGTTCGTAGCCGTCAACGATCTCACCGACACCAAGACCCTGGCGCATTTGCTCAAGTACGATTCCGTCCACGGGAAGTTCCCTGGCACCGTGGAGGCGACGTCCGAGGGCATTCGGGTCAACGGCAGGCCGCTCAAGGTGACTTCGGAGAAGGAGCCGGCCAAACTCCCCTGGAAGGAACTCGGGGTCGACATCGTCCTCGAGTCCACCGGCCGGTTCACCGACCGCGAGCCCGCGGCGCAGCACCTCGCCGCCGGGGCGAAGCGGGTCGTCATCTCGGCGCCGGCGAAAAACGAAGACATCACGGTCGTGTTCGGGGTCAATCACACCGCCTTCGATCCGGCCAAGCACTTCGTCATCTCGAACGCGAGCTGCACCACCAACTGCTTGGTTCCGGTCGTGAAGGTGGTGCGCGATACCTTCGGTTTCGTGCGCGGCTACATGACCACGGTGCACTCGTACACCAACGATCAGCAGATTCTCGACCTGCCGCACAAGGATCTTCGTCGGGCGCGGGCGGCGGCTTTGTCCATCATCCCCACCACCACCGGGGCGGCGAAGGCCACCTCCTTGGTCATCCCGGAGGTGAAGGGGAAGCTCGACGGTGTCTCCCTCCGGGTTCCCACCGCGGACGTGTCGCTGGTGGACCTGACGTGCATCGTCGAGAGGGCCACCACCGTGGATGAGATCAACGGGGCATTCAAGGCCGCCGCGGCAGGGTCGCTCAACGGGGTCCTGGCCGTGAGCGACGAGCCCTTGGTTTCGGTGGACTATATCGGCAACCTGGCGTCGAGCACGGTCGATCTGCTTTCCACCCAGGTGATCGACGGAACCTTGATCCACGTCTCGTCCTGGTACGACAACGAGATGGGCTACTCGGCTCGGTGCGTGGATCTGATGCGATACATCGGATCGCGCGGCGCATGAAGCGCAGTCTCGGTTCGCTCGATCCGGCCCGCCTCGATGGTCAACGGGCCTTGGTCCGGGTCGATTTCAACTGTCCCGTGAAGGACGGGGTGGTGACCGACGACACCCGGATCCGGGCCTCGTTGCCCACGATCCGGTACCTCCGCGAGAGGGGAGCGCGGGTGATTCTCCTGTCCCATTTCGGTCGTCCCAAGGGCGGTCCGGATCCGAAGTACAGCATCAAGCCGTGCGTGAGGGCGCTGGAATCGGCTCTGGGCGTCCCGGTCACCTTCCTCGACGACCCGGCGGGCGAGGCGGCCGCGGCTGCCAGCCGGCGCCTGCCGAGGGGCGGGGTGGCCCTGGCGGAGAACACCCGGTTCTACCCGGGAGAAGAAGCCAACGATGCCGGGTTGGCCCGACGATTCGCAGCGTTAGGCGACTTCTACGTCAATGATGCTTTTGGCTCGGCTCACCGGGCCCATGCCTCGACCGAGGGAGTGGCCCGAGTCCTCAAGCCGGCGGTGTCAGGGCTCCTGATGGAGACCGAGCTCAAGTACCTCGGGGAGGCGTTGGCCAACCCGAAGCGACCGTTCCTGGCGGTGCTGGGCGGCGCCAAGATCTCGGGCAAGATCGACTTGATCGACGCGTTGCTGCCGAAGGTGGACGCGATCCTCATTGGTGGCGCCATGGCCTGTACCTTCTTCAAGGCCATGGGGCTGGAAACCGGCAACTCGCTGGTCGAGGCCGACCGAATCGAAATGGCTCGCTCGCTCCTTGCCCGGGCTGGGCCCAAGCTGGTTCTCCCGCGCGGCGGGGTGATCGCCCCCGAGCTCAAAGAGGGAATCACCGCCCTCACGGTGCCGAAGGAGTCGATCCCGATCGGGTTTTCGGTCTTCGACATCGATCCGGCCAGTGTCAAGGAGTTCAGCGAACGGATCCGCGCCGCGGGCACGGTGGTCTGGAACGGACCGATGGGGGTCTTCGAAACGCCCCCGTTCGACAAGGGGACCCGCTCGATCGCGGCTGCCATGGCGGAAGCGACCGCGCGAGGTGCGGTCACCGTGGTTGGCGGAGGCGATTCGGCCGCCGCAGTCGCCCAGGCGAGGCTGAGCGACTGGGTGAGCCACGTCTCCACCGGAGGCGGGGCCTCGCTCGAGTTCCTCGAGGGCAAAGTGCTGCCGGGGGTCGCCGCCCTCGACGACGCGGCCTGACCAGCGGCCTCGCACCCGGAGACTCAATGGCCCGTCCCCTGATCATGGCCGCGAACTGGAAGATGCACCTCGCCCCCGCTGCCGCCCGAGATTTCGCCAGGGCGTTCTTGTCCGGCTTCGTCGCGCGCCCCGATCGACGCTATTGGTTCTTCCCGTCCGCGGTGAGCATCGAGGCGACCGCGGCCGCGTTCGCTGGCGCTGAACGCGTCTCGGTCGGCTGCCAAGACGTCCACTGGGAACCGAAGGGCGCCTATACCGGAGCGACCTCGGTGCCGCTCGCGAAAGGGGCGGGGGCGAGTCTCGCGCTGGTCGGGCACTCGGAGCGGCGCCATGTGTTCGGCGAGACGGACGCCGATACCGCTCGCAAAGTTGCCTCGGCTCACGGGGGCGGGCTGACTCCGCTTCTCTGTGTCGGTGAGCAGCTTGCCGAGCGGGAGGCCGGAACGACGGAAGCCGTGGTGCTAAGGCAACTTCGGGCCGCCCTAGGAGGGCAGGACGTCGGCCTCATTGGGGCGGTGGTGGTGGCCTACGAGCCGGTCTGGGCCATCGGGACCGGAAAGACCGCCACCCCGGCCGACGCCGGCTTGGTTCACCGGGCCATTCGATCGGAACTGGTTCGAATGGGCCACCCGTCGCCGCTGATTCTCTACGGCGGCAGCGTGAACGAAGGCAACGTGGCCGGCCTCGCTGCGGAGCCTGAGATCGATGGCGTGCTGGTGGGGGGGGCCAGTCTCGACCCGGCCGCCTGGCGGCGCATTTGTGAGGTGCCATAGGGCGATGGGCCGAGGCCCGATTTGACCGCAAACGCCTACCGGCGTTAGCTTTGCTGGCTAAGTCGGAGGCATTCAATGCTGTACGGATTCATCCTAACGCTCCTCATCCTCGACGGCATCTTGCTGGCGGCGGTGGTCCTCCTGCAAGCGGGCCAGGGCGGCGGTCTCGCCTCGCTCGGCGGCGGGACGACGGACCTGGTGATGGGCGGCCGGCAGGCGGTCACCCTCCTCCACACGTTGTCGTGGTGGACCGGCGGCCTCTTCATGGCCCTGGCCTTGATCCTCTCGCTGCTCGCCTCGCGAAGCACCGTGGGCACCTCGGGGGTTCAGGACCGGCTCCGAACCGCGCCCGCGACCCAGCTCGCCCCATCGCCCTTGGGCGAGGCGCCGGCCACCGGTGCCCCGTCGCCAGCACCCTCCGCCACGCTTCCTGTCGCGCCGGCGCCGGCTCCAGCGACTCGCTAGTCAATGACTCCAAGAGCGGGTCGGTCCCGGGGCGCTCGATGACCGAGCGCCCCGCGTTCGTTTTGCTCGAAGACGGAACCTGGTACTCCGGCGTGATGCGGTCCGAAGCCGGCCCGGCGTTCGGCGAGGTGGTTTTCACGACCAACCTCACGGGCTACCAAGAGACTTTCACCGACCCCAGCTACATGGGGCAGATCGTGGTGATGACCGCGCCGATGATTGGCAACTATGGGATCAACGCCGCCGATATGGAGTCGGAGCGCCCCCAGGTGACCGGCGTCATCGTGCGGGAACTGTCCCGGGCCCATTCGAATTGGCGGGCCTCGGGAGACCTTGGCAGCTGGCTCTCCGGCGCCGGGATCCCGGTCGTCGAGGGCGTCGACACCCGCCGGCTCACCCGGCACATCCGAGAGCGGGGAGCCATGCGGGGCGTCGTGGCGGCGGGTAGCGAACCGACGCCGGAGCTGATCAGGCAATTGCAGGCCTCTCCTTCGATGGTCGGGCTGGACTTGGCCTCTCTCGCCGGTACCAAGGAGGAATACGGGGAAGGCGGCGGAACCGGGGGTGGCGCCGATCGTCCGCACGTCGTGGCAGTCGACTTCGGGATGAAGCGGAACATCGTCCGGATGCTCTCGCAGGCGGGCTGCCGGGTTACGGTAGTCCCAGCGACCACCCCGCCCGATGAGATCCGAGCCAAGCACCCGGACGGCCTCTTCCTCTCGAACGGTCCCGGCGATCCGGGTGCGGTCGGGTACGCCATTCGAAATATCCGCGAATTGGCCGGCTCCGGGATGCCTACCTTCGGGATTTGCTTGGGGCATCAGCTCCTCGGGTGGGCCTTCGGCGGGCGGACCGTGAAACTGCCGTACGGTCATCGGGGCGGGAACCACCCGGTTCGGGAACTCGCGACGGGAAGAGTGCTGATTACCTCCCAGAACCACGGCTTTGCCGTGGAGGGGGAAGGAGAACGGGTTGCCGGCGCCCCCGAGCTGTCGGTCACCCATCTGAACCTCAACGACGGGACGGTCGAGGGGCTCCGGCACCGGGAGTTGCCGGTGTTCGCGGTTCAGTACCACCCTGAGGCGGCCCCCGGTCCCCACGACGCATTCCCGCACTTTGGCGAGTTCCTCCGGCTCATGGGGCGGTGACCGGGGCGTGGTGAGGACGCAACCCCTTGACACACAATGCTTAAGGCCCTACTATCGGACCCCAGTCGTCCCCCCGGCTTGGTGGCCTGGGGGCCCGTGTGACCCTTGAGGGGGGAGCATGACGAAGGCCGATTTGGTCGAACAAGTAACCGCCGCAATGGCTCGGACCGCCGGGCCACTCATTTCGAAGAAGGATTGCGCCAGGGTGGTTGACTCGTTCCTGGACGCGATCAAACTCGCTCTCCGCGATCAGCACAACATCGAAGTTCGTGGATTCGGGACCTTCAAGATCCGCCGGCGAAAGACGCGGATGGCGCGGAACCCGCGAACTGGGGATCCGGTCGAGGTCGCCGCGCGCCCGGTACCGGTCTTCAAGCCGAGCAAGGAGTTACGAGCCCTGGTTGCGGAGGAGGGCGATGGCCCGATTCCCCCGAGCAGTGAACTCGAGTAACTAGCCCGGTTGGAGTACTTTCGATTGGCGGGGTCCGGAGCACGGACCCCGCCATTTGCATGGGGCCAACCGACGCGACATCATTCAAACCATGATGCGGGATGAGATTACCGTATTGATGTTCGCCCGATATGCCGAGCTGTTCGGCGCCACCGCGATCCAGGTGCCGAGATTCGACGCGGCTACGGTGGGAGCGCTGATCGAACACCTCCGGCGATTGCCAGGTGGCCAGGCCTTGCCGGAGCGGCCGCTCGTTGCCGTCAACCAGCAACAGGCTAGCTCCGATCGCCCACTGGTGGCCGGTGACGAGGTCGCGCTCCTGCCGCCCATGGCAGGCGGTTGAGGTGAACCGACTTACCGATTCGGCGATCGACTGGAGCGAGCTGGTGGAGGCGACCGCCGGTCCCGGGCGCGGTGCCCAGGCCCTCTTCCTCGGCACCGTCCGGGACCACCATGCCGGCAGAGCCGTGGTCGGGCTCGAGTACTCGGCCTACGGTGCGATGGCCGAGTCGACTCTCGAGGCGCTGATCGGCGAGGCCACGGCGAGATGGCCGGTCGCGGTGGAGGTGCGCCATCGCCTTGGCCGCCTCGAGGTCGGCGACGTGGCGGTTGCGGTCGCCGTCGCCGGCGGTCACCGTGACGAGGCGTTCGCGGCCTGCCGGTTCCTGATCGAGGAGCTGAAGAAGCGGGTTCCGATCTGGAAGCGCGAACGGTATGCCGACGGGACCGAGGCCTGGGTCGATCCGACCGCGCCGACGGGCCGAGCGCCCGAGCCCGCTCGATGACGTTGGACCGGTTGGGCAGGCGGCTCGGCAGCCTTCGCCTCTCGGTCACCGACCGGTGCAACATGCGGTGCGGCTACTGCATGCCCAACGAGGACTACGTTTGGCTGCCGCGCCCGGCCTTGCTGACTTACGAGGAACTGGATCGGCTGGCGGGTATTTTCGCGGGTTTGGGTGCCTCCAAGATCCGAATTACCGGAGGCGAGCCGCTGCTGCGACACGACCTTCCCCACCTCGTCGGCATGTTGGCCCGACGCTCCTCGATCCGTGACATTGCCCTTACGACCAACGGGATCTTGCTGGAGCGAATGGCGGTCCCGCTCCGGGCCGCCGGCCTTCACCGGGTCACAGTGAGCCTGGACACCTTGAGGCCGGAGCGACTCCAGCGATTCGCCAAGAGCGGCCAACACGCCCAAATCCTCGCCGGAATCGACGCCGCCATCGACTCCGGTTTCGCGACGGTCAAGCTGAACGCGGTGGTCATTCGCGGTTACAACGAAGATGAGATCGGATCGCTCCTGGCTTTCGGGAAGGCCCGCGGGATCGAGGTCCGCTTCATCGAGTTCATGGACGTGGGTGGGGCAACCACCTGGACCCCGGATCAGGTGGTGAGCCGGGCCGAGATGCTCGCGACGATCGAGCGCGACTGGGGGCCGGCCGAACCGCTCCCGGCGCGAGGCGAGGCACCGGCCGAACGGTTTCGGCTCGGGGACGGAACCGGGTTCGGGATCATCGCCTCGACCACCGCACCGTTCTGCGGCGCCTGTGACCGAAGCCGGATCACGGCCGACGGAACCTGGTTCACCTGCCTCTACTCCGACGGGGGGCTCGACCTCCGCGAACCGATCCGGGCCGGAGCCACGGACCGCGAGCTGGCGGAGGCGATCGCGACGCATTGGGGCCGGCGGGTCGATCGGGGTGCCGAGGAGCGACTCGCCGTCGCCGGCCGCGGCGTCCTCCACTCGATCGAACGACTCCGGGACGATCCGCGGCGCGAAATGCATACCCGAGGCGGCTGAACCAACCTCATGGCACTGAACGTCGCCCTGATCCAGCCGGAAATCCCGCCGAACACGGGCAACATCGCCAGACTCTGCGCCGCGACCGAGACCAGCCTTCACCTGATAGAGCCGTTAGGCTTCTCGATCGACGATCGCGACCTGCGGCGGGCTGGCCTCGACTATTGGCCCCACGTCGATCTCTGGGTCCACCCGAACTGGTTTGCCTTTCGGGATGCCATCAGCCGCGAGCGGTGCCTCTACTTTTCCGCCAACGCCACCCGGCCCCTATGGGAGGCGAGGTTCCTGCCGAACAGTTGCCTCGTCTTCGGCAACGAAACCAGTGGCATGCCGGAGCGGATCCTCGAGAAGCACCCGGACGAGTGTTTCCGAATCCCGATGAGCGGAGCGGTTCGGAGCCTCAACCTGGCCACGGCCGTCGGTATCGTCCTCTACGAGGCGATTCGCCAACTCGGAGACCTCGGCGGGAACGCCCGGGCCGGCAGGCGGGGCGCGAAACGATAGGTGGCTGAGATCCCGGTCCCTTTACCCAAGCCGTTATCTCCAAATACCTTTCCGCCCGGGCCGGGTGGTCCGGCCAGGCTGATCCCCTCATTCATCAATCGACACCCAACATATGCTCAACAAGATCACTGTCGTCGGGGCCGGAAACGTCGGGGCCACCGCGGCCCAGCGGCTGGCCGAGAAAAACCTCGCCCGCACCATTGTCATGGTGGATGTGGTGGAGGGCGTTCCGCAGGGAAAGGCCCTCGATCAGTGGCAATCCGGGCCGGTTGAGGGCTACGACTCCAGGGTCTATGGCACCAACGACTACGAGATGGCTGCCGGGTCGGAGATCTTCGTGGTGACCGCTGGGATCGCGAGAAAGCCGGGCATGAGCCGCGACGATCTCGTCAAGACCAACGCCGGAATCGTCAAGACCGTCTCGGAGAACATCAGGCGGGTCGCTCCCGAGTCGATCATCATCGTGGTATCCAACCCCCTCGATGTGATGTGTTATGTGGCGATGAAGGCGAGCGGCTTCCAGCGTCAACGGGTGCTCGGGATGGCGGGCGTGCTCGACACCGCTCGCTATCGAATGTTCTTGGCCGAGGCGATGGACGTCTCGGTCGAAGACATCCAGGCGATGGTTCTGGGCGGGCATGGGGACACCATGGTCCCGCTGGTGTCCTACACGACCGTTTCCGGAATCCCGGTGACCCAACTCCTGGCCAAGGACAAGCTCGACCAGATCGTCACCCGGACCCGCAACGGGGGAGCCGAGATCGTGGCCCATCTCAAGACCGGCTCGGCCTACTACGCGCCCAGCGCCGCCGCGGTCCAGATGGTCGAGGCCATCGTCCTGGACAAGAAGCGGATCTTACCGTGCGCGGCCTGGCTCAAGGGGGAATACGGCCTTCACGGCGTATACTGCGGCGTGCCATGCAAGCTTGGCAAGGGTGGCCTCGAGCAGATCGTCGAGGTGACGCTGACCGCGCAGGAACGAACCGACCTGCACGCCTCGGCCGAGGCGGTCCGGTCGATCCAGGCCACCGTCGGCGTCTGAGGCATGGCCGGGACGGTGCGAACGCCGGGGGACCACGCGGTGGCATGGCCGGTCCGTTTCTATGCCTCGACCATCGGGCGGAAAGTGGTCATGGCGCTCACCGGCGCGTTGCTGGTGGGTTTTCTGTTGGTACACATGGGGGGCAACCTGCTGATTCACCGCGGCCCCGCCGCCATCAACGACTACGCGGTGTTTCTCAAGAGCAACCTGGCCGTCCTGTGGGGAGTCCGATCGCTCCCTCTTGCTTGCTGCCGTGCTCCACATTCACGCCGCGATGTCCCTGAGCCGCCGGGCCGCGGCGGCTCGTCCGGTGCGTTACGGCAAGCAAACCAGGCGGGCGGCTAGCCTCGCGGCGATGGCCATGCGGATCGGCGGGGTCCTCCTGGCGGCGTTCATCGTGTTTCATGTCCTCCACTTCACCACCGGGCAAGTGTTGCCCTCGCGATTCGTCGAGGGCGAGGTGTACCAGAACGTGGTCCGAAGCTTCCGTTCCGGATGGGTGGTGGCAATCTACCTCGTGGCGATGATCGCACTCGGTCTGCACCTCCGGCACGGG
>VGVQ01000008.1 GCA_016874005.1 Gemmatimonadota bacterium | reverse complement strand
GTCGGAGAATGGTGGCCTTCTCCTCAGCGGTGAATGGGCGGCGAGCACGGCTCGTGGATCGACTCATGGACTCCTCCTCCTCCAAAGTTGGAGGGGTTAGGAGTCACATTTCAACTGAGGCAGGACACCCCAACCGGCTGCTCAACATCGGGTTCGTGGGTGGTGCGCCTGTCAATCAGCCGCCGGTGGCCGCATTCACCTTCAGCTGCACCGGTCTGACCTGTTCCTTCAACGGAACGTCGTCGTCCGACGACGTCGGGGTGACCAGTTACAGCTGGAACTTCGGCGACAACACCAGCGGGTCCGGCGCGACGGTATCGAAGACCTACGCCTCCGCCGGAACCTACAGCGTCACCCTGACGGTCACCGACGCCGGGAACCTCTCGAACGCCACGACCCGATCGGTCTCGGTTGCCGCCGCCGCGAACCAGGCGCCGGTGGCCGTGCCGGTTGTCCACTGCAACGGCACCACCACCTGCACCTTCGACGGCACCCGCTCGACCGACGACCAGGGCGTCGTCGGGTACGAGTGGCGAACGGCCCGCAACAAAGTGATCTCGACCGAACCGACGTGGACTTTGCATTTCGAGCGCCTTGGCGGGAGGCTGACGTGGTCGCTTACCGTTCGCGATGCGGCCGGTCTGTCCAACAAGAAGTCCTTCACCTTCACGGTGGGCCAGCCGTAGGTCCACCGGGGTTCCCACCTCGTCCCATCGAGAACCGCTCGGCGTCCTCGCCGGGCGGTTTTCTTCTTTCGTCGGGGGCGGTGGTATTATTCTCCCCGCGCGCCAGCATCCTTGGCGGCACATCCGTCGCACCAGCAAACGCATCATCTTGGGAGTTTTGGCTCATGCGTATTTCCTCGAGCATGCAGAAGGCGCTCAACGGGCAGATCAGCAAGGAGTTCGGCGCCTCCTACCTCTACCTGGCCATGGCCGCGTATTTCGCGGAGAAGAACCTGAACGGCTTCGCCCGGTGGATGCGAATGCAAGCGCTGGAAGAGAGCAAGCACGCCATGAAGATCTTCGATTTCGTGGAAGACCGGGGAGGCCGGGTCACCTTGGAGGCGGTCGATCGTCCTCCCCCCGATTTCCCGAACCCACTCGCCGTCTTCGAGCACGCCCGGGACCACGAGGCCAAGGTCTCGGCCGGGATTCATCAGCTATTCGAGATGGCCGGGGGCGAGAAGGACTTCGCGACCCAGGCGACGCTCCAGTGGTTCATCACCGAACAGGTGGAGGAAGAGAAGACCTCGACCGAAATCGTCGAGACCCTGCGAATGATTGGGGACAACGCCTCCGGGCTCTACATGTTCGACAAGGAGCTCGGCCGGCGAGGGTCGAGCGATTGAACGTCGCGTTCCTCGGTTTGGGCGCCATTGGCCGGCCCATGGCTGCCCGGCTCGCCGCCCGATTCCCGACGACCGTCTGGAACCGCACGGCCGGCGTCGCCGACCGGTTCGCGGCCGAGGCGCGGTGTCGGGTTGCCGCCGGCGCCGCGGAGGCGGTTCGCGGTGCGGACGTCGTGGTGACCTGCCTCTCCACCTCCGCCGACGTTGCCGAACTGCTCCATGGACCTTGCCGGGTCGCGGACGCCCTGTCACCAGGAACGTTGTTCCTCGACTGCACCTCCGGCGATGCCGCGACCTCTCGACGGCTGGCCGCCGATCTCGAAGTCCGAGGGGTGAGGTTCGCCGACTGCCCGGTCAGTGGTGGCACCAATGGCGCCGAGGCCGGGATCTTGACGGTCATGGTCGGCGCCGACGATCCTGATGTCGTCGAGCGGGCCCGGCCGGTGCTCGAAACGTTCGCGAAACTGATCGTCCACGTCGGCCCCGTTGGCGCCGGCGATACCGTCAAGGCGATCAACCAGGTCCTCCTCGCGTCGAACATCCTTTCCCTCGCCGAAGCGCTCACCACGATGGTCAAGGCCGGGGTCTCGGCCCGCACCGGCCTCGAGGTCATCAACGCCTCGAGTGGCCGGTCGTTCGTGAGCGAAACCCTGATTCCGGCTCGAGTGCTCAACGGCACCTGGCCCAAGACCTTTCGCCTTGCCCTGTTGGACAAGGATGTCGGCATCGCGGTCGGCCTCGCCCGGCAACTCCACCTCGCCGTCCCGCTGCTCGAGCAGGTCGGGCAACTCAGCGGCGAGGCCCGCCGGGAGTTAGGCGAGGAAGCCGACTACCTCGAGCCCATTCGCCTGAGCGAACGGCGAGTCGGGGTGGTGGTTCGCGGATGAGCGGCTGGACCACGGAGCGCCTTCGGGTCGAGGTTCACCTCGCCAACCGGCGGGTGCTTCGGGGCGAAGTTCATCTCCAAGCCGGCTCCCGATTGCACGGCGGCCCCGAACGACCCGAGGAAATGCTCAATCGCGAGGAGCCGTTCTTCGCCCTCGTGCTCGACGAGGGGCACCCCCTCTTCATCGCCAAGGAGCACGTTCTCTATCTGCAACTTCCGCCCCAGCCGGCCATTGACGACCCGGATCGGGCCCTGGCCGCCCATCGGTTCGAGTTGGAACTCGAGCTGTCGGATGGCTCGGTTCAAGAAGGGATCGTCATGTCCGAGCTGCCACCCGATCGCCCCAGGGCTCTCGACTTCCTGAACGCCAGTCGCGGGTTCATCGCGGTGTGGGCTCCGGACGGCGTCCGGGTCGTCAACGCCCGTTATTTGCGGCTGGCCAGCCCAGCAGCGGGCTTGCCCCGTGCCTAGGCTCGATCGCTTTCTCGAAGTGATGAAGGAGCACTCGGCCGAGGCGGTCCGGCTCAAGGTCGGCCAGCCGATCGCGTTGCGAAAAAGCGGCATGGTACGCCCGTTGACGAAGGAGCCGCTCAACGCCCAGCAGGTCGTTGGCCTCCTTCGCGAAATCACGCCGGGTCACTTGGCCGACCGCCTCGCCTCGACCGTTGAGTTCGCCTTCACCTATGAGGCGCCAGACGGTGCCATCGAAGTGCAGGTCGAGCCGGATCAAGCGGGACTCGGGGCGACCCTCCGGGCGCTGTTCCCGCCTCGGCCGGTCGCGGCGCCCGCCGGCCCATCATCCGCCGGGAACGGCGATACCGCGCCCCGAGCCAGCATCGAGGCCCTGCTCCGCACCCTGGCCTCGGTTCGAGGCAGCGACCTGCATCTTCGGACCAGCGCGGTGCCGGTTGCGCGGGTTAATGGCGATCTCCAACCACTCGAGCACCCAGCGACCAGCGCCGAGCAAATCGAGACGATGCTCCGCAGTGTCATGCCGGCCGGGGACTTCGCCAAGTGGCAAGCGACCGGTGACGCGGATTTCGCCTACGAGCTGGCCGGCGAAGGCCGATTCCGCGGCAACGCCGGGAGGGATCGGCTTGGCCCATTCGCGGTGTTCCGGCTGATCGGGAGCACCATTCCGACGGTGGATGAACTCGGCTTGAGCAAGGAGGTGCAGGCCCTCTGTCAGCTGAGCAAGGGGCTCGTTCTCGTCACCGGCCCCACCGGATCCGGCAAGTCGACGACCCTGGCGGCATTGATCGACCTCGTCAACCGGACCCGGGCGGATCACGTGCTGACGATCGAGGATCCGATCGAGTTCGTCCACCAGAGCAAGAAGGCGATCGTCACCCAACGGCAAGTCGGGGTCCACACCAAGGACTTCAAGAGCGCCCTCCGCGCCGCGCTCCGAGAGGATCCCGATGTCGTCTTGGTGGGCGAGCTTCGGGACCTCGATACCATCGCCATCGCGATCGAGACCGCGGAGACCGGCCATCTCGTGTTCGGCACCCTTCATACCACCACCGCCGCGTCGACGATCGATCGGATCATCGACCAGTTTCCGGCCGATCGCCAGAGCCAGATCCGAGTGATGCTCGCCGAGTCGTTGCGGGGCGTGGTGGCCCAGACGCTGTGCCGCACCGTCAAGGGCGGCCGGGCCGCGGCCTACGAGGTGCTTCTGTCCACTCCGGCCATCGCCAACCTGATCCGGGAAGGCAAGACCTTTCAGATCCCGTCCATCATCCAGACCGGGCGGAAGCTGGGCATGATCACCAAGAACGACGCCTTGATCGAGCTGGTCGAGCGGGGGACGGTCGAGGCGAAGGAAGCCCACTTCAAGGCCGTCGACAAGCCCGCGATTGTCCAGATGCTCAAAGCCCGCGGCCACGCCCTGCCTGTCGGAGAATGACGGCCGCTTCTCCGCCGACGATCGTGCTCGTCGAACCGCAGGATCTCGTCAACATCGCGGCGACCTTCCGGATCGCCAAGAACTTCGGGGTCGAGTACGTCCGGCTGGTGAAGCCGGCGGTCTTCGACCCATACCGGATCGAGGGGATCGCCCACAACACTGGCGACCTGGTCAACCGCTGCCGGATCTTCTCGACGCTGGCCGAGGCGGTTGCCGACTGCACCTATACGGTCGCGCTGACGGCTCGAGAACGGGCAGCCAAGCGCGGATTGGTGCGGCCTCGGGAGGCGGCGGCGACCCTGGGGGACCGCAGCAGCGAGGGACCCGTCGCCCTGGTATTTGGCCGGGAAGACAAGGGGCTCAGCAACGAGGAACTCGATCAGTGTCACGCGCTGGTGACGATCGCGACCAACCCCGCCCATCGGTCGCTGAACCTCGCCCAGGCCGTCGCCATCATGGCCTACGAATGCTGGAACGATCGCGAGGGGCTCGACCAGCCTCGCAAGCCGCCCCGGCGCCGGGCCGACGGGGCGGCCAAGGCCGGCGAAATGGAGCGGCTGTTTCACGACTGGGAGCGGGCGTTGTGCGCGGTCGACTTTTTCAAGAGCCGGAGCGCGGAAAACGTCATCCGCTCTCTCCGGGAGGCGTGGTTCCGGGCCGATCTCGACAGCAGGGAAGCGAAGCTGCTGCGTGCCGTGGCGCTCGAGACCGTTCACTATTTGGAGCGGCACGGGGTCCTCGGCGAGCTGCCGGAGCGACTGCGCCGCCCTGGTGGCGCGAGCAGTCCCGAGCCATGAACCCCGATCAAGAGACTCCCGTTTCTCGGGGACGCGACGTCTTGTCTGGCGGCCGAGGTCCGGTATTTTTCCCGCGGCCTTGCGCCCTGGTGCGCTTGCACTTGCGCGCCCTCCCGGTCTCGTGAAAAGATTCACAATGGTTGGTTCACCTACGTATTGGCGGACCCATACGCATGCGTAAGCTCTTGGTAGCGGGGGTGGCAGTCACGGCGCTGGTCGCCGTGGTGGCGCTCGCTCCGCCCCGGTCGACCTCGGCGCAGCAGCCCGCGCCACCCGCGCCGCCGGATTCGGTCGTCGCGCCTCGCCTAACGGTCGCCGACTCCGCGGCGCTCAAGGGGCCGAAGCAACCGATCTTCTTCCGGCACGATATCCACTCCGGCCAGTTCAAGATGCAGTGCCAGTATTGCCACTACTCGGTTGGGGTGACCAGCGAGCCGGGCATCCCCACCATGCAGACCTGCATGGGATGCCATTTGGCCATCGGCGGCAGCGACAGCAGCCACCGGGCCGAGATCAAGAAGCTTCGCGACGCGTGGCGCGAGAAACGGCCAGTGCAGTGGGTTCGGATCCACACCTTGGCAAAGCACGCCCATTTCCCCCACATGCGCCACGTCAAGGCGATGGGGCCGAACGCCTGCGGCACCTGTCATGGTGACGTGGCCCGGATGCCCCAGGTCTTCAAGGTGAACAACATCAACAACATGGGTTTCTGCATCAGTTGCCACGTGGAGCGCAACGTCAACCGGGATTGCACCGCGTGCCATTACTGATCGTCGGCCCGCGGACTGGCGCGGCCAGCGCCGTGCTCCCCTCGTCGTCGCCGGATCCCGATCGGGCCGCGGCGTCCTCCCGCTTCCTTGGGGAATCACATGTCTGACCACACCACGCGCGATCCGATCGATCGGCGCCGGTTTCTCACCGTCATGGGCGTTTCGAGCGCCGGGGCCGCCGCGCTGGGCGGCTGCAGTACCGGCAAGGTCGAGAAGCTGATCCCGTACCTGGTCCAGGACCCCGACCAGGTACCCGGCCTCCCGACGACGTACGCCAGTACTTGTACCGAGTGCCCGGCCGGATGCGGGCTCCACGTGGTCACCCGCGAGGCCCGGGCGATCAAGCTCGAGGGCAACCCCGAGCATCCGATCAACGCCGGCTCCATCTGCGCCAGGGGCCAGGCCGGGTTGCAGGGGCTCTATAACCCGGGTCGGCTCAAGTTCCCGATGGCCCGCCACGGGTCCGGTCACCGGGAGATCCTCTGGAACGAGGCCATCGATCGGCTCGCCGCCGAATTGCGAACCGCCGGGAATCGGGTCGCGGTCATCAGCGGCGCCGGACCGGGCACCTTCGACACCCTGCTCGAAAGCTGGGTCACCGCGCTGGGAGGGCGCTTGGTTCGTTACCAGGCGCTCGATCACGAGCCCCTCCGGTTGGCGAGTCGGTCGGTCTTCGGACAGGACGAGATCCCGGTCCACGATTTCGCGGCGGCCCAGTTCGTTCTCTCCTTCGGCGCCGACTTCCTCGAGACCTGGCATACTCCGATCGAGAACCAGCGCGGCTTCGCGGCCGCCCGCGGCTTCGAGCGCGGAACCGTCGCCAAGTCGGTCTACGTCGGGCCCCGGGCGAATCTCACCGGGATCAACGCCGACCAATGGTTGGCACCGACTCCCGGATCGGAGGTCTCGCTCGCCCTCGGAATGGCCAACGCGCTTCTGGCGCGCGGCCGTGCCCCAGTCGATGCCGGGGCGCTGAGTGTCGTACTGGCGCCGTACACCGTCGCCAAGGTGGCAGAGGACACCGGGCTCTCGGCGGAAGCCATCACCAAGCTGATCGACGAGTTCGCCGCCGCCGCGCCGAGCCTCGCGGTGGCCGGTGGAATCGGGGCCCAGCACCGAGGCGCGATCGATCTGTGTGCGGCGGTCCACGTCTTGAACTACGTCGCCGGCAATGTCGGCACCACGGTCAAGTTCGGGGCGGGGGTCAAAGGTGGCGACGGCTACGGCGCCCTCGCGGCGCTCGAGCGGTCGATGGCGGCCGGCGAGATCGACGTGCTCCTGGTGCACGAAGCCAACCCGCTGTTCACGGTGCCGCGGGCCGGGGGGTTCAAAGCTGCCTGGGATCGGGTCCGCTTCAAGGCGAGCACCTCGCTCTTCTTCGACGAGACCGCCGCCGGTTCCGACTTGCTGATCCCGAATCTCCACCCGCTCGAACGCTGGGACGATGCCGGGGGCGGACGCAATCACCTGGCGGGCCTGATCCAGCCGGTCATGGAGCCGGTCTACCGGAACGTCGCCACTGGCGACGTGCTCCTCCAGGTGGCCCGGAAACTCGGTGGGCTGCTCGCCCAGCAGTTCGCGGTGCCCTCCTACCAGGTCCATCTCCAGAATCGTTGGGCCGAGCTGGCCCGCGCGCGGGGGGCCGACCCGGCCGCCTTCTGGCGAGAAGCGTTGCAGCGCGGTGGAGTGTTCGGGCCAGCCCCAGCGGCGACGGTCCGGTTGGCCGGCAACATCACGATCGGTGGGCCGACCCAGATCGACGGCGATGGCGAGGTGGTCTTCGCCCCGTATCCGAGCAGCATGTACTACGACGGACGGGGCGCCAATCGCCCGTGGTTGCTCGAGAACCCCGACCCGGTCACCAAGATGACCTGGCAGTCGTGGGTCGAGGTCAACCCCGAAACGGCCAAGCGCTGGGATGTGCGGGACGGCGAAATCGTCCGACTCACCTCGACGACCGGCTCGATCGAGGCGCCGATCTTCATTTACGGAGGCATTCGGCCGGATGTCGTCGCGATGCCGCTCGGTCTCGGTCACTCCGAGTACGGCGAGTATGCCAAGGGCCGGGGAGCCAACGCCTTGGACCTCCTCTCGGCCCAAGACGGCCAAGGGTTTCTGCCGTATCTCTCCACCAAGGTTCGGGTCGAGAAGACCGGCGGGTTCAAGAAGTTGGCCCGGACCGACGGCAACCCCCGCGAGTTGGGCCGGGGCATCACCGAGTCGATCCCGGCCTCGTTGGCCGCCCGTGGCCTGACGCTGAAGCAGGCCTACGAGGAACTGGGCAAGGGACATCACGAGATCAACACCGAGCGGGAACTCGAGGCGATCACCGGATTCCGCGAAGCCCAGGTCGAGGCGCGGAAGTTCGGCGACTACGCGGCCGAGCACCCGATGTGGGGCATGGTGATCGACCTGTCCCGTTGCACCGGTTGTTCCGCCTGCGTCACCGCCTGTTACGCCGAGAACAACATCCCGTTCGTCGGCGAGGCCGACGTGCTTCGCGGCCGGGAAATGAGCTGGATGCGGATCGAGCGATACTTCGAGGGTGGCGAGGACGGCGAGCCGTTCAAGGCCAGCATCATTCCGATGCTCTGCCAGCACTGCGACAACGCCCCCTGCGAGCCGGTCTGCCCGGTCTACGCCGCCTACCACACCACCGACGGCCTGAACGGTCAGGTCTACAACCGCTGCGTCGGCACGAGGTATTGCGCCAACAACTGCCCCTATAAGGTCCGCTACTACAACTGGTACGCCTATGCCAAGCTGGCGTTCCCGGAGCCGCTGAACCTCCAGCTCAACCCCGAGGTCACCGTCCGAGCCCGCGGCGTGATGGAGAAATGCACCTTCTGCATCCAGCGGATCCGGGGCGCCCAGCACCGGGCTCGGCTCGAGGACCGTCCCTTGCGGGACGGCGACGTCACCACCGCCTGCGCCCAGGCCTGCCCGTCGGGTGCCATTGCCTTCGGCAATATGAACGACCCGGCGGCCAAGGTCGTTCAGGCGGCCCAGAACCCCCGAGGCTACCACGTGCTCGAAGAGATCAACGTCCGACCGGCCGTGACCTATCTGGCCAGGGTCGTTCCCGGAGCGGAGGCCTAACGATGACGTCCGTCGCGCACGATCATCCGCATCCGAAGATGTCCCACGCGGACGTCACCCGAGACGTCGTCCGAACCCTCGAAACGCCCAGCCGGGGCTACTACCTCGCGTTGTTCTCGGCGGTCGGGATGTTTCTCGTCGGGGTGGCGACCTTCGTCATGCTGCTCAAGGATGGCCTCGGACTGGCGGGCTACGCTCCTCCCGTCTTCTGGTCCGTCTACATCACCACCTTCGTTTTCTGGGTCGGTATCGGCCACGCCGGCACCTTGATCTCGGCGATCCTGTTCCTGTTCCGGTCGCCGTGGCGGACGGCGGTGTACCGGTCGACCGAGGCAATGACCGTGTTCGCCGTCATGACGGCGGGGTTGTTTCCGATCATCCACATCGGCCGCCAATGGATCTTCTACTGGCTGCTGCCGTATCCCAACCAGCGGTTTCTCTGGCCGAACTTCAAGTCGCCGCTGATCTGGGACGTCTTCGCCATCTCCACCTACCTCACGGTCTCGACCACCTTCCTCTGTGTCGGGCTGATCCCGGACATCGCGGCGGTCCGCGACAAGGTGACCGGCTGGCGGCGGAAGCTCTATGGGGCGCTGTCCTTGGGGTGGACCGGGGCGGATTCGCAGTGGCGCAACTACACCCGTGGCTACCTCTATCTGGCGGCCCTCGCGACCCCGCTGGTGCTCTCGGTGCACTCCGTGGTGTCCTGGGACTTCGCCATGTCCATCGTGCCGGGGTGGCACGGGACCATCTTCGCGCCGTATTTCGTGGCCGGGGCGATCTACTCGGGCATCGGGATGGTGCTCACGCTGGTGATTCCGCTCCGCAAGGTGCTCAAGATCGAGCACATGATCACCGAGTATCACTTCGACAACCTCGCCAAGCTGACGCTCCTCACCGGCTCGATTCTGTTCTATGCCTACGCGATGGAGTACTTCGTCGCCTGGTACAGTTCGAACATCTTCGAACAAACCACCTTCTGGCGTCGGGCTTTCGGCCCCCAATGGTGGGCCGGGTGGTCGATGATCATCTGCAACGCCTTCGTGTCGCAGCTGTTGTGGTTCAAGAAGATTCGGACCAACCTGACCGCGCTGTTCATCATCTCGATCTTCATCAACGTCGGGATGTGGTTCGAACGGTACGTGATCATCGCCTCATCGCTGTCCAATGACTTCCTCCCCTACGCCTGGGGCCAGCTCAACCCCACCTGGGCGGATTGGGGCATTCTGATCGGATCGTTCGGCTGGTTCGGGATGTACTTCCTGCTGTTCGCGCGGACCTTCCCGGTCGTGGCGATCCAGGAAATCAAGGAGATGATACCGATGCCCCGGCGGAAAGGAGGGGCCCACTGATGACGAAGGTCGTCTCCGGCGTTCTCGGGTCCTTCAAGCACGAGGACGATGCCGTGGCCGCGATCAAGGGACTCAAGGAAAAGGGGTTCCGCGATCTGACCGTCTACAGCGCCGCGCCCAACCATCATCTCGAAGCCGCGCTCGATCACCCGGTGAGCTGGGTACGGGCGTTCACCCTGATCGGCGCCCTGACCGGCTGCGCGGCGGGCTTCGGGATGACGCTGTGGATGTCCCATGATTGGCCACTCCTGGTCGGCGGGAAGCCGATCGGCGCCATTCCGCCGTATGTGGTGCTTGCCTTCGAGCTCACCATCCTCTACGGCGCGATGTTCACCGTCATCGGCGTCATCGTCTTGTCGGCGCTCAAGTCGCTCAGGGGTCGCGCCTATCGACCCGAGTTCAGCGACGACACCATCGGGGTCTTCGTGCCCTGCGCGGCCGATCAGCGGTCGAGCGTCCGCACTTTTCTCGAACGAACCGGGTCAGAGGAGGTCTCCGAACATGGGGCGTAGAGCTCTCGTCGCCATCGCCCTGCTCGGCGGTCTGTCGGGGTGCAACTGGTACTACAACACCCTGCCGTCGCCCGACGACCTGGTGAAGCTGGTGCCCTGGTTCGACCACATGATCAAGTCGCCGGTCGTGGCCCCGTATTCTCGGGACGATGTCCCGCGGCGAACCCCGGCCGGGGCGATCCCGGTTACCGGACGTGAGGTGGATTGGGGCACTGGGGACCCCACCGCCGCCGTTCCCCGCTATGCCTTCGACTCGACCTTCGCGGTCGCGTTCCCGAACCCGACCGGCCGAGCGGTGACCGCCCGCGGCGACACCCTCTACCAGGTGTTCTGCGCCCTCTGCCACGGCGTTGCCGGAGATGGAAAGAGCCCGGTCGGCCCCCGGCTCGGGGCGCCCTCGCTCTTGACGGACAAGGCCAAGAACTGGCCGGACGGCTATCTCTACAGCGTCGTGAAATACGGCCGCGGCAACATGCCGATGTATGGCGACAAGATCTACCGGCCCCTCGATCGTTGGGCGGTGGTCAACTACATGCGCCAGTTGCAGGGCTTCATCCCGGGAGCGGCCCAATGAGCATCGCCCAACTGCGGTCTCGCCTGATCGCGGCCGGGAGCAAGGGCCGCTACGATCTGTTCTGGACCCTCGGCCTCGTCCTGGCGGTGGTCGGATTGGGCCTGTTCGGCTATGCCTACGCGACCGGTCACGCCGAACGGGCCTGGCAGCTGTTCCATGTCAACTGGATCTTCTTCACCGGGATCGCGGCCGGCAGCGTTGCCATCGCGGCGGTGCACAAGCTGGCCAATGCCAAGTGGTCGGGTGTGCTCATCCGATTCGCCCAGGCCAACGTCTTTTTCGCGGTGGTCTCACTCGCCGGGGCCGTTTTGATGATGACGGTCGGCTACCAGGCGGTCTTCGGCCACATGCACGAACAGCTCCACTCGCTGCCGCACGGCAAGGCCGTATGGCTCTCCCACCCGTTCATGGCGATCCGTCTGATCGGTGGGCTGTTGGCGATGTTCGGAGTGGGCTGGGCCCTGATCAAGGCCGACATGATCCCCGACATGCACGCCGCCCTGAATGGTGGGGAAGTGGCTCGGCGAGACGGCTACCAGAGGATGGTGTCGGGCTACGATCCGGCCGCCGCTGGAGCGCACCAGGCGAGGATCAACCGCCTCGCGGCCGGGTACGTCGTCCTCTACGCCTTGGTCATGACGATCATCGCGTTCGATGGAATCATGGCCCTTCAGCCCCACTGGTTCAGCAATCTGCTGGGCGGCTGGTATTTCATGGGTTCGTTCCTCGGGGCGCATACTTGCCTCGCCCTGATGATGATCTACGGCCAGCGCCAGCTGGGGATCGCCGATCTGGTCAGCCCAAAACAGCGCCATGACCTCGGCAAGCTTTGCTTCGGATTCACGGTGTTCTGGACCTACCTCATGTGGTCTCAGTTCCTGGTGATCTGGTACGGCAACCTCCCCGAGGAGACCGGCTTCGTCTTTGCCCGCCTGTGGGGCGACTGGATGCCGGTGGGCCGGGCGGTCTTCGTCGGGATGTTCCTGGTGCCCTTCTTTGGCCTCCTGTTCGTGGCGACCAAGAAGACCCAGGTGACCCTTGGCCTCTTCGCGGCGATCAGCTTCGTCTCGTTGTGGGTCGAGCGGTACCTGCTGGTGCTGCCGTCGGTCACCGCGGAGCACGGTCCGGTGTTCGGCCTACCCGAGGTGGGGCCGACCGCGCTGATGCTGGGCTTGTTCCTGCTTTGCCACGCCCTTTTCGCGCGCCGCTTCCCGATGATATCGCCGAGACTCGCGTTGACGACGTTGACGATCGAAGCGGAGCATGGCCACGGCCATGAGTTCGGACACGAAGAGAAAGAGACGGACTACGCTCATCCCAAAGAGTTGACGGCCTGACGCCGGTCCCCGTCGGCTACCGGACCTCGATCGCGCGAGCGAGCGCGTTGAGGGTGTCGGCGGGGAGGTCACCCATCACGGTCAACATCCGCAGACCGCGACGGGCGTTGCTGGCCCCGTCGAGGACGTAGTCGGGAGGGGTCATCGACGGCACACTGGCTCGGACCGCGGAGGTTCGGGCGGTTACCTGCGCCTCGAGCAATGCCTCGACCCGATCCATCGGTCCCTCGATCGTCCTGAGGATCCTACCCGAGGGATGCTGTTGAGCGATCACGATCAGCGGTCGCTGATCGCCACCGCCACGCTGCAGCTGGATGTCGATGATCGGGAGCCCGTCGATCTTGGGCAGGTGACCGGCCGTCTCGGTCTCCGCCTGCCGGAGGTCAACCGATTGCCAAAGGCCCGCGAGTTGGAACGGCTCCGTCTCGGGGGCGAGCGTCGCCACTTGGACGACGGGATCGCTGACCACGAGCTGGACCGATCCGGCGTGGGCCGTCGGTCGCCGAGGTTTCGGCGGTGGCGCCTCCGCGGGCGCCGGGTCCGGCTCGACCAGGGACACCGGGCCGAGCGCCACCAGGGCCCGCTCCACTGGGCGGACCGGCGGCGCTACCGCGACCGTCTCCGAGATCGCACCGCTCGCCGCCGGGCTTGAGAACAGCTGACTCGCGACCACGGCCGCCCCGAGACCCGCGGCCACCAGCCCGAGCCCGAGTCCGAGCCGGGTAGCAAGGCCGCTCCGCCGCGCCGCGGCCGGACGGGCCTTGAGCGCGGCAAACGCCGGGGCCACGATCGGCCGCCGAGGTGCGGCCAGGGCGAGCAGGGCGGTGGTTCGGTCGCGCATCGAGGCGATCTGTTCGCGCTCGAGGTGGCACGCCCGGCAGGTGGCCAAATGGCACTCGATCTCCACGCACTGCGACCGGGAAAGCGCCTGGTCGAGGTAGGCGTGGAGCTCGTCTTCAGGAATGTGCCGCGTGCCGGTTTCCAAAATCCATCCTGTCGTAGGCTTCGAGTAGTCGCTTGCGGGCCCGGGCCAGGGTCGTGCCGATCGCTCCCACCGCCAGTCCAGTAGACTCGGCGATCTCGGGATAGCTCATCCCGGCGTCCCACAGCAGCAGTACCTGGCGATCCCGATCGCTCAGGGTGTCGAGCGCTTGCTGAACTTGCGCCTTGCGTTCGTCGTTCTCGACGGCGTCGTCGGCCCCAGCGTCTGGCGTCGACATCGGAACCGGATCGTTGCTGAGCAGGGTGAGGTGCCGCTTTCGGCGGATGGCTGCTCGCGCTTCGTCCCGGGCGAGGTTGGCGGCCACCGCGAACACCCACGAGCGGGGCTTCTCCGGCCGATGTGCCATTGCTCGGATGAACACCTCCTGCGCCAAATCCTCCGCCCGGTCGGCATCCCAGACCTTGCGGTACAGGAACCGAACCACGGCGGTGTAGGTCGTTTTGTAGAGGCGTTCGATCTCGTCGGTCATTCCACTCGCTCTCTAGGGTCGGCCTCCGACGGGATAGGAGACGTCTCTCCCATCCCAGGCGACACACCCAAATCTAGTGGCTCCATCGACTTACCCGCCCATCCGGCGAGGCAGGATGATAGGAGCTGGCGCCTTGGCCAGACGTCTAAGTGCTTGTCAATCAACTATTTGCAATCCCGCGCCTCAGGTCGGAAGAGACATTTGGTGTGGAAAACCTCCGCTCCGTCGGGCCACTCGTAACACAACTCCGGCTTGGCCCGAGATCCATCGGGGCGTTGCCGGTCGTGGAGCACGCAACCTGAACGGGCCTGATCAAGGTAGCCGCAGGCCGAGATCAGTTCGGCCCCCAGCGAATCGTCGGACTCCCGCTCGACCTTGCAGAGGTAGGGCGGGGCTCGGTGCCGGATCAAGGACTCGAGCCAAGTCGCCCGCGGCGAGCAGAGGATCTCCACCTGCAGATCGCGGCAGCAGGCCACGCCCCGTTCATTGTTCGCGGTCCGGCAGGGGGCCGTGGCGCAGGGGTTGTCGGACGCCGCCACCGGGAGGGAGCGCCGCGAACCGGTGTTCGGGGCGAGCGTCCCGGCTACCAGCTGTCCCCGGTGGACGTACTCGAATCGATCGCCGGGGAGCTGGCGCGGAACCGCCGCATGACGCCCGGGCGGCAGTTTGCTCTTAAAGCCATGGGCGCGGCAATGCGCCCAGGGACCTCCGCCTTCCAGGTGGCGGCAGGGGACGGCGAGGATCGCCTCGGCCATCAGGTATCCGCGGTGACGCCAGGGCCGGCCGAAGCTCATTCGCTCGGTGTGGCCGAATAGCCAGGTGGCCTCGTCGTCGCCGGAGCGGGGGCCGTCGTGGTAGCTGGCGACGCGAAGGGTGACCGACAACTCGCGACAGTGCCGTCCCATTCGGCGGCACCGAGGGGGTTGGTTGGAAGCGGGGATGGCTGTCATCTCGGATGGAAAACTAGGGGCTGGAGTTGCCATTACAACCGCCATATATTTGTGAATCATTTCACAAGCGTGCTCGGGTCCCCGTTCCACGCGGCCCGCCACGTGAACACCATCACCCCTGGGGGACAGTCTCGATGTACAAGCACCTGATGGCAGCGGCGGCGACGATGACCTTGGTCGCGTGCGGTGGCGGCGACAAGCCGGCGGCTCAACCGGCGACCGATACTACGGCCGCGGCTCCAGCTGCGGCGCCCGCTGGGGGCGGGCACACCGTCACCATGGAGTTCGACGGTACCAACTACAAGTTCGTTCCGCACGACCTGACCATCAACTCCGGCGACCAAGTGATCTTCAAGTCGGTGAGCGGGTCGCCCCACAACGTTCAATTCTTCGCCGACAGCATACCGCCCGCCGCCATTCCGGCTATGGTCGCCGCGATGACGGCTGCGGGAGACAAGCTCGATTCGCTGAGCGGCCCGCTCAAGATGGACGGGGAAGACTATGCTGTGACGTTCGCCGGCGCGGTGGCGGGTACCTACAAGCTCACCTGCACCCCGCACCAGGCCATGGGCATGAACATGGTGATCACGGTCAAGTAGTCGGAGCCGACCGGGAACTGACCTACGACGGGGCCCAGTGTTGGGCCCCGTTCGTCGTTCTGAGTCCGCGACCTTTGCCGAGGTCCGGGCATCATTGCGTCGTCCCATCCGAACTCACGGAGCAACCGCCTCATGCGTCGACTGCTTCTCATCTTGATCGCCGCGCCGCTCGGCGCCCGAGAGCGAACCCTCACCCAGCCGACCGCCCGGCTGGACCATCAGTTCAGTTCCATCTATGGGGTACGGGAGTTGGCCGATGGCAGGCTCCTGGTCGCCGATGGGATCGACAACGCCCTGCTCCGGGTCAACCTGACCACCGGCAAGATCGACACTGTGGGGCGGGGGGGGGCAGGGGCCTGGGGAGTACAAGGCCCCCGACGCGTTGTTCCCGTTGCCCGACGATGCCACCCTGCTCGTCGACCTGGGCAACGGGAGAATGAGTTTGTTCGACGGGGCCCAGAAGTATCGTGAGTCGGCGCCATTGGCGCAGGGCACGCCCGGTGGACCGGGCGGGTTCTCGCTGATCATTCCGCGGGGGGTCGATGGCCGCGGCCGGATCTACTATCAACCGCCCGGAGCCGGCGGGCGGACCGATTCCGCCCCGGTGATCCGGTGGGATCGGGCGGCGAGCAAGTTCGATACCGTCGCTCGCGTCAAACTGCCCGCGCTGGTGACCAGGTCCTCGGGAGGACCTAACGACCGCCGGGTGTCGCAACGGCCGGCCCCGTACCCTGCCCAGGAGGCTTGGGCCGTGGGTAACGACGGTCGGCTCGCGATCGTCCGGGTGCCGTCGTACCGGGTGGATCTGGTGACCCCGGGCGCGGCGCCCGTGGCCGGACCCGTGCTTGCGGCGACGCCGGTGCCGATTCGCGACGCCGAAAAACGGGAATACCTCGCCGAGAGCGCGGCCAACGGTCTGTCGGTGTCGGTGAGCAACGAGAATGGAAACGTTTCGATGTCATTCCGCCGGGGGCGAGGCCGCGACGGGCAAGGCGATGAGCCCGATATCTCGGGCCAAGAATGGCCGGCCCACAAGCCGACCGTGACCGGGACGGTGGTGGTCGACCCGGCTGGCCGGGTCTGGGTCGAAAAGTCGGTGCCGGCCGGCGCCGCGCGGCGGTTCGATGTCATCGGTTCGAACGGCGCGATCGTCAGTCGAGTGGTGCTCCCGAAGGATCGGCGGCTGATCGCTGTCGGCACCAAGGGGCTTTATCTCCGGCACACCGACCCGGACGGCCTCAACTACCTCGAGCGTTACGACCAACCGTAGCGACGACGCCGGCAACGGCCAGGCCGGCGAGCGCGTCGACGGCGTAGTGCATCTGGCAGTAGACGACTCCGACCGTCAGGAGGGTGGCCGGGATGCTCAGCCCGACCGCCCACCGAGGGGCGTCCCAGGACAGGGCCCAGACGCTGATCCAGGTGGCGGCGACGTGGGATGACGGAAAGGCGGCGCCGTAGGAGCTTCCGGCATTCAAGATCGCGTAGACCGCGCGGGCCGGTGGGTTGGCGATGAACCACTCGGCCGGCCTGGGGAATTCGTAATAGGGGCCGGCGACCGGTAGGAGGAGAAAGATGGCGTAGCAGATCGCGAAGGTGACGAGAATCGCGCCGGTGGCTCGCCGGGCAAGTTGGGGCCGAGCCCTGGCGAGATAGAGAATGACCGGAAACGGCACCAGGACGTAGTAGACGAAATACGCGGCATGAAAGACGCTCGAAGCCACCCCGCTTGGCTGCCGCTGCCACCAGGTTCGACTTATCTGTTCGCCGAAGAGGCTCAGCTCCCATCCCTGAACCGTCGGGTCGTGAGTGGCGACGGCGCCGAAGCCGCTCACCAGGTCGAGCGCACCATAGAGAGCGAGCAACAGCACGATCGGTGCGATCTCTCGCGCCAGTGAGCCGACCCGCCCCAGCCGAGCCGACTGGAACAACCCGACCAGACCGATCACTCCGAGGTGCGCGCCGATCGCCCACCCGGCCGCCGGATAGCGGTCGATCCGAGTGGCGGCTACCGAGACAACCAAGGCCGCATAGCCCACCAGGACCCACTCGGCGCTCCGGCGCTTCAGAGCCATCCGGCGCGCCGATACCACTCCAGCGTCGCGCCGGCGCCCTCGCTGAGAGCCACCGTGGGGGCCCAGCCGGTCGCTTCGGTGAGGCTGCTCGGGTCACAGGTCCAGGCCGGCTGGAACAGCTCGTTTCCCTTGTCGGTCGTGAGGATCGTGGTTCGGCCAGTGAATCGAGCCACCGTTTCGGTCACCACGAGGACGGCTCGCCCCACCGCGATCGGGATCGGGAGAATCCGCTCGGCACGGTTCGCTGCCTGGGCGATGCTGGTGACCATCGAGCGGAAGGTGTGGACCTCGGGGTGGGCCGCGTAGTAGCGTCGCTTCCGGGTTCCTGGCGAGGTTGCGGCGGCGATCAGGGCGTCGGCGAGGTCCGGGCCGTAGATCAGCGACAACTGCTGGAGCCCGCGCCCGAACACCGGCGCGATTCCGAATTTGGCCACCGCTTTGAAGATCCGCAGCAGCTCGCGATCGCGGGGGCCATAGACCGCCGGTGGCCGGACGATGGTCCAGTCGACGGCCGCCTTCTCGACCACCTGCTCGGCGGCCAGCTTACTGCGCCCATACTGGGTTACCGGGGCGGCGACGGCGGGATCGCGATGGGGCCGGTCGGGGGCTGAGGGTCCGCTCGCCGCGAGCGACGACACCAGGAGCAGACGGGATACCCCGGCTCTTTCGGCGGCCTCCACCACCGAGGCGGTGCCGTCCCGATTGACCGTCATGAACCCGGCTTCGTCGGGGGCGGCGATGGCCCCCGCCACATGGTAGACGATTTCGACCCCGCGGATGGCGGTCGTGAGGGCCGCCTGGTCGGCCAGATCCCCGGTCACCAATTCGACTCCCATGTTCGCCAGATCGGTGGCGCGGCGGGGGTCTCGAACCAGTGCCACGACGGTATCGCCGCGCTCGCGCAAGCGGGCGGCCAGCAGCCCACCCACGAAGCCCGTCGCTCCGGTCACGAGGGCTCTCATAGGGCCCGCTCGTACATCCGGTAAAACTTGTAAGGGGTCATCCCGAGCTTGACGAGGCCGGCTTTCATGGCCGGGTTGTCCTCGAGGACCCAGCCGCCCTCGCCCCAGGTCATTCCGTGGGCACCGGCGTTGATCCAGATCGAATGGTAGATGGCCGCATCGACCCCCTTGCCACGATACTCCGGAAGGACGCCAAGCAACAGAATTCGAGCTCGATAGATCTTCCGTCGTTTGGCGGCCCAGAGCAGCTGGAGCGCCGCCGGCAGCAGGCGACCGCTGCGATTGCGGCGCAGCACTTGGTTGAAGTCCGGGAGGGCCAATCCAAAACCGACCGGTTCGCCGTCCTTTTCGGCGATCGGAACCAGGGTGGGGTCGACCACCGGTCGGAATTGGGCGGCCATGTGGTCGATCTCGCGGTCGGTCATCGGAATCGCGCCCCAGTTGTGTTCCCAGCACCGATTGTAGAGCCGCTTGATCCGGTCGACCTCGCCACGAAAATCGCCCAGGTCGAGGCTCCGGACCACCACGCCATAGCGCTCTTTCGCCAGCGCCACGGCCCGTTCGATCCGAGGTGGCGGCGAGACAAAGCGTTCGGGGTCCCCGCCCTGGAACGCCACCATGGTCTTTGCCACCGCCAGGCCGGCGCCGTCGTGGAGCGCCGGGTAGTACCGCGGGTTGTGCGGCATCATGATGGTATTGGGGGTGTCGAAACCCTCGACCAGGAGTCCGCATTCGTCGTTGACCGAGAATGATGCCGGCCCCCGCATGGTGGAGAACCCCCGGCTCCGGAGCCACTCGGCGGCGGCATCGAACAACGCGGCGGCGACTGCGGGGTCGTCAACCGACTCGAAGAAGCCGTAGAATCCCACTCGGTCGCCGTGGGTTTCGTTGTGCAGCCGGTTGGCGACCGCGGCGATCCGACCGACCACCGTCGCCCCCAGGCGGGCCACGAAGTACTCGGCTTCGCCGTGGTCGAAGAAGGGGTTGTCGGTTCGGGAAAGCAGGGTGGCCACGTCCCGGCGCAAGGGCGGGACCCAATTCAGGTCCCGCGCGTGCAGTCGGTAGGGCAGGTCGATGAATTCGCGCAGCTCGCCCCGGGTCGCGGCGGGGCGGACCGAAACCGCGGTCAGATGACGCCGAGTTCGCGGCCCAGCTTGCCGATCGTCTCGAGGCAGTAGTCGATCTGGTCCGCGGTATGGGTTGCCATCAAGCTGGTACGGAGCCGGCACTGTGACGGCGGCACCGCCGGCGGCACGACCGGGTTGGTGAAGATGCCGGCGTCGAAGACCTTCCGCCACATGACCAGGGTTCGGTCGAGCGGTCCGATCAGGATCGGGATGATCGGGGTTTCTGAGGGTCCGACATCGAAGCCGAGCGAGCGGAAGCCATCGGCGAGCCGCCGGGTGTTGGCCCACAGCTGCTCCCGCCGGTGGGGCTCGCGCTGGAGCACCTCGAGCGCGGCGAGGACGCCCGCGGTATTGGCGGGGGGCAGGGCCGCGGTGAAGATCAAGGGGCGGCTGTGGTGCCGGAGGAAGTTGATCACCGACTTGCTGCCCGCCACGAAGCCGCCGATCGAGGCAAGCGACTTCGAGAAGGTCCCGGCGATGATGTCGACCTCGTCGGTCAGCCCGAAGTGGGCCGCGGTACCGTCGCCGTTGGGCCCGAGCACGCCTAACGAATGGGCATCGTCGATGGCGAGCGCGGCGCCGTGCCGCCGGCAGACCTCCAACAGGTCCGGAATGTTGGCGATGTCGCCTTCCATCGAATAGACGCCATCGACGATTACCATCCGGCCGCCTGGCTCGGTGGTCCGAGACAGTTTTCGTTCCAACGCGGCTAGATCGCCGTGGTTGAATCGTTCGGTTGCCCCATAGCTCATCTTGGCGCCATCGACGATCGAGGCGTGATCGAGCTTGTCCAGGAACACCACGTCACCTTTCGTGACCAAGCCGGAAATCAGGCCAAGATTGGCGTTATAGCCGGTCGAGAAAACGATGCAGTCTTCCTTGCCGACGAACCGGGCCAGGGCATCTTCCAACTGGAGGTGCAGGTCGAGGGTCCCGTTCAAGAATCGGCTCCCGGTACAGCCCGAGCCGTAGCTATGAAGGGCGCGAGTCGCCGCCTCGAGCACTTGGGGGTGGTGGGTCAGGCCAAGGTAGTTGTTCGACCCAAGCATGATGCGCTTTTGGCCCTCAATCACCACGACGGTGTCTTCGGACTCGGAAATTGGCTTGAAGTACGGGTAGAGGCCCTGGGCCTTGACCTCCTCGACCCGGGTGTATTTGCGGCATTTCTCGAACAACGTGACGTCGGCAGTGGTCGTGGTGTCGGACACCGTCGGGCCCCCGTCTGGAGGTGGAGTGATCGGAAACCGCGCCGATCCTTTTGTGAAACAACGAGTTAAGGTAAGCGAATCCGGCCGGCTACACAAGCGCGACGGGCCCTGGTCGATCCGCATTCCCGGGGTCGACCCCCGGTTGCGCTGGGCCCCTCGTCCGGGGGAAGCCCCCCCTGTTATTGTTCATTGTCGGGCGTGCCGATCGTTCCACATGAGCTTAGTCAGGAGTTTCGGGTCAGGATGGGTCACCTGCTTCGTTCCGTAGCCCTCGTGGCCGCATTGGCCGTTCCGCCGGGCCTTGCCGCCCAGCCGGTTCAACCGGGCCGCTTCGAAGTGCCCGGCCTCGACTGGCCGGCAAAGACCGCTTGGCGGGCTCAGGCCGAGCTGATCCGGGCCCGGCGGACGCTTTGGCTTCGGGATGGCAACCTCAGGGCCTTGAACGCCAATCAGCCCTTCTACACGGCCGTCGCGCGGGCCTCCGGTGGAACCGCCACGGCCGCCGCGGTCACCGGAACCTATTACGTGCCCGCGATCGCGATTGCCTATGCGGACGTGCCGGCGCCCTTCCCGGCCGAGCAGTACCGCGATGTCCTGTTCAGCACCGCACCCCACCCGCTCGCGCGGCCCTACAGTCTCAAGACCTACTACGAGCAGCTGTCGAGAGGTCGAATCAGCATGACCGGCCGGGTGTTCGACATCGTACCAGTGGATTCGAACGCGACCTACTACCAGCAGAACTGCAACGGCGTCAACCTCCCGGGGAAACCAACCTGTCCCGACAACGGGCGGAGGTTTGGCCTGATGCTGCTGGCCGCGCTCGATTCGATATCCAACCGGCCGGGCAGCGATACGGTTTGGTCGCAGTTCGACAACGATGGACCGGATGGGGTGCCGAACTCGGGCGATGACGACGGCGATGTCGACTTTGTGACCTTCTTGCAGCCGACTCGAGACGGGGCCTGCGGAGGGCCGGGGATCTGGGCCCATCGGTGGGTGATGTCGGTCTGGAATGGAGGGTCGAAGTACCGGACCAAGACCCCGCGCCGCAATGCCGCCGGCCAACCGATTCCTGGTCAGTTCATTCGGGTCGACAACTACACCATCCAAAGCCAGGTGGGCGGCGTCGATGCCTGCAGCGCGCCGCAGCCGGGACAGCCCGCCGACCCGTCCCACCTGATGTCGATCGGGGTCGTGGCCCACGAGACCGGCCACGCTTTCGGGCTGCCCGATCTCTATGACATCAGCGGCGGCAGCGAGGGGATCGGGGAGTGGGGGATCATGGGGAGCGGCGGATACACCAAATCCTACAGCCCCGCTACCTACGATGCCTGGTCGTTGCACGATCTCGGCTGGGTGACGATCGACACGTTAGGGCCCTCGCGGACCGTCACCACCGGACCCCGCCAGCTCTCCGACACGGTCTTCCTGGCGCGGACCGGCGTGCCGGCCGAGTACCTCCTCGTCGAGAACCGTCAGGCGGTCAACACCGACACCGCGTTCTTCGACCCCAACCTCCCGACGACCTCGCTGAGTGGCGGTCCGTGTCGCTCCCGGTGCCGGAAGCTCCCGGGGCTCCTGATCTGGCATATCGACGAGAGCCGGATCGCTCAAGGCCGGTTCGGGAACACCGTCAACACCGGCCAGCGGCAGGGCGTCGCGCTGATCCAAGCGGACGGCTCCAACGACTTGCGGCGCTCCGGTGGTAACCGCGGCGACCGCGGAGACAGCTATCCCGGCCTCGCGAACAAGACCGTCTACAACCTCCTCACCAATCCGGGCGCGCTGACGAATCAGGGCAGCTACACCGGCTTCGTGATCGACCAGGTCGCCCAGCTGGCCGGCGGGGCGATGCGGTTCCGCTTCCTCCGGCGGCAGCCCAGCGTGGTGGAGCCGTCGTTTCCGCCGATCAACCTCGTCGTCAACGGCGATCGCCTGGGTCGGTTCGACAACGTGGTCCCGCCGGGAGATCCGCTGTCGATTGCCGCCGACGAGGTCCAGGAAGTCTTCGCCGGCAAGAGCCGGGGACGGTTCTCCTCGTGGAGTAACGGTGGCACCCGGGTCCAGACCATCACGAGCGGGGCGACCAAACCCGACACGCTGATCGCGAACTATTTGGTCGATCACCGGGCCAGGACCACGATCACCGGAACGGGCGGTGGCAGCGTGCAGGCGAATGTGGCTGGGAACCCCGCTGAGGGCATCTACCTGGTTGCGGGGACCCCCATCACCTTGACCGCCACGCCCGCGGCTGGCTCGATTTTCGGCGGTTGGATCGGCGATACCGCGACGGCCAATCCATCGGTCACGCTGCCGATGTCCCGAGGCTACGACCTCGAGGCCAACTTCCTCGCCGAGGTGGTGGCCGTGCCAGTCGCCGACGCGACCAGCGAGATCCTCGGCACGGCGCGGCTGACCGATCAGCAGCGGATCTTCCTGGACCTTCTCGGGAACCGCAACAGCGTCTATGACGTCGGCGATTATCTGGCGTTGCTGCGTCGAAGCGGACAGGCGCCGTCGGCCGCGATACTCCGAGCGATTGCCGGGGCCCGCTCCGACCAGAACCGGAGCCCCCAATGATCCTCCGCTTCGACAGGTCGGCTCGGCGTCTTTTGACCGCGTTCGGCTCGGTGCTGACTCTGGCTGGGTGCGGCAAGAAGGAGCCGATCGGCCCGACCGCCGGCCAGTTGGCAATCGTCTACTCGGGTCCGAGCGCCACCGACGGCGCCATGCTGCTCGTCGTCACCGGGGGAGTCGACGCCGTGACCGGCTCAAACGGCTATCGAGTCGCATCGGGGTCCGCCGGGGTGAATACCACCCGGGTGGTGGTCACCGGTTCCCTGGCGCCTGGCGAGCTGTTCAAGATCTCCGTCAAGGACGTCGACGCCATCTACACGGCGCGCCTCGAGGCAGTCGCCGACCGAAATACCTTCGCGCTTACGGACCCATCGGCCTACCAGATCACCGTCGCGAAATGATGGACCGGCGCCGCTTCGTCAAGGTTGGCGCTGCCGCGGGGGCCGGCTTGGCTCTCGCGGTTTCGTTTCAGGGCTGCGCTGACGAGGCCGCACCGGCCGCGCCCGAGGATAGCTTCGCTCCGGATGCCTGGATCAGGATCGATCCGGACGGCACGGTGACGGTCATGGTGGACCGCTCCGAGATGGGGCAGGGGGTCTCGACGGCGCTGCCGATGCTCGTGGCCGAAGAGCTCGACGCCGATTGGTCGAAGGTCCGCTATCAGTTCGCCGGAGCCAACGAGGCGTACTACAACCCGGTGATGCGGGTCCAGGCGACCGGTGGCAGCACGGCGGTCCGGGCGGCCTGGGAGCCGTTGCGGCGAGCCGGCGCGACGGCGCGAGCCATGCTGGTCGCGGCAGCCGCGCGAGGGTGGGGGGTGCCGGCCGCCGAGTGTGAAACCGAGCCCGGGGTGGTGGTGCACCGACCGTCGAACCGGAGAGCAGGGTACGGGTCGCTGGTCAGCGCGGCCCGCGAGGAGCCGGTGCCGGAAGCGGTGGCCCTCAAGGCGCCCGAGAACTTCCGGCTGATCGGAACCTCGCCGGAGCGGCTCGATCTCCGCGAGAAAGTCACCGGGCGGGCCAGGTTCGGCGCCGACGCGGGGCCGCCGAACTCACTGGTGGCCCTGGTGGCCCGCTGCCCCGTCCCCGGTGGCAGGATGGTCGGCTTTCGGCCGGAGAGGGCGTTAGGTGTCGCCGGGGTACGCCGGGTCGTTCCGATCGAGACCGGGGTCGCGGTCGTGGCCGACGGGTTCTGGGCCGCCAAACTCGGCCGCGATGCGCTCGAGGTCGACTGGGATGAGGGCGAGCGAGCCGCCCTCGACGACGCCGCCGTGGCAGGCACCCTGGAGGCACTGACCGCGCCGGGCGCCGGAAGGCTCGCGAAGGCCGTCGGCGATGTCGCCGCCGCCGTGGCCGCGCGCACGGTCGAGGCCGTCTACCAGGTTCCCTTCTTGGCCCACGCCACCATGGAGCCGATGAACTGCACGGCTCAGGTGGCCGGCGGCCAGGTCACCGTGTGGGTTCCAACTCAGTTTCAGGCGGCGCCCTCCTTCATGGCCGGCGGCGGGACTCGTGGCGTCGCGGCCAGCGTCGCCGGGGTGCCCGCCGACCGGGTCACCGTCCACACGACCCATTTGGGTGGTGGCTTTGGACGCCGGTCGGAGCTGGATTTCGTCAAGGAGGCGGTCGCGGTCGCCAAGGTCGTGGGAGAGCCAGTCCGCCTGATGTGGACCCGCGAGGACGATCTCCGCCACGACGTCTATCGGCCGGCGGCGCGGCACGTGATGGCGGCGGCGCTCGCCCCCGACGGCGCGCCGGTCTCGTGGATCCACCGGACCGCCAGCCAGTCCATCTTCGTGAAGTTCTTGCCCGGCTTCGTGCCGGGTTGGGCAGCCCGCATTGCCGGTCCGCTCAAGGGTGGCATCGACGCGAGCGCCGTCGAGGGCGCCATCGACCACCCGTACGAGGTGCCCAACTTCGAGATGCGATATGGGATGGCGCCGGCCGCGCTGCCGGTCGGGTACTGGCGTTCGGTCGCACATACCCACACCGCCTTCGCGGTCGAGAGCTTCGTCGACGAACTGGCTCATGCCGCCCAGGCCGACCCGGTGGCCTACCGGCTCCGCCTCCTGGCCAACGCCCCGAGGCATCGAGCGGTGCTCGAGTTGGCTGCGACGCAAGCGGGGTGGGGAAGCCCACCACCGAGCGGGCGGTTTCGCGGAGTGGCGGTGCACGAATCGTTCGGCAGCTTTGTCGCCCAGGTGGCCGAGGTCGAGGTCGACGGGACGTCGATCCGGGTCCGTCGAGTCGTCTGCGCGGTCGATTGCGGAATGGTGGTTCATCCGGACACGGTCCGAGCCCAGATGGAGAGCGGGATCGTCTACGGCTTGTCGGCGGCGCTGCACGGTCGGATCACGGTAGCCGGCGGCCGAGTTCAGCAGAGCAATTTTCACGACTACCCGGTGCTTCGGATGGCCGAGATGCCCGTGGTCGAGACCCACATCGTGCCGAGCGGCTTCGAGCCAGGCGGTGTCGGTGAGCCGGCGACGCCGCCGATCGCCCCCGCCGTGGCCAACGCCGTCTTCTCGGCCACCGGGCGTCGGTTGCGCACCCTGCCGCTGGCGCTCTGAACGCCTCGTTCGGTTCGACTCGTCGTTACAGTTCCGCCTTCGCCCGCCGATAACCCCGTTGTATGGGGTTCCTGTCCTGGTTCAAGTCGGACAAGCCGGCCGCGAAACCATCGCCACTTCCGGTCCCGCTTCCTCGGACCGCGGCCCGCGCCGCCGCCCCGGTCGTTGTCCCGGTCGTTGTCCCGCCATCGCAGCCCGAGTCCGGACTCCGGGAACCCGAACAGGACGGGGCCGCCCTTCACGCGTTTCTGGCGGAGCGGGTTGCCAGCGCGGTGCAGCGGTTTCGTTCCAAGATCGGTGACGCGGCCGGGATGGGGGATACCCGCCGGCTGCTCGACGACCTCGGGAGAAATATCGACGGGGTGATCCGGCGTCCCCCGATCGCTGCCCAGCAGGCGCTCGCCGCCTGCCGCGATCCCGCCGCGTCGCTCGAAACGATTCTGGCTTCCTTTCACCAGGATCCAGCCCTTACCCAGGCGTTGCTCAAACACGCCAACTCGCCGTTCTACTCGACCGGTAGTTCGGTGTCCTCGCTGACCGAAGCGGCGCAACGGGTCGGGCTGACTGGTTTGAACAGCGTCCTGATGGCGGCGATCGTCGACGGGCTTCTCTGTCGGCCGGGTGGCGAGTTCGGACCAATGGTCCAACAGGTCTGGACCCACATGGTTCGATCGGCGCCGGCTGCTCGGCGGCTTGCCCGGGTTGCCAAGGTGGCGCCGGAGACCGCCTACACGCTGGGGCTCCTGCACGACCTCGGCAAGCTGATCGTGTTCGACCGGCTCACCGTTCAACGGACGGCGGGGCGCCACACCGCCAAGATCCCCCGCGATTTTCTCACGGCGCTGCTGGCCGAGTTGCACGGCCCGCTCGGCGGGCTGGCGGCTTTGGCGTGGAACCTCGAGCCGGAGGCGGCTCGGGCCATCGCGGCGCATCCTCGCGGTCCGATCCGCTATCGGGGTGAGCGGATGAGTCAAGTGCTCGCGGTGGCCGAGTGGGTCGACCTAACTACGATGAGGGGCCAGGCCCGGGACTACCCGGCGTTCTGGGAACGGGCCAGTCTCGATCTCGATCTGGACGCCTGTCGCGAGGCCCTTGGCGACGCCTGAGCCCCGTCAGGAGGCTCGTTCGGAGAGGTAGCGCGCCGCCGACTCGGTGAGCTCCACGATCCGATCGGGCGACGTTCCGGGGATCGGCGGCAGCCGCTTACCCGCCAAGGCCCATTCGATATCGGTCCACTGGCTGATGATCTGGGCATCGCGCTCGACGGCCGTATCGACCCAGATGACGTTCTCGTCTACTTCGACGACGATCCGAAGTCGGCGGGCGCTGGTCCGGTACTCGGCGACGCCCGAGCGACCGCCCTCGCCGATCGGCTCCTGCCCGACGAAGCGATATCCCGCCGCGCGAAACAACGGCTCGAGCGCCTCTCTGGCCTCGATCAGCAGGGCGGGAACCGGTTGAACCACGCGGTCAAGCCCCGCCGCTGCCGATGGCAGGCACTTCGTGGCCGTCGGTCACGGCCGCGAGCTCTTCGCCGGGGTTGACGAACCGGTTGCGCTCCATTCGATACTGCTTGTCGTACAGCTGCCGGTATCGCCCGTTCGCCGCCAGCAGCGAGGCATGATCGCCGCGCTCGACGATATGGCCATCCTCGACGACCAGAATCTGATCCGCGCTCATGATGGTCGAGAGGCGGTGGGCGATCACGAAGGTGGTCCGGCCGGCTCTCAGGGCCTTGAGCCCATCCTGAATCATCGCCTCGCTCTCGCTATCGAGGCTCGAGGTCGCCTCGTCGAGCAGCAGGATCGTCGGCTCGGCCAGGATGGCCCGGGCAATGGCGACCCGCTGGCGCTGACCGCCCGACAGCCGCACTCCCCGTTCGCCCACCACGGTGTCGTATTTCTTCTCGAAGCCCTCGATGAAATCATCGCAATGGGCGATCTTGCTGACCCGGACGACCTCGTCCATCGTCGCGTCGGGGCGGGAGAACCGAATGTTGTCGGCCACGGTGCCGTCGAACAGGAAGTTGTCCTGGAGGACGATGCCGAGGTGGGCCCGATACTCCCGGAGCTTGAGGTCGCCGAGGTTCCGGCCGTCGATGGTGACCCGACCCTTGGTGGGCCGATTGAACGCCATGACCAGGCTCATCAAGGTGCTCTTTCCGGATCCGCTCGAGCCGACCAGCGCCGTGGTGGTGCCGGCGGGTGCCGTGAACGAGATCCCCTTGAGCACCGGCGTCCCGGTCTGATACTCGAACCAGACGTCCTCGAAGGCCACCGTACCGCTCAGGGCACCCACCTGCTGGCGGGCGGCGTCTTCGTCGTCTTCGGTCGCCATGGCCTTGAGTTCTCGGATCCGGTCGAGTCCAGCGAACGCCTCGCTCACTTGGGTGCCGATCGAGGCCAGCTGGACCAAGGGGAGGGCCATCATGCCGGTGAAGACGACGTACATGAAGTAATCGCCGACGGTCATCTCGCCCGATACGACTCGGCCGCCACCCACGACGATCATCAAGGCGCCGATCGCTCCGACCACCACCGAGGTGAAGGCGCCAACCGCGGAGATCCCGGTCATCGTGGTCGCGATGTTGCGGAACAGCCGATGGACTCCTTTGGTGAAGACCCACCCCTCCCGCCGCTCGGCGACGTACGACTTGACGACCCGGATGCCGCCTAACGTCTCCGTCAGCCGTCCGGTGACCTCGGACTGGATCTTGCTGCGCTCCCGGAAGATCGGCCTGAGCCGCGTGAACGCCACCGCCATCCCGCCGGCGAACGTCAGCAGGACGATCAACGTCACCGCGGTGAGCTGCCAGTTCAGGGTGAAGAGCACCCCGAGCACGATGATCGCCGTGACCAACCCGCCGGTGATTTGGGCCAGTCCGGTTCCGACCAGGTTGCGGATCCCTTCGGCATCGTTCATCACCCGGCTCACCAACTGGCCCGTTTGGTGAGTGTCGAACGCCCGAACCGGGAGCCGCACCACGTGCTCCATGACGCTCCGGCGCATGTCGGTGATGGCGCGCTGTGCCGCGACGCCAAGCACTCTGGTCAGTCCGAAAGAGGTGACGGCCTGAACCAGGGTGGCGGCGACCGCGACCGCGGCGATGACCTTCAGCTGATCGAGGCGGTCGGGCGGGAGGAGGCGGTCCCACCACGACGGGGTGCTCACCGGCACCAGCACATGGTCGATCAGGAATTTCGAGCTGCCCGGCAGCACCAGGCCCGCCAGCCGATTGACCAGCATCAGCCCCATGCCGACGGCTAACCGGCCCCGGTGGCGCCAGATGAGTTCCCGGGCTTCCTGCCAGGCTGCCCGGTAGTCGGTC
Organism: Gemmatimonadota bacterium; assembly: GCA_016874005.1. Lineage (GTDB taxonomy): Bacteria > Gemmatimonadota > Gemmatimonadetes > Gemmatimonadales > GWC2-71-9 > SHZU01. The sequence goes on along the minus strand of VGVQ01000008.1, from coordinate 132,008 downwards.
TTTCGCTTCGGCGGATTGGGCGGCATCAGCGCCCCGCCCTGAGCTGTTCGACTCGGGCCTGGAGTCGGCTGAATAGTTCCCGGCCGGTGGCGGTCTCGGTGGCCATCCATTCGGCATTCCGGAGAAAGCGGGGCCCGGCGGTCTCCGACCGGAACTGCGCCAACCAGGGGTGGAGCTTCGCGAGCACGATGAACGCCTCGCCGCCGGCCGAGTCGGCCATGTACTCGGCGTGGACGATGCCGTGCCGGGCCATCCCGTAGATCAACTCCCAGTAGCTCGTCACTTGCCGAAAGGCCGCGTTTTGTGGGTGCTCCCAGCTGGCGATGGACTTGAGGTCGTCGAGGGACTTGGGCCACCAGTCCATCGTGATGACCTTGCGGGCGTCGCGCAGGACCGAGTCACGGCGGAGCTCATACGCCTTGAGCACCAACTCGGCGTCGTGGTGGTCGGGGAAGTCCTTCAGACGTGGTGTGGTCATCGCGGTTCCCCGGCGAGTGGCGGTGGCGCCGTCGGCTCGAATCGCTGGGCCTTCAGCTTGTGGCGTCCGAGCGCCTTTTCCCGCCACTCGAACAGAATCTCGTAGAAAGTAGGGATAACTAGCAAGGTGAGAAACGTCGAGGTGATCACGCCGCCGATGACCGCGACGCCGAGCGGCGAGCGGAATTGCGATCCTTCGCCGGTCCCGAGGGCAATCGGCGTCATCCCGGCGATCAGGGCGACCGTGGTCATCAAGATCGGCCGAAGCCGGATCCCGCCGGCCTCGATCAGGGCATCCCGGATGGCGAGGCCCCGCTGCTCCTGGGCCCACTTGGCGAAGTCGATCAGGAGAATGGCGTTCTTGGCCACGATCCCCACCAGGAGGATCACCCCGATCAGGCTCATGATGTTGATCGTGTAGTTGGCGAATGACAGGCCGAGCATCACCCCGATCAGCGACAAGGGGAGCGACGCCATGATGGCGATCGGATCGACGAACGAGCCGAATTGCATCACCAGGATCAGGTACATCAACAGAATCGCCACGCCAAGCGAAAAGAAGATGCTCGCGAAGCTCTCGTTCTGGAACTCTTGGTCGCCGCCCTGGCTGATTCGGACCCCGCCTGGCGCTGGCTGGCCCATCGGCAGCCCGACGGCGGCGAGCCGGGCCTCGACGTCGGCGAATACCTCACCCGTGGAGCGCCCCGCCACGTTCCACTCCACCACGACGTTCGGTTCCCGGTTGAGATGGTTGATGGCCGCCGGACCGAAGCTGGAGGTGATCTCGGCGACCTGGCCGAGGGGGATCGTGGTGGGGGCGCCGTTGAGGCCCCTAACTACCAGTGGAAGCCGTGACAGGTCGGAGAGCCGCTCGCGATACTCCGGCGCCAGCCGGATCCGAACGTCTCGGGTCTCGCCGCTCGGGTCGACCCAATCGCCCGCATCGATCCCCGCGAAAGCGGGCCGAATCGACTGGGCAACCTGACCGACGGTGACGCCGAGCGATCCGGCCAACCCGCGGTTGAGGGCGACATTGACCTCCGGCTTCTGCCCTTTGGTCGACAGCCCGAGATCGACGACGTTCGGTACCTGGCCGACCTCGGCCCGGATCTGTTCCGCGACCGTATTGATCGCGGCGATGTCCTCGCCTTGAACGTTGATCGCCAGTTGCTTGCGACCGCCGCCGAAGTCGGTGGTGTAGACCGACGTGGTCACGCCGGCGAGCTGAGTCACCTGGGCCCGCACCTCGGCCGCCATGGCCTCGACCGAGCGGCCCGGTCGCTCCGCCTTGGGTAGGACCCGGAGATACATGTTGGCGACGTCGACCGAGCCGGAGGTTCCGCCCAAGGTGGTGTAGGTATAGAGCATCTCCGGGAGCGAGCGAGCGAGCGCCTCCACCTGGGCCACCTTGGCGCGGGTGTACTCGATGCTCGATCCCGGTGGCGTCTCGATCTTGGCGAAGAACTCCGAGCGATCGTCGATCGGGAAGAAGCCGACGCCCACCTTCTTGTAGACCGGGGCCACTTGGACCAGCGCCCAGGCCAGGGCCAGCCCCAGTCCCATCCCGGCGAACTTGGCCAGCCACGGCCAGCTCCGCCCGGCCGACCACGCCATCACCGCGATGCCGATCAACGCGCCGACCAGTGCGATCAATCCCTTCGAGGGCAAGATGAATGACGCGAAGAACGTTCCCACCGTGATGACCACCATCGAGAGCCGATGATCGAGCGCCCAGGCGACCACCCGCTTGTAGCCCTCCGCCTGACGACCGAACCAGCGATTGAACCGATCCAGCTGCCGGGTCAGCCACGATTTCTGGTGCTCCGCCCGGTGCGGATCCGGCCAGTAAGCCGAGAGCATCGGATCGAGCGAGAACGACACGAGGAGAGACACCGCCACCGAGCAGGCGATGGTCAGCGCGAAGGGCTTCATCCACTGCTCGGTTAGTCCTCCCTGGAAGGCCACCGGGATGAAGACGGCGAGGATCGAGAACGTCGTGGCCGTGACCGCCAGTCCGATCTCGTCGGTGCCCTCGTGGGCGGCTCGGAAATGGTCTTTTCCCATCTCCACGTGTCGGACGATGTTCTCCCGGACCACGATCGCGTCGTCGATGAGAATCCCGATGGCCAGCGACAGCCCCAGGAGCGACATCGTGTTGAGAGTGAACCCGAAGGCCCACACCGCGATGAACGAGGCCAGCACGGACACCGGGAGGGCGAGACCGGTAATGACGGTCGACCGCCAGGAGTTCAGGAAGATGAAGACGACCAGGACCGTGAGCAGGGCGCCCTCGACCAGCGCCTTCTGGACCTCCCAGACCGATCGGGTGACCCGGTCACCCGAGTTCTTGATCACGTCGAGGGTCGTTCCCTCGGGAAGCCGCGCCTTGGCGGCCTCCATTCGGGCCAGGATGCGTTCGGCGACGTCGGTGGTGCTGTAGCCGGTGGCCTTTTTGATGTCGATCCCGACGGCTTCCTTGCCATTGTATACGGCCAGGGTGCGTTGCTCCTCGACGCCGTCCTTGACCGAGGCAATCTCGCCCAACCGGACGATTCGCCCGTTGCGTTCCACCACCGCGATCTGGTCGAAGTCACTCGGCGATTCGAGTCGGCCTCGGAGGCGGATCGAGCGCTCCCCTTCGGCCGTGGCCAGTCGGCCCACCGGCGTCGCGAGGTTCTGGAGGAGCAGCGCCTGCACGACCTCGCCCACGCTCACGTTGGTGGCCTGGAGCGCCGGCGGCTTCAGCTCGACGGTGATCTCTCGTTCGAGCTTGCCGGCCACGGTGACCTCGGCGACCCCCGCCAGCGAGCGCAGGTCGCGGGTCAGCCCGGGGTCGGCGATCCGGGTCAACTCGCCCGGGGTCAGTTTGTTCGAGGACAGCGCCAGCGACACGATCGGTCGGTCGGTGTCGCTGAACTTCTTGATGATCGGCTCCTCGAGTTCCTGGGGCAGGTCCCCGCGGATGCCGGAGATGGCATCGCGGATGTCCTGGGTCGCTTCCGCGAGCGGTTTGCCGAACTGGAACTCGACGAACAGCTGGCCGAACCCGTCCTCGGAGTTGCTGAAGGTCTTCTTGACGCCGGCGATCCCCGCGACCGCCTCTTCGATCGGGTCGATGATCTCCCGCTCGACCCCGTCGGGAGAGGCGCCGGGGTAGATCAGCGCGACGGTCACGAAGGGCGGGTTGACGTCGGGGAATTCGTCGGTCTTCAGACGCAGCAGGGCGAAGATGCCGAAGACGACCAACGACGCCATCGCGACGATGGTGATGGTCGGCCGGCGAATCGCGAAATCGGATATCAGCACCAGCTACCTCGCTTCAGTTCGAAGCCGACTTGGGTCGTTCGCCGGCTGCCGACGGCCGGACCCTGGTTCCGGGCTGGAGCCCGCGAGCCGCTCCGGTAATCACGGTGTCGCCCACGGCGATACCCTCGACGATCTCGATCCGGTCGGCGGCGGGGTCCTCGATGCCGACCGAGACTTCGACCCGGGTCACCACGCCCCCCTCGATTTTGGATACCGTGGGGCGGAGACCGCGCCGATCGATCGCCGCGACCGGGACGACGGTCGCCGACTGGGATTCGATGGCCACCCGACCCTGAGCGAAGAGGCCGGCGACCAGTCGGCCGCCCTTGTTGGCGAGGGCCACCGTCACTCGGACCTGCCCGGTGGCCGGGTCGACCGCCGGGTTGATCCGAACGATCCGGCCCTCGAAATCGCGGTCAGGGACGCCGTCGACCGTGAACGGCACCGCGGTGCCGACCTTGAGCTGTCCCAATGCGCTCACCGGTACTTGGGCCTCGAGTCGGAGGCTGGTCGGGTCGATGACCGAGAACATCGGGTTGCCGGCGGAGACGTTGTCGCCGGCGTTGACCTGCCGCTCGCTCACCACGCCGTTGAAAGGGGCCCGGATCACGGTGTAGCCGAGTTGCTTCTCCGCCATGGCGAGCCTGGCGCTGGCGTCGGCGAGGGTCGCCTCGGCGGTCATGACCGTCCAGCGGGCCTGCTCCAACTCGCGATCGGCCAGCGCGCCGGCCTCGGAGAGTTTCTCGGCCCGCTCGGCGTTTCGTTTGGCCACGACCACCGCTTCGTTGGCGGTACGTACCCCTGAACGCGCCGACAAGACACCGTCCGAAACCGCGTCGTCCGAGATCCGGCCGAGGCTCTGCCCTCGGCTCACTGGTTGGCCCGCCTCTACCGAGACAGCCTGCACCATGCCGCCGATCTCGGCCCGAAGGGTCGCCTCCCGCTCGGCCGTCAGACTGCCGGAGACGACCGGGCCATTCTGGAGGGTCTGGGTTTCGGCGACGAAGAGATTCTCGGTCCCGATCAACGCGGTCGGTACCTCGTTCGCCACCGCGGATTGTCCGCTCGACCGGCTGCATCCGGCGGCCGCGAACGCCGCCCCGATCAACCACACTGTCGTCCTCATGGGAACTGCTGCCCTCCAGCCGCCGGCGTGGCGGGTTGCGGCGCCCGGGTGGCCGTCCGAGCCGTCGTCGCGGCCTCGGTGCCTCCGAAGCCATTGATGGGAAGGTCGGCGAGCAATGCGACCCTGACCCGGGCGATTTGGAAGTCGCGGGCCGCTTGGGCCCGGTTGACTTCGGCCTGCTGCAGCGCGATCCGAGAGTCGAGCAGTTCCGTTTGGGTCGAGATACCCTCGCGGAAGCGGATCTCGGCGATCTGGTAGGCGCGGTTCGCCTGAGCGGCCGTGCCCTCGCTGGCCTGCCAGTTCGCGACAGCCGCCTCCAGCTGGGCGATGGCGTTGCGGTTGTCGAGTTGGGCCGCTTCGGTCGCCTGCGCCTGGCGAAGCTTCGCTTCGGCGAGGCTGGCCTTGGCTTGGACCCGATCGCCGCTGATTCGTCCGCCGGTGAAGATCGGGACTTGGACCGCGAGCGACACCCGCCAGTCGTTCAGGAACTCGTTCCACCCCGGTAACCCCCCGGTGGGGTAGGCCAACCGGCTGTATTGCGACGTCAGCGACACGCCTGGCAACCGAAGCGATCGGGACACCGAATTGAGCCCCTCCTGGGCTCGGACCGCCTCGACCGCCTGGCGGACCACCGCGCGGCGCTCCGGCAGGGTGTCGGCGGGGCCGCCGGCGAGCCGGGCCAGGGTCGGGACCCTGCCTAACGCTGTGTCGGCCAACTCGGTGGCCAGGGTCAGCGCTTCGTCGACCGGAAGATTGAGGAGCTGGCGGAGCCGGATGTGGGCCAGGTCGCGCTGGGTCCGGGCCTGGATGACGAGGGGACGCTGATTGTCCCGTGCCACCGTGGCCCGGAGGACGTCGAACTCGGGGGCGGTTCCCACCTCCCGCCGCAGCCGGGTCTGGGTCAGGGTGGTGTCGGTCTGGGCGAGGGTTGCTTCCGCGATGCCGACCAGCCGGTCTGAAAGAGCCGCGTCGTAATACGACTGGACTACGTCGAGAACCAACTGCGCCTCGGAGCTGGACAAGCCGATTTCCGCGGTCCGCCGCCCGGCGTCCGCCGCCTTCATCTGGCCGAAGATCCTGCCGCCGTCGAAGAGAACCTGGCTTCCGGTGAGGCCGAGGGTGTAGGTGTTCTTCCGGCCGAACGGCAGTCGACTGAATCCGGCGAAGGGATTGAGCACCGAGGTGCATGCCACCGAGCGCTCCAGGGCGTCGAGGCGCTCGGCGAGCGGCTTGGTCGGGTCGGGGAGGAACGGGTCGCACCGCGTCGTCGGCGGTGGCGCGGTGGTGTCACGCGCCGGGGTCCGGAAGAGATTGTCGAATTGCGACTTCAGCTGGCGGGTGTAGGAGAACGACCCGCCGATCTGAGGGAACAACTCGCTCTTGGCTTGGAGCTGCTGACCTCGGGCCTTCTCGATTCCGAGCCGAGCCAAGCCGATCGCTTCGCTCGCCGGTCGCGCCAGCGACAGCGCCTCCTCGAGGGTCAAGGTCCGCGCTTGGGCGGGCAGTCGGGCGGGCCCGATTCCAACCGCGATCCCGGTCAACCACACCAGATGGAATCGTCTCACGGTGTCGGCTCCTTCAGGCCGATGGCACGAGCGAACAGGTCGACGTAATGCTCGATGGCCTGTTCGGGTGAATGGGTGTATAGCGCCGCCAGGATATCCCTGGTCATCGCGTCGGTGAACAAGGTCCCCATCAACACGGCGGTCGCCGCGTCCAGATCCACCGCCGGGTCGATTCGGCCGAGCCGCTTGAGCGCACCCAGATACTGCTCCAGCTCTCGCGCGGCGCACATCGTCGGGCTCTTGTCGGGAGGCAGCATGTTCGGTTGTTCTTCGATCTCGGCCATCGCTTTGCGGATCAGCGAGCGCCGGGCGAACATCTCGGCGTGATTGGCCGAGGCCCATTCCAGGAGCTCGGTTCGTGGATCGATGGGACGGTTGGGCAGGGCGCAAAGATTCGAGCTGAGGCCGGCGCAGTGCACCGCTTCGTGGAGGAGTCTCGTTTTCGAGCCGAACTGGCGAAACAGGGTGATTTCGTTGACCCCGGCCCGGTCGGCGATCCGGCGAGTGGTCGCGCCCCGAAACCCCGTTTCGGCGTAGACCTGGGCTGCTGCCTCGAGAATTCGATCGCGCAATTCCATGGGGCCGATCTTAGCCGGCCTGGCGCTCGCCTACAAGTAGGTACTTGCTCTCGACCGATGGCGGTACGGGGTAACAGGTTAGAATCGAGCCCGCCCTCACCCCTTCGGCGAGGGGCGTCGCCGAGGTCTACCGGATCGGGATCAACGGCGCGGGGTGGGTCCGGCTGACGACGGGGGCCGAGGGCCGGCGTTAGGCGGCTCGGTTCAAGGGGAGCCCGAGTGCTCGGGGCGGCTGGGGGCCAGCGGCGGGCGCGCTAACCCCGGGCCTCGGCCCCCCGCCGCCAGAGGAAGAAGATCGGCACCCCGAGCGCCGCGCCACCGAGGCCGATCACGCCCTTGAGCGGATCCTGGATCACGGTGTTGATCACGATGACCGCCGCGGACGCCACGAAGAGGATCGGGGTGATGGGGTAGAGGGGCACCTTGAACGGACGGGCCGCCGTCGGGTCACGCCGCCGAAACGCAATCACGCAGAGCCCGCCAAGCCCATAGAACACCCACCCGACGAACACCACGTACGTCAACAACACGGTGAACTGGCCCGACAACGCCAGCACCGCGCTCCATGCGGCGATGGCGACGATCGAGTTGGCCGGGGTGCCAAACCGGGGGTGGACGGCGCCGAGCGCCTGGAAGAACACCCGGTCCCGGGCCATCGCGTGAAACACTCTGGAGGAGGTCAGCATGATGCCATGGGCGCCGCTGACGATGGAAACCAGGACCGCCGCGGCGATCAGCTTCGCGGTGGCCGGGCCGAATGCCGCCCCCACCGCATCCGACGCCACCGTCGTCGAGCTGGCGAGCCGTTCCGGTCCGAGCCCCGCCACATAGCCCACGTTGGCGAGGACGTAGATGGTGATGCACAGCAGGGTGCCGACCATCAGGCCCAGCGGAAAGTCCCGCTGCGGGTTCTTCACCTCGCCGCCGACGAAGGTGGCGTACTGCCACCCCTCGTACGCCCACAACGTGCTGATCAACGCCGCCAACCCTCCGAGGAAGATCGGGCCGCTCCAACTCTCGGGCCAGGCGGCGGTCACGGTCGACCAACCGGTGCCGGCGAGCGGCAGGGCGACGATCAGAAACAGCAGCGCGCTCACCTTCAAGATGGTGGCCAGCCCGAGCACCGCGGTGCTCCGCTTCGTCCCGATGACGTTGACCGCCGCCAGGACCGCGATCATCACCAGAGCCACCACCTTCTTCCCGCTGGGGGAAAGGCCGGGGATCAGCGCGACCATGTTGTCGCCAGTGGCGACCGCGAGCGCCGCGACGCTCCCGGTGGCAAGCACCACGAACAGGGTCCAGCCGTAGGCAAAGGCCGCCAGGGGTCCGAAGGCATCCCGGATGTAGGCGTACAGTCCCCCGGCGCCGGTCCGCATACACCCCAACTCGGCGTAGGTCAGGGCGCCGAGCATGGTGAGGATCCCGCCGACCACCCAGACCCCGATCGCCACCCCGACGGCGCCACCCGACGCCGCCAGCACGTTCCCCGGGGTGAGGAATATTCCCGACCCGATGATCGTGCCCACGGTAACGACCGCCACGTCCTTCGCGGTGAGGGTCCGCTTCAGCTCGTCGCTCATCGGGAGGCCGCCAATCGCTGCCAGAGGTAGTAGGCCGGAATGGCCAGAGCGCTCGCCCCGAGGCCGATGATCCCGCGCCGAGGGTCCTGCACCACGGTGTTGACCACGATGGCGAGCCCCGAGAGGACGAACAGCGCGGGGGTCCAGGGATACCCGGGGACCTTGAACGGCCGCGGGGCGTCGGGCCGGACCCGCCGGAGGGCAATCACCGCGAGCCCGCCCAAGGCGTAGAACAGCCAGCCGACGAACACCACATAGCTGAGCAGCACCTCGAAGGTCCCGCTCGCGGCAAGGGCGGCGGAGACGACGGCCGCGGAGGCGATCGCCACCGCGGGTGTCTGGTACCGTTGGTGCAAGCGGCCCATCGGCGCGAAGAACACTCCATCGCGGGCCATGGCGAAGTAGACCCGCGCCGACATCATCGCGTTGGCCTGGACGGCGGTGACCATGGAGACGATGATCGGGATGGTGATGAGCCGGCCCCAGTTCGGGCCGAGCACCGTCCCGGCGGCATCGGCCGCGACGCGACTCGAGCCCATTACGGCCTCCGCCCCGATCCCGACGACATAGGCGGTGGCGGCTGCAACGTAGATCGCGATCAACCCGAACACGCCGATCGCGAGGCCTTTCGGAAAGTTGCGTTGCGGGTCGACCGTCTCACCGGCCATGAAGGTCAGATATTGCCATCCCTCATAGGCCCACAGCACCGAGACCAGGGCCAAACCCGCCGAGCCGATCGTGACCGGGGTCGGGGCCGGGGCGCTGGTCGCCCCGCCACCCAGCGCCGGCAGCGCCAAGACGAGAAACACGATTGCCCCGACCTTGAGCCAGGTTCCGGCCTTGAGGATGGTCGTGCTCCGGTCGGTGCCGAACACGTTGATCAGGCTCACCCCGAAGGCAATGGCGACCGCCGTCAGCTTCTGGGTGAGGGGGCTCATCGGGATCCACCCGGCCAGGTAGGTGGTCGATGCCACCGCCAAAGTGGCGACGGTGCCGGATCCGATCACCAGAAAGAGCGTCCACCCGTAGGCGAAGGCCGGTGCCCGCCCGAATGCGTCGCGGATGTAGAGGTAGAGTCCGCCGGTTCCCGGGTTCATCGCACCCAGCTCGGCGTAGGTCAGCGCCCCCAGGAACGACAGCAGTCCTCCAACGACCCAAACGGCGGTGGCGATGCCTAACGACCCACCGCTGTTCCGCAATACCCCGCTCGGGACCAAGAAGATTCCCGACCCGATGACCGTGCCGATCGTGAGGATCCCGAGCGAGCGGGCCGTCAGGACTCGTTTGAGCTCGCTCACCAGCGCCCCCAATCGCCGACCCGTTCGATCACCTGGCCGAGCCGCTCGGCCGCGTTGTGCCAATTGCGCTCGACCGCCGCCTTCGCCGCCGCGGCGTCGCCCCGCCGAATCGCGGCGATGATGTCATCGTGCTCCGCCAACGAGGGACTCATGTAGCCGGCGAGGTAGCTGACGTAGAGCCGTTCGTATCGCTCGGCTTGGGGTTTGATCGAGGAATGCAACAGCTTCAGTCGCGGGCCCGCCGCGACCTCGACGCATCGCTCGTGGAATCGCTCGTCCAGATTCCAGAGCCGGTTGTGGTCGGGGCGGGGCGTTCCGGCCGCTTTTCCGAGATCGGCGTTGATCGTCGCGAGTTCGGCGACCAGCGCGGTCCGGGCCGGTTCCGGCAGCTCCGCGGCGTTGTAGGCCGAGAGCGCCTCCAGTTGGCCGACGATGTCGAACAACTCGCGGGCGTCGTCTCCCGTCAACGGGGCCACGGTCGGGCGGGACTGCCGCATCGAAGGCGAATCGACGATGTAACCTTCCTGCCGCAGTCGTTGGAGCGCGCCTCGCACCGGTGTGCGGCTCACCGCGAACCGCTCGGCGATGTCCGTTTCGACCAGGCGGCTGCCGGGAGCCAGCCGGCCGTGGACGATCAACTCCCGGAGCTGCTCGTAAACGACTTTGGGGCGGTCGGAGCGGGTCGCTGCTCGGGCCAATCGACGCGGCGTCATCGCGACCACCCGGTCCAACCGGCCCCTCGGAGGGCACGCCCCGGTTTGGCGTCGGTGGGCTTGCCGGCCGATACGACGGCTCTGCCGTTGACGAATACCTGCTCGATTCCGGTCGACAGCAGGCCGGGGTTTTCGAAGGTCGCGTTGTCGATCACCGTGTTGGGGTCGAACACGATCAGGTCAGCGATGTGTCCCTGGACCAGAAGGCCGCGGTCCGCCAAGCCGATCCGCTGGGCGACCGCGGAGGTCCCCTTGCGAATGGCCTCTTCGAGCGAGACGACCCGCTGCTCGCGTACGTACCGCCCAAGCAGCCGGGGGTAGTTCCCGAAGGCCCGGGGATGGGTCAGCTGGCCCTGGAGGCTGTCCGGGTTGAGACCATCCGCATCGGTCGCCCACTTGATCCAGCCCTGTCGCATCTGCTGTGGCAGGTTGTCCTCGGTCATCATGTGGAAGATCGCGCCGACCAGGCCGTTTTCCGCCACGACAAGGTCCGCCCAGGCCTCGACCCAGTCCTTGCCCATCGACCGGGCGATCGCGTCGAGCCGCTGGCCCTGATACTGAGCCAACTCCGGCCTTCGGAATCCGACCACCTGGACCGCGCCGGGCCCGCTCAACAGGCAGAGCCCCTCGGAGTCGGCGGCGTCGGGCCGGAGCATCGCCGCCTTGATCCGCGCCCGGGTTTCGGGATCCTGGAGGTTGGCGATCAACTTGCCACCTTCGGCGGCCCAGGGCGGCGCGCACGCGCCTAACGACGTTCCGCCGGCGGTGTAGAGGTACATGTCGGCCGTGACGTCCTGCCCCGCGGCCCGAGCCGAGTCGATCTTGGCGATCGCCCGGGCCATCTTGGGCCAGTTCTTGGTCCCGCTCGCCTTGAGATGGTAGATCTCGACCGCGACCCCGCCTTCCTTGCCGACCCGAAGGGCTTCGTCGATCCCCTCGAGCAGCCGGTCGGCTTCCGACCGCATGTGGGTGATGTAGAGGCCGCCATACGGGGCCATCACCCGGGCCATCTCGACCAGCTCCTCCGTCGCCATGTAGCTCGCCGGCGGGTAGATCAATGCGCTCCCGATGCCGAGGGCGCCGTCCTCCATCGCGTTCCTGACGACGGCCCGCATCGTGTCGAGCTCGGCCGGGGTCGGTGCGCCCTGGGCCTCGCCTTTGGCGTAGACTCGCGGCGTGGCGGCACCGAGGAAACTGGCGACGTTCTGGGCGATCCCGTGCTTTTCCATCGCCTCGAGCCAGGCGCTGAAGCCCCGGGGCCCCCGAAAGCTCTCCATCAGGCGACGGGAGGCGGTGTCGATGGGGCCGTAGCCGGCGATGGTGGCGTCGTTGGCAGGGGCCGGAGTGCCGCCTTCACCGAGGATGGCCGTGGTGATGCCTTGGGTGGTGCTCGAGATGACCCGCCCGTCGCCGACGGTGAAGGCGTAGTACGACTGGGCCTGCAGATCGATGAACCCGGGCGCGACGACCTTGCCGCGCGCATCGATTCGACTGGCAGCCTGGGCGTTCGCCAGGACCCCCGGCGGCGTGATCCTGGCGATCCGGTCGCCCGTGATGGCGAGGTCGCCGTAGAACCAGGGATTGCCGGCGCCGTCGACGAGTCGGCCGCCCGAGATGATGACGTCGTAGCGGGCCTGATCGCCCGAGGGGGCGCTTCCGGGGGCCGGCGGCGAGGGCTGACATCCGCTTCCGAGTACCGTGCCCAGCAACGCGGCGAACGGGGCAACTCGGCGCTGCGCCATACGAGGCTCCTCTTTCGAAAGGATGCTGCTGTCGGCCCACCGGAAGGAGGGGTGGGCCAGGTCGTGGATTTGTATACAGTTACCCCAAAACCCGGTCGACCGCAAGCCGTCCGGCCGGCGGCAGTTGACTTCTCTTCGATCTCCCGAAACCTTCTCCGGCTCATGGCACCCCGATTACTCAAAGCGATTACCGGCGTTACGCTGGTGGCGGGCGGGATGGCAGGCCTGCTCCTCCCGATCGGAAGGCTCCCCCCCTTGGGGCCGCTGCTCGATCCCGCCGGAGGGGTCTGGGCCACGGCTGGCGCGGCCGAGTTTCGCGACCGGACCATCGCCTTTCGCGGTCTGGAGGCGCCGGTCGAGGCGGTCGTCGACCGGCGCGGGGTCCCCCACATCTTCGCCGAAACCGAGCTCGATGCCTATCGCGCGCTCGGCTATCTGGTTGCGCGGGACCGGCTGTTTCAGCTGGAACTTCAGACCAGGGCGGCGGCCGGGACGCTTGGGGAACTAATCGGGGCGGCGGCGTTGCCGCTCGATCGCAACGCCCGCGCGCTGGGTTTCGGTCGGATGGCGGAACGAGGACTCGCCGGCCTCGATTCGGCGGACCTGCTGGTCCGGTCGATTCGCGCCTACGGCGAGGGGGTCAACGCCTGGATCGACGGGCTTCGGCCCGCCGACCTGCCCCTCGAGTTCCGGCTGCTCGGTAAACGTCCGACCCGGTGGTCGGACGCTCGGAGTGTCCTGTTGTTCGCTCAGATGGCGCTGACGCTCGCATCCAACGACGTCTCCTTGGACAAGGTCAGAGTGGCCCGCCGAGTCGGGTGGGCCGCCGCCGACGCGCTGTTTCCGGTCAACAGCCCAATCCAGGAGCCGATCCAGCCGGTCGGGGATTCGCTTCGTCGAATGGTCGCGGCGCCGATCGCGCCGCCCGGTCCGCCCGACACCACCGCGCTTGCGATCGGCTCCCGAGCCGGACCGCGCGACGATGATCGGTCGGGGAGCAACAACTGGGCGGTGATGCCCCGGCGGACCGCCGCCAACCGCACCTTGCTCGCCGGCGATCCGCACCTGCAGCTGACCCTGCCGTCGATCTGGTATCAGGCCCATTTGGTCGTCCCGGGGCAGTTCGACGTGCAGGGGGTGACCCTTCCCGGGGCACCGTGGGTGGTGATCGGATTCAATCGCCACATCGCCTGGTCGATGACCAACACCGGCGCCGACGTCAACGACTTCTATCGCGAAACGGTCGACGACCGCGACCGGCCGACGCGCTACCGAGTCGACGGGGAGTGGCGGCCGATCGAGCTCCGATCCGAGACTATCCGCGGTCCCCGGGGCGAAACGCTCGCCGTCGATACCGTCCGATTCACCCACCGCGGTCCGATGAGGCAAGTCGGCGGGGAGTGGGTTTCGATGGCCTGGGTCATCTATGGTGACCGAGTGGTCGCCGCCGAGTTCCTGGCCGTGGCGAGGGCGAAGACCGCCGCGGAATTCCTCGAGGCTACCCGCGGCTACGTCGCCCCAGCGCAAAACATGCTCGTTGCCGACCGGCGGGGTACCATCGCCATTCGGTCGACGGGGCATTATCCGATTCGGCCCGCCGACGGCCGGGGTGACGTGGTCCGAGATGGGAGTCTGAGCGCCAACGACTGGCAGGGGATGGTCGCGGCCGAGTACTACCCTTTTTCGCTCAACCCCGAACGGGGGTACCTGACCTCGGCGAACCAGCAGCCGGTTCATCCCGGGGTCAACGGCCGGTACCTCGGTGCCGACTGGCCGAGCCCGTGGAGGGCCATCCGTATCAATCGGCTCCTGGCAGCCGACTCGCAGGTGACCCCGGAGTCCATGGGGCGGTTCCAGACCGATCCGATCAGCGAGCGGGGTCTGGCGTTCCGTGAGGTGTTGCTCGGTCGCGGCAGCGACTCGGCGCGACTCGCCGGGGCCGGCCCGGAGGTGAAGGCCGCCCGGGCCCTCCTCGCGGAATGGGGCGGCAGCTATGCCCGCGATGATCGGCGCGCGGTGCTATTCGAGGCGATCATGGCGGAACTGAACCGCCGAACCTGGGACGAACTCGCCCCCAGAGATAGCGCGAGCGAGGACGCCGATCCGCCAGCGCGACCCAGCGAAGCCGTGCTCTACGCCTTGACCGCGGATGCAGCGAGCCAGTGGTGGGACCAAGTCGCCACCACGCAGGTGGAACGGCGCGACGACATCATCGAGGCGTCGCTGGCCGCCGCGCTCGACTCCGTGACCAGGCGCCACGGGCCCCCGTCCGGCGACGGTTGGCGCTGGGGCGCGACGCACCAGGCAAACATCAATCACCTGCTCCGGCTGCCGGCACTGTCGGCGACCGGCCTGGAGGTCGACGGCGGTCCCTCGACGCTCAGCCCATCGAGCGGCTCCGGGACCCACGGGGCGAGCTGGCGAATGGTCGTCGAACTCGGGCCCATGGTTCGGGCCTGGGGGGTCTATCCTGGCGGACAGTCAGGCAATCCCGTCAGTAAGCACTACCGGGACCTGCTGCCCGCCTGGCAGCGGGGGGCACTCGATACCCTTGCCTTTCCGGCCGAGGCCACCGAGGTGGCGAGCCCGGACCACCGGTGGGTGTTCCGTCCCGGGAGGGCCAGGTGATCATGGTGGTGGCGCTCCTCGCGACCGCGCTCGGCGTCGCGCTATCGACCTGGCTGGTGGCCTGGTGGACCCTCCCGCTCGTGGCCGCCGTGGCCGCGTGGCTCATGCCCCGCGCGGCGCGGCCGCTCCTGACGGTCCCGATTGGGGCCGCTCTCGGGTGGAGCGTGCTGCTCGGACGGGCGGCGCGGGCGGAGGGGTTCGAACGGTTGCTCGGGTTGCTCGCAAGCCTCGTCCCGGTTCCCCCGGCGGCGCTCGCGGCGCTCACCGTCGTCGTCGCGCTGGTGCTCGCCGCCGGCGGAGCCTTGGTGGCCGACGCCGGCCGCGGTCGCCCGCGGGACGGCGCGGCAGCAAAATGAGGTACCTCAACTGTCTGGCGCCGCTGGTCGGGGCCGGTACCGCCCCGATGACTTCGTGACGGCGGTCTACCAGAGCCTGACCCGGCGGCGGTGACCGCTAGCGCGTCGAAACCAGAATCGCGCCGCCGTCGTACCCGGTTCCGTATTTGATGCTGGCGTCGCCGGAGCCCAGATACCGGATCTCTCGGACCATCATGGCCGAGATCTGGTTGAGGGAGGTCACCTCCCCGTACGGGCTCCCGTCCACCACGATCTTGGCCAGGGGAACCGCCTTGCCACCCCGGGCATTGCCGAACGAGTTCGACCCCCGACCCCGGAGATATTGGGGGCGGAGCCGGCTCACGATTTCGTACGCGTTCGAAAGCTCGGACCGGATGGCGTCAATCTCTTCCAGCGTGATGACGTTGGGATCGCGCTTTCTCTTCTTGGTCTTGACGCTGTCCTGGCCCACCACTGGAACGGCAAACCCGACCAACAACACCAACGACAGGAACCACCGCATTGGAGACCTCCAGCCACGAGGGAACAGAGGAATCTTAGTGAAGTCCGGGGCGGTGAGGGCTGATATCATTATGATATCTATCAAAGGGGCCCGCCAGTCGGCTGCAACGCGCGCGGCTCGTCCCGTATCCAATCTGCCGATCGCAACCCGAGTTCAAGAGGTTTGGCCGCTTTGCCGGTGCCGATAGAGACGACGCACCCCATCGAGCCGCGGGATAGCGACTACGCGGATGTTCGGCTGGCGGTGGCGGGAGACCCCGCGGCCTTCGAGCGTCTCTATCGACGGCACGTCGCCCGGGTTCATGGCCTGGCGCGTTGGCTCCTTGGCACCGACGACTGCGACGACGCGGTGCAGGACCTGTTCGTTCGGGTCTGGCAGAAGTTGTCGACTTTCAACGGCCAAAGCGCCTTCTCGACCTGGCTCCATCGGGTCGCGGTGAATTTGTATCTCCGGCGCCGGCAGGAACGGGGGCGGGATGCCAGCCGATTTGGTGGGGCGGACGACCTCGCCTCGGCGGTGCCCGCGCGGGCGGAGCGACCGGAGCTTCGGGTTGCGCTCGAGCGGGCGGTCGGGCTGCTCCCGGCCGGCGCCCGCGAGGTCTTCGTCCTTCACGATATGGAAGGCTACAAGCACGACGAGATCGCCGAGCTGCTCGGCGTCGACCCGGGCACCTCGCGGTCGCAGCTCCACCGGGCCCGGATGATGTTGCGGAAGTCGTTGGCGTAAGGAGGCTGTGACGATGCACCCCGAATGGACCGATCTTCTTTCGAGCTACCTCGATGGTGAACTGGATCCGGTCACTGCTCGCCGGCTGGAGCGCCACCTCGACGAGTGCGCCTCGTGTCGGGAGGTCCGGGACGATCTTGCGGCGATTGTGGCCGCGGCTCCCCGCTACCTCGGCGATCCCCCCGGAGAGGGCGTGTGGCGGGCGATTGCCGCGACGATCGACGCCGACAAAGTGGTGACCTTCCCGGTGGCCCGGCCCGCGCGCCGCTGGCCGATCGGATTGGTGGCTGCCGGGGTCCTTCTCGCCGGGGCGGCTGGCGGTGGACTGGTCTGGTGGACGACCCGCGAGGCCCCGGTCGTGGCGATCGACACCCCGCCGGTCGACGCCGCCTTGGTCGGGCTGACTGGCACCTCGCCCAAGGTGGATGCCGCGATCGCCGAGCTCGAAGCGGCCTTGGCGGCGAATCGTCACAAGCTCGACACCGCCACGGTCCGCGTTCTCGAGGAAAGTCTCGCGACCATCGACCGGGCGGTCGCGGAGGCGCGAGTCGCGATCCAACGAGATTCGGCCAACCGGTATCTCAACAATCAGATCGCGATCAATCTGCGAAAGAAGGCCGCGGTGCTGCAGCGCGCCACTCGGGCGCTCGCTGCCGAGACCTAACGATAAGGCAGGGGACATGACCGGACTGTTGGCGCTGGCCGCGGTGGCGGCGATCCAGAGCGCCCAATTCGATACCGACACGACCATCGCCGTCTCCCGGGGGACTCGGCTCAAGGTCCATACCCAGGGCGGCGAGATCGCGGTGACCGCCTGGGATCGGGATCAGCTGCGGATCGAGGCGAGTCACTCCCCTCGCAGCTACGTCGACGTCGAGAGTCGCGGATCGATCCTCGAGTTGGCCACCAGGAGCCGGCGCGGGTTGCCCGGGATCGTCGACTACCGTCTGACGGTGCCAAGCTGGATGGCTCTCGACCTGGGCGGGATGTACGCCGAGATCTCGGTCAAGGGCACCAAGGCCGGCATCAAGGCGGAGACCCTGGAGGGCGACATCGTGGTCGACGGCGGGGCGGACGTCGTCAGCCTTTCGACCGTGAACGGCCGGGTCGAACTGACTGGGGCGAGTGGACGGATCTCCGTCAACGCGATTTCCGACGATATCGAGGTGACCAACGTGGATGGCGATATCCTCCTCGAGTCGGTCAGTGGCGACATCGACGTCCGCCGGAGCAACGCCAGATCGCTCGACGTCCAGACGGTCAGTGGCGACATCGTCTTCGAGGGCCAGATTGCTTCTGGCGGCAGTTACACCTTGTCCACCCATAGCGGCGACGTGACGGTGGCCATTCCCGAAGGCGCCAACGCCACGCTCTCGGTGGCGTCGGCCGGCGGCAATGTCTCGAGCAGCTTCGCCGCCCGAGCCGATCGGGTCGGGCGCCGCCGGCAGACCTTCCGGCTCGGCAACGGCGGTGCCAACATCGACATCGAGACCTTCAACGGTGATGTCGATCTCCTTCGGCCGGGCGAGCTTTCGGCCCGGCGATCCGATCGAGCCCAGAAGGACAACAAACGGAATCGGTCGAAGCAGCGGCCCGATCGGGACCACGAGGACGACCACGACGACCGCGACGGCCATCTCCAGGGAGGCTTGCTCCGATGAGACCGTATTCGCTCATCCTGCTGGTCATGGGGTCCGCCCCACTCGCGGCGCAAGAGTTCGAGTTCACCCGAGAACTCCGTTCCGGCGCCACCTTCGACCTCCGCAACATCATCGGCGATGTTCGGATCGAGGCGGCCACCGGGCGACGGGTCGAGGTGACGGCGACCAAGAAGGAAGGGCGTCACGGCGACCCGAACGACGTCGAAATCGAGGCGGTCGACACCGACGGCGGCGTGGCGATCTGTGTCTACTACCCCGGCCAGCGGTCCCGCCGGGATGACGGCGACCGGCGGGCGGAGCGGCGGCGGGAGAACAGCCGTCGACAGGACCGCGATCCCTGCCACCGGGGCGACCTGAACTGGCGAGGGGATCGCAACGACACCGAGGTCAGCTTCGTGGTCCGTCTCCCCGCCGGCCTCGAGGTCGATATCAAGACGGTGACGGGTGATGTCTTCGGGCAGTCGATTCGCGCCGAGGGGGCCGATTTCGGCTCGGTATCCGGGAACGTCGAGTTGGTCGACGTCCAGTCGTCGCGGCTGGATGCCAACTCGGTCAGTGGCGACGTCGAGTTGCGACAGATCTCCTCGGCCGAGGTGTCGGCGGAGACGGTCAGCGGCGACGTGACCTTCGGTGGCGAGATCGCTCCGCGGGGCAGGTACGATTTCAAGAGCCTCAGCGGCGACGTGGTGCTCAACTTGCCACGTCAGCCGGATGCCGAGGTCTCGGCGTCGACGTTCAGCGGTCGGTTCGTGTCCGACCTGCCAATCGGCCGCAAGGACAATCGGCGGCGGCACCGCAATCGTTTCAACGTGACGTGGGGCAAGGGGGGAGCCGAGCTCGATCTCGAGTCGTTCTCCGGCGATATCGAGGTTCGGGTCGCGAAGTAGCCCGCTGAAACACCGTCCGGGATTTTGCGTAGAGGCCGTCGGTGTCGCGCCCAGCGATGCTTGGTCCATTCCGCCCCGAGGTCCTCGTGCGCTTCGCATCGCTGGTGATCCTGTCGGTCACCGCCGCTGGCAGCCTGACCGGCCAATCGCGCCAGGCCAGTCTCGACTCGCTCACCGCGGCTCTTGGCCAAGCCCGGCAAACCGGGAGCTTTCACGGCGTCGTGCTGATTGCGGACTCCGGCAGGATCGTTCATCACAGCGCCCATGGGTTGGCCCACAAGGGCTACCGGGTCGACAATCGGCTCGACACGAAGTTCAACCTCGCCTCGGTCGGCAAGACGTTCACGGCGGTCGCGATCGGGCAGTTGGTGGAGCAGGGGAAACTGCGCTGGACCGATACCTTGGCCAAGGTGCTGCCCGACTACCCCAACCAGGCGCTGGCCCGGCGGGTGACCATCGCGCAGCTCCTCAGCCACCGGTCAGGCATGGGCCTTTATTGGGAACGCCTCTTCAATGGCAACTGGACCGCGGTGCGAACGACCGGGGACCTGCTCCCGTATTTCGTCGATGACACCCTGCTCTTCGCACCGGGGAGCAAGTGGTTCTACAGCAACACCGGGTTCGCAGTTCTCGCGATGGTAGTCGAAAAGGTATCTGGCGAGGACTACTTCCAATACCTCGAGCGCCGGGTGTTCGAGTCGGCGGGGATGGTGAACACCGGGTTTTTCCCGCTCGACGTCGATGTGCCAAACCTGGCGGTGGGGTACTATCGCGGCGAGGATGGCACGGTCAAGAACAACCTCTTCACCCACACGGTCAGAGGCGGTGGAGCCGGCGGAGGGTGGGCCACCGCCCTGGACCTGCTCAAATGGGCCGAGGCCCTGATCAGCGGGAAGGTGCTCGGTGCAGCGACGGTCAAGACCATGACGACGCGGCAGACGGCGGACGACCGCGGCGGCGGCTATGGCTACGGGTTCATCGTGATGGAGGCCAAGGGGCGGACCCTGGTGGGCCACACCGGCGGGTTCCCCGGGATCGCGACGTTCTTCTTCATGGATCCGGCGCGCCGACGGGTGGGGGTGCTGATGAGCAATGACCCGGGTCAGATGGATCGGACGATCCGTCGATCGATGATGGACTACTTGACCGCGCCGGACTAGCCGAACGCGCTACCGCCGTCCAAACCCACCCACTATCTTCCGACGCGGGACCGAGACTCGGTCCCGTTTCTCATTTCCACCTCGGAGCGTTATGCGCGTCGAGCGGCGTGGCTGGCGCGAGTTCTCACCGCCGATCGCCGATGTCGCGGACGGAACGCCGGAGGTTTCGGTCGTTCTTCCCTGTCTCAACGAAGCCGAGACGCTCGCCCGCTGCCTCGAGACGGCAAAGCGGGCTCTGGCGGACCATCGGATCGTCGGAGAGATCGTCGTCGCCGACAACGGCAGCACCGACGGCTCGATCGACATCGCGCTGACCGCCGGGGTCCGGATCATCGCTGTCGAGGCCAAAGGCTATGGCAGCGCCCTGATGGGCGGGATTCGCGCGGCGCGGGGCCGCTTCGTCATCATGGGGGATGCCGACGCGAGCTACGACTTCGCCGAAATCCCGGCCATTCTCGCGAAACTGAAGGAAGGCTTCGATCTGGTCCAAGGCTGTCGCCTTCCGGCCGGGGGCGGTCGAATCGAGCCGGGTGCGATGCCGGTACTCCACCGGCTGGTCGGCAACCCGATGCTCACCACCTTGGCCCGATGGTGGTTCGGGGTGCCGATTCACGACATCCAGTGCGGGCTCCGGGGGTTCGACCGCGCCTTTTGGTTCACGCTCGACCAACATTGCCTGGGAATGGAGTTCTCCTCCGAGATGCTCATCAAGGCTGCCTTGAAGCGGGGTCGAATATCCGAGGTGCCGATCACCCTGCACCGAGATGGTCGCACCGCCCATCCGCCCCACATGCGGACTTTTCGCGATGGCTGGCGGAATCTCCGGTTCTATTTGCTGTTCAGCCCGCGGTGGCTGTTCCTGGTACCCGGATTGCCGTTCCTGCTGCTCGGCCTGGTGGGGTACCTCCTGGCCTATCCGGGCGTGACTCTGGGTGCGGCCACCTTCGATGCCCACACTCTGCTGTTTGCGAGCTTGAGCATCCTGCTCGGATATCAGTCGGTCCTCTTCGCGGTGCTGACGCGGTTGTTCGGTACCGTGGAGGGGTTCTTGCCGGAAGACCCGCGGTTCCTGCGGCTCTTCGATTACTTCAACCTCGAACGGGGCATTCTTGCCGGCGCGCTCGCGGCGGTGGCGGGGTTGGCATTCCTGGCGATCGCGGTCACGCTGTGGTACGACGCGGCGTTCGGTCGGCTGGACTATGGGCGGACCATGCGGATCGTGATTCCGGGGGTCACCTTGACGGCGCTTGGCGTTCAGACCGTGCTGTCGAGCTTCCTGCTTTCGATCATCGGGCTCAAGCGTCGCTGAGATGGCGGAGTTCGACGGCGTCGCGGCCCGCTACGAGGAGGAACTCGAGCGCGGGCTTGCCCTGACCGGCGAATCGCAGCAGTTCTTCGCCGCTCAGCGGGTCGCGATCACCCGGCGGGCCGTCGAACGGCTGGGGCTCGAGGTGCACTCGGCCCTGGACTACGGCTGCGGAACCGGAACCGCCATTCCGCTCTTGCTCGCCGAGTTCGGGGCGGAGCGGGTCACCGGCGTCGACCCATCCGCGCTGAGCCTCGCCCGGGCGGCGGAAGCGGTACCGCGGCAAGCCGTTCGACTGACCGCGCTGGCCGATTTCGTACCGAGGGCGGACCACGACCTCGCCTTCACCAACGGCGTCTTCCACCACATCCCGCCGGCCGAGCGCCTCGACGCGGCGCGGCGGATGGTGGCCGCGGTCCGTCCGGGCGGGGCGGTGGCGTTCTGGGAGAACAACCCGTGGAATCCGGGTACCCGGTGGATCATGCGGCGAGTCTCGTTCGACCGCGACGCGATCATGCTGAGCAGCCGAGAGGCGGGGCGACTGCTTCGGGCGGCAGGCGCCGAGATCGTCGCCGTCCGCTTTCACTTCGTCTTCCCGAGAGCCCTCGGCTGGCTGCGGGGGCTCGAGCCGCTGCTTTCCCCTCTCCCGTTCGGGGGGCAGTACCTGGTGCTCGCCCGGAGGCCCGCCTAACGGTATGATCGATCGCCTCGAGCGCAGCTTGACCCGCCGCGAGGCCGTGGTGGTCGTGGCGCTGCTCACCGCGGCCCTCCATTGGTGGCTGGCGGGTTCGCTGTCGCCGATCCCGTGGGTTTACGACGAGGCAGCCTATCTGCTCCAGGCCAAGATCTTCGCGACCGGCCACTGGACCGCGGCGGGCCGACCGCTCCCCGAGTTCTTCGAGCAGCTCCATGTTTTCGTCACCCCGAAGCTCGCTCCCAAGTACCCGCCTGGTCATGCCCTCCTGCTGGTGCCCGGTGTCTGGCTCGGGCATCCGTGGTTGATGCCGCTGTTGTTCAACGGCCTCACCGCCGCGCTGGTATTCGGGTTCGCCCGCTCGCTGCTCGGGGTGTGGCCGGGTTTGCTCACCTGGGTGATCTGGGTGACGGCCCCCGCGGAGTTGTACCTCCGCCCGAGTTATATGTCCCAGGTCTCTAGTACCCTGATCTGGCTGACGGCGTGGTGGCTGCTCGAGCGGTGGCGGCAGGGCGGCCAGAGGCGGGATCTGGTGATGCTCGCGATCGCGGCTGGGTTAGCCGTGATCGTGCGACCGATCACGGCCTTCGCCTTCTTGATCCCAGCCGGCCTCGTCGTGCTCCGAGGAGTGATGGCGCGACGGCAATGGCCGGTGTTGGGCGCGGCCTGCGTGGCGGCGCTGCCGGTCCTCGGCATCGCGGTATGGTGGAGCATTGCGTCCGGGGGGCGGCCGTACCCAACTCCGTATAGCGAGTATTCCAGGGTGTATACCCCGTGGAACATGCCCGGCTTCGCGGTGGACAGCACCCCGCCCGAGCGGGCCGAGATCCCGGCCGTTCGCCGGTTCCGTGAGGAATGGCGGCCGATTCACGAGCGGCACACCCTCGAACGCCTCCCGGCGATTGCCGCGGAGCGCCTCGCGGGCATCGGGGTCACGTTTTTCGGCGACGGCGGGTTCCCGGGGGTCCGGACGCCGGTGCGCTGGATCCTGGTGTTGGCGTTCGTGGCGGGACTGATCGGGCTGCCGAGGCCGATCGGGCTTGCGCTGCTTTCGGGTGGGGTGCTCTTCGTCTCGATGTTGTGGCTCGCCTCGCGGCCACTGTGGACCATCTACTATTTCGAGGCATTTCCGGCACTCGCGGCCGCCACGGCTTGGGGCGCCTGGCGGCTCGCCCGCCGGGCGGCGGGCCTCCTGGGCAGGCCCAGCCCCGCCGCCTTGGTGCTCGGGGGCCTGGCGTTGGCCGTGCCGGGAACCGTGGATCGGCTGATTCGGGCCAGGCAGCAGCAGATCGACCTCCGGGAAACCGCGACCATGCTCGCCACCAGAATCGACTCGATCGAGGGCCAGGCGGTGGTCTTCGTCGCGCCGGGCCCCGCCCACCGGCCGTACGAGAGCTACGTCGTCAACGAACCCGACCTCGGCACGACCAGGGTGTGGATCGCACACGATCGAGGCGCCGACAACGTGCGGCTCATGGCCATCGCGCCAGGCCGGCTCGGATATCGGTTCGATCCCGGTACGGGCGGGCTGACCCGGCTGGACCTGCCGTGAGCGGTCGGCCCAGCGCGGGCGGGGGCGGCGGCGCTGCTCGAGGGCGGGGCGACACCCCCGCGGTGCCCACGCCGACCGAGTTCGCCGGAGGGGACCCGCCCCTCATACCCACCGTTCCGGTCGACCGGTGCCCTCTCTGCGGTCGTTCGGAGTTCGACGGCTACGCCGAAGGCTTCGACTACGAACTGGCGACCTGCGGCAACCGGTGGCGATTCGTCGAATGCCGCATCTGCCGCCACGTCTGGCTCAACCCCAGGCCGGCCGACGGGTCGCTCGCGACGATCTATCCTTCGCACTACTACGCTTACAACTTCGCCGAGCGGGTTCACCCGATCGCGGTGCGGGGCAAAGCGTGGCTCGACCACAGGCGGATGGCGGCAATCGTTGCTCGGTGCGGCGGTCCGGTCCGCCGCTACCTGGACGTCGGCTGCGGCGACGGCCGGTTCCTCAAAGCCATGGAACGAGCCGGGGTGCCGCGAGAGGGGCTCTTGGGCCTCGAGTTGGATCGGTCGGTCGCCGATCGTCTCGCGGCGCAGGGGTATCGGGTCGACTGCGCTCGGGTCGAGGACTCGCCCATCGCCGACAGCGGGACGCTCGACCTGATCACCATGTTTCACGTCGTCGAGCACATCGACCGTCCTCGAGAGGCGGTGGCCAAGCTGGCCGATTGGCTGGTGCCCGGTGGGCTCCTCGCCCTGGAGACCCCGAACCGAGAGAGTCTCGACGCCCGGCTGTTTCGGCGGACGTTCTGGGGCGGGTACCACATTCCGCGGCACTGGCAGCTGTTCTCGACGGAGGGCGTGAGGCGGTTGCTGACCGAGGCTGGCCTCGACGTCATCCTGGTGAGCTATCAGACCGGTCATTCGTTCTGGCTGTATTCGATACACCACTGGCTCCGGTTCGGGCCGCTGCGAACCCGCTGGCTGGCCAAGCGGTTCGACCCGATCGGGGCGTTGGTGCCGCTCGTGGCAGCGACGGTGTTCGACAAGGTCAGGGCCGCCCTCGGTGCGAGAACCTCGGCGGTCCTGGTGATCGGTCGGAAACCGGCACACGGTTTGCCCGCCAAACGAGGCGGAGTGTCTGAATGAGCGATCGGATCGATCCCTACACCGGCTATCGACGAGCCCTGCTCTCGGCCGATCGGGTGCGCGAGCTGTCACGGCTGGCGCCGACACGGGTCGTGCTGGATACCGCGCTGTGCTGGGGGACCATCATCTTGGCTTGGGTCGCGGTGTGGCGGTGGCCGGTGTGGTGGGCTTACGCGCTCGCGGTCCCGGTCATCGGGGCTCGCTACTACGCCTTGTTCATCATCGGTCATGACGGGATGCATCGCCGCCTCTTTGCTTCGCGCCGGCTCAACGACCTGTGGAACGATGTATTCTGCCTCGGGCCGGTTGGGGCGGTGACCCACCGTAACAACCGCAACCACCTCCGTCACCATCAGTATCTCGCGACCGAGGACGATCCCGACCGACACAAACACGCCTGCTTCAACAAGACCGACGCCGAGGAATTGCTTGGCTTCTTGAGCGGGCTCGCCGGCTTGCTCCGATCGATCCGCAACGTGTTCGGGGCGAGTCGGACCGAAACCCCGCCGGCGCCGGACGAATCGAGCGGCGATTACACCATTCGGGACGTGGCGGTCTTGACTGCGGTGCAGGGGGCCTTGATAGGCGGCCTCAGCGCCGCCTTTGGTTGGTGGGGTTATCCGCTCCTCTGGCTGGTGCCGGTGTACCTCGTGATGTACCTGGGCGACAACTTCCGTTCTTTCGCGGAGCATTCTCACCCCGAATCGGACGCCTCGAGCGACAGGCATCGACTGATCACCTACCTGAGCAATCCCCTCGAACGGTTCTTCCTCGCCCCGATGAACATGAACTTCCACGCGGCCCATCACCTCTGGCCGTCGATTCCGTATTACCGCCTGCCGGCGGCCGACCGCGAAATCAGGGGGCAGCCGGGCGCCGAGGGGCTCGAATGGCGCCGTAGCTACCTGGGCTACCTCGCGCGCTACTGGCTGGCCCTTCCGCTCGAGGTCTGCAGGGTGGTCGAACGCCGATAGGCCCCCGGGGAACCCGGCGGGAGCCGTCGCCGTTTCCGCTCCATGCAGCCCCTGATCCGTCCGACCGGCCTGCGGCGCGCCGAGTCGAGCGGCGCCGACCGGCGGGCAACCTGGCTCGAGCTGTTTTTCGACCTGGCCTTCGCTGCCGCGATCGCGGATGCCGGCTCCGCATTGAGCGCCGACTACACCCCGGAGGGCCTCCTCAGGTTCGGGGTGCTCTTCTTCATGATCTGGTGGGCGTGGGTCGGCCACACCTTCTTCTCGACTTGGTTCGATAACGACGATCTGGTTCATCGCCTCCTGACGTTGGGCCAGGTCTTTCTGGTGATGGTGATGTCGATCAATACCGAAACCGACATGGCCAGCAGGGAGGCCGCCGGGTTCGCCGCGGCCTACGCCGGGCTCCGGCTCTTGCTCGCGGTCCAGTTCGGCCGGGTGAGGTCGGTGCCGGAGACCAGGCCCTTCGTGAGGGTGCAACTGATCGGGACCATCGCCGCGTCGCTCCTGTGGCTCGGCGTCGGGACGGCCCCCAGCTGGCTGCGCCTCTGGTTGCTGGCGGCCGCCTTGGCCGTCGAGGTGGCCACCCCGCTCGTGGCGCGGCGGGCCGGCGGGGTGGTGCCGGCCGACCCAGCGCATTTGCCGGAACGGTTCGGCCTGTTCACCCTGATCCTCGTGGGCGAGTCGGTATTGGCCATCGCGGCGGGGATGCGCCACCAAGAGCACTGGACCGCGGGCGCCGCGACCTCGGCCCTCCTCGGCATGGCCCTGGCCTTCGCGGTGTGGTGGGCCTATTTCGACACCTTCGGGGTCGCCAGTCCCGAGACGCCCGACGCCACCGGGCAGCCCGAGAGGCTTCGGGGTTGGACCGGCACCCATCTGCCACTGACGTTCGGGATCGCGGTCGCGGCGATCGGAATCGAACACACCATTCGGCTCGATGGAGTCACGCCGTTAGGCGAGTCGGCCGCCCTGCTGGCGCTCGGGGTCGGCATGGTCGTCGGGGCGCTCGGCCTGCTCGCGGCGGCTCGACCTCGCCGACTGCCGGGGGGCCGTCAGCTGGCCATCCGCTCGACGATCCTGGCGTCGCTGGCCATCCCGGTCGCCTTGGCTGGGGGATCGGTCGCGCCGGTCTGGCTCTTGGCGTGGTGCGTCGGCCTGATGATCGCCGCCATCGCGCTCGCCCATCGGGCCCGGGGGACCGAGCCGGCTAGGATACCGGCGTGATCAGCGCTTTCAAGACCCGTTGGGCCTCGACATCGGCCAACGCCTGCCCCGCGCGAGAGAGGTCGTAGCGGGCGGACACCAGCTCGCGCCACGGAATCCGATCTCCGAACCGGGCGGCCAAAGCGACGGCCCGGTGGAAGTGAGAATAGTCGGAACCCCAGCAGCCGCGGATCTCGAGGTGCTTCCTGTTGATCTGGCGGTGCGGGTGAATCGAGATCGGCCCGAGATCGCTGTACTGGCCGACCACGACCACCCGGCCGCCGTCTCGCACCAGGTCGAGTGCTTGGGGCACCGCCTCGGGCTGGCCGGCCGCCTCGATGACCACGTCGACGCCGTGGCCTCCGGTGGCCGCTTTGACCGCAGCCACCCGCTCGCCGTGGGGTATGGTCAGATCGAGCCCTTGGGTCGCCCCCATCCGGCCGGCGAAGGCGACCCGGTCGGCGGGCCCCCCGATTGCGATGATTTCTCCGGCGCCGGACAACGCGGCGAGCGCCACGCACGACTGCCCGACCGGGCCGACGCCCAGCACCGCGACCGACTGTCCCAGCTCGATCTCGGCGCGCTCGACCGCGTGGACCGCGGTGGTGAGTCCGCAACCACCCCCGATGAAGGTCTCCGGGGCGAGGCCCTCGGGCAGGCGAATCATCTTGACCCCGGGCTTCATCCAGAGTCGCTCGCACCAGCCACCGAGGGGCCCGTCGGTCGCGCTGTAGCTGATGCCGTACACCTTTCGGTGGGGACATCGAGTGGTCTGCTTGGCGACCAGGCACTGATAGCAGGCGTTGCAGGTTTCGTGGACGTCGAGGAAGGTCACCACGTCGCCAAGTCGGAATTCCTCGCCGGCCACGTCGCGGATCGGGCCGTGCATGTCGATGATGCGGCCGACGGAAACGTGTCCCGGGATCAACGGGTAGGGTACCCCGGCGAGCCGGCCATGGTGGAGGTGGACGTCGGTCCCACACACCTCGGAGAAGAGCGTCTCCAGGAGCGCGGCACCCGGTTCCAGGGTCGGCAGCGGCACCTCGAGGAGCTGGATCGGTTCGCGGGGTGCGGCCATGACGGCCGCCCGGCAACTCGTCGTCATCAAGCCACCGCGGCGAGTTCGAGGGCCACCCCGCAGGCATCCTCCGGGTCCACGATCACCGAGCGGCGGCCGAACCGGCGATAGGAGACCCGGCCCTCTTCGAGCGAGGCAATAGCTCGCTCGAGCCGCCTCACGCCGATGGTGACACCGATCGGCACGATTCCGTCCGGTCGCTCCATGACGGAGGCGTTCAGGCGGCGGCGGGCGAAATCAGGTGTCACCAACAGCAGGCGGGGCCCCCGCAGATCGATCTGGAGCCCGCCGGGGTGTGGGTGGACCATCGCCCGGCCGAGCAGCCGTTCGTAGCCTGGACTGGCCGCGGCGGGGTCCGGGTGGATGACGACCATCGCGACGACCTTGGTGGCGGTGTTGGCGTGAGTCTGGTGAGCCGGGAGCCAGACCAACTCGCGGGTGTGATGCTGACAGAAGAACCCCGGGAGAGCCGGGGAAGCGTCGGCGGGAAGATGGGCCACCGAAAAACGGGCTAGCTCGGTTCCGCCGTCGGTGGCGACCGGGCGGGCAAAGTCGATCACTTCCGGAATCTCGAACCCCCGTTGCAGCAGTTGGGCTCGGGTCGCCCGGGCGTCGGAGGTCGCCAACGCCACGGCGCCGAAACCGCCACCCGCCGCCATGATCGAGGCCCACCTGGCGTTGCCCGGGCCGGGAACGGCGACCGTGATCAGCTCGAGGTAATCGCGCTCGAACATGATGGTGTGATTGGCGGTACCGAGACTCGGGTGGCTGCCCCGCGGCGTCAGCGAGAAGCCGAGCCGCCGGTACTGCTGAGCCGCGGTATCGAGGTCACCGGCGAAGATCAAGACGTGATCGAGTGTCAACATGGGGCCGTCAAGCCAATCTACCGGCGGCGCCGCCTTGAAACAACGCGAGCGGCGGGCGAGTATTGTCTCGGCCTCGAACGGAGCGATCGATGTCCCGACAGCTGGCCAGCCCGCACAAGATTCCTCATTCGATGACCACGACCGCGCTCGCCCTCGACGGATACCGGACCACCGAGACGCTCGGCGTCGTGCTCGGCATCACGGTCCGGTCGCGTTCGATCTTCGGGCTCATCGGCGCCTCGCTCGAGACGCTGCGGGGTGGCCGGATCGACCGGTTCGTCGAGCTATGCGAGCGGACTCGCTCCGAGGCATTCGAGCTGATGCTCCAGCACGCCGAACAGCACGGGGCCAACGCCGTGGTGGCGATCAAGTACGACGCCACCGAGGTGATGCAGGGGGTGTCCGAGGTCCTCTGCTACGGGACCGCCGTCTTGGTCGAGCCGACGACGATCGCCTAGCCTCCCCAGACCCGGCGGTAGACTCGGAGCCAATTGCCCCCCATCGCCTTGTCGATGTCGGCCTGGCTCCAGCCCCGCCGCTTGAATCCGGCGACGAGGTTCGGGAATTCGCCGATCTGCTCGAAGCCCTTCACGAAGCGCCAGGGCTCGCTAATCATGTCGCTGGTGATGATCTCCGAGTTGACGCCTCCACCGTAGGGAATCGGCATCCCGTCGACGAAGTCGGTTCCCATGCCGACGTGGTCGATCCCCACCCGCCGTCGAACGTACTCGTACTGATCGATGTGCTCGTCGATCCCGATGTGGGGGACTGGGCCGGTCACCCCACGGCCCCGAACGTGAAAGTCGTTGACGGCGGTGATGCCGATCACCCCGCCGGTCCCGGCGATCGCGTCGATCACCCGGTCGCTCACGCAGCGGTAGTTGTTGGCGATCGCGGCGATGTTGGTGTGGCTGCAAACGACCGAGACACCGCGGGAGATCGCGATGGCGTCGAGGGTCGTTTGCTCCCCGGTATGCCCACCGACGTCCAACACCAGGCGGCGCTGGTGGATTTCCTCGACCAATCGTCGACCCGCCCGGGTCAAGCCGACTTGCGGTTCGAGACAGCCCGCCCCGAAGACGTTGACCACGTTGTAGCACAACCCGATGATCCGGAGGCCCATCTCGTGGAATGCCCGGAGGGCCGTCCGCGGCGTGCCCAGGGGCTGATTGAACGCGGCCCCCAACGCCTCGGCGCTCTGCCAACAGAACACGTTCGACACCTTGCCAGCCTGACGCGCGGCGAGGATGTCGGCGACCGATCTGGCCAGAACGACCTCGCTGGCGTGCCGGTCGAAGAAATCGAGAATCGCCGCGTAGCCGTTGATGTCGCTCGGCCCGCCTGCCACCCCACAGTGGACACCCCCTTGCTGCATCCCTCTGAGATGCGACAACCGCATCGATCCCGCGAAAAGCCCTTCGACCACGAGAGCTGGTTCCTGGCGGAGCGGGAAGGGGGGGACCAAGGCCGCCACGCTCGATGCCACCGCGCTCTTCACCACGTCTCGGCGACGCATCGGTTCTTGTCCGGTGGAGTTGGTCGATCTTACCGCTCTCCCCGGCTTCCCTCAAGCGGGGCCGCGGCGTTTTGCTGGTCGGTGCGGCGATTTGGTTGTCCCCGCGCGGGCCGGCGGCGGTACCATCGTACCATGCTCGCTCGGGTTCGCTCGGCGGTGGTCATCGGGGTCGACGGCCAACCAGTCGACGTCGAAGTTGATCTATCGTCCGGACTGCCTTCGTTTACCACGGTGGGGCTCCCCCACGGCGCCATCAAGGAGGGCCGGGAGCGGATCGCCGCCGCGCTCGCCAACTCGGGATTCGAGTTCCCCTTGCGGCGGATCACCGTCAACCTGGCCCCGGCCGACGTGCCGAAAGCCGGGTCGGCCTTCGACCTTCCCATCGCGGTCGGGGTCCTGATCGCCTCGGACCAACTCCGCCTTCCCGTCCCGGCGCTCGGTCACCTGGCCGGCTTCGTATTCGGCGAGTTGGGCCTCGAGGGTGAACTCCGGCCGATTCGCGGCGCCGTCCCGGTGGTCCTCTGCGCCAGACGTCTGGGCGCGAGCTGGGTGATCTTGCCGGTGGCCAACGCCGCGGAAGGCGCCCTGGTGCCCGGCGTCGAGGTCTTCGGCGCGGCCACGCTCCGCAACGTGGTCGACCACCTTGGCGGGGCTCGGCCCCTGGCCCCCGGGCGTCCGGTAGAGCCCAGTCGGCCGGCCAGCTCCGAATACGATTTCGCCGAGGTGCGCGGCCATGAAATGGCCAAGCGGGCGATGGAAGTCGCGGCCGCGGGCGGCCACAACGCCTTGATGATCGGACCGCCTGGCGGAGGGAAGACCATGCTCGCCCGCCGGCTGCCGACCATTCTGCCGTCGCTCACCGGACCGGAGGCGCTCGAGGTCATCACGGTACACAGCGTTGCCGGCACCGGCTTGGTCGAGCGGGGCCAGGTGCGGGAGCGGCCCTTCAGAGCGCCGCACCACACCGTGAGCGACGCGGGCCTGATCGGTGGCGGCTCAATCCCCCGACCGGGTGAGGTCAGCCTCGCCCATCACGGAGTGCTATTCCTCGACGAGTTACCGGAGTTCCGACGGAACGTCCTCGAAGCGCTGCGCCAACCGCTGGAAGATGGAATGGTCACGGTGGCGCGGGCCGCGCACGCCGTCACGTTCCCGGCCCGGTTCATGGCCATTGCCGCGATGAATCCATGCCCCTGCGGCCATTTCGGCGATCCCCGCCGGTCCTGCCAGTGCTCTGCCGAACGAATCCGCCGTTACCGGGCCCGGATCTCGGGGCCACTATACGACCGTTTCGATCTTCATCTCAACGTCGGGAACCCGACCTGGCAAGAGTTGTCGGGGCTCGAGCCGGGGGAGTCGAGTCGATTCGTTCGGGCCCGGGTCGAGGCAGCCCGGAGTCGGCAAGTCCAGCGGTACGCCTCACTCGATCCGCCGGTCTACGCCAATGGGCAGCTGAGCGCCAAGCAGGTCCGCAAGTTCTGTGAACCGGACCCCGCGGCTGCCCAGCTCCTCGCCAGCGCCGCTGAGCGGCTCCGCCTTTCGGCGCGGGCGCACGGTCGGGTGCTTCGGTTGGCCCGAACCATCGCCGACCTGGCCGGAGAACCTCGAATCGGCGCCCCGCACGTAGCCGAAGCGATCCAGTATCGGATCCTCGACCGGACCCCCGCGAGCTAGGTAGAAGGGAATCGCGCCTGCAGCTTGGTGACCAGCCGATGCTCGAACAGGCCGGTCGTCGCGCAGGGTAGCCGGTCGCTCTGCCCGCCGGGCACGTTGACCGCGTCAGCGGTGAAATACAAGGTGAGCAGCGACCGGCCATTGGGCGTCGCGGTGACCTGTGCGGTCAGGGTCAGATAGACGTAGTATGAATCGGCGTTCGGTCCGAGAAGCCCATCGCCGCAGGAGAGGAACCGAGAGAGGGCGTCCTTCCCCAGCTTCCGGACCAAGCGGTGGCGTTTGAGCTCGAGTACCCGGTTGGCGGGGTCGACGGCCTTCGGCGTCAAGCCGAGTTCCGCGAACGCGGCTGGCAAAGCCGCATAGACCGCGTCGGCGTTCCCACCGAGTTGGCCGGTCGTCTTCCCGATATCGCGCTCGAACATGAAGGTCCCCCAATCCGTCCTGGGGACCGGACTGGCTTCCTGAGCCGCCGAACGGTGGGCCCCCAGAATCACTGCCAGCACCGCCAACGCCAATCGTCTCATCGTTCCTCCTCGCGGGCTGTTCCCGCCGGATCCCCGCGGCGCGCCGATCGCTCCGCCCGCCTGTCGCCGCTGGGCGCTGAATATTATCCTGCCCTCCGTCTCGGGAAGGATGCGCCGTGGATCCGCTCTGTCACACCCTGGTCGGCGCCGCCCTGGCCCAATCGGGCCTCAAACGCTGGGCCTCCCGGGCCACGACCACCCTCCTCGTCGCGGCGAACCTCCCGGACGTCGACATCCTCGCGATTGGGCTCGGGCGGAGTCTCGAAATCCGTCGCGGGGTGACCCATGGCGTCCTGGCGCTCGCAGTTTGGCCATTGCTGCTGGCCGGTCTGGTTTGGGGTTGGAATCGGTGGCGTCCCGTTGCCGGCGGGAACCGCTATCGCGACTTGGTCGCTCTTTCGGCCATCGGCGTGCTGACCCATCCGTTCCTGGATTTCCTGAACAACTATGGGATGCGGTGGTTGATGCCGTTCGTCGACCGGTGGTACTACGGCGACACCCTCTTCATCGTCGATCCGTTCATGTACCTCTTCCTGACCGCCGCCGTGGTGGTCTCGTGGTGGCGAGGGCGCCGCCATCGCGAAATCGGTGAACGCTGGGCTCGGGTGGGGCTCGCTCTGGCCATGGTGTATGTCGGCGCGATGATGGCCACGACCCTGGCGGCGCGGCGTGGGGTCGAGCGGACGGTGGCCTCCACGCCGCTGGCGGGCAAGCGGTTCATGGCCACCGCGGTCTTCGGCGACCCCTTCACCAAAGAGGTGATACTCGACGGAGGAGACAGATACCACCTCGGTCAATTTCGACTCGGTCGGGGTGCCGGGCTGGAATGGACCATGACGGTGCCGACCGGAATCCCGGGGCCCCGCCCATTGGCGCCAAGCCGAGAACTGAGCGCGTTCCTTCACTGGGCCCGCTTTCCCGTCGTCGAACCGTTAGGCGGCGACCGCTTCGGCGTCTACGACCTTCGCTACGCCCGGGGCGGGCGGTCGTGGGCAGCCGTGGAATTCACCGGGATGGGGCCCGACTCGGCACCCCCACCCGGTTCATCCACCGCGCCGCCGCTGGAACCGCCTGGGCCAGCGACACCCAACTGAAACGAACGGACGCTCCCGGGCCCAGCTGCGCGAATCGACCGAGATCGGCGGTGATGACCGCTCCGATCTTCGGATACCCGCCGACGGTCGGTCCGTCCGCCAACAGAACGATCGGTTGGCCGTCGTCGGGAATCTGAATGGCGCCCAGGCAAGTCGCCTCCGACGGCAGGGTGGCCGGCACTCGCGGCGCGATGGCCGAGCCGATCAGCCGGGTGCCCATCCGGTCGGAGGCCGCCGACACCTGCCAAACGGTTGACTCGAGAGCGGCCAACGATTCGTCGCCGAAAAGGTGACCTTGGGGGCCCGGGACGACGCGGATCGGGCCCGTCTCGGATGGCTCTGTCGGAGATCCGGTAGTCATTGCCGTGGCCGGCGGCCCCAACGAAAGCCGATCGCCGGCTTGGAGACGCCGGCCCTGGTAGCCTCCGAAAGCGGTTGGGAGGTAGGTCGACCGCGATCCGAGAATCACGGGGACGTCGATGCCCCCGGCAACCGCGAGGTAGCCAACCCGGCCGGTCGGAGCGGTGTCGAGGGTCACCACCGCGCCCGCGGGAAGCGGGTAGGCCGTGAAGGCGGCGATCCGTTGGGTGCCGATTCGCGCGCCGGCCCCTCCGCCGGCCGCGATGACCACCGGGACCTCTGCCCGAACGGTCAGGCTGCCTCCCACCAGCTCCAGGACGGCCGCGCCGGATTCGTTGCCGACCGCGCGGTTCGCCGTCACGAACGCTTCCACGTCCAGCGCCCCCGACTGCGGCAACCCGATGGCTCGACCGATCGACCAACCCCGGTCCTGCACCGTGACGAGGCCGAGGGCTTTGACAATGAAGAGCACTCAATCCTCCGCGACGAAGCGGACCCGATCGCCCACGGCCAAGAGCCCCGGCGGATCGCGGGCAGGGTCGAACATGACCGTCCTGGTTCGACCCAGGAGGTGCCAACCTCCCGGCGTCGCGGCCGGGTAAATACCCGTTTGTTCCCCCGCGATCGCCACGGAGCCGGCGGGCACCCGCGGCCTCGGCGCCGAGCGTCGGGGCAGCACCAGCCGGGGGTCGAGCGCGGTGAGGTAGCCAAACCCCGGGACGAAACCCAACAACGCCACCTGATACTCGCGGGCGGAATGCCGAGCGACCACCTCCGCTTGGGTCAGGCCGGTTTTCGCCGCGACCTCCGCCAGATCGGGACCGTCATATCGCACCGGGATCGTGATGAGGCGTCCGGCGGGCGGCGTCGGCACCGGACCGCCGATCGAGGTCTGGACCACATCGCGGAGCGAACCGTAGTCGGTTGTTCGGGGGTCGTAGCGGATCGCGAGCGACACCGTGGCGGGTACCAACTCGACGATGCCGAGATCGCGACGGTGCCCCAGCCGGTCAGCGAGGGCGAGCACCCGGTCTCGGGTCGAGGAATCGATCCGGTCCCCGAAGGTCACCAGGAGGGCGGAGTCACCGAGGGGGCTGAGGCGCGGCCACCGGGGCCCGGAAAGGGTCACCGGGCGAACGGTGCGACCGCGATCCCGGCCGTGTGGAGCCGGTCCTTCAGGGCCCGCACGATCGCCACCGCGGCCGGCCCGTCGCCATGGACGCAAAGAGAATCCGGTCGGACGATGCGGCGGGTGCCGTCGATCGCCGTGACGTAGCGCTCCGTGATCATTCGGACGGCCCGCTCGACGATGGTCGGGACATCCTCGAGGCAGGCCCCGGGTCGGTCCCGAGGGACCAGGTGCCCGTCCGGGAGGTAGGCCCGATCGACGAACGCCTCCCGGGCCACTTCGAGCCCTTCTTCTCGGGCGGCATCCAGCATGGTCGTGCCGTCGAGCCCCAGGAAGAGCAGGGAAGGGTCCACCCGTCGGGCGGCCCGGGCGATGGCTCGGGCGACCTCGGCGTCCCGGGCCGCCCGGTTGTAGAGTGCCCCGTGGGCCTTGACGTAACGAAGCCGCCCGCCGGCGGCGACGCAAAAGGCCTGCAGCGCGCCGATCTGGTAGATCACCGTCGCTTCGATCTCGGCCGGCGTCATGGCGAGGTCTCGGCGACCGAAGCCCTGGAGGTCGGGATAACCAGGGTGGGCACCAATCGCGACCCCGCGCGTCACCGCCCGAGCCACGGTCTCGGCCATCACCGGGGGATCGCCGGCATGGAACCCGCAGGCGATGTTCGCCGAGCTGACCAGGCGAAGCAACTCGTCATCCCCGTCGAGGCGGTAACGGCCGAAGCTCTCGCCCAAGTCCGCGTTGAGGTCGATCGTGGTCACGTCGTGTCCGCCGCCGGTTTGACGATCCGGAAGGCAAAGTTCTGCTCCACCCACTGGCGGACCTTGCGGGATGCCTGGAGGGCCGGCCGGAATCGCATCTCGGCCAGGGCAGCCCTGACCGATGCCGCGAACTCAGGGGCGGTGGATCGGAGCACCCGAATCGTCGCGGTGTCGACCCTTCCCAAGGTGTCCACGACGTAATGCACGAAGGTGCTGCCCTCGATGTTCCTCGCCAGGAGGACCTCCGGGTATTTGGGCGCGGCGCTGCTCGGGTCCCGTTCGACCACCGAGTCGACCTCGATTTCGCTCAAGGCGGTCTCCGTCGAGAGGAGCCGCCCCGGCACGAAGCTGTCGGTCGGCGCCGGGTCGCCGGGTTCGCCGGGTGGCGGCGCGGTGGGGTCTTCGGTCTTGGGCGGCGGCCCCGGGGTGACTCCCTCGTTCCCGGCCCGGTCGGACCAGCGGGTCACCGCGCCACCGGCCCCGCCGGATTGCCGTTCGGGGGGGACCAGGAAGACCACCAGCTGATCGATCCGGTCGCCGGCTGGGTTTTCCGGTCGATCGGGAAGGACGAGGGGCGCCAGCGCGAGCAGGTGGAAAGCCACGCTCGCGATCAGCCCCCAGCGTTCCCAACCCGCTCGGGGGGGGCAGCACCTCGAATGACGTCATCGTCCGTTCCCTCGAGTCAACTCTGTCAGGCTTTCCCGACGAGGGCAAGGGGAGAGCGGTTTCGGGGTGTTGGGCTTTGGTGGGCCTTGCATATTTTTATTTTACTAATAAAATAATTGCGTGCGCCGCGACCCCGTCCGCCAGCTCCTCGCCGCCTACCCGGTCCTCCATCACGCCCTCCGCCAACGGGTCGTGGACGACGGCGCCGGCGGCCAGCTGAGCGTCCACCAAGCCACCGCCTTGAGTCATCTCGACCGGGTCCACGCCTCCACGCTCTCCGACCTGGCCCGGGCGATGGGCGTCGCGCTGCCCACCATGTCCCTCCTCGTCGATCGGCTCGCCAAAGCCGGCATGGTCCGGCGCGAACGAGACGACGACGACCGCCGCCGTGTCGCCCTCCGCCTCACGCCAGCCGGCGAACGGGCCGCGCGGACCAAAGCGCTGATCGACCCCGACCGAGTGCGGCTGCTGCTCGCCTCGATGGCGCCGGCCGATCGATCCTCGTCGATCGCCGGCGTGGTGTCGCTGGCCCAGGCCGCTCGCCGACTGGGGCCAGTCCCCAACTCACCTGGCACTCCCCGGAAGCGAAAGGGAATCGGATGAACCGCCGTCAACGCCAACGCCGGGCTCGGATCACACGGGTCCTCGCGCTTGCCCCCATCGTGGTGCTCGCCCTGGGCGTCCTCGTCGGGTTCTGGTTGCCACCCGTCTATCAAACCACGATGGTCCAACGGTTGCCCACCTCGCCTGATGCGATCTTCGCCGTCCTCACCGACCTCGATGCCATGCCCACCTGGCGGCGCGATGTGGTGAGTCTCGAACGGCTGCCCGAGGCCGGTGGGATCGTTCGGTGGCAGGAACGCGATCGCCGTGGGCGGTGGACGCCCTTGGCCCGGACCGCCGCTCTGCCGGGCCGGATCGAGGTCGAGGTGGCCACGTCGCGGCTCACCCCGAGGCGGTGGATCTACCAGTGGCGCGCCGTCGACGGCCAAACCGAGTTGTCCGTGGTGGAGGCGACCACCATCGAAAACCCGCTCGAGCGACCGCTCGTACGGTTGTTCGGCGGCCGCCGAGACTACCTGGCGCGCTGGGTGGCGGACATCGAGACCCGGCTCAACGGCCGCCGCCAGCGCCTGGCCGCGGAATCGTGACCGAAGCGCCCCCGTTCGAGGATCCTGATCGGGCCGACGATCAACTGCGCCGACCGGCTCCGGCGTCGGCCAGCTGCATCTGGATGCCGACGAACGGCTTTTTCGGGGGCCGCCGCGGGTTAAGATTCCCTCGAGTGCGATCACCGCGGTCTCCGCCACCGGCGGCGCCTGGACCGTCGCAGCAACCGGCCAGCGGAAGCGTGGAGACCTGGTGATTCCGCCGACCGGCCGGTGATCGCCACGACGGCTCGTCAACGGGAGACTGCGATGCGAGAATCGATCCACGCCACACTGTTGCTGTTCCTGATCACCGGCTCCGCCTCGGGACAGCGGCGCGACTTCTGGGTGACCACGTTAGGCAAGGACACCGTTGCTTTCGAGCGGGTGACGGCTAGCGCCGAGCGTCTCGAGGGCAGGTTGGTGACCATCACCCCTCGGGTGAGGGTCCTCGACTACCGGGTCGAGTTCCGCGAAGACCGGTCGGTCCGGTCGCTCGAGAGCACCGCGAAGGCCGCCGTCGAGGGTCCGGGCGCGCCGCCTGCCCAGTCGGTCGTGGCGCGGTTTGGAGCCGATGGCATTGTCGCCGTGCTCGATCGCGGAGGCCGGATCGACACCCTGAAGATCGCCGGGCCCGCCGATGCCGTTCCGTTCACCTTGTACTCCTGGGGTCTGTTCGGCCTGACCACCAAGGCCGCCGTGGCCCGAACCGCCGATAGTGTCGTGGTCGCCCAGTGGGGCATCGGTGGTCGGGCCGTGACCAGGTCTCCGGTGGTGCGGCGGGGTGATTCGCTGGCGGTCGACTTCTTCGGCCAACCGATGATGGCGAAAGTCGACCGAGAGGGGTTGCCGCAGGGCGTCGACGGCGGCCGGACCACGATCAAGGTCGTCGCCCACCGCCGGGGCGATCTGGACTTCGACCGATTGACCGAAGCCTTCATCAACCGGGAGCGCGCCGGTCAGGCGGCGGGAGCGCTGTCGACCCGCGACACGGTGCAGAGCGTGGTGCTCGGGGCCTCGCTATGGGTCGACTATGGCCGGCCCTCGAAACGAGGTCGTCAGATCGTGGGCGGGGTCGTACCGTATGACCAGGTATGGCGCACCGGCGCCAACGCGGCAACCCAGTTTCGTACCGATCGGCCGCTGTCGATCGGGAGCTTGTCCGTTCCGGCGGGCAGCTACACCCTCTGGACCCTCCCCACGACGCGGGGGGTGTCCTTGATCGTCAACAAACAGACCGGACAATGGGGCACCGCCCACGATCCGGCCCAGGACCTCGGCCGGGTCGAGCTCGATGTCGAGCGGCTCGATCAGTTGGTGGAGCGGTTCACCATCAGCGTCGTCGAAGCCGGCGGTCGGGGTGAGTTGCGCTTCGACTGGGACCATACTCGCTGGGTGGCGCGGTTCACCGTCCGGTAGCGGGAGGATAGTTCGGGCAGAGATCGAGGGCCCGGGTCAACTGGGGCTCGACCAAGTCGAAATGGAGGGTGTTGGTGCGCTGAATCCAGTACGGCGAGCAGCCGACCGAAACTGCCGCCCGGACCAAGCGCGTCTCGTCGACGGCGAGCAGGTGACAGGTGCGCCGGCCCCGCGACTTGAAAATGTTCTCGTGGACGGCGATGCCGCCGCTGGCGGCCCAGGCCCTGGCCTCCTTGACCTCGCGGCTTTGAAAGTACCGCCACGGACCGGGAGGTTCGTCAGTCATCGAGGGACGGGCGGCGGCGCTCGGACTTCTGCCGGCTCTGGCGGCGTTTGGCCTCCAGGCGCTGCTCTCGGGAGGCGCGAGGGATCTTGGTCGCCTTCCGGTCCTTGGGAACGGCGAGGGCGTTCGCCACCAGCGTGAGCAGTCTCGCCCTGGCCGCCTCCCGGTTCTGCAGTTGGCTCCGGCTCGCCGCCGCCACCACTCTGACCCACCCCTCGCTGTCGATCCGGCCCCCCAGCTGCTCGAGCAGGCGGGCCCGCTGCCAGTCGGAAAGTGCCGCCGAGCGGATCACGTTCCAACGGACTTCGATCCGGGTGCTCGAAGTATTGACGTGCTGGCCGCCAGGGCCGCCCGCCCGAGTCGCCTTGAACTCGAGTTCGTGCTCCGGAACTCGCGGGTTCGCCATGCCGAAAGGTTAATTCCGCTTCCGCCCTGGCACGAGCCCGTTACGTTTCCCGGCATGGCACACCTCGCGGCTCTCGAACAGTGGTTTCGGTCGGTGTCCCGGGCGTTGCTCGGCTACTCCGGAGGAGTCGATTCGAGCGTCCTCGCGATCGTCGGCTCGCGGACGCTCGGCCCGGACCGTTTCCTGGCGGTCCTGGGGATGAGCCCGTCGGTCCCGGCGGGACAATGGCAGGCCGCCCAGCAATTGGTCGAAGCACACGGGGTGCCCTTTCTCGCCGTTGACACCAACGAGCTCGACGATCCGTCGTATCGGGCCAATGCTCCGGATCGATGCTACTTCTGCAAGCGGGAACTGTGGACCCGGCTGGCGGCGATCGCGGAGCGCCGGGGCTTCGCCACGATCATCGACGGGACCCACCGGGACGACCTGGGGGAGCACCGTCCTGGCGCTTCCGCCGCGGCCGAGCGACGGATTCGTTCTCCGTTCGTGGAGCTCGGCTTGAGAAAGGCGGAGATCCGGGAGGCGGCCCGAAGTCTCGGCCTCGCGGTGGCGGACGCCCCAGCAGCGCCCTGTTTGGCCAGTCGGATCCGCTATGGGCTCGAAGTCACCGGCGATCGACTCCGGCAAGTCGACCAAGCCGAGGCCTTTCTTCGCTCCCTGGGCATCAGCGGCGATCTACGGGTACGCCACCTGGGAACCACCGCGCGAATCGAGGTCAATCCCGATATGTTCGAGCTGTTGGACGGCCGGTGGGGCGAGGTCGTCCCGGCACTGGGCGGGCTGGGCTTTTCTTCCGTCGAGCGAGATCCCCGCGGCTACCGGCGCGGTAGTCTTCTCCCGGTTGCCTCATGAGGTTATTCGTTGCCGTCCCGCTCGCCGCCTCGGCCGAAGGTGAGGTTGCGGTGATCTTGGATCGGCTCCGCGAGGCGAACTGGCCGGTGCGATGGGTCCGGCCCGAGGGCATTCACGTGACCCTCAAATTCTTCGGTGAAGTGGCGCCCGATCGCTTGGAGACGATCGCGGAGGCAATCGACTTTGCCGCTCGGGGGACCCGGCCGATCGCGATGACGCTGCAGGGCGCGGGGGTGTTCCCCAGCGTCGACCGGCCTCGGGTGATTCACCTGGCCATCGACGCCGAACCCAGCCTGGAGTTGCTCCAAGACCGACTGGAGCGTTCCGGTGAGCAGTTGGGTTTCCCCCCAGAGGGCCGGCCGTTTCGACCGCACGTGACGCTCGGGCGAGTTCGGGAGGGCCATCGGCTGCCGCCGGGTTGGCAGGATCTGGTCGAGTCGATCGGGCCGG
Organism: Gemmatimonadota bacterium; assembly: GCA_016874005.1. GTDB lineage: Bacteria > Gemmatimonadota > Gemmatimonadetes > Gemmatimonadales > GWC2-71-9 > SHZU01. The sequence goes on along the minus strand of VGVQ01000008.1, from coordinate 90,663 downwards.
GGGACGCCTTCCTTGGCGACCGGATCGTGCTGTACGAGAGCGAGTTGACCAAGGACGGGCCTCGGTATGCGGTGCGTCACCAGGTGGTGCTGGCGTGACGCTGAGCTGTCTCAGTGCCCCGTTTCGGTTGCTTGGCTTCCTGCTGCTCGTCGGAGCGGGCTACCTTGCCTGGATCAATCGGGATCAGATCCGCCGTGCCGTTCACCGGATGACCGCCGAACCCGCCCCCACCGCCGATGCCGCCTCGTCGCCGGACGAGCTGCGGGAGCGAGCCCGGGCCCGGCTCGACTCGCTCGCCCAGGGGCGGGTCGATTCGGTCACCGTCACCGAGAAAGAGGCCGAGGCCCTGGTTGCCGCGGAGATCGACCGGCGTTCGCCGGGTATTGCCGATAGCATCGAAGTCCGGCTCTACGACGGCGAGGTCTCGGTTCGCGGTCGGGTCGACACCAAACGACTGCCGCGATCGCTCGGGCCGGTGGGGGGCCTCCTCGCCGAGCGGGAGCGGGTCGAGATTCGCGGGCCACTCGATCTCGTTCGGGTTGGCCGGGGCGAATGGCAGATCACCCAGATCGCGATCCGAGGTCTTGGCCTCCCGAGCGGCGTGTGGGGACCGGTTCTGGACGCGTTGGTGCCGGGTGCCACTCCCCGAATCGCGTTTCCGGTCGACAGCTGGATCACGGGGATCCGGGTTACCCGAGCGGGCGCGGTGCTCTATGGGAAGGTGGAGCGATGATCGAGGGACGGGTCCTCGTCATCGACGACGAGCCGGCCGTGAGGGAGGCGCTCAAGCAGGTGATCGAATACGAGGGTCTCGAAGTCCAGCTGGCGTCCTCGGGTCGCGAGGGACTGCTCCTGTTCCCGGAGTTTCGGCCCCACGTCGTCGTCCTCGACGTGAAGATGGCTGGCCTCGATGGGCTGGAAGTCCTCTCGAAGCTCAAAGCGGTTGATCCGGGCGTGGCGGTGGTGATGATCTCCGGACATGGCACGATCGCGACCGCGGTGCAGGCCACCCAGCGGGGCGCGTTCGATTTTCTCGAGAAGCCGCTCGACTCCGACCGTCTCATGGTCACGCTGCGCAACGCCTTGTCATCGGTTGCCTTGAGTGGCGAGAACGAACGGCTCAAAGGGGCGATCGACACCAAGTACCCGATGGTCGGTTCCAGCTCGGCGCTGCGGGCGGTGCGAGACCTGATCGGCAGGGTGGGGCCGACGGACTCCCGGGTCCTGATCACCGGAGAAAACGGGACCGGGAAAGAACTCGTAGCCCGGGCCATTCACGAGGCCTCGCGACGGCGAGAGCGGGCGTTCATCGAAGTCAATTGCGCGGCGATCCCCAACGAATTGATCGAAAGCGAGCTGTTCGGCCACATCAAGGGGAGCTTCACCGGCGCCGTGGCCGACCGTCCCGGCAAGTTCGAGCTCGCCGACGGGGGCACCCTGTTCCTCGATGAGATCGGCGACATGTCGTTGTCGGCGCAGGCGAAAGTGCTCCGGGTGCTCCAGCAAGGCGTGGTGACCCGGATTGGCGGGGCTCGGCCGCAACAAGTCGATGTCCGGGTGCTGGCGGCGACCAACAAGGTCGTCGCGGAAGAGATCGCCGAAGGACGCTTCCGCGAGGATCTCTACTACCGGTTGAACGTCGTGCCGATCGTGGTGCCGCCGATCCGGCAGCGGCGGGAGGATATTCCGGAGCTGATCGCCCATTTCGTGGAGCAGTTGGCTGGACGGGGAGGGATTCCAGTCCGCACCTTCACCACCGAGGCGGTCGACAAGCTCAAGAATCGCGCCTGGCCCGGTAACGTCCGGGAGCTACGAAACGCCATCGAGCGGCTCCTGATCCTGGCGCGGACCAATTCGGTGACCGGCCAGGACGTCGAGCGGTTGATCCCGCCGCCGCTTCCGGCGGAGGAATCGGCGAGCCTCGGTCGCTCGGTGATCGAGGCGGAGCGAGCCCAGATCGTCCAGGCGTTGGCCAAGAACGATTGGAACATCGCCGAGACGGCCCGGGCGTTGGCGATGCCGCGTTCCAACCTCTACAAGAAGATCGAGAAGTACCAGATCAGCCGGGAGTCCACGTGAGCCCCGAACTGGGCGGTCCCCGCGACTGGGACAAAGAACTCGCGAACATCGACAAGCTGATCGCGGCGACCCCGGCCGCCAAGGCGTCGCCGGCAGGTGGGGCACCGCCGCCGCCGGCAGCGCGCTCGGGTGGGGGTGGGTCATCGAGCCTGCCGGTCGCCGGGCGTGACCGAATCGCGACCTGGTTTCGGGTCGGTCTGGGCGCCCTGCTCGGCTTGGCGATGACCCAGTGGCCCTATTTCCACGCCTGTGGCACGGCGCTCTTTCTCTACCTCGGCGCCGCGGGCGTCGTCGGTCTGGCCGGCTTGTGGGGCGCGGTGACGGCCTGGCGCCGCCGGATGGGGCTCGCCCATGTGGTCGCGCTGTTGGTGTCCCTGTGGGGGGGCGTCCTCGTCGCCGCCGCGGTCCTCCCTCGGATCGGTTACGCAAAACGAGCCGCGCTTTGGTGGTGTCCATAACCTCTGCTGACCTCAGATGACGACATTCCAGAATTTCATTGCGGGCAAGTGGGTTGGACCGACCACCGGCCGCTATTTCGAGAACCGGAACCCAGCCGACATCTCGGACTTGATCGGGAAATTCCCCGACTCGAGCCCGAAGGACGTCGCGAACGCCGTTCAAGCGGCGTCCAAAGCCTTCGGGCCGTGGTCGCGGACCCCGGCGCCGGCACGGGGCGACATCCTGCGCCGGGTCGGCGACCTCTTGGTCGAGCGAAAGGACGCCCTGGCCGACGCGATGACCCGAGAGATGGGGAAGGTGGTCGCCGAAACCAAGGGCGACGTCCAAGAAGCCATCGATACGGCGTATTACGCCGCCTCGGAGGGGCGTCGCCTCTTCGGACACACGGTGCCGTCGGAGTTGCGGCAGAAGTGGGCGATGAGCTATCGGCGGCCGATCGGGGTCGTCGGACTGATCACCCCGTTCAACTTCCCGCTGGCGATCCCGACCTGGAAGATGTTCCCGGCGCTGCTGTGCGGGAACACCATCGTCCTCAAGCCGTCGGAGGACGTCCCCCACACGGCCACCCTGCTGCTCCAACTGCTGCTCGATGCGGGGTTGCCGCCCGGAGTGGTTCAACTGGTGCACGGTCGCGGCGAGACGGTCGGCAAGGCATTGGTCGAGCACCCCGGGGTGCCGGTGATCTCGTTCACCGGGTCGACCACGACGGGCGCCTTCGTCGGCGAAACCTGTGGCCGAATGCACAAACGGGTCTCGCTCGAGATGGGCGGCAAAAACGCCATGATCGTGATGGACGATGCCGACTTGGATCTGGCGCTGGATGGGGTGGTCTGGGGGGCCTTCGGAACGACCGGGCAACGCTGCACCGCGACCAGCCGGCTCCTCCTCCACAAACGGGTCCACGACCGGTTTCTCGAACGATTGGTCAAGCGGGTCGAAACCCTGGTCTTGGGCGACGGCCGGAAACCGAAGACTGACGTTGGTCCCCTGGTCCACGAGGCGGCTCGCGACAAGGTCGAGCGGTACTTGGCCATCGCCAGGAAGCAAGGGGCCGAGGTCGTCGCCGGCGGTGGCCGTCCCTCGGGCAAGGCGTTCGACAAAGGCTGGTTCTATCGGCCGACGATCCTGGCCGGAGTCTCCCCGGATCATCGGGTGGCCAACGAGGAGATCTTCGGGCCGGTCCTGTCCGTGATCGAGGTCGGCTCGTTCGATGAAGCGGTCGCGATCAACAACGGTGTCCGATATGGGTTGTCGAGTTCGATCTACACTCGCGACGTCAACCTGGCGTTCCGCGCCATCCAGGAACTCGATAACGGGATCACTTACGTCAACGCGCCGACCATCGGGGCCGAGGCGCACCTGCCCTTCGGCGGGATCAAAGAGACCGGCAATGGGCATCGCGAGGTCGGGTGGGAGGGATACCACTTCTTCTCCGAGACCAAGGTGTGCTACGTCGACTATTCCGGGACCTTGCAGCGGGCCCAGATCGACAACTACGACTGATCCGTTGCGCAACGGCGGGCACGCGGGGTAGGTTGATCGAGGATCAACACCCGTCGACGGCGAGGTAGCGAGGAACATGCGGCCCATCCGGGTTGGAACCGGCAAATCGGGCCCATCGGGCGACGATGGGTCGCTCGACGTGTATCTCCGAGAAATCAGCCGCTATCCCCTCATCAATCAGGACGAAGAGGTGGTACTGGCCCAGCGGATCCGTGGTGGTGAAGAGGAAGCGCTCGACAAGCTGGTCCGCAGCAATCTCCGGTTCGTGGTGTCGGTGGCCAAGAAATACCAGAACCAGGGTGTCTCGCTCTCCGATCTGATCAATGAAGGCAACCTCGGCCTCATTCGGGCGGCGCACAAGTTCGACGAGACCAAGGGGATCAAGTTCATTTCGTACGCGGTGTGGTGGATTCGGCAGGCCATACTCCAGGCGTTGGCGGAGCAGAGCCGGATCGTCCGGGTGCCGCTCAACCGCGCCGGAACGCTGCACCGAATCACCCGGCGCAGTTCCGCCTTGCAGCAGGAGCTGGGGCGGGAACCGACCGCCGCCGAGGTGGCCGAAAGCATGGATATCGAGGTCGAGGAGGTCGAGAAGACCCTCTCGATTTCCCAGAACCATGTCTCCCTGGATGCGCCGCTCACCCCTGGGGAAGAAAACCGGCTGTTCGACTACCTCCCCGACACCCAGAACCCGGGCCCCGACGCCGAGACCTTCGAACGAGCCCTGACCCAGTCGATCGAGGAGGTTCTCGGCAGCCTGCGTGACCGTGAGGCGAAGATCCTCCGGATGTACTTCGGGCTCGAGGGCCCGGAGCCGATGACGCTCGAGGAAATCGGGACCAAGCTCGGGATCACCAGGGAACGGGTTCGCCAGATCAAGGAGAAAGCGTTGAGCCGGCTCCGCCACGTGAGTCGGTCCAAGGCCCTCGAGAGTTACCTTTCCTGAACCTGTCATGGCCACGAACTCCTCGTTCGACATCTCGACCGGCGCCGATCTCCAGGAGGTCGACAACGCCGTCAACCAGACCGTCAAGGAGATCGGTCAGCGATACGACTTCAAGGGATCGCAGGCTACCGTCGACTTCGACCGGGCCAACGCCGTCATCAAGCTGTTCGCCGATGACGAGTTCCGGATGAAGCAGCTGGTCGACGTGCTGCTGACGAAGTGCGCCAAGCGCGGAGTCCCCGCGAAGAACATCAAGGTCGGGGACTACGAGCCGGCCACCGGCACGGCGGTTCGCGCCACGGCCACGCTCACCCAGGGGATCGACCAAGAGACCGCGAAGAAGATGACGAAGGCCATCAAGGAGCACGGCTTCAAGAAGGTCCAGGCGTCGATCCAGGGAGATGAGGTCCGGGTGACATCACCGTCCCGGGACGAACTGCAGGCCGTGATCGCGTTTCTCAGGTCTCAGGACTTCGGCATCGAACTCAAATTTGGCAATTATCGCGGATAACCTGCGGGGCAGGGAGCCGACCGGCCGCTTACCCCCGATCGGGGCCGGTGTCGCCGTCACCGGTTTCTGCCTGGCGCTCGCGGGCTGCGCGCCGGTGGAGGTTGGAGGGCTTCCAACCGCCGCCACGACCGAACCAGCGGTTCGGGTGGGCCTCGTGTTGGGCCAGGCGGAACTCATCCTCGGCGGCGGGGGCGCCCTGCTGGTGTCCGGGCCCGACGGAGGCGGACTGACCGAAGTGCCCCCCGGCGCCACCGCCGTGGTGACGAGCGATGGCAGCGGGCTTCGGCTGCGGGTCGGCGGGGCGGCCTCCTCCCCGATGACGGCGATGACGGTTCGGTCGGCCGACACCGCGGCCGCGGTCCGAATCGCGGGAAGGGAATATCGCGGCGACGTCGTGGTCAGCCCGACGCCCGCGGGCCTGATGGCGGTCAACCTGGTGTCCATCGAGTCGTACGTGGCCGGGGTCGTCAATGCCGAGATGGGTCGCCGACCGCCAGCGGACAGTGAGGCCGTGTACGCCCAGGCCGTGATTTCCCGAACCGTCGCGATGCGGGCGCTGGGCCGATACCGGGTGCGCGGCTACGACCTCGTCAGCACGATTTCGGACCAGGCCTATGGCGGTGTCCAGGCCGAGACCCCGATGGGCTGGACCGCGGTCAACGCCACCCGGGGGCAGGTGGTCACCCATGGCGGCGCGGTCATCGAGGCGTTCTTCCATTCGACCTGCGGCGGGCGGACCGAGGCGGTCGAGGCGGTCTTCTCCGGTCCAGGCCAATCGTACCTCCGGTCGATATCGGATCGGAGCCCCGCGGGCGAGGCCTATTGTGCTGGTTCGCCTCGGTTTCGCTGGCGCGAGGAGTGGAACGTCGACGGGCTGGGCCGCGTCTTGGCGGCGAACGCCCGTTTGGCGGGGCATCCGCCCGAGGCCATCGCTCGTCCCAGCGACCTCCAGATCGTGGATCGATCGGTTGCCGGTCGGGCCTCAGAGTTGCTGGTCACCGCCAGCGGGCGGACATATCCGGTGCGAGGCCAGCAAACAATTCGCCAGGTATTGCGGGGGGCGGACGGAGGTTGGCTCCGGAGCACCCAGTTCACCATCCAGCTGGCCCGCGAGGGCGGCCGGCTGGTTCGGGTGACCGCGGTTGGCGGGGGTAACGGCCACGGGGTCGGGATGTGCCAGTGGGGCGCCGTCGGCCGGGCCCGGGCCGGGGCTACCTACCAGGAGATTCTGGCCGCTTATTTTCCGGGCACCGAAATCCAGCGCCTGTACTAAAGGGGACGGCCATGACCGGCAATCGTCGTTCGGGACCCCATTCGCGACCCACGCCCGCTCCCCGCGCCGCGCTCGAACTGGACGGCTTCGACCGGCCCGTTCGGTTAGGCATCGTGGGGGCGGGCGCCGTGGTCCAGGTCGCCCATCTGAGCGTGCTGCGAAAGCTGCGGGCGGTATCGTTGGTCGCCCTTTGCGACACCGACCTGCCCAAGGCCCGGGCGCTGGCGGACCGGTCCGGCATCGAGAACGTCTATGATGACTTCGAAGACCTGCTTCAGCACGAGGCGCTCGACGCGGTCCTGATCGCGACCCCCAACCATCTCCACGAGTCCCACCTCGCGGCGGCGCTCGCCGCCAACCTCCACGTCCTGATCGAAAAGCCGCTCGCCCTGACCTCGACCGGCGCCCAGAAGGTCATTCGGCTCGCCGAGAAGAAGGAGAAGGTGGTGATGGTCGGGATGACGCACCGCTATCGCCCCGACGTCCAGGCGGTCCGGAGCTTCGTGCAGGCCGGGGAACTCGGCTACATCTCGAGTGTTCGGGCCAGTTGGCATCTGGCGCGTCCGGCGCGGACCTCGCTCGGCTGGCGCGAGAAGCGGAGCGAATCCGGCGGCGGCGCCATGTTCGATCTCGGGCTCACCATGCTCGACCTCGGCTTCTGGCTCGCCGGCGGCCCCGCCCCGGTTCGGGTCAGCGCGGCGCTCACCCGGTCCGGTGGCGAGCGGGTGGTGGAGCAGTCGGGGAGCGCGTTCGTCGTGTGCGAGAACGGAGCGTCGATCTTCATCGATGTCACCTGGCGCCACATCGGCGAAGGCGAACGGTTCGGAGCGGGGATCCGCGGCAGTAAGGGCTCGGCCGGGATCAACCCGCTGCACGTCTGGAAGGAAATTCACGGCGTGGCTCACGATGTCTCGCCCACCGGGTCCTTCAGTCGCGACATCGCTTTCATTGCCTCTTTCAAGGCGCAGTGGGCCCACTTTCTCGCGGCCATCGGGGGCCGGGCCCCCGCTCCGAGCCTCCAGGAGCACCTCCGGGTCCTCAAGGTGATCGAGGCCATCTACCGGTCAGACGCGGACGGACGGGACATCACCCTGTGACGCTGCTCGGCGGTATCGCCTCGGCCGGTCTGCTGTTAGCCGGCCAGGCAACTCCCGCTCCCCGGGTGGACAGCGTTCCAGGCGCCGAGTTGACCGTCTACCTGCTCACCTTCGACCCCGGCGACTTGATCTGGGAGCGTTTCGGCCACAACGCGCTGGTGATCGCCGACGCCGGGACGGGAACCAGTTGGGGGTTCGACTACGGTCGCTTCAGCTTCGGGCGCACGCTGGCCGACCGGCTTCGGTTTTTCGGCCGGTTCGCGGCGGGCGATCTCCGGTATTCGATGGGAGATGCCGCCGCCGAGGCGTACCTCGAGGGGTACCGCCGAGCCGGGCGCTCGATCTGGTCGCAGGAGCTCGACCTCGCCCCAGAGGCTCGGGTGGCGCTTCGTGATTTCCTGGACTGGAACCGGCGACCGGAGAACCAGGAGTATCAGTACCACTACTACCTCGACAACTGCTCGACTCGGATTCGGGATGCCTTGGACAAGGTGGTTGGCGGCCAGATCAAGGCGTGGGCCGACACCGTGCGGACGCCATGGACCTTCCGCGACCATACCCGGCGGACCACCGAGAATTCGCCGGCGATGTACACCTTGCTCAACATCGGACTGGGCCACCCGGCCGACCGGCGCTTGAACGCCTGGGAGGAGATGTTCCTCCCGATCTCCTTGCGTCCCTACCTGGCCGCGATCGCGGTCCGGGATCCCGACGGTCGGGTCCACCCGTTGGTGAAGGAGACCCGGCACCTGGTCGAAAGCGACCGGTTCTCGGTGGCGGAACGCCCCTCGAACTGGCTGCCCCGATTCGCGGCGCTCGGGATGGTGGCCGGCATTGTCCTGGTCGCAGCGGGCTGGGTCGCCGGGCGTTTCGGAGGGCGGTGGCGGTTCTTGTTCGTCGCAGCCGGTGGATTCTGGTCTTTCGCCGCCGGGCTGGCGGGGTTGACCTTGATGGGGCTCTGGTTGGTCTCCGGGCACCAGTTCGCCGGCTGGAACGAGAACGTTCTCCAGCTCAACATCGTGTCGCTCTTGGTGGCCTGGGCGATGCCGACCGGCGTGCTGGGTGGCAATCCCGCCCGGCGGGGACTCGCGATGTTCAGTTCCGGGCTGGCGCTGTCCTTTTCGCTCGGCGGTCTGGTCGCCAAGGGTCTTCCCTGGTTCGACCAGGGCAATCTCGATCTGATCGCCCTTTTCCTGCCGATTCACCTCGGACTTTTTCTGGGATTCAAGGCCCTCCGGGGAGACTTCGGCCGCTCGCCGCTGATCGCTCCCGGCGCCTAACGAGTCATCACCCGATCCTGGCCAGCTCGGCCTTCGCCTCGGCGAAATCCGGGGCGGCCCGCACCGCCTCGCTCAGAGCGGTCGCGGCCTTGGCCCGGTCGCCGCGGTCGAGGTACCAGATTCCGCGGGCGTAGGCCACCAAGGCCTCCGTGGCCAGGGTGCGAGTCGTTCCACTGCCGGACAGCTGCATCGACTCAGCCAATCGGCCGGCGACCGACTGGACGATCCGGAACATCTGGCGACGATCGGTGAGTTTCGGGTCGCTCCGGACCACCTTGATCACCGCGCCGCTGGTTACGTCGATGATGTTGGCGTCGATCCGGAAGTCGCCGTACAGGTCGACGAAGCTGGCTGAGACCACGTAGCGGGCCCCCAGCGCCTTCCCGATTCGCGACGCGGTGGCGAGGTCGACACGATCGGCGGGGGATGCCTCGGCGTCCACCAGCTTTTGGACCTGCTCCCGGCTCACCACCCGGGCGCCGCGGGCAGTCAACTCGGCGCCGAGCATCCCGGCCAGGCCGCGGCGCAGGGCGTCGAACTCGTCCTTGTCGCGCCCGTAGCTCCCGCTGTTTTCGAGCGGCAGCACCGCCACCGACCGGTCCGTCTGCGCTACCCCGTGGGGTGCAGCAGCAGAACAGGCCAGAGCCACCAGCGCGCAGCGCAGGATACCCATCGTCACCCTCCGGCCGGCCCGAGGGCGACGCCCTCCGCCGCGATCTGAATGTCGAATCGGCCGCCCGAGTCGGCCCGGACCTGCTCCGCTTCGGTGAGCAGTCGTTCGAGGTCGTCGTCAGTGTGTTCCGGGTCGTGGTGGAACAGGACCAGCCGGTTGACTCGGGCCTCGCTCGCGAGGCGGACGGCTTCGGCCGCGGTCGAGTGCCCCCACCCTCGGCGGCCGGCTCCCCGGTTCGAGAGGTACATCGCGTCGTGGATCATCGTGTCGCAGGCGTGCAAGAACCGTACAAGGCGGGCCCGCCGATCTGGCGCGTCCCACCCGGCGATCTCGTTATCGGTTAGATAGGCCAATTCCGGCGACCCCGGTTGAATGCCGATCCGATACCCCAGGGTGGTGCCGGGGTGACACAGGTGCAGCGCCTTGACCGAAAACCCACCAGCCTCGAAGGCACCTTCGGCGACCTCGCGAACGTCGAGGGTGGCGGTCCAGGCGGACAAAGACACCGGGAACACCGCGGCACCCATCTGGTCGCGAAGAACGTCCCCGAGACGCCCGGTGGCCGGTGCCGGACCGATGATCGATACGGTCGCTTCGGGACGATAGAGGGGAGCGAAAAACGGGAGTCCCTGGATGTGGTCCCAGTGGGTGTGGCTCAGAAGGATCACGACCGGGTCCCGTGCCGATGGCGGCAGGGCAAGACCCAAGGACCGTATCCCGGTCCCGGCGTCGAGCACCAGGCGTCGGCCATCCGGGGCGACCAGTTCGAGGCAAGCGGTGTTGCCGCCGTACCGAACCGTCCCAGGCCCCGGTGCCGGGATCGAACCGCGGGTCCCCCAGAACCGGATGGCCCAGGGCACGCCGGTCAGGTCCGCTGCGCCGAACCGCGGAGCGACTCGGGGTCCATTATGACGATCTCCCGGCGATTGACCGCGATGGCGCCCCGGAGCGCGAACTGGCGCATGGCGCGGGAGACCGTCTCCCGGCTGGCCCCCACCATTTGGGCGATGGTCGCATGGGTCAGTTTGCGGGTGATTCGCCGGCCGTCCTCCTGGCGGGCGAAATCGAGGAGGAGGGTCGCAATCCGCCCGTTGACGTCGAGGAGGGCCAAGCTCGCGATGGTATCGTCGGCGCGCCGGAGGCGGCCCGACAGTTCCCGCAAGAGAGCGATGCCCAGATCCGGCGAGCCCCGGAGTCGCGCCCTGAAATCCTCTCGCCGAAGCTGGAGGAGCACCGCATCCGTCATCGCGATGACGTGGGCCGATCGCGGTTCGTCATCGAGGAGGGCCATTTCGCCGAAGAAACCGCCGGCCGCCAGTACCGACAGAATGACCTCGCGGCCGTCCTCGGCGAACACGGCGACCTTGAGCTGTCCGGCACTGATCAGGTAGAGGGCGTCGCCAGGGTCGCCCTGGGAGACGACGATCGCTCCCTTGGGGAACCGCCGCTCCCGCAGCAGGGCCCCGAGGGCGGCCAGATCGTCCGGAGCCAGCCGCTGGAACATCGGGATCCCGCGAAGGACTTCGACCGGGGTCGCCATGGTCGCAGCATAAGGTCCCGCGCGGCCGGCTCGCAAGCGCCGGTGTGATCCAAGTCACAACTGTGGTGGAGGCGGGGCTGGCTTGAGCGGTGGTCGGTTACCAGGCTATAATTCCCGGCTATCCGGACGGCGGACCACTCGCTTCCGGGCCACCTTTATCTCAGGTTTGGGGTGCCGTCGTGAAGCCGAATATCCATCCGATGTATCGCAAGATCGTCGCTAAGTGCGCCTGCGGCAACCAGTTCGAAACCCGCTCCACCTCCACCTCGGTTCATGTCGAGGTCTGTTCGGTCTGTCACCCCTACTTCACGGGCCGCCAGCGGTTGGTCGACACGGCCGGCCGGGTCGACCGCTTCCGTCGGAAGTACGGCGGTGCCGAAGCGGCGGGGTCCGCCAAGGAGTAACCAGTGGAGCCAAAACTCCGCCTGGCCCTCTCTCGGGCGGAGGAAGTCGCACGCGAGCTGGCCGACCCCGGTCTGGCCAAGGATCCCACCCGACGTTCGGCTCTCGGGCGCGAGCACGCCAGGCTCGCGCCCATTGTGCGTCTAGGGGGACAGTATCTAAAGGCCCAGCGCGAGTTGGCCGAAGCCCGGGAGTTGGCCGCCTCCGACGACGCCGAGCTGGCGGCTTTGGCTGCTGTGGACCAGGCCGGTCTCGAGGCTGAGCTGGCGCGGATCGGCCCGGAACTCGAGGAACTCCTGATTCCCCGCGATCCGTTGGAGGACCGTAACGCCATCGTCGAGATCCGGGCCGGGACGGGCGGCGACGAGGCGGCGCTCTTCGCCGCCGACCTGCTGCGGATGTATACCAGGTTTGCCGAACGCCACGGGCTCAAGGTCGAGCCGGTTTCGACCAGCGAGGCCGATCTAGGCGGTATTCGCGAGGCCATCGTCGCGGTCAAGGGTGCTGACGCCTACGGGCTGTTCCGCCGCGAATCCGGGGTGCACCGAGTTCAACGAGTCCCCGCGACCGAGGCGCAGGGGAGGATCCACACCTCGGCGGCGACCGTTGCCGTGCTCCCCGAGGCGGAAGAGGTCGACGTCAAGATCGAGCCCAACGACCTTCGCATCGATGTTTACCGATCGAGCGGTCCCGGGGGGCAGAGCGTCAATACCACCGATAGCGCCGTGCGGATCACCCACCTCCCGACCAACATCGTGGTTTCGCAGCAGGACCAGAAGTCTCAACTGCAAAACAAGATCAAGGCGATGGAAGTGCTCCGGGCTCGACTGCTCGACAAGATGATCTCGGAGCAGGAGGCCGCCCGATCCCGCGACCGCAAGGCCATGGTTGGCACCGGCGACCGCTCGATGAAGATCCGGACCTACAATTTTCCGCAGAGCCGGGTGACCGATCATCGGATCAACCTCTCGGTGCACAACCTCGGTGAGGTGCTCGACGGCTGGCTCGACGACCTGGTCAAGGCGCTCCGACTTGCCAGCCGTGAGGAAGCCAGTGCCGCCTGAGGCGACCAGCCTCCGACTGACCTTGGCGGGGGCACTCGCTCGGGCGACCCATCGTCTCGCGGAAGCCGGACTGGCGACCCCCCGGCGCGACGCGATCCGGATCCTCGCCGATCTGCTCGATCTGGCCCCCGCTTCCATCGTGATCGACGGCGATCGGGTGGTCGAGCCGGAACGCCGCCGCTGGCTCGATCGGGCGATCGAACGGCGCGCCGCCGGCGAACCGCTGGCGTACGTGACCGGCCTGGCAGGGTTCCGGCGCCTGGTACTTCGGGTCGACCGCCGAGCCCTGATCCCGCGGCCGGAGACGGAGGGCTTGGTCGATCGAATCCTGGCCCGCTGCCCGAACGGCTCGGTTGCCGATGTCGGCACCGGTACCGGCTGCATCGCTCTGGCACTCCGCGACGAGGGGGGGTACCGGCAGGTGACCGGAGTCGACCGCTCGCCGGAGGCACTCGCCCTCGCCGCCCAGAACGGTCGGCGCACCGGCCTCCCGGTCCGGTGGGTGCGCGGTGACCTCACCACCGGCTTTGGGGACGCGGTGTTCGACGCGGTGGTCGCCAATCCCCCCTATGTTTCCAGCCAGGAGTATCTGGCGCTCGATCCGTCCGTTCGCGACTACGAGCCGCGTCAGGCACTCGAGAGCGGTCCCGCTGGTCTCGATGCGTCCGCTCGGCTCGCGGTCGACGCCTGGCGGGCGGTCCGCCCGGGCGGCCTCCTGGCCCTGGAGATCGCCGAGCAGCGGCCCCGGGAGACCGCCGAATTGGTGGCGCGAGCCGGCTGGTCCGAGGTCGTGATCGAAGAGGATCTGTTCGGTCGGCCGAGGTATCTCCTTGCCACGAAGAGGAACGACAAATGATCGACGAAAAGGCGCTCGACCTCGGCCGGCTGATTGGCCAGTCAACCGAGTACCAAACGCTCCGCCGGGCCGAACAGGCCTTGAAGAGCGATGCGGAGACCATGGCCAAACTCGACGCGATCCAGAACCTCGCCCGGCAGATCGATCACGAGGTGTCGCAGGGCCGGATGCCCGATGAGGCGACGACCCAGCAGTACGAGGAAGCGGTTCGGGCCCTCGAGGTGTCCGTTGTCGGCCAGAGCTATGTGGTCGCGAGGGCCAACTTCGACAAGCTGATGGCGAGGGTCAACCAGCAGATCACCGCGGGGATGGAGCGCGGCGCGACGAGCACCATCATCACCCTTTGATGTCGCCGCCCGGATTCTTTCTGGTCATCGAAGGCCCCGAAGGAGCGGGCAAGAGCACCTTGACCGGGGCCATCATCCAGCGACTCAGGGCAGTGGGGGTCGATCCGGTGGCCGTCCGCGAGCCCGGCGGCACCCTGGCCGCTGAGGCGCTTCGCGCGGAACTTCTCGACCACGACCGGACCTGGACGCCGGAGGCCGAGTTGCTCTACATGACCACCGCCCGAGCCGACCTGGTGGCCAAAGTGATCCGCCCGGCCCTCGCCAGAGGAGCGCTGGTGCTCTCCGATCGGTTCGATCTCTCGACCAGGGCGTATCAGGTGGCGGGCCGCGGGGTACCCGCCGACTACGCCGAATGGGTCAACAGGGCGGCGACCGGCGGCCTGACGCCAGATCTGGTCGTGGTGCTCGACCTGCCCGATGGAGTGGGCCGTACCCGGCAGCACCAGGCCGGTAAGGCCGCGGATCGGCTCGACCTCGAGTCCACCGAGTTTCACCGCCGGGTAGCGGCGTTCTATCGTTCGGTGTCCGGCCCGAACATCGTTCACGTCGACGCGGCGGCCGCCGCGACCGACGTCGCCGATCAGGTCTGGACCGTACTGGCCGCCGCGCGGCCCGACCTCTTCCCGATGGCGGTCTGATGCGACTGAAATGGGCGGTGATGGTGGTAGTGGTGGCCGGGGCGTTCTTTGGCGGTGGCTGGTTGCTCCGTCGGGCTCGGCCGGCCGTCCCGCCACGGGTGCCGACGATCGGGGCGGGGACCCAAACGAAGCCGGTTGGGAGCGGGCTGTTCCGGTCGGTGTTCGAGACCATTCGCCGCAACGCGGTCGACTCGTTGGACGAACAGGCAATCTATCGCCTGGCCACCACCGGGATGCTGGCGGAACTGGGCGACCCGTATGCAGCGCTGGTGCCGGGCAACGACAGCGGCCCAGTGGGCTCGCTCGGCGAGCCTCCGGTGCAAGGGATCTATCTCGACCAGGCCGATGGTTTCGTCGAGGTCGTATCGGTCGTCCGAGGCTCGCCGGCGGAGACAGCCGGGGTACGGCCTGGCGACGCGATTCTGGCCGTCGATCGGACTCAAGTCAATCTCCAGCGAGCGGAGCAGGTCGCGAAGCTGATCGACGGACCCGTAGGTTCGACGGTTCGGCTCCGCCTTGGGCGCTCCGGGAGGCCTGGCTCGGTCGCGGTCACGGTGACGCGAGCGGCGACCACGCCGCCGGCACCGCTCGAGGTTGTCTTCGCCGCGCCGGGCCTGCCGCGGTTGCGGCCGGCTCGGGTCGACTCGGTGAGCCTCGGGTCCCTTCGCCGCGCCCTCGACTCGCTTCGACCAAAAAGCGCGATTCTCGACCTCCGCGGCGTCGCCGATGGCGAGCTGTCCGCCGCCATTGCGGCCGCCGATCTCTTCCTCGAGGCGGAGGCGGTCATCGGGGCGATTCGGTCCCGAACAACCAACGACTCGACGGTCCATCGCGATGGCACGGCCGATCAACGGCCCGACCTGGCCCTGGTGGTTCTGGTCGATCGGGGGACGGCCGGACCGGCGGAGTTCCTGGCCGGCGCGCTGCAGGACAACGACCGCGCGGTGCTGGTTGGCGAGTCGACCTACGGGCGCGGGGCTGGCCAGACCCTTTTCCCCATGGGGAACGGCAATTCCCTTCGCCTTACCACGACGGTCTGGGTGACCCCGAGCGGTCGGGTGATTCAGCGCTTTCCGGAGCCGGAAGGGGCCGAGGGGGCAGCTCCCGCGGACACCGGGGCTGCCAGGCCGAGGCACACGACCGCAGGCGGTCGGTCCGTGCTCGGGGGCGGCGGGATCGTCCCTGACCGCGAAATCGAGGCAGGGGACGAACCGAGTGCCGCCGGCGACCCGGTCCTCGAGCTCGCGAAGCGGTTGCTGGAACGGGCCAAGGATCGACAGGCGCTGCTTGCCGCGGTAGCCGATCCGAAGTAACCATGGCTGCGCTGCCGCGGACCATCATCGTTGGCGCGGGCCGGCTCGGGAGCGGAATCGGCGCGGCGTTAGCGGCTCGCGACATCCCGGTGAGTTTCGCGGTTCGGTCACTGGGCCGCGGGCTACCGGCGGCCGCCGGCCCGGTCGCCGACCCGGCGACGTACGCCGACGCTCGGTGGATTCTGATCGCCACTCCGGATCACGCCATCTGGCCGACGGCGACCCTGTTGGGTGAGTTGGGTGTGGTCGGGAAGAAGAGCGTGGTGCTCCACCTTTCCGGCTTGCATCACCGTGGGGCGCTCAAGCCGCTGGCCCTCTCAGGGGCCGCACTCGGCTCGTTTCATCCCCTCCAGAGTTCGCGGTGCCGGCCACGGCCGCCTCCCGGCTTCCCGGGTCGTACGTGACCCTCGAGGGGGACCCGGCGGCGCTGCGAGCAGGCCGGCGGTTGGCCAAGGTTCTCGGGATGACCCCGCTGGTGCTCCCCGCAGCGGCCAAGCCGCTCTATCACGCGGCCGCGACCTTTTCGGCGACCTACGTGACCGTGGTGTACGACACCGCCGTTTCTTTGGCAATCGAAGCCGGTGTCTCGGTGAGCGATGCCCGGGCGATGTTCCTGCCGTTGCTCCAGGGAACGGTCTCCAACCTCAAGCTCCTTCCGCCGGCCCATGCGCTGACCGGCGCCATCCGGCGTGGCGACGTCGCGACCGTCAAAGCGCATCTGGCCGCGCTGCCCAAAGCCGACCGGGCCCTCTATCGACTGCTGGCGCTGCGAGCCCTTCCGATCGCCCGCCGATCCTCCGCTGACTCGGCGAGACTGGCCGAGATCGAGCGGGTCTTGGCAGGAGAAGACTAGAGCCGCTCGACCACCCGGACGCCGGGCGGTGGCTGGAAGGTGAACGTCCGCCGAGAGACGGGGACGTTCGGGCGGAGTTGGCTGAGAATCAGGGTGCGCCTGGCTCCGAAGCCCTCCTCGAGTTCGATCCGTCGAGGCAATCCGTCGTCGACGGCAAGCCAGATCCGGGCCTTTCGGAAGGGAGCATGCTCCGAGACCGGGACCAGTTCGATCGCGTCGACCGACTTGCCACTGGCGGTGTCGCGGCGCAGGTAGGTGGCCCGGTACCGATCCTGGGGCCGGTCGAGCAACTTGGCGAGGAGGTTCACTCCGTACACGGGATCGGTGGCGATGGGGGACTTGGAGACCTCGTTGGGCGAGGTGCTCGGCAGGTAGGTCCACACCGACTTGCCGTCGACCACGATGGCCTCGCCGGGTGGGTCGTCGAACCGCATGGCGAAGAAGTTGTCGCCACCCTGGACGACCGTACCGCGGCTGGTGAGGGTGTCACCCTGGGCCCGATCTTCGATGATCTGGACGAATTGGGCCTGCAGCGAAGTGAGGTTGCGATAGAGCCGCCCGCTTCGACCCACGATCTGGGCGGCGTCTTGCGCCGCGAGCGCCGCCGCTGCGGCGAGAGTGATGGCGGTGCTTAACGCGAGCGCCCTGCTCATCCGGACCCCGCCACCGACTTCGGCAGCCCCCGGCCGATCACGGCAGCGATGCCGCGGATTTCCTCCATCATGAGGGCGAATTGCTCGGGGTAGAGGCTCTGGGCCCCGTCCGACAAGGCCTGATCGGGCTGGACGTGGACTTCGACCAGCAGTCCATCGGCCCCCGCCGCGACCGCGGCGCGGGCCATCGGCCGGACCAGGGCCCGGCGGCCAGTGCCGTGGCTCGGGTCCGCCATGACCGGGAGGTGGGAGAGCTGCTTGACCGCGGCGACGGCATTCAGATCGAAGATGTTTCGGGTGGAGGAATCGCCGCCCCGAATGCCCCTTTCGCAGAGGATGACGTTTGGGTTTCCCTCGGCCAACACATACTCGGCCGACATCAGCCAGTCGACGATCGACGCGGCCGGTCCCCGTTTGAGGAGCACCGGCTTGGTCGACCGGCCGGCCCGTTTGAGGAGGCTGAAGTTCTGCATGTTTCGGGCGCCGATCTGTACCACGTCGGCCACGGCCGCCACTTCGTCGAACGTTTCGTCGTCCATGGCCTCGGTGACGACGAGGAGACCGGTTTCTTTCCGCACCACCTCCAGCAGCTCGAGTCCGGCCCGGCCCAGTCCCTGAAAGGCGTAGGGCGAAGTGCGGGGCTTGAAGGCCCCGGCTCGGATGGCGGTGGCGCCGGCGGCTCGAACGGCGGCGGCGGTGGCGGAGATCTGCTGGTAGGTCTCGATGGAACAGGGTCCGGCCACGATGAAAAGGTCCGGCCCACCGACGCTGAGCCCGTTGGGAAGGGAGACGATGGTCGGCTCGGGCCGCCAGTCGCGGGCCACCATCCGGTAAGGCTTGGACAGTGGGACGATCTCCTCGACACCGGGGAGCGTCGCGAACCGGGCCGGATCGGCCCGGCCGTCGTTACCCACCACGACGACGGCGCGGCGCCGGAGGCCAGGAATCGGCTGAGCGGCCAATCCCAGCTCCTCGATCAACGCCACGGCCCTCGCCTCGTCGGTGCTCGAAGCGTCGGCGCGAAACAGGATCAACACGTCGTTATGCCGCCGCCCGCTCCCGCTCGCCCAGTCGGACGCCAACGATCGTCGAGACCCCCGGTTCTTGCATGGTCACGCCGTAGACGGCGTCGGCGGCCTGCATGGTACGCGGGTTGTGGGTGATCACCACGAACTGGGTGTCGACCTTGAACTCGTGGAGCAGATTGGTGAACCGACCGACGTTGGAGTCGTCGAGCGGGGCGTCGACCTCGTCCATCAGGCAGAAGGGGCTCGGCTTGGTCAGATAGATGCTGAACAGGAGCGAGACCGCCACCAGGGTACGTTCGCCGGAGCTGAGCAAATGGATCCGCTGGGTTTTCTTCCCGCGGGGCGCGGCGTGAATCTCGATTTCGGCCTCCAGGGGATCATCCGGGTTGGACAGCCTGAGATCGCATTCGCCCCCGCCGAACAAGGTATGGAAGACCTTCTGGAAATTCGCCTGGACCGCGGCGAACGTCTCGAGGAAGAGCGCCCGCGCGGTGCCGTCGATCTCCTTGATGGCCTGAAACAGTGACTGTCGGGCCGCGACCAGGTCGTCGCGCTGGGCGGTCAGGAACTCGAGCCGCTTGGTCTCCTCGGCGTGTTCTTCGACCGCGAGCGGGTTGACCGGCCCGATGGCCTCGAGGCCCGCGACGATTCGGGCCAGTTCCGACTCGAGGGTGTCCCGATCGAGGTCGAGGGGGTGGACTCGGGCCAACAAATCGTCGAGCGGCGCCCGCCACTCGGTCTCGATCCGGTCGATGATGTTGCGCCGGGTGCCGGCAACTTCGGTGAGTTCGACTTCGAGGTGGTGGAATTCCTCGGTCGCGGTGTCGAGCTCGGACCGCAGCTCCTGGACCGCGGCTTCCGCGTCTTGGAGGTTGGCGTTGGCCTGGGCGAGCGATGCCTCCGCCTTCGCGGACGTGGCCTCGAGCTCGGCCAGGGTCACCACCCGTTCCTTCCGGGCTTCGGACCACTCGGCGTGCTGGGCAGCCAGCGCGCTCGCTTCCTGTTCGAGTAGCGCGATCTCGTTCTGGAGGCTGGTGGCGGCGTGCTCGGCGAGCGAAATGGTCTGGGTGGCCCGGTCCAATCGTTCGGTCGTGGCCCGAAGTCTCGCGGCGACGTGGGCTTCTTGTACCTGCCAGTGGACCCGATCCTCGCGGGCTGCCTCGAGCTCCCCTTCGACCGCGGTGAGTTCCGAACGGGCTTGGACCAGCTCGTCCTCGTGCCGCACCCGGGTCACCTCACCGTCGCGAATCGCCGCGCCAACCTCGGTCAGCCGCGACTCGGCCTTGGCGATCCGCTCGTTCAGTCGTCCGAGTTGGTTCTCCGCTTCCTGTCGCTCCCGTCCGAGCGAGTGGAGCAGGCGGTGAGCGTCCTCTCTCGCGGCAACCGCCTGTCGCTCGCGGTCACGGGCCTGCTCGACCACCGACTGGGCTTCTCCCGAAATCCGTTCCGCTTCGGCCAGCCGCTCGCGGGTGACGGCGAGTCGCGCCGTGATGTCGGCCAGCTGGCTCTCCTGCGAGGCGATTTCGTGGCCGAGCGCGGCCAGGTCGGCCCGACGCCTAATCGGCCCGGACGGCGCTGCCGCGCCGGTGAGCAACACCGCGCCTGATCGCCGCTTGAGCACCCTCCCGGAGGGATGGAGAACCTCCGAGCCCGATAGGATGGCGCTGATCCAGCCGCCGGCCGGTCCATCCGCCGCGACTCGCGACGCCAGCGGGTTGGATCCGAACCGGTCGTCCGAGGGGCCTGGGTCAATTGGCAGGAGGACCAGGGCCCCGGGTTGGGCTTCTTCGTGCCAGGCATGGATCGAGTTGATGCTGTGCCAGTCGCGGATCAGGATGGCGTGCATCCACTCGCCGAGGAGCCGCTCGGCCAACTCGGCGTCTTCGCGACTGGTGGTGACGAAATCGCTGAGTGGGCCGATGACGCTGTCGCCGAAACGGTCCCGCGCGGCGAGGAGCGCCTGGGCGCCGGGCGCCAAGCCAACCCGATCGCGCTCCAACTCCTCGAGTGCCTGGCGTCGGGCCGTCGCCTGCGCCAGGGTCTCTTCGGCCAAGCGGCGATCGTCCCGTTCCGACGACTCTCGCTCCCGGGTTTCGTTGACGAGATGGCGGGCTCGATCGGAAGCGGCGGTCGCGATGAGCGTGTCGCGCTCCCGCTCGGCCGCATCCTGCTCGGCGGCGCGCCCCCGTTCCTCGCATCGGGCGTAATCGTCGGCGAGGCCGCCACAATGCGCCTGTTGCTGCCCGACGGCCTCCCGCTGGACCGCCAGATCCGATTCGAGTGAGGAGCGCTCACCCTCCAAGGCCCGCAGGTGTTGAGCCTGGGCGTGCAACGACTCCTCGCGTTGCCGGAGGGTCTCCCGCCGTTGTTGCAAGCGGGTCCGAACCGATTCTTCGACCTGGGCTCGCTCCTGGAGCCGCTGCTGAATGGCACCGTGTTCGGACTCGGCTTCGGTCCGATCGGACTGCGCCTGGTCCCGTTCCAGCTGGGCCTGTTGGGTCCGAAGCTCGACCTGCTGGCGCTCTTCCTCATCCCGATCGCGGCGAGCCCGGGCATGGGCCAGTCGCTCGGCCGCGACGGCCAAATCGCCGTCGAGCTTGCCCAGGGCGATCTGGACGGCGGCCAGGTCGCGGGCAACGAGGGCACGGTGTTCTTCTGCCCGGGCGCGGTCCCGGCCGGTTGCCTCGAGGCGGTGGCCGCTGGCCGCCAGCCGATCCTTGAGCTCGGGAATGAGGGCTCCGAGCTGCTCGTGGCGGCTCCGCATGCCGCTGGCCCGTTCCTCGTTTTCGTCGAGCAGCCGCTGGGCGAGAGTCAACTGGACGGCGAACTTCTCGTCCATCAGCTTGGCGTGGCGTTCCGCTTTGCCCTTCTGTCGCGCCAGGCTCCGGATCTGGGACTGGACCTCGGTCAGCAGGTCGTCGAGGCGCTGGAGGTCGGTGCCCGTTTCTTCGAGCCGGCGCTCGGTGCTCTGCTTCCGGTCGCGGTAGAGCCCGATCCCGGCTGCCTCCTCGAACAGCGACCGTCGCTCGTCGGCCCGATCCGACAGGAGCAGGTCGATCATCCTGGCTTCCATCACGACGCCGGCGTCGCTTCCGAGACCGGTGCCGCGGAGGAGATCGTTGACGTCGCGGAGCCGGACCGCGCTCTTGTTGATGAAGTACTCGCTCTGACCGGCCCGGCTGAGCCGCCGGGTGATGACGACTTCGTGATAGGCGATCGGGAGCTCGCCGCCCGTGTTGTCGAGGTACAGGGAGACCTCGGTGACGTTGACCGGCCGGCGGTTGATCGACCCCTGGAAGATGACGTCTTCCATCTTGCCGCCGCGCAGGAGGCGGGCGCTGGTCTCGCCCAGCACCCACCGGACCGCGTCCGAGACGTTGGATTTTCCGCAGCCGTTCGGCCCGACGATGGCGGTGACACCATGGTCGAACGAGAGGGTGACGGTGTCAGCGAACGACTTGAAGCCGGAGAGTTCCAGCTTGAGCAGCTTCATGGACGATCCGAGGGTTTGACGCGGGGTAAGATACCGACATCCCCCTCAGTTTCGCAGTGGGGGATTGGTCAGGATGAAGTAGGGCCGGCCGAGTTTCCGACCCGCCTCTTCGGCGGCGTCGCGAGACGCGTAGGGACCGACCACGACCCGGTAACCCTCGTCCGGGTTGGTCGGGTCGAGGACTCGGGTCGGATAGCCGCCGTCAGAAAGCTGCTTGGCGAGATCCTTCGACCAATCCGGGTTTTGGGAGCTCGAGACTTGGAGGTAGAGCCGATCGCCAAGTTCGCTCGCCGTGGCTCCGGAATCGACCGCCAACATGCTGTCCTGAACGACCAGCAGCGACTCCGCCCGGCTCTCGAGTCGAGCGAGCCGGTCCTCGGGCACCCAGGAGGTGACCAGCCAGGCGTCCTTGCCGCCTTGCGGGACTCGGCCGATTTCAGCTCCCCGGTTGCTCAGGTCGATGGCAATCAGGTCGCCGTCGCGCCGCAGCAAGGCCGTTCCGGCACCGGCAACCGTGGGCAGGTCGGGGGCCCACTCGGAGTCGGCGGTCAGCGCATAGCGGTTGGTCGCCAGGTCGATCACCCAGGCCGAGTCGCCGGTTTCGGGCCGGGCGACCATCCAGCGGCCGGAGCCGTCGGTACGGAATTGGTGTGGAACGCCGGGCACCTCGATGGTCGCCAGTCGCTCCAGGCCGAACCGGTCGTAGACCTGAATCGAGGGCTCATCGGTGGCCACGTAGAGCCGATGGCCCGACGGGCTGAAGGTGACGTGGCGCGGCTGCCCGGACGGCTCGAGGGTCCGGAACCCGAACGGCTCCTCGGTGTTGTAGATGACCACCCGATCGGCGGCGGTGATGGCGACGAGATCGCCCCAGGGCGGGGCGGACGCTTCGCCGCTCTCCACGTCGACGCTCCCAAGCTGCCGGTCGGGATTGATGATGAGGAGTTTCGGCGGTTTGGTCCCGAGCAGACCGACGTATCGCTCGCCCAGGGTCCCGGCGTGGAACACCGGCGGCACCGGCAGGGCCGCGCGGTAGGGGGTCGGGACACCGGCGCCAACCCGAGTGATCCTCCGGGCGGCATTGATCACGTAAACGGCGCCGTCGCGGGCCATCACGGCCGACTCGGCGCCGCTCAACAGGGTGCGGACCCTTCGCGATTCGAGGTCGACGGCGACCAGCGCCTTGCCGGTGTCGACCGCGAGGAGCAGCCGAGCCTCGAGATTGATGCCGAGGACCTCGCGGAGCCGGGGAACCGGGGCGCGACTGGTCCACACCGGCTCGACCAGGCTATCGGGGTCGTACGCCTCGACCGTCCCTCCGCCGAGCGGGACTCGGATCAGCGACGGGTGACCGCCGACGGCTAGGAGTTCCGGCGGGACATCCGGCGAGCTGACTCGGCAGGCCGCGAGGGCAACGGCGAGGAGCACTACCGCCATCCGGGCCGGCGAATGCCGGCCCGGATGGCTCGAGGGAGCTAGAATGTCGGTCCGAGGCTGATGGTCCACACTCCACCTACGTTGGTGCGCTGGAGCGGCCTGGCGTAGTCGAGACGAAGAATCAGGAAGTTAAGGAGGTTGGCCCGGAGGGAGAAGCCGTAGCTCGACAGCGGCCGCCGCACGTCGTTCGCCGATTCGCCCGGCTTCCGAGAGAGTCGGACGCTCTGGCCGGACTCCCAGAAGACGCCGGCGTCATAGAAGAGGGCGCCCTCGAGGGCCCCGGGGAAGTTGTTGGCGGTGATGAAGCCGAGTCCACCCGCGATGAGCGGGAACCGGACTTCCGCGTTGAAGACCGCCGCCCGCGACCCGATCAACTCGTCGAAGGCCGCGCATCCCGAAATCGACTGCGGGTCGGTTGGGCCATTGCATTCGTTGCGCTGGAACGACCCGGTGGTATACCCGCGAATCAGCTCGGTGTTGCCGCCGAAGAAGATGAACTGGCGCTCGTCGCGTCCCATTCGACCGAACACGAGGGCGCGGGTCGCCAGGACCACGTTGCCGGCGATGCGGTCGTAGCGACGGTGGTCCGCGGTGACTGTGGTGAACTTCCACCCGGTACCGACCACGTCGAGGTTCTGGGACACTTCGAACCGTGCTCGCCGGCCCAGGAAGGGCCCGACGTACGCCGAAAGCGAGTTGTCGAAGACATACGCGATCGACGGCTGGAGATAAGTGATGTTCTGGAGGTCGCGGGTCTCGAGGAACGGTTGCGCCGTCGGGAACCCGTTGATCGGATTGAAGGGCTCCCTGATCTCGAAGATGTCGTCGTTGATGTTGGCGAAGCTGATGCCTCCCTGGAGCCGGGAAAACCGACTGAAGGGGTAGTAGCCCTGCGCGGTGATGTCGCGGAAGATCAGCCTCCGGAACTGGGTGACGAGGGTGTTCTCGCGTTGGCCCTGTTCGATGAACACGCCGGCGGGATAGAAGATCGGTTGTTGCTGGACGCCGACGGCCCAATTGAACCGCCGCTTCAGGTTGATGTACTGCGCCACCACTTGGGTCTCGGGGAGGCGGCCATTGAGCGACGCGCCGAACACCATCTGCTGGTCGGACAGCATATCGCCCAACACCAGCGTTGCCGAGCCGGTGACGCCCCGTCCGAAGTTGTCTCGGACGTAGCCGATGGTCGGCCTCGCCACGTATTCGGGCTCGAACTTGGCCTTGTACGGCCGATACACGAAGTCCGCGGTATCGGGAACCGGGATGTCGACCGAGTCGAGCATCCTCGCGATGGTGACCGGCTCCGGCGCCTTGAGGGAATCGGGGATCGCTGGGAGCGAGCCGGTTCGGCGAAAGCCGGTCCGGCCACGATACACGGAACTGGCGGTCAGGACGTCGGGCCGGGGCGGGGCCTTCTTGGTGGTGTCTTCAGCGGCGACCGTCCGGATCTGGGGCACGGTCGGCGCCTGGACCAGTACCTGCCGGCCGGGTGTTTCATTCGGCTGCCAGGGCCGTTTCTTGAGCGAGCGGGGGTTGTCCAGCGCGTAGACGTCGAAATTCCCCTGCTCGAAATAGACGAAGGCGAGTTTGTCCGCTTTCCGGGCCCAGGTGAGGACCGGCGACAGCGGGGTGACACCCTGAATGCCGGTGTAGAAATTGGTCAGCTGGTAGACCTGTTGGTCGTCCAGGTTGTAGAGGAACAGGTTCGCGACATGGTCGCGGTCGGACACGAAGGCGATCGAGCGTCCGTCCGGGGCCCACTGCGGACTCGAGTTGCGCCCCTCGTCCATCCTGTTCAGCTCCTCGATTCGGCCATCCCCGAGATGGAAGACGGCGATTCGGAGTTCGCCCCATTTCAGCTTCTCGAAGTCGGTCTCGGGGCCTCGGTCGGTGGCAAACGCGATCGACTTGCCGTCTGGTGACCAAACCGGGTGGAGGTCGGCGTACTTGTCATTGGTCAACCGACGCAGCTCGGTGCCATCGACGTTGACGGTGTAGAGGTCCGACCGGCCGCCATCGAGGCCGGTGAAGACGATCTTGGACCCGTCCGGGCTGAACGACGGGGTGGTGACCCCGGAGAGCTGGACGGTGATCCGGCGAATCTGCTTGCCGTTGCGGGGGTTGACCAGCACGATGTCGTCCTTGCCGGCTCGCTTGGCCGCCAGGACGATCATGTTGCCGTCCTCCGAGAACGCCGACGAGGACGACAGGTATCGGAACGACTCGTAGCTCCCGCTGAAGCTGGTGTTGAGCAACCGCTTGGTCGCCTTCCCGGTGGCGACGTCGGCGAGCCAGAAGTCGAGGAAGAAAAAGTCCTTCTCGCTGAAGTAGGCGACCTGGGTGGCGTCCGGCGAGAGCGCCGGGGCGAGGTGCCAGGTTCCATCGGACCGCTTCTCGGTCAGCACCGGGTTGGCGATCGCTCGGGCCTTGTCGCGGTTCTGGATTTCGGGGAGGTACTGCTTGGTCACCGCATCCTGCCACTGGGTGACCAGCTGCTCGAACGACAAACCGAGGACCCGGCGAAGCGAGAGCTCGAGGCCTCCGCCGATGGCGTTCTTGGTGATGGCTCCGATCGCCTCGTCGCCCCAACGCTGGCCGATATAGGTCACCAAGGCGTGCCCGTACTGGTACGGGAAGACCCGCAGAAAATCGCCGGCCGAGGGCAGCTTGGCCTCGAGCGCGCCGTCGCGCAGCCACATGGCGGTCTTCGAATCCGTCGGGCCGAGCGAGAAATACTCCGACATGCCCTCGCCGAACCACAGCGGGGCGTTGGCGCTGAAGATGCCCTGCATTCCCGCGCCGGTCCGCCCGCGGGACCAGATATCGAACTGGAACTGATGGACCATCTCGTGGGTCAGGACGTGTTCGTCATCATCGTATGACCCGGACAGGGGGAAGGTGTTCCGATGCCGGAGGAAGTCGGTGAACCCGCCGGTTCCCTCGTCGACATCGCCCCCGGCGAGGTTGGTCTGCTGGAAATCGCTATGCGAGGCGTAGAGGATGATCGGTTTTCGCTCCTCGAACTCGTGGTTGAGCACCCGGGAAAGCCGGGCGTAGGATCGCTCGGCCATTCGGGCGATGTCGAGGGCAGCGGCTCGTTCCCGTTCGTAGTAGTAGACGTCGAAATGCTCGGTCTGAATGATCTTGAAATCGAACCGCCCATACTGCACTCGATTGCGGCCGAAATACTGGGCCGAGACCGTGGCCGGGACCAGGACGAGCAGCGCGAGGGCCATCAAGCTACGAGGCATGGTTTCAAACCTTTCTTTCCGGCGCGGGCGAGTAGCGGATCTCCGGGGCGTCGCCCCACAGCCGTTCCAATTGGTAAAACGCTCGGGCCTCCGGGTGGAAGATATGCACGACGACATCGACAAAATCGAGCAACGCCCACCGCCCCCCGGTCAACCCCTCAACGTGGTGCGCCGGCGACCCCAGCGCCTCCATTCGTTCGACCACCAAGTCCGCGATCCCCCGCACATGAGCTTCCGAGGTTCCCGATGCGACCACGAAGTAATCGGTGGCGTTGGAGAGCCCCCGGAGGTCGAGGGCCACGATGTCTCGGGCCTTCCGATCGTCCGCGGCGTCGAGCGCGGTCCGCACTGTGAGGGGAAGCGATGCGAGGGTTCTGCTAGCCACGGCCACCTGTTGCGGGACGGGTGGGGGTGCCGTCCTCCACTTGGAAGAATACCGCCCAGGCGCCGATCCCAACATGGGTGCCCAGGACCCCCGTGGCCAGGGAGACGAAACAGTCCTTCGGCTGATAGGCTGCCACCAGGGCGGTACGAACCTGCTCGGCGACCTCCGGTGCCTCGGCGTGGGCGATGCCGAACCGAACCGTCTTGGGCCTCGGGGTGAGGGCCCGGTCAACCAGCGAAAGGACCCGGGATACCACTTGGTCGCGCCCGCGGACCCGATCGACGGGAACGATCTTGCCGGTGTCGTCCAATGAGAGAATCGGCTTGACATCGAGCATCCCCGCGAGCCAGGCCTTCCCTCGAGAAACGCGCCCGGAACGAAGTAGGTTCTCGTAAGTGTCGACCGTGAGAAAAAGTCCCGACTGCGACCGCACTCTATCCAATTCAGTAATAATCTCTTGGGCCCGCCACCCTGACTCGGCCAGCTCGCTGGCCCGAAGCGCGAGCATCCCGAGGCCCAAGGAGACTGTCCGCGAGTCAAATAGATGTACCGCATCGAGTTGCGCCGCCCGAACCGCCGCCGCCGCGGCCTGATGGGTTCCCGACAGGCTCGCCGACAGCAGGACGGCGACGACCTCGTCCGCCTGGGCCGCCGCCGACCGGAAGGTGCGGACGAACTCGCCCGGGGCAGGCTGGGATGTGGTCGGCAGCGCCGTGGCGGACCGAAGCCGCTGATAAAAGTCGGCCGGGCGCAGCCCGACCCGGTCCTGATAGGTATCGTTGCCGAATGTCACCTGCAGCGGGACCAGCGAGATCTGGTGGCGATCGAGCACGGCGTCAGGCAGGTCGGCGGAGGAGTCGGCGACCACGGCCACCGGGCGGGTCTCGTCGTGCCGGAGGGCCCGGTGCTGCGCCCTCATGTCATCCGCCTTCTTGAAGGTGATCTCTCCCCAGCGTCCGGCGTGGGCGAAAACGGCCTCGGGGGTGTCGGTATGGACGTGGATCTTGAGGATGTCGCCGGTGGTGATCACCACGACCGAGCCACCGAAGTTGTGCATCGCCGCGCGAACTTCGTTGGCCGCCGGGAGTGCCTCGCCGCGAACCAAGCATTCGGTGCAGAACTGGAAATCGCGTTCCGCGGCTACCGAAAACTCGGCTGCCGGGTTGAACTCCCCGGTGGTGCCGGTCGAGGGGGCTGGCAGGATCGGATCGCCCTGAATCAGCCGAGCCACCCCCTCGAACATCCGCACGAAGCCCTTGCCACCGGCGTCGACCACGCCCGCCTCTTTCAGGACGGCGAGGAGGTCGGTCGTGCGCGCCAACGAGGCGTGTCCCATCTCGAGCGTCCTGGTGAGGAACACCCGGAGATCCGTCGTCGAGGCCGCGACCGATTCGGCCGCCTGCGCCACCTCGCGAGCGACCGTGAGGATGGTCCCCTCGCGCGGTTCGTCCAAGCTCTGGTAGAGGGCGTCGGCGCCCTGCCGAAGGGCACGGGCGAGGTCGAGGGCCGTCGCGGTCTTACGGTCGCCGATCGCATCGGCGAACCCCAGGAGGAAGTGGGCCAACATCATCCCTGAGTTGCCGCGAGCGCCGAGCACCGCTCCTCGGGCTGCCGCCCGGGCGGTCTGGTCGAGAGGCGCGTTGCCCAGGGCCTGAAGGGTGTCGGCGACGGAGCGGAGCGTCAGGGAGAAGTTGGTGCCGGTGTCGCCGTCGGGCACTGGAAAGACGTTGAGGCGGTTGATTTCGTCCCGCCCGGCCGCCACCCAGTCGGCGGCCGCGTACATGGAACGGGCCAGCCGGGGTCCGTCCAGGTACGCGATCCTGATGGCCACCGGCTATTCCTGCTCGACCGTGACCTTGACCTCGGCCGTCACGTCCTGGTGAATCCGCACCGATATCGAGTGGAACCCGAGGGATTTGATTGGGTGCTCGAGCTCGATCCTCCGTTTGTCGACCGAGAAACCGGCTTTCTGGAGCGCCTCCGCCAAGTCGGCCGTGGTGATCGATCCGAAGAGTCGGTCGCCGTCGCCGGCCTTGGCTTTCAACTTGAGGTGAGCCGTGGCGAGCTTGGCCGCCAGCGCCTGGGCCTCGCCCTTTTCGGCGGCGGCCTTGGCGGTCCGGGCCCGGCGCTCGTTCTCGATCCGTCGCTTGTTGCCCTCGGTCGCCTCGTAGGCCAAGCCGCGGGGCAAGAGGTAGTTCCGAGCGTAGCCCGGTTTGACCTTCACCAGCGCGCCGGCGGCACCGAGGTCCTTCACGTCTTCACGAAGAATGACTTCCATCGGAGTTCCTTCCTTCTGATTGAGACGCCGCTCGGCGTCGGAAATCGACCCACACATCGGCCAGCCCAAGGGTGACGATCGAGCCGGTCGCCACCGGGAGTGCCAGGAACGACAGGCCGCCGAGGAGGATCTTCGCCGGTAGGGACCAGGTTTGGGTCGCCGCGGCGATCACCGCCAGGCCCCGAACGGCGTAGAGACCGCCCCAGACCACCAGGGCGTTGTGAACGACCCTGGACCAAACCGGCCCCAAGGGAACCAAGCTCAATGCCAGGGACAAGATAGCACCCCAAACGAGGGGATCCGGGAACCGGAACGCCGCCAGCGGGGCCGCGGGCGGGCCGAGGGGGGCCTCGGCGACCCGATGATACCAGCGCCACGCCAGCCCGAGGCCAACGAGGGCCTGAAGCGCGACCAAACCCGGCACCAGGTGCACGAAGAGCGGGATCGCCGCCACGGCCGCGGTGATCTGGGCCGCCGGAGCGTACCTGAGGGTGGCTGGAAGGGTCTCCCGAAGGCTCGCTTCGAGCTGCCGGTCGACCTCGCCGAAATCGATCGGTCCCTGCCAGGTCCAGGCGCCCACCAGGGCGGCTGCCACCACGATCGCGACGAGGCCCCGGATGACCGCCGACTGGTTCCGGAGGAGGTGGGTTGCGGCCAGGAAGCCAGCGCCGGCAAATGCCCCGAAGGCGGCGACGAGGTTCCCGTCCGCCGACGAGAACCGAACCACCCCGGCGGCGCTGGCGACGATCCAGAACCACTCGCGGCCGGTTCGTGGTCGCGAGAAGAGCAGCAACAGACTGAGGGGGGTAAGGAGCAACAATGGCGGCGCCACCGAAAGGAACGCCGCCAGGGCGAATGCGGTGCCAAGCGCGGGGCGGCGCCCCTCGCTCTGGGGCGCCGCGAGGTCAACCATCAGCCGCTGTACCCCTTGATGTATGGAAGGAGGGCCAGGTACCGCGCCCGCTTGATGGCAACCGCCAACTGTCGCTGGTGCCGGGCCGTGACACCGCTCAGCCGTCGGGGCAGGATCTTGCCCCGGTCGGTGAGGAAGCGGGCCAACAGCTTCTCATCCTTGTAGTCGACGACCCGAATCCGCAACTCCGCGAGCGGGTCTCCCTTCCGGTGGCGGCTCATTCGTCATCCTCCTCTTCGGCATCGGCAGGCTTGACCGCGGCGTAGTTCGCCGGTGTCGGGGGTTCTTCGTTCAGCACCACGAGGTGACGGAGCACGCCCTCGTCCAGCTTGATGGCCCGTTCGAACTCGGGGAGCTGGGTCGGATCGGTCGTGAATGTCGCCACGACGTAGTATCCGGTGTCCCGCCGCTTGATCGGATAGGCCAAGGTGCGGCGGCCCCAGTGGTTCAGCTGGGGGGCGTCGGCGCCCGGGGCCTGAATCAAGGCGTTGAAGTTGGTGAGCTTGGAGTTGATGGTCTCATCGTCGAGGGCTGGGTCGAAGATGTAGACCACCTCGTAGGGTTTGGCCATGCACGCCGTCCTTTGGTCTGATGGGCGCCCTACCCCTGGGTGCGGAGGGGCAGGGAGGTTAGTTTGTCGAGCGCCGGAAACCTAGCAGCTAGGTCGTTGTAGCGCAACGGCTTTGCCCGTACCGGTCGGGTCCGCGTGGAGGCGGTCCAATGCCTCGTGTTGAATCGATACAAACCGGCCAGCCCCGGACCTCCCACCCGCCTGCCACTGCGGACTCGCCGGCTCGATCGTGGACGAGTGCAATCTGGAAGGAACCGGTCCACGGGCGGGTCTGGGCGGGATTCGAGGGCCTCGACGGTGATGCCCAAGTCAACCGGCGGGTGCATGGAGGGCCCGAGCGGGCCCTCCTGGGCTACTCGGCCTCTCACTATCCAGGCTGGCGGGCCGAATGGGGAACCAAAGCCCTCGGGCCGGGTGGCTTCGGCGAGAACCTGACGATCAGCGGTCTCGATGAAAGCACCGTCGCGGTCGGAGACATCTACCAGCTCGGGTCGGTGCGGCTCGAAGTGTCGGGTCCCAGGATGCCTTGCGCCAATCTCGAGCGGCGTCACGGGCGTCCGGGGCTCATCGCCCGAGTCAACGAGACGGCGCGATCGGGCTGGTACCTCCGGGTCAAGGTCGAGGGCTGGCTCGAAGCGGGCGTCGATGTCGTCCTGCTCGACCGTCCCTATCCCCAGTGGCCCATCATCCGGGCGAGCCGAGTTTATCGGGAGCGAGCCGAGCGACGGGACGAGGCTCGGCTCCTCGCTGGGTGTCCGGCTTTGTTGGCCGATTGGAGGGCCAAGCTCGGCTAGACGTTGAAGCGAAACAGCAGAACATCGCCGTCGGCGACGACGTATTCCCTGCCCTCCGATCGAACCAGCCCCTGTTCCCTCGCGGGTTTCCAGCCACCGACTCGAATGAAATCGGCGAACCCGACCGTTTCGGCTCGAATGAAGCCCTTCTCGAAGTCGGTGTGGATCACCCCGGCCGCCCGGGGGGCTCGTTCACCAGCCCGGATGGTCCAGGCCCGCACTTCTTTCTCGCCGGCAGTGAAGTAGCTGCGGAGGCCGAGCAGGTGGTACGCCGCCCGGGCGAGCCGGTCGAGCCCCGATTCGGCGAGACCGAGGGAGTCGAGGAATTCGGGCCGATCCTCGGGAGGAAGTTCGGCCAGCTCCATTTCGACCTTGGCGGAGAACAACACCACCTCGCCGGGTTCGCCCGACTCCCGAATCGCCGCCGCCAGGCGACTCACGTGGGTATTCCCGCTATTCGCTTCTTGCTCACCGACGTTGGCGGCGTACAGCACCGGCTTCGCGGTGAGCAAGTTGAGCTGGTCGAAGAGTGGCCGGTCCTCGGGGGAGGGGACGACCTCCCGGGCGGGTCGGCCCTCCGAAAGCGCCTCTTTCAGCGTTTCCAGGAGACGGGTCTCGACCCTGGCCTGGGCATCGCCGGACTTGGCGGTCCGAGCGGCCTTGTCGAGCCGTTTCTCGACCGAGGCGAGGTCGGCGAGCCCCAACTCGAGGTTGATTACCTCCCGATCGCGCACCGGGTCGACCGACCCCATGACGTGCTGGATGTCGTCATCGTCGAAACACCGGATCACCTGAACGATGGCGTCGACCTCACGGATGTTCGCCAGGAACTGATTGCCGAGCCCCTCGCCCTCGGCGGCCCCCTTGACGAGGCCGGCGATGTCGACGAACTCCACCGTGGCCGGGACCATCCGCTGCGGCTTGACGAATTCGGCGATCCCCGCAAGGCGTTGGTCGGGAACCTCGACGACGCCGGTGTTCGGTTCGATGGTGGCAAACGGGTAGTTGGCCACCAGGGCCTTGGCCGAGGTGAGGGCGTTGAAGAGGGTGGACTTCCCGACGTTCGGGAGCCCGACGATACCGAGGCGCAGCATGGGTTGGAAGTCCAGGGCGGGGAGGCGGGAGGGCGACGCGCCAGCGAGCGCGCCGCCCCCGAATGCGAGCGATCTAGCGACCCAAGCTGGCGAACCAGGGCGCCAGGACCAGCGAGACGACGCTCATCAGCTTGATCAGGATGTTCATCGCCGGACCGGAGGTGTCCTTGAAGGGGTCACCGACGGTGTCGCCCACCACGGCCGCCTTGTGGGGGTCGGAGCCCTTACCCCCGTGGGCACCGCCCTCGATGAATTTCTTGGCATTGTCCCACGCGCCGCCGGCATTGGCCATGAAGAGCGCCATCATGACCCCGGTCACCGTGGCCCCCGCCAGGAGGCCGCCTAACGCCTTCACGCCGAGAATCGATCCGGTCAGTACCGGTAGGAGAATGGCCGCGACGCCTGGGACGATCATCTCTTTGAGCGCCGCGTTGGTGGAGATCTCGGCGGACGGGGCGCTATCGGGCTTGACACCCGGCTTGCCCTCGAGCAGCCCGGGGATCTCGCGGAACTGCCGGCGGACTTCCTCGACCATCCCTTGGGCGGCTCGGCCGACCGCGGTCATCGTCGAAGCGCCGACGAAGAACGGCATCACCCCACCGATGAACAGCCCGATGACCACCATCGGGTCGATCAAGTTGAGGCCGGTGTCATGGAGCCCGACCGCGGTGGCGTAGGCGCTGAAGAGGGCCAGCGCGGTGAGCGCCGCCGACCCGATGGCGAAGCCCTTGCCCATCGCGGCGGTGGTATTGCCGAGGGCATCGAGCCCATCGGTGATCTTCCGAACGTCCTTGCCGAGATGGCTCATCTCGGCGATCCCGCCGGCGTTGTCGGAGATCGGCCCGTAGGCGTCCACGGTCATGGTGACGCCGACCGTCGCCAACATGCCCACCGCCGCGATCGAGATCCCGTAGAGACCCGCCATTGAGTAGGCCACGAAGGTGGCCCCGCAGATCAACAGCACCGGGATGATGCACGACTGCATTCCGACCGCGAGGCCGGCGATGATGTTGGTGGCCGGGCCGGTCCGCGACGAGTCGGCGATCCGCTCGACCGGCTTGCTCGCGGTGTAGTACTCGGTCGCCAAGCCGATCAGAATCCCCGCCAAGGTGCCGGCGAGCACCGACCAGAACGGGCCCATCGCCGGCAACGGGGCACCGGCCGAGTCGACCATGGCGAGCGGCATCGCCCCGGTCAACAGGTAGGCGAAGACGAGGAAGAAACCGGCGGCGATGAGCGCGACGTACCGCAGCGCGCTGGCCGGATTGCCGCCGGAGAGCAGCCGCATGGTCCCGATCCCCAGCAACGAGGCGACTAACCCCGCGGCGGTATAGCCCACGGGGAGCAGCATCGCCGTGGTTCGCGACCCGTCGGTGATCTCGGTCGCGGTGGCCGCCAGGGCCACGGTGGCGATGATCGCCCCGACATAGCTCTCGAAGATGTCGGCGCCGAGACCGGCCACGTCGCCGACGTTGTCGCCGACGTTGTCGGCGATCGTCGCCGGGTTCCGGGGGTCGTCCTCCGGGATCCCGGCTTCGACCTTGCCAACCAGGTCGGCGCCGACGTCGGCGGCCTTGGTGTAGATCCCGCCACCGACCCGGGCGAACAACGCGATCGACGAGGCGCCCATCGCGAACCCGGAGATGATCTCCGAGAACGCCTTGACGTTGCCGGAGACCTCGTCGCGGCCGAGGAACATGAAGACGATCGAGACCCCCGCGAGGCCCAGCGAGGCCACCGCGAGTCCCATGACCGAGCCGCCGGAGAAGGCCAGTTGGAGCGCCTTGGCCTGCCCACTCGCCCTGGCGGCCTCCGCGGTCCGGACGTTGGCGGCCGTGGCACCTTGCATCCCGATCCAGCCGCTGGCGATCGAGCAGAGACCGCCGAACGCGTAGGCGATCCCGGTCTTGAAGTCGATCGCCCACCCCAACAGCACGGCGACGACGGTGAGGAACGGAATCAGGATTCGATATTCGGCTTTGAGGAACGCCATCGCGCCGATGTGGATCTGCTCGGCGAGATCCTTCATGACCTGGCTGCCGTCGGCGGCCCGTTTGACGCTCAGGAAGGTGGCAACCGTGGCGCCGAGGCCCAGCAGGCCGATGATCAGTGCGTAGAGAGTGAGGTTCTCGGTCATCATTGGTCGCAGTGTTAGGGGCTCGGTGATGGCCCGGTCCGGTTGTGCCTCGTCATCGCGATCTCGATCCCGAACTCGAGCCAGGTTTCGACGGCGTCGGCCGCGGGGTCGAGCAGTTCATCTATCGCTCTGGCTTCATCCGGCTCGAAGCGATCGAGCACGAAATCCGCCATGTCGTCGTAGTCGGGTGGGACCGGTCCGACTCCGATGCGGAGTCGGGCATAGTCCTGGCCCTGGAGCGCGCCCTCAACGCTCCTGAGCCCGTTGTGCCCGCCAGCCGAGCCCTTGCTTCGGAGCCGAAACCGGCCGACCGGAAGCGCGGCCTCGTCCACCACCACCAACAGGTCGGTGGCGGGGTCGAAGCTGGGTTCTTCCCGCAGGGCCACCAGCGCGGCGCCGCTGCGATTCATGTATGTCGTGGGCTTGAGCAGCCAGACCTCGCGCCCTCGAACCATGTCCCGGCTCACTCGCGTGGGGCCCTCTCGCCGGAACGGGCCGAAGCCCCAGCGCGCGGCGAGATGGTCCACCAGCGCGAACCCAACGTTGTGCCGCGTACCGTCGTAGTCGGGGCCCGGGTTGCCAAGCCCCACGATGGCGCGGGTCGCACCCACCGGCTACTTCTTCTCGGCCTTCTCGGCCTCTTCTTCGTCGGTCGGCTTGGCTTTGCGAATCAACTCTGGCTCGGCCGGGGCCGCGGCCGCCTCGGCGACGGCTCCAGGCGCCGGCTCCTCGACCTTCGGCGCGACCACGGTGCAAACGGTCACGGTTCCGTCGGTCAGGATCTCGATTCCGGGCAGCTCGAGGTCGCTCACGTGGAGCGACTGACCCAGGCCGAGGTCGTTGACATCGACGTCGAGGTGGTCGGGGATGTTCGTCGGGAGGACGAGAATCTCCAGGTCGTGGAGGAGGATCTCGAAGATGCCGCCGCTATTGCGGACCCCTTCGGCCGTCCCCACGAATTTGAGCGGTACCTCGACCGACACTTTCTCGTCGGCCCGAACCTGATAGAGGTCGACGTGGATGATGTCGGTGGGCCGAACCGGATTGCGCTGGATCTCTCGGATCAGCGCCTTGAACGGCTCGCGGTCGCCAACCGTGATATCGATGATCGTGGTCGCCGCCCGCACTCTCGCGAGCAATCGTTCCAAGGTGACGGCGTCGAGGGCCAGCGACTCGGGTTCTCGGCCCTTGCCGTAGACGACGGCCGGAACCTGTCCCTGACGCCGGAGGCTCCGGGCGTTGCCCTTGCCGGTGCCGGCGCGAGTCTGCGCTGAAAGTGCTGCGGTAGCCATGTGGTCTATCCTTCCAAACCGATATTCAATCGAACAACGAACTGACGGACTGATCGCTATGGGTGTAGCCGATCGCCTTGGCCAAGAGACCGGCGATCGAGAGCACCGTGAGGGCCTCGAAACGCTTGGTTTCGGGGATCCCGATGGAGTTGGTGACGGCGACTTCCTTGACCGGGGCGCCGGCGAGCCGCTCGACCGCTGGGCCGCTCAGCAGGGCATGGGTGGCGCAGACGTAGATATCCCGGGCGCCGAGACGCTTCAGGGCGTGGATGCCCTCGGTCATGGTGCCGCCGGTATCGATCATGTCGTCGGGGATGATGCAGTCTTTGCCCTCGACGTCACCCACGACGTTCACGGCCTCGGCGACGTTGGCGGCGACCCGGCGCTTGTCGATGATGGCGAATCCCGCGTTCAGCCGGTTGGCGAACCCGCGGGCCATCTTCGCGCCGCCAACGTCGGACGCGACGATGACCAGATCCTTGAGGTTCTTCTGGCGGTAGTGGTTGACGAAGACCGGCGCCGCGTAGAGGTGATCCACCGGGAGGTCGAAGAACCCCTGCATCTGGTGCTGATGGAAATCGACCGCCAATACCCGATCGGCGCCGGCCACCGACACCATGTTCGCCATCAGTTTGGCGCTGATCGCGACCCGGGGCTGATCTTTGCGGTCTTGGCGGGCGTAGCCGAAGTAAGGGATGACGGCGGTGATCCGAGCGGCGCTCGCCCGCCGGGCGGCATCCATCAGCAACAGCAACTCGAGCAGGTTGTCGCCGGGCGGATTGGTCGGCTGAATGATGTAGACGTCCCGGCCCCGGACGTTCTCGTCGATCTTGACGAAGATCTCCCCATCGGCAAACCGCCGGATGGTGGCCTTGCACAGCGGCTGGTCGAGCTCGGCCGCAACCTCTTCCGACAGCGACCGATTGGCCGTGCCGGACAGGAGCAGCATTGGGCTCAGGACCATCGACTGGTTGGGGAGGGCCATAGCCCCTAAGTATAGCCGCTGATTGGGGTTGGCCGCAAGGGGACGGGGTCGCCCGGTCGCGGCCTTTCGGGGCGAAGGGCCGGTGAATTCGAAAACGAAAGGTGGAGCGGCGGTAGTTGGCCCCGGTGGATTCGAACCACCATTCTCAGATCCAAAGTCTGATGTCCTGCCGTTGGACGAGGGGCCAGTGGCGCAGAAGTTAACGAGGGTAGCCAGGGAGCCGCTATTTTCCGCGCCATGTTGAGAACCCTGATGATGGTCGCGGCGGTCATCGGTACCTTCGGCAACCGGGATCTGGTCGCTCAGCGGGCCCTCCTGATCCAAACGGACTTCGGTCTGGCGGAGGGCTCGATCGCGGAGATGAAGGGGGTGGCGTTTTCGGTCGATCCGAACCTGCGGATCTTCGACATCACTCACCTCATTCCGGCCTACGACGTCTGGGAGGCCGCGGTCAGGCTTCACCAGACCGCTCCCTATTGGCCACCGGGCACGGTGTTCGTCTCGATCGTCGATCCCGGGGTGGGGACCGAGCGTCGGGCGGTGGTGGTCCGGAGCAAGACCGACCAACTCTTCGTCGGCCCGGACAACGGAACCTTCACCTTCGTGGCCGAGAAGCTCGGGATCGATGCGGTCCGCGAAATCGACGAACGGGTCAACCGGCTGCCGGGTTCGGACCGATCGCACACCTTTCACGGGCGCGACATCTTCGCGTATACCGGAGCGAGACTCGCGTCGGGGGCCATCGATTTCGACGCCGTCGGCCCGCTGGTGGGCAGCTCGGTGGTCGAACTGGACCACCTGGCCCCACGGATCGCCTCGGGCCAAGCGGAAGGCGCGGTGGTCACCCTCGACCAGCCTTTTGGCAACGTCTGGACCAACGTCAGGGTGGGGCTGCTGGACAGCTTGGGGGTGCGGGTCGGTGATACCCTCGAGGTGACGATCCGGCACCAGGGCCGGGTGGCGTTCCGAGGCCGGCTGCCGTTTGTCCGGAGCTTTGGGGCGGTGGGCCGGGGCCAGCCGCTCAGCTACCTCAACAGCCTGCTCGACTTCGCGGTGGCGCTGAATCAAGGGAGCTTCGCCGCGCGCTACCGGATCGACAAAGGGGCGCGGTGGGGCATCGCGATCCGGCCGATCCGGCGTTAGGCGGTCTCGGTCGCGATCGTCCGGCCGTGCTTCTTCCCCAGCATCATCTTGGCGTCGTCCCGGTCGCGGGCGGTTCGGTAGATCGCGAAGAGCGTCGAGCCCGACCCGCTCATCCGGCAGAGGATCGGTCGGGTGCTGGCGAGGGCCTCGAACCCGGCCCGAACCTGGGGCACCCGCCCGAAGACCGGCGACTCGAAGCCGTTGCCAGCCATTCGAGCGACGTCGCTCCAACTCGTCAGGGACTCCAATTCGAGCGCCAAGGCACCCCGGGTGATCCCGGTCCGGGCCTCGTCGACCCAACGATAGGCATCGACGGTGCGGATCCCCACAGCGGGGCAGAGGAGCAGTGCCGGTGCCTTGGGGAGCGGGGGCAAGCGGAGCAGTCGTTCGCCGCGCCCCCATCCCAAGGCCAGGGATGCCCCGGAGAGCAGGAAGGGAACGTCCGCTCCGACCCGGCTCGCGAAGTGCAGCAGCTCGGACTCCGGGATGGCGTTCCCGGCGAGCTGGTTGACCAGGCGCAACGCGGCCGCGGCATCCGCCGATCCCCCACCGAGCCCGGCTGATACGGGGATCTGCTTGTCCAGCGCGAGGGCCACCCCGAAACGCCGGCCCGTGGCCTTCAGCACCAACTCCGCCGCGCGGACCGCCAGGTTGTCGGCTGGTGGGCCCAGGTCCGCGCTGGTTTCGATGGTGGCATGACCCGTCTCGGTCATGGTCGCGGAGAGCCGATCGGCGAGGTCAATCCGACAGAAGAGGGTCTCGATGCCGTGATAGCCCGAGCGTTCTTGGGAGAGGACCCGGAGGAAAAGATTGACCTTGGCCGGAGCGTCGGCAGAAACGGTCGTCATTGCGGCACGGCGGCTGGCTTGAGGCTCATCCCGGTGCGGAGGGCCGAGTAGGCCCCCAGCAAGGTGATGGGGAGAAAGGTGGTGACATGATAGGTGAGGGCGAAGGCGACGGCCAAATCGCCGGGAACCGCGAAGAGCGCGAGCACCGCCTTGATGACTCCCTCGAAGACGCCGACGTATCCCGGTGTCGATGGGGCCGCGATGCCAAGGACCAGCACGCTCTGCTGGAGAATCGCGCCACCGAAGCCGACCTCGATCCCGAAGGCCAGGTAGCCCAGGTAGAAGGACGCGGCGTTGAACAGCCACATCCCAACCGACCAGGCCAGGACCGCGAGGATCCGGGTCGGTGAGGCCAGCGTCGAGATGCCGGCCCGAATGCTCTCGACGATCCCGATCAGCCGGCCGGCTACGGCCCGGTTCGGGATCAGTGCCGAGATGATCCGGTTGACGAACTGGGGCCAGGCGATGGTGACGGCGCATCCCGCGAGGAGGACGCCGCAAATGACCGCCAGTCGGATGGCGATGTCCGCGACCACGATGTCGCCGATCTTGGTCGCCGGCGGGATTCCCGCGCTCACCAGGCCGACGAACAGCAGCCCGATGATGGCGATCGCGTCGAACAGCCGTTCGAGCACCAGGGAGGACAGCGCGCTGGTGAATCTGACCGGGGCCAGCCGGCTGATGGCGACGGCGCGGAGGATCTCCCCGGCCCGCAGCGGGAGCACGTTGTTGGCCATGAACCCGATCGCGATCGCATGCCACATCGGAATCCGTCCCACCGGCCCGCCGTCGTCGGTGAGAAGCATCAGTCGCCAGCGGAAGATCCGAATCACGAAGGTCGCGGTCGTGACCGCGACGGACGCGATGATCAGGAGCAGGTTCGCGGACCGGGCGTGATGCCACATCTCCGCGAACGACAGTCCCTTGAACGCCCACCACAGGAACACCGCCGACACGGCGATGCCGACGGCGATCGTGAGCTTATTCCGCAAGGGCGAGGGGAACGAGGTCGATCAGCTCGTTGACCAGCGGCTCGAGCGTTGGGAACGGCTGGCGGCGGTCGAGCGCCAGGCTCAGTTCGCGCCGGACGAGATCGGCCCGCTCGAGCGCGGCCCGGCCGCGATACAGGAGGGTCTCGATCGGCACGACGACCAGGTCGGTCTCCGGCGGGGGCGGAGAGCCCTCGATCACCAGGCGGAAGTAGGTCGAGAACGAGCGCTCGAACGGGCTCGGCCCGACGGCCGGCTCAGGGTCGGGGGCGAGGGATTCGATCGGGACGACATCGGATTCGTCGCTCATGCGGGCATCCGGCGCCAGGCTTTCGATCGGCACCGGCTCGGCCGTCGCGGCCTCGGTCGGCGGCGGCTCCTGGGCGAGGCCGGTCAAACCGCTCATGACACCGTCGAACTGGTCATGAAACAAGACCGCGTTTCGAGAAGAGGCGACCGTGGCCAACTCATCCGCCGTTTCGACGAGCAAGCTCGCGAATCGGGTTGGCCGGCCGGCTGCCGCCCCGCTGCGGATCGCGCCGGTAATCCGATCGATCAGGGAGGCCAGCACCGGGTGGCGCTCAGTCATGCCCCGGCCGAGGGCCGTGAGATGGAGAGCGAGACCGAAGAGCCCGAGAGCTTGGAGGGTTTGGCCGGGTGCGGAGGCCAGTTGATCGGCCCCTTGTCGGAGCCGGTCCGCGAGGCCGGTCAGCTCGAGGTGCGGGTCGGCGGCCGCCAGCGGGTCCGGGGCGATCCCCTGTCGAACGATCGGGTCGGGGTCGCGAGCCACGAAGAGCGACTGGATCGGCACCACGTCGTCCTCGCTGCCGAAGGTGTCGCACAGGGCTCTCGCCCCAGCGATCACCCCGGGATCGTCGCCGTCGGCTTTGCCCCGTTCGGCGATGTCCCGAGACAAGGTCGCGACCGCGCGAGCGGCCGCCCGGAGCGAGTCTGCCGCGCCCGGCGGCGCCGCTCCGTCTCGAACCACCCCGATCGCCAGCTCGATGGCGTCGAGCAAATCCGGCAAGGGAGCCAGGGCGGGGAGGCCCGCCAGCCCGCGGACCGGCTGGAGGCGTTGAATGACAACGTCGGGGGTCGACCCCGGCGTCCCCAACTCGACGGCTTGGGCCGCCAACTCGAGCGTTCCCGCGATCTGAGCCCCCTCTCGGCCCACGAACGATCGAACGCTCGGCTTGAGGTGGTCGTCGCGTCGGGCAGGCTCGACTGGTGTGGTTCCGGGGCGGCATCGGGCCGCCAGCGACTCCGCCCGGGCCGTTTCGGTCTCGGACCAGGCCGCCGCTCGGCCGGCGAGGTCACGAAAAACCGTCACCGCATCAGCGAAGAGCGAAACTCGATCGGGGTCCCACGGGAGCTGGCCGTCGCGAAAGCCTTTGGCGATGTGTTCGACCGCCATGGCTGCATTGGCAAATGGGGGAAGTCCCGCCATCAGGGCCGCGCCGCGAAGCGCCCGGACCAGTCTGACCAGCTCGGTGCCCTCGGGCGGCGAGGGCCGCTCGATCAGAATCGTCAGGCGCTCGAGGTAGTCGGTTGCCTCGAGGGCGAAGAACTGGAGCCGGCCGGCGGGCACGCTCATTGTCGGAAGTGTAGGCCGGCTATGGCATTTCGGTCAACGCGGTCGCCGCGCTGCCGCGATGATCCCGGCCATCTCGGACACGGCCGCATACATCCCCGCCATGGCAGCCCGGCTGACGATGCTGTGGCCGATGTTGAGTTCCTCGATCTCCTCGATGGCCGCCACGGGGCCCACGTTGGCCCGGGTCAAACCGTGGCCGGCGTGAACCGCGAGGCCCAGCGACGCTCCGTGTCGGGCCGCGCTCTGGAGGGCAGCCAGCGCCACCGGGCTCGACCGGTAGCTATGGGCATAGCGCCCGGTATGAAGCTCGATGGCCGGCACCCCGAGGGCGCGGGCCTTGTCGATGGTCGCGCGATCCGGGTCGATGAAGAGGCTCACTCGGGAGCCGGCCTGGCTCAACCTGGCAATGACCTCCGCCAGCCGACCGGTGTCGCCGTTGAGATCCAGTCCGCCCTCGGTGGTCACCTCCTCTCGCCGCTCCGGTACCAAGGTGACCTGATAGGGAGCGAGGCGGGCGGCCAGGTCGACGACGTCCGGGGCCAAGGCCAACTCCAAATTGAGGACCGTTTTGACCTCGGCCGCGAGGCGCTCGACATCGCGGTCCTGGATGTGGCGGCGGTCTTCTCTGAGATGGGCGGTGATGCCGTGCGCGCCGGCCAGCTCGGCGATCCGGGCCGCCTCGAGCGGATCGGGCTCATCGGTCTTGCGGGCCTCGCGGATGGTCGCGATGTGGTCGATGTTGATGTACAAACGCATGGACGGCATTTGCTCGGGCCCTTCCGGTCGATTTACTTTCGCGCCGGATCCAGTTCCGGGGAGGCAGATCCGATGCGCTTCTGGTTACTGATCGGGTCGGTGGCCGCGGCTGC
This sequence comes from Gemmatimonadota bacterium, assembly GCA_016874005.1. Classification (GTDB taxonomy): domain Bacteria; phylum Gemmatimonadota; class Gemmatimonadetes; order Gemmatimonadales; family GWC2-71-9; genus SHZU01. The sequence goes on along the minus strand of VGVQ01000008.1, from coordinate 48,075 downwards.
CTGCAGCACGAAAGTGGTGGAGCAGGTTGGTCCGGTCGGGGCCCCCGCCGCCGTCGCCGCCAAATTCATGCAGGCGGTGACTGACAGCAATGTAGCCCAGCTCGGCGAGCTGTGGGGCACCAGTTCCGGGCCGGCGGCGACGACCGGGAAGCCGGCCAACTGGGCCCAACGGGTCTCGGTGATTCATGCCTACCTGAAAGGTGGGACCCACCGGATCGTCGGCGAAGACCCGGGCGTTGCCCGGGCCGACCGCCGTCGGATCATCGTGGAGATCAGTCGGGAGGGGTGCGTCAAGAACGTCCCCTTTACCATGGTGGTGACCAAGCAAGGCTCGTGGATCGTCAACGCGATCGACCTCAACGCCGCCGGTGTTCCGGGCCGGCCGTGCGGGTCGCCGGGAACTCCGCCGCCGAGCCGGGGATTTACTCGGTAAGCTCGATGAGGATGCCGGTCGTTGCTTTCGGGTGGACGAAGGCTATTCGTTTCCCGCCGGCGCCCAGGCGGGGGCGTTCGTCGATCAACCGGTACCCCATCGAGGCGCAACGGGCCAGGGCGGCGTCGAGGTCGGCAACCCGATAGCAGACGTGGTGGATTCCCGGGCCCCGCTTCGCCAGGAACTTCGCGATGGGGCCGTCCGGGGTCACGGGCTCGAGCAGCTCGACGTCGGCGTCTCCGAAGGGCAGCGAGACGATTCGGGCACCGTCTTTTTGCTCGGGGCCATGGTGGGGCAACAGGCCGAGGACGTCGCGATAGAATGCCAGACTGGCCTCGATGGACTCGACGGCGATGCCGAGATGAGCGATTCGGGCGTCAAATGGCATCGGACCTCCGGCAGCAGGGTGAAGGCGGCTCGGCCTCGGCCCCGGTGAGGCTGAGGATGCGACGAGCAAGATACGATGGTAGAACATACTCAGACGATTGGGAGCGTTGGACAATGAGTGGAAAAATCAGCAATGTGACCGACGAGGACTTCGCCGATCAGGTCGAGCGGGCCAAAGGCTTGGTCCTGGTCGATTTCTGGGCGACTTGGTGCACTCCCTGTCGCGCGATCGCGCCGATCCTGGAGTCCCTGGCAAACGACAACGCCGGCAAGGTCCAGATCGCCAAGCTCGACGTCGATGCCAATCAGCGGACCTCGATGCGGTTCAACGTGCGCTCGATTCCGACCCTGCTGTTCTTCAAGGACGGCCGCCACGTCGACACGGTCGTGGGCCTGGTCCAGAAATCGGTGCTCCAAGAGCGGATCGACAAGCACCTCGTCGCCGCTGCCTAACGGTTTTGTCGGGGACCCTGTTCGTCGTCGCCACCCCGATCGGCCATCTCGGTGACCTGTCCGATCGGGCCCGCCAGGTGCTCTCCAGCGTCGCTTTGATCGCTGCCGAAGACACTCGCCACACCCGCAAGCTGCTCGACCACATCGGGTCGACCGTTCCGCTCGCCAGCGTCCACGCCCACTCGGACCCCCGCCGATTGGGGCAGGTGGTCGACCGCCTCGTCGCCGGGGACGACGTCGCGCTCTGCACGGATGCGGGGACCCCGGCCATCAGCGATCCCGGGCCGGCCCTGGTCACGGAGGCCCGCCGGCGGGGAATCGCCGTCGTTCCGATCCCTGGGCCTTCCGCCGTACCCGCGGCGTTGTCGGTGACGGGTTGGCCGGCCGATCACTACCTCTTTCTCGGGTTCCCGCCCCGTAAGGGCGGCGAGCGGGAACGGTGGCTCGATCGGATCCGCGACGCCGCGGAATCCGTAGTATGCTTCGAGGCCCCGGGTCGGACCGCAGCCCTGGTTCGGGACCTGGCCGGACGGTGCGGGGCCGATCGACGGGTGATGTTGGGCCGGGAAATGACCAAGGTGCACGAGGAGTATCGGGTGACCACGCTGGGCGAGTTGGCCCGGGAGTTGGCGGATTCCGAGCCGAGGGGCGAAGTGACGCTGGTGATCGAAGCCGCCGAGCCGGTTGGCGCCCAGCCGGACCGCTCCGCTGCCCGAGAGTTGGCGGCCGTGCTCGCTCGGGCAGGGCTCGAGCCGAGCCGAATCGCCCGGATCGTCGCCGAGGTCCACGGCCTCTCCCGCAACGAGAGCTATCGGGTGAGCCTCGAGGAGGCTCCGTGAAGGGTTGGGCCTTGATCGCTCTGGCCGCCCTGGTGTGGGGTCCCGAGGTCGGGGCGGCGCAGGAGGCGATGACGATCGGCCGGCTCCAGTACGAGGGCGGCGGCGACTGGTACGCCAACCCGTCCAGTCTACCGAATCTCCTCAAGGCCATCGGCGAGCGGACCGGGCTCAAGGTGGCTGCCCGGGAGCGGGTGGTTCGGGTGCTCGACGACGATCTCTGGCAAACACCATTCTTGCACCTGACCGGCCACGGCAACGTCAAGTTCTCCGATCGGGAGATTGTCACGTTGCGGCAGTTCCTCGGCCAGGGCGGGTTTCTCCACGTCGACGACAACTACGGCCTCGACGAATCGATTCGTCGCGAGATTGGCCGGCTGTTTCCCGACGAGCGGCTCGTCGAGGTTCCCTGGGACCACCCGATCTACAAGGTGGTGTACTCGTTTCCCAAAGGCCTGCCCAAGATCCACGAGCACGACGGCAAGCCGGCTCAGGGTTTCGGGATTTTTCTGGACGGCCGATTGGTGCTCTATTACAGCTACCAGACCGACCTCGGTGACGGCTGGGAGGATCTCGAAGTCCATAAGGATCCTCCCGAGAAGCACGAAGAGGCGCTGCGGATGGGAGTGAACTTGTTCGTCTACGCGGTGGGCAGCAGGTGAGGAGCCCCGAGACCGCCCGGGCGCTCGCCGAGATCGGGAGACCGCTTCGGCGCGCCGGGGTTGCGGCGGTCCTGGTGGCCGGCCTGGCGGCCGGGCTCGTCGCGCTGGCGGTGCCAGCGTGGCTGGCGCGACTGGGGGTGGTCTCGAGTCCGCTCTGGGTCCCGCTGGCTTGGGCCGGCGCGCTCATTGTCGTTGGGCTCGCCTCCCTGTCGAGCTACCGGCTGATCCGGCGTTTCGAGCCGGGACCGCTGGCGGAGCGGCTCGAAGGGCGAGATGGGTGGCGACGCGGCTCGGTGGGCGGTGTGCTCGCGGATCCGGCCGACGGCACCAGCCCCGAGTTGTTGGCGGCGGCGGACCGAACGGCGGCGGGGGCGATCCGAACCCGAGGTGAGGCCTCCCTGGCGCCCGAGAGAGAACGGTGGGCGAAACGGGGGCGATTCGGTGGGGTTGCCCTCGCCGTCGCGCTGACCACGCTCCTGGGAGCCGGAACTACTTCCGGTCCGGCGTCATTGCTTTGGTCGCCGGGCGAGGCTTGGGCAACTTTTCTGGCGCCGGTCCGCCTGGCGGCCGACAGGGTACTGGTCGATCGGGGTGAGGGCGTCCGGCTCGACATCGTCGCGGTGGGACGGCCCGGAGCGGAACTGTGGACCAGGTCGGTCGGCGAATCGTGGCGAGCCGAACCGGTCACGCTCGACTCGGCTGGCCGAGCGACACTGACGAGCGGACCGCTCACCGGTGACGTCTACTACTTCGCGGCGTCCGGCGGGCGAACCTCCGATACGGTCTTCGTCAAAGTTCGACTGCCCGCCTTCTTGGGGGCGCTGGCCCTCACCGCGAAGTACCCGAGCTATCTCGGGCTCGAGGACGAGCCCCTGCCCACGACGGGCGACACGTTGCTGTTGCCGGCGGGGACCCGGATCGCGGTGGCTGGCGAGACGACGGCACTGCTTCGGGCGGCCCAGTTCACCCTTGGGACGGCCCGGTTCGACCTCGACGCGGGCGACCGGACCTTCACTGGCCTGGTGGTGCCACGGGCGTCGGGCGAGCTCCGGCTCGGGCTCGAGATGGCCGATGGAGCCCCGCTCGGAGGCGACCCGATTCGCATTCCCGTCATCGTGGTTCCCGACGCGCCGCCCATCGTGGAGGTTCCGGTACCGGGCCAGGATACCATGGCCGTGCTCGGGAAGGAGCTGGCGATGGTGATCGACGTTCGGGACGATCACGGAATCGCCGGGGTCCAAGTCGTGGCCGCGGTCCAACGGGGCAGCCGAGCGCCGGTAGTCCTCACGGTGCCACTGCCGCCCTCCACCGGCGATCGGGCGCTGTTGTCGACCCGGCTCGAGCTGGCCGGTTTCGGTCTCGCGCCAGGCGACACCATGCACTACTGGGTCCAAGCCAAGGACAACGCGCCGGCGGTGAACCTGGGTCGCTCGGCGACCTTCGTCCTCTACGTTCCGACGACCGCCGAGGCGCGGGCCGAGCAGCGGAACGCGACCGAGCAGTTCGGTAAGAAGATCGACTCGCTCGTTGCCCAAAGCCGCAGCCTCCAGCGGCAGACCGAAGACCTGAGCCGGGAACGCAACCGCGCCAACGCATCGGAGCGCAACGACCCGACCCTGGGGTTCGACGACGCCAAACGGGCGGAACAGGTCGCCCGCGACCAGCAGGAGCTGATGGACCGGGCCGAGGAGGCGAGGGAGCGGCTCGAGAATCTCGAAGAGGCCGCGGAGCGGGGCGGGATCGCGGATTCGGCATTTCAGCGGCAGCTGGAGGAAATCCGCGCCCAGCTCGACAAGGCCCTCACCCCCGAAATGCGCCAGCGCCTCGACGAGCTTCGCGAGGCGCTCAAGAACCTCGATCCCCAGGCGACCAAAGACGCTCTTCGAAAGTTGGCCGAGGCCCAACAGCGCTTGAAAGAAGCGCTGGAGCGGACCCGAGAGCTGTTCAAACGGGCGGCCTTGGAAGGCGAGCTGGGCGGCCTCCAGCAAGAATCGAAAGAACTTGCCGAGCAGCAGCGGGATTGGAACGAGCGGGTCGCCACGGCCGACAGCTCGCAGGCGGCAGCGCGGGAGGAGGGCCTGGCGGAGCGGACGGACTCGCTGGCGCAGGGACTCGACCAGGCAGCCAAGCGGCTCGAGGAGGGCGAGCGACAGGAGGCCCTCCAGGAGAACGCCAATAATGCCCGTCAGGCCGCCCAACAGATGCGAGAGGCGGCGAAGTCCGCCAAGGGCGGGAAGCGGCAGCAGGCGAAGAAGCAGGGCGAGCGGGCCGCGGAGCAAATGGGGCAGATCGAGCAGGACGTCAAGGAGCAACGCGAGGAGCAGCAGGAAGAATGGCGGGAAGAGGTCATCGCCGCGCTGGACCGCGCCTTGGCGGAAACGGCTCGCCTGAGCCAGCGTCAGTTGGCGGTTGCCCACAGCGTCGGTCGCGGGGCCACCCTGAACGCGTCTCGGCACGAACAGGGGCTGATCGAAGAGGGGGTCCAGAAAATCCTCGAGCAGATCCTCTCGGTCGGCGGCAAGAACGCGCTCGTCTCCCCCCAAATCGGGACCGCGCTGGTGCAGGCTCGCCTCCAGATGGCCAAGGCTCGGGAAGCCGTGTCGTCGGCGTCGGCCAACCTCCGGGAAGCCGCCGAGCAGGCCGGTGAAGCGGTGGATGCCTTGAACGTGGCGGCCTACCAGATGCTCCGTTCTCGTGACGACGTGAGTGGGTCGTCATCCGGATCCGGATTGGCGGAGGCGATGCAGCGGATGCAACAGCTGGCCGGACAACAAGGGAGTATCAGCCAGGAGGGCAACGAACTGCTGTCGATGTTGGCGAACCAACAAAGAATGCAGGCGCAGATGCAGGCGATGGCCCAACGGCAGCGGCAGCTGGCGGAAGAACTGGAGCGGCTTCGGGCGGAAACCCAGGCCCCCGGGACCCGAGACCTCGCCGAGGAGGCCCGCGAGTTGGCTCGCAAGCTCGAGGCCGGCCGGCTCGATCGGGAGACCGTCGACCGACAGGAGCGACTCTTCAAGCGAATGCTCGATGCGGGCCGGACCCTGCAAGGCCAAGAGGAGGATGAGAAGAAGGACCGTGAGAGCACCGCTGCCAAGGGCGACAGCCTCAGCGTGCCGGGGCCGCTTCGACGGCTTCTCGACGGCGAGGGTCGCCTTCGGCTCCCGAGCTGGGAGGACCTGCAGCGTCTCTCGCCTCAGGAACGACGCCTGGTGACCGACTATTTCCGCCGGCTGGCGGCGAGCCGAACTCGGCAATGACGCGGGGCGTGACGGTGGTCGCCCTCGCCACCCTGGTGGTGGCTGGGAGAGCGATGTCGGCCCAGCAAGCGGACCCCGCCGCCCGGGCCTTCGATCTCGAACGCCGCGGACTCCACGCCCAAGCGGCCGAGCTCTATCGCGGCATCCTGGCGACGAGACCGGCCGATCTGGGGGCGCTCCTGGGTCTCGAACGGACCCTGACGTCCCAGGCCAAAGTGCCGGACATGGTACCGGAGCTGCGGCGCGCGCTGGCCAGCGGGGAACCGTCGTCGGCGCTGTACGGGATCGCGGTTCGGGTGTACGCCGCGGCGGGCCGGGCCGATACCGTAGCGGCCATCATCGATCGGTGGACAGCCCTGGAACCCAAGTCCGAAGCACCGTATCAGGAATGGGGATCGGCCGCGCTCGCCGCTCGGGATCGGGCCCAGGCCAAGGCCGCATATCAGCTTGGCCGAAGCCGGCTCGGCGGGGAACTCCTGGCCGGGGAGCTGGCCCAGCTGGCGACCATCGAAGGGGACTATCCGGCGGCGGTTCGCGAGTGGCTCGTGGCGGTCGGGAAGATCCCGGGGTATCGGTCGGCCGCCGTGTCGATGTTGGGCCAGGTGCCGGTGGTGGGTCGGCCCACCGTGCTGCGGGCCCTCGAACAGTCCAAGACCGCGTTGGGGGAACGGCTCGCCGGAACCCTGACGATCCGGTGGGGTGACCCGGTCGGTGGGATCCGACGGCTGGAGCGGGCGATGCCGTTGCTGTCGGAGGCGGGGGTCGAGGCGCTCCAGGAGGGCATCGACGAGCTTCGGGCCCTCGCGGGACGGGAGACGGCGATGGCCCGAGGGGTTGCTTTGGAGTTGCTCGCCACCCGGGTACCGAACCAGTCGACCCGCTATTGGCTCGAAGCGGCCCAGGCCTACTCGGATGCGGGTGACCAGGGCTCGGCTCGACGAATGCTGGGTCGGCTCGCCAGTGACCAACGGGTCTCCGCCACGATGGCTGCCTCGGCGACGTCGACCCTGGTGTCGGTGCTGGTGTCCGAGGGCAAGATGGACGAGGCGTCCAAGCAATTCGAACAGCTCAAGGGAGTGCTGGGAACCGAGGAGCGGCACCAGCTCGAACTCCGAGTCGCGGAGGGATGGATCCGCGCCGGGAAGCTCGACCGGGCCGAGGCGATGGTGGCTCAAGACAGCACCATCGAGGGCTTCGCGGTCCGAGGCCGGATCCGGTTGTATCAGGGCGACCTCGCCGCCGCGGCGTCGTTGCTGCGGGAGGCGGGGCCATATGCCGGGGCGCGCGAGGCCGCGGTGTCCCGGACCGCGGCCTTGGCGCTGATCCAGGTCATCGAGGACGACAGCGTGCCAGCGTTAGGCGCCGCCTTGCTCAAGCTGGAGCGCCGGGATAGCGCCGGGGCGGCCGCCGATCTGGAGTCGCTGGCGCCCGGCTTTCCGAAGGACCACGGCCAAGCGGAGATGCTGCTCCTCGCCGGTCGGATCCGCCAGGCCGCGGGCGACCGGGCCGCCGCGGAACGATTGTTCGGGGTCGTCGTCGGTCTCAAGGTTCCCGCCGCCTCCGCGGCGGCGGCGCTCGAGGCGGCCCGGATGATGGTGGATTCCGACCGCCGTCCCCTCGCGATCGAAACGCTCGAAACCCTTCTCCTCGACTTCCCGACCAGCGCGGTCGCGCCGCAGGCCCGGCGGCTGCTCGACGTGGCCAAGGGGGCGATCCCCCCGGTATGAGGCGGCGGACGTTCATCGAGGCGGCGGGTGCCGCCCTGGTCGGGGTACCGCCTCGGTTCGGGGGGCGTGGTCGTTTCGCCGACCAGCTGCTCGTTCCCATGGACGAGGCCCAGACCGATCACCTCAAGGCCTACGGGCTCGCCTTTCGGCTGCTGGAGCGGGCCGGGAAGGGGGAGTGGCTCCTCAACTACCGAAACGGGTCGTTTCTGCTTCCGGCAGACAGCGCGACGATTCGGGATGCCGCTTTGGCCGGGGTCACCGCGGAACCGGTGGAGCAGGGCACCGTGTTCCAGATCAAGGCCGAGATCCGGGAAGCGAACATGGACGCGGTGCCGCTCGAGAAGGCGCCGAAAGTGGCCGTGTACGCTCCGCCCAGCGCCGCGCCGTGGGATGACGCGGTGACCATGGCGCTCCAGTATGCCGGGATCAAGTTCGACAAGATCTGGGACGAGGAAGTCGTCGGCGACAAGCTCCGCGACTATGACTGGCTCCACCTCCACCACGAAGACTTCACCGGCCAGTATTCGAAGTTCTTTTTGAACTACAACGGCGCGCCGTGGCTTCAAGAGATGGTCGACCGGAACGAACGGATGGCGCGCAAGCTCGGGTTCCGGGATGTGCCGGCGGAGAAGCGGGCGGTGGCCTACGCGATCGCCCAGTTCGTGGAGCGGGGCGGCTTCCTGTTCGCGATGTGTACCGCGACCGAGACCTTGGACTTGGCCCTGGCGAGCGACGGCGTCGACATCGCGGCCTCCTACGCCGACGGCTCGCCGATGGACGCCAACGCCTCGGCCAAGATGCAGTGGGACCGGGCCATGGCGTTCCAGGGTGCCAGGCTGGAGCCGAGTCCCTCCCTGGCGTTGTATTCGGACATCGACGGGCATCAGGTCAACTCGCCCGACCGTCGCCAACCGTTAGGTACGTTCACGCTTTTCAACTTCAGCGCCAAGATCGACCCGGTGGCGACGATGTTGGTGCAAAACCACCGTCAGGTCATTCCGGACTTCTACGGCTTGACGACCTCGTTCGTCAAAGCTCGGCTCAAGCCGGGGGTCACGGTGCTGGCCGACGAACCCGGGGCCCCCTGGGCGAAGTACATCCGAGGGGAACGGGGCCAAGGGACCTGGTGCTTCTTCGGGGGCCACGATCCGGAGGATCCCCAGCACCAGATTGGCGACGCGCCGACCGATCTGTCGCTCCATCCCCACTCGCCGGGCTACCGGCTGATCCTCAACAACGTCTTGTTCCCGGCCGCCAAGAAGAAGGAACTCAAGACCTGACCGGTACCCGTTTCTTTGCGCCGCCAGCCGCTGGCGAGGCGCCTATCTTCGTGGCATGACGGGCCAGTCCGATCGCCTTCCGGTCGCGGTACGCGAGTACCTCGCCGGCGAAATTGCCCGGGCGGAGGGTCGCGAGGTGTGCTTCGTCGCGACGATCGGCCCGGATGGCTCGGTCGCCGAAGCTCGGGCGGTGGCGCGGGGCACGGCCGAGACGGTGCTGGCCCTCCCGGGCGTGGCCCGTCGGGGCGACATGGTGCTGCACAATCACCCGTCGGGGCGGTTGGAGCCGTCGTTCGCCGACCTCGACGTGGCCGCCCGGCTCCATGACGGCGGGATCGGATTCGGGATCATCTCCAACGATGCCCTGGCTCTCTACGTGGTGGTGGAGGTGCCGAAGGGACGGGTGGAGGTCAAGCTCGATACCCCGAACGTCGTGGCCCTCCTCACGGAAGGAGGGGCGGTGGCTGGCCTGATGGGGCAGTACGAGGATCGGCAAAGCCAGCGCGACATGGCCGCCTACATCGCCGATGGCTACAACGACGGCGGCGTCCTCCTGCTCGAGGCCGGAACCGGAGTCGGCAAGTCGTTCGCGTACTTGGTGCCGGCCCTGGAATGGGCCCGAGCCAACGACGAGCGGACCATCGTGTCGACCAACACCATCAACCTCCAGGAGCAGTTGGTCGGCAAGGACCTCCCGCTCCTTCGGCAAGCCCTCGGGACCGAGGAGCGGCGGCCCACCTTCGCCCTGCTCAAGGGTTGGCGCAACTACCTCTGCCTGGCCCGGCTCGAGGTGGCGACGGCGGGGCAGCAGTCGCTGCTCGAGGAGGGCCGAATCGGCGAGCTGATGGCGGTGGCCGAATGGGCGGGCCGCACCGCGGACGGAACGTTAGGCGATCTGGCCACCCCGCCCAGCTCGGAGGTGTGGGACGAGGTCGCCGCCGAACCGGACCTCTGTCCCCGGCTCAAGTGCCCCAGTTTCGACCGGTGTTTTTTGTTCAAGGCCCGCCGGCGGGCCGCCGAAGCGGACATCGTGGTGGTCAACCATCACCTGCTCGCCGCCGACCTGGCGGTGCGCCACGCCTCCGAGAACTGGGAAGAAGCCGCCGTGTTGCCGCCCTACAAGCGGCTGATTCTCGACGAAGCCCACCACCTCGAAGACGTCGCCGCGACCCATCTCGGGTCCCAACTCTCGGCCGTCGGGGTGCGCCGGACGCTGGGCCGCCTGGAGCGATCCGGGCGGGGACTGGTACCGACGTTGGTCCGGGAGCTGACCCGCGACGGCGACTCGCTTTCGCGGGCCAGCCTCGAGCTGATCCGCCGGGACCTCGTTCCCGCGATCGCCGACGCCCGAGGCGCGTCGGAGGCGATGTTCGCCCGCCTCCACGGCCGCCTGGCGGCTCAGGGCGGCGGACCGATCCGCCTGCTGGAGGACTTCGCCGGCGACGATATCTGGGCGGAGGGACTCGGGGTCGAAGTCGATGCCGTCGCCGGGGCCTTCCGCCGGATTGCCGACGGGGTCGCGACGGTCGCCGACCGGATGGCCCAAGCGGAGGCGGGGGAGCGACGGCTCCAGCTGGTGCAAGAGCTGAAGGCCGTGGTGCGCCGACTGGAGGCCGCCATCGACGCGGTGAACGCGACGCTCCGCCCGGTCGGTGGCGGTGCCCCGGTGGTCCGGTGGATCGAACGCACCGGTCAGAAGGGGCAAAACGTGTCCATGGCGGCCGTACCGCTCGACCTGGCGCCGCTGCTTCGCGAGCTGATCTTCGAACGCAACGCCACCGTGGTGCTCACCAGCGCCACGCTCGCCGCCGGAGGCGAATTCGACTTTCTCGAGTCGCGCCTGGGCCTGGCGGAGCCACCCGGCAGGGTGGCGGTCCGCGAGATGCTGGCCTCGCCGTTCGACTACCCGAACCAGTCTCTCTTCGGGATCCCGAACGACATTCCCGATCCTCGCGAGGACGAGGCGGCCCACGATGACGCGGTCGCGACCGTCATTCGCGACCTCGCCTACGCCTCGGACGGCGGGATGTTCGCTCTCTTCACCAGCCACGGCGCTCTCCGCCGCTGCGCCTCCCGGATCCGGCTCGAGTTAGCCGATCGGTGGCCACTGCTGGTACAGGGAGAAGGAACCCGCAACAATCTCCTGAAGCGGTTCCGCGAGGCCGGCAATGCCATCCTGCTCGGGACCGACTCGTTCTGGGAAGGCGTCGACGTACCTGGCCGGGCCCTTCGGACCTTGGTGCTCTGCAAGCTCCCGTTCAAGGTACCATCGGAGCCGCTCACCGCGGCCCGTTTGGAACGGCTCGCCGATTCGGGGGCCGATGGCTTCTTCCAGTACCTCTTGCCGCACGCCGCACTCAAGCTCAAACAAGGGTTCGGGCGGCTGATCCGGTCCAAGTCAGACGTCGGCGTCGTGGTGCTCCTCGACAGTCGAGTGCTGTCCAAGCGCTACGGTCGCTGGATCCTGGCTGGCCTCCCCAAGGCGGCCCGGGTCGAGGGACCATGGAGCCAGGTTCGGCTTGCGGCGGAGGACTTCTTTGCCCGGCACGGCATTGGCGCCGTGACCTGACCCCCGGCAACCATTCGTTCTCCCGAGGCATTAGACTTAGGGCCGGCCAAAACTGCCGGCAGCGCTGGCCTGGACCCCAATGTCGAGCCCTTCGTGAACCTCAAACCCTCCAAGATCGTCTGCATCGGGAAGAACTACCTCGATCATGCCAAGGAGATGGGGAGCGCCCTTCCTCCTGACCCGCTGATCTTCCTGAAACCGCCCAGCGCGCTGATCGGGCCAGGTGTGCCGATCGTGCTGCCCAAGCTCTCCAATCACGTCGAGCATGAGGCGGAGATCGGGGTGGTCATCCGGGAGCGGCTTTATCAGGTCGACGAAGCGGAGGCGATGCGGGGCATCGAAGGCTTCGTTTGTCTCAACGACGTGACCGCGCGCGATTGGCAGAAGCGGGAGTCGCAATGGGCCCGCGCCAAGGGATTCGACACCTTTTGCCCGGTCGGCCCGCGCGTCGTCGGCGGACTCGATTGGCGCACGCTCGAAATCATCGGGCGGGTGAATGGGTCGGTCCGCCAACATGGCCGAGCCTCTCAGATGCACTTCTCGATTCCGTTCCTCTTGTCCCACATCAGCCAGGTCATGACCCTGGAGCCCGGTGACCTCGTGGCGACTGGCACCCCCGCAGGGGTGGGGCGCCTCGAGCCCGGCGATACGGTGGAGGTCGAGATCCCCGGGGTCGGCGTTCTGAGCAATCCGGTGGTGGCGGCGTGATCCGGATCAGCGAACGGCTGAGGCGGCTGCCGGGATATCCGCTCGCCGAGATTCCGGGGATCAAGCGCCGCCTGATCGAAGCGGGCGTCGATGTGATCGATCTGGGCGCGGGCGATAACGACACCCCGCCTCCGGGCGAGGTGGTCGCGGCGATGAACGAGGCGCTCGCCGACCCCGCGAACAGCAAGTACGGTTTCCAGCTGGGACACGCCGAGTACCGCCGAGCCGCGGCGCGTTACCTGGCTCGACGATTCGGTCACGAGTTCGATCCGATGACCGAGCTGTTGCCGTTGATCGGGTCGAAAGAGGGGCTCGCTCATCTCCCGTTCGGTTTGGTCGATCCCGGCGAGGTGGTGGTGCTGCCAGAGCCGGGCTATCAAGCGTACCTCGGTGGAGCGGTGCTGTCGGGGGCCGAGCCGTTCGTCTATCCGCTGGTGGCGGACAACGGTTTTCTCCTCGAGCTCGATCGGGTCCCGCCGGCGGTGCTCGATCGAACCCGGCTGGTCTACCTCAACTACCCGAACAACCCAACCGCCGCGATCGCGCCGCTCGACTACCTCACCCGAACGGTGAACGAATGCCGAGCGCGGGGGATCGTTCTGGCCTACGACAACGCCTACTGTGACCTGACCTTCGACGATTACCGAGCCCCGAGCATCTTCGACGTCCCGGGGGCCCGGGACGTCGCGGTGGAGTTCTTCTCGCTCTCGAAAAGCTTCTCGATGACGGGGTGGAGGATCGGGTTCGCGGTGGCGAACGCACCGCTGATCGCGGCGCTCTCGAAGATCAAGTCCTACCTCGACACCGGGCCGTTCTTGGCGATCCAGCAAGCCGGGGCGGTCGCGCTGGATCAGGCGGAACGACTCGTCGAGCCGATTCGGGCAGAATTGGAGCGGCGGCGCGACGCCGGCGTGGCGGCGCTCGCTCGCGCCGGCTTCTCGGTGACGACACCCAAAGCCGCGATGTATTTGTGGGTTCCTCTGCCCGAGGGCGTGGCCTCGGCGAAGTTCACCAGGTTCGCACTCGAGGAGCATGGGGTGGTCACTCTCCCGGGGAGCGGCTTCGGACCGGCGGGGGAGGGGTATTTCCGGATCGCCCTGACGGTTGGTGCCGGCCGGCTGACCGAGGCGATCGAGCGGCTCGGGACGGCGCTCGCCGAGTTCACCACCCGGGCGACGGCCGGTGCCGCCTAACAGTGGCCCATCGCGGCCCTGGTTCCTCCCCCGCGACCGGCAGTGGTCGTGGGTCGCGATCGCCATCAGCCTCGGACTGCACGCCTTGCTGCTGTTGGTACGAGTCGGCGCCTGGCTCGCGCCGCGCCCCCTGCCCGATCGGATCATCTTGGTGCCCCTGGGTACCGAAGGACCCCGAGCGGCCGAGATGCCCTTTCGCGAACCGTCCGGCGGTGCGGCGAGGCGGCGCCCGCCAACCTCGGGAATCTCCGCCCTCCCTCGGGACGAAACCGGTCCGATCCCTGAAGACCGGACGCCACCCGACACCGCGACCGTGGTGGCGGACGCTCCGGTGACCGAACAACCCGGGCCTCCCGGCGACCAGCCGGCCCGGGCCCCCGGACGGGTCGGCCCTGCCCTCGGCGAAGGCAAACTCTGGGTCAGGCCCCTCCCGCTGCCTCCCCAGGATCTGGCGAGAGCGGTGACCAGGACTCGCGCCGAGATTGCCGACAGCGTGGTCACCGCGATCGTTCAGGCGTACCTCGACTCGGTGATCGCCACGGGAGCGGCCAATGCCCCGCCTCCGAGCTGGACCACCCGAATCGGCGAACAACAGGTGGGAATCGACTCGCGGTGGATCTACCTTGGGCCGATCAAGATCCCCACGGCCTTGCTGGCTCTGGTGATGCCGTCGATCGGCAGCGCCGAGACGAGCGACTTCACCAAGTTCCGACTCCTCCAGCAAATGCGGGAAGACGTCCAAATCGCCGCCCGCCGATCCCAGACGATCAGCGACTTCAAACGGGCGATTCGCGAACTCCGAGCCCAACGCGAGCAGGAGCGCGAGTTTGCCAAGAACCAACGCACCGCGCCCCAGAAGAGAGACTCCACCGCGACTCCGCCGGCCCCGCCGCCACCTCCGCCGCCCCGCTGATGAAACTCCTCGATCGCCGGGAGACTATCGTGGTCGTCGTTGGGGGACAAACCAGCGGGAAGGACCGAGCCGTGGCCATGGCGTTGCACGACGAGATCAACCAGCGCGGCGGGGCCTTGTACCGCCGGGCCGTGGTAGTGGCGGATGAAGCCTATCTCGGCGGCACCGAGTTGTCGCGCCATCCGACCATCGCGGTCGGTGGTCCGGGCGTCAATGCGGTAGCCGCTCAGCTGGTGCCGGTCGTCCCCACCATGTTCTCGGTCGACGAGCAGGCATTCGTACAGGCCGACTTCGAAAGCCAACCCACCCGGGTGGTTCTTTGGGGGATGACGGCTGCTTCGACGGCCCAGGCGGTCGAGATGTTCACCACTCACGGCGTGCTGGCGGCATTGCTCGATCGCATTTGGGGCGGCGACGATTCCGCCTTGATGTAGCCCAGGAGGACGACAGCCATGGTCGCGAGGGTTTGGCGCGGCTGGACGACCCCGGCCAATGCCGACCGATACGAGCTGCTGCTCAAAGAGGTGATCTTCCCCGGCATCGAGGGTCGCCAGCTCGCGGGTTACCGGGGAATCGAGTTGTATCGGCGGGACGAGTCCGACGAGACCGAGTTCGTGACCACGATGCTGTTCGACTCGCTGGAGCACATCAAAGGGTTTGCTGGCACCGACTACGAGGTAGCGGTGGTGCCGGAGAGGGCCCGGGCGCTGCTATCCCGCTTCGACGCCCGGTCGACCCACTACCAGGTGCGAGTCGCCAACCCGACCCGACCGTCCTAGCCGCGCGCCGCTCGCTCGAGAACGGTGAGAGCGGTAGTCCGCCCCACGGCAACCAGCAGTTCGTTGACCGGCTCCGACACCGTGTCGCCGGTGAGGGCCACCCGGATCGGTTGCATCAGGTCGGCGAGTTTGATTTCGAGGCGCTCGCCCGCTCCCTTGATTGCCGCCAGGATCGAGTCGGCGGTCCACTCGGTGGACCCCAGCGGGCTCAACGCGGTCACCGCGTGCCCGAGGTTCTCCCGGTACTTGGGCCCCATCTTCTCGATCAAGGCGATGCCCTTTGGCTCGACTTTGGCCCGGGTGGGGTCGATCCGGACGGCCGCGCGCTCCGCCAATTGCGTCACGGTCCGAGCCCGGGATTTGACCGCGTCGATGATCGGCCCCATTGGGCGATCGCCGGGATCGACGCCCATGCTAGCGAGGGCCGGGCGGATGAGGGGCTCGATCGCTGCCGCCGGCAGGGCCGACAAATACTGCCCGTTCATCCACTCCAGTTTGGTGAAGTCGAAGACCGCGGCCTTCTTCTGAATGGCCTCGAGCGAGAACGCCGCGATCAACTCGGCCGCGGTCATGATCTCCCGGTCGTCCCCCGGCGACCAGCCGAGGAGGGCCAGGAAGTTCCGCATGGCGGCCGGGAGGATGCCCTGGTGCTGATAGTCGCCGACGGCCGTGGCCCCGTGTCGCTTCGACAGCTTCTTCCCATCCGGTCCCAAGATCATCGGGACATGTCCAAACCGGGGTACCGAAGCGCCGAGCGCCCGATAGAGGGCGATCTGCTTCGGGGTATTCGAGATGTGATCGTCGCCGCGGAGCACATGGGTGATCCCCATCGCGATATCGTCCGAGACCACCGCGAGGTTGTAGATCGGGGTGCGGTTCGACCGGAGAATGACCAGATCGTCGAGATCGCGGCCGTGCCAGGTAATGACTCCGTGAACCGCGTCGTCCCAGGCGATCTCCTCGGCTGGCATCAAGAAGCGGATCGCGTAGGGCTGGCCGGCAGCGACCCGGCGGTCGATCTCGGCTTGGTCCAGTCGGAGGCAGCGGCGGTCGTACTTGAACGTCTCGGCGCCGCCCGGAGCCCGGGCCCGCTGCTGCTCCAGATCTTCCTTGGTGCAGAAACACCGATAGGCCTGGCCGGCAGCCAGTAACCGGTCGGCGTCCCGCTGGTGCCGAGCGACCTCGGCGCCTTGAAAGAAGGGTCCCTCGTCCCAGCTGATGCCGAGCCACCGAAGCCCGTCGAGGATCACTTGAGTGTGCGCCTCGGTGCTCCGGGCCTGGTCGGTGTCCTCGATTCGGAGGACGAAGGTGCCGCCGGTCTTCCTGGCGTAGAGCCAGTTGAACAGGGCCGTGCGGGCGCCGCCGACGTGCAGAAAGCCAGTTGGCGAGGGCGCAAACCGGACCCGAGGTGCTCCAGGAGGTGGCATTTGGAAGCCGGCAACTGGGGTGGCGAGCAGGGAACGGAGTGGGAGGGATTCGAACCCTCGATAAGGGTTTTCACCCCTATAACGGTTTAGCAAACCGCCGCCTTCAGCCTCTCGGCCACCACTCCAGCGGGGTCGGAAATTGTGGTGGGAAGCGAAGCTACGCAACCCCTTAGGGCTCCAGCGCCGCAGCGATCACCAGGGCGTCTCAGGTCCAGAGTTGTTAGCAAATTGTCAACATTGACATGATGTCGAGCATTCATCGCTCCCGGTCCTCAAGTCGGACTGACCCGGTAAACGATTTGCCGATAGGCTGTTGGGAATTGGAGTCGTTTCTGTGGAAAACCTGGAGGCGTCAAATCCCTGTGCTTCTCAACATCCGGGTCCGGGCCACTGGGTCGGACCTGGCGGGCCTATATCATCCGGCTCGGCCCCGGGCCAATTCTGCCACCTTGGGCCGTTTCCGACAGTCGTCGCTGCGGCCCCCGATGCCACCCGGTGGAACGACGGCGAAATGAACCCCTCGAGACGATCAAAGGATCCGATGTCGAGGTGGTCCGAATGACCGGCGTCGTGAAGGGGCAGACTGTGGGGTGCCCGCCACAGTGTCGAGGCCGGGCGGCAGGGCGGTGGCTACTGGGCGGCGATCTGGCCCCAGCTATCCCATGTCAGGCGGCAGCGAGCCGTGAAGTACTCGGACGGGTGGCCCTCCCGGTCGAGCAAATGGTGCAGCATCTCGTGCCGGACCACCATTTCGTGGGCCACGTATCGGCCGGCGATGATGATCCGGGTCACGGCTCCGCTCTTCTCCCACATGCCGACCTTGGGGCCTTCGGGAGTCTCGAACGTCTCGGCGTTAGGAACCACGTACCAGGTAATGGTTTGGAACGATCCGTCGAGGCCGCTGCAGGCTTCCGTTCGACCAAACCAGTCTTGATAACGGCTGTCCGCCGCCATTGGAACGGCGCCTGGCGGCAGGGCTGGCTCCGACGGCCCGAACGACGAGCAGCCCCCAACGGCCACGGCCAGGCAGGCGAGGCCGTGAAACGCCTTGCCAAAACCGGGACAATTGTTGAGGAGCCGCGACAAGACCTGCACCGGGCCACCGTCGTGAAATTCGACTGTCGAAGAAGCGAACTGTATGCCATGTTCCGGCCCGCTTCCGCCGCTGTCAAGGGGCGTCCATCTTTCCGGCCAATCCCATAGAATCGAGGCCCGAAGATGGCTTCCCGACGCGCGTTCCTCGGCTCCCTTGCCGGGACGGCCTGGATTGGCTCGAGCGGTGGGTTCTCCCCCGAGCTGGCATCGGACGCACCGGCCTGGCAGGAACCGGTACCGCCCGCGATCGCGGCCCTCGAGTCGATGCGTGGCGAGATGGTGCCGATCGGGACGCCGGAACGAGTGGCCCGTCTGGCGAAGGCCCGCCGGCTGCTCGTAGAGCAGCGGATGGACGCGATGGTGCTCACGGGCGGCACCAGCCTTCGCTACTTCACCGCCATCGAATGGGGCCTCTCCGAGCGGCTGTTGGCGGTGGTCGTTCCCGCCCGCGGTTCGGCGTTTCTGGTCTGTCCCGCCTTCGAGCGGGATCGGGCCTTGGAGCAAGTCGCGACGGGGCCGTTAGGCACCGACGCCGAGGTGATGACGTGGGAGGAGCATGAGGATCCCTACCGATTGCTGGCGGAGGGCCTCAAGGCCCGGGGTGCGGCCACCGGCCTGATCGGGTTCGAGGAAACGGTGCGACATGTATTCAGCGACGGGATCAGTCGGGCATTGCCGGCCGCCCGGTTCGGAAGTGCCACGGCGGTCACCGCCGGGTGCCGAATGGTCAAAGGGCCGAACGAACTCGCCCTGATGCGGCTGGCCTCGCGGGTCACCCTCCGGGCCTACGAGGCGGCCTGGCGGTCACTCAACGACGGGATGACCCAAACCCAGTTCGGCAGCCTGGTCCGGCTCGCCCACGACCGCCTCGGTTTCAGCGGCGGTGCCGGCGTTCAGGTCGGGCCGTACTCGGCGCTGCCCCACGGATCGGCCACCCCGCAAACCATCCGCGAGGGTACCATCCTGCTGATCGACGGCGGTTGCAGCGTGGGCGGTTACGCCTCGGACATCAGCCGCACCTTCGTGCTCGGGAAACCCACCGACAAGATGAGGCGGGTCTTCGACATCGAACTCGAGGCTCAAACGGTGGCGCTCCAGGCGGCCCGCCCCGGGCTGGCCTGTGGCGCGGTCGACGCCGCCGCCCGGAAGGTGATCGTCGACGCCGGCTACGGCCCGGATTACCGCTACTTCACCCACCGGGTGGGTCACGGCATGGGGATGGATGGCCATGAGTGGCCCTACCTCGTCAAAGACAACGGGCTCCTGCTCGAGCCCGGAATGACCTTCAGCGACGAACCGGGCATCTACCTGCCCGGCGAATTCGGGGTCCGGCTCGAGGACGACATGGTGATCACCGAGTCGGGCGCCGAACTGATGACGCCCCAGAGCCGCTCGCTCGAGACCCCGTT
Organism: Gemmatimonadota bacterium; assembly: GCA_016874005.1. Classification (GTDB taxonomy): domain Bacteria; phylum Gemmatimonadota; class Gemmatimonadetes; order Gemmatimonadales; family GWC2-71-9; genus SHZU01. Next base: position 28,944 of record VGVQ01000008.1, on the reverse strand, counting down.
CGCGGTCTGAGCCGCGCCGACCAGCCCGATCCTTCGGCAGGCTTCAGCGGAGATTCTCGCGGGCCTGGAGCGCGAGCGTCCTCGCGGGACAACCCTCCAGGTGGTCGTTCACCAGTCCCATGGCTTGCATGAAGGCATAGCAGGTGGTCGGCCCGACGAAGGTCCAGCCCCGTTTCTTGAGGTCCTTGGAGAGGGCGACCGACTGCGGACTCGTGGTCATCGCGCTCAGGGCGGCCTTGGTCAACCGCCGGGGCCGGCTCGACGGCGGGGGTTCGTACCGCCAGAGGTAGGCCGACAGCGATCCGGCTTCGCCGATCAAGTCCAAGGCTCGGCGAGCATTGTTGATCGTCGATTCGATCTTCCCGCGGTGGCGGACAATGCCGGCATCGCCGAGAAGCCGGGTCACCTCGCGGCCGGTGAACCGGGCCACCGTGTCGATCTCGAAGTTCGCGAACGCCGCGCGAAAATTGTCGCGCTTGTTGAGGATGGTGAGCCAACTGAGGCCGGACTGGAATCCCTCGAGACAAAGTTTCTCGAACAGGGTTCGGTCATCGGTGACGGGGCGGCCCCACTCGTGGTCGTGGTATGCAGGGTACTTGGGGGTGGCGGCGCTCCACCAGCAGCGGGCAAAGCCGTCCTCGCCTCGGACGACGCCTTGGGGCAGTCTACTCATCACGGCAACGTTGCTCTTCGCCGCCGGCAACGTCAAGCACGGGTCCCGGGCGGGGCTCAGGCCCTGAAGCGGCCCCACCCTCGGTGCGGACGATGCGGCTCGAGTCCCGGTGCTTAGTTGGGCTATCCCCGCAACCGGGGCAGCCCTGGAGGCGCTGAACGCTCGCCGGCGGAACGGGAGCGGCTGGTGCTGCCGGTTCCTCGATGAAGGGGGAGGATCCGACCTCGGACCAGTCGGTCGAACGATCGGAAAACGGCGTGGGTGAGATTCGAACTCACGGAACCCGTTGAGGTTCGCCGGTTTTCAAGACCGGTGCATTCAACCACTCTGCCACCACGCCTAACGCTGCAATCGGACCCGCCCGTCAGGGCGCCCCGGCCGGGAGGGCCGCGCCACGGGGCCGAAGGCTCCGAGCGACCGCGATCGCGATCGAGTCGGCCCGGGCCGCGGTGGCGGAGTCCCCGTGCTGGCGGAAGGTCTCCGCCACCCCGGCGTAGATCACCCCGTAGAGATCCAAGATAGACCGGGACGGGTTGTCGACCCAACCTCGAGGCCGGTCCCTCGCCGCGCTCTGCCAGCGGTAGGCTTTGTCGAGGAGGCTCCGCGATCGGTCCAGATCGACGAACCCCATGCCGAGGCTCTGGACCACCGGCCCCCCTGGGACCACCGGCCCGGGGTAGAGCTTGCGGACGAACCCCTGGGAGACCAGGTAGGGCGACAGGCCCAGGGTGGCGTCCGGGAACGAGCCGGCGCTCCAACTGAAGTAGATCGGGCGCCGCCCCAGGTTGTCGCGAATCAGGAAGATGGTGGCGAGGTCCTTCCGGTCGAGGTACGGTCGCCGGAACTGGAGGGTGACGTTGCCGTAACGAATCGGCTGCTTCGGCGACTCGACGTACTCCGGCAAGGTGTTGAGCTCGTCTTCCGAGACGTTGAAGACGCTCCGATCGGGCTGGATCCAGCCGCCGGCCGTGACCGTGGAATCGCCTAACGCGATCCCGACCGAGTCGGGCTGCCGCCATAACTCGATGGACTTCGCCGGGTCGAAGGCCGGCGCCTCCCGGCGCCGGAGCTGCTTCAGGTGCCATTCGGTATTCATCAGCGACATGTTCGCCACGGTCACGTCCGGCCGGATGCCTTCCACTTCCTGGGCGTACCAGAGCGGGAAGGTGTCGTTGTCGCCGGCGGTGATCAGAATCCCGTACGGCTCCACCGACTCGAGCAGATCCCTGGCGAAGTCGCGGGCGGCAAACTCGTGATCGCGGGTGGCCGTGACCCGGTTGCCGAACAACGGAATCAGGGCCACCGCGCCGAGGGGCATCGCCAGGCGCCACCCCGGCGAGCCGTCATGGTCTCCGCCGAAACGGCGGGCGATCGCGGTCATCCCGCTCCCGAGCCCGGCCGCCACCAGGGTTCCGAAGAAGGCGAAGGAGCAGACGAAGAAGTAGTCGCGCTCGCGGACCTCCCGCATCTCGTCGGTGATGTCGGCGCGGTCGGGGTAGATCGAGTAGCCGTACTTGAAGTTGAGGTAGAAGATCAATGCCAAGGTGAGGGTGAAGAACATGGCCGCCGCGGCGAGCCCCGCCCGACGGTCGCGTTTCACGAGCTGATACAGCCCGTACAGCCCGGTGGCCGCGAACGCCACCGCGAAGACGTTGGCGAGCCGACCCCAGTCGCGGGCGAACTGCCAGGTGAAATACTGCCAGTAATTCTCAAGCTGGGCCCAGACGAGCGCTCCTGAGCGCGGGGTCCCGTCGATTGGGCTGTCGAAGACCGACGGCTTGCCGTATTGGACCCGCCCGAGCACGTCGGCGAGCGCCTGGCTGCACTGCGCCAGCCCGCCGGACAGCGCGCAGATGGCGTTGAACCCGACCGGCTCGCCCTCGTTGATCGGAGGGAACTGGGCCGCCCGGATCGGAAGGAAGACATGATTCGGGGTGAGCCCGATGATCACCACGATGCCAATCCCGAGGAGCACCCAGGGGCGGGTCAGCACCCGCCAATCGGTCCAGAGCACGTAGATCGCCACCGCCGGAGCGGCGAGCACGCCCATCATGTGATTGGTCGACGTCAGGGCGAGAAGATAGGCGATCAGGATCAGCCACCGGTCGCGATGGGCCCCGGGTTCGTCGTCGCCCCAGTGGACCGCGAGCCAGGTCACCAGTGCCATGAAGAACATCGAGACGGTGTAGACTTTTTCGTTCACGGTCGACTGGTTCCACACCGTCCACATGGTCGCGCCGACCAGCACCCCCGCCGCGGCCGCCAGGAACCGTGGCCACCGGGCGGGCACCACGGCCCGAAGCCAGCGCTCCGAGACCAGGAACCAGCAGCCGGCGCCCAACGCGCTGGTCACGGCCGCGAAGAGGTTGATCCGCTCCGCGTAAGAGGCGGCCAGCGGCAACAACCCGAAGACGTGAGCCAGCAGCACGAACAGCGGGTTCCCGGGCGGGTGGGGAATGCCTAACGTCTTGGCGGCGGCGATGTATTCCGAAGTGTCCCAGAACGCGGTGGTCGGCGCCAGGGTGACGAGGTAGATCGCGAAGACCGCCAGGGCGATGACCCCGGCTTGGAGATACGGCGGACGCTCCCGGGTCATCTTAGTGCCGGAACATCCGGCGGCCGGTGACGACCATCGCGATCCCGAGCCGATTGGCCGCCGCGATGACCTCGGCGTCGCGGACCGACCCACCCGGCTGGATGATGCCGGTGACCCCCGCCTGGGCCGCTTCCTCGACCCCATCGGGGAAGGGGAAGAACCCGTCCGAGGCGAGAACCGAGCCGGCCAGGGCATGTCCCTGCTGGCGGGCCTTGTGGATCGCCAGGAAGACCGCATCCACTCGACTCATCTGGCCGGCGCCGATGCCGATGGCTTGCTCGTCTCGGGCCAGCAGGATCGCGTTCGACTTGACCGTCGTCACCGCCGCCCAGGCGAAGCGGAGCTCGTTCAGCTCCTCGGTGGTGGGCTTCCGGCTGGTTGGAACCGTCCACCCGGCCTCACTCGGGTCGAACCCGAAGCGATCCTGCACCAAGAAACCGCCTCGGACCCGTTTCCAGTCGAGGGCCGCCGCCGGCGTTCCGATCGGCAGCTCGACCACTCGGAGGTTCTTTTTCTCGGTGAAAACCTCGAGGGCATCTTCGTGAACGGATGGCGCCACGATGACCTCAAAGAACAGGTCGCGGAGGGCTTCAGCGATGGCTCGGTCGATGACCGTGTTGCAGGCGATGACACCGCCGAACGCCGAGAGCGGATCCGTGGCGCGGGCCTTCTCGAGCGCCTCCAGGGCGGTCTGCCCGACCGCGATCCCGCAGGGCGTGGTGTGTTTGACGATGCAGCAGGCCGGTCGGTTCTTCCAGACCGCCACCGCCGAGGTGGCGGCGTCGATGTCGAGGAGGTTGTTGAACGACAGCTCCTTGCCCTGGCGCTGCTTGAGATCCCGGATCCCCCGCGGTTCCTCGGAGGCGTAGAGCGCGGCTCGCTGGTCGGGGTTCTCACCGTACCGCAGCTCGAGCAGCTTCTCGACCGAGAGATTGAGCCGGGGTGGCAGGCTGTCGTTGCGGACCGTCAGATAGCCGGCGATCGCGGTGTCGTAGTCGGAAGTGTGGGAGAAGACCTTGGCGGCGAAATCGCGCCGAATGGCCGGCGCAATGGTGCCCTCGCGGAACAGCTCGAGCACCCGAGGGTAGTCGGTCGGATCGACGACCGGCAAGACGAACTGGTGGTTCTTGGCGGCGGCCCGCAACATCGAGGGGCCCCCGACATCGATGTTCTCGATGGCGTTTTCGAAGGTGACGTCCGGCGCCGACACGGTAGCCTGGAACGGGTAGAGATTCACCGCCACCAGGTCGAACCGCTTGATCCCGTGTTGCGCCAGGGTACTGGTGTGGGCTTCGTTGTCGTGCTGGGCCAGGAGGCCGGCGTGGATCCGGGGATGGAGGGTCTTGACCCGGCCATCGAGCATTTCCGGAAAGCCGGTGACATCGTCCACCGCGGTGACCGCGAGTCCCGCCTTGGCCAAAGTCGCCGCGGTTCCGCCGGTCGACACCAGTTCGAATCCCAGGTCGACCAGCCCCTTCGCGAACTCGACGATGCCGCGTTTGTCACTGACCGAGATGAGGGCGCGCTTCATGGCTCCCACTGCGTCGAAGGTAAACGGGGTCAACTGCCCCGCGGCCGCCGCGACTCGCACCGCGGCCGGCAACAAGCGATGCTCCACTGCCAGCACTCGAGCCGCCAGCGTCTCGGGGGTATCTCCCGCCAGGACCGGAACCTTGCCCTGGGCGAGAATCGGTCCCTCGTCGTACTCGGCGGTGACCACATGCACCGTGGCTCCCGACTCACGCTCCCCGGCCGCCAGCACCGCCCGGTGCACCCGGATGCCGTACATGCCCGGCCCGCCGAACTTCGGCAACAGGGCAGGGTGAATGTTGATGATCCGCCCCCGGTAGGCCGTCACCACCGCGGGCGGCACCCGTTTCAGGAAGCCGGCCAGGACAACCAGCTCCGGCGCGGCCGCCGCCAAGATCCGGAGCCACTCGGCGGGGTCGTCCGGGTCGCCCAGGATCGCGGTCGGGATCCCCGCCGCGTGGGCGAACGCGATCGCGCCGGCGTCGGCTCGATTGCTGATGACGAGCACCACCTCGGCTGCGCGGTCGGCGCTCAGCTCGTCCACCAGAGACCGCAGGTTGCTCCCGCGGCCCGAGACGCAGACGGCTACCCGGAGCGGCATAACCCGCCAATATAAGTCCGGCCGGGCCGGACGGCCTGCCTAACGGCCAGCCGGGGGCGGCGTCGACCGAGCCCCCGCGATCGAGAGCGCCGCGGCGGCGGGCAAGTCGCCGACCCGCGGGAATCCCTCGTCGTCTTCGGTGGAGGCGCCGATCAGGAAGCCCTGGCCGCCGAACGCCCGGCTCGGCGCCACGTCGCGGACTCGGTCACCGACCCAGACCGAGCGGCTCAAGTCCAGGCCCCGCTCGGCGGCGGCCTGGCGGTACAGGGCCAGCCCCGGCTTCCGGCAGTCGCACGGGCCGGTGACCTCGGGCCAGTGGGGGCAGACGTAGGTCGCGTCGAGCCAAAGGCCGGCGGCCCCGAGCAGCGCGTCGATCCGGGCCGCCACGGCATGATACTGGGGCCAGGTGATCAGGCCTCGGGCGATGCCCGACTGGTTGGTCACGACGATCAGGGCGTAGCCTGCCCGGTGCCATTCGCCGAGGGCGTGCTCGACCCCGGGCAGCAACCGGACAGTCGCGGCGTCCGCCACGAACCCCGAGTCCCCGATCAGGGTCCCGTCTCGGTCCAAGAACGCGGCGGGGCGCACTACTCGATCCGGGCGAACGCCGCGCCGACGGCCCAGACTTGGGTCTCGTCGATGGTGCGGGGGTCGAGCACGACCCGATCCGCGTCCACTCGAACCATGACGCTCGGGTCGCCGAGCCGGAGCGCGAGGGCCAGCGCGTTGGCGCCGGTCCGCCCGCCCGGGACGCTCACCAAGGTGGTGGCCAGCGTCGCCTCGGGGAACGAACCGCCGCCGACGGCCGAGGTCCCCTCGGCAAGCTCGGGGCCCCACCGGGTCCCGATCGCGGCCGCGAGGGCGGTGGCCCGCTCGACCAACCGCTCCGGCGTGGCCGACAGCATCGCGAGCACCGGAATTCCGCGACGGGCGGCGGCCGGATCGCGATAGAGCCGAAGGGTGGCCTCCAGGGCCGCGAGCGTCATCTTGTCGGTCCGCATGGCCCGGGCGAACGGATTCTTTTTCAGCGGCTCGATCGTTGCGCGGCGGCCCGCCAGCAGCCCGGCCTGAGGGCCGCCGAGCAGCTTGTCGCCGCTGAAGACCACCAGATCGGCCACCCGCACAGCGGCGGGTACGATGGGTTCGCCGGAGAGTCCCAGGTCGGCCAGGTCCACCATCAGACCGCTTCCGACGTCGTGGATCAGGGGGACGGCGGCGGCCCGGGCAACCTCGGCGATCTCGGCCGGTTCGGGGGTCGCGACGAAGCCATCCATCGCGAAGTTCGACCGATGGACCACCAGGACCGCGCCGGTGTTCGGCCCGATCGCTCGCCGGTAGTCGGCCAAGTGGGTTCGGTTGGTGGTCCCGACTTCTCGAAGGGTCGCGCCGCTCTTCTCGAGGATCTCCGGGATTCGGAAGCTGCCGCCGATCTCGATCAGCTCGCCCCGGGAGATGACGACCTCCCGGCCGGCGGCCAGGGCATTGAGGGCCAGGACCAGGGCGCCCGCGGCGTTGTTGACCACGAACCCGGCTTCGGCCCCAGTGGTCTCCGCGATCAACGAGGCGCAATGATCGAGGCGGCTTCCGCGTTTCCCGGTCGCGGCGTCGAGCTCCAGGTTCGAATAGCCGGCGGCGATCCGGGTGACTGCCTCCAGTGCCGCTGGGGCCAGCGGCGCCCGGCCAAGGTTGGTGTGGAGGATCACTCCGGTCGCATTGACGACCGGAAACAACGAGGGGGCGGCCCGCTGGTCGACCCGCTCGGCGATGTCGGCGGCCCAGTCCTCGGGCGGTTCTCCCGCGTGGCGAGCGGCGGCGACCGAATCTCGAACGGCCGCGACGACGACATTCCGCGGGTGGGATTGAACCAGGACCGCGATCTCCGGAAGCCGAAGCAGCGTGTCGACCGATGGCAGCGCGCGGCGACCGTCGCCGCTCACCCAGCGCCTCGGCGCGCCCGCCGCAATCGGCGCGCGGTATCCGGTGGAGCCGAGTCGACCCGGACCGGTCCGGGCGGTGGCGCCGCCCGAGTGGTGTCGGCCCGGGCTGAGTCGGCACGGGCCGAGTCGGCTCGCGCTTTGGTGGTGTCCGGCGGCTTGGGCACCGGCACCTGGAAGCCCTGGATCGCGCGACCGGTGACTCGGCTCACACTCTCGATCGCTTTGAACTCGACGAGGTATCGGGTTCCGGCCGCGAGCGGGCTCCGCAGCCGGACAACCAGGCGATCGGACAAGGGCGGCTTGGTGGTCAGTGCCGCCACCTCTTGGCGACGCACGGGGGTCGTCGAGCGGTCGCGCCGGCGGACGCCGGGAGCGAGTTCGGCCTGTCGAGCCGCTCGAATCGAATCGGCTCGAGCGACCGAATCGGCCCGAGCGACGGAATCCGCCCGCGCTTTCGCGGCCGCGCTGTCGGCCCGAGCCGAATGCGCGGCGGAGCGCTCGGGCCGGTTGTACACCGAGTCGTACGCCTCTTTCCGCAGGACGGCCTCGACTGCCACATCCGTCGAGTCGGGCAGCCGGCGGATCCGGACCGAGTCGGGCGCCACCGACGCGTAGGGGTTGAGCTGCTGATTGAATTGCACCTCGATGCCCATCGAATCGACGGCGGCCAGCGTTTGGATTCGAGCAGCGACGGTATCGTGTTTGAAGGCCCACAATTCACCGACCGAATCGCGCCCCGCCGCCACGGTCACGGTGTCGTACGATTCCCGGGCTTCCCGCCGGCTATTCCGGTTCTGATCGAGCACCCCCGCGACGAGATAGGTTCCGTCGGGGAGGGGGCCGAATCGAAAGGTCCCGGTCGAGTCGGCCAGTGTTCGATAGCTGAGCGAGTCGGGCAGCAGGGTGGCCTCGACCAAGCCACGGGCCTCGGGGCGACGGCTGCTCCAATCGACCACCCGGCCCTCGAGGTACCGAGTGGGCATGGGGGCCCCCGTGGTAAAGGTCATGATGTGGCCGTCGGTGGCTCGGTTGGACCGGAGGTCGACGACGCCCGGCAACAGTTCCACCCGGTAGACCGTGTTGGGTCGCCAGCCGCCCCGGGGCCGCACCGCGATGCGGCTCTTCTTCCAGTTGACATCGGGGACGTCTCTGCTGGGCGACAACACGATCAGCTTTTCGAGATCGCCGGTGCCCAGCCCGAAATTGGGGCTGCTGCCTTCGCTGACGATCTCGTTGAAGCGAAACTCCGCGTCGCCTCGGAAGTCGGGGAAGACACCGGTCGACTCCGGGAGGGTGGCCACGATCTCCGGCGGAGCGGCGTCGGGTGGGCCGCCGGGCGGCTCGCCCATGTTGGCGCACCCGATCGCGAGGGCGAGCGCCAGGGCCGCGAGCGCCCGCCTCCCGTTCACCGAGCGCACCCGAGTTGGGCGCGCTTCTCGTCGAGGGCCGCGACCTGGTCGCGCCAGGCGGCCAATTTGTCGCGCTCCTTCTGGACCACGTCGGCGGGTGCCCGGCTGATGAACTGCTCGTTCCCGAGCTTCTTTTCCTGGTTACCGACCAGTTGTCGGAGCCGATCGGCTTCCTGGCCAAGCCGGCCGCACTCCTTGGCGACGTCGACCAGGTCGCCGAGCGGAATCGTGAGGCTGGTGCCGTCCGGCAAGATCGCGGCCGCGGCCGCGGTGGGCGGGGGCTGGCCGCCGGTGCCGGTCGCCAGGTCGGACACCTTGGCCAGCCGCTCCACGGTGACCGCCAGTTGTCGGAGGGCGGCTTGGGTGGTCGGGCCGACGTTATCGATGGCGGCTCGAACGGGCTGGCCCGGCGGAACGCCGTACTCGGCCCGGATCGATCGAATCGCCATAACCAAATCTTGACCCGCGCCGAACTCCGCCTCGGCCCGGGGATCGACCGCCCGGGCGTCGGGGGCGGGCCAGGGCGCCATCATGATGGTCTGATCGGGGTGCCGGCCGGGGAGGCGCTTCCAGAGGGTCTCGGTGATGAACGGCATGATCGGATGGAGCACCCGGAGCGCCACGTCGAAGGTCTGGGCCGCGACGGCCCGGGCGACATCGCCGCCGGGCTGCTCCCCGAACAGACGCGGCTTGATGGCCTCGAGATACCAGTCGGCCAGATCGTTCCAGAGAAACCGGTAGGCTGCCGCGGCGGCGTCGTTGAGTCGGAGCTTCTGGTAGCCCGCGGTGGCCTCGCGCACCATGGCGTCGCACCGGGCGATGATCCAGCGGTCGGCCAAGGCCAGCTCGTTGCGGTGAACCAGGTCGGGCGCGGGGCCGCCGAGGGGCCGGACCGCCGCCGGCAGGTGGGAAAGCAGAAACCGGCCCACGTTCCAGAGCTTGTTGGCGAAGTTCCGCCCGGCCGCGAACGACGCCTCGAGGTCGGCGGGGTCGAGGATGACGTCGGTGCCCACCGCCAAATTGCCCACCACGGTGTACCGGAGGGCGTCGGCGCCGAACCGGTCGACGACCTCGAGCGGGTCGATCCCGTTGCCTAACGACTTCGACATCTTGCGATGCTGGGTGTCGCGGACCGTGCCGTGCAGGTAGATGGTGGTGAATGGGACCTGCCCCAGGCACTTAAGGCCCGCCATGATCATCCGGGCCACCCAGAAGAAGAGAATCTCGGGCGCGGTGACCAGCGCGTGGCCGGGATAGTAGCGGGCCAGGTCCGGGGTCCGGTCGGGCCAGCCAAGAGCGCTGAAGGGAACCAGCTGCGAGGAAAACCAGGTGTCGAGCACGTCCTCGTCTTGGCGGAGGGGCCCGCGGCACTTCGGGCAGCGATCGGGGTCGGCGCGACTGGCGATGGTGGCGCCGCAGCGGGGGTTGTCGCAGTACCAGACCGGAATCCGGTGGCCCCACCACAGTTGGCGGGAGATGCACCAGTCCCGGATTCCTTCCATCCAGTTGGCGTATTCGGCGCCCCGGCGCTCCGGAACGAACTGGAGCGTCCCGTCGAGATAGGCCGCATGGGCTGCCTTGGCCAAGGGGGCCATCTTGACGAACCACTGGTCCGACAGCCGCGGTTCGACCACCGTGTCGCAGCGGTAGCAGTGGCCGACCGCGTGCCGATGGGTGTCGACGCTCTCGAGCATCCCCTCGGCGTCGAGGGCCTCGATGACGCGGCGGCGGGCCTCGAAGCGGTCGAGGCCCCGGAACGCCTCGGGGACCGCGGCGGCCATGGTGGCGTCCGGGTTCATCACGTCGATCGGGGACAAGTCGTGCCGCCGGGCGATCTCGAAATCGAGCGGGTCGTGGGCCGGTGTCAGTTTGACCGCCCCGGTGCCGAACTCGGGGTCCACCGCCGCGTCGGCGACGACCGGAATCCGTCGGCCCACCAGCGGCAGGATGAGGTCGCGACCCACCAGGTCACGATACCGGGTCGAGTCGGGGTGGACCGCGACGCCGGTGTCGCCGAGCATCGTTTCCGGCCGGGTCGTCGCGACGACGATGTGGCCGGTCCCGTCGGCGAGGGGATAGCGGATCCGCCAGAGTCGCCCGTCGACCTCGGTCTTTTCGGCTTCTTCGTTGGACAAGGCGGTGAGGCACCGAGGGCACCAGTTGATGATGTACTTGCCCCGGTAGATCAGACCCTCGTCGTAAAGCTGGACGAAGACCTCGCGAACCGCCCGCGACATTCGGTCGGAGAAGGTGTAGTAGGTCCGGTCCCAGTCGGCGCTGCAGCCGATGCTCTCGAGCTGCCGGAGAATCACCTCTCCCGTCTCGTCGGCGTACGCCTTGACCCGGGCCTCGAAGGCATCGCGTCCGAGATCGAATCGGGTTTTCCCCTCTTTGGCAAGCTGCTTCTCGACCACGTTCTGGGTGGCGATCCCGGCGTGGTCGGTCCCCGGAAGCCACAAGCAGTCGCGGCCCCGCATCCGCTCGAAGCGGATCATCACGTCCTGGACGGAGTTGTTGAGGCCATGACCCATATGCAACTGGGCGGTGACGTTCGGCGGCGGCATCATGATCACGTACGGCTCGCCGTGCCCCCGCGGCCGAAACCACCCCGCCTCTCGCCATTGCCGGTAGAGGTCCCGCTCGACGGAGGCGGGATCGTACTGGGGCGGCAGCGCTGGGGTGTTGCCGGGGGGCGGGTCTGGCTCGGCTCGCATGGGGTCTAACTTTCCTCGAAACGGGGCGCCGCTGGGAGGGGCCCGTCGTCCTCGCCCCAGACCAGCAGTCGGTCGATCAAGCGGATCTTCGGGTCGAGCGCGGCGCGGGCGGCTCGGAAGGCCCGGGTTCGAGCGGTCCGGGAGGAGACCCAGCCGTGCAACTCGACGGCCTCACGTCCGACCGGGACGATCTCGAGTGACGAGCTGTCCGGCCCGAGAGCCTCCTCGATTCGCTGCTGGAGCGTGTCGGCCCGCTCTCCGGGGTTGGCGCCGGGCCCGAAGCGAGCGCGGAGCTGACCCCATCCCGCGCTCAGCCGGCGCGACCCCTCCCGGGAGTACAGCTCACCGAGCAGGAAGCCCACGGCCGTGCCGACGGCCAGCCCGATCAGGGTCAGCGTGGCCATCGGCGGCCCTGGGTCCGAGTGGCGTATGCGACGATACCGCATGCGGTTAACTTAATAGCGACTCGATGATCGACGAAGCGATGACGACACCCCTTCCGCCGGCCAAGCCGGCGATGCGTTCCGGGGCTACCCTGCTTTTGGTGATGACGCTCGCGGGGCTCGCCCTGTTCTTCTGGCTCGCTCCCCGGACACCGGTCGTGGCGACCCCCGCGATCGAGGAACTCGCGCCGTGAGCGAGGTCGCGCTGCGGTTGCCTGACGGCACCGTCCGGAACCTGCCCCGCGGCTCGACCGGCCGCGACCTCGCGGCGAACGTCGGGCCCGGGCTCGCCAAGGCTGCCCTCGCCATCCGGGTCGACGGCCAACTGCGCGACCTCGGCCGCCCGATCGACCAGGACGCGACCGTGTCGATCGTGACCGACCGCGATCCGGACGCGCTCGAGTTGCTCCGCCACTCCGCGGCTCACGTCCTCGCCACGGCGGTTCGGAAGCTCTTCCCTGGCGCCGGGATCGGATTCGGCCCGCCGATCGAGGATGGATTCTACTACGATTTCGAGGTGCCCCAGCCGTTCACGCCGGACGATCTGGAGCGGATCGAAGCCGAGATGAGGGCGGTCGCCGCGGCGGACTACCCGTTCACCCGGGAGGTCGTCGACCGGGCCGAAGCGAACCGCCGTTTCGGGGACGATCCGCTCAAGCTCGAGCGGATCTCCGAGTTGGGTGATGACGAGACGATCACCATCTACACCGATGGCCCTTTCGTCGATCTGTGCCGGGGGCCCCACATCCCGTCCACCAATCGGCTCAAGCACTTCAAGCTGCTCACCACCGCCGGGGCCTATTGGCGCGGTGACGAACGGCGCCAGATGCTCCAACGGATCTACGGGACGGCCTGGTTCAAGAAGGACGATCTCGACCAGTACCTCCACCGGCTCGAGGAGTCCAAGAAGCGGGATCACCGCCGGGTCGGGCGGGAGTTGGACCTGTTCATGTTCCATCCGTTCGCCCCGGGCGCCGCGTTCTGGACGGACCGGGGCACCATCATGGTGAATGCGCTCAACGAGTATCTTCGCGACCTGCAACGGGACGACTACCGGGAGATCAAGACCCCGCTCCTCTACAACAAAGGGTTATGGGAGATTTCCGGCCATTGGGGCAAGTACCGGGAGAACATGTTTCTGGTGCTCGACAGCGAGACCGGCGAGCACGATTTCTCGCTCAAGCCAATGAACTGTCCCTCGCACTACCTGATGTACGCGGCCAAGAAACACTCGTATCGCGATTTGCCGCTCCGGTACTGCACCTATGATGTCCTCCACCGCAACGAGGTGTCCGGGGCGCTGTCGGGGCTGACCCGGGTGCGGCAGTTTCAACAAGACGACTGTCACGTGTTTCTGATGGAGAGTCAGATCGCGGAGGAGGTTCGGGGGCTCACCCAGTTCATTTTGGGCTACTACCAGACCTTCGGGCTCACCGCGACGCTCAAGTTCGCGACTCGACCAGAACAGCGAGTCGGGACCGACGACATGTGGGACCGCGCCGAGGCGGCGCTTCGGGCCGCGCTCGAAGCAACCGGACTGCCGTACGAGCTCAAGGTCGGCGACGGAGCGTTTTACGGCCCGAAAATCGACTTCGACGTCTCCGATTCCATCGGCCGCAAGTGGCAGCTCGGCACGATCCAGCTCGACTACGCCGCGCCGGAACGTTTCGACCTGAGCTATGTCGGGGAGGACAACGCCGCCCACCGGCCGGTCGTGATCCATCGGGCGGTGAGTGGATCGTTCGAACGGTTCATGGCCATTCTGATCGAGCATTTCGCCGGGGCGTTCCCGGTCTGGCTCGCCCCGGAGCAGGTCCGGGTCCTGCCGATTTCCGACGCCCAGCGAGCGGCGGCCGCCCGGGTCACCGCTGACCTCCGCGCCGCGGGGGTCCGCGCGGTGCTCGACGCCGGGAACGACACCTTGAACTACCGGGTCCGACAGGGCGAAATCATGAAGGTCCCCTATCTCGCGGTGATCGGGCAACGCGAGGCCGACAGCGACGCGGTCGCGGTCCGGACCCGGGGGGCCGGAAGCAAACAGGACGTGATGCCGATGGCCGCCTTCCGCGCCAAGATCCTCGAGGAAATCCGGACCCGCTCCCGGGTCCCCGCCTGATGACCGGCCTGCTCGAGCGTCTCCGCACCGGCCTGAGCGACCGGTACGAGGTCGAGCGCCAGATCGGCGAAGGCGGCATGGCCACCGTGTTCCGCGCGGTCGACCGCAAGCACGGCCGAACGGTCGCGATCAAGGTCTTCAAACCCGAGCTGGCGGCCACGATGGGGACCGAGCGCTTCGTTCGCGAGATCGAGCTCTCCGCCAAATTGCAGCATCCCCACATCGTGCCGTTGTACGACTCCGGCGCCGTCGACGGAATCGTCTACTACGTCATGCCGTTCGTCGAGGGGGAGTCACTGCGCGACCGGCTCGAGCGCGATAAGACCTTGAGTTACGATCGCGCCTTGCCGCTGATCCAGGAAGTCGCCAGCGCCTTGAGCTACGCCCATGACCAGGGAGTCGTCCATCGCGACATCAAGCCCGAGAACATCCTGCTGTCGGGGGGCCACGCGATGGTCGCCGACTTCGGGATCGCCCGGGCGATCTCGGCGGCGCAGGAGGGCCAGAAGCTGACGGGGATCGGGTTCGCGGTCGGGACGCCCGCCTACATGAGTCCCGAGCAAGCGACCGCCAGCGACGTGGATGCCCGGTCCGACCAATACAGCCTGGCCTGCGTCCTCTATGAGTCGGTCACGGGCGCGCCCCCGTTCTCGGGCCCCACGGTGCAGGCCGTGCTCAAGCAGAGCCTCTCCGGCGCGCGCCCGAAGCTGAGCAAGGTGTCGCGCTCCACGCCCTCGGTCGCCGATCCGATCGTCGCGAAGGCTCTCGCGAGCGACCCGGCCGACCGGTACCCGTCCGTCGCGGCGTTCGCCGCCGCGCTCGCCGACGCCCGCAACCCGGGGGCGCGGACCATGAAGCAGATGCGGGTGCTGATGTTCTTGGTCGGCTTTTTCGCGGCGGCTTGGGCCACGGGGCTCGTCAACCGGTGGCTCAAGGGGCGGGCGCGGGGCCCGGCGTCCGGAACCGTCGTCGCGGTCCTCCCGTTCTCCGCCACTGGGGCGGGGATCGAGCCGTTAGGCGAGGGAATGGTCGACCTCCTGGCGACCAACCTCAACGCCGTCGGGGGCAGCCTCAAGGCGATCGAGCCCCGATTGGTGCTGGCGCGGTGGGCCAAGAGGGGCGGCGGGGGCGATGTCGCGGCCGCGACCTCGCTCGCCGGGGAGCTCGGCGCCAATGCCGTCATCATTGGGAGCATGGTCGCGACGGGGTCACGAGCTCGGCTGGCGGCCACGGCCTACGACGGCAAGGGTGGGGAACTCGCCAAGGCCCAAGTCGAGGGCGCCCAGGACAGCGTGCTCGGCTTGGTCGATCAGCTCAGTGGCGAACTGGTCCGCGGCCTCTGGAAATCGAACGAGCCGGTTCCCTCCCTCCGGGTCAGCGGGATCACGTCGGCTTCCTTTCCGGCGATGGGCGCCTACCTGGCGGGCGAGCGGTACTACCGCCAAGCGCGGTGGGACTCGGCGGAGGCGGCATTCGGCCGGGCCATCGAGCTCGACTCGACCTTCAGCCTGGCCCATTTTCGGCTCGGGAGCACGATCGGCTGGAAAGGCGGCTACGGGTCGCGGCGGGCCCGCGAGGCCAGCGCCGCGGCGGTTCGGTTCGTCGATCGCTTGCCGGCTCGGGAAAAGGCCATCGTCGTCGCGTACGACCTGTTTCATCGGGGACTCCCAGCCGCCGCCGATTCGATGCGAGGATACACCGCTCGGTATCCCAACGACGTCGACGGGTGGTTTCTCTTGGGGGAGTTCCTTTATCACGGGAACGCGGTCGGGATGCTCGACCCAGCGACCTTGCGGGAGCCGTTCGACCGGGTGATGGCGCTCGATTCCACCCTGGCACCCGCCGCGATACATCCGACCGAGCTGGCACTCCAAGCCCGCGACGCGGTCGCGGTCAACCGCTACGTTGCCGTGATGGAGAAGGCGTCGGACGGCGCCACCCCGGCGGCCTTTCGTGCTGCCGCCCAGGTTGTGTTCGAGGGCCGAACGGACTCCGCGACCGTGCGGGCGGCCGGTCGGAGCCCCGGCGCACTCCGGTCGGCGCTCAGCGCCGTGATCCGGGCGCCTGAGATAAGCTCCGATTCTGTTATCAGGACGCTCAACGGGGTCCTCGATCTCCTCGGTGGGGCGGGTACCCCCGACATGATGTTCGCCCGGTCGGTGCTCTATTCGGGGTTGGGCCGTCTCGACATCGCTGGGGCGGTCGCCGATTCACTGCGAAGCCTCAATCAGGACATGGCGCTTTCGGCTCGGTTGCTGCCCGTTTTGGTCGGAATCGTACCCGACTCGTTCGCCGCCAGGGAAATCGCGGCCATCAACGCGAGTCCGCGGGCCAGGGCCGAAGTGGTCCGCGCCCAGGTTCAGATCGCCATGGCCCTTGGCGAGGTCGCGGCCGCCACCCGTTTGGTCGATTCGGTCCTGGCGCGGGACTCGACCGCGATTGGCGGGTTCACCTGGGGGCTCTTCACAGCCGACCGGGGTCGGCTGCAGCTGGCCCGTGGCGACACGGTGCGGGCGATCGCGACGTGCGTCAGGGGATCGGCCGGGTGGGGACCAGCGCCGCGTTTCTCACGACCGCGCACCGGCTGGAACTCGCGTCGACCTTGGCCAGTCGAGCCGAGAGTCGGGCAGAGGGCATGAGGATGCTCGAGTGGGGCTTCGCCGCCGACTTCCACTTGGCGGCGCTGGTCCACGCACTCGAGGCGGAGGCGCTCGAAAACGCCGGGGACAAGGCTGGCGCCGTCGCGAAGATGTCGCGGGTGCTCAGGCTCTGGGACAAAGCCACGATCCAAGGTGGCCTTGGTCACCGAGCCAGAGTGGCCGTGCGCCGGCTCACTGGGGAAGGGGTCCCGGTTCGATGACCCCGGTGACGCTCCGGCGGGCGGGACCCAACGACACCGACTATCTGATCGCAGCGACCGAGCGGCTTGCCGACTTCCCGGTGCCGTCCTGGCGAACGGCTTCGCAGATCGCTCAGGCCGACCGTCGGATCCTCCTGGAAGCGGTCGCCCGGCCCGGCGATCGAACCCTGGTCCTGATTGCCGATCAGGCTGGCACACCGGTGGGCTGTCTCTTTGCCACCACGACAAACGACTACTTCGACGGAGCGCCGGTCGCCCATGTGGAAGTGGTGGTGGTATCGAGAGAGGCCCAGGGCCTGGGCGTCGGCCGGATCTTGCTCGACGGTGCCGAACAGTGGGCCAGGGCTCGGGGCTACTCGCGGATCACCCTCAACGCCTTTTCGGCCAACCTCCACGCCCGAGCGGTCTACGAACACCTGGGTTACGCCCCGGAAATCGTGACGTACCTGAAGGTTCTCTGATCGCTATATTGCCCCCGACGCTATCACTCCCCAAGGTTCCATGTCCGACCAGACGACCCCAGTCATTCTCGCGGCCTGCCGTACCCCGATCGGCAAGTACCTCGGCGGCCTGGCCTCCTTCGCTGCTCCGCAGTTGGGTGCCCTCGCGATCAAGCACGCCGTGGCCCGGGCCAAGATCGATCCCAAGGCCATCGATGAAGTGATCATGGGCCACGTTCTCCAGGGCGGCACCGGCCAAGCTCCGGCCCGCCAGGCGATGATCCACGCCGGCCTCGACGGCGTCATTCCCGCCGTGACGATCAACAAGGTGTGCGGCTCCGGACTCAAGGCCGTGATGCTCGCGGCCCAATCGATTCGGGCCGGCGACAATCAGTGCGTCGTGGCTGGTGGGATGGAGTCGATGTCCAACGCGCCGCACTACCTCCATGGGATTCGGGCCGGGGTCAAGATCGGCAATCAGCCAATGCTGGATGGGATGATCCACGACGGCCTCTGGGATTCCTTCGGCGGCGTCCACATGGGGAGCCTGGCCGAGTACACCGCGAAGAAGGCCGGCGTGAGCCGGGCCGACCAGGATGCCTACGCGGCCGGCAGTCAGAACAAGGCGGCCGAGGCGGTCGAGGCGGGCACCTTCGCGGAAGAGATCGTGCCGGTGGTGATCTCCGGAAAGGGCGGTAACACCACGATCGACCGCGACGAAGGTCCCCGAAAGGACACGACGGCGGAGGGGCTGGCCAAGCTCAAGCCGGCATTCGAGAAGGACGGCACGGTGACGGCCGGCAACGCGTCGACGCTCAACGACGGCTCGAGCGCCGTCGTGGTGGCCTCCCTGGCGTTCGCCAAGGCACACGGGCTCGCGCCGCTGGCCAAGGTCACCGGGTACGCGACCGGCGGGGGCGAACCGAAAGACCTCTTCTTCGCCCCGATCGTGGCGGTGCAGAACTTGATGAAGAAGAAGGGTACCGCGATCAACGACTACGGCCTCGTCGAGGCCAACGAAGCGTTCGCCTCCCAATGCCTCGCCGACGGACGGGGTCTCAATTGGGACTGGGACCGGGTCAACGTGAACGGGGGGGCGATCGCCCTCGGTCACCCGATTGGCGCGAGCGGATCGAGGATCTTGACGACCTTGATCTATGCGATGCGGGCGCGCCGGGTCGCCACCGGGTTCGCCACGCTGTGCCTGGGAGGCGGCAACGCGGTTGCCCTTTCCGTCGAAGCGGTCTGAACCTCGTAAAGAGGGCCGCCGCGATGTCGATCCGAGAGCGGATCGCGGCGGTCTCCTGGTCACTCGCGTTCGTCATTCTGGGCTATCTGCTCACGACCGTCGGGTATCTCGCGGCGGTGTGGGCGTTGCCCGCCGATCGCTCCTTGGTCGAAACGTCCCTGTTACAGGCCGGCGCCGGCCTTCTGGTATTCGGGGCCTTGAGTTGGCTCGTGGGGCGGAGGGCCCTCGGGCTGTCGAACCGAGAACTGGGGTGGGCGCCGCCGGGTGCCGGATTGCCCGGGTTCGGCAAGGGACTCGGGTTGGGCCTTGCGGTCGGGGCGTTGGCTCTGGGACTGGGCTGGCCCCTGGAGTCGCGATGGCAGGCTGATGGGGGCGGCTTCGGGCCCTACCTGGGGCGAGTCCTGCTCCTCGCGCTGTTCTTCACCCCGGCGGCGCTGTTCGAGGAACTCGCGTTCCGGGGCGTTCTGCTGAGCGGGCTCACCCGCGGGCTCGGCCGGCTCGGCGGACTGCTGGTCACCTCGGGCCTGTTCGCGGTGGCTCATCGGGCCAACCCCTCGGTCACGCCGCTGGCCCTCGGCAACATCGCCCTTGCCGGCGTGTTTCTCGGGCTTACGTTCTTGACCCGGGGTGGGTTGTGGAGCGCGACCGGTGCGCACCTGGGGTGGAACGTGGTGCTGGCGGCGTTGGCGGCGCCGGTGAGCGGCCTCCCCTTCGAGGTGCCGTGGATCGACTTCGTGCCGGGTGAGCCGGCGTGGATGACGGGCGGTTCGTTTGGCCCCGAAGGCGGGTTGTTGGCCTCGGTGGCGCTCGGAGTGGGTGTGGTGTCGGCGATGCGCTGGAGCAAACGAGAGGAGTCGGCGTGAAACAGGCGGCAGTCATCGGCGCGGGCACGATGGGTAACGGGATCGCCCACGTCTTCGCGCAATTCGGCTGGAGCGTCACCCTGATCGACGTCTCCCAGGCGGCGTTGGACAAGGCCCGGGCGACCATCCAGGCCAATCTCGATCGGCAAGCGAAGAAGGGAGCGATCCCCGGTGACGCGCCGCCCCAGATTCTCGGGCGGATTCAGACCGCGACCGCCCTCGACGCGGCCGCCCCGGCCCAATTCGTGGTCGAGGCGGCGACCGAAAACCCGCCGGTCAAGTTCTCGCTCTTCGAGGCCCTCGACCGGGTCTGCGCCCGCGACGTGATCTTGGCGTCGAACACCAGCTCGATCTCGATCACCGAGATCGGCGCTCGGACCGGACGCCCCGAGAACGTCATCGGGATGCACTTCATGAATCCGGTGCCGTTGATGCAGCTGGTCGAGGTGATTCGAGGGCACGCGACCAGCGATGCCACGGCCGCCGCCGTCCTGGAGATGGCGAAGGCGTTAGGCAAGACGCCGGTCGAGGTCCAGGACTATCCCGGCTTCGTGGCCAACCGGATCCTGATGCCGATGATCAACGAGGCCATCTACACCGTCATGGAGGGCGTCGCGACGGTGGACTCGGTGGACACGGTGATGAAGCTGGGGATGGCTCATCCGATGGGCCCGCTGGCGCTGGCGGACTTCATCGGTCTCGACGTCTGCCTCGCCATTCTCGAGGTGATGCACAAGGGGCTCGGCGACCCCAAGTACCGTCCCTGCCCGCTGCTCCGTCGGATGGTCGCCGCCGGCCACCTCGGACGCAAGAGCGGCCGGGGCTTCTACGAGTACTGAGCGCGCCGACTGTCGGTTACCTTTCAGCCATGTCCGAAATCATTCCGATCGGGTCCGATCATGCGGGCTTCGAGCTGAAACAGCGGCTCGTCAAGGAACTCGCGGCGTTGGGTTTCGAGCCCCAGGACGTCGGGACCCATTCGGCCGAGTCGACGGATTACCCAGACTATGCCCACCTGGTCGCGGATCAGGTGTCGCGTGGCCAGGTGACCCGGGGCGTGCTCTTGTGCGGCACCGGGCTCGGGATGTCGTACGCGGCCAACCGCCATCACGGGGTCCGGGCCGCGGTGGCGGGCACGGCCGAGATCGCCAGACTGGCCCGGGAGCACAACGACGCCAACATCCTGGTCCTGCCCGCGCGCTTCGTCACCGAAGACCAGGGCGTCGACATTCTCAAGGCCTGGCTGACCACGCCGTTCGAAGGCGGCCGGCACGCTCGCCGCATCGCCAAGATCGAAACGGAATCCGACTGAGATGCTCGACCACAACGCCCCTTTGCGCGCCGCCGACCCCGAGGTTGCCGCGCTGATCGACCGGGAGCTGTTCCGCCAGCGGGAGGGGCTCGAGCTGATCGCCAGCGAGAATTTCGCCTCCCGCGCGGTCATCGATGCGATGGGAACCCCGCTGACCAACAAGTATTCGGAAGGGTATCCGCGAAAGCGGTACTACGGCGGGAACGAAGTCGTCGACCAAATCGAGCAGCTGGCCATCGATCGAGCCAAGGCGCTGTTCGCGGCCCAACACGCGAACGTGCAACCACACGCCGGCGCCCAGGCCAACTTTGCCGCGTTCATGGCGGTGGCGGCGCCAGGGTCGACCATCCTGGCGATGGCCCTGCCGCACGGTGGCCACCTCTCGCATGGACACCCGGTCAATCACAGCGGGACGATCTGGCGGGCGGTGCATTACGGCGTCGACCCCGATTCCGGTCGGATCGACATGGATCAGGTTCGCGAGCTGGCCCGGCGCGAACGCCCCAAGCTGATTGTCTGCGGCGGGTCGGCGTACTCTCGCATCATCGACTTCCCCGCCTTCCGCTCGGTCGCCGACGAGGTCGAGGCGACGCTGCTGGTGGACATGGCCCACTTCGCCGGGTTGGTGGCCGGAGGGGTCCATCCGTCGCCGGTGCCGCACGCCCAGGTGGTGACCTCGACCACCCACAAGACGCTGCGCGGCCCCCGAGGCGGCCTGATCCTCTGCGGCGACCCACTGGCGAAGGCCATCGACAAATCGGTGTTTCCGGGGACTCAGGGGGGGCCCTTGGAGCACGTCATCGCCGCGAAGGCGGTCGCGTTCGGCGAGGCGTTGACGCCCGAGTTCAGGCGGTACGCCGGGCAGGTGGTGGCCAACGCCAAGCGACTTGCCACGGCCCTGTCCGAGCGCGGGCTTCGGATTATCTCCGGGGGGACCGATACTCACGTCATGCTCGTCGACGTCCGTTCGAAGAATGTCACCGGGAAGCGAGCCGAAGAGCTCCTGGGCCAGGCCGCGATGACCGTGAATCGCAATACCATTCCCAACGACCCGGCCTCGCCGTTCGTCACCAGTGGGGTCCGGCTCGGCACCCCGGCGCTGACCACCCGAGGCATGGGTGAAGCCGAGATGGTCCAGATCGCCGACCTGATCGATCGGGCGTTGACCGACCCCGAACCCGCCAGCCTGGTCCGGATCCGCCGCGAGGTCGAGCAGCTCTCCCGCCGATTCCCGCTCTACCAGTCCGTGAAGAAGGGTGCCGCGGCGTGATCGAGCTGCGCCTCAATCCCGATCTGGTGGCTCGGCTTCGCGAGGCGGAGAGCCATTACGACGAGGGGGCGTACATCTTCGTCCTGGAGAGCATCGAGTACCTCCAGACCTCGCTCCCGCTTCGCCGCCACGTCAGCGGTGCCGAGCTGGCTCACGCCTGCCGGGAGCACGCCTTGAATCAGTACGGCCTGCTGGCCCGCCAGGTCCTCGAGCACTGGGGAATCCGGCGGACCGACGACCTGGGTCGGATCGTGTTCGCTCTGGTAAACGTGGGGCTGCTGTCGACCCAGCCGAACGACCGAGAAGAGGACTTCAGGGGCGTGTACGATTTCGATGCGGCGTTTTCGACCGGCTATCGTTGGTCCGGGCTGGACGGACGTTAGGTCGCCTTCCGAGGCCACATGGGCGTCCTCCCCGTCCTGACTCCCGCGCAGGCGGCCCGATGGGACCAGGAATCGGCCCAGCGGGGGATTGGGCTCCATACCCTGATGGAAGCCGCCGGCCGCGGCATCGCTTCGGTCGTCACCGCCCGGATGGCTCGCCGGCTCAGGGGGGGCACTCTCGTCGCCGCCGGGCCGGGCAACAACGGTGGCGACGGGTGGGTCATCGCGCGGGCGCTGCATGCGCTCGGCCTTCCAGTGTGGGTGGTGTCGCCGCATGGACCACGATCGGAGCTATGTGGGCAGGTGGCCGGGCTCGCCCGGGCGGACGGCGTTCGGGAGCTGGACCCCGACGGGCCGTGGCCGGCCGCGAGTCTGGTGATCGACGCCATCCTGGGCACCGGCGCCCGGGGACCGCTTCGCTCCTCGATCACCTCGTTGGTCGCTCGGATCGACGAACTTGGTCTCCCGGTGGTGGCGGTCGACGGCCCCACCGGCCTCGACCTCGAGACGGGCGTTTCCTATGATGGGCTCCGGGCGGAACTCACCATCACCTTCGGCGGGTACCGCCGCGGCCATTTGCTCGCCCGGGACGAAGTCGGCGATCTCTGCGTCATCGACATCGGCTTCTGCCCCCCCGACGCCGCCTGGCCCAGCTTGTTCGAGGTTCGCGATGCCGCTCGGATGGTCCCGCCCCTGGCGGCCGCCAGCCACAAGGGCGGGCGGGGCCGGGTGGTCGTCGTGGGCGGCGATGTCGGGATGGCCGGGGCGCCGCGTCTGGCCGGGCGGGCGGCCTTCGCGGCGGGTGCTGGACTGGTTCACCTGGCGGTGGCCCAGGACAGCGCGGCCGCGGTCGCCGCGACCGAGCCCGACCTCCAGGTCGCTCTCTGCGACCTGAGGACGGTCTCCGACTCGCTTCGAGCCTTGCTCGAACGGGCGGACGCGGTGGTGATCGGCCCCGGGCTCGGGCGGGGGTCGGGGAAGGCGAGGTTCGTCGCGGAGGTCGCCTCGGCGACCCGGGCCCCCCTGGTGATCGACGCCGATGGGCTGATGGCGTTTGCCGGGGCCGCCGCCGAGCTGCGCCACCTCGCCGCGGATCGGCCGGTCGTCTTGACTCCCCACGCGGGAGAGTTTCGAGCCTTGTTCCCGGAGGATGCCGGTCGCACCGCCACCGACCCGTGGGGCGCGGCGGCGGCGGCCGCGGGCGCCACCGGGGCGGTGGTGCTGCTCAAGGGCGTGCCGACGGTCGTGGTCTACCCGGGGGAACCGCCGGTGACGGTGGCCGCCGGCAACCCCGGCCTGGCGACCGGAGGAAGCGGCGATACCTTGAGCGGAATCATCGCCACCTGGATGGCGCAGGGTAACGATGTGGTCCAGGCGGCCGCGGCCGGAGCGCAGGCGTTAGGTGACGCCGCCGACATCGCCGCCCGCCGGGTCACCGCGCGGTCGGTCCGCCCAATGGACGTGATCGAGGCGCTCCCCGACGTCTGGCGCCGGTGGGACCTCGAACGGCGCGAGCCGGCATTGGGGATCGCGCCGATTCGGCACGAGCTGCCGGCGCCGCTTCGGATTTGAGGCCGGACCCCGTCGCGCCAGAGGCCCGAGGAGTTCCATTGACCGCTACCCCGCTCGGTCCCGGCAACGAATTCGACCGGATTCGGGCGATCGCCACCGCGTTGGGGCAAGCGGGCAGCGGGTTGGGGGATGACTGCGCCTTTCTTCCCGACGGCTGGTGCGCGAGCACCGACGTGTCGAACGAGGGCGTCCACTTTCGCCGGGAGTGGCTGTCGTCTCGGGAAATTGGCTGGCGGGCCGCGATGGCGGCGCTGTCCGATTTGGCCGCGGTGGCCGCGACGCCGGCAGGAGTCCTGGTGGCCCTTTCGACCCCCTCGAGCGAACCGATCGAGTCCTTGGTCGAGCTGATGGCCGGCGTTGGCGCGGCCGCGATGGCATGCCAATCGACCGTGGTCGGGGGCGACCTTTCGACCGGCGGCGCGCTCAGCCTGGCCGTGACCGTGCTGGGACGGGCGGAACGGCCGGTTCGTCGGGTGGGGGCGCGGCCCGGCGACGGTCTCTGGGTCACTGGTATGTTAGGCGGCGCCCGGGCCGCTCTCCGATCCTGGCAGGGCGGCCGGGAGCCTCCCCCCGCGGCTCGAGCGCGGTTTGCCAGGCCGATGGCCCGGATTCGCGAGGCCAGCTGGCTCGCCTCGCGCGGGGCCACGGCCATGATCGATCTGAGCGACGGCCTTGCCGGCGATGCCCACCATTTGGCGCGGGCGAGCGGCGTCGGCCTCGCGGTCGATCTCGAGGCGATCCCGGTCGATCCCGCGGTGGCTGGTGCCGAACCATGGCGGGACGCCGCGGCCGGAGGGGAGGACTACGAGTTGCTGGTGACCCTCCCGCCCACGTTCGCTGCCGGCGAGCAACTGGTCGTCGAGACCGGGACCCGCCTCACCCGGATCGGCACCGTCACCACGCCACCCCAAGTCGACTTCGCCTGGCGGGGGACGCCACTGACGTTCGCGGGTTACGATCACTTCCGATGATCCGGGCGTTACGATTCCTCTGGGCCAGCTGCGTCTACACCGCGTGGTACGGGACCCGTGTCCTGGTGAGCGCGATGGTCGGCCTCGGGGCGCCAGCCTTCAACGCCAGTCAACGGGGCTGGGCCCTGGCGCACCTTCGAGCCACCCGGATCCGCCTCGTCGTCGAGGGTCTCGATCGGCTCGAGCCCGGCCGGCCCTACGTGTTTACCTCGAGCCACGAGAGCTGGGTGGATATCTGGATGATCCTGGCCGGTCTCCCGGGCACGATCCGTTTCGTGTTCAAACGTGAGTTGTCTCGGGTCCCGGTTCTCGGGTGGGCGATCCATGCGATGAAACACGTGGAGATCGATCGGGGCAATCGCGGATCGGCGTTTGCATCGTACGACCGGGCCGCCTCCGCGATCAAGGAAGGCACCAGCGCGGTAGTGTTTTGCGAGGGCACCCGAAGCCGCCAGGGCAAGCTGCTGCCGTTCAAGAAGGGGCCCTTCGTGTTGGCCATCGCCGCCCAGGCCCCGGTCGTTCCGATCTTCTGCGACCAGAGCTTCGAGGCCCTGCCGAAGGGGAGCATCGCCCCGCGGCCGGGGACGGTCTTTCTGCGAATCGGCCGGCCGATCCCGACCGCCGGTCTCGGCTACCAGGACCGAGATCGGCTGGCCGACCAAGTCCGCGCCGCGATGCTCGAGCTGGGCGCGCACGAGTAGTTGTCTCCCCTCCCGGCCCTGTCTATTCTTGAACGCCCAATTCACCATCACCTTCGCACCCCTCGTCCATGTCCACTATCATCGAAGTGCAGGCCCGAGAGATCATCGACAGCCGGGGCAATCCCACCGTCGAGGCGGAGGTTGTCCTGGCCAGCGGATCGCAGGGCCGGGCGGCGGTACCGAGCGGGGCCAGCACCGGAGAACACGAGGCGGTCGAGCTCCGGGATGGCGACGCGAAGCGATATCTCGGCAAGGGCGTTCGCGAGGCTGTCAAGAACGTGAACGAGGTGCTCGGGCCCCGACTCGAGGGTCTCGACGCGGCCGATCAGATCGCGGTCGACGCCGAGATGATGGAAGCCGACGGCACCCCCAATAAGAGCAAGCTCGGCGCCAACGCGATCCTGGCGGTTTCGCTGGCGGTGGCGCGGGCGGCCGCGGAAGAAAGCGGACTGCCGCTGTACCGGTACCTCGGCGGGCCGATGGCCAGAGTGCTCCCGGTCCCGATGATGAACATCTTGAACGGCGGTGCCCACGCCAATAACAACGTCGATGCCCAGGAGTTCATGGTGTCGCCGATCGGCGCCGACAACTTCGGTGACGGATTGCGGATGGGCGTGGAGGTGTTTCACGCCTTGAAGAAAGTCCTCGCCAAGATGGGGCTTTCGACCGCCGTCGGCGACGAGGGCGGGTTTGCCCCGATGTTGCCGTCCAACGAAGCGGCGCTCGACGTGGTGATGGAGGCCATTCGTGCCGCCGGATACGAACCGGGGAAAGATCTGGCCATCTGTCTCGACGTGGCGGCATCTGAGCTGTTCGTGAAGGACCAGGGCGAATACGTGTTCAAGAAGGGCGACAAGAGCCGGCGCTCCGCGGCCCAGATGGTCGACCTCTACCAATCGTGGGTCGACCGCTATCCGATCGTCTCGGTCGAAGACGGTCTCGCCGAAGACGACTGGGAGGGGTGGGCCACGCTGACCGAGAAGCTCGGTGAGCGGATCCAACTGGTCGGCGACGATCTTTTCGTGACCAACGTCGATCGGCTGGGGCGAGGGATCGAGGAGGGCGTCGGCAACGCCGTGCTGGTCAAGGTCAACCAGATCGGAACCTTGACCGAAACCCTCCAATGCATCGAACTCGCCAAGTCGAGCTCTTACGGCGTGATCATCTCGCATCGCTCGGGCGAGACTGAGGATACCTTCATCGCCGATCTCGCCGTTGCGACCGGCGCCGGCCAGATCAAGACCGGTAGCGCCAGTCGAACCGACCGGGTCGCCAAGTACAACCAGTTGCTCCGAATCGCCGAGGAACTGGGTGAGCTCGGCCACTATCCGGGCCGAGATCTCTATTCGCTATGACACGTCGGGCGTGGTTGGTGGCGGCTGCCCTGCTGGGCGCGATGTTGTTCGCCTTGCAGGGTGGGGAGTACACCACCTGGAGTTGGCTCGAGTTGCGGAAGCAGGAGCGCCGCGAGTTGGACAAGGTGGCGGCGCTCCGGCGAGAAGTCGACAGCCTCGTGAAGTACGCCAAGCTGGTCGAGACCGACATCGAGACCCAAGAACGGATTGCCCGGGAACGCCACGGGATGCTGCGCTCCGGGGAGCACGTCTTCATTCTCGAAGAGCCCAAGGACCGGCAGCCTTGACCGGGGCAGGGAGCCTGGGCTAGCATTGGCGCCCCATGGCAGGGTAGCTCAGGTGGTTAGAGCACGGCACTCATAATGCCGGGGTCGAGGGTTCGAGTCCCTCCCCTGCTATCTGGAGGCCGGCCGGCGCATGCTGGGTGGCCTTTTTCTTGCCCGGGCGCCCCCTTATCTGCCCAGGGCGGCCTAACCTAAACTTGTTCTTGGTCGCTTCCGGCGTGTCGCAGGTATTCGGGGCGATACGGCCCTCGGTGTGGTCGTTTTCCGCTTGGACATTGGGGGTTATCCTTCCTCATCCATTCTCAGGAACGCCCCGTGGTACCGACCTCCCGTCGTGATTTCCTTCGCCAAACCGGAACCTGCGCGGCTCACCTGGGCCTGGCCGCGGCGGTCCTGCCCCCAGGTTTGGCCAGGCGGTGGACGGCGCCCGCGGTCGGTCGGATCGTTGCCGCGGAGCCGTTTGGGCGTCTGGAAGCCGTCGCCGATGGCGTCTGGGCCCTGATCTCGACCCCGTTGGGTGGCGACTTCACCACCGTCGCCAACGGAGGTATCGTCGCGGGCTCCAGCGGCGTGTTGGTGATTGAAGGCCTGATGCAGCCGGCCGGGGCGACCTGGTTGGCCGAGCAGGCTCGGACCCTCACCGGCCGATGGCCGACCCACGCGGTGCTGACCCATTACCACGCTGACCACGTCAACGGGCTGGCGGGGTATTCGGCGGGTGGACCGGCCCCGAAGGTGCTTGCCACGACCGCCACGCGCGACCAGGCCCGCGACAAGAACCTGCCGGCCGAACCCGCGCGGCTGACCCGCTTGGCCGACGTGGTGGTGCTCGATCCGGCGGCCGCGACCCAGGTCGATCTGGGTGGCCGGACGGTTCGGATCGAGCCGCTGACGGGTCATACCGCCAGCGACGTCGTCGTCACCCTGGCGGATCCGGCGGTCCTGTTTGCCGGCGACCTGATCTGGAACGGGATGTTCCCGAACTACGTCGACGCTGCCCCGATCCAGTTGGCCCAGACGGTGAGGTCGCTTCGGGCTGGGCCGGATCGGCTCGTCATTCCGGGGCACGGGCCGGTGGCAAAGGCGGCCGACGTCGACCGATACCTTGCCGTGCTCCAAGCGGTGGAGCAGGCCGCCCGCCAGGCCCATGCTCGGGGGCAGCCGGCGGCCGAGGCTGGGGCCGCGTTTGCCCTGCCGGCGAGCCTTGGTGAGTGGACCTTGTTCACCAAGCAGTTTATGCCGACAGCATTTCAGGCATGGTACCGGGAGCTAGCCCGCTAGCTAGTCGGGGCCCGGCGCTGTGGTACCATGGCCTAAAGGCCATGCCTGGCTGGCCGGTCCGGTCCAATTCGGGCTGGAGTGATAGCGGCGTGATCCGGAAATGACCGGGGGGGAATAGACTGTCGGGTCAGTGCCATTTTGATCCCCTGAGTCGACCAGGAGCTACCCCATGCGCGCAGGCCTAGTTGACTGTACCACCTGAACGTTAAGCGACGCGGATACGATGCGCGGGGTCATGGTACTTCCACTTGATGGGGCTGGGATCGTCGTTGTAGTGACGGATGTAGCGCATGATCCGACGGGCCAGATCCTTCGTTGACGTGAAGATGCCTCGATGGATGAGATCGCGTTCAATCTTCGCGAACCAGAGTTCCACTTGATTCA
>VGVQ01000007.1 GCA_016874005.1 Gemmatimonadota bacterium | reverse complement strand
CCGCCTTCTGTTTCGCCTCTCGCACCATCCCGCGGACATCCTCGAGGAGGCCCCGGGCATCGTAGACGACGCCACCCTTGATCGTCCACCGCACCCCGCCGTGCCGCTCCACCCGCCCGGTCCGATCGTTGAGGCGAACGGCCCCCGTCCCATAGAACACCTTGAGGTTGTGGAGCGGATCGCCGTCGACCACGACCAGGTCGGCCTGCTTCCCGGTCTGGACCGTCCCGGTCCGTTGCCCGACGCCGAGGAGGTCGGCCCCCGACTTGGTGGCGGCCCGAATCACCTCCAGGGCGCTGAAGCCGGCTCGCTGGAGCAGCTCCAGCTCCCGGACGTAGCAGAATCCCGTCAGGCAGAGGGCATAGGTCGGGTCCTCGCCGGTCGTGACTCGGCCGCCGCGGTTCTTGTACTCGTTGACGAAGATCATCCCGAGCCGGTAGTCGTCATAGGCTGCCGCTTCGTCCCGGCTGGTCCAATCGAACCAGAACGAGCCGTGCACCCTCCGGCTCGGCCGAAAGAACTCCCACTGCCACGGCATCGCGTACTCGTCGTGCCACTCGGCCCGCCGGGCCGCCATCACGTCGAGCGTCGCCGACTTGACCGCGAAGGTCGGCGAGATCGAGAACCCGAGCTCGAGCAGCGAATCCATCACCGCGTTCCACTTGGGACTGAAGGGAGGAGCGGCTTGCGACCAGATCCGGGCCGCGCCCTGGAAGCGATCCTGTTCGTCGTCGTAGTTGTGGTCGACCGGGTAACTCTGGACTGACCTGTCGGTGAACAGCGCCTCGGGCAGGCCGTACCAGAAGTGCTCCATCGACCCGAGGCCCCAGGTGGCGGTCTGGAGAACCGTCGCTTGCGGGGTGAAGACCTGGGCGTGGTGCATCGTGGTCGGCATCCCCTGGACTTTCGCCTCGCGGATCACGGCCTCGACCAGCTCGGCCGGCCCGCTGTGGAGTTTGATCCCCACCGCGCCCTGCGCCTTGATCTTCCGGACCCAGGCCCGGGCATCCTCGGGGGTCTCTCCCTTGACGAAGATGTTCTCGCTCATGAAGCCGTACGGCAGCAGCTCCGGCCCCTCGATTTCGCCGGCGGCGATGGCGCGAGCCTGACCGACGGTCCAGTCGAGGCCGCGAAGTGAGCCGACATCCCGAACGGTCGTGATCCCGTGCCCCAGCCAGAGCTTGTAGATGTACGCCGTGTTGAAAGTCGGCACCGAGTAGGGACCGACGTGAGCGTGGGTATTGACGAATCCCGGGATCACGAACATGCCGGTCGCGTCCAGCTCGCGGTCGCCTTTGGGCGGCCGCGTTGCCCGGTCGTCCGGCAGGCCCTGGAGCCCCACCGGCACCAGCGCGGCAATCCGATTCCGCTCGATCACGATGTCATACGGGCCGCGACCCGGCGCGCCGGTCCCGTCGATCACCATGGCGTTCCGAATGACTAGTCGACCATACGGGCCAGTCGCGCGTTTGACCGGGTTCTCATAGATGGGCACGGTCCGCGCCACTCGGGCATCTTCCTGGGTCAGCCCGGAGCCGGCCAGCGGACCGAGGCCGAACGCCAGGGCGATCGCCAAAACCGTCATCGCATGACGGAGCGACGCCAGCGGGGCAGCGAGGGTGGTCGAGGCGAGTCGGATGGCCGGTCTCATAGGTCGTCATCCCCTTCCGTTGTTGACGGATCCACCAATCGATGTGACGCTCCAGCGAGAACAGCGGCAGCGACCCCGGGCCGTGTATTCCGCCACCAGGGCCCCTCTCACACCGCCTCCGCCACGGCGTTGCGACGGGGATCGCCGCAGGCGGTCATCACCCCGGTCGTCGGGTCGATCGCGATCCCCTCGAACGAGCCGTTATAGAAGTGCCAGGGGCTCACCACGTGGAACCTGATCCCTCGTTTGGCGACCGCGTTGCGGACCGACTCGTCGAGGTCCGCCTCGACGTAGTTGTGGCCCGGGCGAGCGGTCGCCCAGCCGCCGAACCGGGGCCGGTGGACCGAGGCCTCGAGCGGCATCCCGAAATCGAGGTGGTTGACGATGTTCTGGAGGATGTTGGCGATCAAGCTCACGCTGGGCGAGCCCGAGGCCAGCACCGGTTTGCCGTTCCGGAAAATGATGTTTGGCCCGACGTAGGCGGAGGCCCGGTCGCCAGGGCGGGGCATCACCCGGAGGAAGTGGCCTCCCGAGGCGACGATGCTCACCCCCAAGGTGAACAGCCCGTTGGTCCAGCCCGACGCCATTGCCGAATGGAGGATGGTGGCCACGTTGCCCCGGGCGTCGACCGCGGTGACGTGATTGCTCCCCGCCGGCGGGGCCGTCTTGGCGGGCTCGCTGACGTCTTGCATCCGGAGGAGGTCGAGCCGGATCTTGGCGTACTCCTTGGAGACGATCAGCTCGAGCGGAACGGGGTGGCTGGTCGGATCGGTCTGCCTGCCACCGGCCTCCATCACCTCGTTGTTGATCCGAACCATGTGGTAGAGAGTCTCCGGCGAGTCGGTCGGCGGGCCCCACTTGGGAATGTCGAGCAGCTCGAACATGTTGAGCGCTTCGATCAAATGGGTCCCCCCGTTGTCCGGGATGGGCGAGGCCGCGATCTGATAACCGCGGTAGCTGCTTCGGGCCGGCTCCTGCCAGCGGACCTGGTACCGGGCGAAGTCCTCCTCGGTGATCACCCCGCCGGCGGCCTTGGTCACCTCGGAGAACTTTCGGGCGAACTCGCCGTGGTAGAAGTAGCGGTTCCCCTCCTCGACCAACCGCTCCAGGGTGTCGGCCGCTTCGGTCTGCTTCAGGATCGCGCCCGGCGGGATCAGAGCGCCGTCGGGCATGAAGATCCGTCGGCCCGCCTCGGTGCTGCCGATGGTATCGAGGTGCTCGAACATAGCGGCGTAGAGGAAGGGGTGGATCGGGAACCCGTTCCGGGCGAAATGGATCGCGGGTCCCACCAGCTCGCGCTTGGGTTTGGAGCCGTGACGCGCCAGCGCAGCCTCGAACCCGGCCCAGAAACCGGGCACGCCAATGCCCCGCCCGGTCGCGAGGTCGGCGGCGCTGAACCCCGGCAAGCCGGCGAGCGGGGCGTTCATGCCACCGTTGACGTAGGTCGTCGTCCCGGTCGCGGCCTCGAAGTGGAGCATGCTGAGGACCCCGGTGATGCTGGTCATATGGGGCTCGAGCACCGTCTGAGCCACCGAGGTGCAGAGGGCGGCGTCACAGGCGTTGCCCCCCGCCCGGAGCACGTTGACGCCGGCCCGGGTGGCGATGGGATGGGAGCAGATCACCATCCCCTTGGTTCCCCGGGCACCCTTCTTCCTCCCGAACCGGGCCGGCTCGACGTTGTGGTAGGGCGACGGTTGCTGGGCGTCGGCCGGCGGGGGAGTGAGTCCGGCCGCGGCGAGACCAAGCGTCGTCCCTCGGAGGAAATCTCGGCGATCAACCATGGCAGTGGTCTCCTGAGGCAAGGCCTCGTCTGTAGGGCATGTCATCCAAGATGGGACCAGGGTCCCGAAGTTTGAGGATCGACTCGATCAGGCAGCTCGGCGGCTGTCCGGGCGCCCTCGCTCACCGGCCCTCGACCAGCCGCTTGAGCGCTACCAACTCAGCATCGAACCTCGCCTGATTCGTCTCGGTCACCTGGTGCTCGCGCTGGCGGATCGACTCGGGCGACATCGCCCGGGCCTGGTCCGGGGCCACCAAGGTCTCCGAGTACACGTCGTAGCTCACCACGGTCCGACCGGCTGTTTCCACCAGCGTCCACATCGCAAAGCCCAGGAGGACGCCCTCCGGAGTATAGATCTTGGTGGTCACCCGCCGGGCTGGCACCAGCTCGACGATCTCGATGTAAAAGGCGGTCGGCGCCGCGGCGGACTCCTTCGCCGCGAAGATCTCCCCTCGCTGCCCCACGGGGCCGGCGTGCGGGAACCGCTTGAGCCCCTGCTTCCAGGCGCTCGGGTCAACGATCAGGGGCCAGATCGTCGCCGCCGGCCGATCGATTTCCACTGCGCTGTGTGTCACCAGGTTGATCGCGACCCGGTTCTGCGCCTGGGCGCTGCCGGCCCCGAGGGCCAGGGCCGCGATTGCCGCCACGGCGAGGCCCGCCGCTCGAGCCGTCCGCCCGTCCCGGAGAACGGGCGACGGCGCTGGCGCTCTCGGAGCCGTTCTAGATGCCATCGGCCTGCCCCGCGCGACGGGGGTCGGCGCAGGCGTTCAGCAACCCGGTGCTCGGGTCGCGCCACGCCTGCTGGTAAGAGCCCATGTGGTAGTCGTAGGGCGGGAGCGGCCGGAGCTTGGCGTGAACCGCACGCTCCGCTCGCCGTCGGCGAAGGTCACGGCGGTAAACGGCAGCCCCGCGTACGGCGGCTCGTGCCGAGCGCGGCCGCCAGCGCGGCCCGGGTCCGGGCCACGTCGAGCAGCGGGGTCCGGGTGCTCGCGGCCGGATCCACCAGCCAGAGCACCGTGCGATCGGGCGCGGAGTCGGGATACCAGAAGCGCGAGCCGCCACGACGGCCGCGAGGCCGAGCCACCCGCCGGCTCTCATGCCTGCCCCCGGCGGGCCTTCTCGCCTGCGATCCAGTGATCGACGTGCCGCTCGAGCAGCCAGAGCGGCATGGTGCCGCTCATGAGGAGCGCGTCGTGGAACCGCCGGAGGTCGAACCCGGCCCCGAGCTCCCGCTCGGCCCGGGCCCGGAGTGACACGAAGGTCTCCCGTCCCATCCGGTACGCCAGCGCCTGGGCCGGCTGGCGGGTCGAGTAGCGGAGGGTTTCCGAGTTGATCTGCACGTCGGATTCGAGGGTGTGCTCCCGCATGTAGGCCATCGCGCGCTCCCGGGGCCAGCCGTAGAAGTTCATCCCGGTGTCCACCACGAGGCGGGCGATGAAGAACGCGTCGAACACCAGCCGGCCGTAGATCTCGTAGGCGTCGCGGTACATCCCGAGCTCGGCCGCGACGATCGAGGACGAGTACTCGCCCCAGCCCTCGGTGAAGCCCGCGTGGAGCACGGACCGGCGGAACGCCGGCAGGCTGTCGTTCTCCCGCTGGAGATTGATCTGGAAGTGGTGACCGGGGATCAGCTCGTGGAACGCGATCGCGCCGGCCATGAGGAGCGAGCGCTGGTCGAGATCGGAGCCGTTGAAGAAGTAGTAGCCCTTCGGATCGGCGCCGGTCGCGAAGCTGTAGTAGCCGTAGGTCATCGACGGCTCGAGCGCGGGATCGAGCCGTCGCACGCCGTAGGGCGACTTCGGCCGCCGCGAGAAGGCCCGGTCCAGCACCGGTTCGAGCCGGTCGGCGTACCCCATCAGCCGGGCGCCGACGGCATCGGGGACCGAGACGTAGAACCGCGGGTCGCGGCGGAGCTGCTCGTGGAACTGCTCCTTCGTGCCGCTGAAGCCGAGGGAATCGCGGATCCGCTTCATCCGGGCCTCGAGCTCGTCCATCTGCCGGAGCGCCAGCGCGTGGATCTCCTCGGGGCCGATGTCGAGCGTCGTCTCCCGCCGCACCAGGGTCCGGTACGCCTCCTTGCCGCCGGGATACTGCCACAGCCCGACCGCCGTCGGCGCGGCCCGGCGGAGCTCCCGGCCGACGTACCGGACGAGCGAACGGCCCGCGGGCACGATCCGCCGCTCGATCGTCGCGCGGACCTGCGCGGCGAACGCCGTCCGCTCCGCCTCGGGGACGGCCGCCAGCCGTTCCGCCGCCGGCATGAACGGGCTCGTGGCCGGCGGCGCGCCCAGGCCGCGGAGATACGGGAGCACGTTGTCGATCTGCTCGCGAGGGAGGACGACGCCGCGGGCCTGCTGCGTCAGGGTCTTTTCCCGGAGCGCGCCGAGGAGCGTCGCCGCGCGCTCGAGAAGCGCCAGGTAGCGCTCCCGCTCGGCGGCGGTGCCGAGAGGCTGCGCCTGGATCCGCGGCAGGAAGCCGCGGAACGGCGAGATCGCCGGCAGGAGCGGGAAGGTGTACCAGTAGAGCGTGGTGTCCTGCAGCGCCTTCCAGGTTTCCCACTTGAGCAGCTCGCGGGTGAGCCGCTCCTGGTGGCTCAGGCCGGCCTCGGGGATCCGGTCGAGCCGCCCGAGCCAGGCGCGGGCGGAATCCGCGTCGCGGCGGACTTTGTCGAACGACAGCTCGGGGAGCGCCGCCTGCTCGTCCCTGAGGCGGGTCGAATATTCCCGGACCATGCGGTCGAGCTCGGCCGACGCATCCTGGTTCCCCGGACGCCCCGGCATCCGGGACGCGAGGAACCGCTCGGTCCGGACCAGGAAGTCCCGGTCGGTCTCTTCCCGGTCCCAGTCGTGCGGCTCGTCGGGGTAGACCGCGTACTCGTAATCGCGCCGGGCCCGCATCAGCTCGCGGACCAGCTGATGGGAGAAAAAGATCGGCGCGTTGAAGTCCCCGGTGCCGTGGTAGACCAGCACCGGGGCGGCGAGACCGGAGACGTGCCGGGCCGGCCGGTACTGCAGGTCGGGCACCGCCAGCGACTTCGGGTCGCCGAACCGGATCCCGACATAGGCGCCCGCGGCCAGTCCGCCCCAGTCGAACACGCCGGCCATCAGCACGCCGGCCTGGAACGCGGCCGGCTCGCGGAGCATGGTGGTGAGCGCGAGATAGGCGCCGTAGCTGTGGCCGAAGATGGCGATCCGGTCGGATCCGACGAAGGGCTGGGTCCGGAGCCAGCCCGCGGCGTCGGCGAGGTCGGTGGCCTGGAGCCCGCCGCCTTCGTGATAGAGTCCGTGCGCGTGGGCCCGGCCGTAGCCGTCGCTCCCGCGCACGTCCGCGATGAGCACGACCCACCCGCGGCTCACCAGATACTCGAACAGCCGCGACTTGATCCCGAGGTGCCAGCCGAGCCGGGCCTCCTGGTTCCAGCCGCCGTAATGGTAGACCAGCGCCGGCCGCCGGACGCCCGGCTCGGCACGGCGCGGCTCCAGCAGCACGCCCGGAATCGGGGTTCCGTCGCGGGCGGTGAACTGGACCGGGCGGATTGCGGCCTGGGCGTCGAGCGGCAGCGACTCGGCCGTCGCGCTGTAGAGCACCGTGGGCTCGCGGCCGGTCCCGACCAATGCCACCCCGATCTCGAACGGCTCGCCCGGGCGGCTCATCACGTACGCCACGCTTCGGCCGTCCGGCGACCACTCCGCTTCGGGGCGGGATCCGCGGGCCGCGGCGCCGTCGAGCACGCCCTCGCCGGGGGTGAGGAGCGTGCCGTCGCCGCCCGTGGCCGGGAAGCTCCACAGCCGGACCGAGTGCCGAGAGTGCTGATTGCCCGCCACCAGGAGATGGGCGCCGTCGGGTGACCACCACACCGTGCCGGCCTCGGTTCCGGCCGGGGTGACTTCGCGGGTCGCGCCGCTCGCGAGGTCGAGGATCCGAACCCGGCGCCAGCCGTCGCGGTTGGAGATGAACGCGATCCGGGTGCCGTCCGGCGCCCAGTCGGCCGCGAAGCTCGGCAGGATGTTGTGATCGACCCACTGTGGATCGGTGTCTTCCCAGAGGACCCGGGCCCGGTCGGAGTCGATCTCCCAGAGCGACAGCTGCTTCCGGCGGAAATCGCGGCTCAGGCGCGCGACCGTGAGGCGATCGCCTCGGGGCGCCCACTGGACGCTGTAGTAGTCCCAGATCGCGCCGCCCGCGGGCAGCCACCGGATCCGGCCGTCGCTCACCCGCGCGACGCCGAGCCGGAGCCCGCTGTCCGGCGTCTGGGCCAGGAAAGTCAGCTGCCGCCCGTCGGGTGACCACGGCGTCCACTCGGTGAACCGGCCGTAGAACTCGGCCGGCCCGGCGAGGAACTTCTCTCCGGTGACGAGCTTCCGCGGGACGCCGTCGGGGAAGGGCTGGACCCAGAGATCGCCGCCGCGGACGAAGCTCAGCCGGTCGCCGGTCGGCGAGAGGACGACGATCTCGCGGGGCAGGGTGTCGCGCAGCAGCGGCGTCGGCGTCCCGCCGGTCGCGGCGACCCGCCAGTACTGCGGCCCGTGCCGGTAGATGAGGGTCGATCCGTCCGCCGACCAGCGGATCTCGCCGCGATCCTGATACCGGCGGGGGCGGGGCAGGCCGGTGACCACGCGGGTCATCGCGCCGGTGGGCACGTCGTAGACCCGGAGCTCCCCGTCGCGCGCGTCGGTCAGAAAAGCCGCGAGCCGGGTGCCGTCGGGCGACCAGGTGATCCCCCCGGGCTTTCGGACCCTGAGATAGGCGTCGGCGTCGACGGTCTGGGCCCGGAGCGGGGCCACGGACGCCCAGCCGGCCAGCGCCAGGGCGGCGGGCCGGATCACACGCCGTTTCGACATCGATTGTTGTCCTCCGGCGGCTGCGGGCCGCCGCGTTAGATCCCGCCGGCCCACCCGGCCCCGCGGGGATCGGTGCTCGCGTTGATCCGGCCGGTCGCGGGATCGCGCCAACAGATCTGGAACGAGCCGCTGCGCCACTCGTACGGCGCCAGCGGCTTCACCTGAACTCCCTGTTTCGCCAGGCCGGTCACGACCTCGGCCGGCGGGCGGCTCTCGACCTGAAGTCCGTAGCCGTCCTCGAGCGGCCAGCACCGGGGCGCGGCGACGCCTCGTACGGGCGACGTCCCGAAGAACGGGCGACGGCGCTGGCGCTCTCGGAGCCGTTCTAGATGCCATCGGCCTGCCCCGCGCGACGAGGGTCGGCGCAGGCGTTCAGCAACCCGGTGCTCGGGTCGCGCCACGCCTGCTGGTAAGAGCCCATGTGGTAGTCGTAGGGCGGGAGCGGCCGGAGCTTGGCGCCGAGCTTGACCAGGTCGCGGAGAACCCGGTCCGAAATCCGGGTCTCGATTTCTACCGTGTAGTCATCTCGCATCGGTGCCATCCGCGGCGCGGCGGCGGCCTGGTAGGGATCCATCCCGTGGTCGAGCACATTCGACAGCACCTGGCAGACCGTGAAGGCCACGTTGCCCGGCGAGCCCATCGAAAGCACCGGTCGGCCCTCTCGGAACACGATCGTGTTGCCAAGCGGACGGACCAGCCGGATCCCCGGAAGACCGAGCCATCCCGGATAGCTGCTGCCGTACATGGGAACCCCGTCCAGGACCATACCGGGAATCCCGCCCCCCTGAAGGGTGTGGGTCATCTGGACCCAGTTCCCCGCCGCATCCACGCAGGTCAGCTCGCAGGTGCCCGCCCCCGGAGCCGGGGACGGATCCGGCCCGCCGGTCGACCAGCCGAACGTTCTCAGTTGGGAGCGCCCGGTCGTCAGCTCGACGTGGCGGGTGAGATCCACGCCGGGCTTGGGCCGAGCGACCCGAAGGATGGCGGCGAGCCGGCGGTGATACTCGTCGGACGTCCACACCTCGAGCGGAACCCCGAAGAACTCCGGGTCGGCCAGGTGGGCCAGCTCGAAGTTGGCCCGGCGCATCGCCTGGGCCATGTAGTAGAGGCTCTCGGCCGACTCGGTGTGGGGGCCAATGGTGGTTATGTCGAGGTGCCTGAGGATTCCCAGCACCATGCTGCAGAACAGCCCCTGCCGCTCCGGGGGAGCCAGCTGCACGACTTCGTGGCCCCGGTGCTGGTACCGGATCGGTTCGATCCAGCGCGGCGGAGTGGCGCTGAGATCGTCGAGCTTGACCTGCCACCCCATTCCGTTCGCCATCGCAACGAAGTTCCGGGCCCACTGGCCACGAGTGAAGTACTCCGGCCCTTCGTCCGCCAGCCGCCGCAACGTCGCCGCGAGGGCAGGGTTCCTCCACCGCTCGCCGACCGACGGAAGGAAGCCGTTCGGGAGGAAGAGCTCGCGCGACGAGGGGAAATACGAGAGGAAAGCCAGCTCGTCCCCCAGCACCGACCGGGTGAACTCGTCCATGGGACGGCCCTCCTCGGCCCACGGAACGGCGTACTCGACCAGGGCCTTCCACGGCTTGGTCCCGAACCGGGCATGCAGGGCACCGATGCCGGGCATGAACCCGGGAACGCAGGCCGCTGGCCCGGTGCCAGTCCCCGTGAGCTCGAATGGAACCGTCCGAAACGGCGCGAGCTCTGGGACCAGTGTTCCCGAACCTTCGAGCTGATGGGTCCTACCGGCCTTGGCCTCCCAATAGAGACAGGTGACGGTACCGCTGTGGTTGCTCATCTCGGGCTGCACGGTGGCCTGGGTGATCGCCCCGGCCACCGCGGCGTCCATGGCGTTGCCGCCGCTTCGGAGGACATCGAGCATGGTTCGGGTCACGATCGGATGCTGGCTGCTGGCCACCGCGCGCTTGCCGCGGACCACCTCCTTGGGACCCTGGCGCGGAAGATCGGCGCAGCCCTGGAGCGACTCGCTGGCCGGCGGGTGCTCCGCGGCCTCGACGCGGCTCAGGGCGCCAAAGCCGCCGGCCGCCAACCCGATCCCCGCCCGCCTGAGAAGCTCCCGTCGATTCGCCATCGTCCCCTCCCCTTTTCGTCAGCCGATGGACGGCCGGTGATGCCAGACTCCGAGCCGGGTCTCCAACGCATGCCCGATCGCGAGGATCTTCCCCTCCTCGAACAGCCGGCCATGCAGCGTCACGTTCTGGGTGATCGTTTTGCTCGGCGTGGCCGGTCCTGGCGCCGGGGTGGGCCCGATGTCACGGGTCGGGCTCTCGCTCAACCCGGCCCGGAGCCCCAAGCCCGGGTGCCCGGTGAAGTTCATCGCCGCCAACAACTCGAAGCTGCCGTAGGTCGGCGCGACGAGGGCGTCGACCCGGCTGTAGATCTCGTGGAAGTCGTGCATGATCCGCCGCCGGACCCGTTCGGCTTGGAGATAATCCACCGCCGACATCAGGTGGACCCGGCGCCAGCCGTTGGGCCAGCCGATCCCGTTGCGCTCGGGGAGTTGCTCGTCCCGGCCGTCGAGCGTCAGCTCCTCGAAGACCGACGCGGCCTCGACGTAGAGGTTGTTGATGAGCGCGGAATAGGGATAGTTGGGCAGCTCGACCTCGACCAGCTGCAGGCCCAAGTCCCCCAGCGTTCGGAGCGCCTTGTGGTGGGCCTCGCTCACCGGCACCGAGGCCGCCCGGGCGAACCCGAACCGCTCGAACCAGGTCTTGGAGTACCCGACCCGGACCCGGCTCAAGTCGATGTCCGCGTCGTAGTCGAACCCCATCTCGATCGAGCTGGCCGAGGTCGGGTCGGGCCCATTGATGGCGGCGAGGACCAGGGCGGCGTCCTCCACCCGGCGGGTCAGCGGCCCGATCCGGTCGAGGCTCGGCGTCAGCGGCATGGCACCCGCGGTCGGGATCCGGCCGAAGGTGGCCCGGAGCCCGACGGTGCCGCAGCGATCGGCCGGGTTGAGGATCGAGCCCAGGCTGTCGGTCCCGATCGAGAAGGCGCAGAGCCCCGCCGCGGTCGCCGAGCCCGACCCGGTGCTCGACCCGCCGGCGGGCTCGTCGGGATTCCAGGGGTTGCGGCAGGTCCCACCGAACCACTCGGCCCCGTTGGCGAGGGTGCCGGTCGCGAGCTTGCCTAACAGGACGGCGCCGGCGTCCCGCAGTCTCACGATGATCGCGGCATCGCTGGTGGGAACGCGATCGCGGTAGGGCACCGCGCCCCAGGTCGTCCGGATCCCCGCCGTGTCGAAGAGATCCTTGACGCCGTAGGGGATCCCGTGGAGCGGGCCGCGATAATGGCCCGCGGCGATCTCCCGATCCGCCGCCGCGGCCTGGGCGCGGGCCACCTCGGGCGTCACGGTGATGAAGCAGTAGAGGCGGGGGGCCAGCCGTTGGATCCGCTCGAGGTAGATCTCGGTCAGGCGACGCGAGCTGAGGGCGCCGGTGCGGATCCACTGGGCCAGGGAGCGAACCGAGGCGAAGGCGATGTCGGCGTCGGCGGCGGGAAGCGGCCCGGCGTCCCAGGTCGAGAGCCGGAGCCGGTTCTCCTGCGGCGGGTAGGCGATACCGGGGAGCCGGGGATCGAAGATCAGGGCCGGTTGGAGTTCGAGCGCCTTGGGCGTCGCCCGGATCGCCTTGGCCGAGGCCAGCTGGCCCGGCATCGCGGGGACCAGCTGATCGCGCTCGGCCGGCGTGAAGGCGAGGCCGTGGAGCTTCTCGGCCTCGGCGATGGTGCGGGCGGTGATGGTCTCGTCCTGGGACCCCTCCGGCGCGGGCGCGGGGGAAAGGCCCACGGCGGCGAGACCCGTTTGGGCGAGGAACGCGCGCCGGTCGGCCATCAGCGGACTCCCATTTTATGAGAGTGACTTCAAGGGATTGAGATTGAGATTATCGTCGCCGAGGTTGCCCGGCAACCCGCCGGGTTTTTCCAGGAGACGGCTTTAGTGGTGGGCAGCTGTCTGCGTTAGTGTAATTCATACTTGAAGCTCCACGGGGATAGAGAACTTGGCAGAGCAAGTGTCACCTCGACCGCCTGGTGTGCGGCGTCGTTTCCGAAGTGACCGCAGCTGGCGGCTCCGAATCCTCGGCTGGACACGCCGCTGAATCAGGGAGGAGCGACGAGTGCGCTGACCGATGGCACCGAGTGCCCTGGCCGCCGGTATCTGGGTTCTTCGATGTCGGTTGCCGTCGTTCGGCTCCGCCACGCAGGAGGGCGATCCGGAGGTCGCGGCCTTCCCCGGGTATCTCGCCACCGAGCGTCGGGCGTCGGCCTCGACGTTGAACCAAGCCTTGCCGCACTCCGGCTCCTGTACCGCGACGTAATCCGGAAACCGCTCGGACTGGTTGGGCGCACCAGCAAGCTTTTGTGCCCGGTCGTCGACTCGGAAGCTTGATGCGGTCAGGTGCTTCCGAGTATATTGCCGAGCATCATGAACCTGGTCGAGATCCTCAAGCGCCCCGAAGGCAAGACGCTGGAGTTCAAGCGTGACCTGTCCTCCCCGGACGGGGCGCTCAAGACCATCGTCGCCTTCGCCAACACGTCCGGGGGCACGCTGCTCGTCGGCGTGGAGGACCGCACCCACCACGTTCGCGGCGTGCCTGACGCTCTCGACCTGGAGGAGCGTCTGGCCAGCCTCGTCAGCGACCGCATCAGCCCGCGCCTCGTCCCGGAGATCTAGATCCTGCCCTGGCGCCGGTCGCAGGTGCTGGCCCTGCAGGTCCATCCGAGCCCGAGCCGGCCGCACCACCTGATCCGCGAAGGACCCACGGCCGGAGTCTACCTCCGCGTGGGCTCCACGAATCGGCGCGCGGACGCCGAGCTGATCGAGGAACTGCGCCGCTTTGCGCGGGGCGAGGGGTTCGATGAGCAGCCCATTCCCGGGCTCGACTCGGAAGCGCTCGACTTCCGAGCGGCTTCCGAGTCGTTCGCTCCCGTCCGCGCGCTCGCCCGCCGCGATCTGGAGACCTTACGCCTTGTCACGGAACACCAGGGCCGCAAGGTGCCAACCGTGGGCGGGATGATCCTCTTCGGCCGGGAGCGCGAGCGGCACTTCCCGGACGCCTGGATCCAGGCGGGGCGCTTCGCGGGCGCCGACAAGAGCCGAATCCTCGACCGTGCCGAGATCCGCTCCATCCCCGCGCGCGGCGTGGAGGAAGCCGTCGCCTTCGCACAGAAGCACGCCTGGCACGGCGCCGCGATCGGCGCGGTGCGCCGGAAGGACCGCTGGAGCGTGCCGCCGGAAGCGGTGCGCGAGGCCGTCATCAACGCGGTGGTCCACACCGACTACGCCCAGCGCGGCGCGCCGATTCGCCTGTCGATCTTCGACGACCGCCTCGAAATCGAGAACCCGGGGCTCCTGCCCTTCGGTCTCACGATCGAGGACCTGCCGCGCGGCGTCTCGAAGCTGCGCAACCGGGTGATCGGCCGGGTCTTCAACGCGCTCGGCCTGATCGAGCAATGGGGCAGCGGCGTCCAGCGCATGACCGCCGCGTGCCAGGCGGCCGGCCTCGCCGCGCCGGTCTTCGAGGAGATCGCCACGCGCTTTCGCGTCACCATCGCCACGACCCAGGTCGGCCCGAGGGTGGTCGAGGACACGGACCAGGCCATCCTGGACGCGCTCAGCGGAGGCAAGGGACTCGCCACAAGCGAGATCGCCGCGATGATCGACCTCTCTCCCCGCGCGACCCGCACGCGGCTCGCCCGCCTCGTCGGCCGCGGGCTCGTGCGTGAGATCGGCACCGGGCCGCAGGATCCGCGGCGGCGATATTTCCTGGCCGAGCGAGGCCCCGCATGAGCCCGACGCCCGAGCAGAAGGCGCGCCAGGACATCGACGCCGCACTGGAGGCCGCGGGGTGGATCGGCCAGGGCCGCGCGAGCATGAACCTCGCCGCCGGGGGGGGGCGTGGGCGTGCGCGAGTTCAAGATGGCACCGGGGCACGGCTTCGCCGACTACCTGCTCTTCGTGAACGGCAAGGCCGTCGGCGTGCTCGAGGCCAAGCCGGCCGGCTACGCGCTGACCATGTGGAGCTGCAGGCCGACAGTACGCGACCGGCCTCCCCGCCGGGCTCAACCCGCACGTGCACCTGCCGACCGGCATCTTCTACGCGCAGGGGGTGAAGGCCAACGTACCGTTCTTCGACCGCCGGCCCGGCGCGAAGGATCCGTGGACCAGGACGGTCTGGATCTACGACCTGCGCACCAACAAGCACTTCACGCTCGAGACCAAGCGCATGACGCGCGCCGACCTCGACGAGTTCGTCGCGTGCTACCGCCCCGGGGATCCAATCCGCACCTCCCCAGCATCCCCGTTTCCCCGATGCGGTGGCAACCGACTGGTTCCCTTGGTTTTTGGCGGCCCTACGCTATCGAACTTGCGATGGGCAGGCCTGGTGTCGTAATCTGCCGCCAACACGGGATCTCTCGAGCGCGAATAGGGAGGAGAGGATGCCCCTGAATCATGCCCGCCGCGGCGTGCTGCGGCCTGCGGCGCTCCTGCTGCTGCTGGCCTCGACGGGCGCGGCCCGGGCCCAGCAGGCGCCGGGGCCCGAAGCGTACCTTGGCGTCAAGGTCCCCCAGAGCGCTGCCTGGTCGCGGGACGGGCGCGTCATTGCCTACCACGTCTCCAGCAGCTTCGCGGACGAGATCCGCCTCTACGACGTCGCCGCCCGCACCACCACCGTACTGCTGGCCCGCCCCCGTGAGGACCGCGAGCTGGACGGCACGACGGCCACCGGCCGCTACTTCGGCGGCGAGGGGCTCCGCTGGACGCCCGACGGGCGCGAGGTGGTGTTCCGCGAGGGCGACACCTACTTCGCTGTCGGCCG
Organism: Gemmatimonadota bacterium; assembly: GCA_016874005.1. Lineage (GTDB taxonomy): Bacteria > Gemmatimonadota > Gemmatimonadetes > Gemmatimonadales > GWC2-71-9 > SHZU01. Next base: position 160,908 of record VGVQ01000007.1, on the reverse strand, counting down.
GGACGGCGGCGCGCCCCGGGTGCTGGCCAGCGCCGAGCTGCTGGGCGACATGGCGCAGCTCTCGCCGGACCAGAAGTGGCTCAGCTTCATCCGGGATGGCGACATCTGGGTGCAGCCGGTGGCGGGCGTCGCGCCGCGGCGACTGACCACCGGCCAGCGCTTCAGCGTCACCGACGGCACCCGCTTCAACCGGCTGTTCCAGTGGCCGCCGTGGTCGCCCGACAGCCGGCGGATCGCCTTCCTCACGCCCGCCGCCCGCGGCTTCGCCGTCGGCGTGGTCGAGGTCGAAACCGGCCGGGTGACCCGGATCTCGCCGGCGGAGGACATCGCCGGCATGGTCATCGGGGAGTGGTCGCCCAACGGCCAGCGGCTGGCCATCTCGCGGCTGTCCGAGGATTTCCGCCGGAAGGAGCTGCTGCTAGGCGACGTCTCCGGCGGCACGCCCCGCGTGCTCTGGACCGACACCGACGACCGCTGGGTGGACCACAACATCAACCCCGGCTTCCGGGTGGCGTGGGCGCCCGACGGGCAGCGGCTCGCCTTCCTCTCGAACCGCACCGGCTGGGCCCACGGCTACCTCGCGTCCGTCGCGGGCGGCGAGCCGGCGCCGCTGACCGGGGGCGACTACGAGGTGAGCTCCCTCTCCTGGCTGCCCGGCGGCGACTTGCTGGCGCTGACCAGCCAGGGCGACCTGCACCAGCGCCGGCCGTGGCGCCGGCCCGCCGCCGGCGGCCAGGCGACGCTGCTGGGCAGCGCGCCCGGCGTCTACGACGTCGTCGCCCACTCCCCCGACGCCAGCCGCCTGCTGGTCGCGCTCAGCGGCCCCGAGGAGCCGCCCGGGCTCTGGCTCCTCGACGCCCGCACCGCCGGGCCGCCGCAGCGCGTCTACGCCTCCCTGCCCGAGGGGATGACCGACGGCGACTTCGCCCGGATCGAGGCGACTCGCTTCACCAGCCCCGATGGCATGACCATCCCGGCGGTGCTGATGCTGCCGAAGGGCCTCGACCGGAGCCGCAGGCACCCGGCGCTCATCACGATGTACGGCGGCTGGGGGCAGCAGGCGACGCTCGGCTGGGGCGCCGGGTTGACCCATGAGTTCCTCCAATGGCTGGTGCGGAGCGGCTACGTCGTCATGGTCGTCGATCCACGCGGCAGCGAAGGCTATGGCGCCGGGCTGGCCAAGGGCTTGTACCGCGAAGCCGGCGGCAAGCAGTCCGAGGACATGGTGGCCGCGGCCCGGCACCTGTCCTCCCTGGGCTACGTTGAATCGAGGGCAATCGCGCTCTATGGCGGCAGCTTCTCCGGCTGGCTGACGGCGCAGACCATGGTGCACACGCCTGGCGTGTTCGGCGCCGGCATCGCCGCCGCGCCCAGTGGCTGGGCCATCGGCGACCCGCGGATGCACGGCACCTACTGGCGGATCCGGCTGGGGGCGCCGGGAGACACGCCGGACCTCACCGTGGAGCGCAACCCGATCACCCACATCGACCGCCTCGACGCGCCCCTGCTCGTCCTGCACGGCACCGCGGATATCAACGTGCCCATTGCCGCCGCCGAGCGGCTGGTCCGGGCCCTCATTCGCGCCGGCAAGGACTTCGACTACATGGTCTACCCCGGCGAGCCCCACAGCTGGACCCGCACCGACACGAAGCTGGACTCGTTCCGGAGGATGAAGCGGTTCCTGGACCGCGCGCTGGGGATCGGTGCCGGGGTGCCCCGCCCGCGGGCGGCCGCCGGCGGCTGAGGCGGCCTCATCCGTCAGGATAGGAATTTCAATCGCGGTACGTCGCGTCCTCGTGGACCGGGTGGTGGGGGGCGAACGCCGGGGGAACGCCGGCGGATGACGACATGGGCGGGGCGGGGCGGTCGCCGGGTTACCGTGGGGGCAGGTGGCGGCCGCCCTGATGCCTCACCCGCGCCGACGGGGGCCCGGTGCGGCAGCGTCGCGCAGCCCACGCGTCCCCGCCGAGAGCGGCGGGGCCCGGGATCGGCCCACCACCAGCGGGTGTGGCGGCGAGTGCGGAGCCCGACCGCGGCTCAGACGGGCGCGCGAGAAGCCCGGGGTCCCATTTGCCGTCCGACCGTTCGCGCGCTGCGCTATCCGTCGATGAGTTCGCAACCCGACGGCGCGCCCAACCCGATCGACCGGGTTCTCCATCGGCTCCAGGCCGGCGAACCTGGCCCGGAACGACCTCAAGGGCGCGAACGTCCGCCGCCGGCCCGACGTGCTCGCCCGGATTCCCCGGCCGCCGCGACCCGACTCGCCCTTGGCGCTGGTCGAGGCGTCGGAGAGGGACCGAGCCCTGGCGGCCGGCCTCGCGGCGATGCCCGCCCGCCGCCGGGAGATCTTCGAGCTGGCCCGCTGGGACGGGCTGGCCCGCGCGGAGATCGCCGCGCTGCTCGACCTCTCCCCCCAGACCGTCGCCAACCAGCTCGCGCTCGCCCTGGCCGAGCTCCGCGCCGCGCATCACCTCTTCGATGTGCCCGATCACTTTCTGCCCCGACCGCAGGGTGGTGCCGAGGCAGCCGGGACAGTGGCAGATGATCCTGCCGGGCTCGCACTTGGTGTGCCCGGCGGCCAGGACTAGACGGTCCGGTGAGGACCCGGCACGGTAGGTGGAAGCAGGCGCGGCATCACGGCCCGGGGGTCCGGGCGCGGGCGATGTCCTCGAGCGAACTCCCGTCGAACACCAGGTCAAGGGGCGGCGGGCGTCTGCTTCCCGGCCGCCCTGAGGCGCTCGAAGCGGGGATCGCCCGCGAGGGGGCGGAGCTCCTCGCGGTCGAGCTTCCGGTAGCCCCGCGCCACCAAGCCCGCCAGCGTCGCGAGCGCCGCGTCGCGGCGTCCCAGCGCCACTTGGAGCAGGGCCACCTCTTCCTGATACTCGAGCGTGACGATGTTGGCCAGACCCAGGGCCCGCTCGGAGATCAGGGCCGCCCGCTGGAAGCGGGCCAGGCCGCCGGTCCGGTCCCCGGAGCGGGCCAGTGCCCGGCCCAGGGCCCCCTCCGCGTAGGCCACCAGGTGGTGCTCGGGCCCGAAGAGACGCGCCCGCATCGCCACGCATTCCGTGAGCAACGCGATCGCCTCCTCGAACTGCCCCACCCGCCCCAGCTCCCGTCCTAGGTTGTAGAGACTGAAGGAGACATCGTTGTGCTCGGGTCCGAACACCCGGCGCCGCGTCTCGAGCAGCTCCCGGTGGATCGCGATCGCCGAATCGGCCTTCCCGATCACCTTGAGGCCGAGGGCCAGGGATTCCTTCAGGTTGAACAGGAACGGATCCTCCTCGTCCGTCGCCTTCCGGCCCGCCTCCAGCGCCTCGCGCAACAGTGCGGCGGCCTCCGCCGGGTCGCCGACGTCCAGGGTGATGCTGCCGAGGTGCCGCAGCACCTCCGCCACCGCGCGATGGTCCACGGAGTCGGCGGAGCGGAGCAGCTCCAGGGCCCTGCGGAAGTGGCGCCGGGCCACCCCCGAGGTGTCGTCGGGATCGAGCTGGGTGCTCGCCATCGCGATGCGCTGGTAGGCCGGGGCCAGCTCCGGCGCGTTCGGGCCGAGCCGCTGCTCGCGCAGGGCCACGACCTCGCGCATCATCGCCACTCCCTCCTCCAGGCGGCCCCGCGTCATCCGGATCCGCCCGTGCCACTCCAGCGCCTCGGCGATCTCCAGGGGATTCGCGGGCGAGGCCGCGCGCCGCGCTTCGACCACCCTGGCCAGCATTGAGTCGGCGGTGGGCCAGAGCCCCACGAGCGCGTAGGCCCGCCCGATGGCGAGCTCCATGTCGGCCAGGGCGGCAGAATCCGCTGCCAGGTCGCGCCGCACCCGCGCCGCCGCCTGGTCCAGCAGCTCGCGGGCGGTCACGGTGCGGCCGCGGGTCTCGTTGGGGTTGGTTGCCCGGAAGATGCCCAGAAGGAAATCGGTGATCCGGGTGGCGCGAGCCCGCTCCGCCTCTGCCACCCGGAGCGCGGTGGCCCGCCGGCTCGACTGCCACGCCGTCACCGCCGTCGCTCCGACCAGCGTCACCGCCACCAGGGCCGCCGCGGCGGCGCCGATGCGGTTCCGGCCCAGGAAGCGGCGGAACCGGTACCCCGCCGTGTCGGGTCTCCCGATCACGGGCCACCCGCCCAGGAACGCCCTGCACCGACTCCTGGGGCATCCCGTGGTGGGCGCCAGCTGGGAGGGCTTTGTGATCGAGAACGTCCTGGCGGCAGCCGGCGATCGATTCGTTCCCACGTTCTATCGGACCGAGGACGGCGCCGAAGTGGACCTGGTGCTGGAGCGCGGCGGACGGGTCGAGTATGTCATCGAGATCAAGCGTACCACGGCTCCGGCCGTCCCCAGGGGATTTCGACTCGCGTGTGATGTCCTCGAGCCGCACACCGGATACGTCGTCCATGGCGGCGACGACGAGTGGCCGATGGAGTCGGGCATCCGGGCAACCTCGCTGCGCCACCTCATGGCGCAACTGGCCCGAACGCGATGACCGCGTTGCCTGAGTCGCCCGCCGGCTTGTCCCCGCCGCGCGGCCAGGAGACCGCAAGAGCCACATGGCGTACCGTCGAGCGGCGCCCCACCGGTTGCTCGGCTCACCGCCAGGGGCGAAGAAGCATGTGCTCGCCGCTGAGCTCGTGAAACGGCGTGCTGTCCGCGAGGGAGCACGCCATTGGTGAGGGGTTGGATACCCACCATCGCCCCCAACAGGTACATTTTCGATTCCGTTCGTGGCGACCACGGCACGATGTCCCGACGATGCACGAGGAGGCAACCCGAATGCCCGAGTTCTCAGCCGGGGTCTCGAGATTAATCGCGATCACCGCGGTCGGTGTCCTCCTCTCGACGGCGCTCGGCGCCCAGACCGCCAAGCAATCAGTCGTTCCGGCGTCCGCGCCCGACTATGGCATCCGAGTCGAAGAAAACGTCTGGGTCACGATGAAGGACGGGGTTCGCCTGTCCGGCCACATCTTCTTCCCGGTCGGCAAGCGCCGTGGTGAGCGGTTCCCGGTCCTCTTCCATCACACCCCGTACCGGGAAACCGCCGCCTCCCGGTACGGCGCCTCGTCGTACCTGGTGCGCCGCGGGTATGTCGATGCCCATTTCCAGGTCCGGGGGACCGGCCAGAGCGAGGGGGCGGTGCCCGATCGGGAGTACTCCGACCAGGAGATCGCGGACGCCATCGAAGTCATCGCCTGGCTGGCTCGTCAACCGTGGTCCAACGGGCGGGTCGGGATGTATGGCGTGTCGTGGAGCGGGTTCAACGCGGCCCAGGTCGCGATGCGCCGGCCGCCCGGGCTCGAGGCCATCTCGGTGGGCGCCGGGACCGAGGATCTCTACCACGAGAACATCCAGTACCTCGACGGTATTCTCCATTTCGGGAGCTACAACTTCGGGATAGACGTCCGCACCACCATGAGTCCGCCGCCGGACTTCCCCCTCACGGACGCCATCTTTCGCGATCGATTCGACCAGCCGCCCTGGAGTCTCACCTTCCTCAAGCAGCAGCGGGACGGCGATTACTGGCGCCGGGGGACCCGGCTCGACCTCAATCCCGACGCCATCGCGATCCCGACCTTCATGATCGGCGGGTGGGTCGACACCTATCGCTCCAGCATCCCCCGCGCGCTGGAACACATGAAAGCGCCGACGGTGGCGGTGATCGGCCCGTGGAATCATGACCTGAGGGACCCCGGGCCCGCGGTGGAGTACCGCCACCAGCAGATTCGCTGGTGGGACTACTGGCTCAAGAGACGGAACACCGGCATTCTCGACGAGCCGCGGGTCACCGCTTTCATGCGGTACTCCCATCTCCCCGATCCCTGGATTCGGGGTCGCGATGTTGCGGGGGAGTGGCGGGCAGACACCTGGCCGCCACGCGGGCTGGAATGGAAACCCTGGTACCTGCAGCCCGATCACGACCTCCGCCCCACGCCGCCGAGCGTCTCGGCAACCCATCAGCTCAAGTACCTCCCCGCGGTCGGGCCCCAGGCGGGCCAGTATTGGACCAACACCCAGCCCGATCAACGAGCCGTCGACGGGTTCAGTCTGGTCTACGACTCGGAGCCGCTCACGGCGGACCTCGCGATTCTCGGCCGGCCCAAGGCGATCTTCGCCGCCTCGGCGACCGCGCCGCTGGCCCACTGGTTCGTCAGGCTCTCGGACGTTGCGCCCGATGGCATCACCACCCAGATCACCGGGGCGGGCTTGAACGGCGCTCATCGCGAGTCCTCGACCGATCCGGCGGCGCTCGTGCCAGGCAAGGAGTACCGCTTCGAGGTGAACCTCCACGTGACCTCGTGGGTGTTCAAGCCGGGCCATCGGATTCGGGTCGCGATCTCCAACGCGCTGTGGCCGATGCAGTGGCCGAGCCCGTATCCGATGACGACCTCGTTGGTCCTCGGCCCCGAACGCGGCTCGACCCCATCGGCCCAGATCCTCCTGCCGGTGGTGCCGCTCGAGAGCGGCTTCCCGCTGCCACCGTTTGCCTCCATCGTTCAGGAGACGGATTCGGCCATGCCCGGCGCTCCGCCACCACCGCCGCTCCGCGGACCCCTCGGGTTCAACGCCCGCAAACCCCAGAAGATCGATCGCGACGAAATCGCCGGGACGACTTCCGTCTCATTGGAGGACGGCGTGCCGGGGAACATCACCAAGGTCGTCTGGCGGGTCAGTGACCTCCGGCCCGACCTCGCCTCGATTCGGGGCGAGCGGATCAACACCGTGCGGATCGGAGACCGCGAGGTGGTGTGGGAGGGATTCACCGAGATCCGGAGCGACTCCACCAACTTCTACTACCTGCACCGCCGCTGGGTGCGGGAGAACGGGCGGGTCGTTCGGGAGCGGAGCTGGCAGGACACGATCCCCCGGTTCTTCCGCTGACCGGATTCGGAACCCCGCGCGGACCATGACGGTCGTCGATTTCATCCATGAATTGCGTTGGGAGAACATCCCCGACGAGGCGCGCCTCTATGCCCGGCGCTGCCTGCTCGACACGGTCGGTGCGGGCTTGGGCGGGCGACGCACCGAACTCTCCCGCATCATCTTCGACTTCGCCGCCCTGGCCTTTGGAGGGCGCGGCGGGCAGCTGTGGCTCGACGGGCGCGAGGTCTCGCCCGCCGGCGCGGCCCTGGCCAATGGGATGACCGTGGACGCCCTCGACATCCACGATGGCTACAAGCCGACGAAGGGGCACGCTGGGGCGGCGCTGGTGCCGGCCCTGTTGGCCTCGCTCGGACTGACTCCTAACCGAAGGGTCTCGGGCGAAGAACTCCTCGCCACGCTGGCGATGAGCTACGAGATCGCCCTGCGCGCGGGCATCGCCTTGCACGCCACCGTGTCCGACTACCACACCTCTGGCGCATGGAACGCCCTGGGCTCTGCCGCCATCGCCGCCCGGTGGCTCGGTTCTTCCGCGGAACAGACCCGGCACGCCCTCGGCATCGCCGAATACCACGGCCCGCGCTCGCAGATGATGCGGGTGATCGACGCGCCGACCATGCTCAAGGACGGCTCGGGTTGGGGCGCGATGGCGGGGGTGTGCGCGGCCCAGATGGCGCACCGCGGCTTCACCGGCGCGCCCGCTCTCACCGTCGAGGGGCCGGAGGTCGCCTCGGTCTGGAACGATCTCGGGGCGACCTGGCACATCGCGGGTCAGTACTTCAAGCCCTACGCGGTCTGCTACTGGGCCCAGGCCCCGATTCACGGCGCGCTGACGCTGCAGCGGGTCCACCGCCTAACGCCGGACGCGTTCGGGCGGATCCGGGTCCACACCTTTCACGAGGCCACCCGGCTGGTGGTGCGGCATCCGGTCACCACCGAAGAAGCGCAGTACAGCGTGCCCTTTCCCGTCGCGGCCGCGCTGGTGCATGGGGAGGTCGGGCCGGACCAACTGAGCGGCGCGGCGTTGCGGGATCCGCGGGTGCTGGCAATCGCCGATCGAGTCGAGCTGATCGAAGAGGACGCCTACAACCGGCGGTTTCCGGCCGAACGTATCGCCCGGGTCGTGATCGAGACCGCTGACGGCGCGACGCTGGACTCCGGCGAGTCGCGGCCGCGTTGGGGCGCCGGCGAGAACGCTGGGCCCAGCGACGATGATCTGCGAGAGAAATTTCGCTGGCTGGCCAGAGGCTCCCTTCCGGAGCAGCGCGCCCTCGCCTTGGAGCGCGCCCTTTGGGAGTGCGACCGGCTACCCGATGCGGAGCACATTCTCTCGGTGCTGACGCCGGCGAACTAGCGCCGCACCACCCGGCCTCTCAACGGAACAACCGCGGCATCGAGTCCTCCCAAATCCGCTCCCGGATGACCTTGCCGTTCTCGAGCAGCCGGCGGCGATGGCGGTAGTGGAAGTATACGGAATCGCTCCGCACTTGGGTTACTCCCTCCCAGACGACCTCTCGGCCCGGCAGGCGGTAGCGATTGACCGCCTCGGTCCGGTACACCGCGGCGTCGGGCCGCAGGTCGCTGACCTCATATCTGGCGTAGCCGCGGTGGTCGGGCTCGTCGGGACTCGGCGGGCGTCCGATGATCATCGTGGTGGTCGCGGTGTTCTCGTCGCGAATGATCTGGTCGACCACGTAGTCGAAGCCCGGCCGAATAAATCCGCCGGGCGGGGGCGGGGCTCGGCGGACGATCGGCTGTTGGCCCTCCTGCAACGCCGCGGTGAACGCGGGAACCCGGATACCGTTATGGAGGGGGACGATCGGCAGCAGCACCTGGGTTGCGGGCGCGGGCAAGCCGGTGGCGGTCTTGGCCTGACCCCGGCGCGGCCCGAGGTAGAGCGACGTCGTCATCGGATACGGGGTCGGCCAGGCCATCGGCCACTGCGAGTTGGACACCGCGATTCGAATCCGGTGCCCGGGCTCGAAGACCCAGGAGGTGACGTGTAGCTTGAGGTCGAGATGATAGACGGCGCCTGGCGTTAGGTACGACGGCTTCATCGAGCCATCGCGTTGAGCCCCGTTGATCCCGACCCCGGTGATCAGGGTGACCGAGCCATCGGGAGCGACATCGGAGAGCCTAACAAACCAATGGGCCAACTTGGCGGTGGCCGAGACCGCCAGCTTGGCCTCTGGATGACCGAGGATCGCCAGCGGCTCAGTGAGCGGCTCGGAGTCGTACACCAGGCTGTAGGCGTCGGCGGGCCGCTGGTCCGGCTGCCGGGCACCCCAGAGCACTCCGGCCGCCGCGCCAGTGCCGGGCAGGTAGTTGAGCTGATGCACCGCGTCACGCGCCGCCGGCGTTCGGGCAAGCCGGTGATCGGCGCGGAGAAAGTACCGGGTCATCACCTGACCCCGCGGGGGCCAGGTATCGCCTCGCCACTGGCCCGGAATGGGCAGATCCTGATTCATCTCGGTCCCGGGCGGGTGCGACCGACGCATGAACGCCGTCACCATCGGCTCGTCCATGACCCCGGTGTTGCGGCCCTTGAGCCAGTAGTCCCAGAAGCGGACTTCTTCGAGCCGCACGTCGACCATCGCCTGGTAGCGGGCCATGCGATGCTCCCACGGCCCAATGATCGCGCGGATCGGGCCTCGCGCATTGAGCAGGGCGCGGGGAATGCTCGAGCGATAGGCGTCGTACCAGCCACCAATTCGGAGCTGCGGAATGGTGATGAGGCCTGGATTCACGTCGAGCCGCTGCTCGTTCCGCCAGAAGGGACCATCCAACTGATTGCGGAGATAGAGCAAGTTCCAGGGCGGCTGATCGAAACGATCCCGGAACATCTCTTCGGTCAGGGGGAAGTCGGGCCAGGGACTCTGCGCGACCATCAGGTCTTCGTAGGCATGCCACCCATAAAAGAGCCGGATGCCATCGAGATAGTGGATGTCCTCGTGGTAGAGGTCTTCGGTGGCATGCTGCGGCCGGATCGCCTTCAACGCCGGGGGGTTCCGCATCGCGAGTTGGAGGCTGTTGAACCCGCCCCACGAGTTGCCTTGCATTCCGACGTTGCCGTTGGACCACGGTTGCTTGGACAGCCAATCGATGACTTCGAGCCCGTCCACCATCTCCTGTTCCGAGTACTCGCGCTCGGGGGCCACGCCCTGACTCCGGCCGGTGCCGCGAATGTTGACCGTCGCGTCGACGTAGCCGCGACGGGCGAAATACAGATCGGCATCGGGAGTTGGGATGTCGCGGTAGGGTGAGTAGTAGAGCCGTACCGGGAACTTCTCGCCCGGCCGTTTGGGAACCGGCTGGTACATGAATCCCCAGAGTTGCACTCCGTCTTTCATGGGAATCCGGACCGTGTCGAGCCGGGTTTGGTACTCGGGCTCTGAGGGCGGCAGCACCGGACCTCGCGGCTGCGCCCCGAGTGGGCTTGCGAGGGCAAGGGCGCCGGCATGGAGCCACGCCGCCACTCGCACTACGCACCCAACGGAGGATGGCCGAGCCAGCTGGTGGAACGCGCCATGAGCGGCCATTGGTGTCCTTTCCCTAATGGTGGCACCCGACCGCGGCTCTGACATTCGGCCACTTCACCGCGATGGGACGGACGACTCGAGCCGCTCACCCATGGTGGCGGCGTACCAGTCGAGGAACTGCGTCACCCCGCTTTCATGAATTCGGGAGAGAGGCCCCGGCTGGTAGGCCGGTGAGCTCACGCCTCGCTGGTTGCTCTCGACGATGCTGCGATCCTCGTCGTTCGTCGCGACCCAGACTCGGGTGAGATGGTCGACCTGGTAGTCAACGCCTTCTTGCGCCTCGGCGTGAACCAACCATTTGGTCGTCAGCTCAGTCTCATTGGGCCCCCGCGGCAGCAGCCGAAAGCTGACGGCGTGGTCGGCCAGGACGTGGTTCCAGGTGCTGGGGTAATGGAACAACAACATCGACCCGAGTCCAGGCTCCGGAAAATCCGCCAGCGGTCGCCGACATCCGGGCCGACCGTCGGCCGTCATCGACTCGGCGTCGCCCAGGAACGGGAGCCGCACCGTTCGGAATTGTCCGTCGGCCGCGATCCGAAACCCGCTCGGAAGGCCCTTCGACTCCCAGCGCCGCCAATGCGCGTCGACCGCTTCGTCCTGGGGTTGGCCAATCGCGTTGCTCATGACGGGACGAGCCGAGTACACCCGGCAGAGTTCCGGATGATTGCTACTGCAGTGATAGCACTCTCGGTTGTTCTCGACGACCAGCTTCCAGTTGGCCCGCTCGACGATCGTCGACTGGAACGCCACCTTCGCTCGAGCCAGCCGATGGGGCGCGAGGTACGGTTCCACCGCATCTCGGAACGGCGCGAAGTCGGGCGGCGTGGGGCTCAAGCACACGAAGAGGTAGCCAGCCACCTCCTCGCAGGCGATCGGCGAGAGGGCGAACCGGCTGGCGTCGATCTCGGCCATCATGTCGCGAGCGAACGAGAGCCGCCCATCGAGTTCGTAGGTCCATTGATGATACGGGCAGACGAGTTTGCGGCCTGACCCAGTTGCTCCGGAACAGAGTACCTGGCCCCGATGCCGACAGACATTGTGAAAGCCGCGGGGCACGCCGTCATGCCCCCGGACAACGAGCACCGGATAGTCGCCGATCTGGAGGGTGAACCGATCACCCGGACGGGCAATCTCGCCCGAGTGGCCGGCGAAGATCCACTCCCGGTAGAACAGGTGCGCCAGGTCGAGCTCGCAAAACCGCGGGTCGGTGTAGAACCGCCCCGGCAAACTCGCATCCTGGGGGCGATCGACGAGGGCCTGCCGCATCGAGGCCTCCGCCGACTCCAGGTCGGTACCATGCGAGTCACGAGGCAACTGAGGTTCCGACGAATCCGAGCTTGCGCGAGATCTGGGCGGCGGCCGCCTTCGCCATCGCGCCGAGTGCCGGGATCCGGGCTTCAGTCAGCCGGAACGAGGGACCGGAAACGCTGACCGCTGCCACCACTCGGCCGCCGGTGCCCCAGACCGGCGCCGCCACGCCGTGGAGTCCCACCTCGAGTTCCTCGACCGTGAAGGCGTAGCCGTCACGCCGCGCCTGGGCCAGTTGACGATCGAGCTCAGCCCGGTCGATGACCGTTCGCCGGGTCCGCCGCTCGAGCGGACCGGCGAGGAGCCGCTTCCGATCGGCGGGCGGCAGATGCGCCAGGATGGCTTTGCCGCTCGAGCTGCAGTGGATTGGCGTGTGACGTCCGACCCAATCGATGCTGCCGACCAGATGCGGGGTAGTGATTTGGTGGAGACTCACCACTTGGCCACGCTCCAGCACGGACAGGTTCACGGCCTCGTTGGAGCCGGTGGCGAGTGTCTGCAACGCGGCCTGGGCCCGCAGCACGATGCCGTTGGAGGCGGCAACGGCGCCCGCCAGGCGGATCACCCCGAAGCCCAATCGGTATTTCCCGTTGGCTGGATTGGTCTCGACCAGGTCGTGCTCGGTCAAGGTCGCGAGCAATCGTGAGGCGGTGGACTTGTGGACTTCGAGGCGGGCGCCGACTTCGGTGGCCCCGAGTTCGCCTGGTCCAGTGGCGAGCAACTCGAGAATCGCGAGGGCGCGATCGACGGATTGAACCATGCGTCTCTCCGTTGCGCAATACGCAACCAATGCGTATTAAGAGACGCTAGTTAAGACGGGCAGCCCTGTCAAACTCCTCGACCCCGGACGGGGGCCGTCCGGGGTCAGGGTTCCTCTGTCGCGGCGAGCACCCCTGCCTCGCCCTCCCGGATCGCCACCGGGTCGGCGGGTCCCCACCCGATGAGCGAACGCGACAGCACCAACGCCGCGATCGCCACCGCCAACAGGACCAGCGCCGGGAACAGCACGATCCCGCGAACGATCAGCACCGGCACGATCGCCACGATGGCGATTTCGACGAAGGAGCTGCCGAGATAGGCGGTGCCGTAGTCTTGCAGCGTGCCGCTCTTCGACTTGGGATCCACGACCCGGAGGAGCGCGATGGCGGTGGCGAGAACGCCGGTGGCCCACCCGAAGGTGAAGAGGCTGCGCTCGAACCAGAAGTTCCCGAAGATCCGGCGCCCCAGCCAGAAACTCCAGAGGGTAAAAACCACACCGAGCGCGAAGAGCAACAGCAGCGGAGCGACGTATCGGACCACGACGGTGATGGCGATCGAAGCGATCCCGAATCCGACCAGATAGTCCGCCGCGCTCGACGCGATCCGACCCATCACCCTGGGGTCGACCGAATCCGTCAGGCGGAGCAGTCCGATGACCCAGCGGACGCCCCATCCGGTGAGCAGGGACAGGGCGAAGAGGGGAATCCCGTGGTTAGCCGGCAACGCCGTCGAGATCGCGTACGCCAGCGCGACTGCGGCACTCGGAAGGGCGAGGTGCCAGGTCAGCACGTCGAGTACCGCGGCGTTCACGGTCTCCTGCCCGACGGCGGATCGCTCCGATTCGGGCACGAACCCGGTCCGAAAGCTCGACGGGAGCGCGCTCGGCGTACCGACGACTCGGGTCCAGCCCCTCCGCATCCCGACGTGAATCAGTATCATGCCCACGATGGTGCCCACCGCGACCCCGACCGTGGCCGAGGTGTATCCCAGCGGGAGAAAGTCGGCGAAACCGCGGGGCTCGACGACGCTTCCGATCGCGGCCGCGGTTCCGAAGCCGCCGGCCCAACCCGCTGGCAACACGAGGGCGAAGCCGTCGGGAAGCGAGGGGAACAGCCGATCGAGCACCAGGAGGCCGAACAGCAACGCGACGGCGTACTGTCCCACGAAGCAAATCGTGTTGTAGCAGAACATGTCGCCGACATGCCGCCACTGCACCCGGCTCGGCTTCCCAGCGGGGCGGGCCAGCGGGAGCGCGGCGAAGATCAGGGCAATGAGATAGCCGGGATAGCTCGCCAGAAAGGTCCCGCCGTCGCTCCGCTCGCTGAAAGGGAGGATGTCGAGGACGTAACGCCCGCCGATCAGCGCGATCACGCCAGCCACCATCGCGGTCGGGATTCGGCTGGCCTGAAGCAGCCGCGACCGGGAGCGGAGGAGCTGCGCGATCAGCAGCAACAGCGACATCAGGCCGAAGTCGACGAGGAGCTCCACAGTTCACCGGCTCGGAAGGCTCGGGTCGGACGACCGAGTCGAGGCCCACCGCACGAACCACTCGTCGAAACGGGCCTCCCCGGCTGGCCGGAGACCGCAGGGACGGGCAAACTGGAGCGCCGCTTCCGCGAAGGTCCGGCCATACCCACGGCTCAACGTCAGAATCACCGCGTTGCTGCCTAACGCCACCACCTGACAGGGGACGTGGAGGACCGGGCCTTGGACCAGGCGAGGAAGGCCGCGCTCGGGGTCGAAGACATCGAGGTCGCTGAGATGCTCGAAGACGGACGCCGTCTCCGGGCCCAGGAAGGCGAGCATGCAGTGTCCATCGGTCGTCTCGGTGAAGCCGACTCCGGATGGCGTCGCGGGCCGATCGTTCCCGCCGAGATGCCAGAGCGACGCCTGGGTCCGGTTCATTCGGTTGACGGCGAAGCCGTCGGAGATCGCCACCTCACCGGGCTTGCTGGGCACCGGCACCCCGAATGGGCGCTGATTTCCGACGTCAGGGTGTTGAAGGTCCCAGCGGCAGCGATGGCTCAGGTCGACCAGCCACGGCCCGCCGCCCTCGTCCGAATAGCGCCGGACGATGTCCCAGCCGTCTCGCGACGTCCGCTCGAGCGCGGTGGCGTCGAAACGCACCGGCGAGCGGCGGATTCGTGCTGTTGCGGTCGCGGTCACGCCCGCAACCTCGCGCCTTCGGGGTCGTAGAAGTGCGGCGCGACCACGGTCCCGTGGGTCACCGATGGCGTGCCGCGCGGGTTGGAATAGATCTGCACGGTGCCCCCCTCCGGAGCGTGGCGGTCGGTGATCAGGGCGAGGCCATACTGCCAGCCTAACGTCTCGCTCATCCGCGTGGTGCAGAGGTAGCCGACCACTTCGGTGCCATCGATCACGATATCACCGTCCTCCGGGCGCCGCTCGGCCTGGTCGATTCGAAGGCCGACCAGTTTCAGCCGATCGGTCTGTCCGCTGGCATGGCGAAGCGCCGGAGCCCCGACCTTCTTCGACGCGGTGTCCTTGCTGTCCCAGAGAAAGCCCATCCCGATGTCGGTGAGGGTAACCCGCTGCTCCGACTCGGTCCCGATGATGACATGGCCCTTTTCCGCGCGGAGGCAGCTCTGGGCCTCGAGACCAAACGGTCGAATCCCGAACTCCGCTCCGGCCGCCATGATCAGGTCCCAGAGGTAGCCGCAATAGCTCGACGGCGCGTGCAACTCGTAGGAGAGCTCGCCGACGAAGCCGAGCCGGAGGCAGCGGACCGGGACGCCGTCGCCCACCACGATCTCGCGATACCCCATATAGGGGAAGGCCGCGTTGGAGAGGTCGGCGTCGGTGATCTTGGCCAATACCTTGCGAGCGTTAGGCCCCGCGAGGTTGAGCGACCCCAAGGTGTCTGTGAGGTTGACGAGTTGATACTCCCAGCCGTCGTGGCGGGTGTGGTACCGGAACCACTCGACGGTGGCGCCGGCCCGGGCCGAGCTGGTGGTGAAGTAGTAGTCACCGGGCCCGATCTCGACCACGACCCCGTCGTCCATCAGATTCCCGGTGTCGTTGCACATCGCCGAGTACTTGCAGCGGCCGGGTTTGGTCTTCGACATGTCGGAGACATAGACCCGTTGCAGCGCCTTCTGGGCGTCGGGTCCGTAGATCCTGAATTTGCCGAGCGGCGAGCTATCGAGGACCCCGACGTTGGCGCGGACGTTCCGGATCTCCTCGCGACAGCTGAGATCGGTGCTGAAGTACCGGGCCCGGTGCCACGCGCCCGCGTTCCGGAAGATCGCGCCGAGCGCCGCCTGGGCGTCGTGCAGCGGGGTCTCTTTGTGGACCGCGAGCCCGGGCCCCGCCAGGGTGGCCAGGCGAGGCGGAACCAGGGGCGGACGGACGGTGGTACCCGACAGCTGATCGAGCGGGGTACCGGCGAGCGCCGCCATGATCATCGCCAGGTTCTGGCCCGGGACATGGTATTGACCCGGCCCCAGCCCGAATCCACCGAATCGCTTGGCCAACTCGGGAACGTCGAACCCCTGCTGGGCCGACTCTACCACGTTCTTGTAGCTGCCATCCTCGTCGAAGTCCACGAAGGCCTTGGCTCCGCGGCCGATCCCGGGAGCGCACGCCAGAAAGCAGCCCGCCGCCGGCCCGGGCGCGTTCCGCACCGCGTCTCGTGCCTCGCGGATTTGCGATTCGGCGTCCCAGCCGGCCGCGGCCGCGGCCTCGAGCCCGGCCAGCCGACCTGACGCCTCGATCGCCGCGACGTCGCGGAGGCCGAGCATGCTGCCCGCCACGAAGGCCCGTTCCGGCAACCGGGTGGGTTGGAACATGCCGGTTCGAGTGCAATAGCCGAGCTGAGCCTTGAGCGTCGAGAGCGGCCCGATCAGCGACTGGAGACCGGCGTTGGCGAGCAGCAGGTCGCAGCGAAGCTCCTCGGCTCGCCCGCCGTCGATCCGCCGGAGTTCGACCCCGGTCACCCGGTTGGTGCCCCGAGCCGCACCCGCGGTCCACCCGGGCAGGAACCGAATGCCCGCCTCACCGATCGCCGCGACCAGCTCCGGATCGTGGCCCTCGGCCCGGGCGTCGGCGACCGCGGCGACCTCGACCCCGTAGCCGGCCAACTCGATCGCGGCCTCGAGGCTCGAGTCGTCGCCCCCGGCGAACACGGCTCGACGCCCGGGGAGCACTCCGTAGCTGGCCGCCAGCCGCCAGGCGGTGGTGGCCGGCATCACGCCGGGGCGATCGTTGTGCTCGAATACCAACGGGCGCTCGGTGCATCCCGATGCGACGACCACCGAACGGGCTCGGCATTCGTAGTGATACTCGCGGGCGATGCCTCCTTCAGGACAGATCAAGAAGCCGGTGACCAGGTTCTCACCCCACACGCCGGTGACCGGGGCGTGGGTGAACACCCGGATGTTAGGACACGCCGCGACCCGGGCGGCCAACTCGGTCGCCCGGCGATGCAGCGGCTGTCCGTCGACCAGCCGGGTCCGCCAATCGAGGTGACCTCCGAGGTGCAGCCGTCGCTCGAAGAGACAGACCCGCCCACCGCCCTCGGCGGCGGCAAGCGCGGCGGCCATCCCAGCCGGCCCGCCGCCCACCACCGCCACTTCGGCATTGAGGTAGCGCTCGAACCGACCGGGGCGTTCGCGCGAGCCCGATGGCTGGAGGACGCCGACCCCGGCCATGGCGCGAAGCCGTTCCTGGAAGAAGGGCCAGAGCCGGGCGGGCCGGTGGAAGAGCCGGTAGTAGAATCCGGCCGGCATCAGCCCATCGAAGCGATCGAGGATCCCATAGAGGTCGCGCTCGGGGCTGCCGCGGACGTTCTGGGCGGCGATCGCCATCCCGGGCCGAAGCAGGGTCGTTTCCGCCGCTTCGTTAGGCACCCCATCGATCGCCACGAAGGTGTTGGCGCTCTCGCCGTCGAGTCCGTAGAGGCCGCGAGGACGATGGTACTTGAGGCTCCGGCTGAAGACCCGGACGCCGGCCGCATAGAGGGCGCTGGCGACGGTGTCGCCGGCGACCCCTTCCGCCTCGCCGCCCCAGTAGCGGAATCGGATCGGGCGGGACGGATCGATCCGCTGGGTCGGGCTGGCCGGCAGTCTAGCCACCGGGGCGCTCTTCTCGGTTGGTGGCCGGGTTGCGGGTGGCCTTGAACCACACCCCACAGCCCTGGCCGTGGTACCACCATTCCGGTTGAGGCGCCGGTGGAATCGAGCGGAACTGAGCGTATCGGAAGTGGGCTTCCGCGCTGAGCCCCTCCTGAGGTGGCCGCGGCCCCCGCTCTTGCCCGCCGCAAAGGAACTCGTGGAGCTCGCGGCGACCGCAGATCGGACAGGTGAGCATGAAGGTCATTTGAGCTACGAGTCCCAGTGCCCGTACTTCATCGCGCCGGCGGTTTCGCCCGCGTATCGGTTCTCGAGGAATCGGCCGAGACCGAAGGGACTGATGATCTCCGGGATCTGGTCCCGGGCGATCATCTCGGCCAGGTACTTCCCCGCGATCGGGCCGGCCTTGAAGCCGAAATAACCCCAGCCGACGTCGAGGTAGAGGCCGTCGAACCCCACGTTGGCATCCATGATCGGCGCCATGTCGGGGGTCATGTCGGCCAAACCGGCCCAGGTCCGCATGAACTTGACGTCCTTGAGCACGGGCATGAAGTCGGTCAACGCTTCCGCCTGGTGCTTGAAATAGCGGGCGGTGGGATCGGTGGTGTAGTTAACCTGGGGGTCCATGTGGGCGCCGGTGGCGATCTCGCCTTTGAGCGTCTGGGTGGCGTAGACGTGGTAGGCACCGGAACTGACCACGTGGTTGAGGAATGGCTTGAGCGGCTGGGTGACCATCGCTTGGATGGTCAACGGGTGGACGGGCAGCTCGAGACCGATCAGGGTGCAGAGCGCGGTGCCGTAGCCGCCGGCCATGATGCCGAGCTGGCGGCACTGAAGGGCCCCTCGGTTGGTCTGGACACCGGTGACTCGCCCTCCGTCAGTATCGATGCCCGTCACCTCCACGCCCTGATGGATGTGCACGCCGTGGGCGGCCGCTCCCTTCGCCAAGGCCCAGACCACGGCATCGTGCCGAAGAGTCCCGCCCGGCGGGTGGTACATCCCGGCCTGAATCGGATGTTCCGGGCGATCGCTGATATCGAGCGCGGGAATCAGCTCCCGACACTGCAGGGGGTCGAGCAGCTCGGAGCGAATCCCGAGGAAGTTCGCGGTGCCGATCGCCATCCGGAACGCCGCGACCGCCGCCTCGCTGTGGGCGAGGTTCAGGTTGCCGCTGTTGAAGAACATCAGGTTGAAGTCGAGTTCATCGACCAAGACCGGCCACAGCTTGAGTCCCTCGTCGTAGAGCCTAACGCTAGCCGCCGTACGCTGGTTGGCGCGGACGATGGCCGTGTTGCGCCCGGACCCTCCGAAGCCGATGTAGTGGCGCTCCAGTACGGCGACGTCACGGATCCCGTGCGTCTTCGCCAGGAAGTAAGCGGTGGCCAGGCCGTGGATTCCGCCGCCGATGATCACCACTTGGTAGTGCGGCTTGATCGGTGCCGGGGCCCACAGCCTCGTCGGGCGGAGGTAGTCGCGGAGCATCGCCATGGGGTGGGGGTCTGGTTGTCCGATCGCGACAAAGTACTCGAGACGTTGGGCTGCGCCCACTCCGCGTTGCGCATGGCGCGACACTCACGCAAGCCCCATTGCGTTCTGCCGATGTCGAATGCAAGCTGTATGCAATCTACCGCTCCCCGCGATTTCCCGGAAGGAGAAACCTCCGTTTCATGCCGGACTCGATACCCGCCGCGACGAAGTACTGCATCATTGGCGCTGGTGTGCACGGCTTGAGTACCGCTTGGCACCTGGCCCGCGAACTGAAATCACGCAACCGAGGAACCGGTGCCGACGTGGTCGTGCTCGACAAGACCGCGGTGGGAGCCGGGGCCAGCGGAATCGCCTGCGGCGTGGTCCGCAACTATTACGTCCAGCCGGCCATGGGAGAACTGATGGCGCACAGCGTCGGCGTCTGGGAATCGGACGCCGAGGCATTCCACTATAACCCGGTCGGATACCTGGCGGTGGCTGGCGAGGTGCAGCGCCAGGACTTCGAAAGCATCGCGGCCCGACACGACAAGATTGGATACCGCGCCCGCTTCATCCAGGGTGAACAACGGGTCTTCGACTACATGCGGGGAATCTTCCCCGATTGGCGGGCCCGGGGCCTGAGCGTCTGCATTCACGAGCTGCAGGGTGGATTCGCCTTCAATCGCGAGTCGATGAGCGGCCTGGCCCAGAAGGCCCAGGCCGAAGGCGTTCGGATCGTGACCGGGGTGACGGTGACCGGGTTCGAGATGAAGCCCGATGGCACCGTGGGCACCGTGAAGACCGACCGCGGCAACATCGCCGTCGATCATGTGGTCGTTGGCGTCGGGGCGTGGATCAAGCAGGTCTGGGAGATGCTGGGTCTCTCACACCAGGTGGACGTCCTTCACAACGGTAAGCTCCATCAGGGACTCGAGATGTGGACCTACTGGCAGCTGCAGGAGGGGGAGATCCAGACGGGCCCCGACCTGTATCGCACCGCCGACGGCAAGATTCCACCGGTCATCCACATCGACTCCATGGAGCCGCTGCTGGCGGACGACACCGGCCAGCCCATTACCAACGAACTCTGGGGGATCTACTTCAAGCGCGACCGCCACGGCGTGCAGGGCGGGGCAGTCCCGATCAAGCTGGGACACACCGCCCAAGTCGATCCCTATGGCCCCGAGAGTCCGCACTATACGGTTCGCGAAGATTTCGCTCCGTATTGGACCGCCGGGCTGGCGCATTGCATGGAGCGGTTCCGCGGGTGCAGCAAGCTGTATAAACGGGCGCCCACCGGCGGCATCGGTTGCTTCACCGTCGACAACTTCCCCGTGTTCGACTGGATGCGGCCCAATGTCTACGTCATCGCCGACAGCAATCACGGTTACAAGATGATCGGCGTCGGCAAGGAAGTGGCCCGGGTGGTGATGGGCGACCCGAGCCGCCTGTTGCACCCGTTCCGGTTTAGCCGTTTCGCCGAGGGCGCGCTGCATCCCCGCTCGAGCGGCCCCTTCCCCTGGACCTGATCACGGAGAGTGGAGAGTCAGATGAGTCCGGAACCGACTAACCAGAAGCGGGGTCTACTGGAGCGCCTCGACCAGGGCCCGGTGATTTGTGCCGAGGGATATCTCTTCGAACTCGAGCGCCGGGGCTACCTGCAAGCCGGGGCCTTCGTTCCTGAAGTGGTACTGGAGCATCCCCTGGCGGTTGATCAACTCCACCGCGAGTTCGTGAGGGCTGGCTCCGACGTGGTGGAAGCCCTGACCTACTACGCCCACCGCGAAAAGCTGCGAATGATCGGGAAGGAGGACGTGCTCGAACAGCTCAACCGTCAGGCACTGCAGATCGCTCGCTCGGTCGCGGCCGACTACGACGTGCTGGTTGCCGGCGACATCTGCAACACCAACGTCTACGCCGCCGGTGATCGGGCCTCTGAGGAAGCCGTGGCGAAAATGTTCGACGAACAGGTGGCCTGGGCCACCGACGCTGGAGTGGATTTCATCGTGGCCGAGACCTTCTCCTTCCTGGGAGAGGCGTTGCTGGCGCTGAAGGCAATCCGGCGAGCGGGGCTGCCGTCCGTCGTCACCTTGGCTATCCACAAGGAAGGGACCCTCCGCGATGGCCACTCGCCGGAGGCGGCGTGCCGAGCGCTGGAGGACGCGGGTGCCGATGTTGTCGGGCTCAACTGTGCTCGCGGACCGGCCACCATGCTCCCCCTCCTGGAGCGGATCCGTCAGACCTGTACCGGTCGCCTGGCGGCCCTGCCGGTGCCCTATCGGACTCGGCCGGAAGAACCGACCTTTCAATCGCTGACCGACCCGGGGATGAGCGACCTGCCCGGCGGACGCTCGTTTCCGACCGCCCTCGATCCGTTCGTTTGCACCCGGTACGAGATCGCGGACTTCGCCAAGAAGGCCTGGGCCCTGGGGGTGCGCTATCAGGGAGTGTGCTGTGGCGCTGGACCACACCATATTCGGAGCATGGCCGAAGCACTTGGCAAGACCCCGGCAGCCGGCCGTTTCTCGGCCGACATGAGCAAGCACTACGCCCTGGGCACCGACGCGCGCCTCAAGGCGCACAACATCGACTTCGCGAAACAGCTATGAATTGGCTCTGGTTGGGCGTCGTCGCCGTCCTGGCCCCCTTCTCGCTCGCCGCGCAGCAGCCCACCCACCCGCTCGACGGGCTGACCGCCGCCGAGCATTGGGTCATCTACGACGTCCTTCAGGCCGCCGGCAAGACGGACTCATCGACGCTCTACGTCTACGAGGGACTCCACGAGCCGCCCAAGGCCGAGGTGCTGGCTTGGCGGCCGGGAGCCGCCTTCCGCCGCGAGGCCATGGTTCAGGTCGTTCAACGGGAAATCGGGTACGAGGGCGTAATCGACCTGATCGGTCGGAAGTTGCTCTCGTGGCGAGAGGCAACCAAGCGCCAGTACATGGTCACCCGGAGCGAGGGCAGGGCGGCCGGCGATGCGACGGTTGCCCACCCAGAGGTACGGGCCGCCCTCAGGCGCCGCGGGATCACCGATTTCAGGATGATCTACTGTTCCGCCGCCAACGAAGGGTACTTGGATACTCCGGAAGAACGGGGGCGGCGGCTGGCGCGGATGCTCTGCTTCAACACCCGGGGCGCCGTGTCCGGGGTGGGGGCGCCGATCGACGGACTTCAGGTCGTGGTGGACCTTCAGACCGCGAAGGTGGTGCGGGTGACCGATACCGGGGTGCTGCCCGCCGCCACCCTGTCGGGGGAGCATCACCCCGAGGCCATCGGACCGACCCGGGCCCCGCTCCCGCCGTTAGGCGTGTCTCAGCCGATGGGCCCGGGATTCAAGCTCGACGGGACCCAAGTCAGCTGGGACAACTGGCGGTTTCATTTCCGACTCGATCCCCGACGGGGGTTGGTCCTCTCGCAAATCAGAACGGTCGACCAGGGTCGGGAACGATCGGTCCTCTATCAGGCATCGCTGTCGGAACTGTTGGTGTTGTACATGGACCCCGAAGAGCCGTGGAACTACCAGGCCTACTTCGATCTCGGCGCCTACCCGGCCCAGTTCGGCGGAGTGGCGAGCCCCCTGGAACCCGGGTCCGAGTGCCCGAGCAACGCCGTCTACTTCAGCTCCTTCATCGTCAGCGAAGCCGGGAGCCCGTTCGAGGAGCCCCGCACGGCTTGCCTGTTCGAGCGACTCACCGGTGACCCGCTCTGGCGCCACGCCCGCCCTGGGATCACCGAGGCTCGGGCCCAGCGCGATCTGGTGCTCCGGATGATCATGGGGGCCGGCAACTACGACTATCTGTTCGACTGGATCTTCAGCCAAGACGGTTCCATCCACGTCGAGATGGCGGCGACCGGCATCGATCAGGTGCGCGGCGCCAGAACCCGGACCGCCGCCGACAGCGCTCCCGGCGGACCGAGCGACCGGTACGGACGCTTCGTGGCGCCCTACCTGGTGGCGGTCAATCACAGCCACTTCTTCGCGTTTCGACTCGACTTCGACGTCGACGGTCAAGCGAACAGCCTGGAGGTCGACCGGCTGGTGACCGAGCGGCAGCCGGCGACGAATCCACGCCGGAGCGTGTGGGCGGTCAGGTCGAGCGTCCCAACCACCGAGCAGGCCGCGAAGCGGCACTCCTCGATGAGCGCGCCGGAATTCTGGCGGGTCATCAACCCTTCGGTGCCAGGTCCCTACGGCGGATCGGTTGGCTACACGCTCGAAGGGCACGGAGTGATGACCCTGCTGTCCGATGACGACTACATGCGGAAACGAGCCGGGTTCTCCGACTACACCCTTTGGGCCACGCCGCATTCGCCGACCGAGCTCTACGCCGCGGGCGACTACCCCACTGTTGGCCCGGCCGGCCAGGGGCTCCCGGATTGGACCAAGGCGAATCGCCCGATCGCCAATACCGACATCGTGCTCTGGTATACCATCGGATTTCATCACGTACCTCGACCCGAGGACTGGCCGATCCTGTCGCTCGAGCGACACCACTTCGAGATCAAGCCCTCGAACTTCTTCGCTCGCAATCCGGGGATCGATCTGCCGCGGCAGCCCTGAGCGATCTCGACCGGCTGAACGGGTGGGGGCGAACGGAAGGTGACAAAGGGGGAGGCGGTCGTGGAGCGAGAGCTGGAAGGTCGCGTGGCGGTGGTCACCGGGGCCGGGTCGGTCGGCGAGGGCGTCGGCAACGGCAAAGCGGCCGCGATCCTCTTCGCTCGGGCCGGCGCGAAGGTGCTCGCGGTGGACCTGAACCTCGAGGCGGCTCGAGAGACCGAGCGCCTGATCGCGGGCGAAGGAGGTACCTGCGCGGTCCACCAGGCCGACGTCAGCTCGGCGGCCGGTTGCCAAGGGGTAGCCCAGGCTTGCCTCGATCGGTTCGGCCGGATCGACATCCTGCACAACAACGTCGGGATCGAGCTGGCCGGCGGCCTCGCCGAGACCAGCGAGGCGGCCTGGGACCGCACGATGGCCGTCAACCTCAAGAGCATGTTCCTCCTCTGCAAGGCGATCCTTCCGATCATGGAGGCCCAGGGCAGCGGGGTGGTGATCAACGTCTCGTCGATCAACTCGATCCGGGTCCTCCCGGCGCTCTCGGTGGCGTACGCGGCCTCGAAGGCGGGGGTCAACGCGCTGACCCGGGAGCTGGCCATCGAGTATGCCGCCAGGGGAATCCGGATCAACGCGATCCTGCCCGGGATGATGAATACCCCCTTCGTCCGCGCCGCCCTAACCCAAGCCTACGGTGGCGATATCGGCGAGATGACTCGGTTCCGGGATGCTCGTTGCCCCACCGGTAAGCAGGGCGAGTCGTGGGACGTGGGCCACCTGGCGGTGTTTCTCGCCTCCGACCGGGCCAAGTACATCACCGGGGCCGAGGTGGTGGTCGACGGCGGCCAGACGCTGCGGATGTAGCGTTGGACCCGATCACGACGATCGACACCCACACCGCCGGCGGCCCCACCCGGATCATCCTCTCGGGCTTGCCGCCGATCGCCGGGACGACCGCCGCGGAACGGATGGCGGACTTCAAGAGCCGGCACGATGGGATCCGCAAGTTCCTCCTCAACGAGCCGCGGGGTCATCGCGGGATGTACGGCGCGGTGCTGGGGCCGCCGCCGACGTCCGAGGTCGATCGGTCGGTCTTCTTCATGACGACCGGCGGGTACTTGCCGACCTGCGTCCACGGATCGATCGGGGTGGCGACCGCGCTGCTGACCGACGGGAGCCTGACGCCGCGGCCCGACGGACGGGTCTATTTCGACACCCCGGGCGGGGTGGTGCCGCTGATGCCTCGTTATCGCGACGGCCGCCTCGCCGAGATCGCGCTCCGCACTCCGCCGGGCCGGGTGCTCGACCCGGCGATGTCGATCGCGCTGGATGGCCGCCGGATCGCGGCGGCGGCGGTGTTTTGCGGGGTGCCGTTCCTGGTGGTCGCCGCCGAGCAATGGGACCGAGCCGCCACCATCGACAATCTGAGATTTTTCGTCGAGCTGGCGCCTCGGTTGCTGGAGGCCGCGGGGCCTAACTTTGTCTTGGCGCTGTTCCACGATCGCGCGGCCGGCGGCGGCCGAGGGGAGTTTCGCGACGTGGTGATCGGCCGGACCGGGGGAATCGATCGGTCGCCGTGCGGGGCCGGGGTCGGCGCGCTGGCCATCCAGGAGCACCAGGCGGGGCGATTGGGGGAGGGGGAACGGCTCTCGGTGACCGGGGTGATCGGGACTCGGTTCACCGGGGCGGTGGTTGAACACGATTCGGGGGGTATCACAGCGGAGATCACCGGCGGCGCCTGGGTGACCGGCACTCACCAGTTCCGCGTGGGCGACGACGATCCGTTGCCCGAGGGGTTCGATCTCGGGGTCTAACGGACCCTCGGACCGCCAGGGCCCCAACTGCCTGCCGACAAAACTCGGGTGCTGTTCATCGGCAACGGCGAACTAGCGGCCTTGGTTATTCTCGGGCGGCTTCGGGCGATCGTCCCGACCGTTGCCGGACGACATTCGGGGCTCGAGCGTCCCGGCGACCACGGTCGGTTGTTGCGGCGGGCCCGGTCCGGTGATCGGCCGGGAACGCAGCTACGGCGGGCACGGCGTCCACGCGCCGAACTAGGCAAGGCGCGGGCGCCGGCCCTGACCACGCGTTTGACGTCGTACGGCGGGTGGCGTCGACTGGTATGGTGTGATTCAGTGGCAGCGGGCGGTCATCCGTCGTTGATTGCGTCGCCGCGCTGGCGGGCGCACCGTATCACGCCGCGCACTGGTTGCATCTGCCCACTAAGATCAACTCGTGGCTCTCGAGCCGGAATGACTTGGGCACCAACTTCTTCAACCCCTCGACGCAGCCCTTGAGGTCGAACACCCGGTCGCAACTCTGGCATCGGAAATGATGGTGATGGGCGAGACCGGCCGGTTCGTACCGGTCGGGTTCGCCCGGCAATCCGACGGCGGTCAGCCAGCCGTCATCGATCAACGACTTGATCGTCCGATAGACGGTCGCGATCCCCAGTCGTTCGACGTCCTCTCGCGCCAGTTCGAGCACCTCGGTGGGGCCAAGCGGTCGCTTGGCCCGGCGAAACGCCGCCTCAATCGCCGCCCGCTGTCGAGTATTCCGCTCCAAGGATCCGCCTTGCGTTGATCGCCTAATCTAAACGGAACCGAGCGCGCCCGTTGGCCAACAATCGACCTTGCCGGCCCAGACCGTGGCGCTGTTGGGGTAGATGGCCTGGTTGCGGGCCTGCCTAACGGTACCCGTTTCCCGATGTCGCCGCTTGCGTTGCCTTCGACACTCGCCACGCCGCGGTCGCCTGCCCTTGCGATGATATTGATAACGCTATCCGATGATCGTCTACACCTACGAGATGCTCTCGAACGGACTCCACTACTTCCATGAGCCGAGCGAGCGGAACTACTACAACTTCGCGGCGTGGACCCAGCTTGGGTACTTCGTCCTGCTGCCCGACATCCATTTCCGGCACCGGGATCCCGGGGTCACCGTGTTGGAGACGCTCCGGCCCGCCGTCGCGGCGGTTGCGGCGAAGGGACTCATCGACCAACGGCGCGTGGGGCTGATCGGACACTCGTGGGGCGGTTACACGGCCGCCTATGTCCCAACCCGGACGAACCTCTTCGCGGCGTCCGTGTCGGGCGCGCCCCTAACCGACTTCGTGAGCTTTATGGGTCAGATCCACTGGACTCCAGGCATCGCCGAGGTAGATCACTGGGAGACAGGTCAGGCGCGTATGGAGGTGCCCTACTGGGAGGACCCCGAGGCGCACCATCGCAACTCGCCGGTTCACAAGGTCCACGAGATGACGACGCCACTCCTGATGGCGCACGGCAACAAAGACGGCGTGGTGGAGTTCTTCCAAGCCACCGAGTTCTACAACTTCGCCCGCCGCGCGGGGCGACAGATGGTCCTTCTCGTCTACGAGGACAAGAATCACGGTTTCGAGAAGAAGGCGAACCAGATCGACTACCACCGGCGGATTCTGGAGTGGTTCGGGCACTACCTGAAGGGCGAACCGGCGCCGTCCTGGATCACGAACGGGATCGCCCTCGAGCGGCTCGAAGCGGAGAAGAAGCGGGTAGCCGAAACGCGCCCCTGACGTGGCCGAGCGGCGAGGGGATAGCGATAAGAGTGATAGTGCGTTATCGTTAGCAATATGCACCTCGCCGAAGGCATCCTCCCCGCCGCGCACGCCCTCGGCTGGACCGCCGCCGCGCTCCCCTGGCTCGCCGATAGCGTCCGGGCCGTCCGGCGGCTGGTCCGTGGCTCGGCCGAACATCGCGCGCTGCTCGGCGTTGCTGGTGGCTTCGCGTTCCTGCTCTCCGCCATCAAGCTGCCCTCCTTCACCGGGAGTTCCTCCCATCCCGTCGGCACGGCCTTAGGAACTGCCCTGCTCGGTCCCCGGATCATGCCGGTGATGGGGGCGATCGTCCTGCTGTTCCAGGCCTTGTTCCTCGCACATGGCGGCCTCACGACCCTTGGCGCGAACCTGATGTCGTACGGCATCATCGGCCCGTGGGTGGCGGCCGGCGTGCTGCAGGTGTCTCGACGGGTGGGAGCAAATGATCGCCTAGGCCTCTTCCTAGCAGCCGTGATCGGCGGGTGTTCGACCTATCTGGTCGCGGCCCTCCAGATGGCGATGGCGTACCCGGGTCCGACCGGCGGCATCGGCGGAGCCTGGGTCCGCTTTTTGGCGGTTTACGGCGTGACCCAAATGCCGTTGGCCGTGGTCGAGGGGTTCTTCACGGTGGCGGTGTATCGGTCGATCGCGGAGCGCCTGGCCGTACCGGCGGCGGCGCGATGAGCCGGCGTCTCGAAGTGACGTTGCTGGGCCTGCTGCTGCTGGCCGCGGTTGGTGGGGGAATCGTCACCCGATTCGAATTACCTGGAACCGATGCCGAGGCCGAGACGCTGGCCGGTGAGTACCGAGCGGGGCCACCGGCTGCGGGTGGTGACCGCGCCTTGGCATCCTGGGCCGAGTGGGCCTTGTTCGTGGGGCAGGCGCTCGCTGGGGCCGGCTTGGTGTGGTGGTCAGGCCGGCACCTGCACGCTGCGGTCCGCGCGGGCGGATGGGAGCGACGCGATGCTGGACGTTGACTCCGTGGCCCACAGTGGGGGGTGGCAACGATTCCACGCCGCCGAAAAGGCCTGTTTCGGGTTAGGCTGTCTTGGCGTGGCGCTGCTGGCGCCAGCGCCGGGAGGCGGGCTGGTGGTCGCCGTCGCGGTGCTGCTGTTGATAACGATCGGCCCGGCGCGGGTGGCGCCCCGGCTGTTGCTGCGACTCGGTCTCCCGGCCCTTGGGTCCGTTGCCGTCAGCGCCATTGTCGTGTTAGTCGACTGGGGGGCGGGGCCGCCGAGCGCCGCGGGCTCTCGGGTCGAGGCGGCGGCTGCTTTGACGGGTCGGAGCACGGGGGCAGTGGCGTGTCTGCTGTTTCTCGGGACGACGATTCCGATCGGTCAATGGGCTGCGGGTAGCCGGGCTGTCGGGATTCCGGATCCTATTGTCGAGGTGGGACTGGCGATTCATCGAACGATCGTGGTCGGCGCCGGTTTGGTCGGTTCGCTCGATCGGGCCGCCCGGGCTCGGCTCGGCTATCGCGACGCCCGGACGGCGCTGCGAACCGCCGGACTGGTCGGGGGTGGGTTGCTTGGCCGGTTGTACGACCGAGACGTTAGGCACGATCGGGCGGTTGCCGCGCGACGTGGAACTGGCGAGCCGCCGGTGGCGCGGATCGGTCCGCCGTCGCCCGTCCGGTTGTCGGCGGCCGTCATGGGGGTGCTCGTCGTCGCGTTGGCGAGCTGGACGGTGGTGCGATGACCGGACTCGTGGCGACGGGGCTCGAGTATCGCTACCCCGATGGTCGGGTGGCGGTCGACCGAGTCGACCTCGAAGTGGGCCCCGGCGCGCGGATCGGCCTGACGGGCCGCAATGGATCAGGCAAGTCGACCTTGCTGTTGCTGCTCGCGGGGCTGGTTCGTCCCGCAGCCGGCACGCTGTCGCTCGACGGGGCAGGGCCGGCCGTCGGAGGTGCTGAGCGCTCCGGATGGCGGGGGCGGGTGGGTTTGGTGTTCCAGGACTCCGACGACCAGTTGCTGGCGCCAACGGTCCGCGACGACGTGGAGTACGGGCCCCGCAATCTGGGGCTGCCGGCCGACGTCGTTGCGGAACGGGTCGACCGAGTGCTGGCGCTGCTGGAGATCGCTGACCTTGCCCCCCGTCCGATCCACGCCTTGAGTCTCGGGCAGCGTCGACGGGTGGCCATTGCCGGCGTCCTGGCGATGGAGCCGAAGGTGTTGCTCCTCGACGAGCCGACAGCGGGGCTCGACCCGCTCGGTACCGCCGCGCTGCTCGAATGCTTGGATCGACTTCACCGAGCCGGCACGGCCATCGTCTTGGCCACTTTGGATCTCGAACTTGCCCTGCGATGGAGCGATCGGTTGATCGTTCTCGACGAAGGGAGGGTGGTCGAGGCGGGGCCGCCCGATGTGGTGCTCTCGTCGGCCCACTGCGCCCGTCTCATGGGGCGAGGGCCAGCCATTCTCGCGGTCGGGCGCCAGTTGCGGGCAGCGGGCGTGCTGCCGTCTGGCGAGAACCTGCCGCGCGACCTCGATCAGCTCCTGTTCTGGCTGCCCGAGCCTCCGAAACGCGAACCCCGAGTCCTGACGCTCCGATGAAGGCCATCGGGGCGCAACTGCTGGTGTGCGAGCACGGCTGCTGTTGCGGCCGCGTCGACAAGGGGTATCCACCCGTGCCTCGAACCCGGCTGGCCCGCCAATGGTCCGCCCGAGGACTCAGGCCGCTGGTGCACCTCACGTGGACGGCGTGTCTGGGGCCGTGCGATGAACTCAACGTCGCGCTGTTGGTGACACCCTCGGGATCCGCCTGGCTCGGTGGGCTGACCGACCCGAGCGAATTCGACCTCTTGCTGGATTGGGCCGCCGAGTGCGGGGCTGCTGGCCGATTGGTGCCGCCGCCGCTGGCCCTGGTGCCTAACGTCCGGCTCCGGTTCCGCGGCGGGCCGGCGGCGGTTGCCGTCCCCAGCGACGAAACTTCGATAGCGAATGACCGCGAACCAGCCACAGGGAGTGAACCATGACTGCCGCACCGGACACCCGAGTTCCTGTCACTGTGCTCACCGGGTTCCTCGGGTCGGGGAAGACGACGCTGCTGAACCGGATTCTCACCGAGCAACACGGTAAGCGGATTGCCGTGATCGAAAACGAGTTCGGCGAGGTCGGCGTCGACCAGGAACTCGTCATCGGGGCCGAAGAAGAAATCTTCGAGATGAACAACGGCTGCATCTGCTGCACCGTCCGAGGCGACCTGATCCGCATTCTCGGCAACCTGATGAAACGGAAGGACCGGTTCGACTACATCCTCATCGAAACGACCGGAATGGCCGATCCAGGGCCCGTGGCGCAGACCTTTTTCGTCGATGACGAGATGCAGGGTCGGCTTCGACTCGACGGGATCGTCACGATGGTCGACGCCAAGCATGTCTGGCAGCATATCGACGAGAGTGACGAAGTCAAGGAACAGATCGCGTTCGCGGACGTGATCGTGCTCAACAAGACCGACCTGGTGTCGCCCGACGACCTCGATCGGCTCGAGATGCGGGTTCGCTCGATGAACGCGGCGGCCCGGGTGGTCCGGGCTCGGAACGCCGAGGTGCCCGTCCAGAACCTCCTTGAAGTTGGCGGCTTCAACCTCGACCGTGCCATGGAAGTCGATCCCCGGTTCCTCGAGCCGGAGTACCCGTTCGAGTGGGGCGGCGTCGTCGAACTCGCAGCCGGTCGATACGACCTGGTGCTCCAGGAAGGCCCGGATCCGACGATGGGGCTCTGCGTCGTGCCTGTTCCCGCTGGCGATGGAGATGAGCTCGAACGGGTGACGATGACCGCCGTGCTGGGCTTCTCGGGTGACGCCACCGACGTGAAACCAGGGCGCGAGGTGCGGCCGGGCGACCATTTGACCACGCTGCACCTGACCGAAGCGCCGAGCGGTTTCGTGGTGACCATCGAGACCGGGGGGCGATACGCCCTGTTCACCGAACATCATCCCGATGAATTCCAGTTGGCCTTGCGGGGGCCCAGTGGCGTGGTGGTCCCGCTCGTGACCCGAGAGTTCAAACCGGATCACGAACATGACGAAGAAGTCAGTTCGGTGGGGATCACGACCGCCGGTGACCTCGATCTGAAGCGATTCAACAAGTGGCTTGGCCGACTGCTGCAGGAACAGGGGACCGACATCTTCCGGATGAAGGGCGTGTTGAGTTTCCAGAACGAATCGCGGCGATTCGTGTTTCAGGGTGTCCACATGCTGTTCGACGGCCGGCCGGATCGTCCCTGGGGCCAGGAGCCCCGAAAAAACAGGCTGATCTTCATCGGGCGCAATCTCGACCGGGCCGCGCTGACGTCCGGATTCTCCGCATGCCTCGCGTGATTGAGAGGGTCCGGTGAGTCGCCCCCAACGGAGCTGGCGTGCCGAGTTGGCCAATCACGTCGTCTGCCTAACGTGGTCGCCGGATGGTCGCTGGTTGGCGGCCGTCCCCGTCGAGGGGCCGATCCTCGTCTTCGAGGGTGAGACCGGTCGGGTCGCCGCGGAGCTGCTTGGTCACGGATTCGGGAACACGGCCGCGTCATGGGGCCGGTCTCCCGGTGGATTGGCGACGGCGGGCCAGGACGGCATGGTGCGGCTGTGGCGAGGGGAGTCCGGCGAGTTGCTGGTGGAAACTCCCGGAGGGGCCACGTGGATGGAGCATCTGGACTGGCGGCCGGATGGATCGGTGTTGGCCGCGGCGGGCGGACGCCATGTCCTTCTCCTGGGGCCGCAGGGCGAGATCCTCAGACGGCTCGGACCCCATCCGAGCACCGTCTCCGCGCTGGCCTGGGAGCCTAACGGCGAATCGCTCGCCTCGGCCGGGTACGGCGAGATGCTGCGGTGGCGGGTGGGCGAGGACGAACCGATGGCGCGATATCCGTGGACGGGCTCGGTACTCACCATTGCCTGGAGCCCGGATCGCCGGTTCATCGCCACCGGCGATCAGGACTGCACTGTCCACTTCTGGATTACCAAGACCGGGCAATCGCTGATGATGTCGGGCTATCCGACCAAGGTCCGACAACTGGCGTGGGACGCCAACGGACGTTGGCTCGCGACCGGTGGAGCACCCGCGGTCACCGTCTGGGACTGCCGCAAGAGCCCCGAAGGAACCACGCCGCAATCGCTCGAGGGGCACGAGGCCGCCGTGACCGCGCTGAGCTATGAACCTGCGGGGCCGATGCTGGCGTCGGGCGGCGCGGACGGGGCGGTTTTGTTTTGGCTCCCAGGAAAAAAGACCCGGGCGATCGGCGAGTTGCAGGGCAAGGTGTCCGTGAGCCAGCTCGCGTGGGCGCCGGACGGGTCGCGCATCGCCATCGGCACCGAGCGCGGCGTCGTTCACGTGGGTCCCCCGGAGGCCCGCTGAATGTCACCCCCTTCCGAGAGCACGCGATGACGACCTGGGACCTGACCGGGACGGAGAAACTCGTCCTCCTCTGCAACGGTGACAGTTGCTCCGAGCGGGGGGCGGACGCCGTGACAATCGCGTTGCGTCGAGCGTTGGCGGCGCGCGGACTCGATCGACGGGTTCATACTGCGCGCACGCGCTGTCTGGGCCGATGCGACGACGGGTGTACGGTGGTCGTGCAGCCCGACAACATCTGGTACCGGGAGATCACGCCCGAGCTGGCGGCGTCGATCGTCGCCGGACACCTCGAGAGCGGGGACCCGGGTCACCTTGCGGGCGTCCTCGAGTCCCTGGAACATCGGCTTCCGATACCACCCGATCGCCGACCGGAGCGGATCGGTGGCGTGACACTTGGTACAGTCCCGCGGGTCGACCCGCTGGGCGCGGGCCAGGGTCTCCCGGTTGCTCCCCGGATGCAAGTCGACCGTCAACACCATCACGGTGCACCCGGCCGCGGCGACTCGGTCTACCAATCCGCGGGTCACCGACCACTGATCGGTCGGGTAGAGTTGATACCAGACCGGCTCGCCTCGAGCCTCGTTGACCCGCTCGAGGGCCGTCGTCGTGGCCGTGGACAAGATCTGGAGGTATCGCTTCGACCGCGCCACGGCCAGCTCTCCTTCGGGATGGAACGCCCGATGGCTGCTGACCGGGGCCAGGGCGATCGGGGTCTCCCATCGAGTCCCGAAGAGATTCACCGAGGTGTCGGTCTCCCGGACGTCGACTATCCGGCGGACCCTGAGCGCATAACGGCCGTAGCCATCGCGGTTGGCTCTGAGGGTCGCGTCGTCGTCGGTCCCGGTGGCGAGGTAGCCGAAATGGGCCGGCGGGAGCTTCTTCCGGGCCACCGCCTCGAAGTCGAAGACGTTGATGGCCTGGTCCGGGGCGGCGATCAGCCCTTGGACCGCCTGGTCGAGACGCGGTTCGCCGGGCAATGAGCCGGCGAACGCCGGACTGGCGGCGAGCATCGCCAGGAAATCGCGCCGCAACACCTTCCGGTCAGACATCGCAGATCCTCACCCCCTGCCGCAACGAGGTCATCGGATCCCGCCGCGGGATGAACTCCTGCCCGATGAAGCCGCGAAAGCCCAAGTCCGCGATCGCCCGCATGATCGCCGGATAGTTCAACTCCTGGCTCTCGTCGATCTCGGCGCGACCCGGCACGCCCCCGGTGTGGAAGTGAGCGATGTGGGCGAAGTTGTCGCGGATCGTCCGGATCACGTCGCCCTCCATGATCTGCATGTGATAGATGTCGTAGAGGAGCTTGAACCGCGGTGAGCCCACCCGCTTGACCAGCTCGACACCCCAGGCCGTTCGGTCGCACTGGTAGTCGAGGTGATCGACCTTGCTGTTGAGCAGCTCCATGCAGACCGTCACCCCGTGGCGTTCGGCGATCGGAACGATCCGGGCCAGACCCTTGGCGCAATTCTCGAGGCCCTCGCCGTCGCTCATCCCGCCGCGGTTGCCGGAGAACACGATCATGTTGGGGAGTCCCGCCTGGGCCACCAATGGAATCAACCGCTCAGATTCCCGAACGAATCGGTCGTGCTCGTTGGGCCGGTTCAAGCCCACCTCGATCTCGGTGGGCCCGTTGGCCATGGCGCAGGTGAGGCCGTGCTTCCTGGCCACCGGCCACTGCCGCTCGTCGAGCAGCTCCACCGACTCGAGCCCGATCTCCCGGGCGCTCCGGCACAAGTCGTCGAGCGGGATCTTGGCGTAACACCATTGGCAGACCGACTGGCGGAGCCGGCCGGGCAGGGGCATCGGGCGCCATCCGCTCAACGCCGCGGCCGATCCGGCCAGCGTGCCGAGCGACTGCCGGCGGGTGAGGAGCCCGTCGTCACGGTCGGTCATCTGGCCTCCAGGCGCTCGAGATACTGGGCCGCGCCGCGGGCGAACCCGAGGGCATCTTTGGGCTGATCGTGCTCGGCGAAGTAGTGGACGATCCCCGCCTGCCTGGCGTGGGCGAAGATTCTCGAGAAATCGATCCGCCCCTGTCCGAGGTCCACCATGGCCTGGCTGGCATCGCGGCTCATGTCCTTGACGTGGACCATCGGAAAGCGCCCTGGCCAGGCGGCGAAGTAGCGGAGCGGGTCGGCCCCGCCCTTGACGGTCCAGTAGAGATCGAGCTCGAGCTTGACCAGGGAGCGGTCGGTGGCCCCGAGGAGCAGGTCGTAGGGGACCCGCCCCGCGACGGGCTCGAACTCAAAGTCGTGGTTATGGTACCCCACCTCGATCCCGGCCGCCTTCGCCTCGCTCGCCGCCCGGTTGAGGAGGTCAGCCACCGCCCGATAGTCGTCGAGCGATCGCCGCTCGGCCGGGCCGAGCCACGCCAGCACCAGGTATCGGTGACCCACGGTCCGGGCGGTCTCCAGCGTTGCCTTCCACCGAGTCTTGATCTCGGCCAGGCCGACGTGCGCCGCCGGCGCGGTGAGCCCGGCGCGGTCGAGCGCGCCGCGAACGGCGGCCGGGCTCCGCCCGTGGTACCCGGCGAACTCCACCTCTCGATAGCCCGCGGCCGCCAGGGCGGCCAAGGTGCCCTCGAAGTCCTTCGGCAGGAGATCGCGCACCGTGTAGAGCTGGATCCCGAAGCGGTCGATCCCTCCGTCCGTCGCCGGCATCGCCGCCAACGCGGTCGAGGCCAACGCCTGCTTGGCGAACTCCCGGCGGGTGATCATAGCTCGTTCCGATCGATGAGGTCCACCGCGTGATGACAGGCCCGCGCGGTCAGGGCCATGTAGGTAATCGACGGGTTCTGGTTGGCGGACGAGGTCATGCAGGCGCCGTCGGTCAGGAACAGGTTCGGCACCGCGTGCGCTTGGTTCCAACCGTTCAGGACCGAGGTCTTCGGGTCTCGGCCCATGCGCGCGGTTCCCATCTCGTGGATGCAGAGCCCCGGCGGGAGCCGATCGTCATAGCTGGTGATCTCCGTCGCGCCGGCGGCCTCGAGCATCTCGGCCGCGGTGACCTGGATGTCCGCCAGGATCGCTCGTTCATTGGGTCCGAAGGTGCATTGAATCTTGAGCGCGGGGATGCCCCACCTGTCCTTGACCACCGGATCGAGGGTGACCGCGTTGTCGGGCCGGGGCAACATCTCGCCCCAGCCCCCCAGGCTCATCCGCCAGGGTCCCTTCTCCCTGATCAGCGCCCGCTTGTAGCCCGCCCCGAAGCCGGGCCCGCCGCGACCCCAGCCGCTCCGCCAGGCGCCGCCCTGAAAGCCGTAACCTCGCACGAACCCCGGATGGCGGTCGCGTACGTTGCGGAACCTGGGCACGTACACACCGTTAGGCCGAGCCCCCCGCGAGTCGCGATCGAGCATCCCGGGCATCGTCCCCCGCGCCCCGGCGCCGAAACAGTGATCCATCAGGTTCCGCCCCAGCTGTCCGGAGTCGTTGGCCAACCCGTCGGGAAACCGGTCGCTCCTCGAGTTGAGGAGAATACGGGTCGACTCGAGCGCCGAGGCGCAGAGAAAGATCAACCGGCCCTCGAACTCCATCGTCCGGTGGCTTTCGGCATCGATGACCCGGACGCTTCGGGCGCGCCCGGTGCGGGGATCGGAGCGGATGCTCTCCACCACCGAGTTCGGCCGCAAGGTCAGCTTCCCGGTGCGGGCCGCCGCCGGGAGAGTGGAGCCGAGGCTGTTGAAGTACGAGTGGGTGACGCAGCCGCGTTCGCAGGGACCGCAGTAGTGGCAGGCCGCGCGACCGTTATGCGGTCTGGTCAGCACCGCGCAGCGTCCCATGGTCAGGACCCGGTCCCGGCCCCAGACCCGCTCCGCCGCCTCCCGCACCCGGAGCTCGGGGCAGCGAAACGCCATCGGCGGCAGGAACTCGCCGTCGGGAAGCTGGGGCAGGCCCTCGGCCAGCCCGGAGACGCCGATGAATCGCTCCACGTAGGAGTACCATGGCGCGATGTCGGGGTACCGGATCGGCCAGTCGACGCCATGCCCGTCCTCGAGGTTCGCCCCGAAGTCGAGATCGCTCCAGCGGTAGACCTGGCGGCCCCACATGATGGAGCGCCCGCCCACCTGGCGTCCCCTGATCCAGTGGAACGGGGCGGCCGGGTCGAAGGTGTAGGGGTTCTCCCGATCGTTGACGAAGAACCGCGCCCCCATCTCGTCGCAGGCGTAGCAGTTCTTCTGAATGAACTGATCTCGCTCCAGGGCGCGGCGGTCGCCGTAGCCGCGAAACCGCATCTCCCAGGGCTGGACGTGCTCGGTGTAGTCGCGGGCCGGGTCGATCGGGCGGCCCGCCTCGAGGACCAGGGTGCTGAGCCCGCGCTCGGTCAGCTCCTTGGCCGCGAATCCTCCGGTAATTCCCGATCCTACCACGATGGCGTCGAACCGATTGGGTTGGTGGCGGGGCATCGCTCAACCCGGGATCGGGATGCACCCGTCGAACCGACCGGGAACGATCTCGGTCTTCAAGACCTCGGTCTGGACCCGCTCCGAGGTGAAGTAGCCGTACACCGTGAGGGACTTGATTCGAGCGAAGGTGTGCTCCGCCGATCCGGGCTGACCCGTGGCGGTGTCGAGCGACTCGAGCAGCGCGGTGCGATTCGGCTCGGAGAGCGAGAGCACGGTCCCGCCGAACCGGGCCCGCGCCAAAGCGTCGATGGCGTCGAGCCCCCGCCGCAGCTGGGTCGCTTCCTCGTCCGAGTACCAGTCCGTCGTGAGCCGGGCGATGAAACCGGGGACTTCGACGTCGAGCGCTCCGGGCGTGTCGGTGCGGGGGATGATGACATCCGCCAGGGTCGCGACGAGAGCCGCTTGTGCCGGCGTGAAGGCGGCGGCGCCGCCGGAGCGGGGGAGCAACTCGGCGAGCCGAACCCGCTCCGCGCCCGGCAGCGGCGCCATCCACCCCGCCGCCGCGAACCCCGAAAGCCACCTGACCAGGTCTCGTCGGTCCATTCGTCACTGCCTCCTTGGCCTCGGGCCCCCTAACGGCGGGCGCGACAGCAACTCGGCTAGCGGCGGCGGGAGTCGCCCGCCAACTGGCGGAAGGTATCCTCGTCGAACTTGAATCCGAAGTGGAGATAGAATCCGCGATCGGTCTGCGAGCCGTCGCCGACCAAGCCGCCATCCCGAAATCCGAAGACGTTGTAGCCGATCGCGGCCCGGAAGTTCTTCACTACCGCCCGCCCGAGTTCCAAGCCGACGCCGTGCTGCCTGCCGCCGCTCCAGAGCGAACTCCCGATCACCCCGGCGTCCCAGCGAAGGGCAAAGTCATAGAGCCCCCGGCCTGCCAAGCGCGGGGCCGGTTTTGGTCACCACCAGATTGGCGACCCGGTCGGCGTCGTCGCCGCCGGCGGCGCTGGGTTGGCTAGCAACACCGAATCGCGGCTGGCCGCCGGCCGGCCCGGCAGGCAACCGCAATGCCTGGTTGGCCAGCTACGCAAAGCTCGGCGGGCGCTCGGCGAGCGACGCGATGGCCGAGGCGAGGCCTTGAGCCTGGAACTCCCCCGTCTGGCCCAGGAACGCGACCAAGGCAGCGGCGATCACGGCGAGCTTGGCCCAGCGCTGGACCGGCCCGCGGCGAGTATTGACGACCACCAAGATGTCGAGACCCCACCTGGTGAAAGCCGGCGTCGGGCCGGCTTGATTCGCCAACTTATCGTCTAGAATGCTCGGGCGTCAGACCTCGAGATCGGGTCCCTTGCGCGGGCGGAGATAAAGCGGAGTGCCAGGTCGAGGGAACCCGCAGTGGAGGTCGCCGGCACCGATTGCTCCGCTCCCGCGGGTCAGGGACGGCGGCAAGCGTCCTCGCCGAGAATCCGGTCCATCGCCTCAACCAGCCGATCGGCGTCGTCGACACCGAAGCACAGCGGCGGCTTGATCTTGATCACGTTATGGTCGGGCCCGTCGGTGCTGACCAGGATGCCGGCGTCGCGCATCCGGTTCGCCAGGTACGACGCCGCTGCCGGGTTGGGATCGCGACGCTCGGGGGATCCCACCAGTTCCACCCCGACGAACAAGCCCATGCCCCGCACGTCGCCGACCGGCGGGTGCTTCGCCTTCAGCTCTCCGAGCCGCGCCAGGAGATGGGATCCGACGATGTCCGCCCGCGACTGCAAGTCCTCGTCGTCGATCGTCTCCAGGACCGCGAGGCCGATGGCCGCCGAGACCGGATTGCCCCCGAAGGTACTGAAGAACTCCATCCCGTTGGCGAACGACGCCGCGATCTCCGGCGTCGTCGCCACCACGCCAAGCGGGTGGCCGTTGCCGGCGGGCTTGCCCATGACCACGATGTCGGGCACCACGTCCTGGGTCTCGAAACCCCAGAACCGGCGGCCCACCCGCCCGAACCCAACCTGGACCTCGTCGGCGATCGCCAGGCCGCCGGCCGCCCGGATCCGCCGGTAGGCGGCCGCGAGGTAGCCGTCCGGCAGGACGATTTGCCCGCCGCAGCTGAGGATCGACTCGCAGAGGAACGCGGCCGCCCCGTGGCCCTCCCGCTCCAGCGAGCCGATCGCCTCACTCAGGTACTCGGCGTATCGCTCGCCGAGTTGGTCTTCTCCGGTTCGATGGCGGCCCCGGTAGCGATCGGGAAGCGGGACCTTGCGGGCGAACGGTGCGAGGCCGGTTCCGCCCGGACCCTCGCACTTGTAGGGCGACAGGCTCACCAGCGTCGCGGTGTTGCCGTGATAGGCGCCGTCGACGACGATGGTGCCGCGCCGCCCGGTCCGGGCCCACGCCAGCCGGAGGGCAAGTTCGTTGGCCTCGCTGCCCGAATTGACGAAGTAGCAGACCGACAGCGGCTTCGGCAGGGTGGCGGTGAGTCGCTCGGCGTATCGGACCACCGTCTCGTGGAGGTAGCGGGTGTTGGTGTTGAGCACGGCCATCTGCCGGCGGCCGGCCTCCACCACCCGCGGATGACAGTGCCCGACGTGGGGGACGTTGTTGACCGCGTCGAGGAACCGGCGTCCCGAGGCGTCGTAGAGGTGCTGCATCCAGCCCCGCACGATGTGGAGCGGCCGCCGGTAGGAGACGCTCAGGTTGCCGCCCATCAGGAGGCGGCGTCGGGCCAGAATGGACTCGTCGGTCAGCTCGTCGCGGCGCCGGGTGCGCGCCACCCCCGCCAGGTCGTTCGGTGGCGGCGAGAGGCTGAGCCAGGTGAGCCGTTCCGATGGCCGGGCCACCCCGGGGAACTCCCCCGGCCGGTCGAGGAGATCGACGATCACCTGGAAATGGACGTGGGGCGACCAGCCGCCGTTGACGGCCGGTGAGCCTAGCCGACCGACCGTCGCGCCGGCGTTGAGCGGGAGGCCGGGGTGCATGTCCCGGAGGGTTTCGAGGTCGAGATGACCGTGGAGGGTGTAGAAGACGAATGGGCCGGCGTCGTCCTTCACCCGGTGCTCGACGATGACGGTCGGGCCGTAGTCGAGCGGACCGGCGTTGTTACGGACGCTGTGCACCCGCCCGGCAATCGGGGTCCGGACCGGGGTGCCCACCTCGGCGAACAGGTCCAGACCGAGATGCACGGTCCGCCACTCGGGGCCGTCCCAGCCCGCCGTCTGAAACGGGGCGCTGGTGTACACCAGGCGGGCCTCGTCGTACTCGCCGACCGCGTACCGGGCGTCGACCTGGCGGCGGAGCCCGTCGATTCGCTCGGTAAGCCGAGGCTCGTCGTGCGCCAGCCGGAGGTCGTCGAGGAACGGACTGCCCACCGAGAGGTCCACCCGAGGGGGGAGGATCGGGTCAGGGGTGGGGATGATCGGCATCGCCGCGTCGTGGTTGGCCTCGATCCAGCGCCGCACCCTGGCGCTCCGGGGGCAGGGCTCCACGCCCGCGGCTTGCCGGAGCCGATACCACCCGAACCGCGGATGGATCTCGTCGAGCCGCTCGAGCAACCGCCAGACCGGCTGCTCGCTGATCAGCAGGTACTCGTTCTCGGGAGCCGCCGACCGCTGGAGCGCGGAGTTGACCGCGCTGGTGACCAGCCGAGCCAGGATCAGCGGATAGAGCGCTTCCAGCTCGAACTCGGAGAGCGGATCCACTTCCTGATATCCCGCCACGACCGCTCCGGCCGCCGCCAGCGGATCGGCGCTGTCGAGCATGGCATAGGCGCAGCCGATGGCGAGGTCGCCGACCGTCGCCGATCGGACCAGGTCGCCGAAATCGATCACCCCCGAGACGGCACGGGGCTCCTCCGGGCCGGCAGCCACCAGCACGTTGTAATCGTTGGCGTCGTTGTAGATGACGCTCTGGCGGAGGTCGCCCCAACGCGGCAGGACCTGGCTCCGGTAGGGGCCAAAGAGCCGCATGGCCATCGCCCTGCGCTCGGGGTCCTCGATCCGCTCCCAGTGCCCCTCGATCCAATCGGCCCGGGCCAGGTCCCACTTGAGATGCCGCCGAGCCGCCGGGGGATCCCATCCGGCCAGAGCGACGTCGATCCGCCCGAGCAGCTGCCCGAGCGACCGCAAGGTGGCGGGGCCCTTGGGGTTGATGGTGGCGAGCGGAACGCCGTCGACCCAGGTCAGGACCCGCACCAGGTATGGTCCGCCCGGAGCCTCGAGGGCGACCAGCCGTTCGCCAGTGGAGGCCTTGACCAATCGTGGTCCTGGCACCCCGGCGTTCGCGACCCGTTCCAGGGCCTCGGCCTGGACCTCGAGCAGCGCCCGGGACTCGGCGATGTTGGCCACCTTGACCACGTAGTCGCCGGTGGGCATGGCGACCTTGAAGTTGAGATCCCGTTCGCTCGGCAGCGGCTCCAACTCGCCGGTCAGTCCGTACCGTAGCCGAACGAAGCCGGCGAGCGCCCCCAGCTCCACCGTGGGCGGATGGTACACCACCGGGGCGGCGAGATCGCTACCGTCAGAGCTCATGGCGCTTCATCGATTCCACCGCGTACCAGGCGGCTCGCGCGGTCAGCGCGAGATAGGTGAGCGAGGGGTTCTGGTTCGCCGACGAGGTCATACAGGCGCCGTCGGTGATGAACAAATTGGGCAGGTCGTGGGCCTGGTTCCATTGATTCAACACGGAACTGCGCGGGTCGCGGCCCATCCGGGCAGTGCCCATCTCGTGGATGACCAGACCGGGATCGACGGGGTCACGAATCGGCTCGATCTTCCGCGCCCCGATGGCCTCCAGCATCTCGACCGCGGCCGTGACCATGGCGGCCATTTGCCTGCGCTCGTTGTCGCCGTAGCGGCAACTGATCCTGAGGGCCGGGATGCCCCAGGCGTCTTTCACCGCCGGGTCGAGCGCCACCTGATTGGTGGGATCGGGGAGACACTCGCCGAACCCCTCGAGGGAGAGCATCCAGGGCCCCTGCTCGCCGATCAGGGCGCGCTTGAACTCGGCCCCGAATCCGGACCGTTGCCGCTCCCAACCC
Organism: Gemmatimonadota bacterium; assembly: GCA_016874005.1. GTDB lineage: Bacteria > Gemmatimonadota > Gemmatimonadetes > Gemmatimonadales > GWC2-71-9 > SHZU01. The sequence continues at coordinate 119,033 of VGVQ01000007.1, read as the reverse complement.
TGGCGAAAGGCCTCGCCCTGATAGCCGAAGCCCCGAACGAAATCCGGGTGCTTGGTGCCCACGTTCATCCACCGCGGGATGTAGATCCCATTGGGCCGGCTGCCTCGGTAGCTCCGCCCCTCGAAACCCGGCACCTCGCCTCGGGCTCCCTGGTTCATGGTGTGATCCATCAGGTTCCGGCCGACCTCGCCGCTCGAGTTGGCGAGCCCGGTCGGAAACGCCGCCGAGCGCGACAATAAGAGGAGTCTGGTGGATTCCAAGGTCGAGGCGCAGAGGAAGACCACTCGCCCCCGATAGGTCGTCTCTTCACGGGTCACCGCGTCGATCACCCGGACCCCGGTCACCCGGCGAAGCGCGGCGTCATGCTCGAGTTCCGCCACCACGCTGTTGGGCCGCAGGGTGAGCCGGCCGGTTGCCCGGGCCGCGGGCAGCGACGCGTTGACCGCGCTGAAATAGGACCGGGTGATGCAGCCGCGATGACACGGCCCGCAGTAGTGGCAGGCGGCCCGGCCGCCGTGGGCGGTCGTGAGCACGGCGGACCGTCCGATCGTCAAGAGCCGCTCGCCCCCGAACGCCTCCCGAAGCCGCTCGCGCGCGTGCGCCTCGACGCAGTTGAGATCCATCGGCGGCAAGAACTGGCCGTCCGGCAGCTGGGCAAGCCCCTCGGCACGACCGCTGATTCCCGCGAAGCGCTCGACCCGATCGTACCACGGGGCCAGATCGCGGTAGCGAATCGGCCAGTCGACCCCGATGCCCTCCCTGGCGTTGGCCTCGAAATCGAGATCGCTCCAGCGATAGGTCTGCCGCGCCCACATGATCGATCGCCCACCCACCTGGCGGCCCCGGATCCATTTAAACGGCCGGTCCGGTGGCGTGGTGTAGGGATTCTCTCGATCGTTGACGAAGAATTTGGCCGCCCACTCGTCGCAGGCGTAGCACTCTCGCTGCACGAACTGATCTCGGGCCAACGCCTTGACGTCCCGCCGGCCGCGGAACCGGACTTGGTACGGTGGTACGTGCTCCACGAAATCCCGCTCGGGCACGATGTCGCGCCCCGCCTCGAGCACCAGCACGCTGAGGCCCGCTTCGGTGAGTTCCTTGGCCGCCATGCCGCCGGTCATTCCCGCCCCGACCACGATCGCGTCGAACCGGCGGGCCTGGCTCATCCCGTCGCCTTGGCGGCCACGATCACGGTGGCCGGCCCCGACCGCCAGGCGCATTCGGCCGGCAGCCCAGCCAGCCGCAGGGCCGCCAGCTCTTCTTCGAGCGAGAAGTAGCGGTCCTCGGCGGCCCACTCCGCAAAGTGCTCCCAGGCACGTTGCTCCGGGATGCCGCAACTGACCAGGTGATCCGCCCAAACCCGATAGCTGGCCCGATGGCCATCGGGGTCCGCCGGAATCGTGACGTCGGCGTTGGCGAACACCCCGCCGGGCCGAAGCGCCCGAGCCACCTCGGCGTAGAGGACGCCCTTTTGCTCGAGCGTCGGCAGGTGATGGAGCGACAACGACGCCATGACGCCATCGCAGGGCGGCAGCGGGTCGGTGAACGACCGGACCACGAACCGAGCCCGATCGGAGAACCGGGCGAGCCGTTCCCGGGCCACGCCCAGCATGGCCTCGTCCACGTCCCACAACTCGACGATCGTCTCCGCCGTGCTCGCGAGCAGCCGTTCGGCCAACGCCCCGGTCCCCGACCCGAGATCGATCACCAGGGCTGGCCGGGCGGAGGCCACCGCGGCGACGGCGGTCATCGTCATGATCTCGTAGCCGGGAATGAACTTGCGGATCGTCTCGTCGTACGAGTCGCTGGCGACACCCAGGTGGCGTTCGACGGAGTGGCTCATGGCCGGGCCGGCTCGCTTGCGGTCGGGGTCCGAGAACGTACACTTCCCGGAGCCGGTGCGGCTACCCCCGGCGCTACTTTGCCGATAGGCGTGCCATGAGCCCCGTGATCCGTCTCGAAACCGAACTGCCGGGCCCCAAGAGCAAGGCCATCAACGCTCGCCGAGCGGCCGCGATTCCCAAGGCGGTCGCCAACCAAAGTGGAATCGCGCTGACCCACGCGGACAACGCCCTGCTCACCGATGTCGACGGCAATCGGCTGATCGACTTCGCGGGCGGGATCGGGGTGATGAACGTCGGTCACCGGAACCCGGCCCTGGTCGAGGCGGTGAAATCCCAGCTCGATCACCTGACCCACGCCTGCTTCGCGGTCTCGAGCTACGAGTCGTACGTGGCGCTGGCCGAGCGACTCAACCGGCTCACGCCCGGGACCCACGAGAAGCGGACCCTGCTCGTCAACACCGGGGCGGAGGGAATCGAGAACGCCGTCAAGATCGCCAGGCACGCCACCGGGCGTCCCGCGATCGTGGCCTTCGAGCACGCCTTCCACGGTCGGACCAACCTCACCATGGCCCTGACGGCCAAGCCGATGCCCTACAAGAAAGGCTTCGGCCCGTTCGCGCCCGAGGTCTACCGAGTGCCGTTCTCCTACTGTTATCGCTGCCAGTCGGCCGGTGGGAAGACCTGTTGCCAGGCCAGTGCTGCCTATTGGGAGCGGATCTTCGCCGGCCTGGTCGATCCGACCGAAGTCGCCGCCATCGTCATCGAACCACAGCTCGGCGAAGGCGGTTTCGTTCCCGCCGACCCCGGTGCCTTGACCGCGCTGGCGGCGTTCGCCAGACAGCACGGCATCCTCTTCATCGCCGACGAGATCCAGACCGGGTTCGGCCGGACCGGCAAGATGTTCGCTTGCGACCACTACGGCCTGGTCCCCGACCTGATCGTGACCGCCAAGTCGCTGGCCGGCGGCCTCCCACTCGCCGCGGTGACCGGCCGCGCCGAGATCATGGACCACGTCCACGTCGGGGGCCTGGGCGGAACCTACGGCGGAAACCCACTGGCTTGCGCGGCGGCCATCGCGGTGATCGACGTCATGGAGCGCGACCAGGTGCTCGCTCGGGGCCAGGCGGTTGCCGCGACGCTCCGGGCTCGCTTCGAGGCCCTCGCCGGCCGCTACCAATTCGTCGGCGACGTCCGCGGACTCGGTGCCATGCTGGCGCTCGAGATCGTGACCGACCGCACCAGCAAAGCGCCCGACAAGGCGCGGACCACCCGGATTCAGGCCGAGGCGCTCAAGCGGGGGTTGATCATCCTCACCTGCGGGACCTACGCCAACGTGCTGCGGGTGCTGGTGCCGCTCACCGTCGAGGCCGCGGTGCTGGCCGAAGGGCTCGACGTGCTCGACGCGGCGTTCTCGGCCGCCTCCGGGTGACCGTCCGACGGATGCCGGTGGTCGAACTCCGGGACGTCTCCAAGCGGTTCGCCGCCGCTCCCGCGGTGGACGGCGTCTCGCTCGCGATCGACGACGGCGAATTCTTCTCGCTCCTGGGTCCCTCGGGATGCGGCAAGACCACCACGCTCCGCCTGATCGCCGGCTTCGAGTCTCCCGACCGGGGCGAGGTCCTGATCGATGGGCGTCGAGTCAACGAGCAACGCCCGTACGACCGCGGCGTCGGGATGGTCTTCCAGAACTACGCTCTCTTCCCCCACCTCGATGTCGGCCGCAACGTCGCTTTCGGGCTCGAGCGGCGCCGAGTTCCGGAGGTGGAACGGGCCACCCGGGTTGCCAAGGCGCTGGAGATCGTCCGGCTCGACCCGGCCACCTTTCTCCGCCGGATGCCCGGGCAACTCTCGGGCGGGCAACGGCAGCGGGTGGCCCTGGCGCGGGCCCTGGTGCTCGAGCCCAAGATCCTCCTGCTCGACGAACCGCTCGGTGCGCTCGATCTCAAGCTGCGGAAGGAAATGCAGCTCGAGCTGAAGGCATTGAACCGATCCCTGGGTATCACCTTCGTGTACGTTACCCACGACCAGGAAGAAGCGCTCACCATGTCCGATCGGATCGCGGTGATGGACCACGCCCGGATCGCCCAGCTCGGCACTCCGGCGGCCATCTACGAAGATCCCCGGACCGCGTTCGTGGCATCGTTCATCGGCGAGTCCAACCTGTTCGAGGGTCCTGTCACCGAGGCCGGGGCGGATCTGGTCTCCGTCGGTGGTCCGACGCCGTTTCGGGTTCCACCCCGTTCCGACCTCCTTCCGGGGCGGACGGTCATGGTCGCGGTGCGGCCGGAGTGGATGGATCTCTTCCCCCCGGGTCGAGTGCCGGCTGGGGAGAACGCGGCGAGCGGGACGGTGGACGAGGTGATCTACTTGGGCGAGACGCTCCATGTTCTGGTCCGGCTCGAGCACGGCCAGCGGGTGAAAGTGGCCCTCCGCAACGAAGGACAGATCGCCAATCCGATCCGATGGAATCGAGGTGACCAAGTCGCGGTCGCCTGGCGTCCGGAGGACGCCCAGGTGCTCGAGTGAGACGACGGCTGCTCCGATGGTTCGCCCGCCGGCCCGCGGCGAGCGGTGGGGCGCTCGCCGCGCCCGGACTCCTCTGGGTAGCGGCCTTTTTCCTGGCTCCGATCGCGGTCATGCTGGGTTACAGCGTGCGGGAACGAGGCCTCTACGGCGGAGTCGCTCCCGGCCTCACCCTGGAGCATTACGGCCGGTTCCTCGAACCGCTCTACCTCGAGGTCCTCGGGCGCACGGTGCTCTGGGCCTTGGTCACCACCGCCGCCTGCCTGCTGTTGGGATACCCGGTGGCCTACGTCATCGCCCGGGCCAAGCGATGGCGCCAGATCCTCCTGTTCCTCGTCATCCTGCCCTTTTGGACCAGCTTCCTGGTTCGGATGTTCGCGATGATCTTCCTGCTCCGCGATACCGGGCTGGTCAACACCCTCCTCCAACGGCTCGGCCTCACGACAGATCCGATTCAACTGCTCTACACCCCGGGCGCCGTCCTGATCGGCATGGTCTACGGGTTTCTCCCGTTGATGGTCCTGCCGATCTATGCCTCGCTGGAGAAGCTCGACGACTCGCTCCTCGAGGCCGCCGAAGTCCTCGGGGCCAACGGGCCGACCCGGTTCGCCAGGGTGGTCTGGCCGTTGTCGCTGCCCGGGGTCGTCGCCGGCTGCCTGCTCACCTTCATCCCGGCGTTGGGCTCGTTCGTCCCGTCCGACCTCCTCGGCGGCGCCAAGCAGGTGATGATCGGGAACCTGATCCAGAATCAGTTCACCGCCGCGCGGAACTGGCCCTTCGGCTCGGCCGCCGCGTTCGCGATGATGGCGCTCGTCCTGGTGGCCGTCGTCGGGTACCTCCGCCGTCGAGACGCCAGGGAGGTGGTCGGATGACCCGCCGGTTTTCTCGATGGCTGGTGGCGAGCGCGGCGCTGGTCTACCTCTTTCTCCACGCGCCGGTCCTGGCCCTGATGGTGTTCTCCTTCAACGACTCGAAGTTCTCGGCCAGCTGGATGGGATTCACCCTGGAGTGGTATCGCCGCCTGGTCGAGCGCGACGACATTCTGCTTGGCCTCGGGCGGAGCCTCGCCATCGGACTCGGCGCGACGGTCGTGGCGACCGGGCTCGGTACCCTCCTCGCGCTCGCGTTCCACCGCCATCGGTTTCCGGGGAAGCGCGCCGCCGAGAGCCTGCTCTACCTTGCCATCGTCACGCCCGAGATCATCATGGGGATCTCGCTGCTCGCCGCGTTCGTGGCGGTGGGCTTTTCGCTCGGCACGCTCACCGTGGCGATCGCCCACGTCACCTTCTCGATCTCCTTCGTCGCCGTGGTGGTCGGCGCGCGGCTCAGGGGGATGGACCGCAATCTCGAAGAAGCCGCCATGATGCTCGGGGCCGACGAGTGGGAGGCGTTCTGGAAGGTGACCGTGCCCTCGCTGATGCCCGGGATCGTGGCCGGCGCGCTGCTGGCGTTCACGATGTCGTTCGACGACTACGTGATCACCTCGTTCGTGGCGGGGCCCGGGTCGAGCACCTTGCCGCTGGTGGTCTACGGGATGGTGCGCCGCAACATCGAGCCGTCCATCAACGCGATCAGCACCCTGATCGTGGTGATCACTTCGCTTCTCATTTACCTTGCCGACCGATCGATGCGACGCTCGGCCCGCTGACGGGCCGACCCACCGGGAGGTTCCGTGACTCGCCCCACTCGCCGCGAGTTTCTCCGCCGCCTCACCGCCAGCGCCCTGGCGGCACCGGTCGTCGGATCCCTGGGCTCCTGTACCGCCAAAGCTGGCCAAGGCGGAACCACCGATGACGACCTCGGCCCGATCGAAAAGGACCTGTCACTCTACCTCTGGTCCGACTACCTCGCCGATACGACCGTGCCGGAGTTCGAGCGGGAGTTCGGCGTTCGGGTGACGGTCGACACCTACGAGAGCAACGAGGAGATGGCGGCGAAGTTGATCGCCGGGGCCAGCGGATACGACGTGGTGTTGCCGTCGAGCTACCTGTTTCCGCTCTTCCATGCCAACCGTTTGGCCCTGCCCCTCAACCGGAAGTACCTCGGCAACTGGTCCAACGTCGCGCCGCTGTTCGTTAATCCCAGTTGGGACCCCGGCAATCGGATTTCGGTCCCCTGGGCGTGGGGGACGACCGGGATCGCCTATCGGCGCGATCTGGTGGACGCCCCGCCGACCAGTTGGGCGGTGTTCCACGACGCCCGGTACCGGGGCAAGATGACCATGCTCGACGACTACCGCGACGTGATCGGGAGTTTTCTCAAGTTCCGAGGCCGGTCGCTCAACTCGGTCGATCCGTCCGAGCTGGAGCAAGCCAAGGCCGATGCCCTGGCGGCGAAGCCTAACCTCAAAGCGTACCTCTCCGGCCCGGTCAAGAGCCAGCTCATCGCCGGCGACGTGGTCATCGCGCAGCTCTGGAACGGCGACGCTTCCCAAGCGATCGCCGAGCAGCCGGAGATCGGGTTCGTGGTGCCCGAGGAAGGCAGCATGATCTTCGCGGACGCCCTCGTGGTCCTTGCCAATGCACCCCACAAGCGGGCGGCTCACGAGTTCCTGAACTACATCCTCCGGCCCGAGGTGGCCGCCGCGATCTCCGACAAGACCGGATACGGCAGCGCCAACCAGGCGGCGGTCCCGCTCACCCGGGCCAAAGTGCCCTATCCGACCGAGGCCGACTTGGCCCGCCTCGAGTACCAAACCGACCTCGGAGGCGGGGCCGAGTTGTGGGACCGGATCTGGACCGAAATCAAGTCCGGGTAACTGCCGATCCCTAGTGGTGGACCGCGAAGCCGGAGATGTGAACGTCCAAGCCGTGATTCAGCCGGAGGCCAACGTTCCCGGCCCGATCCGCCATCTCCATCTCATAAACCGACTTGCCGTTCACCTTGAAGACCACCTTGGGCCCGGCGGCGTCGATCTCGACGTTGTTGGTGGCCTTGCCGGCGGCGTCCTGCTTCTGAATCGCCTCGTGATCGGTCCAAGCCACCACGTTGGTCGCGGCGGCACCGTCCCGTTTCTTGACCGAGAACTTGCCGTCGCCTCGGATGATGAAGTAGACGTAGGGTTGTCCAAGTCCTTGCCGGCGAAGAATATGCCGTACGCTTCGGGGTGGGTCGGCGCCTTGGTTTGGGTGAACGTCGCCAGGGTATGGAAGCCACCAGCGGCCTTGTCGGCCGCTCGGTACACGATCCCAGCCGAACCAGGGCTCAAGTGAAATCCAGGGGCCATGGCGGCGAATTTGAGGCCCGCCAGTTCGCCCCGGTCGGCCCGGCCCAACCAGCCTTCGGGCAACTGGGCCACCGCGGGTGTCGCCACGATCGAGAGAACCGCAAGCACGCGACCTACCATGATCGACCTCCGGTACATGATGGACGAAATTCGACTAACAGGTTGCCCACAAAGGCCTTAGAAGATAGACTTACGGTCGACATTGCGCGAACCCCAACTGGATTCACCCTATGGAAATGATCGGTCGCCTGCTCGCGGGCCTCGGTGCCGGGATGATCCTGGCCGCCTTGACCTTCGTCACCCTGCTCATTGGCGTGCTGGTCAATTCGATGGTGGTGCTGATGGCGGGCCCGGTAGTCGACAAGATCCTCAAGGAAAAACCTACGACTTCCTGATCTCGTCTTCTTCGACGTCGGCTTCGGGGTTGGAAGCCGCTTTCATGGCGCCCTCGAAGTTGACTTTGAGGGCGCCAAGCCCTTCCCGCAGGCCTCGAACCCGCATCTGCAGGCCGCCGGTCCGCCGCGCCATCATCGCCATCATGCCCAGAGTCTCACCGAGCGCGCCTTCGCCAACGCCGGTGGCCGCCGCCTTCATCTCGTCGAGCATCCTGGCGAGCCGCCGCTGCATCGCCTCGTCGGCCCGGAGGGTTGCCATCTCCTCGATCAGCCTGAAGATCTGGTCGAACTTCGGGGGGAACGTCTCCAGGACGGCCAGGGTCGCGAGCTGCCGGGAGCTGAGCTTCTTCATCGCCATGACGTTCTCCGAAGAGGTTGCCGCCAAGGAAGATAGGTACCTCCCGGCCCGGTCGCCGGTCGCCCGGGCCCACCCGGGCTCGCCCGGTCAACGATTCCCGGCGGACTCCCGTATCTCATCGGGGAAACACCGTCGATCCGCAGTCCGTATCCATCGCCGGCAGTCGGTCCACCAACGTCAGAGCTGAGCCTATGCTCCTGTCCGACCTTTCGATCCGCCGCCCGGTGCTCGCCTCGATGCTGAGCCTGGCGTTGATCCTTTTCGGCGTCATTGGCTATCGGGAACTCACCGTTCGGGAGTACCCGGACGTCGACCCCCCGATCGTTTCGGTGAGCGTGTTTCTCCGGGGTGCCAACCCCCGGGTCATGGAGTCGGCCGTCACCGATGTCCTCGAGGAGGAGCTGTCGTCGGCCCAGGGCATTCGGACCATGACCAGTGTCAGCCAGGAGCAGCAAAGCACCGTCACGCTCGAGTTCAACCTCGACCGGGACGTCGAGGTGGCGGCCCAGGACGTTCGCGATCTGGTCTCCCGGGTCAGGCGGCGGCTTCCCGAGGAGATCGAAGAGCCGGTGGTCCAGAAGCAGGACGCCGACGCGCGCCCCTTCATCTTCCTGACCCTGACCGGCGAGAACTACAACCTCCTCCAGCTCACCGAAATCGCCGACCGCTACCTCAAGACGCCGCTCCAGACCATTCCGGGGGTCGGGCGGGCCGACATTCGGGGCGAGCGTCGCTATTCGATGCGGATCTGGCTCAAGGCGTCCGAGCTGGCCTCGCGGAGGCTGACCACCGCGGATGTCACCAACGCCATCCGAAGCCGCAACGTCGAAATCCCGGCGGGTCGGATCGAATCGGCTCAGCGCGAGTTCACCGTTCGGTCGTTGGGCGAGCTCAAGACACCGGAAGAATTCGCCAACCTGGTGGTCGCCAACATGGCCGGCCAACTCGTCAAGCTGGCCGACGTGGCGAAGGTCGAGCTCGGCCCCGAGGACGATCGCAATCGGTTCCGTTTCAATCGACAGACCGGTGTCGGCGTCTCGCTGATCCGGCAGTCCAAAGCCAACCTCGTCGAAGTGGCCGACGCCGTGAAGGCGATGGTGCCGACCATCCAGGCCTCGCTCCCCCCCGGGATCAACCTCGCCGTGGGCTTCGACAGCTCGCTGTTCGTGACTCGCTCGATTCAAGAGGCTCAGGAAACCCTGCTGCTCGCCGGCGGGCTGGTGGTGCTGATCATCTTCGTCTTCCTGCGGAACCTGCGGGCCACGATCATTCCCGGGCTCGCGATCCCGACCTCGATCATCGCCACCTTCGCGGTGATGTACTTCCTCGACTACTCGATCAACAACCTCACCCTGCTGGCCCTGATCCTCGCGATCGGGATCGTGGTCGATGACGCGATCATCGTGCTCGAGAACGCCTATCGCCGCCAGGAGGAGCTCAAGGAATCGCCCGAGGTCGCCGCCGCCGAGGGCACTCGGGAAATTGCCTTCGCCGTTATTGCCACGACCGTCGCGTTGATCGCGGTCTTCACCCCGCTCGCGTTCCTCAAGGGCTCGACCGGCCGGTTGTTCAACGAGTTCGGGATCACCGTGGCCGCCTCGGTCGCCATCTCGGGTTTCGTGGCCCTCACCCTGACCCCGATGCTGTGCGCCAAGATCCTCGCGGTGCCGCCGTCGCACGGCCTGCTCTACCGGGCCCTCGAACGGGGGTTCGACGGGCTGACCAGCGGTTACCAGGCTTCGTTGCGGTTCGTGCTCCGTCACCGGGCGGCGACGCTCTCGGTCATTGGCGCCACGCTGGTGCTGGCCTGGTTCACCTTCGTCAACATGAAACGCGAGTTCGTCCCGCCGGAGGATCGCGGATTCATGATGGTCAACGTGGTCGCTCCGGAAGGCGCCTCGATCCAATACACCGACCAGAACCAGGCCCGAATCGAGGACATCCTCGCCGCGGTGCCCGAGATCGAGGGCTTCAACAGCATCGTCGCGTTCGGTGGCGGGGGCGGCGCCGGCCGGGTCAACGCGGGGATGCTCTTCGTGCGGATGGTCGATTGGTCGGCCAGGGATCGCAGCCTCCAGGAAGTGCTCCAGGAGATTCAACCAAAGTTGCTGTCGATCCCCGGGGTGCTCGCGTTCGGCAGCAATCCCCCGGCCTTCGGTGGCTTCGGCCAGCCGGTGCAATTCGTGGTCAGGCATAATGACTTCGACTCGCTCGTCGCCGGGATGGACACCCTCATCAAACGGGCTCGGCAGATTCGCGGCCTCTCCAACGTCGACACCGACCTCCGGGTCAATAAGCCGGAACTCACCGTGTCGTACCAGCGCGACCGGATGGAGGACCTGGGGGTTCCGGTGCGTGACGTGGCCTCGACGATGCAGGCGTTGCTCGGTGGGCAGCGGATCAGCACCTTCACCATGAACAATGAGCTGTACGACGTCATCCTCCAGCTCGAACCCGACGCCCGGGCCACTCCGGCCGCCATGGCCGATCTCACGGTCCGTGGGCGCGGCGATCAGCTGATCAAGCTCGACCAGGTCGTCCAGGTGGCCGAGAACGTCGGCCCCCGCCAGCTCAACCACTTCAACCGGGTCCGCTCCGCCACCCTCAATGCCGGCCTGATGCCGGGCTTCGCGCTCGGTGAGGCGATCGACTCGCTGTCCGGCGTCGCCTCCGAAGTGCTCCCAATTGGGTCGACCACCGCGCTGTCGGGCGAATCCCGCGAGTTCGTCGAGAGCGGCGGCGCGCTGTATTTCGCGTTCCTGCTCGCCCTGGTCGTCGTGTTCATGGTGCTGGCGTCCCAATTCGAGTCCGTCATCCACCCGTTCACCGTCTTGCTCGCCGTCCCGCCGGCCGTCACCGGCGCCATTTTCACCCTCTACATCGCGGGTTCGACGATCAACCTCTACAGCCAGATCGGGATGATCCTGCTGATCGGGCTGGTCACCAAGAACTCGATTCTCCTGGTGGAATACACCAACCAGTTGCGGAGCCGCGGGCTCGACACCGTCGCCGCCCTGCTCGAATCCGGCCGAATCCGGCTCCGGCCAATCCTGATGACTTCGGTGGCCACGGTCATGGGGGCCGTCCCCATCGCGCTCGGCCTCGGGGCCGGCTCGGCGAGCCGCCGTCCGCTCGGGTACGCGATCGTGGGTGGGGTGCTGCTCTCGACGGCGCTGACGCTCTACCTGGTCCCGGTCGTCTACTCGTTGCTGGCCCGAGCGTTCGCCCGGGCGCCGCAATCGGCTCCGGTTCCCGCGGCCGCGGTCCGGAGCGAGGGTTGATGCTCGCCCTGCTGCTGGCACTGGCCGCCGCCCCGGTCGCCGATTCGCTCCCGACGGTTACCCTCCGCGACGCCATTGCCCGGGCCACCCGTCTCGATCCCAATTACATCAGGGCGGCCGGATCGGTCGGGAGCGCCGCCTGGGCCCGGCGATCCGCCCTGACCACCCTGGTCCTGCCGTCCATCAACCTGAGCACCGATTACTCCGGGTTCTCCACCGAGATCTTCAACGTCGGCATCGGGCAACGGGCCCGGACGATCGTGACGGCCAGGGCCGACGCTCGATACGAGGTGTTCACCGGCGGCCGCAGGCTCGCCGACATCCGGCGGGCCAACGCCGAGCTGGAAACGGCCCGGGCCACCGAGGTCCAGGCCATCTTCCTCGCCGCCCTCGGCACCGAAGCCGATTACTACGCAGTGTTAGGCAGCCGAGAATTGGTCGAGGTCGCTCGGGAACGCCTCCGCCGGGCCGAAGAACAGCTCGTGGTGGCCAGGGCTCGGGTGGTGAGCGGAGCCGTGGTGCAGACCGATTCGCTGCAAGTCCTCCTCGAGGTCAATCGGGCCCGGGTGGCGCTGCTGCGGGAAGACGCCAGGCTCGAAGTGGCTCGGCTCCAACTGGGCCGCCGAGTCGGGATCGGTGGACCGGTCGACGCGGCGCGGCTCGATACCCTGATCCCCCCCGACCTCCCGATCACGCTGCCGCAGGCGGTCGCCCTCGCGCTCGAACAAGGGCCCGAGTATCGGATCGCCCGGGGCAACGAAACCGCGGCGGCCGCGACCCTCCGGAGCCGAACGGCGGGGTATTCGCCCCAAGCCACGGTGACCGGGAACCTGAGCAAGTTCGGCGACGCCTTCTTTCCGTCGGGAATCGGCCGATCGTCGTTCACGCTCTCGGTCCAGATCCCGTTGTGGGACAACTTCCAGCGCGAATTGAACGTCAGCCGAGCCAAAGTGGCCCGAGACCTTGCCCGGGCCACCCGCGAGGATCTCGAACGGGCCGCCGAAGCCGACGTCACCGAGGCCTATCGGGCCCACTCGACGGCGGTCGAAAGCGCCCGGTACGCGGCCCAAGGGGTCGGGGTTGCCTTGGAGAATTTCCGGGTTCAACAGGCCCGGTATCGGGCCGGCGCCAGTACGATCCTCGATCTGCTCGAAGCCCAGAGCCAACTCACCGAGGCGCAAGCCGAGTTGGTCCAGGCCCGGTACGCGATCCGGTTGGCGCTCGCTGGTCTCGAAGTGGTGGTTGGTCGCCGTTTTCACGAGCCTGAGAATTGACGATGCGAACCTCGCTGCTATTGCTCGCGGTCGCCTGCACCTCCTGTTCCAAGAGCGCCCGGACCCCAGGGGGACCGCCCGGCAGCCCTTCCGGGCGGCAAGGCGGCGGGGCGGGGGCAACCCGGTCGATGGGACCGACTCCGGTCGAGGTGCGAGAAGCGATTCTCGACACCGTCATCGACGCGATCACCGCGACCGGGCAGATCGAGGCGGTCCAGTCGGTCGAACTCCGCCCCGATGTCGATGGCCGGCTGGTCGACATCTTCGTCCGGGAGGGCGCCCCGGTTACCGCCGGGGCTCCGCTGTTCAAGGTCGACGACGCCGAGCTCAAAGCCCAGGTCGCTCGCGCCGAGGCGGAGCGCGACCTCGCCGAGCAAGCCTTGGCGCGGACCAAACAGCTGATGGCCGAGAAGGCGGCCGCGATGGCGGACGTGGAACGGGCCGAAGCCGCCGCCAGGAGCGCCCGAGCCCAGCTCGACCTCCTGAGCCTACGGCTCGAACGCACCGTGGTCCGGGCTCCCTGGGCCGGCGTGGCCGGCGCCCGATTCGTGAGCATCGGCGACTACGTCACCCAGAACAGCCGGCTGATCACCCTCCAGACCATCAATCCGCAACGGGCGGCGTTCCAGGTTCCCGAACGCTACGCCGAGCAGCTCAAGGTCGGCCAGACCGTGGTGTTCCGGGTGGCCGCCCTGGCCGGCAAGGACTTCGTGGGGAGAGTGGACTTCGTCGACCCGAAGGTCGAGCTCCCGGCCCGCACCATCACCGTCAAGGCGCTGGTCCCCAACCCGAAGCGGGAGCTGCAGACCGGGATGTTCATCGAGGCGCGGTTGGAGACGGCCCGGCGCGACCAGGCGGTCTTGGTGCCGGAAGAGGCGATTCTGTCGCTCCCGAGCGGGAACTTCATCTGGGTCGCGGCCGGGGACACTCCCGAACGCCGGCCGGTCGAACTCGGGACCCGGCGCCCCGGGTTCGTCGAGATCCGCTCCGGGATCGCCCCGGGAGAGGTCGTGGTGGTGGCGGGAGCCGAGCGGTTGACGCCGGTGTCCAAGATCCGGGTCATGACCCGAGGCAATCCCGCCCCGTCGGCCGACACCGCGGCCGGCAAAGGCACCTCCGGGTCGCGGTGACGGCCGCTCGGGTTCGGGCTGGCTTTCGGGTTCGGTCGTTCGGCGGGTCGAAATAGCCTAATTGAGGGAGATCTTATCGTAAAAAACTCTGAGTTTACATTAGCTGAGCTTCGCACTATACTAAGCGGTCGCCAGATCAGATAATCAACCGACCGGAGCACCCGCCGATGAACGCCCCGCTGCGAGACTTCCTGGAAATCCCCTACGACGAACTCGAGGCAATGAACCTCGAGGCCAAGGCCGAGCGACTCAGCCGAGTCGACCCGGCCAAACTGGCCGAGAAGCGAATGAAGTACCTCGCCGCCGAGAAACGGATCAAGGCCGTCACGGTCTGCTTCACCGACCTCGAAGGCCGGCTCCACATGCTCGACTACGACAAGAAGTTCCTCCTCAAGTCGGCCGACAACCTCACCTTCGACGGCTCCTCGATCCGGGGCTTCTCGGCTCAACAGGAATCCGATCTCCGGTTGGGGATCGACTGGCCGGCGTTCTACTGGCTGCCGTCCGACGTCTTCGGCCCGGGCAAGGTCCTGGTGTTCGGGGAAGTGCTCGAGAAAGATGGCACTCCCTACGTCGCCGACATGCGAGCCAAGCTCAAGTCGTATCTGGCCAGGCTCTACAGCAAGGATGGCTTCACCTGCAACGCGGCGAACGAAATCGAAGGGTTTCTCTTCAAGGGCCGCGACGCCGAACGCCATTACCACGAAACCGGGCAGTTCGAGTTCATCTCGACCGGAGGCTATTACCACTCCCTTCCGACCGACTCCCTCCGAACCTTCATCGACATGGCCGCCGAGGTGCAGCGGGCCATGGGCTTCGCCAACGAAAAGGACCACCCGGAGGTGGCCCCGTCGCAGTTCGAGATGAACTACAGCTACACCGAAGCAAGCGTCGCGGCGGACCAGGTCCAGCTCTACAAGCTGATCTGTCGCCAGGTGGCGGCCAAACTCGAGATGACCGCGAGTTTCCTCCCCAAGCCGGTGACCGGCGTCAACGGGTCGGGCATGCATACCAACCTGTCGATCAGTCAGAAGGGGAGGAACATCTTCTACGACGCCAAGGGGCAGGACAAGCTGTCCAAGCTGGCCTGGAAGTTCATCGATCGGATCCTGACCAGCGGCCAGGACATCTGCCTCATCTTCAACCCGTCGGTGAACTCCTACCGCCGGCTCGACCCGCACTTCGAAGCGCCCAACCAGATCAAGGCGTCGCCCGTCGATCGTGGCTCCATGGTCCGGATCCCCTTGGGCAACGAGAAGTCCGCCCGGATCGAGGTCCGATCGATCGCGCCGGACGCCAATCCGTACCTGGCGATCTACACCATGTTCAAGACCGGGCTCGAAGGCCCGATCGAGGCGGCCGCCACCGACAAGAAACGCGATCGGACCAAGTTCCTCCCCGACAACATCTACGACGCCTTGCGGATGTTCAAAGGGTCGAAGTTCGCCACCGATCTGCTCGGCGAAACGGTGCACAAGAAGTTCGCGGACGTGAAGTTGATGCAGGCGGAGCGCTGCCCGAAGGCGCTGGGCAGCCGGATCAAGATCCCCGAGATCCAGTTCCATCACGAGGTCACCAACCAGTACCTCTGGAGTCAGTTCTAGGGGTCAGCGGACTCCCCCACGGGCCCAGAGGGGCGGCGCGAGCCGCCCCTCTTCGCTGTAGATTCCAGGCCTTCCGATGACTCAGTTCGATACCTCGTTACCTCGCCGCCGATTGTTGGCCTTGCTGGCCGGGGCAAGCCCCTTGCTCGTCGCGAAACGGCGCCGCGCCCGTGAGGCGGTCGACCGACTCGACTCGGCGACGATCCGGGCATTGGCTAGGGTAGTACTGCCGGCGGCGCTTCCGGATGCCGCCACCGAGGCCGCCGCGGCTGGGTTCGAACGGTGGCTTGCCGGCTACCGTCCCGGAGCCGAGTTGCTGCACGGCTACGGTGCCAACGAGATCAGAACGACGCCACCCTCCCCAGCGCCTCGATTCGAGGCCGACTTGGTTCGTCTCGATCGAGCCGCATGGGCTGACCATGGTGTCGGCTTCGCGGCCCTCCCCGTGGCCGAACGCCTGCGGTTGGTCGAAGCGGCCCTGCAGAACGCTCCGGCGGGCTGGCCCTCGATCGCCGAGGCTCCGCACGTCGCCATCGCGCTCCTGGGGCACTGGGCCGAATCGCCCGCTGGCCATGATGCGGCCTACCAAGCCCGGATCGATCGATTCGGCTGCCGGCCACTTACCGCCGCTCCCGAGCGCCCGCGGCCTCTCGGAGGGGCCCAGTGAGCCGGCGGGTCATCGAGGCCGACGTTGCCATCGTGGGGTCGGGGATCTCCGCCGCCATGGTGGCCGAGAAGCTGACCGACGAACGGCGCTGCTCGGTCGTCGTGATCGAGGCGGGAAGCGAATCGGACCCGCTCCGGACTCGGCCCGCTCTACGCCGCCGCTATCTCGACTATGGCGAATCGCCCTGGCACGACGACCACATCGACGGCTGCGACGTCGTCGGCCAGCAGAGCCGCTCGATGCAAGTCGGCGGGTTGGCGATGCACTGGGGTGGCGTCACCCCTCGATTCAGCCCGGAAGATTTCCGGATCAGGTCGCTCTGGGGGATCCACGCCGACTGGCCGATCTCCTACGATGACCTGGATCGCCACTACCAGGAGGCCGAAGAGCGGATCGGGGTTGCCGGGGAGCAAGGTCCCCCGGCCATGGACCCGCGCGGTCGGCCCTTTCCCCAGCCGGCGCTGCCCCTCAACTACAACTTGCTCCGCCTGCAGGAATGGGCCGCCGAGGCGGACATCGCCACCTGGAGCCAGCCCTCGGCGAAGAACTCCATCCGCTATCGCGGTCGGCCAGCCTGCTGCCGCAATGACACCTGCTTTCCGAGTTGTCCCATCGGCGCGAAATATTCGCCGGACTTCAGTTGGGATGCCCTTCGGGCCGCGGGCCGGGTCGAACTGGTGCCTCGGACGGTCGTTCGCCGGCTCGAATGCGCCGCTGACAGCCCCAGGATCGAACGGGCGGTCGCGATCTCACGCGATCGCCCGGATCTGCCGCTCGAGATCAGGGCGGGCACGTTCGTGGTGGCGGCCGGCTATCTGTGGAGCAGCCACCTCCTGCTGGCCTCGCGGGACCACCGCTTCCCGGATGGCCTCGCCAATCGGTCGGGTCTGGTGGGCAAATACCTTTGCGGCCACCGCAATCTCAACGCCTTCGTCTCGTTGCCGATGCCGCTGTTCCCGGGGATCAACGAGCAGCACAGTCTCGTGAGCAAGCAGTTCATGCGGATGGGCAACCGAGCCCATTACCTCCGGCACGATCTCCGGATCTGGGAGTCCGCCGTGGGCCAAGGCCCCCGGCTTCGGGACGACGCGGGGCGGCTCCTGCTGGGCGACGCCTGGCTTGCCGATTGGCGGGGGCGGACCAAGACGGGCACCGCTCGGGTCCGGTCGTATTACGATGTCCTCCCCGATCGGGCCAGCGAAATCACCCTCGACCCTGCCCGGCGAACCCCCTGGGGCGATCCGATGCCGGTGATCTCCTGGCGGGACGCCCCGGAGTCGATCGAGTATCGGGCTTCGACCGAGGCCGCGATCAGAACCCTCTTCGATCGGATGGCCAGGGTTGGGCGTGGCAAAGTCGAGTCGATCCGGGTCGACGAGTTCCAGGATCATCCGGCGGGTGGGTGCCGGATGGGAGTCGACGGCGCCACCAGCGTGACCGATTCGTGGGGCCGGAGCCACGACCACGAAAACCTCTTCGTGGTCGGAGCCCCCACCTGCGTCTCGGCGAGCTGCGCCAACGGCACCCTGACTTTCGCCGCCCTCTCGCTCCGATCGGCGGAACAGATCGGCTCGGCCTTTCCGGCCAGGAACCGTTAGGATTGTCGCGATGCCGATTCCTCTCGCCACCATGATCCTGGCCCTGCTCGGGCAGCCCCAATCGGGTCCCACCACGATCTTCGCCTCGCGGGTGCTCGACGGTCGGGGCGGGCAGATCCGCAATGCCACGGTCGTCGTCGACCGGGGCCGGATCCTGCGGGTCGAACCGTTCAAGGTCGATCGGCCCACTTTCGACTTCACCGGCGGCACCGTGCTCCCCGGGCTGATCGACGCCCACGTGCACCTCACCGCCTATGTCAACCGCAAGGGTCGGATGCACACCCCGGAGGACGGTGACTCCCCGGCCCAGGCGAGCTATTCCGCCGCCGCCAACGCGTACCGCACTTTGATCGCCGGATTCACGACCGTGGCCAGCATCGGCTCGGACGACGACCGCGACCTCAGGGACTGGATCGCCGCGGGCCTGGTACCGGGTCCCCGGGTACTCACCTCGCTCGAGCCGATCACCGACTCCGACCTCGACCCAACCCGGCTGCGCGAGGAGGTCCGGCGGCGGGTCGACGCCGGCGCCAACCTGATCAAGGTGTTCGCCTCGAAGAGCATTCGCGACGGTGGGGCCCAGACCATGAGCTTGGAGCAACTGCAGGCGGTCTGCGGCGAGGCGAAGGCGCGCGGGGTTCCGGCCGTGGCGCACGCGCACAGCACCGAGAGCATGGCGGCCGCGGCGCGGGCGGGCTGCCATCAGATCGAGCACGGGATCTTCGCGGACCAGGCGGTGCTCGACCTCATGGTCGAGCAGGGGACCTATTTCGGTCCCCAGTGCTCGCTGATATTCCGGAACTACCTCGACAATCGCTCGCGGTTCGAGGGACTCGGCAACTTCACCGCATCGGGGTTCGCCGCCATGGAGCGGGCGATCCCGCTGGCGCTGGGGGTAACCAGGAGCGCCGCCGCCAAGCCAGGCCTCAAGCTGATCTACGGGACCGATGCGGTGGCGGGGGCCCACGGGAGCAACGCCGACGACCTGGTTTGTCGGGTCCGCCAAGCGGGTCAACGGCCGATGGACGCCATCGTGGCGGCGACCTCCCGAAACGCCGAGGCGCTGGGCATCGGCAAGGAAACCGGCGCCCTCGCCCCGGGCCTCGCCGCCGACCTCATCGCGGTGGTGGGGAACCCGCTCGACGACATCACCTCGCTTCGCCGGGTGGCGCTGGTGATGCGGAACGGAGTGGTCTACCGTCACGATCCGAGCGGGGCGCCCCCTCGGTGAACGGAAGCGGGTTGGCCACCTGGGTCGTCGCGACGCTCGCCGTGGCCCTCGGCATCGGGATCGGATGGTGGGCCCGGCGATGGCTCGCCGCGCGAGAGGCGTCGCGCCAGGGGGAGGAATCCGACGAGCGGTTCGTCACCCTCTTCGGCGAGATGGAGTTGGCCCGGCGGGAGGGCTCCGAGCTTCGGTCCGCCAACAGCGATCTCATGGCGCAACTCGACGAGCAGGCGTCGCTCCTCGCTACCCTGCAAGGTCAGCTGACCGATCATCGGGCGGTGGCGGATCGTTTCCGAGCCGACCGCGATGCGGCTCGCCAGGAGTTGTCCGAGCACGAAGAAGGGGCCCGACGTCGGGACGACGAGGCCGACGCCGTCACCAAGGCGCTCCGAGCCGAGCGAGATAGCCTGGTCGACCAGCTCAGGGCGGCGGAGGATCGACTCGAGAAGGCCGCCGAGTCCGCCCGGGCGGAACGGTCGATTCTGACCACCGAACTCATCGACCACCGGCGGCGCTCGACGGTGGCGGCCGAGGCCCTCGACAAGGTCAAGACCGAACGGGACGCCTTGGAACGCGAGCGGCTGCGGCTTGCGGCCGAAGTGGCTCGCCGCGAGGCGGAGGTCCGAGTGGCGGTGGTGGCCCAGCAGGCGGCGTTCGCGGAGTTTCGTTCCGAGCTTGGCGCACTCCAGGCGAAGGCGGAGCGGGCGGACGTGCTTCGCGGCCAGCTCGAGGATCGGGAAAACTTGCTCCGGGCGGTGATTCAGGAGCGAGATCGGGCCACCAGGGCGCTCCTCGGCAAGGACGGGGAAATCGACCGACTCCGCACCGAGCTCGCCGGCGAGCGGGCCGCGGCCGCCCAGACGGTCGGGCGGGGGGGCGGAAAGCGCTCGGAAGTTCGCCGACTTGGAGTCACGGCTCGCCGCCGCCGGCCGGGAGCGGGACGCGCTGCAAACCGCGGTCACGAAAAGCGGCCGGGAGGTCGAGACGTTGCGAGAAGAGATCCGAGAGCGCGACACCCGGTTCCGGGCGCTGCTCGAGGACCGACGGGTAGTCGTGGAAGCTGGCTTGCTCGAGATGGCGCGTCTTCGTCGCGAGATCGAGCGGGCGTCCCAATCCGCCCCGGAGCGACAGGACGACCTCAAGCGGATCTCCGGCATTGGCCCCGCCATCGAGCGGTTGCTCGGGGATCTCGGGATCAGGTCGGTCCGACAGATCGCGGCGTGGTCCGAGGATGACGTCGACGCGGTCGCGCGGCAGCTGGGAGCCTTTCGTGACCGAATCCGACGGGACCGGTGGGTCGACCAAGCCAAGGCGATCGTGGCCGAGGCGAACGATAGCGAGGAAAGGATGGGAGTCGGGTAATGGCTGGGATGAGGAAGCGAGGGGCAGCGGTGGGTCCGAGGTTTGGGCGAGTCGCCCGAGCGGCCGCGCTCGGGTGGACGCTTGCCGCCTGCGGCGGCGGGGCGCCAGGGGCGAGCACCGTGTTCCTGTCGCCGGACCCGGGCGAACGCCATCTGGCCAACATCCGCCAGCTGACCTTCGGCGGTAACAACGCCGAGGCGTATTTCTCGCGCGACGGCAAGCAGCTGATCTTCCAGCGTCAAGAGAAGGTCGACGAGGGCTGCGACCAGCAGTACCTGATGAACATCGATGGCTCCGGTCTGCGGAGGGTCTCCAACGGCTTCGGGCGGACGACCTGCGGGTTCTTCTACGCCAACGACACCCGAGTGCTCTACAGCTCGACCTTCAAGCACGATAGAGCTTGCCCGGCGCCAGTGGATCAATCGATGGGCTACGTCTGGCCGCTGGGTCACCTGGAGATCTACAGCTCCAAGCTCGACGGGTCCGATCTCAAGGCGTTGACGAACAATGGGGCCTACAATGCCGAGGCGACGGTGTCGCCGGACGGTCGGACCATCGTGTTCACGTCGACGATGGACGGGGACATCGAGCTGTACACCATGAACGTCGATGGGACCAACCTTCGGCGGATCACCAATCGGGTCGGGTACGATGGGGGCGCCTTCTTCTCGCCGGACGGCACTAAGATCGTCTGGCGGGCCGGGTACCCCGCGACCGCTCGTGACACGGCCGACTATCGGGAGCTGCTCGGCCGGCGGGCCGTGCGGCCAGCCAGGGTCGAGGTCTGGATTGCCGAGTCGGACGGCTCGAATCCCCGGCAGGTCACCAGGCTGGGAGGGGCCAATTTCGCCCCCTTCTTTCATCCCGATGGCCGGCGGATCATCTTCTCGTCGAACCACGTGAACCCGCGGAGTGGCAAGTTCGACCTCTACCTGATCGACAGCGACGGGACCGGGCTCGAGCGGGTCACCACCTACGACGATTTCGACAGCTTCCCGATGTGGAGCCCGGACGGCAAGAAACTCGTCTGGGCCTCCAACCGTAACGGCAGGCACGCCCGCGAAACCAATCTGTTCATCGCCGATTGGGTCGACTAACCGAGGACGGTATGCAAAAGCTGATGCGCTGGTTGTGGGACTGGACCAAATCGATCGCGGTCGCGCTGGTGGTCTGGTTCCTGTTGCGGTCGTTCCTGGTCGAGGCCTTCAAGATCCCCTCGGGCAGCATGGAGAACACCCTCCTGGTCGGCGACTTCCTCTTCGTCAACAAGCTCCTCTACGGGGCGGAAGTGCCGTTCGTCAAAGCCAAGCTCCCGGCCATTCGAGAACCGGTCCGGGGAGAGATCCTGGTCTTCGACTCGGTGGAGCAGGAGGGTCTCAAGGTGGTGAAACGGCTGATTGGCGTCCCGGGCGATACCCTCGCGATGGAAAGCGGCACCCTTTATCGCAACGGCCAGCGGGCCGAGGAGCCGTGGGTCATCCGGACCGATCCGACCGCCAACGCCGATCCTCCGGGGCGAGCCGCCATGCGGCGCTGGCAACTCAAGCACTATGTCGGCCGGGACACCGAGAACTATGCTCCCGACTTGAACAACTGGGGACCGATCGTCGTCCCGCGAGATTCGTTCTTCATGATGGGCGACAACCGAGACGGCTCCTACGACGGCCGCTACTGGGGCTTTCTTCCCCGCGCGAACGTGCGGGGTCGGCCGTTGGTGGTGTACTTCAGCTACAACCCCGACACCTACCGGCCGCTACCGTTCGTGACCAACGTTCGGTGGCGCCGGTTGTTCACGCTGCCCCACTAGACGCGGACTGCCGGTATTTGTTCGGGGTTGCATCGACGACTACCATGCGTGCCTAACGCGTTTCTTGACGGAACTGGGGGCGGGCTGGTACGTTGCCCACCGACGGAGATACCTAACGCTCGGTCGGGGGGGAACTGGTGGCTACGGAACTGGGCGGGACGCAAGTCGCTTCACTCCTGGAAACGCTTCCCGGCATTGCCTCGGTGCTGCGCAACCCGGTCGCCGACGCCTTCGTGGGCCTGATCCGGGCCGGGGCGCGGCTGGGTGAATTCAAGATTGGTGACGCCGAGGAAATCCTCCGCTACGCCGTGCGGCGCACCTTGATGACCCAGGACGAAACCGACCGGGTCTTGGCTGAGGTCAAGGCCGCCGTCGACCGCCGCGCCGAACGGGCCCTCGAACGGGCGACGGAGCGCGCCAAGAAGCCGGCCACTCCCACGAAGGCCAAGGCCAAGGCCAAGCCCGCCAAGCGCCCAGCCCCGAAACCGGGGAAGAAGAAGAAGCGCTAACGACCGGCGTCGAGGGCGTCCAGGACGCTCCCCTCGACGAGGCTCACCGAAACCACCGTCTTGCCTCGTTCCGGGCGCGACGTCAGCCGCAGCATCCGCCCCGAGCGGATCCACTCGAAGCTCTGCTGCTCACCTTGTTTCCGATAGTTGGGCCGGCCCAAATCCGTGGTCAGTTGCGCCCGCATCGCGGCGACGTCCGGCGCCTCGACGGAGGTTTTGAGGAGAAGGACCGCGCCGGTGCCGTCGACCATCGAGGCCAGGAGTTCCCACCGCCGTCCGTCGGGCGCGGCGGTGAGCGTCGCCCCGCACTCGGCAAACCGCCGGTCGACGGATGAGGCACGGCACGACAGTCGGCCACCGAGTTTTGCCACCCGCTCTTGCAGGTCACTCTGGACCAGGCCGGGCGCAAGACCTAGCAGCCCGAACGGTGGTTGCCCAGTCTCGAGGGGGGTAACGGTTGTCCCAGTAAGCACTAGCGAGAGTGCAAAGGCGAGCATGGGCGGCCTCGGCAACGGTGGTCGGCGATGTACCAAAACGAACGCTGGGCTCCGGAGGCGCGAGAAGTGTGCCTCGCGCGGGGAGCCCAGCTGGTCAGGCCGAATGAGTCGGGGCGAGTCGGCCCCGGGCTACGCCTTCTTGACGTTCGCGGCTTGGAGCCCCTTCGGTCCGTCAACGATCTCGAACTCGACGCGGTCGCCCTCGGCAAGTGATCGGAACCCATCCATGACAATTGCGGTGTGGTGGACGAAAACGTCCTTGCCTCCCTCTTGGGCGATGAAACCGAATCCCTTCGCATCGTTGAACCACTTGACGGTACCTGTTGCCATTTGCGCTGACCTCGTACGATGGGAGCCCTCTGGGCTCGGGAAAACGCCAAGCCCGAAACCGAAGCTCGGCAACAACACA
Source organism: Gemmatimonadota bacterium (assembly GCA_016874005.1). Lineage (GTDB taxonomy): Bacteria > Gemmatimonadota > Gemmatimonadetes > Gemmatimonadales > GWC2-71-9 > SHZU01. Next base: position 95,321 of record VGVQ01000007.1, on the reverse strand, counting down.
TCCCGTCGATATACTCCAGCCCGACCAAGCGATTGTCAATACGGCGTGGCGTTGGCCCTCGGTTGGGGGTAGGTTTCCGGGCGATCCGGCGATCGGCCGGGGGCCAACCGCCACAGGGAGGCGGGACGATGTGGCTTGCGGCAGCGCTGCTGACACTCGGGCAGCAACCGGCGAACAACCAGCTGGCGCGGGTCGCCATCGAACCGGCGAATGCCAAGATCCAGATCGGCGATACCCTTCGCCTTCGCGCCATCGGCTTCGACGCCGCTGGTAACAGGATCCCGGTGCCGACCGCCCTGTGGTTTCAGTCCGGGGGAACCTTCGAGGGGACCGTCGATTCGACCGGGCTGGTCACGGCGGGCGCGACCGGGACGATCGTCGCCACGGTGGTCGCTCGGCCCGGCACCGGGGGCCGACCGTTCACTGTCGCCACCGAGGTGGTCGTCCTGCCCCTTCCGGTGGCACGGATCGACCTCGAACCCGCCGTGACCCGAATGGTGGTCGGTCAGGCACTCAATCTCAGGGCGACTCCGCTGGCGGCCAACGAAGACCAGCGCGGCGACCGGGTTGTCTGGTCGAGCGACGATCCCGCGGTCCTGTCGGTCACTCCCACCGGCCGGGTCACCGCTCGCCGGGCCGGCACCGCCAGCGTCATCGCGGCCGTCGGCCGAGTGGAGCGGGCAACCCGGATCACGGTCTCGGCCAATCCGGTCCGAGTTCTTTCGGTGAGCCCGGCCCGTACCACCGCCCGCACCGGCGACGTGATTCGCTTCGTGGCGTCGGCCACCACGGCCACCGGGCGACCCGTGACCGAGCTGCGTCCCGAGTGGTCGATCACCCCGGGCAACGCCTCCGTCGACCCGGACGGGGCGTTCGTCGCGGACTTGCCTGGTACCTACCAAGTCATTGCCTCGTTCGCCGGGCGTTCGGCCGAGGCGGTGGTCGAGATCACTCCCCGGGACGCGACCCGGGCGATGAAAATCGTCGGTCGCCTCCCGATCGGGATGATGGCGACGGAGTTCTGGCTCCATCCCGACGGCAAACATGGTTACCTCGCGACCGCTGGCCTGACGGGGGTCGGCGGGGATCGGCTCTACGCCGTCGACGTCAGCAATCCGGCCGCTCCCCGAATCACCGACTCGGTGGTGGTCGATGCCCGGGTCGTCAACGACGTGATGGCGACCGAAGACGGCCGGTACGCGGTGATGACCCGCGAGAACGCCTCCAACCGGAAGAACGGGATCGTCATTCTGAGTCTCGAGGACCCGGCCCATCCCAAGCCGATCGCCGAGTTCACCGAGACCGTCTCCGGCGGGGTGCACAGCACCTACGTCTATCGGGGCCACGTCTACCTCACCGATGACGCGACTGGGTCGATGCGGGTGATCGACATTCGGGATCCTTACCATCCCAAGCAGGTGGCCCGGTGGGAGACCCCGCCGCCGGCGGCGGGCCGCCAGGTCCACGACATCGACGTCAAGGACGGCCTGGCGTACCTGAGCTACTGGAATGACGGGCTGATCGTGCTCGACGTCGGCAACGGCATCAAGGGAGGGCGGCCCGAGAACCCGGTGTTCGTGACCCAGTTCAAGTACGATCTCAACGCCCTCTACCGCAACGTGGAAGCGGTGGGCGGCCCCGGGTTCATTCGGGGAACCCACACGGCGTGGCGAGAAGGTCGCTACGTCTATGTCGCCGATGAGGTGTTCCCGGCCAAGGCCCACGGCCAAGGCGTGCCGGGGTTCGGGCGGGCCTACGGCCGGATGCAAGTCATCGACATGAGCGATTTGGCCAAGCCCCGAAGCGTCGCCTGGTACGAATCCGGGGATGGGGGAGCCCACAACATCTGGGTGGCGGGCGATTCGCTGTTCCTCGGCGACTACCAGGGTGGCCTGCGAGTCCTCGACGTCTCCGGGGAACTCCGCGGCGATCTCGGCCGCCAGGGGCGGTTGATCGGGCACGTCGCCACCGGCGACAAGGACGGCCACATCCCGAACGTACCTGGGGCGTGGGGCGCGATCTACCGGAACGGGCTGATCTACGTTCCCGACGTGAATAGCGGGTTATGGATCGTCCAGATCGAACCGAAACGTCAACTTACGCCCTAGCCCTAACGCTGGTATTTTGCCGACATGCCGCCAGCCCCGCCGAGCCTCGTCATTCGCTCCTTCACCGACCGGGCCGAGGGGCTGGCCCATTTCGTCCTCCGGGCCGGCGAGGCGCCTCGCTTGATCGCGTTCGACGATGCGATGGGGTGTCCGATCGACACCGCGCTCGCGGCGCTCGAGTGGACCGGCGCCGTCGGGATCCTCGGAGACGACGACATGGTCCAGGCGGTTCGGCTGACCAGCGAGACGGCGGCGGCCGTGGTCGAACGCAAGATCGCCGGCGGTCGCCAGTTCGTCTATCTCGGCCCCCGACTCGACGCCCCGCCGATGGATGTCTTCGAGGGGCGAGTGCTCTTCGATGAGCCAGGCGTCAAGGCAGTGGAATTTTCCCAGCGGGCCCACGCCCTGGCGCACTTCCTCCGAGCGACGTCGGGCTCCGGGTCGCTCCTGGCGTTGCTGGGCCGCCGGGCCCCGGAGGTCCGTCACATTCGGCGGTGGTTCCGGCCCATCGTCGAGCAGCTCGAGCAGCAGCGGCTCTGGATTGGCGGCTGGTTTGCCGCCAGCAACGCCGGCGCTCTGTTCGGCACCCCGAGCGAGACCGAGGGGTATCGTTACATCGAGGTGGGCCAAGAAACCTGAGGTCGCGTTGATACACAGTTTCCACACGCGACGATAAACCGCAGAAGATCATGCTGTGCCTCTGGTTGGAAGTGCCCTTCTCGACACATGTCAGAACCCGACTCCGAAGAAATCCGGGCGCTTGCCGAACTCGGTCGCGTTTCCCATCTTGTTGATGCGACGACCACAGTGATCGCATCGTCGCAACGGTGGAGCCAGTCGCGTGCTTCACCCACTCCGATCTAGCGCCTCGGGGTGCAGTGCGAAGGGTCGGTCCGCGACTCGATCCGACTCGCAGCGCTTGGAAGAGTGAACCAGGTGGGATGGCCATCCGGCCTGGGAATCGAGGCACCGGCCCTCGGATACCTAACCCTCGGAGCGGACTCAGCTCTGGGAGGTACCGGGGAGAAGAACGGCGACGCAAGTCCCGCCCGATGCCAGCTCGTCTGTCGAACGGCCGCGAGGGTCCCACAAAGGCCCTGCGGCCGTTCGTGCTTCTTTGATCCCCGCTCGATTCTCCCCACACGGCGTTCGAACTCGGCCCCCTGCAACGACTTGCCGGCCAGCCGCCCGGTGACGGGCGACCCCCGACCCGAGTAGACGTACAAGTCCCGGCGGCCTCGGACGTCTTAATGGGGTCGTCAGTCTTGATTCCAAACTTCGGTCGGATGCGGGGGAGTTATGGTCTTTGCCACGGCGTCGCTCGCCACGGGTCGTCAGCTGAGTGTCCTGATCGCAAGCGAAAGAGAAACCCTCACTCGGGTGCTGGCGGAGTCGCTGGCGCAACAGGGTTGTCGACCGGTCATCGAGGAGACCGTGGCCGGTGCGGGCGGTGTTCTGGGCAACGGGGGGGCCGACGTGGTGGTGATCGACGGCCAGCTGCCCGGAGTACAATGGGAATCGGTCCGGGCCGCGTTCGAGCCGGATCGATCGGGACATCCGGAGCCGCTCGACGCCGTCGAGAAGCGCCATATCGCGGCAACCCTCCGATACACTCGCGGAAACCGGCGCAACGCGGCTCAGATCTTGGGCATCGCCCGCTCCACCCTGCTGGCCAAGATCCGGAAGTACGGGCTCGACAAAGAGCACTAGCAACCGAACCATCACTGGGCCGTCAATCGGCCCAGTCGTGACACCACGACCGTGCGTCGGGAGATTCCCCGAACCAGGGTGTGAGTGACGTTGGCCGGACCGGTTGCGAGGCCCGAGGCAGCGAACTGCACTCGGTGGATCGACGGGGTCAGATCGACCCCGTGGAGCGAGGGTCCGGGTTCCCGAACGACAACCGCGGTATCGCTAACGCCGACCGATCGGAGCACGATCGAGTCGGCCGCCACGACCAATTCCGCCGGCCGACCCCAAGCCCGAGCCAGTCCCGTGGCCCGCCGGTACCCGTCCACGACGCGACCCTGGGCCTGTTCGGTGGCCAGGCGGTCCCGCTGGTGGGCCGACATCCGAACGACCCCAGCCGTCAGCACCGCGACGACCGAGAGAGCCGTGGCGAGTTCGATCAGTGACATGGCTTCCTCCCTTGTGTTGAATGCCCCAACTTGGTGGCTGGCGGGAGCCGGGCGGTAACCGAAATACCACAACCCAGGTCCCAATTACCGCGAGTCAAGGCCTTCCATCCGGCGCGGGCTCGACGATCTTTCACCAAGCTCGGCGGCACCGCGCTCCGGGCGCCGCGGGTTCTCACCGAGGAGGTTCGTCGTCATGGGCATGCTCATCGTTCTTGGGATTCTCGTTGTCGCCGTCTTCTGGGCCATCGGCGCCTACAACGGGCTCATCGCGTTGAAGAACCGGGTGCTGAACGCCTGGAAGCAGATCGATGTCCAGCTCAAGCGGCGTCACGACCTGATCCCCAACCTGATCGAAACGGTCAAGGGAGCGATGAGCTTCGAGCGAGAAACGCTCGAGGCGGTGATCTCGGCGCGCAACAAGGCCATCGGGGCCCAGGGCGTCGCGGCCACGGCGAAAGCGGAAGGGGAGTTGAGCCAGGCCCTGGGCCGGTTGTTCGCGCTGTCGGAGAACTACCCTGACCTCAAGGCGACCGGGAACGTGGCGCAGCTCCAGGAGGAGCTGACCAGCACCGAGAACAAAATCGCGTTCGCTCGCCAGCTCTACAATGACGAAGCGACGTTGTACAACACCAAACAGCTGCAGTTTCCGACCAACTTGATCGCCGGGATAGCCAATGCCAGCCCGGCGGAGCTCTGGGCGATCGAAGACGCCGCCGAGCGGGCGGTGCCGAAGGTCGATCTCGGGTTCAACAAGCCGCCGACGGCGTGACGGAGTCGAACCTATTCGAGCAGCAAGCGGCGAATCGGCGGCGGTCGACCTGGCTCACGGTCGGTTTCGTCGCGTTCACCGGCTGGATCGGTTTTGGCGGTGACTGGGGGCTCTACCTGCTCACCCGCGACGCCGTCGAGGGATATCGCCACGTGGTGCCCGGGATCGGCGCCGTCTTCACCGCGATCGCTGGAGCGGTGGCGTGGCACGCCTGGGCTCGGGGGCCGGAGCAGGTGCTCAAGTCGGCGGCCGCCCTGGAGCTCCTCGAGGCGGCCTCGCCGGACCAGATGCGGCTCAACAACGTCGTCGAGGAGATGGCCATCGCGTCGGGGCTACCCAAGCCGCGAGTGTGGATCATTCCGGACTCCGACCCGAACGCTTTCTCGACCGGGCAGGATCCGAGCCGAGCCCACGTGGCGGTGACCGACGGACTGCTCAGGGCGCTCGATCGCGACGAATTGCAGGCGGTCATCGCTCACGAGATGGCTCACATCCGAAACTACGACATCCGACTGCTCACCCTGCTGGCCGGGATGGTCGGGGCGATCGTCCTGTTGTCGGACCTGTGTCGCAACTTCCTTCGATTCGGCGGTCGGGTCGGGGGTCGGCGGAGCGGCAAGCGGGATGCCAACCCGGTCGCGATCGTGGTCCTGACGGTCTGGTTGATTACTCTGCTCGTCGCGCCGATCGTCTCCCGAATGATGGCCATGGCGGTGAGCCGCAAGCGGGAGTTCCTCGCCGACGCGACCGGGGCCCAGCTGACCCGCAACCCGGAGGCGTTGGCGCGGGCGCTCGAGAAACTCGACGGTGCCTCCGCCGCGACCCGGTCGATCACCAAGGGCACCGCTCACATGTGCATCGTCGATCCGGCCGAGCGCCGGCTTCACGGCGGCTTGGGCGACCGATTCGCCAGCCATCCGCCGATCGGCGAACGGGTCCGCCGGCTTCGGGCCATGGCGTTCGCCCCGGCCGCCTAACGCTAGCTACCGACCCTCGGTGTCCTTGCGGATGTCGAACTCCGCCAGCGACGGCCGAACCGGTTGGAACCGGGACCGGCGGGTTCGCTTGACGCATCGCGACTCGGGTACCTGGTACCGAACCCGTTCGCCGGTGAGCAGGTTCTCGTCGATGTGGGTCGTCGGGCGGTACTCTCCGAGCCGATCGCAGTAGGCGGCGTTGAAGTAACTGGCCGTGGTCCGTCCGATCAACTCGAACCGGTCGGCGTGGAACCGAAAGCGATGGGTGAATCGCCACCGCCAGGCGCTCCCGCCGTAAGGGCTGAGCACGATCACGTTGCGATCGAGCGACAACTCGTCGAGCGGATCGCCGAAGGCGCCCCCGTCCAACCGTCCGAGCACGGCCCTGTCGTTGACGACCGCCAGGCGAAACCCGCCTCGTGACCCGGTGAGCACCACCAGGATCCGGGGCAGGGGATCCTCGACGATGGTGTCGGGAGCCTCGCGGGCGTCGGCCAGAATCAGCACCGCATCCCGATACTCGTCGCCGTTGAGATGACCGGCGAGCTCCCGGAGGATCCGATACCCCTCCGGGACGAAGGCGCTCGGTGCGGCGCCGCTCGCCGGCAGCGAGGGCTGAGCGGCGAGCTGGGCGGCTGGCAGGGTCAGAATGGCCAGGGTGACGAGCGGGCGCATCGGGGCAAGGTGGCCGGAGCGCGGGCTCTGAGCAATCCCGGCTCGCCGAACCAGCCAATCGGAGGGATAATTGCGGATGCCGATTTGGGCCCTATGGATTCTCGGGATCATCGCCGCGGGTCTGGCGACCGGGTGGCTCGCTCGACGGGCCATTCGCCGCTGGGCGCAACGGACCTTGTTCGAGTTCCGGGCCCGCCTCGACCGTTACAAGCTGGTCGAGAGCGGCCGGGTCAGGTCGGCGCTGCTCGCCGATGCCCGAGTGATCGAGGCGATCGCCGAAGCCGCGGCCCGCCACGGGCTGCCGCGGGCGCGAGTCGAACGCCAGGTCGCCGAATACATCGACGAGATCGTGCCGTTCTTCAACGTGCTGTCGTACTACAAGATCGGGTTTCGGCTCTCGAAACTCCTGACCCGGCTGTTCTATCACGCCAGCGTGGAGTATCAGGATCACGACGGGCTGAACAAGATTCCCCGGCGCGACGTGGTGTTGTACCTGATGAACCACCGGTCCAACATGGACTACGTGGTCGTCACCTACGTCCTGGCCCAGGTGGTCAGCATCAGCTACGCCGTCGGCGAGTGGGCTCGAACCTGGCCGCTCGAGTACATCTTCAAGAGCTTCGGCAGCTACTTCATCCGGCGGAAGTTCCGGGAGCCGCTCTATCACCGGGTGCTGGAGCGGTACATCCAGCTGATCACCCGGCACCGAGTGACCCAGGGCATCTTCCCGGAAGGCGGCTTGAGCCGCGATGGCCGCCTGGGTCCCGCCAAGATCGGGTTGTTGGACTACCTGGTGGGGACGCTGGGCGACCCGGCGTTCGATGGCGATATCTGGCTCGTGCCGGTCGCCCTCAACTACGATCGGGTCCTGGAAGACCAAACCCTCACCCGGGAGCTGATCGTCGGCGGACCTCGCCCGTCTCGGCTCGGTCAGGTCTGGGGTTGGGTTTCCTTCGCGGCCTGGAACGTGATCCAGTTGCTGGCTGGCCGCCGGCATCGATACGGTCGGGTGGCCGTCAACTTCGGGAGTCCGCTGTCGGCGCGGGATTGGCTGGCGAAAACGGGGCTCGACGTTCCGAGCCTGCCGCGGCCCGATCGGTTGCCCCAGATCCAACGGCTCGCCGACGAGGTCATGGCCAGAGTCGGCGCGATCGTCCCGGTGACCCCGGTGCCGCTGGTATCGATGGCGCTGCTGTCGTTTCCGGCGCACGTGGTGCCGAAGGACCGGGTCCTCGAGCGGGTGGGGGAACTCCGCGATCGGCTCCGCGCGGTCAACGCGAAGGTCGTTCGCTCCGAACTCGGTCTGGAGGCGGTCTGGGATCGGGCCTGGCGGACCTTCCGGGCCCGACGGATGGTGGTCGACCAAGGTGAGGCCATCGTGATCCTGCCTAACGCTCGGCCCTTGCTGCAATACTACGCGAATTCGATCGGTCATCTGGTCGAACCGGATCTCGACTGGGAGTTGACCCCGGCCGCGGGCGACGATCCGACGACCCCGCGGCTAAAATCGCCCCGACCGAGTGCGTAGCTCCTCGTTTCAGCCGGAGCCGTGCCGGTCCGCGGCGGCGACCAACTCGTCGGCGAGGGTGGCCGGATCGAAGGGAAGGGCGAGCACCCGGTCCGCTCCCGCGGCCCTCGGGCCGGTCGGGTCGCCCGCGACCAGCGCGACCACCGCATAGCCCCGGAGGGGATCCGGCTCGAAACCGGCCAGGGCTCCTTCCGGCCGATCGGACCCGGGCACCGTGACCACGACCAGCGTCACCCCGAGCCGGTTGACCCCGCTGGAAAGCTCCCGCACCGAGCCAACTCGCTCGACGGTGAAGCCCCGGTGGCGGAGCACCATCGCCGCCAGCCGGGCGGTGTCCTCATCGGCAATCCACAGCAGGGCCCGGCCCCGAGGAATCACGGGAGCCTGTTCGCCGCTGTCGAGGCTGATCATTCGGAGGCCCGCCAAGTAGTCGGCGCTCGCGGCCTGACGAAGCTCGCCAGCGCGCCTGACGATATCCCGGACCCGCCCGAGGCTGTCCCGGACCGCGCCCAGCGCGCTCTTGTGCTCCGGCGCCAGGCCGGAGTCGCTCAGCAGCAGCTCCACCTCGGCGGAGGCGCTCATCAGCGGGTTGTTGATCTCATGGTGGAGCGTCACGGCCATCTCGCCGATCGCGGCGACCCGCTCGGCCCGGACCAACTCCTGTTCCACCGCGGTCTGGGCTTCCCGGAGGGCGCGGTGGCGGCGGACCCGCTCGACGATCTGGGGTAGCATCTCGCGGAGGCTGTTGTCCTTGACGACGTAGTCGTCCGCCCCGGCCCGAAGGGCCGTTGCCGCGAGCGTTTCGTTGCCTTCTCCGGTGACCATGACGACCGAAGGTGGGTCGGGCCGGGCCAAGAGCCGCGGCAGGGTATCGAGGCCGGTGCCGTCGGGGAGTTGATAGTCCAGCAGGATGACGTCGGCGTCGGCGCCAAGCGCGATGGCGTCGGCGGCCCGGCTCCCGACCATGATTCGATGGTACCCAGCATGTTCGAGCAACTTCCGGATCAAGAGCACCATCACCGCATCGTCGTCGACGACCAGGATCCGTAGCGACGCCGGATCAGGCACGCGCGTCGTCGAGGAAGATCAGCGCCTCGCGGCGGGCGACGACCGATTGCAGGGCCCGGTGCACTTTGGGGTCGATGACGGTGTCGACCAAGTCGCGCAGTCGCTCGATGGCCAGCTCCGGCACCATCTTCTCCTGATACGGCCGCGAGGTCGTCAGGGCATCGTAGATCTCGACGGCGCCGATGATCCGGGCCCCAATGGGGATCTGATCGCCTTGGAGGCCGTCGGGATAGCCCTTGCCGTCGAACCGCTCGTGATGGCTCCGAACGATCTCGATGATGTGGCGGGGGTGCCCGAGCGGCGCGAGGATCTGCGAGCCGGTGACGGTGTGGTTCTTGACGTGCTCGAACTCTTCGTTGGTGAGGGGGCCCTGCTTGTTGAGGATCTCCTCGCGGATCCCGATCTTGCCGATGTCGTGCAGCCGGCCGGCGGTGCGGACGACTTCCACGGCCTCCTCGTCGAGGCCGAGCTCGGCCGCGACCGTCGCGGCGAGGTCGGCGACCCGCGCCGAATGACCGCGGAGGTAGGGATCCTTGGCCTCGAGGGCGTTGACGAGGGCTTCCAGCGTCGCGACGGAAATCCGCTCCAGATTGGCCCGCTCCATTCGGAGCTCGGCGGTGCGGATGGCGACCTCTTCCTTGAGCCAGTGATTGATCTGCTGGCTTTCGATCATCGTGTCGCGGCGTCGCTGGGCCCGTTGGATCGCTCGAAGGAGATCGGTGAGGTCGACCGGCTTGGTGAGGTAGTCCATGGCCCCGCGTTGCATGCACAGCGCGGCGCTGGCGGCGTCATTGACCGCGGTGAGCATCAGAATCGCGGCGTGGGGCTCGAGCTCGAGGAACTTGGGTACCAGATCGACGCCGTTGGCATCGGGCAGCCGCACGTCGAGCAGGACGCAGGCGACCTTCTGGCGGCTGAGCGCCTCGAGGGCCTCGGCCCCGTTCGCGGCCGTGGACACCTGGTAGTTCTGCTGCGACAGAAACCGCTTGAGGGCGTTTCGAATCGGCTCTTCGTCGTCGACGACGAGCACGGACACCGGGCCCTTCGATGCGCCCCCGAGATTGTACGGCGCGGCGGCTGGCTCCACGGCGGAGTGTCCTGGATTGGCTTAAGTGTTTCAATGTGCTGGGGTTGGCTCACCGAAGCAAGGGCCAACCGGGTGCTATTTCGCGGTTGCTCGGGCGCGGAACTGTTCCAGGATCGGCTGGTGCTCCTGGTATTCCCGACGGTTGGCTCTCAGCTCGGCGTCATAGCCGGCCAGAAACGCCCGGTAGCTCGCCTGGAGAGTCAGCGAATCGCGCTCTTGTTCCGCCGCCTCTCCTCGAATGACGTGACTGAACAGGTGGGTCGGCTCGAGGCGGGCGATCGTGTCCGCCAGGGCCTTGGCCTGGGCGAATTCGCCGACCAGAAGGTGGACAATCGCGGCATGGAAACGAGCGTCGGTGTCGACCTCGTCGAGCTGCCGGTAGGCGCCCAGCGCCATCGGAGCAAACATCAGGATCGTGTCCGACGACTGCGACTCGGCGACCCGGAGAAACAGTCGGTCGAACCGCTCCCGCGGCGACATCGAGCTGATGTCGGGAGCCCGATTCGCCAATCCCGGCTGGGCGTTCCCGGCATTCCCCATGGAGGCGACCGGGGCACCAGGTTGGTTCCCGCCCATGATCAGGTATCCGACCGCCGCCACGGCCGCCACCGAGGCGATTGCCGCAATGGCCCAGGCCGCCCGTTCGTTGCGGCGGACCGGTTGGTGGCGGATCGGATTGCCGCACCGGTGGCAGAAGTTGGCGGCGGCGGTTACCACCGCCCGGCAGTTGGGACAGGTGAGCGCGTGCTGAGCAGCCCCGCAGTGGCTGCAGAACGGCTCAGCGGTCGGCCGTCCGCAGTGGCGACAGCTCGAGGTCGGGGCAGGAGGCGTTTCGGCCATCGGGCCCGGAAGCTAACTCGGGGCCCGCGGAGGCGCCGCTCCCTCGCCCGCGGGAACCGCCGAGGCGGCCCGGCAGTTTGGGAGATATCCTCCGAGCTGGAGCGGGCTGATGTGGCGGGTGACGGTAGGTCTGATGGTGATGATTGCGATGGCGAACGGTCTGGCGGCCCAGGCCCCCACGACCAAGGCTGTCCTCTCGTTGGCGGCTGCGAAGGCGATCGCCGGGGCCGCCCAGGCGGAGGCCGAAAGACGGGGGTCGACCGTGGTGATCGCCGTGGTCGACGATGGCGGGCATTTGATCGCCCTGCATCGCCTCGACGATACCCAGGTGGCCAGCGTCGATGTCGGGATCGGCAAGGCGAGGACCGCCGCGATCTTCCGTCGCCGGAGCGGCGTCTTCGAGGACCAGATCAAGAACGGTCGGCTCGCGTCGCTGGTGCTTCCCGGGGCCACTCCGCTCCAGGGCGGCGTCCCGATCTTCTACCGCGGCAAGGTGATCGGCGCCATCGGGGTGAGTGGCAACACCCCGAAAGAGGACGAGGAGATCGCCCTCGCCGGCGCGTGGGATCCACACCGCGCCGACCGCCACCGCCGGGCGGGCCTCCAATCGCGTTCCCTCGAACTGCGCGGCGGCGTTCCGGACGCGTTCACCGTCGGTTCCACCGTGATCATGGATCCCGTCACCGGGCGGTGTGGGCGCGGGTAACCCCCTGGCTTCTCGTCGGTTACCCCGCTACTCTCCAGGCGTCCCGACCCGACGAACATGGCCCAGTCCTCTCCGGCAGGGCAACCGCCGCCGCCGCCCATGCATCACCTTGGTGAATTGGCCAGGGGTGGCGTCGCCTGGCAAGTTCACCTGGAAATCGCGACTGACACCAAACCGCCGAAGGGCCGAGTCCACTTCGTGGCCGAATCGGAGCAGCGTTCGACCGGATGGATATTCATCGAAGCCTCCGAAGCAGATCTCTTGCGCCGGTTCCACGAATTCAGTGCCCTGGAGCTGTGGCGGGTGTTGGAGAGTCTCTCCTAAGCGCTGCTCGCGCGCTTGGTCGGGGCAACGCTGCAATGGGTCGGGTGCTCGCCGTTGTAGGTGGATTCTCCCTGGTCGCTTCGGCGGCCCGAGCCCAGACCAGTACCGATTCGACCACCGCCGACTCGCTCCGAATCGCCGCCGTCGTCGTCAAGGCGAGTGACGTCTTCCCTCCCGGCGAGTCGAGAGGCCTGATCGCCAAGATCGCCAACGGCCTCCACATCACCACCAGGCCGGGGGTCATCCGTCGCGAGTTGCTGCTGCGGCCGGGCGATCGATTCGACAGTGCCAAAGCCGCCGAGACCGAGCGAAATCTCAGGGCGCTGCGGGTGTTTCGACGGGCCCGCGTCGATACGGTCAGGAGCGATTCCGGCTTGGTGCTCCAGGTCTCCACTCAGGATGCGTTCACGACCCGGATCGAGGGAAGCATCGAGGGGTCGACCCGAAGCTCCAACCGGTGGATCGGGATCACCGAAACGAATCTCTTCGGCACCGCAACCAGGGTCGCGGTGCGGTACCGGCAGACCAGCGATCGAGACGGGATCACCACGACGTTTCAGCGCGACCGCCTGATCGATGGGCGGATCGGGCTGACGGCCTTCTACGACCGGACCACCGATGGGCGGCTCCACTATGCCGCGGTCGCCTTGCCGTACCAGTCGTTTTCGTCCCGGTCGGCGTGGTATCTGTCGGGCGAAGAGCGTCAGGGGCGGGTGCTGCGGTTCCGGCAGGGCGGCAACCTGATCACCGACAGCTTGTCGCGGCGGTTCTGGATGGGTCGGGCCGGCATTGGCGGCGCGGTCTGGGGGAACCCGTCGGGCTATCTCCGCTGGGGTGTGGATGGCCAGGTCCGTCGAGATGACTACGCCGATCGAGCCCGGCCGGACACCATCGGGCGGACCGTCACCGGCGCGGTGACCGGGTATCTGCAATGGCGCACGGCGCGGTTTAGGATCAGCAGCAACTTGCAGGGGTTTGGCCGCGATGAAGACGTCGACCTCTCGACCGTGGTGCGGGTTGGGCTTGGCATCACGCCGTCGGGATTCGGATACCAGGAGGACGGTGTCGTTCCCCAGATCGCCGTCCAGACCGGGTTCGGTTGGCGGGGCGGGTTCCTCAATCTGGCCGGGTCGGCGCTCGGTCGGGTCACCGAAGCGGGGGCGGTGGACTCCGGATCGGTCCACTTGGGTGGGCTCCTGGTTCTGCAACCCTCGACCCATCAGATGCTGGCGATGCACGCCGCTCATGGATGGCAGAAGAACCCCATGCCGAGCGCCGAGTTCGATTTCGGTCCCGGTCTCGGTCCCCGAGGCCTCGACCCCCATGAATTCACCGGCGATCGGGCCTTTTTGCTCGCGGGGGAGTACCGCTACATGGTCACCGACAACTTCCTGGGGTCGGCGGGGCTGGCGTTGGCCGGATTCGGCGACTACGGCGGCGCCTGGTTTTCGGGCTCCGCCCGGCGGACCGGCTATGCCGTGGGGGTCGGGGTCCGCTTCGGGCTGACCGTGACCACGGACTTGTCGCCGGCCCGGCTCGACTTCGCGTACATCGGCGGCACTGGCGTCGAGCCGGGCTGGCGGATCGCGATCGGCAAGGGGTTCGTGTTCAACTCCAGTCTTCGGCTGGACCGCTGACGGGTTGGCCCGTAGCTTCATCGGATGACCGAACCGACCGGTAGCGCCGACCCCTCGGCCCCGTCCGATGCGCCCCCGCCCCCGACCCCGACGCCGCCGCGCAAGAAGCTGCGGTGGAAGCTGATCCTCGCCGGGATCGTACTCGTGCCCGTTGCGCTGGGGGCCTTGTACACGGCCTTCGTGCTCAATTGGAGCTATTCCGACGGCGATCGTTCCGGGGCGCTCTACAAATTCTCCCGCAAGGGTTGGATCTGTAAGACCTGGGAAGGTGAACTCAACATCACCCCCGGTGCGGCGTCACCCACGATCTGGTCGTTCACGGTGCGCGACGATGCGGTGGCCAAGCAGATCAACGAGGTCCTCGGGTCGCGGGTCGTGCTTCATTACAGCGAGCACGTCGGGGTACCGACGTCGTGCTTCGGCGACACCCGGTACTTCGTCAACGCGGTCCGCGTGGTGACCGAGTAGATCCTCCTGGAGTGATCGTGCGCCCAATTCCGCTGATGCTGGTCGCGGCCTGGGTCCCGACCCTGGCTGCCCAGCACTCGTTCAACGTTGGCGGCCGGTACGACCCGGCGGTGCCGGTACCGCGGGCGGTACTGGGCTACGAGGTCGGGGAGCGGTTCACGCCGCACCACCTGCTGATGCGGTACCTCGACCGGCTCGCCGCGACGTCGAAACGGATTCGTCTCGATACCGTGGCGACGACCTTCGAGGGTCGCGAAGTGATGCTGGTCATCGCCACCAGCGAACGAAACCAGGCGCGGTTGGAGTCGATCCGCCAGGATGCCGCCGCGCTCGCCGAGGGTAACGAGGCGGTTGCCGCGCGGCTCCCGGCCATCGTCTGGCTCGGCTATTCCGTCCATGGCAACGAAGCGTCGGGGGTCGAGGCGGCCATCGGGTTGCTCTATCAGCTCGCGGCCGGGCAGGACGATACCACCGCAATGATCCTCGATAGTACCGTGGTCTTGATCGACCCGGTCCAGAATCCGGACGGCCACGAGCGCCACGCCCAGGACGTGGCCAGGATGCGCGGAGCATTCGGCCCGCCGACCCATCCTCAGGCCATGATCCAGTCGGGAACCTGGCCCGGGGCGCGGACCAGTCACTACCACTTCGATCTCAACCGCGACTGGTTCCTCAGGAGCCATCCCGAGAGCCGCGGGCGGGTGGCGACCTTCTTGCGATGGTGGCCTCACGTGGCGGTGGACCTGCACGAACAGGGACCGGAGGCGAGCTACTTCTTCGCGCCGCCGATGGAGCCGATCAACAAGAACGTCCACGGCACCATTCTCAAGTGGTGGGACATCTTCGCGGCCAGCAACGCGGCCGCGTTCGATCGGCACGGCTGGTCCTACTTCCGGCGCGAAGGGTACGACGAGTTCTACCCCGGGTACGGGGTGTCTTGGCCGATCCTCAACGGCGCGATCGGGATGACCTACGAACAGGCCTCGAGCGGCGGGGGTGCCTACCAGCGGCTGGATGGAACGATCTTGACCCTGCGCCAGGCGGCCCACCATCACTATACCGCGGCGTGGGCTACCGTGGTGACTTCGGCGCTCCGGGCCCGCGAGCGGGTCCGGGACTACCTGACGTTCCGGCAGACCGCCGTGTCGGAGGGAGCCCGGCTCGCCGCTCGTTTCGTGTTGCTGGAGCGCGACCCGGACGGGCGGGCCGACACCCTGGTCCAACGGCTGGCGGGCAACGGGATCGTGGTCGAGCGGGTCGGTCAGGATCAAACCCTGCTCGCCACCGGCCACGGCGACGGCGGGGCCCGCCCGACCCGGATCGCCGCTGGCAGCTACCTCGTCGACCTGGCGCAGCCACAGGGACGGCTGGCAAAGGCCCTCCTCGAGGCGGATGCCCAACTCGATTCGAGCTTCATCCACCAGGAACTCGAGAGTCGCCGAACCGGACAACCCGATCGATTCTACGACCTGACCGCCTGGTCACTTCCGATGACCCACCGGGTCCGGGCCTGGACCACCGCGGCAGCGCCGGCCGGCCGCCAGCCGGTCGGGTGGATCACCTCGCCCCCCTCCTCGATCGGCCGGGCTCGGTCGGCGTACGGGTTCGCGCCGGGGTCCGAGGCAAGCCTGGTGATGTTGGCCTCGCTCTTGTCCGAGGGCGTGCGGGTCTGGTTCGCCCCGAAGGCGTTCTCGGTGAGCGGGGTGGAATTTCCGCGGGGAGCTTTTCTGGTCCGAATCGGCTCCAACCCCGAGCAGGTCCACGAAGCGGTCAGTCGAGCCGCCACGGTCAGCGGCGCCAAGGTCACCCCGCTCGCTACCGCCGCGGTCGACGCCGGCACCGATCTGGGCAGCAATAGCGTGATCTACCTTCGCCCACCCCGGGTTGCCTTGCTGGGAGGCGCGCCGGTTGGCGGCAATTCGTTCGGCTTCGCCCGCTTTGCCCTCGAGCAGCGGATCAAGTACCCGGTGACCCCAATCGACGCCGGGGCGGTTGCCAACGGCGCGCTCGACCAATTCGACGTGCTGGTGCTCCCGAGTCTGCCGGCCTCCGCGTTCGACCGGGCCCTTGGCGACCCGGGCCGTGACCGGCTGGCTGGCTGGGTACGCAACGGGGGAACCTTGATCACCATCGAGGGGGCGACCGGGTGGCTCGCCTCGGAGCGAACCGGGTTGAGCAGGCTCCGCCTCAGGGTCGACAGCGCGGACAACGCGGGTCGGGCGGCCCTCCCGGCGAGTGTCCCCGGCGCGATTGCCCGGACGGTGATCGACACCTTATCGCCCCTCCTGGCGGGGATCCGGGGCGATCTGGCGGTGATGGCCAACGGCAGCAGCGTGCTCACCGCGCCCCGAAACGTGGCGCCCGGCGAGGCCGCGGTTCGCTACGCGCCCGCCGGCCAACTCCGGCTCTCGGGATACTTCTGGCCGGAGACTCCGGCTCGCTGGGCTGACTCTCCTTTCCTATGGACCGAAACCGTGGGTCGCGGCCGAGTCGTTGCCTTCGCGGGCGACCCCAATTTCCGCGACCTCTGGCGCGGACTGTTGCCCTTGTTCGCGAATGCCGTCCTGATCGGACCCTCGATGAGGTAGCCGTCGCGGTGCAAGTTGCAACAGAGGAACCCTTCACGGTCTCCTCGGCGTAGGGACCCGCGGCCCCAAGCCGATTCCCTTGCGGGAACCCGGTGCCCCACCCACTTTCCGGCCTCCGGCGCCGTCGCCAAGTGGTAAGGCAGAGGTCTGCAAAACCTCCATCCGGCGGTTCGAATCCGCCCGGCGCCTCTCACCCCCAGATGAGGGGGAGTTCGAATGCGGGTGGCAGGATTGTCGGTTGCCGTTTTGGTTGTCCTGCCGTCGTTTGTTCGGACGCCGGCCGCGTTGGGACAGTCGAAGACCGCGGTGATTCAGGGGCGGGTCGTTACCAGCGTCGACGCGACTCCCTGGCCAGGCGTTCGGATCACCATGTTGAGCCTCCGCAGAACCATCGCCACCGACTCGCTCGGGCGATTCGCGTTTGCCGATCTCAAGGCCGGGTCCTACCAGGTCGAGGCGCGGGTCATCGGGTTCACCCCGATGAGCGCGTTGATCACGGTGAACGGTGGCGAAACCAAGGAAGTCGAGTTCCGGACCGACGCGGCCGGGCAAATCCTCCCGACGATCTTTGTCGAGGGTGAGCCGTTGCCTGAACCGGCCCGGGCCCTCTCGACGTTCGAGCGACGGATGGCGCTGGGGACCGGGCGCTACATCACCCGGGAACAGATCGTCCAGCGTAACCCGCACCGGATCGTGGACATGATCCGGTTCCTGCCCGGGGTCCGAAGCGAGTGCCGGGGCCACACCTGCCGGCTGATGCTGTCCCGTGGATTACAGAGCTGCGCCCCGGCGATCTACGTCGACAATCAAGAGACCTCGTTGACGGTGCTCGAGAACACGCCGGCCAACGACATCCAGGGGATCGAGGTCTATACCGGGCCGGCCGAGGTACCTCCGGAGCTGAACAACGAAACGGCTCGCTGCGGCGGTGTGATCGCTTTGTGGACGCGACGAGGGAGGATGCCATGATTCGTGAAGTGGTAATGATCGCTGGGCTCGTCGTCGTCCAATCTGCCCCGGCGCAAGAACGGGCGGGAGCGATCCGCGGGACCATCGTTGCGGTGAACAACGGCGAGCGAGTCCCGGTCCATGGAGCCAGGATCAATCTCGTCGGCACCACCCATGCCCGGACCACGGGGTCGAACGGCGCCTTTCACTTCGCGGACCTCGATCCCGGCAAGTATCTGATCCAGGCTTCCGCGATCGGATACTCGACCATGACGTCGCCGCTCGAGCTCAAGCCGCGGGAAACCCTCGACATCGAATTCGAGGCGGTGGCCGAAGCCGTGAGTCTCCCGGAGTTGAGCGTGGAGGAGCGGGCGAATCATGGCCCGGCGGATTGGATCCGGCGCAAATCCGAGGGACGGGGCCGCTACATCGGTCGGGCCCTGCTCGAAGAGCGGCACAGCGCCACGATTCCGGACGCCTTGAGGATGGTGGCCGGCGTTCGAATCGAGTGCCGGGGGGCCAACGTCTGCGTGGCCCGGATGGCGCGAGCACCGCGGGGGTGTTCACCAGCCTATTTCATGGATGGCATTCCGGCGGACCCGGCTGTGGCGTGGCTTACGCCGGTCGCGGAGATCGAGGGGATCGAGATCTACTCCGGCCCGGCCGAGACCCCTCCCGAACTCGAAAGCGCCCAGGCCCGTTGCGGGGTAATCGCCTTGTGGACCCGCCCGCCACCGCCGCGGCGGCCCAAAGAGAAGAAGCCCAAGGTAGACACGGTGTCGGTCAAGGTGCAGTCGACCACCGATCCTCCGGTTACGACTCAACCACCTCCGCCCCCGCCCCCTCCGCCGCCTCCGGGTTGGTGAGTTCGCCCTCCCAGCGAGCCATCACCGCGGAGGCGAGGCAGTTACCGAGCAGGTTGACCGACGTCCTGGCCATGTCCATGAAGGCGTCGACCCCGAGAATCACGGCGATGCCCTCGAGCGGAAGCCCGAACTGGGTCAGGGTTCCGGAGAGGATGACGAGCGCGGCGCGGGGCACGGCCGCGACGCCTTTACTCGTCAGCATCAAGGTCAGCATCATCAAGAGTTGGGTGCCCAAGGTCAGCTCGACGCCCGCCATCTGGGCCACGAAGACCGACGCCAACGCCAGGTAGAGCGTCGAGCCATCGAGGTTGAACGAATACCCGGTGGGCAGGACGAACGAGGCGACCCGGCGGGGCACCCCGAACTTCTCCATGTTTTCGAGCGCCATCGGCAGGGCCGCCTCAGACGAGGCGGTGGTGAACGCGACCAGCCACGGCTCCTTGGTCCACTTCCAGAACCGCCGCAGGTCGATTCGGGCCAGGATGGCCACCGGCACCAGGGCGATCACCACGAAGACCACCAGCGCGCCATAGAGCGTCGCCACCAGCTTCCCGAGGCTCAGCAGCACGCCGAGGCCGTTCTTCCCCACCGTCACCGCCATCGCGGCGGCGATTCCGATCGGGGCATACTTCATCACCAGCCCGGTGAATTTGAACATCACCTGGCTCAGGCTCTCGAGGGCCTCGAGCATGAATTCTTTCGGGCGGCCCTTGACCTGGACGAGCCCGATCGCGAACAGGATGGCGAAAAAGACGATCTGCAGCGTCTCGTTCTTGGCCATCGCGTCGACGATGCTGGCCGGAACCGTTTGCTCCAGTACACTCGACAGGGTCGGCTGGTTGTTGGCGAACTGGGAGGCCTCGGAGGCGGAACCGGACAGGGTCACGCCGTCGCCGGGCCGGACCAGATTGACGGCGGCGAGCCCGACGAAAAGCGCGACGGTGGTGACCACCTCGAAGTAGATGATGGACCGCAACGCCAGGCGACCGACCTTCTTGAGGTCGTCGCCATGGCCCGCAATACCCACGACCAGGGTGGCGAACAGGAGCGGCGCCACGATGGATTTGATCATCCGGATGAAGATGTTGCTGAACGGGCGCACCGTGTCCGCGAGATCGGTTTCTTTCCACACCGCGAAGTCGAGGTAGCCGACGACGACCCCGACCGCCGTGCCGATCAGGATCCAATGGGTGAGGTTGAGCCGACGAAGAGCCGGAATCATGGCGGTTACCGAGTCAACGCTCCCGCCTTGGCATCGATCCCGGCAAGGAGCGAATCGAAGGAGGCCGCGAATTTGGCGACGCCGTCGGTTTCCAGGAAATCCGTCACGGCCCGAAGATCGATCCCGTGTTTCGCCAACGCGGCGAGCCGGGCGGGAAACTCCGCGACGGCCTGGTCGATTCTGATCGCGGGATTACCGTGATCCCGGTAGGCGGCGAAGGTCTCGGGCGGCAGGGTGTTGACGGTGTCGGGCCCCACCAGGGCCTCGACGTAGTAAGTGTCGGGGTACTTGGGGTCCTTGGTGCTGGTCGAGGCCCACAGCGGCCGCTGGCGGGCGGCCCCGCGGGCGGCGAGGGCGGCCCAACGGGGTGTCGCGATCGTCTCTCGGAACGCCCGGTAGGCCGCCGCGGCGTTGGCGATGGCGATGGTGCCGCGGATCCGATCGGGGTCGCCCTGGGCATCGAGCATCGGGTCGATTCGCCCGTCGACTCGACTGACGAAGAAACTCGCGACCGAGGCGATCCCGTCGACTGGCAGCCCCTCGGCGAGGCGTTTCTCCAACCCCAGGGCGTAGGCGTCGATGACGAGGCGATAGCGGTCGACCGAGAACAACAGCGTCACGTTGACGTTGATGCCCGCGGCGATGCAGTCGGTGATCGCGGGAAGACCGGCCACGGTGCCGGGGATCTTGATCATCGCGTTGGGCCGGTTCACCGCGGCCCACAACCGTTTGGCCTCCGCGGCCGTGGCCGGGCCGTCGTGGGCCAGGGCCGGTGACACCTCGAGCGAGACGTGGCCGTCGCGGCCCTTGGTGGCCACGAACACCGGTTGGAACACGTCGCAGGCGGCTTGAACGTCCTTGACCGCGAGCGTCTCGAAGATCCCCTTGGCGTCCAGCCCGGCCGCGGCTTGGGTCCGGATATCGTCGTCGTAATCGCCGCTCGAGGCGATTGCCTTCTCGAAGATGGTCGGGTTCGAGGTCATGCCGAGGAGACCGTCATCGGCGATCAGCCGGGCCAGCGTTCCGGAGCGAATCAGCTCACGGGTGATGAAGTCATACCATGGGCTTTGGCCCAGCTGGCCCAAGCCGACCAGGGGATTGGACATGGGTCAGTCGCTCCGTTGGTGGACGCGGCGAACCGCGTCGACGACGTGCTCGGCGGTAATCCCGAACTCGGCGAACAAACGATCGCCGGGCGCCGAGGCACCGAAGTGATCGATCCCGATCGCTTCACCGCGATCGGTGAGCCATGCCTGCCAGCCGAAGGTGGCCGCGGCCTCGATCGAGACCCGAGCCCGGAGCGCCGGGGGCAAGATCGCGTCGCGGTACGACGGCGGTTGCGATCGGAACCGCTCCCAAGAGGAGAGCGACACGACCCGGGTAGGGAGACCGCTGTCCGACAACCGAGTCGCGGCCGCGATGGCAACCGCCAGTTCGGAACCATTCGCCAGTACGAGAGCCTCGGGAGGCCCCGCGGGCTCGAAGACGACGTAGCCGCCACGGAGCAACCCCGCCGCGGAGTGCCGGGAGTGGTCGACCGGCGGGAGCTTCTGGCGGGTGAGTATGAGGGCGGTGGGACCGTCGTGCCGTTCCAGCGCCGCTCGCCAGGCCTGGGCCGTCTCCGCCGGGCTGCCGGGGCGGATCACCACCATGTTGGGAATGCCCCGAAGCATGGCCAGGTGCTCGATGGGCTGGTGGGTCGGGCCGTCCTCACCGACACCGATCGAGTCGTGGGTGAAGACGTAGATCACGGGCAGGTGCATCAAGGCGGCGAGCCGGATCGAAGGCTTCATGTAGTCGGCGAACACCAGGAAGGTGCTCCCGAACGGCCGCACGCCACCGTGGGCCGCCATCCCGTTCATCGCGGCGGCCATGGCGTGCTCCCGAATACCCCAGGCCACACTTTGTCCCGAGCCGGCGCCGCTGAAGGTCGTGGCTCCCTTGATGGCCACGCCGGTGCTTCCGGCGAGGTCGGCCGACCCGCCAATCAGCGAAGGGTAGGCGCGGGCCAAGGCGTTCAGCACCGTCCCTGATGCCTGGCGTGTCGCGAGCGAATCGGTTGGCCCGAAGGCCGGCAAGACCTGGTCCCAGTCGACCGGAATGGTATCCGAAAGCCAGCGGCCGAATTCGGCGGCAAGATCGGAATGCGCCGTTTCGTGGGCGGCCTTGGTGTCGAGCCAGGCGCGGTGGAGCGCCTCGCCGCGCGCCAGGCACCGCCCCATGTCTTCTCGGGCGGCGTCGGGAACGTGAAACGGATCTCGAGGCCACTCCAGCAGGGCTTTGGTGCGTTCGACCTCGTCCTTCCCGAGTGGGGCCCCGTGCGCTTCCGGGGTGTTGCGCTTCTTGGGTGCCGGGTCGCCGATGACGGTCCGGAGAATCACCAGGCTGGGGCGGTCGGACTGGTTGCCAGCGTCGTGGAGGGCCGCGTCGATCGCCGCGAGGTCGTTGCCGTCGTCCACTCGGGTCACCCGCCAACCGTAGGCCTCGAACCGGCGGCCAACGTCCTCGGAGAAACTCAACTCGGTGGTGCCGTCGATGGTGATTCGGTTGTCGTCATAGATCAGGGTGAGCTTGCCGAGTCGAAGGTGCCCCGCCAGCGAAGCGGCTTCGCTGGCAACCCCTTCCATCAGGTCGCCGTCGCTAACCAATGCCCAGACTCGATGGTCGACGACCTGGTGCCCCGGCCGGTTGAACCGTTCGGCAAGGTAGCGCTCGGCCATCGCCATCCCGACGGCATTGCCGACGCCCTGGCCGAGCGGGCCGGTCGTGGTTTCGACGCCTGGGGTGTGGCCGCGCTCGGGGTGGCCCGGTGTCGCGGAGCCCCACTGCCGGAAGTTGACGATGTCGTCGAGCGAGACGTCGTACCCGGTCAAGTGGAGGATCGAGTACAGCAGCATCGAGGCGTGGCCGCAGGAGAGCACGAAGCGGTCGCGATCGGACCAGTCGGGCGTTCTCGGGTCGTGCCGGAGGTGACGGGTCCAAAGGACATAGGCCACCGGCGCCAGGGCCATCGGTGTCCCGGGGTGTCCCGAGTTGGCTTGTTCGACCGCGTCCATCGCGAGGGTGCGAATGGTGTTGATGGCGGTCCACGCGGTGGGTTCGAACCCCGCGGGTTCGGCGGCGGATGGCATGGATCGGGTCATGGGGGCGGTGACCGTCAGAAGCGCGCTCCCTTCCAACGACGAAGGTTCAGGCAAACGCAGGCGGAATGGCGAGTGTCGGGACGGGGAAGAATAACAGTGGGCGAACGGGCGTGGGAGTGCCTCCCCTGGGCTTTCTTTGGGGCTGCCCGGTTAGATTACCGGACCACTTACCCGATCGGACACCGCCTCCTTTGCCAAGAACCAATCGGCGCCGACGCGCCGGAGCCAGCACCCAAGCCCGCAGCTCGGAGACATTGCGCAGGACCGGGAGCAAATCGTACCAGGGGTTTCGGGACACCCTGATGGAGCGACACGGGCCGGTGTGCGCCTATTGCGGAGGCAGCTACCCCGCCGAGGACATTACCCTGGACCATGTCCAGCCCCGCAAGGGCAAGACCGCCTACGACCGATCGGACAACCTGGTGCTGGCATGCAAGGTATGCAACGCCGCCAAGGCCGACATGCCGTTTCTTGGGTTCATCCTGGCGCGGAGGTCGCGGGGAGTGTTCCTGCTCCACTACGGAGAGCACCTCTCCGACGGGATCAAGCAGACGGTTCGGGAACTGGTCGAAAAGCCGCTCTGATCGGCGGCGTTGCCCCGACCGCGGGGCGGGCCCCGCCGGATCTGCCCGCCCCGGACTCCCTCAGCTGGCGTTGCGCTTCGAGAACCACTTGAAGAGGTAGAGCAGCAGGACGGCACCGATAACCGAACCCACGAACCCGACCCGTCCGAAGCCGAACAGCCCGAACAACCACGACCCGAACCATGCGCCGCCGATACCGAGCAGGGTGGTAGCGATGAATCCGCCCCCCTCTTTGCCGGGCACGATGGCCTTGGCCAGGATCCCGACGACGAACCCGATCACGATCGTCCAAATGAACCCCATTCGGCGCTCTCCTCGCTGTGCGATGACGGAAGCCGACCGTCCCAATGCCGGTCGCCCCCGCTCATACGAAGAACGGCCGGTTTGGTGTCAACCGGCCGGTTGCCGACGGCTCAGGCGACCGCTTCGGTCGTCAGTCGATCCTGCTCGACGGTATGCGCCGCGGAGTTGCCCTCGGCGGGACTGGCTCGCTCCGGCCGGCCGACGTAACGCAAGACAGCGCCGTTAGGCAGTAGCGCCCGGAGCCGTGGCTCGACGAATCCCCACGCTCCCATGTTCCGCGGCTCCTCTTGGCACCAGACGACCTCGCGGAGGTTGGGGTACTGGGCCAGGACCGACCGAAGTTCATCGTCCGGGAAGCTGTAGAGCCGCTCCAGCCGGACCAGGGCCGGTCGGCTCCCGGCCGTCTCGGCCCGGGCGAGCAGGTCGTAGTAGACCTTGCCGCTGCAGAGCACCACCCGGCCGATTTCGGCCCCGCGGGATCTGGCCGCCGGATCGTCGAGGACCGGCTCGAAGCGTCCGGCCGCCAGTTCCTCGAGCCGAGAGGTTGCCGCGGGCAGCCGAAGCAGGCTCTTGGGCGTGAAAATCACCAGGGGGCGTTGCCGATTCCGGCGAGCTTGCCGGCGGAGCAGGTGGAAGTACTGGGCCGCCGTGGTGCAGTTGGCGACCCGCATGTTGCCTTCGGCGGCCAACTGGAGGAACCGCTCGAGCCGGGCGCTGGAATGCTCCGGCCCTTGCCCCTCGTAGCCATGCGGGAGGAGCAGGGTCAACCGGGAGGTGACCCCCCACTTCGACAGCCCCGCGGCGATGAACTGGTCGACGATCACCTGGGCGCCGTTGATGAAGTCGCCGAACTGGGCCTCCCAGACGACCAGCGCCTCGGACGCGGCAGTGGCATATCCGTACTCGAAGCCGAGGGTCGCCAGCTCCGAGAGGGGGCTGTTGTGGACCTCGAACGACGCGAGCGAACCCGGCAGCTGTTGCATCGGGATGAGCCGCTGACCGGTGGCGGCGTCGTGGAGCGCCACGTGGCGGTGGCTGAAGGTGCCCCGCTCGCAATCCTGGCCGGTCAACCGGACCGGCACGCCGTCCGCCAGCAGCGAGGCAAACGCCAGCGCTTCGGCGTGGCCCCAGTCGATCCCTCCCTCCGGCCCGATCGCCACTCGACGACGGTCCAGCTGTCGTTTCAGCTTGGGGTGGACCTGGAAGCCGTCGGGAAACGACAGCAGGGCCTCGTTGAGCGCCACCAGTGTCGCCCCGTCGACCGCGGTCGGGGGATCCTCGAGGCGGACCCGGGCCGGAGCCGGTTCGGAAGGCTTGGGGTGGGCCTGCGAGGCCTTGAATCCGTGCTGCAGATCGACGAGATGCTGGTAGGCCGCCTGGTAGCGCTGGGCGGCTTCCTCCGCCGTCAGGACGCCCTCGGCAACGAGCCGGGCGGCGTACTGCTCGCGCACCGTCGGATGCCCTTTGATCCGCTCGTACAGGTTGGGTTGGGTGTAGCCAGGTTCGTCGCCCTCGTTGTGGCCGTGGCGTCGATAGCCGACCAGGTCGATGACGACGTCCCCGCGGAACCGTTCCCGGTACATCATCGTCAGCCGAATCGCCGCGAGGCAAGCCTCGGGATCGTCGGCGTTGACGTGGATGATGGGGATATCGAAGCCCTTGGCCAGGTCGCTGGCGTGTCTCGTGGACCGCGAGTCGAGCGGGTCGGTGGTGAAGCCGATCTGGTTGTTCGCGATGACGTGAACGGTGCCGCCGGTTCGGTAGCCGCGCAGGGTCCCGAGGTTGAGGGTCTCCTGGACGACGCCCTGGCCGGCAAAGGCGGCGTCGCCGTGGATCACGAACGGCAGCGCGGCGGTGGGATCGTGATAGCCCGTCGCGGTCCGCCGTTGGGTCTGATGGGCCCGGGCTCGGCCGTCGACCACCGGGCCGACGAACTCGAGGTGGCTCGGGTTGTGGGCCAGTGAGACGGTGATCGACCGGCCCGACTTGGTGACGAAGGCGCCCTCGGCGCCATGGTGGTACTTCACGTCGCCGGTCCCTTCGTCCTCACCCTCTTTCCCGGCCTTCTTCCCCTCGAACTCGGCGAAGATCGTCGCGTAGGGGCGACCGAGGGTGTGAACCAGGACGTTGAGCCGTCCTCGATGAGCCATGCCGAGGACCACTTCCCGGGCGCCTTGATCGGCCGCCATGTCGATGGCGGCATCGAGTATCGGAACCACCAGGTCGAGGCCCTCGATCGAGAACCGCTTCTGGCCGAGATAGGCTTTGTGGAGGAAGCGCTCGAACGCTTCGACTTGAATGAGCCGGTCGAGCAATTCGATTCGGTGGTCCGGGTCGAGCATCCGGCGGTGGCCGCCGCCTTCGATCTGTTGGCGGAGCCAGACCCGCTCCTCGTGGCTGGCGAGATGCTCGACCTCGTAGGCGATGTTGCCGCAGTAAGTCGCCACCAGATTCGGGAGCGCGTCGGCGAGGGTATCGCCCGGCACCGCCACCCGCAGCACCGCCGCGGGGATCCGGCGCATCACCTCGTCGCTGAGCCCGAGGGGGCCGGGGTCGAGGGCGGGATCGCCGATCGGTTCGCTGCCGAGCGGGTCGAGCCGCGCGGCCAGGTGCCCGTGGGTTCGGAGGGCTTTGACCAATGCCATGGCCGCGGCGACGTCTCGGAGATCCGCCGGCACCCTCGCGTCACCGGCCGACATGGGGATGGCGATGCTGGGGCGCTCGGGACGGGGGGGCGCGGCCGCGATCGGGCCCCCGAGCTTCACGCCGAGGGACTCGGCGATCGACTGATAGAAAAGTTCCTCACCCTGGAGCAACTGCTCCATGGTGCGGAGGAAGCTCCCGGACTCCGCGCCTTGGATCACCCGATGGTCGTAGGTGCTGGTGATCATCATCACCTTGCTCACCCCGAGCGCCGAGAGCTGGTCGGCGGAGGCACCGAGATACTCCGGAGGGAATCCGATGGCTCCGACCGCGATGATGCTGCCCTGACCGGCCATCAGCCGAGGAACCGACGCCACGGTCCCAAGCCCGCCAGGATTGGTGAGGGTCATGGTGGCCCCCACGAAATCGTCCGGCATCAACTTGCCCAGGCGCGCCTTCTCGACCAGACCCTCGTAGACCGACAGGTAATCGCCGAATGCCATCCGATCGGCCTGCCGAATGACCGGGACGACCAACCCCCGCGAGCCATCCTTGCGCTCGACGTCGACCGCGATGCCCAGGTTGACGCCCGGGGCCGCGACCCGATTGGCGACGCCGTCGACCATCGCGAAGGTGTGGGTCATGACCGGATGCGCGACCGCCGCTCGAACCAGGGCATACCCGATCAGATGGGTGAACGAGAGCTTCTCGCTTCGCCCCGCCCCCTTGAGCGCCGCATTGAGCTCGGCTCGGCGGGTCTCCAAGACCCGAACCGAGATCTCCCGGAACGTGGTGGCCGTGGGCACCGAGAGGCTCTCGTTCATGTTGGCGGCGAGCCTCGCGGCCGGGCCCTTCATGGCGGTTCCGTGGGGCACCGCGCCCGCCCCGTTGCCGGCGGCGGGCGGTTCGGCTGCCGGCTTGCTCCCGTTGCCGGTGGCGACTGGCGGCCGCTCGCCGACCCGGCCGGCTTCGAACAGCCGGCGCCATTCGGCTCCGACCGAGGATGGATCGCGGAGGTACTCCTCGTAGAGCGCTTGAGCGAACCCCGCGTTGGCGGTCTCGAAAACGTTGGGGTCCGGGAATTGGTCGGCCATCACACTCTTTCCTAACCGGTCAGCGGGAAGATAACGGCCGGCCGGTCGGGATGGTGGCGATCTGTTCGCGGCAGCGCTCGACTTCGATTCGGCGGCGCTCCTCGTCCCAGCCGAGTTCCCGCGCCATGATCCGGGAGGCCCGCTCTACCCCGGCGACTCCGGCGTCAGGCGTTTCGTGCACCAGCGAAAGACGACGGAACACCACGTCGTCGAGGCGCCGGGCGTACTCCTGGCGGACCGCGTGAATCACCTGCGCTCCGATGGCGCCATGTTGGGGGTGGACTGGGTCCTTGAGCTGGGGCCACTCCGACACCAATCGGTACAGCTCGGGCGTCGCCGAGCCGTACTGGCCGACCAGATGGGCTACCGTGGGCTCCGAGAGCCCCTTCGCGACGCCCTTGGTGAAGAGATCCTCGGTTCGAATCGGCTCCCCACCCGGGAGCGGCTCGGTGGCGGTTCGGCTTTTCATCGGATCGGTGCGACGGAGCGGGCCGCGGTCGAGCCGGGCCCTGGCGCGGTCGACGACCTCGACCGCCATCCGGCGATAGGTCGTGAGCTTGCCGCCCGCGATGCTGATGACACCGGCCGGGCTCTCCTCGATCAGGTGCTCTCGCGGCCGGTCGCTCGGCCGGGCATCCGGGCCGCTGTCGATCAGGGGTCGAAGGCCGGCCCAGGAGGTCGAGACGTCCTCGATCGCCAACCGCGCCGAAGGGAAGATCGCGTTGGTGGATCGGATCAAGTACAGCATGTCGGCTTCGGTGGCGGCGACGTGATCGGGCGCTTCCGAGGTGTCGGTGTCGGTGGTGCCGAGGTACGACCGATCGCCCCACGGCATTACGAACATCACCCGACCGTCCACCGGGCTCAGGAACGTGATGGCGTGGTGGTGTCCGATTCGGGAGCGGGGCACCATGACGTGGGCGCCCCTGGTGGTCTTGAGGAGGGGGCGGATCCGGTCCGATTCGAGAGCCCGCACTTGGTCGCTCCAGGGACCAGTGGCGTTGACGACGACCTTGGCATGGACCGTGGCGGTGGCGCCGGTGAGCTGGTCCTCGATCACCGCTCCGCGGACCAGCTCCGCGTCCCGATCCAACGCGGTGACGCACATGTGATTGGCGACCATCGCGCCGTGCTGAGCGGCCGATTGGATGGTGGCCAGGGTCAGCCTGGCGTCGTCGCACTGGGCATCCCAGTAGAGGGCGCCGCCGACGAGCCCCTTTTCCCTGAGCAGCGGCTCATGTTCCAGGACGGCTCGCTTGCTCAGAGCCCGGTGCCGGCGCACATTACCGCCGAGCGCCAGGACGTTGTAGAGCATCAGGCCGATCTCGGTCTTCCACCGCGGGACCCGGTCTCCCTGGAATCCGGGAAACAGGAAGGCGAGTCGGCGCACCAGGTGGGGAGCGGTCCGGAGGAGCACCGCCCGTTCGCGGAGGGACTCCCGCACCAGGCTCCAGTGGCGGTGTTCGAGATAGCGAAGCCCGCCGTGGATCAGCCGGCTCGACCGGGAACTGGTCCCGCCGGCAAAGTCGTAACGGTCGACCAGCGCGACCTTGAGCCCTCTCAAGACGGCTTCCCTCGCGATGCCGGCGCCGGTAGCGCCGCCACCGATGATCAGAAGATCGTGCTCGAGGCTCGATAGGTCCCAGACAGTCGCACGAGCGGAAGGATTCATTCTCTGTCCATCGATACGCCCACTCCGGCCGCGGGGTTCGAGCAGCGACCAAGCTATTGGTTTACCAGCCATGCCTCACTGATCGGCCCTGGCCGCCGAGTGCTCGACTTGGCCTGCGGGGCCGGTCGACACGCCATCGCCGCCGCCCTTCTTGGGGCCGAGGTCGTCGCGGTTGATCGCGACCCCTCCCGGCTCAGCGAGGGTCAGACCGAGGCCAAGCGGCGACGGGCCGACCTCGGCTGGGTCGAGGCCGATCTCGAAAGAACCTGGCCAGATTTCGGTCAGTTCGATGTCGTACTGCTGTTCAACTACCTCGACCGCCAACGGATGCCACTCGTTGCCGGCTTGGTCAAGCCCGGGGGTGTCCTGCTGTTCGAAACCTTTCTCGAGATTCAGCGACAACTCGGCTGGGGTCCACAACAGCCAGCCCATTTACTCAAGTTCGGCGAGATCGCCGGTTTGGTGGCGCCCCTCACGGTTCGGTTTGGCCGGGAGGCGTTCGAACCGGCGGACAACGCTCAGTGGGCGGCGGTGGCCAGCGTCGTCGCCCAGCGGACAAAGTAATCGTGGCGAGTCGGCGGGCGGCGATCCTCACCGGAGTGCGGACTCCCTTCGCCCGGGCCGGGTCGATCTTCCGGGAGACGACCCCGGTGACCCTGGCCCGGTTCGCGGCGCGGGAGTTGATGGTGCGCAGCGGCCTCGACGGAGACGAGGTCGACCAAGTGATCTTCGGCCAGGTGGTGCCGCACCTGAGCGCGCCTAACGTCGCGCGCGAGGTCAGCCTCCTGCCGCAGTTCCCGCGCGATGTCCCGGCCCACAGCCTCAACCTCGCCTGCGCCTCCTCCGCCCAAGCGGTCGCCGCCGGTGCCGATCAGATCGTCCTCGGTCACGCCGACACGGTGCTCGCCGGTGGAGTCGAGACGCTCTCCGATGTTCCCATTCTCCATTCTCGGCGATTCAGTCAGGTGCTGGTCGCCGCCAGCAAGGCCAAGTCGCTGACCGAACGTCTCCGGCTCTTCGGGTCGGTCCGACCCCGCGATCTGGTGCCGGTCGCCCCCGCGATCGCCGAGCCGTCCACCGGCGAGTCGATGGGCCAGTCGGCGGAGAAGATGGCCAAACTGAACGGGATCTCCCGGCAGGCCCAGGACGAGTACGCCCTGCAGAGCCACCGCCGCGCCGCGGCCGCGATCGACGACGGACGGCTCGGGGCGGAAATCGCCCCCTGGTTCGGCGGACCCGGGATGGACCAAGTCACCACCGGCGACAACGGCATTCGACCGGACTCCACCCTCGAGGCCCTCGCCGCCCTCAAGCCGGTATTCGACCGCAAGTACGGTTCGGTGACAGCCGGGAACGCCTCGCCGCTCACGGATGGTGCCGCCGCCGTGCTGCTGATGGAATACCAGCGGGCTCGGACCCTCGGGTTGGCGCCACGAGTGGTCGTCAAGAGCTACGCGGTCGCGGCGGTCGACCCGGGGTGGCAGTTGCTGATGGGACCGGCCTTCGCGGTACCGCTCGCGCTCGACCGAGCCGGCCTCGTCTGGACGGACATCGGCTTGGTCGAGATCCACGAGGCCTTCGCGGCCCAGGTCCTGGCAAATGTGCAGGCGTGGGGGTCGCGAGCCTGGGCCGAGCGGCTCGGGCGAGCGGCTCCGGTGGGCGAAGTGGACTGGGACCGGACCAACGTGATGGGCGGCTCGATCGCCATCGGCCATCCGTTCGGGGCGACCGGGGCGAGGATCATCACGACCCTCACCAACGAGATGATCCGCCGGCAAGTGCAGTTCGGCTTGCTCTCCATCTGCGCCCAGGGCGGGATGGGTTTCGCGATGGTTCTGGAGCAGGTGTAGCGTGCCCGTGACCACCACCGAGGTTCGCGATCGGGTCGCCATCGTGACGCTCGACGTGCCGGGCGAGCCGGTCAACACGTTCGGTCCGGGCGCGGCGGCCGAATTGCAGGCGGTGCTCGATGAGCTCCGTTCCGAGGCCGGGGTCGAGGCCGTGGTCCTCCGCTCGGGCAAGCCCGACAGCTTCGTCGCGGGCGCCGACATCAACGCCTTCGTCGCCTTCACCAGCGCGGCCGAGGCCGAGGCAGCCAGCCGCCAGGGCCACGCCTTTCTCGACGGCGTGGCCGGGTTCGCCAAGCCGGTGGTCGTGGCGATCCACGGCACCTGTCTCGGGCTCGGCCTCGAACTGGCCCTGGCTTGCCGCTACTGGGTCGCCAGCGACCATCCCAAGACCCAGCTCGGATTGCCGGAGGTGCAACTCGGGATCATTCCCGGGGCGGGGGGCTGCAGCCGACTGCCCCGGTTGATCGGGCTGCGGGCCGCGCTCGATCTCATCCTGGCGGGCAAGAGCGAGCGGGCCGCCAAGGCGTTTACGCTCGGGTTGGTCGACGAACTGGTGCCGGAGAGCATCCTGCTCGAAACCGCCTTCCGGGCGGCCAAGCGACTCGCGGCGGGCGAGGCGATTCGAGGCCGGCGGCGGGGCGGCCTCGCCGGGGCCCTGCTCGATCGGTCACTGCCAGGGCGCCTGCTGGTGTACCGAATGGCTCGGCGGCAGGTGCTCGCCAAGACCCAGGGGCACTATCCCGCACCGCTCGCGGCGATCGAGGTGGTCGCGACCAGCATGGAGCGAGGCATGGCGGCAGGACTGGCCGCTGAGGCGAAGGCGTTCGGCGCCCTCGCGGTGTCGCCGGTCTCCCGGGAGTTGGTCGGGATCTTCTTTGCCACCAACGCCCTCAAGAAAGACGACGGCGTGCCGGCCGGGACGGCCGCGCGCGAGGTCAGCCGCCTCGGCGTCGTCGGGGCGGGGTTCATGGGTGCCGGCATCGCGGGAACCGCGATCGGGACGGCCAAGGCGGAGGTCCGTCTCAAGGACGCCGACCTGGCACGAGTCGGGAAGGGCATCATGGCGGCGCTGGCAATCCCAAGAGCACAGCTCGGCCGCCGGCGAATCTCGAAGTTCGAGTACGAGCGGATCGCCGCGCTGGTCTCCGGCGGGACCGACTATGCCGGGTTTTCCGCCGCCGATCTGGTAATCGAAGCCGTGTTCGAGGATCTCTCGGTCAAACGCCAGGTCGTCGCTGAGCTGGAGTCGGTCGTGCCATCGGGGACGGTGATCGCCAGCAATACTTCGACCATTCCGATCGCTCGGATCGCCGAGGCCGCCCGCCATCCGGAGCGGGTGCTCGGGATGCACTTCTTCTCGCCGGTCGACCGGATGCCGCTCCTCGAGGTGATTCCGGCGGCGCCAACCGACCCCGAGGCCATTGCCACGGCCGTCCGATTCGGCCGGCGGCTGGGCAAGACCGTGATCGTCGTGGGGGACCGCCCCGGTTTCTGGGTCAATCGAATCCTGGCGCCCTATATCGTCGAGGCCGGCCATCTCCTCGCTGAGGGTGTTCCGATCGAGGTAATCGACCGGGCCATGGTCCGCTTCGGGTTTCCCGTCGGTCCCCTGGCTCTGCTGGACGAGGTTGGACTCGATGTCGCCGCCAAGGGAGGAGGGGTGATGCGGGAGGCTTTCGGCGACCGCTTGGCCTCGTCGCCGGCTGTCGAAACCCTCCTCGCCGCCAAGCGATTCGGCCGGAAGACGGGCTCGGGTTTCTATCTCTACCGCGATGGGAAGAAGGCTGATCCCGACCCCGCGGTCTACCGGCTCATCGGGGTCAAGCCGCTCGCCGCGGTGGAGCCAGGCGGGCTCGCCGAGCGTCTGGTCTCCGTCCTCTTGAACGAGGCGGCCCGCGCTCACGCCGAAGGGGTGATCCGTTGTCCCCGCGACGGAGATATCGGCGCCGTGTTCGGAATCGGGTTCCCGCCGTTCCGCGGTGGGCCGCTCCGAATGATCGACCAGGAAGGTGCCGATCGGATCGTCGCGAGGCTCGAGGGCCTCACGGCGAGACTGGGGCCTCGGTTCGCCCCGGCGGAGGCACTCCTCGAGCACGCCCGAGGTGGGTCGCGATACTACTCCTGAACCTGGCGCAGCTGCCGCTTGGCGTGAAGGGCCGCGGCCTGCGATCGGCGCTGGATCCCGAGCTTCTCGAAGATGTGGTAGAGGTAGTTCTTGACCGTTTTCGGAGAGATTTCCAGGGCGGCGGCGATTTCCTTGTTGGTCAGTCCGTCGGCCACCAGCGCCACGATCCGCCGCTCCTGCGGCGTCAAGAACGCGGTCGAGGCAACCCTCGAGGCCGGTGCCGGCGCCGTGTCGATCGGATGGTCCGATCACCAGGCCACCGTCGAGGTGGTGGTCAGAGACGAGGGTCCAGGCCTTTCCTCGACCACCAACCTCTTCGTGCCATTTTACACCACCAAACCCAACGGATCGGGGATCGGGCTCGTATTGTGTCGGCAGGTTGCCGAGGCGCACAACGGGTTTCTGACCCTGGCCAACCGGACGGACCGGGTCGGCTCCGAGGCTCGGCTCACGCTGCCTCGACAACAGATCGATTAAACTTATACTATGCAACGAGTTACCATGGGCTACCGGGTGAAGGTATCGACGTGGTCGCGCCTCGGGACCTGACCCTCGGAGGCTATATGGCCAAGCACGACCGGGCCGCGGCGTTCGGCGGGGTCGACGGCCACGCCTACTCCTGCGCGCCCTATGTGGCCGAAGAGCCGGACCGCGAGGGCCGTTTCGGCGCTGCCCTGTTGTTCATCCGTTGGGACGCCGCCGGAGCCCACCCCATCGGCCACGTCGAAACGCCGTACCTGGCGTTCGGGGCGACGGCAGCGGAGGCGGAGGCCCGGCTCGGGGCGCTGTCGCTGTTCGACGTCAAGGCGGCGCTGGACGAGGCCATCCGCGCCCGACCCGAGGGCTGGTAAGGTGGCCCGCCGCGGTTTGGTGTTGGCCCGCTCGGGGTCGAGCTACCGGGTCGCGACGGCCACCGGCGTTCTCAACGCCGTCCTCCGCGGCAAGGCCAAGCAGGAAGATCGCGACCGAGTCGTCGTCGGCGACCGGGTCACCCTGGACCGGCCCGATGGCGTGGCCGGTATCGTGGCGATCGAACCGCGCCGAAACGTGCTGGAGCGGCGCAGTCCCAATCGCCGAGGGGCCCGGCCCGTGGCGGCCAATCTGGACCGGGTCCTGGTCCTCGCCTCGGTGGCGAGCCCCAAGCCGAACCTCGGCCTGATCGACCGGCTGCTGGTCATCGCCGAAGCCAACGACATCCCGGCCGGGATCGTGATCACCAAGATCGACCTCATCAGCCACGCCGACCTGAGCCACCGCTTCCGCTCGGCGGGCTATCCGGTATGGCCGGTGAGCGTCCGGACCGGCGAGGGGGTCGACGAGCTGGCGCGGGAGATCGGCAGCCATGTCACCCTGCTGACCGGGCCCTCGGGTGTCGGGAAATCGAGCCTCTTGAATCGGATCCAGCCCGGCTTGCCGCAGCGCACCGGCGAGATCTCGGCCAAGATCCAGCGGGGCAAGAACACCACCGTCACGGCCGTGATGGTGCCGCTGGAGCGTGGCGGCTACCTCGTCGACACGCCCGGCTTCAGCGACGTTGGGCTCTGGGGAATCGAGCCGCGGGAGCTGGCCCGGTGTTTTCCCGAGTTCCGCCCGCTGGTCGACCGCTGCCGATTTCCGGACTGCCAGCACCTCGCCGAACCCGGCTGTGCGGTGCGGCTTGCCGTCGAGGTGGGTCGGGTCGAGCCCTCCCGTTACGACGGCTACCGGATCCTTCTGAAGGAACTCACCTCCTCGCCTCGGAAGTGGGAGTAGCGCGGCTCACGGTTTGGTCCCGACGAACACCATGCGGTCCCAGGGGTCGATCACCGAGCGAACCGCCAGGGCGTTGGCGGCAAAGGTCGCGTCCCATTCGGCCTTGGAGAACAACCCGTGTCGCTGGAGATCGAACCCGTGGCGGACCGTCCCGTCCGCCTCCCGATACACCAGCGCGTAGGCGACACGGTATTCGGTGTCCGATGGGTCCGGATCCCAGCACCATTCGAGGTAGCGAAGGCCTCGCCCGTCCTCGACATCCTCGCCGCCAGACTCGGTACCCGGCTCGAAGGTCTCTTTGGTTTCGTCCGGAAGCACCACAACCGTGCCCCCGGGCCGGCAATGCCGGGCCGCGTTACCGATCGCGGCGTCGAGTGCCCCTCGATCGAGCATGTAGCCGATGGCGTCGTGGATCAGGACCACGTCGAACTGCCGGTCGAGCCGAAGGGTTCGCATGTCCCCGGCCAGGTGTTCGACCTCGGGATTGACCGCTCGGCTGACGGCCGACATCTCGGGCGATAGATCGGTCAACGTGAGCCGGTATCGCGACCGGAGGTGATGGGCGAGGCTGCCACCGCCCGAACCCAGCTCGAGGAGGGTCGGGCGACTGCCGTCGGGCGGCGGCAGCAGGCTGAGCAGGTGGGCCGCCTCCTCGGGGTAATGGCTCGGCGGGGAAAGCAGCGGCCACCACTGGGCGAATTCGGAGTAGAGTCGCATCAGGGCTGTTTCAAGGTCCAACGGGTGGTGTCCCGCTGATCGACCTTGGCCATCATCCGGTCGAACGCCTCCGTCAGGTCGATCCCCTCCCGATTCGCCATGCAGATGATCACGAACAGGACATCCGCCATCTCCATCCCGAGGTCGCCCTCGGGTTCGTCGGGTTTCTTGGTCTTCTGCCCGAACCGGTGATTGACCTCCCGCGCCAACTCGCCGACCTCTTCCGTCAAGCGGGTCATGTTGGTGAGCGGGTGGAAATACCCCTCCTCGAATCGTGAGATCCAGGCATCGACCCGGGTCTGACAATCGCGAAGCGACATGGCTGGTCCTATCGCAGGGCGGCGAGAATCGCGCGGGAGAACTGGGGAAGGTCGGCGGGGGTCCGGGAGGAGATCAGGTTCCCGTCGACCACCACGGGGCTGTCTTCCCAGAGCATCCCGGCGTTGACGAGGTCGTCGCGGATGGCCCCGACGCTGGTTCCCCGTTTTCCCCGAACGATCCCGGCCGAGATGGGGACCCATCCGGCATGGCAGATGAAGGCCACCGGCTTGCCCGCGGCATTGATCTCCCGGGTGAGGGAGAGCACCTTGGCCGATCGCCGGAGGATGTCGGGCGCGTACCCGCCGGGTATCACCAGGGCGTCGAAGTCGGCGGCATCGAGGTCATCGACGTTGGCGTCGGCGGTGACCGGGTAGCCGCGCTTGCCCTGGTAGGTCTTCTCGCCCAGGCCGGCCACCACCGTCTCCGCTCCCTCTTCCTCGAGCCGGATCTTGGGGTACCACAGCTCGAGATCCTCATACCAGGGGGCTGCGAAAAAGAGGATGCTCTTTCCTTCGAGAGACATGACACCTCCGACTCGGGGAACTGGTATCTTTACCGACCAGGCCTGAAACATATCCCGGCCCTTCCCACTTCATCGGACCAGGGAACTTCGATGCGTTCTCGCGATCAGATTCTCGCCAACCTGGAAACCATCTATCGAGAGTCCTACGACCGGGCCAGGGAAACCGCCGACGAACGCCGGATGGCGGACCTGGACTGCGCGTTCGTGCGGGATCAGCTGTCGATGGAGGTGCTGCTCGACATCCGCGACCTGTTCATGGTGACTCCCGCCGCCCCCAAGCCGGGCACCAGCGCCCTGGAGCGACTGGAGGCCATTCGACGCCTCACCAAGATGCGCTGAATGGCGCCGATCGTCCTTGGCCTGGCGGCCGTGCTCGCTGGCCTGGGCCTGGCATGGGTGGGAGGGACGGGGCCGACGGGTGCGGCGCTGGTGCTGAGCCCGTTCGCCTTGCTGCTCGGGTTCTGGGGCCGCCGCCTTGCTGGCGGGGGGCTCGGATCGCCGATCGGTGGGCTGGTGGGAGGCGCGGCGGCCTCCCTTGCGGCGGCGGCCTTGGCGACCGTGCGGCTTCGTCATGCCGGGGCGACCGGGTGGCCGACGGTCGCGATGCTGGCCGAAAGCCGCGAGCTGCAGACGTTGGCGGGCCTCCTGCCGGCGACCCTCCTGTTCGGCGCCGGCATCGGGTTGCGCCGGTCGGCGGCCGCCGCGGCGTTAGGCGGTGTCGCGGTGGCCCTGGCGACGGGGCCGGTGCTGATTGGCCTCGCGTCACTCGCCCGGGTCCCGGGCCTGGTGCCCCCGGTGCCCCTGCTCGTCCTGCTCGCCGTTCTCCTCGGCGCCGCTCGGCGCCGGCCACCGGCGGCGGCTGAGGCCTCGCCCCGGGTCGCGGTCCCCCCGGGGGACGACTAAATTCCAGCCAATATTTCAACCAGTCTTTCACCCTTCGGATCACTCATGGCGACCCGAACCAGCGCTCGCGCCCGGACTGCCGCTCGACTCGACAAGGCCGATCTGCTCGACCTCTATCGGGTGATGCTGCTCTCGCGCCGAATCGACGACAAGGAAGTCCAACTCAAGCGACAGAACAAGATCTTCTTCCAGATCTCCGGCGCCGGGCACGAGGCGGTGCTGGCCGCCGCGGCGAAGGTGTTTCGGCCCGGGTACGACTGGTCGTATCTCTACTACCGCGATCGCGCCTACTGCCTCGGCATGGGGATGACCGCCACTGAGATGCTCCTGTCCTCGGTCGGCGCGGCCGACGATCCCAACTCGGGCGGCCGGCAGATGCCCTCGCACTGGGGTCACCGATCGCTCAACATCGTCAGCACCTCGAGCCCGACCGGGACCCAGTTCCTTCAGGCCGTCGGCGCGGCCGAAGCCTGGCTCCGCTACTCCAACAGCACGCTTCCGGATGGGGACAGGCCGGTCCACGGTGACGAAGTGGTCTTGGTCACCACCGGTGATGGAACCACCAGTGAGGGCGAGTTCTGGGAGTCGCTCAATACGGCCTGCAACCTCAAGCTCCCGATGGTCTACCTGGTCGAGGACAACGAGTACGCCATCTCGGTGCCCGTCGAGGTCAACACGGCGGGAGGGTCGGTGTCCAAGCTGCTGACCGGCTTTCCCGGGCTGTTCATTCAAGAGGTCGACGGCTGCGACCCGCTGGCGTCCTACGACGTGCTCCAGAAGGCCGTCGACTACGCCCGGCAGCGAAAGGGACCGGCGCTGGTGCACGCCCACGTCATTCGGCCCTACAGTCACTCCCTCTCCGACGACGAGGTGAACTACAAGCCGCCGGGCGAGCGGGACGAAGAGGCGAGCCGCGATCCGATCGTCACCTTCCCCAAGTATCTGATCGTCCAAGGCATCGCCACCGAGGCCGAAATCGAGCGGATCAAACAAGAGGTCGAGGACGAAGTCGAGGTCGCCACCGCCACCGCGCTCGCCTCGCCCCAGCCGGCCGCCGAGACGGTCCACCGCTACGTCTATTCGCCGGATGTCGACCCGACCTCGGAACAATTCGACACCGAAGACGATCCCAAGTTCTCGGGCGAGCCGACCACGATGGTCGATCTCCTCAACATCTGTATGAAGGATGAGATGGCCCGCGACCCCCGGATTCTGGTGTTCGGCGAGGACGTCGCCGATGTCAGCCGGGATCAGTACTTGGGTCAGGTCAAGGGCAAGGGCGGTGTCTTCAAGGTCACCCACGGGCTCCAGAAAGCGTTCGGGAGCAACCGGGTCTATAACTCGCCGCTCGCCGAGGCCAACATCATTGGGCGCGCGATCGGGCTGGCCACCCGAGGACTCAAGCCGGTCGTCGAGATCCAGTTCTTCGACTATATCTGGCCGGCATACATGCAGCTCCGCAACGAGTTGGCGACGCTTCGCTGGCGGTCCAACAACGCCTGGCCCGCTCCGGTCGTGGTGCGGGTGACCTACGGCGGCTACCTCAAAGGCGGCGGCCCGTACCACTCGCAAACCGGCGCGGCGATCTTCACCGGTGTCCCGGGCCTCAGAGTCGTCTGCCCGGCCACCGCGCTCGATGCCAACGGGCTGCTCCGCACCGCGATCCGGTCGGAAGATCCGGTGCTGTTCCTCGAGCACAAACACCTCTATCGGCAGACCTACAACAAGGCCCCGAACCCCGGGCCGAATTTCATGATCCCGTTCGGCAAGGCCAAGGTCGTGCGGGAGGGCACCGATCTGACGGTGGTGACCTACGGAGCGACGGTGCAGCGGTCCCTGGTGGCGGCCAAGGCGCTCGAGGAGGAGCACGGCCGCAGTATCGAGGTAATTGATCTCCGGACTTTGTCACCGGTCGATTGGGAAACGGTGTACGCCTCGGTCCGGAAGACGGGCAGGGTGGTCGTCGTCTACGAAGATTCCATCTCGTGGGGCTACGGGGCCGAGATCGCGGCCCGGATCGCCGACGAAGCCTTTGCCTGGCTCGATGCTCCGGTCCGGCGAGTGGCCGCGACCGACACCTTCGTGGCGTACGCCCCGGAGATCGAGGACGTAACCATTCCGCAGACCGAGGGCATCAAGGCGGCCGTGGAGGCGTTGCTCCGGTTCTGACCGTGGTGACCTCGACGGCCGTGTTCGCCGATCTCGCCCTCGCCCGCCGGCTCGAGGGCGCCGAGGCGGCAGCCAACGCCCGGTTCGTCGAGGCCAGAGCGAAGCTGTTCCCCGAGTCGGGCGCTGAGTGGATCGAACGCGGGGGCGTCTCTGCCATGTTCGACGGCGTCGACTCGCCGTGTACCCAGACCTTCGGTCTGGGAATGCGGCGGGCGCCGACCGACGATGACTTGAACCACATCGAGGCCTTTTACCACCGCCACGGCGCCCCGGTCCATCACGAGACCTGCCCCATCGCGTTAGGCAATCTGCCGGCCCTCCTTCATCGGCGCGGCTACCGGCCGATCGAGTACTCGAGCGTGCTGTACCGACCGATCGCCCCCACCGATCGGTGGCCGTCGCCACCCGACGCTGCCACCACCGCCCGCCTCGCCGACGACAGCGAACGCGATCGATGGGCCGCTCTTTCGGTCGAGGGCTGGAGCGAGTTCACCGAGTTCGGTGCCGTCATGGAGGGTCTCGCCAGGGTCTCCGCCTACCGCGAAAGCGGCGCCAATTTCCTCGCGGAGCACGCCGGGGTCCCGGTGGCGACGGGTGCAATGATCCTGGTGGACGGGGTGGCGCTGCTGGCCGGGGCGAGCACCATTCCGTCGGCCCGCCGGCGGGGAGCCCAACTGGCGCTGCTCGGCGCCCGGCTCGGTCACGCTGCCGGGCTGGGATGCGACCTCGCCATGATGGTGGCGGCGCCCGGCGGCGGTTC
The DNA here is from genome assembly GCA_016874005.1 of Gemmatimonadota bacterium. Classification (GTDB taxonomy): domain Bacteria; phylum Gemmatimonadota; class Gemmatimonadetes; order Gemmatimonadales; family GWC2-71-9; genus SHZU01. Next base: position 54,813 of record VGVQ01000007.1, on the reverse strand, counting down.
GCAGCGCAACGCCGAACGACACGGATTTCGAATCGCTTACACGAGGATCAAATGGGCTCGATGAGCAAGCTCGCCGTCCTGGCGGTCGCCGCCGCAACCCTCGGCGGGGCGGGACACCGCCCCGCGCCGGCGGAGCGCCGCCCACCGCCTGGGTACGACTTCCGGCGGGAGGACTCCCTCTCGCGCTTGATCGATGTCAAGAACCCCGATCCGGCGGTGCTCCGGGAGATTCTCGGGCGGCGGCGCGCCCGGGTCCTCCAGTCGATTCCGTCAGGTGCCATGCTTGTCTATTCAGTGGAGACGGTTCAGCCCCGCCGGCTCGAGTTTCAGGTCCCCGCCAGCGACAACCACGACTTCACCTATCTCACCGGGATGGCCGGGCTCGCGAGTGTCGAGTCGGCCCTGCTGCTGGTGCCCGGTACGACGGAGGAGCCCGAGTGGGTGGTCCTCTACACGGCCGGCGACCTCGCCGCCGCCAAGCGGGTCACCGGAATCGCCGAGGTCCGGCCTCTGACCGCCTTGGAACAAGACCTCTCGGTCGCGATGACGGACATTCGGGATTGGCGGATCACCCAGCAACGCCGCTGGCCGCTGCCACGGGCCTTGGCCAAACGATGGGGTAACACCACCAAGACCCTCTACCTCAACTACCCTCGGTTCTTCCTCCTCGGGATGCCGGAGCCCGAACGGCTGGCGATCTTCGATCGGTTTCGGAGGTTTTCGCCGGAGATGGATCTCCGCGACGCCTCCGATCTGCTCGACCCGATCCGGATGTTCCACGACGCTTGGGCCCTGGCCAATTTGCGGCACGCGGTGTGGATCACCGGCGAGGGGATCAAGGAGGGGTTCCGTGCCGCCAAGCCGGGCGTGACCGAAAGCCAGGTGATGGAGGTGATGGACTTCGTCTACCGTTTCCACGGGGCCGACCTCGGGTTCCCGACCGAGGTCAAACGGTATCCGCCTGGTGGTCCGGTGGAACGGGCCGAAATCCCGGAGGGCTTCATCCAGTATCAGTCGCGGTCCTCCGGCGACACCATCCGGTCCGGCGACGTGATCCACACCGACACCGGGGCCGAGTTCAACTTCTTCTCGGCCGATATCCAACGGAACATCGCGGTGGACGGACGGCTCTCGCCGAGACAGCGAGAGATCTACCAGATCGCCCTCAGGGTCCAGAAGACGGTGATCGACTCGGTGCGGCCAGGCGTCACCTGGTGGCAGCTGCACCGGCTCGCCGAGCGGATCTTGCGAGAAAGCGGTGGCTACGACAAGTACTATCGTTACGGCATCGGCCATTTCATCGGGATGGACGTTCACGACGAGGGCGACTACGATCAGCCCCTTCAGGCCGGGATGGCGCTCTCGATCGAGCAAGGGGTATTCCCGCCTAACGCACCCCATGCCGCGTTCGAAGACGATCTCGTCGTCACCGAGTCGGGGCACGAGTGGCTGAGTCGTTCCATCCCGATCGAGATTGCCGACATCGAAGCCCTCGCCAAGGAACCATCGGGTCTGGCCGGATTCCTGGCCCGAGGTGCTCGACCCCGATAGCACCGTCATGCGGGACGTTGTGGCTGTGGACCCACCGGTGGCCGGGCTTGATCGCCACGCCGATCCTGGGGTGATCTGTTCCGCCGCCTTCGCGGTTCAGGCGGTCACTGGGGTGCCGATGTGGTGGAAGCCCCAGAAGGGCGGGCCGAGCTAACGCCGCCGGCAGACCATCAATTCCGTGCTGGCGCTCTCGGCTGCTCGGGCCACGAGTCGGCGCTCGATCCGATACAGGAGAGCGCCCAGCGCCCCGCCCAAACGATCACTGACCATCGCGGGCATCATCAGCGCGGTCCAAGTCCATTGCCTCAGCCGCGATCTCGTATCGGCCGGATAGTTCATCAGCACGAACATCGGGACTCGGCGCTCGATCTCGAACCCGGCTGCACCGAGGTCCCGCTCGATGTCGACCAACTGCCGGCTCACTTGGTGGGCAACCCGAACCGTTCCGTGATGGAGAAAGTTGTCCGACCACAGAAAGACCCCACCCGGTCGGAGGAGGGTGGCGACGTTGCCGATCGCCCGGCGGAATCGCCCGTCATCGACGATGTGGAAGAAGACGTCGAAGCCGCTCACCACGTCGAAACGCTCCCCCGCCAGGGCCGGCGGCAAGTCGTCGCCTATGTCGGCTCGGACGAACTCGGCGCCGGGGAACCGGCTGGCGAGCGTAGTCACGGCGATATCGGTCAGGTCGACGCCGGTGACCCGGCATCCGCGGCGCAGCCATCGATCGACGTAGAAGCCGGTGCCCGAGCCAACGTCGAGCACCCGGGCGCCCGCTGGGAGGGCGAGCTCCTCGACGATGCGGTCGAACACCTCCCCCCGAACCCGGTACATCCACTCGTTGAAGCGGCGGCCGAGCCGCAAATACCCGACGCCCTCGAGACTGAAGTGATCTCGAAGGCGTCGCTCCCAGTACTGATCGGCTTGGAAGCCTTCGGTCAACTCGTCGCCTCTTTGATCTCGGCCGCCGCCTCGATCAAGTGGTCGACATCACGGGAAAGGGCCCGGGCGGCCTGAGTGGCCTGGGTGAGCGTGCCGATCACGCCACCCACACCCGACGAACGGACTCGAATCAGGTCGTAGCGGACGTTTTGGATCGCCAAGACGCTCGATTCGAACCGCTCGGCAATCGCCTGCCGGCGGCCGTTCAACTCCGACGCGGTCCGGAACTGTTGCTCGAGCATCCGGAATTGCCGGTCGCGCTCTTCGCTTTGTGGCTGGTCGGACAGCTCGGTCATCCGGGCCTTGATGCGATCCGGCGCCTCGAGGTCGAGGCCCTGATCGAGATCGTGAAGGGTCCTCGCCAGATCGAGGGCGCGGGAATACAGCGCGTCGGTCGTCTCGACGACTTCGGGTAGCATCTCCCGGTCGGCCGGCGAGAGCTTCTCCATCAGCGCCAGAATCGCCGCCCGGTCGGAGTGCACCTGCCGTACTTTTTCGAAATAGCCACCGTGGTCCGCCTCACGCGGGGCGGCCAGGCTCCGGCGGGGTTTCGAGCCCTTGCCGCCGGGTGCCTGGATCGCGTCGGGCGCCGGCGGTCGGTTGAGCACGTCTCGCCAGCTGTATCCGGCCTGCCACAGCTGCGCGTAGCTCTTGAGCAATGGGATGCCCATCCCGCCGGCGACGAACAGGAACCAGGGTACATCGAGCCCGGTGGCGACGTTGAGCAAGAAGCAGCCGCCGGAGACCGCGGCCCAGCGGGCGAACTGGTCTCTGACTTTCTGGACGATTCTCGGTTCGCCGGTATCCGGAATGGGGCTCTCTTCGTTCCCGGGCGCGCGAACCCATTCGCCCCGGTCATTGCGAACCCATTGCCCGCCGGCCAGTGATGCCGGCCGGGCCGACCCGGCCGGGCGCGGAGCCAACGGAGCGCGGCCTCCCCGGGGTGCCGCCGGGGCCGGCAGCCCAGCCCGGCTTGACCGGCCACGGTCGGAGGTTGGACGAGGGCGGGTCGCGCTCGTTCTGGTGCTCGGGCGCTCGGCCGCCCGAATTCCGGTGTTCGTCGGCCGGTAGTTGCCTACGGTGCGGCTCTCGAGCGACCGGCGCAGTGAATCGGCGGTCGGCCAGCGGTTCTCCGGATCCTTCTCCAGGCAGCGAGCCACCGCCAGCGAAAGATCCTCGGGCACGTCCGTCCGACTGGTGTGCAGCACTGGCGCCGGCTCGGTAATCTGCTTCATCAGGATACCGGCGACCGTCGGGGCGTTGAAGGGCAGCTCGCCCGTGAGCATCTGATAGGTCACGACTCCCAAGCTGTAGATGTCGGACCGACCATCGATCTCTCGTTCCCCGGCAGCCTGTTCGGGGCTCATGAACTGTGGTGTCCCGATCGCGACCCCAACGCCGGTCAGGGTCGCCCCGGAACTGGAGGAAGCCGCCTTGGCGATTCCGAAGTCGGTCACCATCACCCGACCCCGGGTCCCCTCCAGGAGGATGTTGTCCGGCTTGATATCGCGATGAATGATCGAAAGCCCATGGGCGGCCGATAACGCGTCGGCCGTCTCCCGCATGATCCGGCGAGCTTCCTCGGATGGCAGCTTGCCCCGTCGCTTGATGCGCGACGCCAGTGACTCGCCTTCGACATAGCCCATCACGAAGTACACCAAGCCGCTGCCGGTGCCGACGTCGTGAATCGGGACGATATGGGGGTGGGACAGCCGGGCGGCCGTCTGCGCTTCCCGGGTGAACCGCTCGCGGATGTCCTTCTGAAAGGCCAGTTCTGGCGGCAAGACCTTGATCGCCACCCGACGATGAAGGCGTTCATCGCGAGCACGATAGACCACGCCCATTCCACCGCGCCCGATCTCCCCTTCGATCGTGTACGCGTCGCCGAGCGCATCCTTCAAGCGCTGGGCAAGAGGTCGGTCTCCGGAATCGATCGGCTCGGTCATCCCTGGAGTCTGGAACCCTCGAAAATGTGAAGCCGCAAGAGCTTACCAATCTGGCGCAGGTGGGCTTTCGGGGCAACGCCCAAGCCGGCGCCGGACGACTCCAATGGTCCCGGCCCCAACCGGCCATTCTGGCCGATCACGCGAACGGCTCCTGGCGCTTGGGCAGGCCCCGTGCCGCGCCGCGGCCCCAGTAATCCGAGTCTTTCAGTCGTAAATTGTTGCCCGAAAACGAGCTAGCCTCAGAGACCCGCGCCCTGGCACACCGGATGCCCAAAGGGTAGCCGGCTCCCCTGGTTGTCTCTAACCTTGTCGGAGTCGACGATTCACTCGAGGTACGAACGAGAGATGACCGAACGCCTCACTCTACCGGTGCTGCCTCTCCGCGAGTTGGTCCTGTTCCCAGGGATCACCACGCCGATCGGGGCCGGCCGGCCGGGGACGGTCCGCGCAATCGAAGCGGCGCTGAACCATCCCGAAAAATTGATCTTCACACTCTGCCAACGCGACAACACCGAGGCCGTCTCGTCCGACGGGCTCTACACCATCGGGACCATCGCCCGGATTGGTCAGCTGACGAGGGGCTTGTCCGGAATGCAGGTGCTGCTCTCCGGCGAGCGCCGGGGCATCGCCTTGCACCTTGGGGAAAAAGACGGCTACCTGGAGGCGATCGTCCGCGAGGCCGACGAGCTGGCCCCCCTCAACCCTGAAGATCCGGCCTTCCTTGCTCTCCATCGGGAAGTGCGCCAGCGGGCGGCGGAACTGGGCCAGAAGTCGGGGCTTCCCGAAGAGGTGGTACAGCAAGTCTTGAGCTCCGCGACCGAGCCTGGCCGCTTCGCCGATCTGGTCGCCGGGTATATCGACGTCAACGCGAACCAGCGCCAGGTGCTCCTCGAAACGTTGTCGGTCGAAGAGCGGCTCCGAAGGGTTTTGGTGCACGTCCAGCGGCAAATCTCCGTTCTGGACGCCCAGGAAGAGATCAAGTCCCAGGTCCAGGAAGAGCTCGGGGAACGCCAGCGGGAAATGTTCCTGCGAGAGCAGATGAAACAGATCCGCAAGGAATTGGGTGAGGAGGACGAGTCCGATGAGCTCGAGGAACTCCGTACCAAACTCGCTGCCCTCGACCTTCCACCGGAAGCACGCAAGGAAGTCGACCGTGAGTTCGGCAGGTTGGAGCGGATCGGGCGGGAGTCGATGGAAACCCAGGTCATTCGGACCTATCTCGAGACCATCGCCGAACTGCCGTGGAACAACAGGAGTGACGAGCATCTCGATTTGAACGCGGCGGCCGAGATTCTCGAGGCCGACCATTACGCCCTAGGCGACGTCAAGGACCGAGTGCTCGAGTTCTTGGCGGTCCGCCAGCTCAAGCAGGCCCAGGAGAGAGCCGAGCAGGCGGAAAAGAGCGCCCGGGACGACAAGGTCGCGGCCGCGGCCGACGGCGACACCACGATGACCGGCGAGTTCGAACCCGCCAAGCTCGCCAAGCCCGTCGCCGGCAACCCCGACGACAAGGCTCGCGGCCCGATTCTCTTGTTCATTGGCCCGCCCGGCGTCGGCAAGACCTCGGTGGCGAAGTCGATTGCTCGTTCGATGGGGCGCAAGTACGTCCGGATCTCCTTGGGGGGCGCCCGCGACGAGGCCGATATTCGCGGTCACCGGCGCACCTACGTCGGCGCGATGCCGGGACGGATCATTCAGGGCCTGAAACAGGCCGGGACAAAGAACCCGGTCTTCCTCCTCGACGAGGTCGACAAGCTCGGCGTTTCCTTCCAGGGCGACCCGGCCTCGGCCCTGCTCGAGGTCCTCGACCCGGCGCAGAACGACAGCTTCGTCGATCACTACGTCGGGGTGCCGTTCGATCTGAGCGAGGTCCTCTTCATCTGCACCGCGAACTTCGTCCAGAACATCCCCGGTCCTCTCCACGACCGAATGGAGAGCGTCGAATTTTCGGGCTACACCGAAGGCGAGAAACGGATCATCGCCCAGAAGTACCTGATCCCCCGTCAGTTTGAGGAGAATGGGCTCACGGGGCGGCCGGTCACCATCGACGACGATGCCCTCGGCGTGGTCATCAGCGAGTACACCCGCGAGTCCGGTGTCCGCCAACTCGAGCGGGAGATCGGCAAGGTGGCCCGCAAGGTCGCCCGCAAGATCGCGGCTCAGGAGGCCTCAGGTCCGATCTCCATTTCCAAGGACATGGTCGACGATTTCCTGGGTCGGGCCAAGGTCCACCCCGAGAAGGCGGCCCGGGAGGACGCGGTCGGCGTTGCCACCGGCATGTACTACACTCCCGCCGGCGGCGACATCATGTTCGTCGAGGCCTCGACGATGCGGGGCAAAGGCGAGCTGGTCCTCACTGGCCAACTGGGCGACGTCATGAAGGAATCGGCGAGGGCGGCGTGGACCTATGCCCGCTCCCACGCCGCGGGTCTTCGGATCGGGGAGGACATGTTCGATCGGGATATTCACATCCACGTGCCCGCCGGCGCGATCCCGAAAGACGGACCGTCCGCTGGCGTCACCATGGCCACCGCGTTGGTGTCGGCCCTGTCCGGTCGTTCGGCCCGGCACGACATCGCGATGACGGGGGAGATTACCCTCCGCGGCCGAGTCCTTGCGATCGGCGGACTGAAGGAGAAGGTGCTCGGAGCCGTTCGGGCTGGGATCACCAAGGTGGTGATTCCGAAAGAGAACGAGGCCGACTTGGTCGACCTGCCGGATGAGGTTCGCAAGAAGATCGAGATCCATCCGGTCAGCGAGCTGGGCGAAGTGCTCGCCCTGACGCTACGGGGGGCCTCGTTCAAGGAAGGCCGGCTGCTCTTCGGCGACGACAACCCGAGGGATGTTACCCCGCTATCGGTGAGCTACCCGCACTAGCTCGCGACCACGGTTCGATCGCGGCCGGCCGCTTTGGCGGCCGCGAGCGCCCGCTCGGCGGCTCGGAGGAGTTCAGCGGCCCCGAATCCGTGCTCAGGATGGCAGGCGACCCCGAGTGACACTCTGACCGCGATTGTCTCGCCACCATACAGGCAAGGGGTATCTCGGATCGCGGTTTGGATCTTGTCGGCGACCCGCCCGGCATCCTCGGCTTGACAGCGCCGGACCAGTACCCCGAACTCCTCGCCACCCATTCTGGCGATCAGATCGCTCGAGCGAACCGAGCCGGCGATGACCCGCCCCACGTGGATCAACGCCGCGTCGCCGGCCGCCGCCCCAAACTCCTCGTTTGTTCGGCGGAAATGATCCAAGTCGATCGTGAGAAATGCCAGCGTCTCGTTGGTACGACGAGCGAGGCTCAGGGCCCGGTCGAGCTCCTCCATCATCGCCTCGTGGTTGAGCAGCCCGGTGAGGTCGTCCCGGTGAGCCGTTCTGCGGACGTCGCGGCTTCGCTCGATTCGGGCGAGGAGGACTTGGGTCGTGGCCTCCGCCGGCTCCTGCAGGGACACCACGTCGTCCGCGCCGGCTCGGATCGCGGCCAGCCGCACCTGGCCGCTCGGTGCGACCTCGGACACGACGATTGGCGTCAGCCGCAGGTTCGGCTGCCGCCTGATCCAGCGGACAATGGCCGGCATGGTGGTATCGGGAAGGTCGGAGCTCACCACGATCAACTCGGGTGCCTGGCGAGTGAGGAAATCGCGGGCGGCGACCCCTCCCTGCCTCAGCTCGACTCGAACCTGGCTGCCCTCGAGGGCCCGAACCAGCCCCGTCACCGGCTCCCGGTCCTGGCCTATGATCAGGACCGAGCGTGGGGTCGACTCGGACCGACCCAGGGCCCGGACCCTCGCCAGCAAGTCGGTCTCGACACGGTCCGGCGAGATCAAGTCATCGAGCGCCGAGTACGGGTGCCGGAGCGGGTCGATGGCATCGAGCGATCCGACCAGTAAGACCGCGATCGGTCGGGGCGAGCCGCGGGTCCAGCGTTGGACGGCGTCGGTCGTCTCTTTTTCGGTTCCAGCCACTATCACGATCACGTCTGGGCGTTCACTGACGGGCCGATCGCCGGGCCCCACGTCCTCCGAATATCGCCGAACCGTGTATTGGGCGTCGGCCAGCGCGGCCTCGACTCGATCCGCCAGGTCTCCCAAGTGGCCAACGACCGCGGCCGTCCAGCCAAACGCGGCAGGCTTGGGCGCCGAGGTCGGAAGCCCGAGTGTCTCGGCTGCACGATCGAACGCCAGGGCGATCTCGACCGCCATCTCGCCGAGAACGGCGCTGTTCGCGGCGGTCGCATCCGGGTGGGCCATGACCCACAGTTCCGCGCGGCGGGCCGAGGAGCTGATGTCGGGGAACCCGTAGCTGCCCCCGGATCCGGCCAGTCGGTGAAAACGAACTTTGAGCGACCTCGCGGCGTCCGGTTCCCCACCCTTGAGGGCGTCGAGATCCTTCCGAATCTCGCCGAGCCGAGCTGGCGCCTCGAGCAAATACTCCTTTCGGAGTTCCTCGAAGAACTCGGCCGCGCCGCCTGGGCTGGGTGAGGTCACAACACTACCCCCGGAGCAAATCGACCACCGATTCCGCTGCGGCCACGAGCACCGGATCCGTTCCCCAATGGCCGACAACCCGGTCGGATCCGTCCAGCCGGGCCGCCAGGATCGCGCCTCGCCCGTCCACCACCAACACTATCGGCTCACCCGGCCAGCGAATTGAGCGAGCCATTTCGACGACTTGTCCGAAGCCCAGGTCGATTCCGCGGGTCGATCCCAAAGAAAGGGCCACGCCGGCGGCGGCCGCCTTTCGCAAGGCCGGCGTCAGACCGGGAAACAGGTCGGCCGGGGCGACCAGTCCGACCCGGCTCGTGGCCCGAGCAATCTCGTGGGAAACCAGCTGAGCCGTTCCGCGCAGCGAGGTCAACTCGACCAGGGTGGGGCTCGGAGGTGTCGAAACCTCGGCCAGGACAGCACTGAGTTGATCCAGCGAGCGGCCCTGATGCTCCACGATTCGAGCGATCAGGGTCGCCGGTGGCTCCGGCCGATAGCGCTTGGGCCGCCCCTCCTCGACTCGGGCCGCGCCCTTGTGCACCAGGCCCTCGAGGGCGCTGTAGGCGTTTGCCCGCGCCAGACCGGCGGAGCGGGCAATGGCGTACCCGGTGCCGGGCCCGTGGCGGATCAGAACCTCGTAGACCAGGCTCTCCGTCGGGGTGAAGCCAAAACCGGTCAGATCGAGGTTGCCGGGCATGTCCTAGCGGATCTCGAGGTGCCAGCCCAGGAGTTTGGCGACCAGGGCTAGGCGGAAGGTGATGTCGACCGATCGCGACTCCGGAGCCTTCGTTTCGGGGTTGAGCGGATACCAGTGATACGTTGCCTTGTGACTCGCCTTGGGCAAGCTCTTGAGGCCCTTTGGCAACCACACGCCGTTGCCGTCGCAATCGCCGAGCAGGCGGATCAGAACCTTGGTGGCAACCGGGGCGGTATGGAGCGCACCGAGCCGGGCCAACAGTTCGATCACGTAGAGAGCCACCGGGATGTCCTTGGCGTTGCCCTTCGAGTCCGCCTCGATCGGGTCGCCGAGAAGGAGATAGTCGGGCTTGATCGACTTCTTCCCCGCCTGGACGACGAACGCCTTCTTGGGCGCTGGCGCCGAGAGGTACTGACCAAGTCGTTCCGTGAACCCGGCCCGTTCGCGCTGCAGGTTTGGCAGCGCCGCGATCATCGCGACCGAGTACCAGGTTGGTGGGTGGGCCTCCGGATCGAGGATGGTCTTGGCCCCGGAGCGCACGAAGGGTTTGTCGGCGGTCGGGCTCCGCAGAAAGGCGGAGACGTTGCTGGCGACCCGGTGGGCCGCGCCACGGATCCGGGGATCCTCGAGATAGCCCGCCTCCGCGAGTGCGGCGGTCGCGGCCTCGCGCATGTGCTCGCGAGCCCACTCCATGACGGTGCCGCCCTCTTTCGCGAGCCTGGCAAACTCGAACTGCAAAAACGGATCTTCGTCCCGCGACAACAGGCGAAACAAGACTCGCTCGGCCAGCTTGAAGGCCCTGCCCGTCTTGGGGACGCCCAGTTGCACCAGGCGGCGGTACTGCGGCACGGTCCCGATGTCCTTGATTCCGTCCTTGGCCGATGGCGCCAAGGCCAACAGGTTCCCGCCCCACAGGCCGTTGTCCTTCTGCTTCTTGATCAGGGCCGCGTTGAGCTTGGCTTCGGCGATCGCCGTTCCCAGCCCATCGGCCGCCTCGGGCGTCAGGCCGCCCGGCGCGAACTCCTGCTGGGCCCGCAAGCGGATCGTGTCGTTACCGTGCTCGAGGAGCCACGAGAGCGGAACTCGATGGTGGGTAGGAATGTCCAGGGGTCACTCCCGCGATTGGTGGTCCGATCTGACGAGCCTCGAAAACGGCGCGAAAATAGTAGTTGTCAATCGCGAATACTAGGGATGCAGCTCGGATTGGCGACGAACGAGAGGATGGCGCTCGCGGTAGTGTCAGGAAGTTCGACTTGTGGCCTATGGAGAGCTGTCGGAAAACTTGTCAGTTTGGAACAGCGAAGCTGGCCCCGAATCGAGTCGGCGATGCCGTAGGGAATCACGGGGTCCAGCTCACCCCACACCAAGAGGACTGGCTGAGTCAGCAGTCGAAACCGATCTCGGAGCCCGCTGAAGTCGAAATCGCCCAATACCCGCTCAGTGGATCGCCGGTAGGCCGGGTCGGTCATCAGGCTGTAGTCGGCACGACCGGGCGGCTCCTCCAGCCAATCGAGGTCGTGCTCCGGCAGCAGAAAAGCCCGGCTCGACAAATACCAGCCGATTGCCCGAGCCTTCGTTGGACTGATCGTGTCGGCGATTCCGCCGAGGCCGACCGCCCAGCCGGCCGGCGCGATCAATATCACCGCCGCAACGCGGTCGGGTCGTTTGGCGGCGAGCGAGGCAGCCAATTGGCCGCCCATCGAATGGCCCACGAGGACGAGGGGCCGGTCGAGCCACCGGTCGACAAAGGCGGCCAGGTGGTCCGTCATCGAGTCGAGAGTGTACCCGGAGTCCGGCTTCTCACTCCCGCCGAAACCCGGCAGGTCGACCGCGACCACCCGATGCCGGCCCGCGAGTTGATCGAAGACCGCCCGCCAGGTGAAGAGCGATTCTCCGAATCCGTGGATCAGGAAAAGGGTGGTATCTCCGCGGCCGGCCCGGACCGTCCTGAGCGATATCCCATCGGCCTCGAGCCATTCAGCCCGATGGGGTGGCCGCTGTGAGCGGGGGCGCTCGACCAGGCCGATCGCCAACACCGCCGCCAACAGCGCTAGCCACCACCACCGGGCGCGGAACCATGACATTCCAACAGTGTAATGGAGCCGGGGGCGAATCGGGTGACCTCGCTGGTCATCAGCCAGGTGCCCTTGCTCCACCAGGTGATTCCCTCGCCCTGGGGGTCGAGACCGCCGATTGGGCAGACGCCGAGCGGCTCCGTCGGGAGCGGGCGGCCGGCGGCGCGACCCAGCAGGTAGAGGTTCCGGTAGGTCCGAACCGCCATGGTGTCCCCGGACGGGCTCAACGCCGCGTCGGTCACCAGGTGACCCAGGAGCAGGCTGGTCGGAATCCGGAGGTCGGCGACAAACTCGGCGACTCCTTCACCGTTGGCCCAAGCCGAGGCGCCGACCCGCCACAGCCGCGGTCGCCCGGCCCGGCCTTTGGTGACGATGCCCAGGTCCCCGGCACCCGTTACCACGAGGGACTCGGCGTCGTCAGGGCCGCTCGGGTACCGGACCCGAAGCGACTCCGGCACGATGGTGGGGTGGTCGTCGACCTCGCGCATCGAGGGTTCCGGGACGCGGTACACCGTCACCGTGCGGCGAATCGCCCGGTTGTCGCCGAGGTCGCCGATGTAGACGCAGGTTCCGGTCGGGCAAGGGCCGACGGCCACCGCCTCCCAGTCGTGGTTCGGTGCCGCCAGGCGCACGAATCCGCGGACCCGGGCAAGGGTATCGGCCAAGAACAGGGAGGCTGGATTCTCGGAGTCGTTGATCGACCAGAAGAACCCCGGATGGGCCGCGCTACGGGCCGCGCCGGAACTCTCGGCTAGCGGCGGTGCTCGAAACACTCCGGGGTGCCTGACGTTGGACCGCGAGAGCTGGGGCCAATGCTGGGCCAGCGTCCCGATGGCGGCGAGGGCCAGGACGGCCCGAAGCGGGGTCACCTAGCGACCGAAGACCGTGAGGACGCCGCCGGGATTGGTGATGCCTGCCAGGGTGGAGAAGAGTCCGTTGCCTGGTGTGGCGAGCCAGCCTCCCATCCCCGATAGCACCGCGACGTACTGCCGCCCGTCGGGGCCCGCGAACGTGATCGGATTGCCGACGATGCCGGAGGGCGTCTTGAACCGCCAAAGCTCGAGCCCGGTCTTGGCGTCGAGCGCCTTGAGCCATCCCTCCATGGTTCCGTAAAACACCAGACCACCCGCTGTCGCGAGCACCCCGCTCGTCACCGGCAGCGCCTCGGTCGTCTGCCATGCCACGGTGGCCGTAGCCGCGCTCCAGGCAACCAGTCGCCCCAACTGCGGTCCAGGCCCGCGGCTGAAGCGGATCGTGGCGCCGGTGTAAGGCCGGCCGGGCGTGTAGCTGACCGGGGTTGCCTGGATGTCCATGCAGACGTTCAGGATCGGTACGAAGAACAGGCCCGCGACCGGCGAAAAAGCCGACGGGGCAAGACCCTTGGCACCGATCGCTCCGGGGCACACTCCGGTGGTCTTGGTCGTCGAGACCCGAAACCGGCTCTCTCGAATCGGCACCCCTGTGGGAAGGTCGATCCGAGTCGCCCAGTTGACCGGGCCGAACCGTTCGGCGCTGACGAGTTTCCCGGACGCCCGGTCGATGACGTAGGCGAACCCGTTCCGGTCGAAGTGGACCAAGGCCTTGGTTGCCACGCCGCCAATGGCGAGGTCGGCCACGATGTTCTCGTTCGAGGCATCGTAGCCCCATTCGTCGTGAGGCGTGAGCTGGGTGATCCACTTCACCCGGCCCGTCTCCGGCACCCGAGCGAAGATCGCCGCGGTCCATTTGTTGTCGCCGGCCCGCACCGCGGGATTGTAGCTGCCCGGGTGGTCGGTGCCGTAGAAGATCAGGTTGAGCTCGGGGTCGTACGAGATCGGGCCGGACGCGGTCCCGCCGCCCCGCTTCCATTCGTCGCCGGGCCAGGTGCTGACCCCGAGGTCTCGCCCCCGGTGGCTGGGGTAGTGATTGTTGCCGTCGCCCTCGAGGAGAATCTCGGCGTCCGGCCCGGTGTGGTACCCGCGCCATTTCAGCTGCCCGGTGGTGACGTCATAGGCCGCCAGGTAGCCGCGAACCCCGTACTCCGCGCCGCCAGTGCCGACGATCACCAGGTCCTTGACCACGAGCGGAGGTCCCGGCGCGGTGGCGCCCACTCGGTGATCGGCGTGTTTGGTCCGCCACAGCTCCCGTCCGGTCTTGGCGTCGAGCGCGATCAGGTCTCCCGTGAGCAGGGTGGCCAGGATCTTCCCGCTCGGGTGGTAGCCCAGGCCGCGATTGCCGACGTCGCAACACCCGGCCGGCATCGGCAGCCGGGCCACCGCGGTGGGGACCGAGTGGGTCCAGATGACCGGCCCGCCCGGTTGGGCCAAGTCGAGGGCAAAGATCGAGTTAGGAAACGGGCTTTGGACGAACATCGTGCTGCCAACGACCAAGGGGTTCCCCTCGTGGGCCCGGAGCGTGCCGGTGCTGAAGGCCCAGAGTGGCCGGAGGCCCGTGACCGTGGCGGGCGTCAATTCCGCGAGCGGGCTGAACCGGGTGAGGGAATGGTCCCGGCCCGGGTGAGCCCAGTCGGGGGAGGATGTCGATCGACCGGCCGGCTGAGCGACGGCGGCAGCGGGAAGGGTGAGCAACCAACCGACCCCCGCCAGCCAGGCGACCCGCCGCGGAAGGGTCAATCTGGGCGGCGCGCCGGGCACCCGAACCGGTCGACCTCGGTGTTGGCCGGCGTTGCCGGGCAGCGATCGACGCCGTCGACGACGCCATCCCGGTCGCTATCGGTGGCGCAGCCGCGAGTGTCAACCAGCGCCCCTCGGGGTGTGTCACGACACCGGTCGCGCCGGTTGGCCACCCCGTCGCCATCGTCGTCGGGTCCGAGTCCAGTGGGCCCGGCGCTTCGGGACAACAGGCTGAAGCCCACACTGCCGCCGAAGCTGCGATAGTCGTAAACGGTCCGGGTGCGATACATCCCCTCGGCTCGGAGGAAGAGGCCGCCGCCAAGAGGGACCCGAAACCCGGCCCCACCGGTGGCGGCGCCATGTGAGCTGCACGGGCCATTGAAGGTGCAGCCCCTCGGCAGAAGCTTGCCGTAGCCTCCCCGGAGGTACAGACTCGCCGACCCGGCCGGGACATTGAACACCAGGCTGCCGGCCAGGTGGTACAACTTGAAGCGATTGACCACGATCGAATTGGCCGGCAGGGTGACATCGGCCTGACCTTCCAGCTCGAAGCCGGCTGGTAGCCAGACCCCCACTCGCGAGCCGAACCCGAAGCCGCGAAGGGCGTCCATCGTGGTGGTCTTGTTGTGCCAGACGCCGAGGGCCGAGAACTCGAGGGTCCCGGCGCTCTGCGCTCCCGCCGGTGTCGCGATTGCGAGCAGAGCGGCCGCCGCTACACAGAGGCGCATGGTGTTATAGATATGAGACTTAGGCTGCCCTGACAAGCGATCTGCCACCTTGGCCCGGCTGGCGCGGTCGACTAGCATTGAGCGTCCCCAGAGACAATTACCGGGAGTAGCGATGCAGGTTTCGATCCAGTATTGCGTTCAGTGAAACTACGCCCCGCGAGCCGCCCGGGTGGCGGCTGAACTCAAGGAGGCGTACCCCGACGTCGATATCAAGATGGTCCCCAGTAGTGGGGGTGTCTTCGAGGTGACGGCCGACGGGAGGCTGGTTTTCTCGAAGAAAGCGCTCAAGCGCCACGCCGAGCCGGGCGAGATCGTCCGGCTCTTGGCCTGAGCACGAGGCAGCGAATCCCGAGACGTCCGGGGGGCGTGCGATGCGGATAGGTATCTCGACAGGCGGCGGCGATGCACCGGGCCTCAATGCGGTGATTCGAGCCGTGGTGTTGTCGGCCCACCAGCGTGGCTGGGTGTGTTTTGGGATTCGGCGTGGCTACGACGGTCTCTACGAACGGGGCGGGCGCTACTCCTTCGCCTATGGCCAGAAGTACGACGGTCCCGACCGCCGACGGGGGTCGCCAAGCGGTGGACTGATGCCACTCGGCCCGGCGCAGGTGCGGGGCATCACCCACCTCGGCGGCACCATCCTCGGCACCACCAATCGCGGCAATCCTTTTCGATGGCCGACCCGGCAGTCGGATGGCTCGGTGCTCGAGGTCGATCGCTCCCAGGAACTGGTCGACTCCTTCCGCCGGCACGGGCTCGATGCCTTGGTGGCGATCGGAGGCGACGGGAGCCTGACGATCGCCCACCACCTCTGGGAGAAGGGAATTCCCACGGTCGGGGTTCCCAAGACGATCGACAACGACGTGGTTGGTACCGAGTCAACCTTCGGCTTCGACACGGCGGTGGCGACCGCGACCGATGCGCTCGACAAGCTCCACACCACGGCCGAAAGCCACGATCGAGTGATGGTCGTCGAACTGATGGGCCGCTATGCCGGCTGGATCGCGCTCCACAGCGGCCTCTCCGGCAGCGCCGACGTCATCTTGATTCCGGAGATCCCCTTCGAGATCGAGAAGGTCTGCGAGAAGATCCGAGCCCGCGAAGCGGCGGGTCGGCATTTTTCCATCGTGGTCGTGGCGGAGGGAGCCAAGCCGGCGAACGGGAAGGTGGCCTTGTTGGAGGCCGCGAAGACCGGCGCGGTGGAGCGCCTCGGCGGGATCGCGGCTCAGGTGGCCGAAGCGATTCGCGAGCGCACCGGCAAGGAGACCCGGAGCCTGGTCCTGGGCCACCTTCAGCGGGGCGGTTCGCCAACGACCTTCGATCGACTCCTGGCCCTTCGCTTCGGATCGGCCGCGGTCCGGGCCATCGGGGACGGCGACTTCGGCAAGGTGGTGGTGTTCACGCCGCCGACGGTGGGCCGGATCCCGATCGCGGAGGTCATGGGTCGTCAGAAGCTGGTGCCGCTCGATGGCGGCATCATTCTCACCGCCCGGAACCTCGGGATCTCTTTCGGGGACTGATCCCACCGGCCGGCCGGCCGCCTAACGAACCAACGGCTCCACTGGCCCGGTCAGGCTCGAATCCAGCGCCGGCTTCCAGGTCAAGTGTCGCTCGATTCGCTGGGCGACTTCGAAGTCCTTCGCGGTGATTCCGCCCGCGCTGTGGGTCGAAAGGGACACCGTCACCCGGGGCCAGGTCACCAGGACATCGGCGTGGTGATCGGCCGCCTCGCAGATGAATCCGATGGCGTTGGCCACGATCAGCGAGCCGCGCCAACCGCCGGTCTGGTAGGTCCGGCGGATCACGCCGTCGACATGCTCCCAGCCGGGGAGCGCGGCGAGGCTCGCGGCGATCGCCGGGCCGTCGAATGGGGAGTCAGCAGCCGTCATCGTCCCTCCGAGATTCTTCGTTCGTAGCGGCCATTTTGGCCGGGACTCTCTTCGACCTCGACCAGCACCGCCGCGGCCGACCGGCAACCGTGCGCCGCGAGTCCGGCCACGACCGCGTCGGCGAGCAGCTCCGCCAGCCGTTCCGCGGTCGTATCGCGGATCGGCACCACCGCAACGTGGGCCGTCGGAAACATGAACCGGCGGTCGCCGCGGTACTCCACCGACGTCATGGTCCCCTCCTCACGGACCACCACCGCCGGGTTACGACCGGGCACCAGAACCCGGTGGTCGAGGCCGTCGATGACCGGCCGCAGGATGGCTTTGAGCACCGCGAAATCCACCACGAACCCGGTAGCCTCGTCGACCGGGCCGTGCACCGTGACGGACACGACGTAGTTGTGGCCGTGGAGCGATTCGCACTTGTGGCCAGGGATGGTCAGGAAGTGCGCCGCCGAGAAGGTGAGGTAGTCCTTGGAGACCGAGACGCTATGGGGCATACGTCGCTCGCAGCTCTTTCTTGAGAATCTTGCCTAACGCGTTTCGCGGGAATTGATCGACCAACCGCACTCGCGATACCCGCTGGGGTCTGGTGACTCGATCGTTGATCCATGCCCGCAGCACCTTCGGATCGGGGTGGCGACCCGGTCGAGGAATCACCGCCACCAGTCCATTGGCGACCCGCGACACCTTGGCATCGAGTTCCCGCCACGTCAGCCGAACGGCTCCGGCCACGATGGCGGTCTTGTCGCCGATGAACTCGGCATGGCCCGCCAGGATGTCGGCGGGGGTCACGAAGGGCATCGGCTCGAGGCCCGAATCGGCGCCGGCTACGTTGGACGCCATTCTCTGACGGCGAGAGCCGCTCTGCGGAAGGGTTTCAGCGCGGCCAGGAAGGTGATCGCCGCGATGATCAGCCCAACGACGGTGACCCAGAGAATCGATTTCCCGATGGCCATATCATCCCGGAAAACCGAGTCGGTGAGGCTGGCAACCGCGAACGGACCGATGGTTTGCCCGATCAGGTTGATGGAGAAGAGATAGATCGCCGAGGTCTGGGCCCGCATCGGTACCGGGGAGATCTCCTGAATCGCGGCCGCCGCCGCCCCGAAGCCGAACGACGCGAAGAACGTCGAGGGGATGATCGCGATCATCACGATGTCGGTTGGCGCGAACAGGAAGAGCGCCGAGGCCAATTCACCGGCGATACCGATCAGGCCGACCCGGAGCTTGGCATCGCGGTAGCCGGCCCTCGCCAACCGATCGCCAAGCCAGCCGCCCGCCACGACGCCGGCCACGCCGAAGGTCGCGGTCCACAGCCCGTACACCAGGCCGATGTGTTGGACCGTGAGGCCGTGGGCCCGCTGGAGCCAGGTCGGAACCCAATAGGCCCAGGCATAGTTCACTAAGGCGATGAAGGCGAAGCCGAGATTGTGGCCGGCGAACGCGCCGGCGTGCTGGCGAACGTAACCCCAAACCGACCCGAGGCTCGCGGCCTCCGCTGTCACCACGGTGTCACTGGTGGCTCCCCGGGCGGGCTCGACGAGGGTGCCGACCCAGACCGCCAGCAGGAGCCCCGGGAGGCCGATCACGAAGAAGACCACCTGCCACGGCCGGGCTTCACCCACGAGTGGCAAGGTCCAACTCTGGTCACCGGCGACCGCTCCGGTAATCCAGCCGCCGAGCATCATCGCGATGCCGCTGCCGAGATAAATCCCGAGGGAATAGACGCCGATGGCGGTGCCAAGCCGCTCCTTGGGGAACCAATCCGCGATCATCGAATACGCCGGCGGCGAAAGCGCGGCCTCACCGACGCCCACCCCGACGCGGGCCAGGAACAACTGCCAGTAGTTCCGAGCGGCCCCGCAGAGCGCCGTCATGACGCTCCAGACGGCGATCCCCGCCGCGATGATGTTGCGCCGATTGGCACGGTCGGCCAACCGGCCGATCGGGAGGCCCAGGACGCTGTAGAACAGGGAGAACGACAGCCCCATCAGCAGGCTGATCTGGGTATCGCTGATGCCGAGGTCCCGCCGGATCGGACCGACCATCAGCGCCAGAATTTGTCGATCGATGAACGAGCAGACGTACGCCAGCATCAGGACGGCGACGACGTACCACCCGTACCGCTCGCGCCGCGCCGCCTCGGAATCAGTCACCGGCCACCAACCTGCGCCCGACGACGTCCAGGCCAAGGAATCCTCGAGCGCCGGCCTTCGCCCAGACGGCGTTCCGGAACAGCTCGTGGTCCGATTCGAAAAAGGTGTCGCTGCACTCCTGGTACGCTCGAGGGGCGAGTTGGGGCCAAAGGTATTGCCGGGGTGCCGGCGGGCCAACCAGTCCGGGGTCCCGATTCTCCTTCATGGTACCTCGGTCGCAGCCGAGGTGCCTCGGGCGCCAAGGTCCGCGAGTGTCCCCGAAGTGTCCTCGGGCAAGGACACTCAGACAGCGGGTTGTTCTGGTATAACCTTTTGAAACAATAACACTTAGATGGTGGCACAGTCCTGGCAACGCAGTCGAACGGAGGCGCGGTCCACGAAAACGGGAGGCCAGCGGTGAGAGCGAAGACCCAGATACTCGGCTGTGGACTGGCGGCGATGCTAGTCGGTGGTGTCGAGTCGGCTCAGGCGCAGCGGGTTGGTGCCGACATTCACATCGGGGCCGGTCCGGTGGTGGGAACGATTCGGATTGGCGACCGGCCCTACTATCGAAGCTACGGTTATTACGGCCGCCCGCGGCCCCGGGTCGTACATGTCTACCCGACCCGAATCGCGGTGGAACGTCGTCACGGCTGGAACCCTCGCAAGCATCGCAACGCCCGATTGGTCGTCGTCTATTACGACCGTCACTGCGGGCTCTACTTCGATCGCTATCGCCGGGGCCTCGAGGAGGTGCGAGTCCTCCATGACAACGACCGGTACTTCTGGTACGACGACTATCGCGATCGGGACGACGATCGTTACCGCTACGACCGGCGCGGCCGGTGGAACGACCGGTACGACCGGTACGACCAGTACGACCGCGACTACCGGCGCGACCGCGACCGCGACTGGGATCGGGACGACCGCACCCGCCGGGATGACCACGACGGCGAGTGGGAGCACGACCACTAGCAGGAAGTTGGACCGGCCACCCTCCTTCCTCAGCCCCCTTGCTGAGACTCGGCCGGTCCCGATACCCAGGCTCCCAGCCCGGGTTGCAGACAGCCCCGCGACGGCGGGGTTGTTTGTTTTCAGGGCCCGAGGCTGAGAAATTCCGCGACTCGAACTCCTGGAGATGCCGATGCTGCTCGCTCTCGCGTTGTCCTGCACCCCACTCGCGGTGGCACCGACCCGGGAGCCAGCCGACTCGCTGATCGATCTCCACAAGGGCGGGCGAACCTGGGCCGAGTTCTTCGATGCGGCCAAGGCTCGCAAAGACATGTGGCGAGAGAATTACCAGAACGGCCTTCCCGACTCCGCCATGGTGGCGCGGGTGGCCGCCGTGTCGGGCCAATGGCGGATCCTCGCCGTGGCCGAGGACTGGTGTGGGGACTCCGCCAACACGGTGCCCTACTTGGCTCGACTGGTCGAGCAAGCGCCCAATCTGGAGCTGCGGATCGTGGACTCGAAGAAGGGGAAATGGGTGATGGAGAGGCACCGGACCCAGGACGGACGGGCCGCCACCCCGACGATCGTCATCCTCGACGAGCGGGATGCTCAAGTCGGAGTGTTCATCGAGAGGCCGGCCCCGCTTCGGGACTGGGTGGCGGAACACAAGCCCAAACTGTCTGACGAGGAGTTCCAGGCCGGGAAGATGAAGTGGTACCGAGAAGACCGCGGTCGGTCCACCGTCGCCGAGGTAGTCGAGATGATCGAGGCATTCGCCAGGAGTCGGTGAGGCTCTACGATGGTAAGATGATGTACCACAACGTCTTATGTCGCCATCGCTGGACCAAGCTGGAGCTGGCACCGCGGTCGGGATCGAAGCTCACCCCGTCATGCCGGTCAGGCCCGATGCTTGCAGGGGTGTCCGAGGCGTCCGTAGGCGACGAGTGACCGAACCAAAGGGCTCATGAAGACCCAGCTCTCCCACCTCGATGCCCTCGAGGCTGAGTCGATTTTCATAATGCGGGAAGTCGCGGCCGAGTTCGAGCGTCCGGTGCTGCTGTTCTCCGGGGGCAAGGACTCCATCGTGATGTTCCACCTGGCCGAGAAGGCATTCTGGCCCGCCAAGCTGCCCTTCCCGATCATGCACGTCGACACCGGGCACAACTTCACCGAGGTCATCGCCTATCGCGATCGTCGGGTATCGGAAACCGGGGTGCGACTGGTGGTGGCGTCGGTCCAGGAGTCGATCGATCGGGGTCGAGTCGTCGAGGAAACCGGCCCGAAGGCGAGTCGCAATCGGCTCCAGACGACCACCTTGCTCGACGCGATCGAGGAGCACCGCTTCGACGCGGTGTTTGGCGGTGGGCGGCGGGACGAGGAGAAAGCGCGGGCCAAGGAGCGGGTCTACAGCTTTCGGGACGAGTTCGGTCAATGGGACCCCAAGAACCAGCGACCGGAACTCTGGCAACTCTACAACGGCCGTCACAAGAAGGGCGAGCACATCCGAGTGTTCCCGCTGTCGAACTGGACCGAGATGGACGTCTGGATGTACATCGCCCGCGAGCGGATCGAGGTGCCGTCGATCTACTACGCTCACCAACGGGAGGTGTTCAAGCGGGACGGGATGTGGCTCGCCGTCACGCCGTACGTGACGGTGTTGCCGACCGAGGCGGTCGAGCGACGTACGGTGCGCTTCCGAACGGTTGGCGACGCCAGCTGCACCGGCGCGGTCGAATCGCCCGCGGTGACGATCGAAGCGATCATCGAAGAGGTCGCGGCATCCCGGCTCACGGAACGGGGCGCCACCCGGGCCGACGACCGGATCAGTGAGGCCGGGATGGAGAACCGCAAGAAGGAGGGGTACTTCTGATGGAACTCCTCCGGTTCGCCACGGCGGGCAGCGTCGACGACGGCAAGAGTACCCTGATCGGTCGACTGCTGTTGGACGCCAAGCAGATCTTCGAAGACCAGCTCGAGGCAGTGGAGCGAACCAGCAGGGATCGCGGGTTCGACTACGTCAATCTCGCTCTGCTCACCGACGGCCTTCGGGCCGAACGGGAGCAGGGGATCACCATCGACGTCGCCTACCGCTACTTCTCGACCCCGAAGCGCAAGTTCATCATCGCCGACACCCCGGGACACGTGCAGTACACCCGGAACATGGTGACGGGCGCCTCGACGGCCGATCTGGCATTGATTCTCATCGATGCCCGAAAGGGCATGCTGGAGCAATCCCGCCGTCACGCGGTGATCGCGTCGTTGCTCCGAGTCGGCCACTTGGTGGTGTGCGTCAACAAGATGGACTTGGTCGACTATGCGGTCGAGGTATTCGAGCGGATCAAGGCCGAGTTCACCGAGTTCGCCGCCAAACTCGAGTTTGCCGACCTGACCTTCATTCCGATTTCCGCGCTCGATGGCGACAACGTGACCGAGCGCAGCGCCAAGATGCCGTGGTACAGCGGTCCGACGCTCCTCTGGCACCTCGAGAACGTCTATGTCGGCAGTGACCGCAATCTGATCGACGCCCGCTTCCCGGTGCAGTACGTCGTTCGCCCGATGTCCAACGAGTACCACGATTACCGCGGGTATGCCGGACAGGTTGCCGGTGGGATCTTCCGTCCCGGCGATGAGGTGGTGGTGCTGCCGTCGGGCTTCAGGACCACGGTGGCGGGGATCGACTCCGCCAGCGTTTCGCTCGAGGAGGCGTTCCCACCGCAGTCGGTGACGATGCGGCTGGCCGACGAGATCGACATCTCGCGCGGCGACATGATCTGCCGGCCGAACAACATGCCGACCCAATCCCAGGACGTGGAGGCGATGATCTGCTGGTTCTCGCCGGAACGGACCCTCACGGCGCGGACGACACTCGCCATCAAGCACACCAGCCGGGCCGCCCGGTGTCAGGTAAAGGCGCTGCGCTATCGCCTCGACGTCAACACCCTGTCGCGAGACGAAAGCGCCACCCACCTGGCGATGAACGACATCGGCCGGGTCTCGCTTCGGACCACCGTCCCACTGCTGTATGACGAATACCGCCGCAACCGCACCACCGGAAGCTTCATTCTGATCGACGAAGCGACGAACGCCACCGTCGGCGCCGGGATGATCCTGGGCGCCGGCTGAGTCGCTACGGCCCTCCGCCGTCGACCTCCCGGATGAACTTGATCAGGCCGTCGAAGTAGACGGCCTGGTCGTCGTACCAGGCCAAGTGCCCGCCGTTCGGGCACTCCAGGTACCGACCCTTGGGGAGCTGCTCCGACATCCATCGCATGTGCTTGGGGTCCATGGTGTCGTGGAGAGCCCCGATGACCAGCGTCGGGACGGTGATCTTGGCCAGGTCGTTGGTTCGGTCCCAGGTGAGGATCTTCCCACTGGCGCCCAACTCGCTCGGACCCTGCATTGGGATGTAGACGTCGGGGTTGAGGTGCTTGAACGCCCGGTTGACTGGATCGGGCCACTGGTCGACCGGCAACCGGAGGATGTGCTTGGCGTAGTGATGGGGGAGCAATAGCTCCATGTAACGCGGGTTCTGGTAGTCCTTCCGCGCCTCGATGGCTTTGATCTCGGCGAGGACGGCCGGGTCCATCGCCGGCATCAGGACGTTGGTGGCGTAGTCGTTGTACGCCGGGATGCTCGCCATCATGTTCGAGATCACGAGCGCTTTCAGGTTGTCCTGATACTTGAGGGCGTACTCGATGCCGAGTAGCCCACCCCACGAGTTGCCGAGGAGATAGAAATTGTCCCGGGTTAGGCCCAGCGCGCTCCGGACCTGTTCCACTTCCTCCACGAATCTCGGGATCTCCCACAGGTCGGGGTCCTTCGGCTGGTCGCTGTAATAGGATCCGAGCTGGTCATAGTAGTAGTACTCGATCCCTTCGCCCGGAAAGAAGCTGTCGAAGGCTTCGAAGTACTCGTGGGTCAGACCGGGCCCGCCATGGAGCAGCAGCACTTTGATCCGCGGGTTGTTGCCGATCCGTTTGGTCCACACCTTGAAATTGCCTTTGGGGGTGGTGATCGGAATCAGCTTGACGCCGCCGGACAGGACATCGTCGCGGCCGCTGTTGTCGTGATAGCCACCCGGGGCGTTCGCGGGCGAGCTGGGGGGCGGTGGAGCGCAACTGGCGGCGGCTAGTGCCGCCGCCAGCATCGACGGACGGAGCATCGCTCGACTCGGGTCGTGAACGAGCCGTCAATCTATCGCCGATATTCGAACTCTCGCCAGCGCTCGGCCATTTCGCGTTCGTGTCTTCGGTAGCGCTCCGCTTCCTTCCTCCGAAACTCGCGTTCCCGTTTCGCCATGTCGCGCTCGAACTCGTCGCGGCGGTGCTCGGCGTCCCTCCGCCATTCGGCTTCCTTCTTTTCGATCTCCCGGGCCCGTTCCTGGCAGCGGCGGGTCGCCTCCCACTCGCGATCGGAGCAACGCCCGAATCGGCAGCTGCCACAGCTGATCCTCGAGAAGTACGATCGGAAGGTCTCTTGATCTCCATCGGCCGAATAGCGGTAGCGGAACCATGGGCCGAAGTTGAAAGCGCTTTCCGCGGACTCGACGGCCGGGTAGCCAGGGCGCGGGCGGCGGGCATCCGATCGGGGCTGAGCCGCCGCGACATCGGACGAAATCACCGCGATCCACAGCAACAAGAATGAGGCACGCACGAGACCCTCCGAACCGTTGTTGACGTTCGCCGGTATTGCAGCGACCGTGCCCGAGCCGGCCGCGTCCCTAACCGGTTGGGGTTTCGCCGGATAGGGTGTTGGCGCGCGGTTCGTCGTCGGGAAATCGGTGTCCTCGGACGAGGACACTTCTCGCCCCGAGCCGGTGGAGGTAGCATTGGTAATCCCTTCTTCGCGATGGTTCTTCGATGCGGTTTCGCGTTCTGGTGGCGTTGTCGCCGGCCCTCGTCGTGACGGGGCTCGCCGCCGCCCAGTCCACTCCCGAGGCCCGGCTCCAGGCACTGGGAATCACTTTGCCCGCGGTCGGTCCGCCCCTGGCCAACTATGTCTCGGCGGTCCGGACCGGCAATCTGGTATTCCTGGCGGGCCACGGGCCCGCGCAGCCGTGGGGACCGACGGCCACGGGGACGGTCGGCCGGGATCTCACCGTGGAACAGGGCTACCAGGCGGCCCGGAACGTGGCCATCAACCTGCTCGCGTCGCTCAAGGCGGAAATCGGCGACCTGGCCAAGGTTCGGCGGATCGTCAAGGTGCTCGGGATGGTCAACGCGCCCGCTGGCTTCGGCCAGCACCCCGAGGTCATCAACGGCTGCTCCGATCTGCTGGTCGAGGTGTTCGGACCGGCGGGCAAGCACGCCCGCTCCGCGGTCGGGATGGTTTCGTTGCCAAGGAACATCTCGGTGGAGATCGAGATGGTCGTCGAGGTCGAGCCGTGACGGAAGCCGACAAGATCGTCGATCAGCTCGAGCGGGCCTACCGGGGCGACCCGTGGTTCGGGTCCTCGGTGCTGTCGATCCTCGATGGCCTGCCCGCCGCGGCGGCGGCCAGGTCCCCGATCGCGGGAGCCCATTCGATCTGGGAGTTGGTTCGCCACATGACCGCGTGGAAGGGCGAAGTCCTGGCCCGGCTCCGCGGAGAGCCGGCCGGAACTCCGGCGGAGGGGGATTGGCCCGCGCCACCGAGCGCGGCGACCGAGGAAGCCTGGCGCGACGAGCTTGCTCGGATGACGCGGGTGCACGAGCATCTGGTTGCCCTGGTACGGCGATCGTCGCCGGCGCAACTCCACCACCCGGTCCGCGACGAGCGCAACCGCGAGAGCGGGACCGGCCTGACCCAGTGGCAGACGCTTCACGGGATCGTCCAGCACGACGCCTATCACCTGGGGCAGATCAGCTTGCTGCGCAAAGCGCTCGGAGTGTAACGGCGCAGTGCATCCGCGCCGCGATCACCACCTTCCGGTCGACCCGGCCGCGTATCGGGCCGCCATCCACCCGAGAGGTAGGGTCATCATCATCGCGCCGACCCGAGCGGCCTGCGAGACGATCGAACTGGCGTTGGGCACCGAGATCGAGACCCTCCTGGTTCGGGAGCACGGGCGGGAACTGGTCTCCTGGGCGGCGGCGGGAGCCGGTTTTGGGATCGTCGCCGGCACCGGGACCGGCAAGACGCTGTCGTGTCGGGTAATCGCCCAGGCCATTCTGGGGGAGACGCTCCGATACGGCGTGGTCAATCGCGAGCGGGAGGCGACGCCCGAGACCCCATCGTGGAACGTCGTCGTCGTGACCACCGGGATCGCCCGACGGTGGTTTCAAGACGACCTGATCACGGCTCGGGATACCCTGATCGTCGACGAGATTCACCAGACCTCGGCCGAACTCGAGCTGTGTCTCGCGTTAGGCAAGCGGGCCGGGTGTCGGTTCATCTGGCTCTCGGCCACGGTTGACCCGGCCTTCTACGCCAGCTACCTCGCCAGCGCCCACGTGCTGGAATCGAGCGCGTTCGATCCGGCCCTCAAGGCGCGAGTCGAGGTGGTGCCGAAGGACGTCGGGGAGTTCCTCGACGACCGCTACATCCGCCGATTGATCAAGGAACGCCGGGGCGTGGCGGTGTTCGTTCCGACGCGGGCCGAGGTCGAACGGCTGGCGGCCGACCTCGGGGTGCGGTGGAACAAGCTCAACGCCGCCTTCTATCACGGCGGGGAGCCGATCCGGGCGATCCGACCCTTTCTCGAGGGCCAGGTCGAGAAACCCTTTCTCCTCGCCATGACCGCCGCGGGACAGTCGGCTCTCAATATTCCCGGTCTCGACACCGTGGTGATCTACGACGCCCGGTATGGCAACGTGGTCGACCGGGGTCGTAACGTGCTCCATCGGCTGTATCTCGGCGCCAATGAGATACTCCAGATGGCTGGCCGGGTCCACGGCCGGGTGGCCCGCGGCGAGGTCACCGTGCTGACCGATCGGCCGCTTCGCTTCGACGACCTCCGACCGACGCCGCCGGAGTTTCAGCTCGCCGGCGACGCCGAGCGAGTGGCGCTCACCTGTGCGGCTCTCGGCGTCGACGCGACGGATCTCGACCTCCCGGTACCGCTCGATCGGCCGGCCTACCGGGCCGCGGTTGCCACGCTCACTGAGCGAGGCCTCGTGTCCGAGGGCCGGCTGACCCCGTTTGGCCGCGAGGTCGAGGCGATGCCGGTCGACCGGGCCTGGGGGGAGCTGCTGGTCCAGGCCGAGGCGGAGCTGATTCCGGTCTTGGCCGTGGCGTCGAACGTCGATTCGCTGCACCGGATGACGAGGGAGGAGCGGGATCTCCGGGGCGTCGCCATCCAAGGGAGCGACCACCTCACCGTATACAACCTCTACGCCGAGGCGGTCAACCGGTTTGGAACGGTCGGGGCGGTTCATGGTCTCCCCCGGCACCTGTTCGCGCCGGAAATCACCGATTGGGGCGAGCAGCGCGGCGTGTTGATCAAGTCGATCGAGGATGCCGCGATGGGGATGGCCTCGGTGGTCCGATCGCTCGACCTCACCCTGCCTCGAGGACTGCCGTACGCCAGCACCCAGCTCAAGGCGGCTTTCATCGAGCTGGTCGCGCGGGTGATGCCATTCGACCTCGTCATCGACGAGCATACCGCCGATGGTTACGAGGTGCGGGTCGGCAAGTCGTCGCTTGCCTCCGGGTGGGGCGCGGTGGCGGGCTCGCTCCGGTTCTTCGCCGATCGGTTCGGCACCCCGCGGGCGTCGATCGACGGGACCACCATTCCCTACGACGCGGTGCGGCGATATGCCCGCCGCGGCCCGCCAACCGTGGCGGTGGCTGGACCACGGAAGCACCAGGGCCTGGTGGCCCGGTACCGGGTGACCTATTTCGGCTTCGAACTCGAGGCTGCGGATGTCCCGATCCCCGGCTCGATTCCGCCGGAGCTGCTCGGCAGCGCCCGCGAGGTGCTCGCGAACGGGCTGCTCGACGGTTCGGTGGCGCACCCGGACCACGGCAGAATTCGGCGGGCGGCCCAGCGGGTCGACGAGTGGTATCGCCGCTCGGGAGGTCGGATCGCGGGCGGTTCGCCGGAGGCGGTGCGCCAGGCATTGGTGGAGTCGATGGCGGGGGTGGGCAGCTGGGCGTCGTTCCAGGGCGGTCGCTTCGATCTCGATGTCGATCGATTCGTGCCGCCGCCGGAGCAGGCCCGACTCGATGCGCTCCCCTCGGCGATCCCGCTTTTGGGCGATGCCACCGCGCTCGATTACGAGATCGAGCGGGGCGTTGGCGTCGTCCGGGTCCGTCTTCGGGAGGGCCAGGCGCGCCGACTCGACATCGCCGACCTGCCTCCGTTCGACCGCCCAGTCCGGTTTCGGGTGATTCGGGGCGGGGAGCCGCCGATCGATGCCGAGTCGTTGGACGCGGTGAGGGCGTTGCTCAGGGCGGGGCACCGGGTCCATCCCCACCGTCACCGGAAAGGGGGCGGGCGGAGGATCCCTCGCCCCGGTGGTCGACGGCGTTAGCTTCTCAGGTCAGGCATCCTTTCGTTCCGCGGAGCATTGCGATGAGAGCTCGGTTTTGGTCGTTGCTGGCGTTGGCCGGGTGCGCCCGGGCACCCTCCGCGGACGAGCTCGCCCAGCGCGCGGCCGATCGGGTCGCGGCGGAACTGTGGTCGCCGGTGCGGGTCGCGGGAACGACTCCCAGTCCGTATCGACTCGTCGATCGGATGGCGAGGTACAAGGTGCCCGGGGTTTCGATCGCGGTGGTGGACAGCGGGCGCCTGGTGTGGGCGCGGGGCTTCGGACTGGCCGCCGCGGACCGGCCGGACTCGGTTACCCCGTCCACTCGCTTCCAGGCGGCGTCGATCAGCAAGCCGGTCGCCGCCACCGCGATGCTGCGGCTGGTCGAGCAAGGGGTGCTCAACCTCGATCAGGACGTCAACAGCTACCTCACCAGTTGGAAAGTCCCGGAGAACCGGTTCACCAGCGAGCACAAGGTGACGCTGCGGCGTCTGGCTTCTCACAGCGCGGGCCTGACGGTCCACGGGTTTCCGGGTTATCGGCCGGGCGACTCGATTCCGACGGTGCCCGAGATTCTCGACGGCCGGCGGCCGGCGAATACCGGCCCGGTCCGAGTCGATACCGTGCCGGGCTCGCGATGGCGGTATTCCGGTGGCGGCACGACCGTGATGCAGTTGGTGGTCATGGACGTGACCAAGGAGCCGTTCGAGGCGACGGCGAAACGGCTGGTGCTCGATCCGGCCGGAATGAACAACAGCGGGTATGACCAGCCGTTGCCCGCGGCCCTCGAGAGCGTGGCCGCGGCCGGGCACGGTGCCGATGGCAGCGTCATCCCGGGCCGGGCCCACGTCTACCCCGAGTTGGCGGCCGCGGGCCTCTGGACCACGCCAACCGACCTGCTCAAATGGGCCATGGCGATCGCGGCGTCGCGACGAAACGCCGAGGGTGGCCTGCTCGGTCGCGACATGGCCCGCGAGATGCTCACGAAACAGAAAGAATCGTCCGGTTTGGGACCGATGCTGCAAGGAACCAGGAGCGCATTCCGGTTCAGTCATGGCGGGTCGAACGAGGGATTCAAGGCGGAGCTGCTCTATTTCCCAGAGACCGGGCAGGGCGCGGCGGTGATGGCGAACGGGGAGCAGGGAGGTGACCTGATCTCCGAGATCCTCCAGGGAATCGCCGCCGTCTACCAGTGGCCGGACTTCGGGCCCAAGGAGATCACGGTGCTGGCGATGGATACCGCGGCTCTCGACAAGGTTGCCGGCAGCTACGAGTTGAAGGGCGAGGCGTTCCAGTTCGAGTTCAAGATCAGCCGTGAGGGTAGCCGGCTCACCGCGGATCTGGTCGGCCGTGGGAGTCAGGGCGAGTTGGCGTTCACCGCGCTGGATACCCTGATCAGTCTCGACAACGGCAACGTGTTCGCCACGGTTCGTGACGCCGAGGGGACGGTGACGGCGATCGCGATTGGGGGTCTTCGGATGGTGCGGAAGGAGCGCAAATGAGGAACGTCGCCTGGCTCGTCGTCTTGGCCGTGACCCAGGTCGAGGCCCAGGTCCCCGGACCGTCGTTCCGCCAGGTGATCGACCTGGCCGCCGTCGGCGCGGCGGCGATTTCGCCCGACGGCCGGGCGATCGCGTACACGGTCCGCGGCACCGACTGGAAGGAGAACCGCTTCGACACCGAGGTGTGGTTATGGCGCCAGGGCGATGGCGCGATTCAGTTGACCAGGACCGCGAAAGGAAGCAGCACCTCCCCGCGGTGGTCGGCGGACGGCCGATGGCTCGGCTTCCTGGCCGACCGGGGCGATAAGCAACAGCTCTACGTGATGCGGGCCGCGGGGGGAGAGGCCATCAAGGTCACCTCGTTGGTGGACGGGGTCGCCGACTTCCGATGGTCGCCGGCCGGGGGCCGGATCGCGCTGCTCGCGCTCGAACCGGAGAGTGACCAGGTCAAGAAGCTCAAGTCCCTCTACGGCGAATGGGCCATCGAGGACACCGAATACCGCCGGAGTCACCTCTGGGTCGTCGACGCCGACCCAACCCGCTGGGTCGGCGATTCGGCTTCGTTGCCCAAGCCGGCTCGGCTGACCGACGCTGGCGCGGGCACGGTGAGCGGGTTCGCCTGGTCGCCGCAAGGCGATCGCATTGCCTACGAGCATCGCCGCGATCCGCTGGTGACCAGTGCGTCGACCGCGGATATCTCGATCGTGACGGTGGCGGATCGGACGGTCATCCCGTTGATCAACCGGCCGGGCTTCGACGGCGGGCCGGTGTGGTCGCCGGACGGCCAGTGGGTCGCCTTCACGACCAACGCCGGGGATACGACCGCCAATTTCTTCAGGAACAATCAGCTGATGAAGGTCCCCGCGACGGGCGGTCCACCCACCCGCCTGGCGACTGGCTTCGACGAGCAGATTGGCAACTTGTCGTGGACCGCGCAGGGTCTCTGGTTCGTCGGGTTCGACCGGACCGAGCGACACGTCTACCGCGTCGATCCGGATGGTGGAGACGTCATCCCCGGCCGCGAGGGGCTTGGCTTCGTTCAGGGTATCGACTTCGCCGCGGACGGTCGGACGGCCGTGGTGACGGCTCAAGCCAACTCGATGACGCTCTCCGAACTGTGGCAGGTGGACATGCTCGGCGGTGAGCCGACCCGGGCGACCGACCTCACCGCTCAGATCGCCGGTTGGGAACTGGGTTCCAGCGAAGTCGTCAGCTGGCCAAGCCGCGACGGAACGGTGATCGAAGGCGTGCTCCACAAGCCCCGCGATTACGACCCGTCGAAGCGATACCCCTTGCTCGTGGTGATCCACGGCGGACCGACCGGGATCGACTTCCCGCAGCCGGTGCCGTTCTACGTCTATCCGATTCCCCAATGGGTCGCGAAGGGGGCGGTGGTGCTCCGGCCCAACTACCGGGGGTCGGCCGGCTACGGAGAGGCCTTTCGCTCGCTCAACGTTCGCAACCTGGGTGTCGGCGACATGTGGGACGTGATGTCGGGGGTGGATTTTCTCATCAAGGAGGGCGTCGCCGACTCGGCGCGCATGGGCGCGATGGGGTGGAGTCAGGGCGGGTACATCTCGGCGTTCCTGACCACGAACACCAACCGATTCAAGGCGATCTCGGTCGGGGCCGGGATCTCGAACTGGGTGACGTACTATGTCAGCACCGACATTCACCCGTTCACCCGCCAATACCTCAAGGCCACCCCCTGGGACGATCCGGCGATCTACCTCAAGACCTCGCCGATGACGACCATCCGACGGGCTCGGACCCCAACCCTGATTCAGCACGGTCAGTTCGATCAGCGGGTGCCGACCCAGAACGCCTACGAACTGTACCAGGGCCTTCAGGACCAGGGCGTCGCGACCGAGTTGATCATTTACAAGGGGTTCGGTCACGGGATCAACAAGCCGAAGGAGCAATTGGCCGCCGTATGGCACAACTGGTCGTGGTTCGGGAAGTACCTGTGGGGCGAGGATATCCCGATCCCGGTGGAAGAAACGGCGGACGCCAACGCAGGCGGTCGTTAGGGAGTGGTCGAGCCCACCCGGGACGGCGTCCTGGCGGCCGCCGGGCGGCTCGCCGACCTGGCGGTCAGAACGCCGCTGATTCGCTTCGACGACGGCTCCGGCGAGGTCTGGCTCAAGCTGGAGTCGCTCCAGCCGATCGGATCGTTCAAGATCCGGGGGGCGGGGAACGCGCTGGGCGCCGCCGACCCCGGGGCCCTGGCTAGCGGCGTCGTCACCGCGAGCGCGGGGAACATGGCCCAGGGCGTGGCCTGGTGCGCTCGGGCGCGGGGAATTCCGTGCACGGTCGTCGTGCCCGACCATGCCCCGACCACCAAGATCGCCGCGATCCAACGGCTGGGCGCCAAGATCCACAAAGTGCCGTTCGACCGGTGGTGGCGGGTCTTGCAGGATCGCCGCTTCGAGGGCGCCGACGGCCTGTTCGTGCACCCGGTGTCCGACCCGGCCGTGATCGCCGGCAACGCCACGATCGGTTGGGAGATCGCGGCAGACCTGCCTAACGTCGACGTCGTGCTGGCCCCGTTCGGCGGGGGTGGGCTCAGTTGCGGGGTGGCCGCGGGCCTGGCGGCCGCTGGGTCGCGGGCCCGGGTGGTCGCGGTGGAACCGGAGACGGCGGCGCCGCTTGCCGCCTCGTGGTCCGCCGGCGAACCGCGCGGCATCGATTACCGGCCCAGTTTCGTCGACGGGGCCGGAGGGAAATCGGTCCTGCCCGAGATGTGGCCGCTGGCCCGCCGGCTGCTCGCGGGCGCGGAGACCGCGACGCTGGCCGACACGGCCGCCGCCGTGCGGGTGTTGGCCGAGCGCGCCCGCTTGGTCGCCGAAGGCGCCGGAGCCCTCGCGCTCGCGGCCGCCCGGCAAGGTCGATACTCCGGCCAACGGGTCGTCGCGATCGTCTCTGGTGGCAACATCGATAGCGACCGTTTCACCACAATCCTGAAAGGCGAACTTCCGTCATGACGCACCCGGATTCTTGGCTGCGCGGTCCAGTCCCCGGTATCGATCCGATGTTGCAGCCGGCGGCCCATTCCCTGCTGCACAGCCGCGAGGAGTTGGACCGGCTGGCACCATTGATTCCCGCCGACGCGCTGTGGACCAAGCCGGGTGGGGCGGCGTCGATCGGTTGGCACCTAAAGCACTTGGCCGGCTCAACCGATCGGCTGATGAGCTACGCGCGGGGCGAGCAGCTCAGCGATGAGCAGAAGGCCCGCCTCACCGCGGAATCGCACGACGATCCGGCCGCCTCGGTGGCCGAGCTACTGGCGCGGGCCAAAGCGGTGCTTCAAGCCGGCCTGGTCCAACTCGAGGCGACCGCGACCGCGAGCCTCACCGAACCACGAGCCATCGGGCGGGCCCAGCTGCCGACGACCGTGATCGGGTGTCTCTTCCACGCCGCCGAACATGCCTATCGGCACGTCGGCCAGCTTGCCACGACCATCCGCCAGCTCTGAGCTACTTCACGATCTTGGCGTAGGTCCCCTCGTCGAACCCCACCAACACCGTGCGCCCCGTCCGAACGGTCGGCGCCCGGAGATTGCCGCTCGGACCGATGATCAGCGCTGCGATCTCGGCACGAGTGGCGTTGCCGGTCGTGAGATCCAGGTGCGCCACCTTCTTGCCCTTGGCCGCGTAGAGGTGGTCCACCCCATCCAGGACCTTGAGCGCGTCCTTGCCGGGAATGGTCCGTTTCTTGGCGTCGACGGTCGTCGCGACGGTTGTCTTACTCTTCGCAAGGAACCCTTGCGTTCGCTTGCAGGTGATTCAACCGGGGCGAAGGTAAGCCCAATCGATGATCGGCATCGAAAGACCCTCGGAAGCGAGTGGATAAGGTGGACTCAGGCCGCGCCGTGCCGCCGCCGTTCCTGCTCGACCAGTACCCGACGGAGGATCTTCCCGGATGGAGATTTCGGGATCGAGTCGACGAATTCCACCCGGCGAACTTTGTCCATCGGCGAGACCCGTTCGGCGACGTAGCTCATGACCGCCTCGGCGGTCAGCGGACTCCGAGAAACCACGAACGCCTTGGGGACCTCCCCGGCTTCGTCGTCGGGGCTCGGAATGACGGCGGCGTCGGCGATGTCGGGGTGGGTCAACAGAACCGCCTCGAGGTCCGCCGGGGCCACTTGGTGGGCCTTGTACTTGATCAGTTCCTTGAGGCGATCGACCACGGAGAAATACCCGTCCGAGTCGGCGACCGCGATGTCTCCGCTCCTGAGCCAGCCATCGGCGGTCAGCGTCTTCGCGGTGGCGTCCGGGTCGTCGAGATAACCGGCGGTGACATTGGGCCCTCGCAGCCACAGTTCTCCCCGCTCGCCGGCGGGAAGGTCCTGGCTGGTGGTCGGGTCGACGATCCGCGCTTCCATGTTCGGGACCAGGAAGCCCACCGTCCCGGAGCGCAACAGGGCCGGGTCGAGTTGGGGGAGGTGCGAGGCGCCAGACACCTCGGTCATCCCGTAGCCCTGGCCGACCACGACACCGAGCCGCTTTGCAACCGCGCGCTCGACTTCGCCGCCCAACGGTGCGGCTCCCGTCATGACATACCGGAGGTGGGAGAGGTCGTACCGGTCCACCAGCGGGTGTTTGGCGAGGGCCACCATGATCGGCGGTACCAACGGAGCCAGTTCCACCCGGTATTTCGCGATCGTCTCGAGGAACCCCTCCAGCTCGAAGCGCGGCATCACCACCTGGGGGCGCCCTCGCCAGAGGCTGGTGAATAGAATGAGGACCAGGCCGTAGATGTGAAAGTAGGGCAGGACCGCGAGGACTCGGCAGCCGTCCGCCTGGGGCATCCCGACCGCGAACTGATGCATGTTGGCGATCAGGTTACGGTGGGTCAACTTCACGGCCTTGGGGCGGCCGCTGGTGCCACTGGAAAACGGCAACGCGACCAGGCTGCCCGGGTCGACATCCGGGAGCGGGTCGAGCGGGGCGTTGGCGAGCAGGCTGGCAAAGGTCCTCATCCCGCCGGGGGCGTCGCCGATGACGACGATGTCGGCAATCCCCGCCGCCCGGGCCGCCGGGGCGACTCGCTCGAGGAGCGGCGCCACGGTTATCACGAGCCGAGCCTTGGTTCGGCTCAGCTGGCCGGCGAACTCCTCGGTGGTGCCGAGCGGATTCGGGAGCGCGGCGTGGCCGCCCAGTACCGAGGTGGCGAGAACGGCGACCGGGTAGTCGAGGCAATTGGGCGCGATGACGGCGAGGCAGTCGCCGCCCGAAAACCCGATGGCCCGTAACCCGGCAGCGCACCGACGGCTTCGGTCGATCAACTCGGCGTTGGTCACCGTGGCACCGGTCGCGGCCGAGGTCATGGCCAGATGGTCCGGTGCCCGACCCATCGCGGAAAAGATCGCCTGGTGCAACGGGACATCGGGGAGGGCGATTGCGGGATAGCGGCTTTGGTAGATCACCGTTTTGCTCCGGTCGGTCAGGGCAAGCTCGCTTCAGCTTTCGACGTAATCGAGATCCTTACCGTAGGTCTCGTCGAGGGAAGCCAGGGCCAGGAACGCGGTGAGAAACACCACGATTCCCACGGCGATCGCACTGTTGGCCACGCCGAGCGGCGTCTTCAACGCCTGGAAGAGCCAGGTGACGGGAATCAGCGAGGCCCGAACGAAGTTCGGAACGGTCGTGGCCACCGTTCCGCGGAGGTTGGTCCCGAACTGCTCCGCCGCCATGGTGACGAGCACCGCCCAATAGCCCGAGAGCGCGCCCACCAGGCAGCAGGCCGCATAGAACATCGTGAACGAACGGCCCCCGATCAGGTAATAGACGACGACTCCGGCGATGCAGCAGACCAGAAAGGTGGCAATGGCCCGGCGCCGACTGCGATAACGCTGGCTCAAGAACCCGCAGACGAGGTCTCCGACCGTGGCGCCCAGGTAGGCGAACAGCACCGCCCGGCCCGGATTGGGCGCCGAGGGCAGCCCGATGGCCTGGCCCAACTCGGGTGAGAAGGTGACCAGGATTCCCATCACGTACCACAGCGGCACCCCAACCAGGATGATGCCGAAGTACCGCACCAATCGACTTCGATCGGTGAACAGCAGCAGCAGATTTCCCTTGTTCGTGGCGGTTCGCTTGGTTTGCTCGAACATCGTCGACTCGCGGACCCCGATCCGCAGCGCCAAGAGAGAGAGTCCGAGCGCGCCGCCGATCAGATACGCCGTCCGCCAAGGGAAGAGGTCGCCGACCAACCCCGCGGCCACGGCTCCAAGCAGGCCGAGGCTCGCAACCAAGGTGGTTCCCCAGCCGCGACCCTCCTTCGACATGATTTCCGCGACCAGGGTGATCCCCGCGCCCAGTTCACCGGCCAGCCCGATCCCGGCGATGAAGCGGAGCCAGGCGTATTGATCGACCGTCTGGACGAAGGCGTTCGCGATGTTGGCCAGCGAATACATGATGATCGAGCCGAACAGGACCGATCGGCGGCCGAAATTGTCCGCGAGAATCCCCCAGAGGACGCCCCCGACCAGCATGCCCGCCATCTGCAGGTTGATCAGCCGGACCCCGACCGTCAGCACGTCCGGCCCGCCGCCCGCGGTGCCGGCGGCGGCGACACCCAAGTCGATCAGGCTTCGAACTCGGAGGATGCTGAAGAGGAGGAGGTCGTAAATGTCGACGAAGTAGCCGAGTGCCGCCACGAGCACGGCGAGCCGAATGCCACGCTGATCGCTAGTCATCGGATGGAAGTCGTTCGCGGTGGAAGGGTCACTCGTCGGGCGGCCCGCCGGCGGCGGCAATCTGACCGGGTTTCACTTTGGACACATCGAACTTTGCCGCGGCGGTCGTCATCTGCTCGATGACATCGTCGGGATCGGCCTTGGCCCCCCGCTTGAACCGGAGCGGATTCAGGCGGGCGATCACGAACGCCTTGAGATACGGGCTTTCGAGACCCCGCTCCTTGAGCGCCGCGACCGCCTTCGCGACGAGCGTGTCCAGGGCGATGAGGCGGTCGGCGCGGTTCCGGCGCCGCTGCAGGGCCTTGGAAAGGGTGGCGGTGGAGAACTGCTCGGTCCTCTTGAGAATCGGATGGTAGGCCCCGCCAGAGAACCGGCCGTTGCGCTGGTAACAGAGGCCGAGGGTGAGCAGGGAGGGTTCCTCGAACTCGGTCTCGTAGTCTCGCTCCGGGCGATCATCGAGGTCCACGAGGGCCTCGGCGAGCCGAATCACCTCCATGGCCCGCTCCCGCACGTTGTGGGCCTTTTCGGTGTTGAGCACGAGGATGCGGTGGGCTATCTGGCGGTCCGGCATGACCAGCGCGACCACCGCCTTGGCGCCGAGTTTCCGCATCGCGGCCAGGCGGTGGTTGCCGTTTGGGGTCCAGTAGCCGCCGTGGTCCGTGCGGACCGCGACGATGGGGTCGACAAACCGGCCCAGCCGCTCGATCGCGTCGGCGAGCCGGGCGACGTGGGTCTCGGAGAGGTCCCGTTGATAGGGGGTTGGCGCGACCTTGTCGATCGGCAGGCCCGCGAGCACTTGCCAGTGTCCACCGAGCGGGTCGCGGTAGCTGCCGATGACCCGGCCGCCGTCGGTCTCGATGACGGCGATCAACCGGGCGACCTCGGCCGGCGGGGCCGGCTCGACCAGGGCCGTGGCCGCGAGTCCGCGCGGGTCCCGGGCAGCGGCTGGCTTCGTCTTCTTGCCGGCGGCTTTGGGCATGGCCGTCAACAATAGCCGCCCGGTCACTCCCTCGATAGAGTCGCCGGATCCGGCCGGTTCAGCGGTCGGGGGAGGTCGGAGGGGGAGCGCCCCGACGGGCGGTGCCTAACGCTCGCTCGAGATCGGACCAGGGATCCTGGTGGTGCGCGAGTCCGCCGACAGCCGCAACAGGCCGGGCGAAGATTCCGGCCGCGGCCCGGGTCGACGGTTCGACGAGGTGATGGGTCAGGGCGGCGGGGCGCTGGATGAGGGTGTCGGTCGATCCCAGGCTGACCGCCTGAGTGCCGGCGAGGATGTCCTCCGCGGCCGCGCTTTGCTCCGATCGGTTCCAACGCCCCGACCGCCCAGGCGCCATCCATTCAGGTGCCCACGAGACCGAGTGGGTCTCGGCCCGGCAACCCGGGGGGCCGCCTGGCGACCACCGGCCGGCCGTCTTGCCGGGCAGCGAGCAGTGCCGCGGTCAGCGCCGCCATCCTGGAGGCGAAGGCCACCGAGGCGGGGTTCGCCTGGCGACCCACCTGGTCTTCGAGCACGTCCCCAAGCCGGCCTTCCGTCTACCCCGGGCCCCCCGAACCGCTGAACGGTCCTGCGCCGGTCGATTTGACAAGGCCCGATGCCGCGGCCACTATCACGAGACCCCAGACCGGTGAAGGAGGCCCGTATGAAGACCTATGGCACGGGTGCGATCCGGAACGTGGCGTTCGTCGGCCACGGTTCCGCCGGGAAGACCACCCTCGTCGACGCGCTCGCCTTCGTGGCGGGCTCCAGCAAGCGCCACGGCAGCATCAAAGACGGCACCACGCTCACCGATACCTCACCGGACGAGATCGACCGCAAGCACACCATCAGCCTCGGCGCGGCGTTCGCCGAGTGGATGGATACCAAAGTCAACTTGCTCGACACCCCGGGGTTCCTCGATTTCCATGGTGAAGTGGCGTCCGCGCTGTCGGTGGCGGATGCCGCGGTCGTGGTCCTGAGTGGCACCAGCGGAGTCGAGGTGGGCACCGAGAAGGTGTGGGAGGCCTGTGACCATCGGCACCTGCCCCGGATCCTGTTCGTGTCGCAGATGGACAAAGAGCACGCCAACTTCGAGAAGGTGTTCGACGACGTCAAAGAACACCTGACCCCGAAGGTCCTCCCGGTCGAGATCCCGGTCGGCGACGGACCGCATTTCCACGGGATCATCAACCTCTTCACCGGAACGTGCCAGATGTTCAAGGCTGGTTCGAAGACCGGTGAGTTCGAGGAAGGACCCGTTCCGCCCGAGTATCAGGAGGTGTTTTCGAGATACGCCGACCAGTTCACCGAGGCGGTCGCCGCGACGGACGATCAGCTGATCGAAAAGTTCCTGGGCGGGGAACCGTTGTCGCGAGACGAGGTCGTTCCCGCGATGAAGCGGGCCATGGCCGCGGGCGAGATCGTGCCGCTGTTCTGCGGCAGCGGCGAACATCTCTTCGGCGTCCGGACCCTGCTGACGGAGATGGTGGAGTTGTTCCCCTCGCCGGCCGAAGTGCCGACGCCGATCGATGCCCCACTCGTCGGCCGGGTTTTCAAGATCGTCTCCGAGCCGCACGTCGGCGACATCAGCCTGTTCCGGCTCTATACCGGTCACCTCAAGAACGGTGAGGAGGTCTGGAACCACGAGCACAGCGTCACCGAGAAGCTCGGTCACCTGTCGGTCCAGCAGGGGCGCGAGCGGTTCGAAGTGCCGGAGTTGTTCGCCGGCGACATCGGGTCGGTCGCCAAGCTCAAGGACACCCACACCAACGACACCTTCTGCCGGAAGGATCACCCGGTGCACCTGCCCCCGATCGAGTTCCCGGAGGCCGAGGCCACCATGGCGGTGATCGTCAAGCAGCGGGGCGAGGAAGACAAGCTCGCCGCCGGCCTTCACAAACTCCACGAAGAAGATCCGACCTTCCACTTCGAATACAACTCGGAGTTGGGCCAGACGCTGATTCACGGCATGGGCGAGCGCCACTTCGACATCTTGCTCGGGCGGTTACAGCGAAAGTATGGCGTCCACGCCGAACTTGGCCGGCCGAAGGTGGCCTACCGGGAAACGCTCAAGGGCGTGGCCGAAGGCCAAGGCAAACACAAGAAGCAGTCGGGAGGCCGCGGTCAGTACGGCGACTGCTGGATCCGTTTGGCTCCGTTGGCCCGTGGGTCCGGTTACGAATTCGTCGACAGCATCGTCGGTGGGGTGATTCCCAACAAGTTCATTCCGGCCGTGGATCGGGGCATTCAGGAAGCCGCGGCCCGTGGCTCCCTGGCCGGTTTTCCGTTGGTCGACTTCCGGGCCGAGTGCTTCGACGGCAGTTACCACGATGTCGACTCCAACGAAATGTCGTTCAAGATGGCCGGGATCCTCGGCTTCCGGAACGTGGCGCCCAAGGCTCGCCCGGTGCTGCTCGAGCCGGTGATGATGGTGGAGGTCTTCACGCCGAGCGAGATGCTCGGCGACGTGCTGGGCGATCTCTCGCCTCGACGGGCCCAGATCCTCTCGACCGACACCTCCGGCCGGCTCACCAAGGTCAACGCCTTGGTGCCGCAGGCCGAGCTGTTCAAATACTCCACCGCGCTCCATTCGATGACTCATGGCCGCGGGACTCACCGCGAGAAGTTCCACGGGTACGCCGAGGCACCGGGCGAGGTGGCGGCCAAGGTCGCGGCGGAGAACAAGGATCGGCTCAGGCACGCCGACGACTGACCCGTGACGACTCGGCCGCTGACGATCGGCGTGGTGGGTGGCTCGGGCTCCGGAAAGACGACGGTGGCCCGAGCCATTCTCGAGGCGCTCGGTCTCGACGCGGCCTTTCTCGACCAAGACGCCTACTACCTCGATCTGGCCCATCTGTCGCTCGAGGCGCGCCGCCTGGTCAACTTCGACCATCCCGATGCCTTCGACACCGAGCTTCTGGTGGCCCACCTCACCGCGCTTCGGGAAGGCCGGGCCATCGACAAACCGAGCTACGATTTCGCCCGGTACACCAGGGCCGCGACCACCGAGCGAGTCGAACCCAAGGAGATCTTGATCGTCGATGGCCTGATGCTCTTCGTCGATCCGCGCCTTCGGGAGCTCCTCGACATCAAGGTCTTCGTCGACGTCCCGGACGATATCCGGTTCATCCGCCGGCTGGAGCGCGACGTAGCGGACCGGGGCCGAACGATGGAAGGGGTGATTCGGCAGTATCTCGAGACGGTCCGGCCGATGCACCTCGATTTCATCGAGCCGTCGAAGCGGTACGCCGACATCATCCTCCCCCAGGGCGGTCGCAACCAAGTCGGCATCGACATGATCCTGGCGCGGGTCTTCATGGAACTGGGCCGGCGACGCGTCTAGCCCCGAGCGGTCAAATTGGATACAATCTCAACGGCTCCCGCAGTCGCTTCGCCATCATACCGGAGGAATGCCGTGACGTTCGCTCGCTTGATCCTGGTCGGGTCCGCCCTCGGGCTTTGGCCCGCGGCTGGTCTCGCCGCTCAGCAAACCAAGCTCGGCCCGATGGACGTCTTCCAGCTCGAGTATGCCTCGAGCCCGATGATCTCGCCCGACGGGCAGTCGGTGGTCTACGTCCGCGAGTACTTCGACGTGATGACGGACCGCCGCTACTCGAACCTGTGGCTGGTCAAGTCGGACGGGACGGACAACCGCCCGATCACGACCGGCAAGTACAACGATGGGTCGCCGCGGTGGTCGCCGGACGGGAAGCGTCTGGCTTACGTCTCCAATCGGGAGGGCAGTCCCCAGATCTACGTCCGTTGGATGGACGACGGACAAACCGCGGCGATCACTCGGATCCAGGAGCCGCCCAGCGGGCTGGCCTGGTCGCCGGACGGCAGCTGGATTGCCTTCTTCAAGCTGGTCTCCGAGGCGCCGCTCGTCATCGGTCAGCTGCCGCCGCCGCCGGCCGGCGCCCA
Organism: Gemmatimonadota bacterium; assembly: GCA_016874005.1. Taxonomy (GTDB): domain Bacteria; phylum Gemmatimonadota; class Gemmatimonadetes; order Gemmatimonadales; family GWC2-71-9; genus SHZU01. The sequence continues at coordinate 13,254 of VGVQ01000007.1, read as the reverse complement.
GTGGGCGCCCCCGGCGAAGTACACCGACAAGTTGGTGTTTCGGTTCGATGGCGTCGGCGAAATTCCGCCGGGCTACACCCACCTGTTCGTGGTGCCGTCCGAAGGCGGGACCGCGCGCCAGCTCACCAGCGGCAACTACCATCACGGCGGCGGTGGGTTCGGGGTCGGATCGCCGAGTTGGTCCCCGGACGGTCGAGCCATCGTGATCCCGGCCCGTCGAAAGGCCGACGCCGAAAAGACGATGCTGGAAAGCGAGCTGTTCGAGGTATCGGTGGCGGACGGCCAACTCAAGCAGCTGACCGATCGATTCGGGCCGGACCAGTCCCCGGCGATCTCGCCGGACGGACGGACCATCGCCTACACCGGATTCGACGATCGAAAGCAGGGCTACCAGAACACCTTGCTGTACCTGATGAACCGAGACGGAACCGCCAGGCGGGTCCTTTCGAGCCGAATCGACAACAGCATCAACGAGATCGAGTGGGCGGCCGATGGGCGTGGGATCTATCTGAGTTACGATGAGCAGGGCGTGACCCGGGTGGCCTTGATGGCCCTGGACGGCAGCTTCAGGGTTCTGGGCCGGGACCTCGGTACCGGCGGCAGCGGGTACGGCGGCGGCACCTTCTCCACGGCCCGCGACGGGAGCATCGCGATGACGGTGAGCACCCCTCAGGTGCCTGGCGACGTGGCGGTGATCCGGCCGGGCGGAGCCCAGCGGAACGTGACCGCGCTCAACGCCGACCTGATCGCGGGCCGGGAGCTGGGCCAAGTCGAGGAACTCTGGTGGAATTCCTCCAAGGACCAGCGCCGGATCCAGGGCTGGATCATCAAGCCGCCTGGCTTCAACCCGGCCCGGAAGTACCCGCTGATCCTCGAGATCCATGGTGGTCCCTTCGCGAACTACGGGCCCCGGTTCGACGTCGAGAAGCAACTGATGGCGGCGGAGGGTTTCGTCGTGCTTTATACCAATCCTCGTGGCAGCACCAGCTATGGCGAGGAGTTCGGCAACCTGATCCACCACGCCTACCCCGGCGATGACTTCTTCGACTTGAACTCCGGGGTGGACGCGGTGATCGCGAAAGGCTATGTCGACGACAACAACCTCTTCGTGACCGGCGGGAGTGGCGGTGGGGTGCTGACAGCCTGGATGATCGGAAACACCAACCGGTTCAAGGCGGCCTTGGCGTTTTACCCGGTGATCAACTGGTATTCCTTCGTGCTGACCGCCGACATGTCCGCGATGGGGGTTTCGCACTGGTTCCCGGGGTTTCCCTGGGATCACGTCGAGCACTACGAGAAGCGATCGCTGCTGTCCGTGGTGAAGAACGTCACCACCCCGACCCTGATCATGACCGGGGAGGAGGACTACCGGACCCCGATGTCGGAGTCGGAGCAGTACTACAAGGCGCTCAAGCTGCGCGGGGTGGAGTCGGTGCTGGTGCGGGTTCCCGGCGAGGCGCACGGGATCTGGGGTCGGCCAAGCCACGCCATGGCCAAGATGACGACCTTGCACGGGTGGTTCGCGAAATACCGGTCGCAGACCCCGTGAGGTAGCCGGCGCGGCTGGCCAATTTGCGACGGGACGGCGGATTGCCTACGCTTGAGGAACGTTCGAACGCGAGGTTCCGATGTCCATTCGTCCGGTCAAACGAATCGTGGAAGCCCAGCCGACCCTGGAAGGTGCCGGGGTCAAGCTCCGGCGCGGTTTCGGCTTTGGCGATACCTCCGAATTCGATCCCTTCCTGTTGTTCGACGACTTCCGCAACGAGCGGCCGAAGGACTACCAGGCTGGCTTCCCGTGGCACCCTCACCGCGGGATCGAGACGATCACCTACGTCCTCGCCGGAACAATGGAGCACGGCGACAGCCTCGGTAATGTCGGCACGCTGGGAGCCGGCGACGTCCAGTGGATGACCGCGGGGAGCGGCATTCTCCACCAGGAGATGCCGAAGGGCGACCCCGCCGGGCGGATGCACGGGTTTCAACTCTGGGCCAACTTGCCCAGTTCCCTCAAGATGACCAGGCCACGATATCAGGACGTGGGCTCCGCCGCGATTCCCGAGATCGTCGACGATGACGGGACCAGGGTGCGGGTGGTCTGTGGCACTTTTTGGGGCAAGACCGGCCCGGTGGACGGCATCGCGTCGGAGCCGAGCTACTTGGACGTGTTCGTACCGCCGGGCGTTCGTCGTACCCTGCCGATCGACACCTATCGCCACGCCTTTGCCTACCTGTTCGAGGGCACCGCGTCCTTTCGGGGCGCCTCGGAGCCATTTGGCGTGCTGGTCGAGCGGCCGGACGATTCCATCGTCAGGGACGAAGTGGGCAACCGTTCGCTGGTGGTGTTCGACAGCGGCGACGAAGTCACCGTCCAGGCGGGACCGAGCGGGGTACGGTTTCTCTTGGTCTCGGGTCGGCCTCTCAAGGAGCCGGTAGCGTGGTACGGTCCGATCGTGATGAACACTCAGAGCGAGCTTCGGCAGGCGCTTCGGGAGTTGCAGGACGGTAGCTTCATCAAGAGCGACTGAGCAATTTACCCGGGGGCCATTCATGGTTCGATGGAGCATCACGGTTCTGAGCGCGGTATCGATGGCGGCGTCGCTTGCCGCCCAGGTCAGACCGGCCGACACCCTCTTCACGGTCGAACGGTACCTCGACTACGAACAAGTCGCCGCGCCTCGGATCTCGCCCGACGGCAATCTGGTCGTCTTTGCCAGGCGCACCGTCGACAAGAGCAAGGACAGTTGGGAATCGACGTTGTGGCTGATGAATGGCGATGGAACCAACCTCCGTTTCCTCGTTCGCGGTTCGGATCCGAGATGGTCATCGGACGGGACTCGGCTGGCCTATCTCGCGCAAGGCGAGCCGGCCGGGACCCAGATCTTCGTGCGGACCATGGATGCCGAGGGGGCCATCACCCAAGTCACCCGACTCGACCAGCCGCCTGGCGACGTGAAGTGGTCTCCCGACGGCCAGTGGCTCGGGTTCTCGATGGTCGTGCCGACCGGGCCCAGTTGGAACGTCCGGCTGCCCACCCCGCCTGCCGGCGCGACCTGGACCAAGGCGCCTCGGCTGGTCGAGAAGCTCCATTCGCGGGCCGACGGCCGCGGCTGGCTGGTCGACGGCTATACCCATCTCTTCGTGGTGCCCGCCACCGGGGGGACCCCTCGGCAGGTGACCAGCGGGGAGTGGAACGTCGGGGCCCGGGGGATCGGTCTCCCGGGGACGGTGGGGTGGGACTGGTTACCGGACGGCCGAGCGCTGGTGGTGGATGGGAACGACGACCCCGACGCGGAGCGGCAGCGACAAGTCTCCAACCTGTACTGGGTCGACTTGGCGACGCTCGAGCGGAAACGGCTCACGACCACCCATGGTTTCTGGACCAGCCCGACAGTTTCGCCCGACGGCAAGACGATCGCGTTCCTCGGCTTCCCGTTCACCAAGCAGACGTACCGGGTCGCCGATCTGTACACCATGCCGGCTGGCGGCGGGCCAGCAACGTTTCGGAGCCAGGGGTTCGACCGGACGCCGGCCGGGCTCGCGTGGGGGGTGGATCAAAGCGGCCTCTACTTCACCGCTGACGACCGGGGTACCTCGAACCTGTACTTGGCGCCGCCCAATGGACCGATTCGGCAACTGACGGTCGGGACCCACATGGTGACCGGCGTGTCGCTCTCCAGACGGGGAACCGCGGTCGCGGTGCGGACCCACTCTCAGGCGCCACCCGACGTGATTCGAATCGATCTCAAGAAGCCGTCGCAGATCGTCCAACTCACCAGCGTCAACGCCGATCTCCTGGCCGGGACACGGCTTGGCGAGGTCGAAGAGATCTGGTATCGGTCGAGCGGCGGGACCCGGGTTCAGGGTTGGATCGTCAAGCCGCCGTCGTTCACGCCGGACCGGAAGTGGCCGATGTTGCTCGAGATCCATGGCGGCCCGCATGGGATGTACAATGTCGCCTTCAACCCGAGCTACCAGGCGCTGGCGGCGAACGGCTACGTCGTCCTGTACACCAATCCACGGGGCAGCACTGGCTATGGCACCGATTTCGGGAACGCGATCGACAAGGCGTACCCGAGCGTCGACTACGACGATCTGATGGCGGGGGTCGACAGTCTGATCGGGCGGGGCTACATCGACGAGAAGCGGCTGTTCGTGGCCGGCTGCAGCGGCGGAGGCGTGTTGACCAGCTGGACGATCGCGCACACGGATCGGTTCGCGGCGGCGGCCGTGCTGTGTCCGGTTACCAACTGGATGAGCTTCGCCGGCACCGCCGACATCCCGCTGTTCGGGTTCAACTGGTTCGAGAAGCCCTATTGGGAAGATCCGATGCCGTGGCTCAAACAGTCGACCTTGTTCCACGTCGGCAAGGTCAAGACGCCGACCCTTCTGATGACGGGCGAACTCGATCTGCGCACCCCGATGGGGCAGACTGAGGAATACTTCACCGCCCTCAAGGTCCGGGGGATCCCGACGGCCCTGGTTCGATTCGAGGGAGAGTACCACGGCACCGGATCGAAACCCTCGAACTGGATGCGAACCCAGGTGTACCTGATGGAGTGGTTCAAGCGCTGGTCGGGGGGCGCTCCGCGGGCCGATGGTGGCTGACGGCGCGCGGCGAGGCCCGCCCTCGGGCGGCGGGCCCTCGCCGAGTTGTGCCTAACGTCGATACCGCTCCAGATACTGGAGGTCGTCGTCGTCGTCGGTCCGCACCACGTAGACGGTGCCCTTCCCGAAGCCGACGACCGCGCTGCTGGGCCGCAACGTCACCTTGCGGGTCAGCTTGCCGGTCCGGTCGAACACGTCGTAGCTGGGCGTCTTGTCGCTGGCGGGCCTGGTCCGAAGCACCCATACCTCGCCTTCGGGCGTCACCAGGACGCTGTTGTTTCCGCTGAACGGGGGCTTGGTTTCCTCGAACTCGGGATCCGGAAGTCGGATGTCGCCGGGGTTCACGGCCCGTCTGTCGCCGCCGATCGCGATCATGGTCGGGCGGGGGCCCCGCTTGCGGGCCTCGATGACCTGTTGCTTGTCCTCCTCGGTGACTTTGAGCGGGGTGTACGACACCGGGGGCCCCGCGACCGGCTTGCCGTTGTGGTACCAGGTGACTCGATAGGGGTTGGGCGTGACCCGAGCGATGGCACCGTCGCTCGCGACGCCCCAGGCATCTTGCGGCGCGAACACTTTGGAGGTGCCAAATCGCATCGTGAACCGGGCCCCGCTACCCGATCCACTCGAGGTGACCTCGGCGCGGGGGCCTTTGATCCAGGCGGCGGTGTCGGTCTTCGCCGCGGCCGGGTCCCAACGCAGGACGGCCAGGGAGTCGGGAGAGGGGCCGTTGGGATTCGCGGGGTTGAACGGTGGAGCCTGGTAGTAGATCCGGCCAGCCCCGTCGCTGCCACCGCCGGTGAGTCCGATCACGATGCCGGGACCGTTGCCCCCGCTGCCTGGGAGGGGAAAGTTCTTTCCGGGTTTGCCGCTCGCGTCGATGGCCAGGAAACGTCGACCGAGGAGGTCGTTGAGCCAGGTTTCGCCGTTCGGCATGGCATAGAGGTCCGACGGAAGGGCGTATTCGCCGGGGCCCTGACCCTCCCGGCCGACCTTCGTCACCGTGCCGGCTCCCAAATCGACCAGCTGGACGACCTTGTCCTGCATGTCGCTCACCAGCAGTTTCCCGCTCGGGGTTTCCCGAATGCTCCGGATTCTGGTAAACGGTTCGGCCAGCTCCGCATCGGGCTTGGTGAGCGCGACGGAAGTCTGGGCAACCAGAGGACTGGTGGCCAGGAGAGTTGCCGCGGTGGCAAGGAACGTTCGCACGGTGGTGACTCCTGACGACGGATTCATGGTCATCTCTGTGTCACGGCAGGATGCGCCAAACCGGCCCCAGGTTGCAGACCCGGGCCGGCGCTCGCCGGGTGCCCCGTTCGTGAATCGATGAAGATCGACCTGAACGGCCTTCCCGCCAAGCCGGTCACCCGCTTCGCGCCCAGCCCGACTGGCCGGCTCCACTTGGGCCACGTGGCAAACGCCGTCTGGACTTGGGGCATCGCGGCGGCTCGAGGCGGGCGGGTGATTCTTCGCATCGAGGATCACGATCGGGGCCGGTCCCGGAAACAGTTCGAGGCATCGGTCGTCGAGGACCTGGCTTGGCTGGGCCTCGAGGCGGAGCCGCGATCGATATCCTCGTTGCTGACCGAGACGACGTCGGAATTCCGCCAGAGCGACAACGAGGCGCGATACGCCGCGGCGCTCGACCGCCTCGGCGCCGCCAGTTCGCTCTACCACTGCGGCTGTTCCCGCCGGACCATCGCCGAGGCCGCGGGTCCGGCGGCGAGCGGAGCGGAGCGGAGATACCCGGGCACCTGCCGAACGAGGAACCTCCCGGCCGGGCCCGGCCGAGGGACACGAGTGGTGCTGCCGGACGAGACGGTGAGCTTCGAGGACCTTCGACATGGCCCCGTCACTCAGTACCCCGCTCGACAGTGCGGCGATCTCTTGGTCAGGGACGGTGTGGGTAACTGGACCTACCAGTACTGCGTCGTGGTGGACGACCAGGCGCACGGAGTGGACCTGGTGGTTCGGGGCGATGACCTGCTGGCCTCGACCGGCCGGCAGATCATGCTGGGGACCATGCTGGGTCGCCGGCAGCCGCCCCGATTTCTCCATCACCCGTTGATCATGGCCCCGACGGGGCAGAAGCTGAGCAAGCGCGACGGCGCGCCCGGCCTCGACGACCTGAGGCGAGCCGGACTCTCGCCCGGCGAAGTCCTTGGCATGGCGGCCAAGGCAACCGGCCTGCTGGACCGAGACCGGCCGCTCGCGCCGGACCGACTGGGAGAGCTGTTCGGCTGAGCCGGCGGCCCAATAACTAATAGTGGGGCCTGACTACGCCGCCGAGCCGACGTGTCGGAGCCGGCGGATCTCCGGCCAGGTCCGGGCGACCACGCCGACCACCGCGATCACCCCGACGCCGCCCACCACGACCGCGGCCACCGGGCCGATCAGGCCGGCCAGAAACCCCGACTCCGCTTCGCCGAGCTCGTTCGACATTCCGATGAACAGGGTGTTGATCGCCGACACCCGGCCTCGGAGGGCGTCGGGCGTGGTGATCTGGGCCAGGGCCAGCCGAATGACCACGCTCACCGCGTCGAAAGCCCCGGCGAGAAATAGCGCCGCGAGCGACAGCGGGAAACTCTTCGAGAGCCCGAAGACCAGCGTGGCGACCCCGAACGCCGCGACCGACGCCAGCAACGCCGGCCCGGCTCGCCGAAACGGCGGTTGGTGAGCCAACGCGATTGACATACTGACCGCGCCGAGGGACTGGGCCGCCCGAAGCCAGCCCAATCCGGCGGGACCGACGTGGAGGATGTCCTTGGCGAAGATCGGCAAGAGGGCGACGGCGCCGCCGAGGAGCACCGCGAACAGGTCGAGCGACATGGCGGCCAGCAACGTCGGCGAGCGCCGAACGAAACGGATACCCTCGAGATAGTCGGCCCACCGGGGTGGCGTACTGGGGGGCGAGTGACGGATCACCGTGGAGCGGGCCAGGAGGGCGGCGAAGGCCAGCGCGGCGACGGCACAGGCCAGGTAGGCCCCCACCGCCGACCGGGTCCAGGCCAGCACCAACCCGCCGAGAGCCGGGCCAATGACGTCCGCGGCTTGCCAACCGCCGCTGTTCCAGGCGATCGCGTTGGTGAGCGCCTCGCTCGGGACCAGGTTCGGCATGATCGCCTGCTTGGTCGGGAGCTGGAAAGTCCGCCCGATGCCGAGCACCACGAGGGCGAGGTAGTAGACCCAGATTGGAGCGGCGGTAGCCGACGCCGCGGCGAGGCCGAGGGCCGCGATGGCGATGGTCGCCTCCGCGGCGATCAGCAGCTTCCGGCGATCGTGGCGATCGGCCATCTGGCCGGCTGGGAGAATCAGGGTCACCAGGGGGAGCACCTGAGCCAGCCCGACGAAGCCCAACGCAAACGGCGACCGGGTCCGTTCATACAGCTCCCAGCCCACCGCCACCGCCAACATGCCCTGACCGAGCACCGCGAGGACGTGACCGCTCAGGTAGCGGCGGAACCCGCTCGAGCGGAGCGCGAGATAGGGGTCGTGGCTCATCGCGATGTTTCGGGGTAGAGCGCCGCGTAGATCGCCTGGTTGGCCAGCACCTTGCGGACGTAGTCCCTGGTCTCGGTGAATGGGATCCGCTCGACGAACACCTCGGGATCGTCCCGGGTGCCCCGGATCGACTGCCAGCGGCGAACCCGATCGATGCCGCCGTTGTAGGCGGCGACCGCGCGTTCCGGCCAATCGAGTTGCGCCAGGGCTTCGTCGAGGTGGCGAACCCCGAGGTCGATGTTGAGGTCGGGCTGGTAGAGGAGGGAGGGATCCCATTCGATCCCGAGTGGTCTGACCGCCGCCGCCCCGACCGAGGGAAGGACCTGCATCAGGCCGCGTGCGTCCGCCGAGCTTCGGGCCGCCGGGTCGAACCGCGACTCCTGCCGGATGACGCCCGCAACGAGCGACATCGAGGCTCGGCTCCGGCCCGCGCTGGCGTGGAGGAGGTCGCTGAAGGGAAGCGGGTAGAGCAGCTCCCAAATCGCTCCAGACCCCGACCCCCCCGCCGCCTGCGCTCGCAACGCCACCCGGAGGGCTTCGGCGTGCCACCGGGCTCGAGCGAGCTCCCGGGCGGTCGCGATCATCGCTTCGCCTCCGGATCCCGGATTGCCGAGGATGGCTTCGAGTTCGAAGCGGGCCTCGAGTCGGAGCCCCAGGGCACCCAACGCTCGAACCCGGGCCAGCGCGGGCGAGATCGGATCGCCGCGATCGACTTGCGCTCCCCGGTCGATCGGCGACCTGCTCCCGAGCCGCCCGATCGACCGGGCCGCGTAGTAGCTCTCGGGGGCCCGCCGGATGACCGCGGCGAACCGCCGGCTTGCCTGGGCGCTGTCCCCGAGCCGCGCCACGCTCCGGGCCGCCCAAAACGCCGCCGCCAGGGATTCCGAGTGGTTGGGCGCGTTGGCGATCCGATCGAACTCCTCGATCGCGGCTCGGTTGTCCCCGTCGAGCCAGGCGATCATGGCGGCCTGCAGGCCGGCCCGCTGGCCGAACGGCGTCGACGGATACCGCTGGCTCGCCTCGAGAAACAGGCGGCGGGCCGAGTCGTCGGCGCCGCGATCGGCGTGGAGGTCGCCGAGAAGAAAAAGGGCGGATGCGGCCGGCTCGGAATCGGCGGGGAAACGTGCCGGAATGGTCCGGAGGGCCGCCAAGCCGCGGTCGGTCTGGCCGTTGCGGATCAGCATTCGAGCCCGTTGGTACTGGGCATCGCCCATGAGGTCGGGGGTTCTGACCGCGTCGAACAGCGGCAAAGCCTCCTCGAACCTGCCGAGCCGGGAAAGGACCGTGGCGTAGCTGAACCGATCGCGGTCGCTCAATCCGGTGGGATGCGCTTCGAATCCGCGAGCGGCCCGTTCGAGGAGGTCGATCGCGGCAGCGCGACGTGCCACCCGAAGGCCGTCCTGGGGTCCGAGCCGTCCGGTGCGGTCGAGCAGCACGATCGCCTCGGCGGTTTCCTCCGGGGGCCGTCCCGGAGCGAGCAAGGCGAGGAGTTCGGTTCGGGCCTGGCGTCTCGCGGTTCTGTCGCCGCCGAGATCGAGCCTGGCGGCGGCCAGCCGGGCGCCGAGCGCCCGGTAGCGACGCGCGGCCCTGACGGAATCTCCCCGGCGTTCCCAGGCAAGCGCCTCGGTCCAAGCGATTCGGCTCCGGGCGGCCGGTGTTCGGAGCCGGTCGTAGAGCTCCTTTCGGGCGGCGGAGTCGGCGGCGACGCCCGCGGCCCGAAGCCAGAGCCACTCCGCGAGCTGAGGCAGCGCGTCCGCGGCGGCTCGGTAGGCCGCCTCGGCCGAATCGAGCTGCCCAAGGCGGTCCAGTGCCCGGGCGTGCCAGACCCAGCGTTCGCCCCTGGGGGCGGCCCTTGCCATGGCTACCGCCTTGCGGGTGTGGCGGAGCGCCAGCGGCGCCTCGCCCCGCTCCAGCAAGGCCCGACCGAGGAGGGCATGCCCTTCACCGGTCGAGTCGAGATCGAGCCAGGGGCGTCGGATCAGGAGTCGGGTGACGGTTCCCCAGCCCTCCCATTGCGCCGCCGCGCGGCTGGCGAGCAAGAGGGATCCGGGCGCGGTCGTTTCCGGGTTGTGGACCAGTGGGGCGAGGAGTCTGGTGGCCTGCCAGGGAAGGCCCTTGTCGAGGGCCTGTCGGGCGGCATCGGCCGCCGCATCGGGTGTCAGGTTGTCGGCGAGTGGGGGCTGGAGGGCGAAAAGGCTGCCGGCGAGGGTCAGCTCTGCGTCGATCGCCCAGCGGGCGCGCGGCAGGAACGATCGGGGCACGGATTGAATCTATACCCGCCCCGATCGGTCCGGTCGGTTAGGCGGCTCGCGGCTTGACCGGCACCGGGCTGGTCTTCGGAGGCTGTCGGGTGAGGAGGACGGTGCCTTTCTCCGCCCCGAACATCCGCCGGGAGCGGGGCAGGATGACCCGGCCCACCGAGCGGCCGCGCTCGTCGAACACCTCGTAGGTCTCGAATCGATCGTTAGTGGCTTTAGTCGTCATGGCGCCGTTCCACTGCCGCGTTGGTACTCGTTTGGATGCCGTTTGGCCGGGAAAGGTTGCACCGGGCCAAGGCAGCACCCCGAAACCGGGGGCATCGCCCGGCCGTAGGCCAGCCTGTTCCCGGTAACCTCGCTGGAGCATCTCGACATGGACACGGTGTGGCGCAACCTGCGGTATGCGGTGCGATCGTTCCGGCGCAGCCCCGGGCTGGTGGCGGTGGCCTCGCTGTCCTTGGCGTTAGGTATCGCGTCGAACGTCACGATCTTCACCGCGATCAACCGGCTGATCTGGAATCCACTGACCTTTCCGGAGCCGGACCGCCTGGTCCAACTGTGGGGGACCGATTCGACCCGCGGCTTCGACCAGATGTCCATCTCGGTGGCCGATTTTCTCGATTGGCGCCGCCAGCTCGACGGGGCCCGCCTCGCGGCGAACAGCGGAACCAGCTTCAACTTCGCGGAGGGGGACCGGCCGGAGCGGATTTTCGGCGAGCGGGTCTCGGCCGGGTTCTTCGAGGTCCTGTCCAGCCGCCCGATGCTCGGCCGGGGGATCGCCGCGGCGGACGAGACCCCCGGGGCGGGGCGGGTCGTGGTGCTCAGCCATCGATTCTGGAGTCGGCGGTTCGGATCGGATAGCGCGCTGGTGGGCCGGGCCGTGTTGCTCGATGGCGAGCCCTACCAGGTTGCCGGGGTGATGCCCCCAGGCTTTCGGTGGGGCGACAACTCGGCCGAGGTTTTCGTGCCGCTCGTCGCCAACCCGGGCGAGCCGCGGGGCACCCGTTACCTCAGGGTCATCGGACGGCTCGACGACGGTGTTCCGATCGAACGGCTCGGCGCGGCGCTGGTCCGAACCACCGCGCATCTGGCCGCCGAGCATCCCGCCAGCAACGCGGGTATCTCGGGAAAGGTCATCCCGATGATCCGGGAGGTCGTGGAGGACACTCCCCGGCAGGCCGCGACGATCACCATGTTCGCGGTGCTCTTCGTGCTCTTGATCGCCTGCGCCAACGTCGCAAACCTGCTCCTGGCCCGGGCCGCCGGCCGGGACCGAGAGCTAGCCGTGCGGTCGGCGCTGGGGGCCGATCGGACTCGGCTGATCACCGAGTTGATGACCGAGAGCATGGTGCTCGCGGCGGTGGGCGGGTTGCTGGGGCTGGGACTTTCCTTCGCGGGAATCCGATGGCTGCGCGGGGTGGTTCCGGCGGACGCGCCGGGACTCGACCTGCTGACGATCGACTGGGTGGCGTTCGGCTTCGCCGTCGCCGCGAGCGCGACCTCGGGCCTCTTGTTCGGGATCGCGCCGGCCCTTCGGTCCGCCAAGCCGAACCTGGCCGTCTCGCTCCGTGACGGAGGCCGGGGCCTGACTGGGTTGCGGCACGGCAGGATGCTGGCGGGGTTGGTCGGGTTCGAGGTTGCCCTCGCGTTGGTCCTGCTGATCTCCGCCGGGCTACTGATCAAGGGGTCGATCGCCGTCCAGTCGGTCGAGGCAGGGTTCGACTACCGGAGCGCGCTCTCGTTCCGGACGGCGTTATCGGAGAAGGAGTATCCGGACAGCCTCGGAGTGCTCCGATTCCAGGATGAATTGCGAACGAGGCTGGCGGGACTGGAGGGGGTCACCGCGGTCGGGGCGACGAGCGGGTTGCCCTTTTCCGGCGGCTCGGCAGGATGGTACTTGGTGGAGGGTGAGCCCGAGCCGGAGCCGGGGCGGAGTCCAATCACGCAGGTTCGGGGCATTACCCCCGGCTACCTCCAAGCGATCGGCGTGACCCTCAAGCGCGGCCGGGACTTCAACGACGCCGATCGGTTCGAGGCTGGCCGGGTCATGCTCATCAACGAAACCCTGGCACGGCGGCACTGGCTCGAACGGGAGCCGCTCGGGAATCGGATCAGGGTGTATGGGCAGTGGTGGACGATCGTGGGTGTGGTGCAGGACACCCGAGAATTCGGCCTCGACGATCCGGCGCCGCCGGTGGCCTACTTGCCCGTGGCCCAGTCGGTCTTCCGTCGGCTCAGCTTCGTGGTCAAGACGTCGCGGCCGCCGGCAGACTTCGTTCCGGCGGTTCGAGAGGAGGTTCGGGCGCTGGCCCCGGCTCAGCCGATCTATGAAGTGAAGACCATGGAGGCCCACTTTCGCGAGAGTCTCCAGAACATCACGGTGATGCCCACCCTCCTCACGGTGTTCGGGGCGATGGCCCTGCTGCTGGCCGTCATCGGCGTGTATGGGGTGATCGCCTACGCCGTGGCGCAACGAACCCAAGAGATGGGGATCCGCCGGGCGCTCGGTGCCGGGTCGGCCAACATCACCCGGCTGGTGCTGGCCGGGGCCATGACGGTTTGTGGCATCGGAGCGGTCGTCGGGGTGGCGTTGGCGTCGCTGGCATCACGGGGCCTGGCGACGTTCTTGTACGGCGTCAGCCCCTTCGACCCGGTGGTCTTCGGGGGCGTGACGGCCGCGTTGCTGGGGGCCGCGTTCGCGGCCTCGCTGGTGCCCGCGCACCGCGCCACTCGGGTGGATCCGATCGTCGCGCTGCGGGCGGACTAGTGGACTGTACCAGATAAGTGTTTAGTGCTATATTGGCTGGTATGGACACCCAGCCGATCGCCTTGACGCCCGCCGAGCGGACCGAATTGGAGCGACGCACCCGAAGCCGGACGGGCCGAGCCC
>VGVQ01000006.1 GCA_016874005.1 Gemmatimonadota bacterium | reverse complement strand
GGCGAAATGCTGGCGTTCGAGCACGGGGTGGGTCTCCTGCCAGGGCACTGTTCCTCCTCCCCAAAGGGAGTGGAAAAGTGTCACCCATGTGCCCGGACAGTTGTCACCTATGTACCCGGGTTGTACCACCGTTGCCCCTAACGCGGTAGTCGATCGGGCCGGCCAATCAAACCGGCGTCTCCCCGAGCCCCCCCCCAGCCCCAACCACGCGTTGAGCCCGTGCCCGGCGATCAGGCAAACGCTCCCGATCAAACCCAGCACCGTCACCGCGATGCCCGCGCCTTCCATCCACTCCGCGATGACCACGGCGGCAAGCCCCACCCCGCCGATCAAAGCGGGCCACGGCACTCGGTGGCAACGAAACCCGCGCCGAAGCGCGACGGTTGCGCAGCCGGCCGCGGAACCGACCAACCACCAGCCAAGCGATTCGGTCGCGGTCGCCAGCGCCAGCCCCGGCCCCAACGAGACGAGGAGCGGCAGTCCGCCGCAGTGAACCGCGCAGAGCAACGCGGTGCCGATGCCAACCCGGTCCGCCAGGGTGACGGGGATGACGCGGCGATCGCCGCGACGCCATCTGAACATGATAGTGTATTATCAATAAATCACCCCTCGTCCGCAAGGGGCCGTCGGGATGCTAGCGCGGGGAAGTCTCGAGGAGTTTGAGCGCCTCGGCGCGGCGGTCCAGGTCGCCGACGAGTTCGCCGACCGCTTGTCGGAGCCGAAGGCCGGCGCCGTCGAGGTCGGCCAGGTCGGCACCGCGGGCTCGACCCAAAGCGCCGACCACGTCGAGCAAGGCCATGGCCAGGGTGTCGCGGGTTCGGTCCAGGTGGGCGATGGTATCCCACCAGTTATCGGGCAACTGTCGCGGTCGGCCCTCGACCCGGGTCATCCGTCGGAGTAGTTCATCGACCTCGGTGAGGTCGCTGGCCGCCTCAATGGCGGCATCGACGGCGGGCGCCAGCTGGTGGCGCCAACGGTCGCGGGCGGGGGCCGATGTCGCGCTCTCGATCTGTCGCTGGGCCAGGGTGAGCACGTCGTCGAGGAGGTCGGACGCGGGCCCAGGCGGCACGGCCGCCACCGTGGCGCGCTGACCCGGCGTGAGCGGCCATCGGGCCGAGTCGCCTGGATGTTCCGCCGGCCGGGCGGCGTCTCGCCGGGCCGCCCGAAACAGGAGAAAGCCGAAAACCGGGGTGAGGAGGTAGTAGATCGGGGCGGCGAGCCCGGCACCCAGGCCGACAATCACCACGCCGGCGATCAGCAACCGCATCGACCAGGCGAGCCGCACCGGTCCGGGCGTCGGCACGGGGCCGGTGACCGGCGCTTTCGCCACTGGGGCTCTGCCGGTCGCGAACGTCTCGGCGAACTGGGCGGCGGTGGTGAACCGGCGCCGGGGATCCGCCACCGTGGCGGTGGCAATGGCCTGGTCGAGCCAGCTCGGGAGCCCGGGGCGAATCGACCCCGGCCGATAGCCGCCGGGCTCCGGCGTCGGGGGCAGATGGGAAGACGGCCGCTCCGGGAGTTGTCCGGTCAAGGCTTCGAACAGGGTGAGGCCCAAGGCGTAGAGATCGGCTCGGGCGTCGGGCCGTTCGCCGAGCCACACCTCCGGGGCCAGGTACGCCACCGTCCCGACCAGGCCGCCGGTGCGGGTGAGGGTGGCGCTCGAGTCGATCCGGGCCGCCCCGAAGTCGGTGAGGCGGGCTCGGCCGTCGGATCCGAGCAGGATGTTCGCGGGCTTGATGTCGCGGTGGAGCACGCCGGCCCGGTGGGCCTCGACGAGCGCGGCGGAGATGTCGCGTCCGATGGCGACCACCCGGTCGGGGTCGAGGGCCCCGCGGTCGGCGATCCAGGTGGCGAGGTCCGGCCCGTCGACGAGATCCATCACGACGAACGACAGCGGTCCCTGCTCGAGGAAGTCGTGAACGCCCACGACGTTGGGGTGCCGGACGTTGCAGAAGGTCTCGACCTCGCGGCGGAGCCGTTCGCGGGCCTCCAGGGCGGCGACCGGCGGGGGGACCAGCACCTTGATCGCCACCGGCCCGCCGATTCGATGGTCGATCGCGGCGTAGACGATCGAATAGCCGCCGCGACCGACTTCCCGGGTGATCTCGAACCGATCCAGCAGCCGGGTGCCGGGGGCGAGGTCGCCTAACGACTGACGGTCGGTCACTGGCCGATGCGCTCGAGCATCGACCGGGCCGACGATCGCCAGCCGTCTTCGGCCTGGTAGTGGACCAGGAACGCTTCCAGATGAGTCTTGGCCGCCGCCTTTTCACCGAGCGCGAACGCCGACGCGCCGGCGTGGTACAGGGCCACGTAGTGGTTGGGCCAGAACTCCACCACCAGCGCCATGATCGGCCCGGCCGATCGATCGTCGCCGGCGTCGGCAACCGGATGGGCGACGTTGAAGACGATCCCCGCCGCCTGCCACCGCTCCGAACCCGAGAGTGCGGCGATGACGGACCGGGCCGCGTCGATCCGGCCCGCCAACGCCAGGCAGGCGGCCTGGTAGCCGGCCCCGGCATGGCCGGCATGAGCCGGGAGCGGACTCTGCCGGAGGGCGGTTTCCACCTCCAAGGTGTTGCAGAACGGCTTGATCTGCTGGAACCACGACTCGGCCGTACCGCCCGTCACGACCGGTTGCGGCTCGGCTTCGACGTGGGTAACCGGCTCGGGGTCCGGGCGCACCGGGCCTGCCGGCTCGAGCCGGGCCCGCTGGATGGACCACAGCGCCAACCCCATGTAGGCCAACCCCGCCAGGTAGATCCGGTACCGCATCGCCAGGTCCCTCCCGTCATGCCAGCCAACGAATCGGCAATGTCTGTACCGGGGAGATGGCGGACGGTCCCTTGGCTGCACAGCCCGGTGGGCGGTGCAGGGCGTTGCAGCGGGCCCTCACCTTGCAGCGGACTCGGAAGGAGCGAAACGAAGGTTCGCGGAGACGGCTACCGCCGGCGCCAGACCAGCCATGATCGGCTGATTGCGACGACGGCGAGCAGCACGAACGCGACCGTATGGGTCAGCTCCTGCCCGGCGTAGATGTGCGCCGCGATGAACACCGAGCTGATCGCCAAGGTGATCGCGGTGACGCGGGCCCCGTACCGAACGAACTGACCGAAGGTGACCCGCTCGCCCGCTTTCTCCGCCAGGCCGATGACCGTGACGTTGGCCGAGGCGCCGACCGGCGAGCCATTGCCGCCCAGGCAGGCGCCTAACGAAAGGGCCCACCAGAGGATCTCGGTGTCGCCGGTCAGCCGGGCGGTGAGGCTGGCGACGATCGGGATGGTCACCGCGACGTAGGGGATGTTGTCGATCAGGGCCGACAGCACCCCGCTGGCCCAGAGGATCAGCAGGGCGGCGAACAACAGGGTGCCGTCGTTGGTGAGCCCGAACCGGGTCCGCCCGGTTTCGATCAGGCCGGCGAGCCCGTTCGAGATCGTGTCGATCAAGCCGGTCTGCACCGCCGCGGCGACCGCGATGAACAGGAGCGCGAAAAACGACAGCGTCGGCCACTCGATTTCGCGCTCGATGATCTGGAGGATGCCGTGACGGCGCTCTTCGTGGGTTGGGTTTTGGTGCTTGAGGTAGAGCACGTCCTGGACGATCAGGAGCGCCACCGCGCCGACGGCGGCCGGCACCGCCGCCGGCATCCCGGTGAGGGTATGGGTGAAGAAACCCAGGAAGACGATCGCCGAGATGGCGAGCCCCGATCGCAGGAGCGGCCGGTTGGTGAGCGGCGGAGTGTCGATCTGGTCCCGATCGATCCGTTGGAGCCCGGCGGAATAGTCGGCGCGATAATACCGGGTGCTGTACCACTCGAGCACCACCAGCATCACCAGCACCGGCGCGGTGAGATTGACGACGAAGTCGAGGAAGCTCAGCCCCGCGCCCGATCCGATCAGAATGTTGGGCGGGTCGCCGATCAGGGTGGCCGTGCCGCCGACGTTGGCGGCCATCACCATCGGCAGGAGGAGGGCCGCCGGCCGAATCCTGGTCAAGGCGGCCACCTCGAGCGCCATCGGGGTGGTGAAGATGACGGTGGTGACGTTGTCGGCTACGCTCGAGAGCAGTCCGGTCGCCCAGGTGAGCAACGCCATCACCACGGTGGGCCGCCCACCCGCCAGCCGAAGCAGCCGGGCGACCGCGTAGGAGAATACCCCCGTGGTCTTGAGCACCGCCACGAGCGCCATCATCGACGCCAACAGTAACAGCACGTTCAGGTCGAGCGCGTCCTGGGAGGCCTCGAAGGAGATCAGCTTGTACGGCGTGAGATAGGTGACCAGCCACAACAGCGCCACGGCCGAGAAGATGATCAGGACCCGGTGGGCCTTCTCGAGCGCGAGCATCACGAACACCGACCCGATGATCACGGCCACGATCGTCTGCGAGATCGGGTCGCGGGTCGAGACGATGGCGGACTTGGCGAGGAGGGCGGGTAGGTCGAGTGCGGGCATTGGACCCAAGACTGCCTCTAAAGCCACCGTCTTGCAAGCCGGGGCCGGGCCGGGTAGGCTACCGGCTCGTCCTGAGACACGGGGTATTTCTCGACATGCGCCCAATCGTACTGGCCGGTCTCCTGGCTCTCGGTCCGGCCGCGAACGACGGCATGGCCCAAACCCGGCCCTTCGGGGCCTTGAGAGAGCAGGCCGCCAGGCAACAGCAGTGGCTCGCCGAGCGGCTCGATACCGTGCTCCCGGCGCTGATGCGGAAATACGGGGTCGACATGTGGGTGATCCCGATGCGCGAATACAACGAGGACCCCACCTTCACCTCGCTGGTGTCGCCCACCACGTTTGCCGCCCGGCGCCGGACCATCTACGTCTTCTTCGACCGGGGCCAGGCCGGCGGCGTCGAGCGGATCGCCTTGGGCGGCACCTCGCAAGGCGGGCTCTACCAGGCGGTCCGGTCGACCCGGGCGGTCACCGCGGCGGTTGGCGGGCGGCAGGCGGAGCTGTGGGGCGATCAGCAGTGGCAGGTGCTCAAGGACGTGATCGAGGCCAGAAACCCCAAGGTCATCGCCATCAATAGCTCGCGGACCTTCGCCTTCGCGGATGGGCTCTCTTCGGGTGAACTCGAAGGGATGCGCGAGGCGCTCGGGCCCAAATGGACCGGCCGGTTCAGGCCCGCCGAAGGCCTCGCGGTCGACTTCATCGCCCACCGGATCCCCGCGGAGGAGGCGTTTTACACCGAACTCACCCAGCTGGTCTGGTCACTGATCGAGGAGATGTTCTCCTCGGCCGTGGTGAAGCCGGGCGTTACCAAGACCAGCGATTTGGTCTGGTGGTGGCGGCAGCGGGTCAACGATCTCGGTCTCGCCACCTGGTTTCAGCCCAGCGTGAGCGTCCAGCGACGAGGCGCCACCGCCGAGCAGCTCGGCGACGACCCGGTCATTCAGCGGGGCGACCTGCTCTGGTGCGACGTGGGCATCACGGCCCTGAGGATGAGCACCGATACCCAGCATAACGGCTACGTCTTGCGCGAGGGCGAGACCGAACCGCCGGCCGGCCTCAGGAGGGCGCTCGCCAACTCCAACCGGTTTCAGGACATCCTCTTCGAAGAGACCCGCCCTGGCCGGACCGGCAACGAGATCCTCGCCGGAACGCTCGCCAAGCTGAAGGCGGCCGGGATCGACGGGACCATGTACAGCCACCCGATCGGGATGCACGGTCACGGGGCCGGGCCGCCGATCGGGTTATGGGATTATCAGGAGGGGGTGCCTGGTCGGGGCGACCACAAGGTCATTGCCAACATGTGGTACTCGGCCGAATTGCAGACCACGACCCCGGTGGCCGAGTGGAATGGCCAACCGGTTCGGATCGCTCAGGAGGAAGACTTCTTCATAGGGTCCGACGGGCGGCTTCGCTGGGCGCTGCGGCGTCAAGACCGCTTCCACCTCGTTCGCTAGTACCGCGATGACACTTCCCTGGGCCATTGGCCTGGTGCTGGGCGGGCTTGCCCTGCTGGCGCTGGGCGGCGACGTCCTGGTTCGCGGGGCGACGACGATCGCGCGGCTGGCCGGCCTCACCCCGGCGGTGATCGGGCTCACGGTCGTGGCACTGGGCACTTCGCTGCCCGAACTCGTGGTGAGCGTGATCGCCTCGATCGACAACCAGCCGGATCTGGCGGTCGGCAACGTGGTCGGTTCGAACATCTTCAACATCACCTTCATCGCCGGACTCTCCGCGCTGGTTGCGACGTTGCCGATCCGAGGCAACGTCGTCCGCCTCGAGTGGCCGGTGATGTTCCTCGCCACCTTGGCCATGATCGTGGCTTCGCGCGACGGGTTGATCGACCGGTTCGAGGCCGCGGTCGGCATCGTGGCGCTGGCGGCGTTCTTGGCCTACTCGGTGTACCTGGCGCGGCGTGAGGTCAGCGCGCTGGAACAAGCCGAGCTGACCGACGAAGTGGAACGGCTCGCAATTCGGGTGCGCGGCGTCCAGCTCACTCTCGCGCTTGGTGCCATCGCGGCCGGGATTGGGCTCTTGGTCGTCGGCGGAAAGGTGTTGGTCGACGGGGCGGTCCGGTTGGCCCAGCTCGCCGGGATGACTGAGCGGGTCATCGGTCTGACCATCGTGGCCGCCGGCACCAGCGCGCCCGAGGTTGCCACGTCGGTGATGGCCGCGTTGCGGAAGGAGTCGGACATCGCGGTGGCCAACCTGATCGGCTCGAACATTTTCAACTTGCTCGGTATTCTCGGGGTTGCCGGGGTGATTCTCCCCTTGACCGTCTCGCCGGGGATGCTCGCGAGCGACGTCTGGTGGATGGCGGCTACTGCGTTGCTTCTGTTTCTGGTGATGATCTCCCGGAAGGCGCTTTCGCGAATCGAGGGGGCCATCCTGCTGACCGCCTACGGCGTCTACCTGTACGGGCTGCTCTAGCGGCCCAACCGATGCCACGGCGCGAAACCACCGTGCCGAGCGCGACCCGACCGACCGGTCGCGTCAACGCGGCACGACCTCCCGGACGTTGTCCTTAGGGTCCCGGTCGATCAGCTTGTTGTAGGGGTCGATCCCGGCCCGCATCGGGGCGCGATCGACCAGCACCGAGAAGGTGGTATCGGCCGATCGGATCCAGTGTTTGGCGAGGTAGAGCGGCGCACCTAACGAGTTGCCTGGTTCGCGGTCCCCGAACACCCCGACGTCCACGAGATCCGCCACGGGGACTTCCGACTGACCGCCCAGGCTGTCGGCCCGGAACTTGAGGCTCTTGACCTGGAGCGTCACCCGGAACTTGCCGTCCTCCGGCGCCACGGTGGCCTCGACCGCGGTGTTGTCCCACAAGGTGATGGTTCGGAACAAATCGTCGATCAGGTACCGGAGTGAATCCGGCGTCTGTTGCTCGAGGTAGCCGAGGAACTCCCGCGAGGTCGTGAACGGAGGCGATTGGAGCGCCTTGTCTCGCAGGAACGCGGCCAGGGCCCGGTTCATCGCTTCCTCGCCAATGGCGTCTCGAAACGCGAACAGGGCCAGCGAGCCCTTGTTGTAGTGGATGTAGCCCTGGTTCTCGACCAGCAAGAGGGGCAATTCCTTCTTCCGCTCGGTGCTCCGCCCGGCGAGATACCGGTCGAGCTCGTTGGCCAGGAACTTCCGGAGGTTGGCGGGGCCATAGGTCTTCTCCATGACGGTGAGGGCCGAGTAGTTCGCCAAACCTTCGGAAAAGAGGGTGGAACCCTGGACGTTGGCCCCGATGACCTGGTGGGCCCACCATTGGTGGCCGACCTCGTGGGCGGTGACGTAGAACGGCATGTCGAGATCGTCGTCCTCGGTGCCGGCCCGCAAGATGAACCCGATGCTCTCCGAGTACGGAACCGTGTTGGGGAACGCCTGGGCGAACCCGGCATAGCGGGGAAACTCGAGAATCCGGACCTGCTTGAACTGATAGGGACTGAAATGGGTCCCGAAGTAGTCCAACGACGTCTTCATCGACGCCATCATCTTGTCGAGATTGTACTCGTGGCCCGGGTGGTAAAAGATCTCGAGCCGGATCCCCCGGTGCTCGTCTCGGCGCACCTGGTAGCGGGTCGAGAGGAAGGCGAAGAAAGCGAGCATCGGCTCGTCGGACCGGTACTCGAACACCCGGCGGCCGCCCTCCTGGTACTCGCGCACCAGGTACCCCGGCGCGATCGCGATCTGATCCGGGGCGGTGCTCACCGTGGCCCGGAAGCCGATCCAGTCGGCATTGCTCCCGATGTAGGTGTCGGCCCGGGCCGCTTCGTCGTCGAGCGAGGGCATCCTGGCCTTGGGGGCGAGCTTCTCTTTGCGCCGATCGTCGTCGGAGGCTATCTCGCCAGCGGCCTGGTAACCCAGAACCGGGAAATACTCCGAGTTGATGAAGCTGCCATTGGCCGCGATGGCCGTGGTGGGTCCGTCGTTCGAGTACCCCCGCTGAGCGAAACGGGCCCGATACCGGAGCCGAATGGTGTCGCCCGGCGCGAGCGGCGTCGCCAGGCGGTGGATTGTGGTGCCAAGCAGGCTGTCGGCGACCAGTGTCTCGGCCGGCAGACTCCACGCCAAGGTATCGATGGTCAATTCCCGGTGGGCGGTGGTGATCAGGAGCGAATCGAGGGGCCGGGCGTGGTCGTTGACGTAGGTGAGCGTCCCCGCGAGGTCGAACGCGAGCCGCTCGGGGTAGAGGTCGGTCCGGGCGTCGACGTCGATCAGGCGTGGCTGCGGCAGCTTCTCGAGCGGTTTGTAGGTCCGTTCGTATTGGGCCTGGAGCTTCCGCTCCGCCTTGGAAGTTCGATAGTCGTTGAGGATGTTGGTGTTGTAGAAGATCGTCCCGCCCGCCGCCAGGGCCACCCCTAAAGTGGTGCCGAACGCCGCCCGGGTCGTGGGGCTCGCGCGGCCGCGCGCCACCCGGAGCCGGGTGCCCCAGCGGGTCTCGGTTCCACGGATCCAGAAGAGATAGGCCACCACCAGGAGCAGGCCCGCCACCCCCGACCAGTAGATCGTCGAGAGGATCAGGCTCGGCACGAACGGCCCGAAGCCGTTCATGTCGGAGTAGGTGAAGGACGGCAGGTCGGCGTAGGCGAACAACTGGTGCTCGAGACCGACTTCGGGCAGGGCGACCCGGCTGATCCAGAACAGGATCATCACGACGTGGCCCACGAACTTGTGGTTGACCAGGGTGTGGACCGCCACCGCCAGGATGGTGACTTGGATCAGACTCGGGAGGGTAGTGCCGAGCAGATACTTGGCGTACAGTCCCGGCTCGAAGTGGTAGTAGCCTTTGGCGGCTTGCATGACCATCCCGGCGACCGCCAGCAGCGCGATCAGCACCAGTTCCACCAGCACCAGCCCGCTCAGCTTGCCGAACAGGGTGACGGACGTCCGTGCCGGCAAGGTGTCGAGAATCTGGTCCGCTTGCAACTGGCGCTCCCGCCAGACGGCCTCGCCCGCATAGATGGTGGTGAGGATGATGAAGAAGATCGCGAACTGCCCGTCGAGGGTTTCGAGGACGGTGTAGCTCACCGGCCAGACCTTCTGGCCATAGAGGATGTCGGCGTAGGCGGCGGACATCGCCAGGTTGATCAATCCGATCGCCACGATGGCGATGAACGGCACCTGCCGGACGATGCTCCAGAACGAGAGCCGAGTGCTCGAGAGATACTGGGCCCACCAGGCCGTGACGTCGTGGCGTTGCGGGGCCGGGCCCACCATGGCATGCACCGTGGTCGGCGAAGCCGGCTCCGCCACGGCGCGACGACGCCGGCCTAACGTGGGCGGCGCGCTCCGGAACCGGAAGGCAGCGTAGGTCACCCCGAAGATCCCAACTGCAACCGCGGTCCAGAGGACGCGGTTGGCGAGGAGGTGGCCCACCAGAGGCACGGTCAGCGAGTTCTTCTCGGCGACGGTCCAGTATCTGGTCAGCAGGGTGAAGGCATTCAGCCCGAGCGGATCGAGCAGGGCGGCGATCGCCTTGTTGTCGAGATCGGCGGTCATCTGGGCGGCGATCGTCCAAGCCACCAGGAGGACCATCCCCTGGGTGTAGATGGCGAAGAGATTGCGGGTCAACGCCCCGACCGCAAAAAACACGGCCGACAACAACAGGATCGAAGGCAATAGCAGCAAAATGAAGGGCGACAGATAACTGCCGAGCGAGATCGGCAGCAGCGTCGCCGGGTCGTTCCAGGGGGCCAACGACCCGAGCAGGAGGCCGATCGGAATCGCCAGATGCACCAGCACCATGACCACGAAGGCCCCGGCGAATCGCCCCCCGAGGTACGCGAATCGGGTGATCGGCGTGGTGAAGAGCAGCTCGTGGGTCCGGTACTGGTAGTCACGAAGCACGGCGGTGCCGACCAACCCGGTCATGATCACCTGGCCGACCGCGACCATGATCAGCATCGCGTAGGCGGTGACCCAAGGGGCGTTCTCCTTGATCTGCCCGCCGGTCCCGACGATCTGGACCGCGTCACTGGCGGCGAAGCCGAACGACAACAGGAAGAACACCGCGAAGTACAGGTAGGTCACCGGTCTGGTGAGGTGGTACCGAAGCTCGAACCCGAAGACGGTGCCGAACATCAGGCGGCCTCTCGCTGGCCGGCCAGCCCCAGCTGATGGAAGTAGACGTCCTCGAGGTCGGGATCGCGGGCTTCGAACCCGGGGCCGGGGTTGGCATCGGCGTAGACGTGGACCACCGGCACTCCGGCGAGCAGTTGGGTCGAGATTACCTGGTGGGCGGCGGTGAGCTCGGGCAGTTCCGCCTTGCTGGTCTCTTTGCGCCAGAGCTTGCCCGCGAGCCTGCCGATGATCTCTCCGGGCCGTTCCGCGACGATGACCCGGCCCTTGTTGATGATCGCCATCGCGTTGCAGAGCTCCCGGACATCCTCCACGATATGGGTCGACAGGATGACCACGATGTTCTGACCGATTTCGCCTAACAGATTGAGGAAGCGGTGCCGCTCGGTCGGGTCGAGGCCGGCGGTTGGCTCGTCGACGATCAGGAGCTTGGGACTCCCCGCCAGGGCGATGGCAATGCCGAGCCGCTGCTTCATCCCGCCGGAGAAGGTGCCGACGTGCTTGGCGCGGACGTCGAAGAGGTTGGTCTGGTGGAGCAATGCCCCCACCAACTCACGCCTGGCCCGGCGATCGACCACTCCTTTCATGGTGGCGAAGTGATCGAGGGTCACCTCGGCGGAGAGGTTGGGATACAACCCGAACTCCTGCGGCAGGTAGCCGAGGGCCCGGCGGAGCGCGTCGGGATTCGCCAGGACGTCGATGTCCCCGAACCGAACCGAGCCGGCATCGGGAAGCTGGAGGGTGGCGATCGTCCGCATCAGGGTCGACTTGCCGGCCCCGTTCGGTCCCAACAGCCCGAACATGCCGGTGCCCATCGAGAGCGAGATGTCGTCCAAGGCACGCACGCCATTGGGGTAGGTCTTGGACAGGCCGGTGATGTCGAGTTGCACGGGGTCCTCGCTCAAGAGATTGGAGACGATGCCGATACTATCCCGAACGGGTGCTGCGTTTGGGCGAAAGAGGTACGGAGCGCGATGCAACCAGTTTCAGGTCGACCGGTGCGCCCGCTCGAGGCGCTCCGAAGCAACTCGGAACAGATCCGCAAAGCGGTGGAGTTCCTGGCCGAACTTGCGGAAGATACCGCCGGTATCGAACTCCCGTCGGCTCGATCGACGCTGCCCGCCGACGACCCTACCGACCCCCGGATGGCCACCATCCTCCAGGCCCAGCGTTCCTTCGCGGCCTCCCTCCGGATGGCCCAGCAGGAAGACCGACCCGCGAACGACTGAGCCTCTTCCGACCAGCCCCAAGAGACTTTATCCTAGGGTTTGACGTTTCCCGATTACCCGAGGATGTGGTTGTGAGCAACGAACCGGAGTATCTCCAGCGCCTCAGGAAGAGCCAGGAGGAACGCGCCCGTCGAGACCAGCCGACAGCCGCCGCCGCCGGCCCGGCCATGAGCCGAGTGGAGCAGGAGGCCCTCCGCTGGGCCAAGCAGGTCGCCAAGGGGGCCGAGTTGCGTTCGATCAGGAATCTGGCCGGATCGCGCTTTGCCGCGCTGGTTCGGCTCCAGGGCGCCAGCGGGGTTAAGTTCTTGTCCCTTGAGGGGTTCCCGAGTCGAGAGGCACTCCTCGAGCGGGTCAAGCCAGGGGCGACGGTTGGCGAGGAGGTACTCGGCGCCTTCGAGGTGAGGGGAGGCCGGCCCGTCGAGGTCACCAACGACGAAGCCGGGCAAGTGATCCTCAAGATCGGGGCGCCCCGCCCGGGGGCGAGCCCGCTCAGCCCCGAGAAGATGATCCGCCGCGCCGAGGCCATGGCCGCCGAACGGGAGAAGACCAGGCCCAAGGGCGGCCCCGGCGACCGGGGCGGGGGCGGCCGGAGCGGCGGTCGCCGCTGACGGATCGACGGGGCGCGGTGGCGCCCCGTCTCGTTTCCCTCCCACTGAGCCCGGAGTGATCATGGATCGACTCACTCGCCGCGACTTCCTCTCAGCCGTACCCCCGCTGGTTTCCTTGCCCGCCGTGTTCCGGGGCGATCCCTATCGGCCGCTCTCGGGGACGCCCGTCCCGAGCGTCCCCGTTCGGATTCGAGGACGGGTCGTGACCGGCGGGCGCGGGCTGGCTGGCGTGGCACTCTCCGACGGTCTGGCGGTCGTGGCCACCGACCTGGATGGCCGCTTTGAGCTGGTCACCGAGGCAGGCCGTCGTCATCTGTCCCTGTCGGTGCCCGCGGGCTACCAGCTTCCCCGGGCGGCGAGCGGCACCCTCCGGAGCCACCGGCCGATCAGGCCAGACACCCGGGGCGAGATGACCGCCCGGTTCGACCTCGAGCCGATCGAGGGCGGCGACCATCGGCACGCGTTCCTGGTGCTCGCCGACATCCAGACCCAAGACGCCGAGGACATGAGCCGGTTCCAGCGGGAGAGCGTTCCCGACGTCGTCGCCACGATCGCCGGGCTCGGCGGCGTGCCCACGTTTGGGGTGGGCGATGGCGACATCATGTGGGACCGCCTGGCGATGTACGCCGACTACGAGGCCGCCGTGAGCCGTTTCGGGGTGCCGTTCGTACAGGTCGTCGGCAATCACGATCTCGATCTCGATGCCAAGACCGACGAGGACTCCACCGCCACGTTCGAGGCCCGCTTCGGACCTCGGTACTACTCGTTCGACCGTGGCGAGGTCCACTACCTGGTGCTCGACAACGTGTTCTACTACGGCGGCGGGTATTTGGGCTACCTCCCCGCCGATCAGCTGACCTGGCTGGCCAATGACCTCGCCCGCGTCGAACCGGGTCGGATCGTGGTGGTCTTTGCCCACATCCCGTTCGTCACCAGCTTCCCGGAGCGGCAGGGCCAGGCTGCCCCGTCGATCACCACCCAGGTGGTGAATCGAGCCGCGGTCCATGCCCTTCTCTCCCGGTATCGAACCACGATCGTGTCCGGTCACATCCACGAGAATCACTGGGCCGAGACCGGGACGATCCGAGAGCGGAACCTGGGTGCGGTGTGCGGCGGGTGGTGGACCGGGGGGATCTGCTACGACGGCTCCCCGAATGGTTATGGGGTTTACCAGGTCGAGGGCGAGTCGATCCGGTGGCGCTACCACGCCACCGGTCAGGGCCCGGATCACCAGATCCGAGTGTACGGTCCGGGCGCCGACCCGACCGCGCCGGACGAGATCGTGGCCAACGTCTGGGCCTACGAGCCGGGCTGGCAGGTGGTGTGGTACCAGGGCGGGGACCGGCGTGGCGCGATGGGGCGGCGGGTCGGGGTCGATCCCCTGGCTCGGGTGCAGCTGGCCGGCGACGCGCTTCCGGTTCGACGGCCCTTCGTCAACCCGGTGCGGACCGGGCATCTCTTCTACGCACCGGCCACGACCTCGGGCGGCTCGATCCGGGTCGAGGCGACCGACCCGTGGGGAAGGGTTTACTCCAGCGAGCTTCGTTAGGCGGCCGGTGATCGCGGTGGTGGGGGCGGGGGCGGCCGGCCTGGTGGCGGCCATCGAGGCGGCCCGCGCCGGCGCCCGGGTGGTCCTCTTCGAGCGGATGGTCGACGGCGGCCGCAAGATCCTGATCAGCGGCGGGGGCCGCTGCAACGTGCTCCCCACCGCCCTCGAACCCCGCCGCTTCGTCACCGCCTCCTCGCCGCATCTGCTCCGCCGCCTGCTCACCAGCTGGCCACTCGAGGGACAGCGGGCGTTCTTCGAATCCGATCTCCGAATCCCGCTCGCCCTCGAGCCCGAGACGGGCAAGCTGTTCCCGGTCTCCAACCGGGCCCGAGAGGTCCGCGACGGGCTGGTCGCCGCCGCCAAGGGGTCCGGGGTGGAGTTCCGAACCCGCTCGAGCGTGGTCGACCTGGCACCAGCCGACCCGGGCTGGCGGCTCAGATTCGCCGACGGGTCCGAGGTCGATGCGGCCCGGGTGGTGCTGGCGACCGGGGGCGAGAGCGTACCCCAAACCGGGAGCGATGGTACCGGGCTCGCGATCGTCCGGCGGCTCGGGGTGCCGACCCATCCGACTTACCCGGCGCTGACGCCGCTCCTCGAGGAACCAGCGAGCCACGCCGACCTGGCGGGTATCTCGCTGATCGTCACGATTTCGGCCCGAATCGCCGCCGCCCCGACCCCGGGGACGGGAGGACAGCTCCAACGGCAGGTTACTGGGGGGTTCCTGTTCACCCACCGCGGGTTCAGCGGGCCCGCCGTTCTCGATGTCTCGGATCTGGCCGCTCGGGCGGGACGGGGACTCGGGCCTCGGCCGAATCTCTTGGTGCGGTGGGCTCCGGAGCGGGACGGCAACGAGTGGAATCAGGCGTTGCAGCGGCAATCCCGGCGGCGGGTTGCCACCCTGGTGCGGGAGGCGCTCCCGGATCGGTTGGCCGATCGGCTCCTCACCCAGGCGGGGATCGACCTCGACACCGATCTGGCACAGCTACCGCGGCCGGCCCGGCTCCGGTTGGTCGAGAGCCTGGTCCGTTATCGGTTGCCCTGGACCGGGGACGAAGGATTCCGAAAGGCCGAAGTCACCGGGGGCGGGGTCGCGCTCGACGCGGTGGATCCGGCCACGCTCGAGTGCCGGTCGAGGCCGGGATTGCATCTGTGTGGCGAGATCCTCGACGCCTTCGGCCCGATCGGCGGCCACAACTTCGCCTGGGCCTGGGCCACCGGCCGCCTGGCGGGGCGGGGAGCCGCCGCGCCAGGCGCCTAACGTCCGGTCAGCGGGGCAGCTGGCCGGCCGCCTGATCGATCAGCGACGCGGCCCGACCGAGATGCTCGGCCAGCCGAACCGCCTCCGCCTCCGCCTCCTTCCAATACCCCTGTTCGATGGCCTCGCGGACCCCGGGCATGGTCTTCACTCCGTACCCGGTGTAGAACCCCGGGGCGTAGACCAGATGCCGGTACCACGACCGGCGGGGCAGTCCCTGGTCGCTCGCCAGTGCTTGCTCCACCCGTCGCAAGGTCGCGTTGGCGGCGGTGGCCACGGTGCCGGTGTTGGCGGTCCGGAGGGCGGCCTCGAACCGGTCGGCGCTCTGCCGGAGTTGGGCGATGGCGTTGTCCAGCGGGGCGAGGTTCAGGAACGGCGGTACCTCGCGCCTGGCGGGAGCCCGCCGCGGACTCCAGGGATCGTTGATCGCCTGGAAGACTCCCTCGTCGATCTGCCGGTTGATCTCGATGGCCTGATCTCGGCTGGTCGCGGCCAGGGCCTTCAACTCGTCGAGGTATCCCGCGTAGGTGTCGGCCATGCCGACGAAGTGAAACGGCAGCACGGGGGCGTTGGCTAACCGCATCAGCGCCACGCCGACCGTCTGCGCCAGCGCGCGGCCGTAGACATAGCTCGAATCGTTGAACCGGCCATACTGCTCGAGGTTGTCGTAGATGGAGTGGTAGATCCCGTTGTCACCTTCGCCCCCGAAAGACAGGTTGAGCGCCGCGATCCCGGCGTGTTGCAGGAACGGGGTGAAATCCGAGCCGCTGCCCAGCGCGCTGATTCGCAGGTCGCCGCGGGTCCGGGCCTCGGCGCGGGAGCTGGCCGAGCCGTCGGCGATGGTCCGTAGCTGCAGCCGCCTCCAGGCCGTCAGGCCGGTTTCCGGATCGGTGATCTCGCGAGCCACCTGGTTGATGAAACGCTCCAGCGAATGGGATCCGCCCATCGAGAGATAGCCGCGAGTGTTGGAGTCGGTGTTGAGGTACATCACGGTCTTGGCTCGAAGCTCGTCGCGATGGGTCTCGACCCACTCAGTGCTGCCCAGGAGGCCTTGCTCCTCGCCGTCCCAGGCCGCGTAGATGAGGGTCCGGCGCGGCCGCCAGCCCTGGGAGAGCAGCGCGGCCAGGCCGCGGAGTTCCTCCATCTCGGCGATGATCCCGGAGAGTGGGTCGACCGCGCCGTTCGCCCAGCCGTCGCGGTGGTTGCCTCGGACGATCCACTCGTCGGGGAGCTCGGCCCCGGGGATCCGGACGATCACGTTGTGGAGCGGGACCCGGTTCCAGTCGAAGGCCAGCTTGAGCCGGACTCGAGCGGGTCCCGGTCCGGTCTTGTAGGTGAGGGGCAGGCCTCCCCGCCACGCGGGAGGGACGGCTTCGCCGCCTAACGCGGCCAACAGGGGCTGGGCGTCGCCGTAGCTGATCGGCAACACCGGGATCTTGGTGAGGGTTTCGATCCGGTCGAGCGGGAGGCCCACCGTTCCGGGGACCGCGCCGACGTTGGGGGTGGATGGATCGCCGGCGTAGAGGGGCATGTCCGCCACGCTGCCCCGTTGGACCCCGTCGGCCGGCCGGTAGGGACCTTTGGGGTAGGTGTCGCCCGGACCGTACCCGTCGTCGGCCGGATCGGAGTAGATCAGGCAGCCGATCGCCCCATGCTCGGCGGCCACCTTGGGCTTGATCCCCCGCCACGAGCCACCGTACTTGGCGATCACGATCGCGCCCTTGACCGAGATCCCGCGGCGCTCGAGCTCCTCGTAGTCGGCGGGCACCCCGTAGTTGACGAACACCAGCGGGCCGGTCACGTCGCCGTCGATCGAGTAGGCGTTGTAGCTCGGCAGCTGCTCGGCGGTCTGCGCCGAGGAGCGGTCGCCGGCCACCACCCCCTCCTTCAGCCTCGCGACGAACCTCGTCGGCCCGACCATCTCGAGGAGCCGCTCCCGTGGGGTCGGAAAGAGGACTTCGAAGGTCTCGATCTTGGCGTCGAGGCCCCACCGCTTGATGGTCTCGACCATCCACTCGGCGTTCTGCCGGCCGTACGGCGAGCCAAGATGCTGCGGGCGCGCGGCCAGCACCCGGTGGTAGCTCCTCAAGCTGTCCGGGGATGGAATCGCCTTGAACTTCGCTTCCCAGTCTCGTTGAATCCGCGCCTGGTCGGCGGAAAAGCCCCGAATCGGCGCGGGTTGTTGGGCGGCGGGAATGCTGAGGGCGCCAAACGCCAGGCCGGCGCCGGCCAGGAAACGTGTCGACATGAGAGAGCCCTGTGACAGGAGACGGATGGCGGAATTTGCATTGGGCCGGATCGAGGCGCTATGGTCCACGCCGAGCGACGGCCGATGGCGCCCGTCGGCGACCGAGCGATGGGTGGAGGACACATTGCGGCGATGGCTTCGAGGGATGGTGACGATCGTCGCGGTGGCTGGCTGCGCCGGCGCGGGGGCCGGTCCGAACGCCGTCCGGGGTCCTGCCGCCGCCCTCTCCCGCTGCCGGCCCGCGCCGGACAGTACCGGTCCGGCGCGCCTGCTCGACGTCTTCCTTGACGGCGTTCGGGTGGCGACGGCCGTCCCGGGCCGGCTGGAGCAGTCTTTTCCGGAGTCGTTTTCCCTCGACGAACCGGAGCCGGCCCCGGTCGCTGAACTCACCGCTGACCGGATCGATCTGATCCAGTTCGCGCGGGGCCCCGAGGCGGAAGCGGCCTACGGTCTTTGCTCGGGCTACGTCGCCATGCTGATTACCAGAAAGCCTTCATAGACCGTTCCCCTTGTCGATCCGGTGGCGGCGGTGCATGTTCCCCGGGCCACTCTCGGGATTCTCATGGCCGTACAAGCGGTAACTTTCCCTGCCAAGGACGGGGCGACCTTCGCCGCCGAGGTCAAGCGCGAGGTCGACGAGTACTTCGCCAGAACCGGCCGATCGCCCAAGGCCAACCTCGCCATGGTGGTCAAGACCGTCACCCTGCTCGCGGTCACCTTCGGCTCCTATTTCGCGATTCTCCTGGCGCCCTGGGGTGCCTGGGTCAAGCTCGCGCTCGCGGCGGTGATGGGGTTGGGCTTCGCGGGGATCGGGTTCGCGATCGTCCACGATGCCCTGCACGGCGCCTATTCCAGCAAACCGTGGATCAACAAGGCCTTGGGTCGGTTGTTCGACCTGCTGGGGGCCAACGGTTATCTCTGGAAGATCACCCACAACGTCATTCATCACACCTACACCAACATTGAAGGGATCGACGAGGACCTGACGGTCTCGCCACTCCTGCGGCTCTCGCCGACCAGCCCGCTTCGCCCGGTGCACCGATTCCAGCATTGGTACGGACTCCTCGCCTATGCCGGATCGACGCTGTTTTGGGTGTTCAGCAAGGACTTCAAGTACATCCTCCAGCGCAACCTCGGGCCCTACCTAGACATCAAGCATCCGCCGGGCGAAGTCGTCAATCTGCTGGTGACCAAGCTCATCTACTATGGCTGGGGCCTGGTGGTCCCGCTCCTGGTGATCGACCTTCCGTGGTGGCAGATCCTGATCGGCTTCCTGGTCATGCACCTGGTCGCGGGGTTCGTCCTGGGCGTGGTGTTCCAGTTGGCCCACGTGGTCGAGGGTCCCGATTTCCCGGCCCCCGACGCGAGCGGCAGGATGGCGGATTCATGGCTGGTCCATGAAATGCGGACCACCGCCGACTTCGCCCGGAGCAACCGGTTATTGAGTTGGTATGTCGGCGGGCTCAACTTCCAGATCGAGCATCACCTCTTTCCGAAAGTCTGCAGCGTCCATTATCCGGCCATCGCGCCGATCGTCGAATCGGTCGCGGCCCGGCATGGGATCCCGTATCATGCTCACCCCAGCTTGATGGCGGCCGTCCGGTCCCATCAACGGATGCTCAAGCAGTTCGGCCCCGAGGCCTGGGCGGCCCGAGACAGGTCGGCGCTGGCCACCGCTTGAGCGCCCCGACGCTCCCGCCCGTCCAGCGGTTCCAGTCGGACACCGGCGTTCGGATCTATCGAATATCCTGCCAGGCTTTTCCCGGCCTGGTCGCCCACGCCTACCTTCTGGTCGGTGCTGGTCCGGTGACGCTGGTCGACACCGGCAGCGGTTACGGCGACTCCACTCGCCAATTGATGGCCGGTTTCGCGGAGCTCGGGCCTGCCTTCGGTGAAGTCGTCACCGCGGGGGACATCGAGCGGGTCATCATCACCCACGGGCACCTCGATCACTTCGGGGGGCTGGCCCAAGTGGCCGGGCCGATTACGGCCGAGGTGGGCATCCACGAGTTGGACCGGTGGGTGCTGGTGTCGTACGAGGAACGGGTCTTGGTCGCGACGAAGGCGATGGCCTTCTACCTGGAGCAGGCGGGCGTTCCGGCCGAGCGGCGGGCCGGCCTGATCGAGATGTACGGGTCGGGGAAGAAGCACGTCAAGAGCGTCGCGGTCGACTTCGGCTTGAGCGACGGGCAGACCTTCGACGGACTCGAGATCGTCCACACCCCGGGCCACTGTCCCGGCCAGGTCTGCATCAAGATCGGCGACGTGCTCCTTTCCGCCGACCACGTCCTTCCCAGGACGACGCCGCATCAGAGCCCCGAGAGCATCACCGCCTGGACCGGGCTCGGCCACTATCTCGACTCGCTCGCCAAGATCGAGCGGGTCCCCGGCGTACGCCTGGCGTTAGGCGGTCACGAGACCCCGATCGAGAATTTCTACGACCGGATCGCCGAGATCCGGGTCGATCACGAGCGGAAGCTCGAGCGGATCTACCAGCTGCTCCGCGGCCCCGGTGGGGCGACGATCCACGACCTCTGCGGCCGGATGTACGCGGATCTGACCGGCTGGAACGTGCTGCTCGCGCTCACCGAGGTCGGGGCGCACGTCGAGTACCTCTACGAGCGGGGCGCTCTCAGGGTCGTCAACATCGACGAGGTCGAGCGGGAGCCGAACCCCGCTCTCAAATACCAGGCCCGCTAGCGATCAGGCGCTGGGGAGCCCCTTCCTGATCGCCTCGAGCATCTGCTCGGCGAACAGGTCGACCTCGTCGACCGTGGTGAACACGTTCGGGGTGATCCGCAGTCCGGCGAACTCGGGGTGGACGATCGCGACGGTCTGGATCCGGTGGCGATCCAGCAGCCAGGAGAACAGTTTGGTGGTGTCGATGCCGTCGATGCCCACCAGCGCGATCGCGCCGGCGTAGGGCGTGTCGAGCTGGGTCGGGATGAAGACCCGGCCGCTTTCGGCCAGCAGTCGCTTGGCCCAGCGATCGCGGAGATAGCGGAGTCGGGCGACCTTCCGTTCCGCTCCGATCGAGCGGTGGAACGCCAGGGCCACCGCGATGGCGTTGTGATTCGCCGCCGGGTGGGTGCCGATCTCCTCGTATTTCCGAATGTTCTCGTCCATCTCCTTCGGCGCCGCCATCAGCGGCCAGAGCCGCCGCTGCCGGTCCTTCCGGACGTAGAGGAACCCGGTCCCCACCGGGGCCAGCAGCCATTTGTGGAGCGAGGTTCCGTAGTAGTCGCAGTCGAGATCCGAGCAGCGGAACGGGAAATGGGCGTAGGCGTGGGCCCCGTCGACGAAGACCTGGATGCCTAACGGCCGAGCCATCTCGACGATCTCCCGGATCGGCATGATCTGCCCGGTCAGGTTGGTGATGTGGGTCACCTCGATGACCTTGGTCCGGGGCGTGATCGCGGCCCGGAACTGCTCGACCAGATACTGCGGCGAAGGCGGCGGCACCTTGAAGGCGATCTGTTTGAGCACGATCCGATCGCGCCGGACCCGCTGGTCCCAACTGGTCAACATCCGGCCGTAGTTCTGGTTGGTGACGATCACCTCGTCGCCTGGCTCGAGGTCGAGACCGAAGATCATGATCTCGTTGGCCTCGCTGGCGTTGCGGGTGATCGCCATTTCCTCGGGATCGCACCCGAAATCGCGGGCCAGATCCCGCCGGACGCTCTCGATCCGCGGCTCCAACACCGACCACATGTGGTTGACCGGCAGTTCGTTGCTGAATCTGAGATCCCGGATCATCGCCTCGAGCACATGGGTCGGCGTCGGACAGACGCCGCCGTTGTTCAGGTTGACCATGGTCCGGTCGGTATCGAAGGCCCGCTGGATCTCGCCCCAGTACGGCTCGTCGTCAGGCGCGCCGCTCCCGCGCTCGACGGCCCGGAGCAAGCGCCGAAAGGCGTCGGGCCGGAATGCCGGCGCGGCCGCGCTCGCTCCAACGACTGAGGACAGGAACTGGCGACGATTGGACATGGCTGCCCCGGTGGCTGGGAAGGAATGCAATCTCCCGAAACCCAGGGCCCGGGGCAAGTCGGGGCACACTGAACGGCCGGGAACATCGTTGACAAAGTAGTCCAGGGACATCGCTGACACTGGGCGCCAAACTAGGGCACCTAGGAGGTGCCCGATGCCCTGGAGACAAGTGGACGTGACGACCGAACGATTGCGGTTTGTGGGCGAGGCGCGACAGCGGCTGGGGTCCTTCACCGAACTCTGCGCCCGTTATGGGATTTGCCGGATGACCGGCTACAAGTGGCTGGAGCGCGCCACCACGAGTGGGTTGGACTTTCTGCAGGAGCTCTCGCGACGTCCCCACTCCTGTCCGCATGCCACGCCGGAGGCGGTGCGGCGCCGCTTGCTCGAGGCCCGGCGCCGCCATCCGACCTGGGGCCCCCGCAAGCTCCTCGCGCTGGTGCGCCGCCAGGATCGTCGCGGCGGCGCGGAGTTCGCTTGGCCAGCCCGCAGCACGGTCGCCGAGCTCCTGCGGCGCCATGGACTGACCGCTCCGCGCCGTCGCCGTCGGGTCCCGGGGCACCCGGGCCGGCCCCTGACCCCGATGAGCGCCCCGAATGTCATCTGGACGGCGGACTACAAAGGCCAGTTCCGCCTCGGCGACGGCGCCTACTGCTTTCCGCTCACCGTCCAGGATGGCTTCAGTCGGTTCCTGGTGGGCTGCCGGGCGCTCACGGGCACCACGACCGCGGAATGCCGCCCGATCTTCGAACGCCTCTTTCAGGAGTACGGCCTGCCCGAGATCCTCCGCACGGACAACGGGGTCCCGTTCGCGACGCAGGCGCTGGGCCGGCTCTCGCAGCTCAGCGTGTGGTGGATCCGGTTGGGGATCTATCCCGAGCTCATCGAACCCGCGCACCCGGAGCAGAATGGCCGCCATGAGCGGATGCACCGCACCCTCAAGCGAGCGACCGCGCGGCCCCCGGCGCCCACGCGCCGGAGCCAGCAGCAGCGATTCGATGTCTTCCGCCTCGAGTACAACACCATCCGACCGCATGAGGCCCTCGACGACACCCCACCCAGCTCACGGTATACGCGATCGCCCCGATCGTACCCCAGCAGCCTGCCGCCGCTGGCCTACCCTGGCCATTTCGAGGAACGGCTGGTCAGCGCCAATGGCGGCATCCGGTGGAGCGGCGAGTGGGTAAACGTGAGCCATGTGCTCGCGGGGGAGACGGTCGGCCTGGAGGAGATCGACGACGGGCTCTGGGACGTGTACTTTGGACGGCTGAAGCTCGGCCGGTTTCACGAGTCCCTCCGCCGGATCGAGGATGCGTATGGCCGACTCACCAGAAAGCGCGCGGGAGTGTAAGCGATGTCTCTGGACTGTTCTGTCAGTGATGTACCCGGACCGTACCCACCCCCTGCTTTGGTAGCGCCCCATCATGCGGATCGGCTCCGAGTCGCTGTCAACGCCCCGACGCTACCGCCAAGCGGTGCCATTGTTTAGTCGGAGGGCTGCAATCGAATGCAGCGCCAGCGGCAGAAACTGGCTCTGGCAGCTTGCCTGGCTTTCCACCGCCTCGGCGCTCCTGCTCGCTGGCTGCGGTGGCAAGGACGACCCGAGCGGCGGGCTCGATCCGGTCGCCCCGGGCAGCCTGGCCGTGGCCGTGGTTGGCGTGCCGGACGGCGTCGCCCCGGCGATCACGGTGGTTGGACCGGGCGGCTTCTCGCGAACGGTGACCGGGTCGGAGACCATCACCTCGCTCACTCCGGGCAGTTATCAGATCGCGGCCAACGTGGTGACGTCCGCCGACGGTGACGACTACCTCGGCAGCCCGGCGACTCAATCGGTTCAGGTCCGTTCCGGCAATCTGCCGTCGACGGCGACCGTCAGCTACGGGATCGGCTCGGGCCGGCTGGTACTCTCCCTCGTGGGGGTCCCGGCCGGGTCGGGCAGGGTGGAGATCACCGGGCCCGGCGGATTCAGCCGGTCGGTGACGGGCAGCGAAACGCTCAAGAAGCTCGTCCCGGGCGCCTACACGGTCCGCGGGTTGCCGGTGACGGTCGATGGCGATCGATTCGCGGTCGCCGATTCGGTGCGGGTCGTGTCGATCGAAGCCGGCAACTCGGGAACGCTGGTCACCGCCAGCTATCAAATGGTGAGTGGCCGGCTCGACCTCGCCGTCGGCGGGGTGCCGTCCGGCGTGGTAGCCTCCATAACTGTCAACGGCCCGAACGGGTTCACGGCGACCCTGTCCGAATCGGAGGTCATCAAGGGACTGGTACCGGGGGTCTACCAGCTGGTCGCGCCGTCCCTGACGCACGCCGGGCACCAATACCAGCCGACGCTCGGGCCTGGGGCGGATATCGCCGTCGCGGCCGGGCCGGTTCCGACCTCGGCGTCGGTCGTCTATCAGCTCACCACGGGGACCCTCACGGTCACCGTCGCGGGGCTGCCGGCGGGCCTTGCCGGGGCGGTGACCATAACCGGTCCGGGGGGCTACAGCCACGCTACCCCGGTCACCGAGACCATCACCGGTCTCGTGCCGGGTGGATATACCATCGGGGCCGGCAACGTCACCTCGGGCGGGACGACCTACTTCCCCTCCGCCACGTCGCAGGCCGCGGTGATCACGGCCTCGACGGTCGCGGTCCAGCGGACCGTGCAGTACACGGTGGGGGTGGGCTCGCTCGCGGTGACCGTGACGGGGCTGCCGGGGGCGACCGCCGCGAGCCTCCTGGTGACGGGGCCTAACGGTTTCTCCCAGACGCTCACCGGGTCTCAGACCCTCACCTCGCTGGCGCTGGGGAGCTACACCCTGACGGCGAGCCCGGTGACGGCCGGCGGGATCTCGTATCAACCGACCCCGACGTCGCAGTCCAAAACCGTCTCGATCAACGCCACCACGCCGGCCACGGTGGCCTATGCCGCGTCCCAGGGCCGCCTGGCCGTGACCGTAACGGGCTTGCCTGGCGGCGCGAATGGGGCCGTGACCGTGACCGGTTCGGCCGGCTTCAACCAGGCGGTGACCGCCACGACCACGCTCAACAACCTGACGCCCGGCAGCTACACGGTCGCCGCGGGGAGCGTGAGTTCCGGCGGCCAGACCTACCTGCCCTCGCCCGGCTCTCAGACGGTGACCGTCACGGCGGGCCTCACGGCCGCGGCCACGGTGGCCTATGCCGGGAGCCTCGGCAACCTGACGGTCACCGTCTCCGGCTTGCCGGGCGGTGCCACCGCGGCGGTCACGGTCACCGGGCCCGGTGGCTTCAACCAGGCGGTCACCGCCACCACCACCTTGATCGGGCTTGCCTCCGGGACCTACACCATCACGGCGGCCAACGTGAGTTCAGGTGGCCAGGTCTATCTCCCGACCCCAACGTCCCAGACCGCCGCGGTGGCGCCGGCCACGACCGTAGCGAGAACTGTCACCTACTCGGGGATCGGCTCCCTGCAGATCACCGTGAGCGGGCTCCCGGGCGGAACCAATGCCTCGATCACGGTCACGGGCCCGGGCGGGTACACCCAGGCGGTCACCGGCACGGTCACCCTGAGCGCCCTCGCGGCCGGCAGCTACACCATCACCGCGGGGAACGTCGTCTCGGGGGGATCGACCTACGGGCCGACCCCGGCCGTGCAGACCGCATCGGTGGCGGTCGGTGGAACGGCGCCAACCACCGTGAGTTACTCGGTGCTGAGCGGCGTCACCCTCAACCTCAGCATCGACGGGATGTACCTCACCCAGGCGGCGGCCAAGTACGACGGCTCCACGCCCGTCATCGCGGGGCGCGACGCCTACCTCAGGGTCTTCCCGATCGCCAACCAGGCCAACACGGCAACCCCGACGGTCAGGGTCCGGATCTATTCGGGAACGACCCTGCTCCAGACATCGACCGTGACCGCCCCCGGTAGCGCGGTGCCGACCACCGCGAACGAAGCCTCGCTCCTCAACTCCTGGAATCTCCTGGTACCGGCCGCGCTGGTGCAGCCGAACCTCCGGATCCTGGCCGACGTCGATCCCGGCAACCTCGTCGCCGAGACCGACGAAGCCGACAACAACTTCCCGAGCAGCGGGACCCCGTTCTCGGTTGACGTCCGGACGGTCCCGACCTGGAACGTCCGCTTCGTGCCGGTGCTCCAGCAGGTCAACGGACTCCAGGGCGACGTGACCGGGGCCAACATGGCCCAGTTCCTCGTCGACCCGCTCAAGATGCTCCCCGTGGCGGCCTACTCGGCCGATCTCCGGGCCGTCTACACCACGACCGCGCCCGCGCTCGAGTCCGGCAACGGGGACGGCGCCTGGGGCACCATCCTCTCGGAGCTGTGGGCGCTCCGCGGGACCGACGGCAGCAATCGGTATTACTACGGCGTGGTCAAGGTGAGTTACGGCGGCGGGGTGGCCGGGATCGGATACGTGGGCTCCGGCATCAACGTGTCGTTAGGCTGGGACAAGCTCGCCAGCGCCTCCAGGATCATGGCACACGAAGTGGGACACAACATGGGCCGGCCCCACTCGCCCTGCGGCGGCGCCAGCGGCCCCGATCCGGCCTACCCATACACCGGCGGGCAGATCGGCGTTTGGGGACTCGACCTGACGACCCTGACCCTCAAGGCGCCGACGACCAACTTCGACCTGATGAGCTATTGCAACCCCGACTGGGTCAGCGACTACGTCTGGGGCAAGGTCATCACCTACCGCCAGGGCAACCCGAACTACGCCCCGCCCGCGGCGGTGGCCGGCTCGGGTCTTTTGGTGTGGGGCCGAATGACCGGGCAGGGCGTCATCCTCGAGCCGGCCTTCAAGGTCACCGCGCCGCCGAGTGCCTTGCCGACCGCGAGCAGCGCCCGGGCCGAGGGGTACGCCGCCGACGGAACCCTTCTCTTCAGCTACCCGCTGCCGACCGCGGAGTCGGTGACGGAACTCGTTCAAACCGGCGCCGAGGAGCACTTCGCCGCGGTGCTGCCGCTCACCGCGTTCCAGGAGCAAGCCCTGGCGCGGGTGCGGGTCGTCACCCCGGTCGGCACGGTCGAGCGGCGGTCCGCGCAGGCCCTGGCGGGCGGCGGCCGGACGCTCTTCCTCCGCGATCCCGCGGCCACCGTGGTCCGTCCGAACTCCGCCCAGGCGACGTTCCGCTGGGACGCGGCCTCCTATCCCATGGCGTTGGTGCGCGACGTAGCGTCGGGCGAGGTGCTCTCGTTCGCGAGAGGTGGCGCCGCGACCCTCTGGGCCACCGGCAGGAGCTTCGACATCACCTTCTCGGACGGGGTTCGCTCGATCGCCAAACGGCTCCAGTAGCCGGGCTACATTTGGGGCATGACTGCCCCGAGAACCGTTGTCGTCACCGGAGCCTCGACCGGGATCGGCGAGGCCATCACCCGCCGACTCGACCGGCTGGGGTTCCGCGTCGTTGCCGGCGTTCGCCGCTCGGACGATGCCGCCCGCCTCGCGGCGGCTGCCTCGGACCGACTCGTCACCGTCACTCTCGATGTCACCGAACCGAGCCAGATCGCGGCGGCGGCCGCCCGGGTTGGCGAGCTGGTCGGAGACCGGGGTCTGGCCGGCCTGGTCAACAACGCCGGCATCGCGCTGGGCGGCCCGGTCGAGTTCGTCCCGATCGACCTGGTCCGCCGCCAGTTCGAAGTCAACGTGTTCGGGATGATCGCGGTGACCCAGGCGTTCCTCCCGTACCTCAGGGTCGCCCGGGGGAGGATTGTCAACATGGGGTCGATTGCCGGCAAGGCGGTCTCCCCGATGGTGGTGCCCTATGGGATGTCGAAACACGCGGTGGAGGCGTTCACCGACGGGCTCCGGCTCGAGCTGGCGGGGAGCGGCATCGAGTCGTCGGTCATCGAGCCCGGCGCGGTGAAGACCCCGATCTGGGACAAGGGCGCCTCGCTCCTCGCCGAGGCGGAGCGGACCCTGCCGGCGGCCGCGCTGGCGCGGTACGGCCGGACCATCCGCTTCTTCGGCAAGCTGATGGGGTACCTGAACGAGACCGGAGTGTCGGCGGAGCGGGTGGCCGACGCGGTCGTCGACGCGCTCGAATCGAAGACGCCCAAGACCCGCTACCTGGTTGGCCGGGATGCCCGGCTCCGCGCCCTCGTCGTCCGGTTCCTGCCGAACCGCCTCGCCGATCGCCTGGTGCTCGACCGGCTCGCCGCGATGGAGCGCCGACTCGGATGACCCGTTGGGTCGCGACTGCCGCCGCCGCGCTGACGTTAGGCTGTTCCGAGGGTCCGCTCGACCCGAACGACAAGCCGGCCTCGGGCGAGTTGAGCCCGATCGCCGCCTGGCTCGAGGTGGGCGACAGTCTTGGCTTCGAAACCGGCGGCCAGCCCGTCGTGCTCACGGTCGCGCCGGCCAGCGCGGCGAGCGTCTCCGGCCGGAGCATCCGGGCGTTGCAGCCCGGCGAACTGTCGGTCGAAGCGGCCTTTCCGATCGGCCGCCGAGTGGCGAAGGTCACCGTGCTGGCGCCGACTCCGCCGCTCGTCCCGCGGCCTCCGCTCGAGGGCCTCACCGAGGTGAGTCTGCTGGGGGTCTGGGCGGCGAGCCCGACCGAGAGCTTCGCGGTCGGCACCGACGGCGTGGTGATCCGGACCACCGACGCCGGCCGGACCTGGGGCAAGGTCGCGGTACCCTCGGACGTCAACTTCACCGCCGTCTGGGGGAGCGCGCCGGACAACGTCTTCGTGGTCGGTTCCGGCGGAACCGTCCTGCATTTCGACGGCGCCACCTGGCGGCGACAGCCCACCCCCACCGCCGAGGTGTTGCTCGACGTCTGGGGCCTCGACCAAAGCCACGTCTACGCGGTCGGCGTCAACTCCATGCTCCACTTCGACGGCACCGCCTGGCGGGCGATGCCGGGCCCGCCGGTCGTCGAGCTGTGGTCGGTATGGGGGACGGCGCCTAACGACCTGTTCGCGGTCGGCCAGAACGGCGACATTCTCCGCTGGGACGGCCTCCTCTGGCGCCGGATGGCCTCGCCGACCCAGTACGTGATGTTCGGGCTCTCGGGCCTCTCGTCGAGCGACGTGTACGCCGCCGGGATTCGCGGCTTGGTGCTCCACTTCGACGGCACCAGCTGGCGGCCGGTCGCGGTCCCCAGCTCCACCGATTTCTTCGCGGTCAGCGCTCGATCGGCCAACGATATCATGGTCGTCGGCAACAACGGCACGGTGTTGATCTACAACGGGGTGGCCTGGACCCGGGCGCCCCAGTCCGCCTCCAACGAGAACCTCCGCGCCATCGCCCACGACGGAGCCGGCCGAACCCTGGTGGCGGGGTGGGCCGGGACCGTGATCGAGCGGGGCCCGACCGGGTGGAAGACCCAGACCTCCTCGCCGATCCTCCTCGCTTCCGTCACCGGCGCCGATGGGGCGAGCTACGCCGTTGGGGCCGCCGGGACGGTGCTCCGGCGGACCGCCGCCGGAATCGAACGCCTCGCCGTGCCGACTCGGCGCGAC
This sequence comes from Gemmatimonadota bacterium, assembly GCA_016874005.1. GTDB lineage: Bacteria > Gemmatimonadota > Gemmatimonadetes > Gemmatimonadales > GWC2-71-9 > SHZU01. Next base: position 153,919 of record VGVQ01000006.1, on the reverse strand, counting down.
CTCTACGGCATCGCTCGGCGGGCCGGCGGGGGCCTGATGGCCGTCGGCGACACCGGCACCGTCCTGATTTCCGACGACGGCAGGAACTGGCGGCTCGAGGGGGTCCCGAGTCAGGTGCTACTTCGTTCCATTTGGGCGGACCCCGCCGACCTCAACGCGGTCTACGTCGTGGGCGCCGGCGGCACCATCCTCCGGCGCCACGGTGGCGGCTGGACCGTGGTCCCGAGCCCCCGGCCGGTGTTCTACCGTCACGTGCACGGGATCTCGGCCGAGCTGGCCTACGCGGTTGGCGACAGCGGCTCCGTGGTGCGGCTGACCGCGGCCGGCGCCGACACCATGAGCGCGCCGACCACCGCGCGCCTCCGGAGCGTCTGGGGAACGGCCCCGAACGACGTGGTGGCGGTGGGGGAAAACGGGGTCGCGATCCGGTACGACGGGCGTCGCTGGTATCGGATCGAAACCGGGGTGGCTGTCGAACTCAGGGCCCTGGCCGGCCTCGGGCCCACCCGGATGTACGCGGCCGGGGTCGACGGCACCGTGCTCCGATTCGACGGCGCCAGGTTCCGAGCCCTGACTTCGCCGACTCGCGCCCTCCTCCTCGGGGCCACCGCCGCGGATGCCCGGGTGTCGTTCGTGGGCACTGGACAGACCTTCCTCGACCTGATGCCCTGACGGGGCTCAAGCCCGCGCCGACGCGGCCGATACTCACCGGGTCATGCCGTGGCCCACCCCGTGAGAATCCCCGCCGCGAGCCCCCAGCGTCGTTCGTTAGGCACGGCGGTGACGGGGTATATGCTCGCCACCATCGCCATCATCACCCTCGTCCCCTTCGCCTTCCGGGTGCCCGAGCACTGGCGGCTCACCGGCTTCGTGACCCTCTCGGACCTGGTCCAGAACGTGGCCCTGTTCGTGCCGCTCGGCTTCGCGGTCGCTTTCGCCGGCGGGCGCGCGATCGTGGTCGGGGCGGCGGCCAGCCTCACGGTCGAAATGCTCCAGCTGTTCGTTCCGGGCCGCTATGCCTCTCCGCTCGACCTCGCCACCAACACCCTGGGCGCCTGGCTCGGGGCCGCCCTTTATCGGAGCCTCGCCGGGGCGGTCGGACGGCGACACCAGGGCGCCGGGGTGCGGGCCCTCGACCTTCCGCTGATGGGCTCGGTGTACCTGATCGTGCCGCTGGTCTGGCTGGTGGGATTGTCGCATGGGAGCGAGATCGGGCGGCTCTGGCTGGTGTCCTTCCCACTGCTCGGAGGTGCCATCGTCCTCGGCTCGATGAGCCGCCACTACCTCGAACCACGGGGAATGTCCCGGGCCGTCGGGGCCTTCGCCGCCACCGGCTGGGCCGCGTTGGCGCTGCTCCCGGGATGGCACCAGAGCTGGCGCGCGGTCGCGGCATTGTCGCTGGCCGCCGGGGCGGTGACGGCGCTGCTGGCGTGGCTGGTGGCGCACCGCGAAGCGGTCGGGCGCCGGTTCGAGATCGTCACGGTGCGACGGGCTGTGATCCCCTTGGTGGTGTTCCTCGCCGTCGCAGGGGCCTGGCCGGTCGACGCGCTCGAACCCGGTTGGTCGTGGTCGCTCGGCTGGAGTCGCACGACCCACGCGCTCGCTCGAGAGTCGATCCTCCAAGTACTCGAACTCTGTGCCGGCTCCGCGGTGATCGGGTACCTCATCGCGGAATCGCGGAGTCGGGCGGTGGAACCGGCGGAGCGCACTCGGTGGGTGCTCGGGCTGATGGCGCTCACCATGGCCCTCGCGCTCGAGCTGCTGCGATCGGTCCATCCCCACCGCGGCGGCAGCGTCGCCGAGGCGGGCCTGCTCTTCGCGGCGACCGGGTTCGGCGGCCTGCTGTACGCGCGGCAGCGAGCCTACGTGCTCGCCTTGCTGGGCCGAGTGCCGGCGGCTCCCGCCGCGGCGCCGGCCCAGGCGGCAGGCTACCGCATCGGTCCGCCGGTGCCGGTCGACGGGGCCCCGAAGTGAAGGTAGAGCACCGAGGCCCTCCCCCCCGGCGTTAGGGTCACCAGGTAGATCCGGTCGTAGTCGGCGTCGGTCAGTTCGCCGATGCGCTCGCCCGAGAGCCGCTCGACGATGGTCGGGACCAGGTTGCTGTGACTGACCACCAGCGCTCGGCTCCCGGCCGAGAGGCCCTTCAAGAGGCCGATCAGCTCATCCATCTTGGCGGCCCCGAGGACCTTCGGGTTGAGGTGCCGCAGTTCGGCCAGGGGCCGGGCGGTCAGTTGGGTCCGCTTGAACTCCGAGGTGATGATCGTGCCGATCTCGGCGTCGGCCAGTGCGTGCGCCAGCGCCCGGGCTCGGGCCTGACCGGCCGCGGTCAGCTCGGGGTCGGGGTTCTCGGGTCCTTTTTCGGCGTGGCGGACCACGAAGACCGTAACCGGGGCGACTTGCCCATCCGCGGACCGCGGCACCAGCGCCAACAACGCTCCCAACGCCAGGACCCATCGCATGGCGCTTCTCCGACTCGAAGTTGGCGTCAATGATAACGCCGGGTCGGACCGAGTGTCGCACCCCGGGTCGAAAAACGTCCTTCTCGGCGGGCCCGCCATGGCGCTAGTGTTCGGGCCGATTACCCAGTCAACCATGAGGCGTTTGGATGCCAATGAAACAGGTGTGGCTCGCCGGCCTTCTCGGCGTCACGGCGGCGTGCGCGACCAACCCGGTCACCGGCCGCCGGGAGCTGTCACTGATCTCCGAGTCGCAGGAGGTCGCGATGGGGCAGCAGGCCGCCGAGGAAGTTCGTCAATCGATGGGTCTGGTCCCGGACTCGGCGCTCCAGTCGTACGTCCGTGGCATCGCGATCCGAATGGCCAAGGCCTCGGAGCGTCCCAACCTGCCCTGGTCGTTCGACGTGGTCGACGACGCGGCCGTCAACGCGTTCGCTCTCCCGGGCGGCTCGATCTTCGTGACCCGTGGGATCCTCGCGTTCATGCAGAACGAAGCGGAACTGGCCACCGTGCTCGGCCACGAGATCGGTCACGTCACCGCCAAACATTCGGTCCAGCAACTCAGCAAGGCTCAGCTGGCCCAGCTCGGGCTCGGGGTCGGGAGCATCGTCAGCAGCGATTTCGCCGCGTTGTCCGGACTGGTGGGCCAGGGGCTCGGACTGTTGATGCTCAAGTACGGCCGAGACGCCGAAACCCAGGCCGACGATCTCGGGTTCAAGTACTCGCTCAACGACGGTTACGACGTCCGCGCCATGAAGAGCATGTTCGAGATGTTGCAGCGGGCGAGTGGCGGAACCCAGGCGCAGGGCCGGCTTCCGCAGTGGCTCTCGACCCACCCCGACCCGGAGGATCGGATCGCCAAGACGGATCAACGCCTGACGACCGTGACCACCGATCTTTCAAAAGCCAAGCTCAACCGCGACCATTTCGTCCGTCTCCAGGACGGGCTCGTCTTCGGCGAGAACCCGCGGCACGGCTTCTTCGAGAACCAGCGTTTCAATCACCCCGACCTGGTCTTCCGGATCGACTTCCCGGCGGGGTGGAAGACTCAGAATCAACCGAGCGCCGTGGTGGGGGTGAGCCCTAATCAGGATGCCATGTTCGCTTTGAGCATCCCGAGCAAGGACACCCCGGACGCGATGCTGCGCCAGTTCCTCGGCCAGCAGGGGATCCAGGGCTCCGGGGCGAGCAGCGGCTCGATCAACGGTTTCCCGGCGGCCTCGTCAGATTTCCAGGCCCAGATGCAGGACGGCAAGATCGTGGCGGGCCGGGTCGCCTTTCTGTCCTATGGGGGGAATACCTACCAGCTCTTGGGATACACCCTGGCGCAGAATTTCGGAACCCACCGGGGCAGCTTTTCTCAGGCGATCCAGAGCTTCAACCGGCTGACCGATCAGGCCGCGCTCGCCAAACAGCCGGCCCGGATTCGGCTGGTGCGGCTCGGCCGCGACATGACGGTGGACGAGTTCGTTCGCCAGTATCCGAGCAACGCCTCGGCCCAGGCGGTGGCGCTGCTCAACGGCACCGACAAGGGGACCACGGTGCTCAAGTCGGGTAGCTGGGCCAAGCGGGTGCAGTAGCTAGAGATTGGCCTCCATCCACTCGACGGCAAACCGGACGAACGAGGCCGCCGGGAACAACTCGGCGTCGCAGCGACCGACCGGTCCGCGAGCGGCGCCGCCGCTGGCGAGGAAATCGAGGAGAATCCGGGAGAAGTAGTCGCCGTGGGGCCAGACGGCGATCCCGTCGGTGTCGTCGAGGCTCTCCACCCAGACCCCGGTCCCGTCGGCGAGCCGGTAGCGGCGCCGGGCCCGCCGTTTGTCGGCGACCCGGGCGAGATACTCGGCATAGTGAGTGACGGTGACCGTGTCGATGTCGGCGCCTAACCGGAGGACCCAGCCGGTCTCGGCGAACCGGGCCAACGGGGTCCCGGGTCCATAGTAGTCGTGGAGCGGGATCGGTTCGAGGATCTCGCTGGCCGCCGGTCCGATCGCGCCGAAGCGGGCGGCCGGGTGATCGTTGACCACGGTGTCGGGCCGGCGGCGGAACACTTCGGCCAGCGCCCCGATATCCGCTTCTGCGGGCGAGCGCCACGGGTCGAACGGCTCGCCCTCCCGCGAGCCTAATGGAAAGAGCAGGGTGCCCGTCGGGCCGATGGCTTCGAGCAGGGCGTCGAGCACCGCATCGGCCCCACCCACCACCGGACCGATCCGACGGAGGCTTGCGTGGACCATGACGAGGGTCCCGCGGGCGAGCCCGAGTCGATCGAGGTCGCGCCGGATGGTCGAGGAATCCATGAATGTGTTCACCTATGGCTCGCTGATGTTCCCGGTCGTTTGGGAGAGGGTCCTCCCCGGCGGACGGCGTCGTTCGGGTCGGGCCGTTCTCGGTGGATACCGTCGCCGTCGAATCAGGGGAGAAGTGTACCCGGCTTTGGTGCCCGGTTCACCCGAGGACGCCGTCGAAGGGGTTCTGTACCGCGGTGTCACCTCGGATCAACTCGAGGCGCTCGACCGGTTCGAGGATGAGGGCACCGGGTACCAGCGGATCGAGGTGACCGTGCGCGACCTCGCCGGGATCCCCTATCCGGCCTGGGTCTACCGGTATCTGGGCGACGCTCGGGTCGAGGCCGCCGACTGGGATCCGGTCGAGTTCGAGCGGGACGGGCTCGCCCGGTTTCTCGCCACCTACTGCCGAGCGAGAGATCCCGGCTGAGCCCTCGGGCGGCCGCGGGCTCGGTGCCGCATCGCGCGCGCTGGAGGGATGATGGGTCGCGATTGGCTCTGACGGTGCTCCGACTCCGTTTGACAAGTCGCTGCCGAAGCCCAATGTTGCTACCAGTCGTCATGGGGAGATCGTCGGGCCGGGTGGCAGCGTGGCCGATCCGGCCGACGACCCAGTTGGACGGTCCTCGCGCCATCGCTCACTCGCCAGGCGGCCTGGCTCAACGGAGATGACTGATGAAGGGAGACGTGGCCGGCGGGCCGATTCGATGGCGAATTCACCTCCCGTCGCCGCCGGACCAGGTGTTCGCCGTGCTCGACAGTGACGAGGGGCGAGCCCGGTTCTGGGCCGAGTCCGCGGTCCAGGTCGGCGATGCGATCGAGTTCCGCTTCATCAACGGCCTCCGCCACCGGAGCAGCATTCTCGCCCGCCGTCCGCCTCTGATCCTGACGATCGACTACCTTGGCGGACCGGCGCGGTTCGAGCTCACTGACGACGGAGCCGGGGGGACGGACCTGCTACTGACCCACGATGACGTCGCCCCGGAGGAATGGCAGGAGGTACACGCGGGCTGGCTCAACGTACTGTTCCCGCTCAAAGCCTGGATCGCCCACGGAGTGGACCTCCGCAACCATGACTCCACTCGATCGTGGGACCACGGATATGCCGATCAGTGACTGGACGAGGGGCCATCCCGGCGTCGGCCAGGTCGCGGAAGACCTGTTGACCGAAGCGACCCTGCCGCTCGAACGGCGCGGCACTCAGCGTCGCTACACCCAACTCGAGCGGTTCACCCTTTTCCTGCCGCCGACCGGGCGTGCCACCGTTCCTGGTCCCGACCCCAGTCGGCTCCCGACCACGGTCGACGGGATGTACTACCTCCTGCTCCGGATCGAGGCGTCCGCTGACAAGGAGGGCGACTCCAATCTGGGTGCCGTGGGGGCCGGAGCCGGCGTCGTGGTCGGCGGCGCGGTGGCGGGCTTTCCGATGCCGGTGCTGCGGTACCTGGTCGGGAGCGGACAAGGTCTGGTGGCAACGGGCGCGGCGCCGGGGACCATCCGACAGCTCCTTCCCGCGGCCGACAGCGCCGTGCCGGGCTCAGCGCTGCTGTTCTCCTGGGATCCGGTCGACCAGGCCGAGCAGTATCGCCTCGAGATCGAATCCGACCGAGGCGAGCCGATCTGGACCGCGCTGTTACCTAACCTCACCGCCAGCTATCGACCGCCGCCGTTTCTCGCGGAGCGGATACCCCAGGGTCGGTTCCGGTGGCGGGTGGTGGCGGTGGACCTCCGAGGCGTGCCGGTCGCCCGGAGCGGCTGGCGGGCGGGGGCGGCGGGGCGGTCGAACTGATCGCAAACCGCGCAAATCCGGCCGCCGTCGTCGACCGCCCGAGCCCGGCCGCATCCCGCGATCAGGAACGGCCCGCGCGCGGGGGTTCGGGGACCGTGGTCAGCAGAGCTTCGCTCCGTTCGGCACCGGCCGGTCCGGTCCGATCAGCACGATCGCCCCCGCGGCGTCGGCGAACCCGGTGGTGAGGCACTCCGACAGGTAGTTGGCGATCTGCTTGGGTGGGAAGTTCACCACCGCCACGACTTGCCGGCCCAGCAGCTCCTCCTTCCGGTAATGGACCGTGAGCTGCGCGCTCGAGCGGCGGATGCCCAGTTCCCCGAAGTCGATCCGGAGCCGGTAGGCCGGTTTCCGTGCCTCCGGAAAGTCCTCCACCGCGACGATCGTCCCGACCCGTAACTCCACCCGGTCGAAGTCCGCCCAGCCGATTTGCTCCACGATCCACCCTCTGGTCTGGTCGCGACGGCCTCAGGGGACCAATCGCTTTGGGGTGAGTTTGCCGACCCAGACGCCGCTGTTCATGTCGGTGGCGTAGACGTGCCCCTTGTGGGGCTGGGCGCCCCAGGTCATCGGGAGGTTGGCCCGAAACCCGTCCGGCGATCCGGTCCAGATCGAACCGATCTCCCGCCCCTGGGCATAGAGATCGCCGCGCAGGTCGCCGCTCATGTCGACGGCCCGGACGCCGGCCTCGAAGTTCCCCACGTACATCACGTCGTCTTCGACCCACATGTTGTGGGAGCCCGCGTTGGGGACCGAATACTCGGCGACCTTCTTCGGGCGCTCGAGATCGCTCACGTCGAGGATGTGGAGGCGGCCCAGGGTCTTGATCCGTTCTCTCGAGTTCACGTCGAAGAAGCCGGGAAACACCTCGTCGCCAACCACGAGGTAGTTTCGAAACCGGAACACCGAATGGGTCCCGGCGATCATCCCGGGCGGGTAGAGATCGGCGTGGTTGTAGCTGAACTGACTGACGAATTTGGGGTTCTCCGGACTGCCGCCCTTGATCCCGTGCCCGACGTCGAGGATGATCAGCCCATCCTTCCAATAGGCCAGGTACGCGATCCCGTCTTTGACCTGCAAGTCGTGGAGCGAACGCCCCTCGACCTGGCCGCTCTGATGGAACCGCGTCACGGTGTTTTCCACCTGCCATTTGCCGACTTCCTTGGGCCGTTTGGGGTCGGCGAAGCTGATGACTCGCATCGACTGGGTGTGGGCATCGTTGAGATAGACGTAGTGCCCGTCGATGTAGGCGCTGTGGACCCCTCCCGAAACGGTTTCGGTGTACTCCGAAAGGATCTTGGGGTGGAAGGGATCGGCGAGATCGAGGAAGACGATCCCGTTTTTCCGCGACGAGGCCTGCTGTCGAGTGATCAGGCCGATGGTGCCGGCCGCGTTGGTGGAGACGTCGTTGATCAGCCGCGCGTCGACGATCAGCGAATCGGTCAGTTTGGGGTTGGCCGGGTCGGTGATGTCGTAGCTGTAGAGGCGGTCCGCGATGGTCGAGACGTAGAGGACGTTGCCGATGGCCCAGTGCTCGGCGGCCTGGAGGTGTCCGTAGGTGACCGAGCCGACCGACTCGAAGGTGCGGTCGTGGACCCGTTGGGTCACCGTCACCGGCGCCGACGCGGCCACCGCGCCCACCGTGGCGGTGACGACGTAGGTCCCCGGCCGTTCCGCGACGAAGGCCCCATCCGGGAACACGGTGGCGCCAGGGCCATCGCTGCTCCACCGCACCGCCCCCGAGGATACCCGGCGGCCCTGCCCGTCGACCGGATTGGGATCGAAGCGGATGACGTCGCCGGTTCGCGCCGAGCCGGGGCCGGAGACCGTTAGGCGGACCACCCGGTTCGCGATCACCCGGATCGGCAATTCGCCCCGGCCGGTGCCGGACTCGGCGAGAATCGTGGCCTCGCCGACGCCGCGCCCGACGACCACGCCGGCGGAGTCGACCGTCGCCACGGCAGGGGCGCTCGAGCGGAATCGCACCGGGTGGTCCGAGAGCGGATCGTTGTCCTCGGTCCGCGGCGTGGCCCGAACCAGCGTCACTTGGCCGGGGACGATCTCGGCCGGGCTGGCGGTCAGCTCGACCTTGACCGCCGGCTTGGCTTGGACGACGACCTCCGCGGAGGCCACCTTGCCGCCGACCCTGGCCAGCACCCGCGCGGTGCCTTGCCGGAGGGCCTTGACCACGCCGGCTTGAGTCACCGCGGCGACGTCGAATGGCCCGACCATCCAGATCACGCCGCTCGGGGCGATCTCCCGACCGGAGGCATCTTTCGCCCGGATACTCGCGCGCAGCTCCTGCCCGGCGACGACGGTCGCCTTGGCCGGCACGATTTCCAGCGTGGCAACTTGAGCCCCTCCCGGGGTCGCGACGACCGCCGACGCGGCCAAGACAAAGGTGAGACGCATCGTGTGTCCCTCGTGGTTAGCGTGCCCGAGCGGCGGCCTCGACGTCCTTCTTGAATGCTTGGTACCCCGTCTCCACCGCCCGCTGCCATTCCGCCCGCTGCGCGGCAACTTTGGCGATCCGGTCCGACTCACTGCCGTCCGCGGGAAATCGGATGGTCGCGTAGGAATCCATCACGAAGTGGGTCGATCCGCCCGTTTCCCGAAGGTCGACGTTGTAGACGATGGTGACCGGGCTCGCCGGGGGCAGATACTGCACCAACGCCACGTACCGAACTCCTGGCTCCCAGTGGAGCACCTCGATCCGGTCGTGCCGAGTGACCTTGCCGGTGCTGTCGCGATGAATGGTGTCGAACCGCGAGCCGAACTGTTCGCGAAGGCCGTTCAGGCTCACCGTTTCCATCCCGGGCCGGGTCCGGAGGCCGGGGAGAAACTGCCAGATCAGCCCCGCCGGGGCCGCGATGTCGAGCACGACTCGGTTGGCCACCGTGACCGGCACGCTGTCGCCGATCGTCGGCCCGTCGTAGCCCCTGGCACCCGACGGGGCCGCCGCCGCGAGAAGAACGGAGAGAAAGAACATGAGCGCCCCACCTGTTTGACCGACAGATCTTAGTGTCGGGTGGCAGGTCCGTCCAGCGCGGGCTATCGCGGCCGCGTGTCGGTGAGGTTCCCTCGCCCACCGAGCTCGAGGTAGATCAGGGGGAGTTCCTCCGGCAGAACCTGGAGCCGGTCCGAGGCAAGGAAGGCCGCGATCCCGGCTGGAGTGAGCTCAGCGGCGGAGAGATCCGCCACGCCGGCGCGGAAGCCGGCGGGATCCCACTGGATGGTTCGGTATCGGTCGGCCCGCGGCGCCGCGCCGCGGACCATCTTGTCGATGTCGGTGCGGCTGAAACGCTCGGCGATGCCCAGGGCGCCGTTGGTGCTCTCGACCATCATGAGCCCTTGAACGTATGACACCTTCCAGGCCCACGAACGCACTGGCAGGTGGCGGGGCGTGTTCGCCCTCTCACGGCTGACCCAGCCGCGAACCAAGTCGATGACCAGGCGCGCCTCGCGATACCGGGCCCCCTGCCCGTCGTCGGGCAGCGACCATTGATTCATGAACACGGCAATCGCCAAGTCGAGGTCCGGGTAGGCGACGAAATGATTGGTCCAGCCCCACATGTGGGCCCCGCCATGCTCGAAGCTCCGCTGCTCGGTATTCCAATCGCGGAGGTTCCAGACCAGCCCCACCCCGGACGGCTCGAACTCGGCATCCGTCCCGGTCTGCTGATACGGGGTCAGCATCTGTCGGACGGTCTCCGGGGCCAGCAACCGATAGCCGCCTAACGTGCCGCCGTTCATCATCGCCAGTAGCAGACGGACGTGGTCCCGGGGAACCGTGACCACGGTGCCGGCTGGATGATCTTCGAAGTAGATCTCCGGGGTCGGGATCCGGGCGGTGCCGAACCCGGCGTACCCGCGTGACATCCGCCGCCAGATCTCCGGGCGAATGTGGAGCGAGTCTTGGACCGGCGGGTATTGGGTCGAGCGCATCCCGAGGGGGTCGATGATGTGCTTCTGGACGTAGTCGGAAAACGACAGCCGCTCCGGGTTGGTGACCTGGACGAGGTACCCCAGCGTGGCGATCCCGAGGTTCGAGTACTGGTATTTCTCGCCCGCCTTGGCGGACCAAGTGGGTGAGGCGGCCCCACCGTAGAAGTCGTTCCGCTCCCGGGCATAGGCCCGCCGAAGGTGCGCCTCGAGCGGCGTGGGCGCCCGCCGGACGCTCCAGGCGGCGTTGGGCGCCAGGCCGCTTCGGTGGGTGAGCAGATCGCGCACCGTCACCTCTCGACCGCCGAGTGGGTTGGTGATGGTCCAGCCGCCGAGGTAGCGATTGACCGGTGCGTCCAACTCCAGCTGACCGCGTTCCACCAGCTGCATCACCGCCGTGGCGGTGTAGGTCTTCCCCATCGAGCCCGAATGGGTCACCGTCGAGGCGGTCATCGGGATCCGGCGCTCGAGGTCGGCCCAGCCGAACCCGGCCTCCCAGATCACCCCGCCGCGCCGCGCGATGGCGAGATTGAGCCCGGGCGTCCCGACCAGCCTGAGAATCTGGGGGATGTCCTCTTGGAGCACCGCCACGAGCCGCCGTTCCGAGTCGGTCAGCTGGGGTTGCGCTCGGGCCGTCGTCGCGACCACGAGCGCCGCGACGACGAACGCCGAGTGGCTTCGGGCGGGCCTCATCGGGCCGGTTCCATCAGGGCTTGCTGCGCGGCCGCGGTAGCCCGCTTGAGCTCGGCATCGTGAACTCCTGGCCGCAGCCGGTGCACCGATCGCAGACCGGTGGCGACCGCCCTCGGTGCGATCGACAAATGGTCCTCGTTGTTGAAAATCTCCCACTCACAACGGGCGCTGGGCCACCGGCGGGCGCCGAACCATTCGGCGGTCCAGAGCACCCCGGTGCCGAACCGGCACAGGGCACCCACGGGATCTTGGTCGACCTCGACGGTGCCACAGCACGCGAACACGTCGACGTCGAGGTCCGGGTGGGTCGCCGCATACCCCTCGGCGGCCCGTTGAATCCCGTCGTCGCCGGCCGAAAAACCCGGGCTGATGATCAGGTAGCGGCGGAACGGACTGGTCGGATCGAACACCGCCCGGAGAGCGAAATGCCCGCCCGAGGAGTCGCCGATCAGGGTGTGGCGGCCGGCCAGGTCGATCGGGTAGTGCTTGGCGAGCGACGGGAGCAATTCGTCGCGCAGGAAGGCCATGAACCGAGGGTAGCCTCCCGTGCCCATCGTGAGATCGGGCTTCCCTTCAGCCGCCTTGAGCGCATTGAAGATCTGATGGAGGGCCTGGCCGAGGGGGTCGGTCATTGCCCAGTCATCGTGGAAATCGGAATTCCGCCGCGCGTAGAACGATGCGAACCCCTCATCATCGGGGTAGCCGACGCCAACGAGGACCGACGGTGGCAGCACCGGCGCGGCGCCGGCGAAGCGGCCGTGGGCCACGGTATGCACGATGTCGAAGAGGAGATTGCCGTCGACGGCGAGGATCACCGGGTAGCGGGTGCCGCCCTCCCGGTGGCCCCTGGGTACCGAGACGTCGATGCGGTACCGGCCCAGGCCTTCGGCCATGACGTCGAATTGATCGTGGTTGGCGGGTCGATAGGGCCGAGGCTCGAAGGCGAGAGTCATTGGAGGCGGATGGTGTCGAGTGAGTCGAAGAACGCCTCTGGGAAGTATACTCCGCGGTGCCCCGATCGTCAGGATTCTCGATGCTGATCTGGATCAAGCTCCTCCACACTGCCGTGTGGGTGGTCATGGTGGCGTGCATCGCGGGGATCTATCTCTCGGCCAGCGTCGGCCGGTTCCATTGGACGCTGGTCATGGCTCTCGTCGTCCTCGTCGAGGTCGTTGTCCTGGTGGCGAATGGGATGCGCTGCCCGCTCACCCCGATCGCCGGGCGGCATACCGCCGATCGCCGGGCGAATTTCGACATCTTTCTTCCTGAGTGGCTCGCTCGATTCAACAAGGAGATCTTCGGGACCCTCTACGCAGTCGGGCTCGGGTACGCGCTGCTCTGTTGGCTACGATCGCCGGGCTGAGTGCGGGTCGACGGGCCCCGGCGGTCGAGGCGGGCCGATGCCCGATCCGTCCTGCCGTCGCTCATCCTGGCCCGGTATCTTGGGGTGGCTCTTCGGGGGAAATCCGGATGACCGAACTCGATCGTCGCGCGTTCATGGGCCTGGCGTCGGCCGCTACCCTCGGGGCCGGCGCCGCCGCCACCGTGGCGCCCGCCCAACCCGCCCAACCCGCCCAACCTGCTCGGCCCGTTCGCCCGGCCCCCGAGGCGATTGCCCACGACCTCGAAGACAACGTCTACGTCAGGCTGCTGGGCGTTCGGCCCCACCTCGGAGCCCACGAGCACATCTCCCGGCTCTCCAGCTCGCGGATGCCGCCGGAGGTCATCGCGGCCATGAGCGAGGCCAACGAGTACTTCGTCGAGATGAACGAACTGATGGACGCGGCGGGGGCTCACATCGCCAAGGGGCTCGGGGCCGAGGCCGCCCTGGTGACCACCGGGGGTTTCGGCTCGATGGTGTTGGGGTGCGCCGGGTGCCTAACGGGCGCCGACCCCGCCAAGGTGGCGGCCTTGCCCCACCCGACCTGGCCCCGGCGGGAAGTTCTCATCCCCAAGGGACACCGCTTCGACTACGACCGGGCGTACCGGGTCGCCGGGGCCACCTTGGTCGAGGCGACGGATCGGGACGACTTCATCGCCATGCTGGGGCCTGCCACCGCCATGGTGGCGATCCTCGCCTGCGCCGAGAAGCAGGCGATCTTCGCGCCGCCCTTTCCGGTCCGCCGGAACCGTCCCCCGGGGCCGGAGGTGATGAAGCTGGCTGACGCCATCGCGCTGGCCCACGCCGCCGGTGTTCCGGTGCTGCTCGACATGGCGAGCGACATGCCGCCCCACACCAACCCCCGGCGGTTCCTCGAGATGGGCGCCGACTTGATCGCCATCAGCGGCGGGAAAGGCATCCAAGGCCCCCAGGCGACGGGGATTCTCGCGGGCCGGCGAGATCTGGTCCAAGCCGCCCGACTCCATCACTATCCCAACGATCAACTTGGCCGGGGAATGAAACTCGGCAAGGAGTCGGTGATCGGGCTGGTGGTGGCCTTCGATCGGTACCTCGCGCTCGACCATGAGGCCGTGATCACCGGCTGGAACCGCAAGGCCCGATGGCTCGCCAACGCCCTGCAGGGCATCCGAGGCCTGAGTGCCGAGGCGGTCCCCAACACGATGGGCTACCTCGACGTCGACCTGCAATGGGACCAAGGGGTGCTGCCGGTCACCGTGGCCCAGGTGAAAGACGCGTTGCGGACCGGCCGACCCCGGATCGAATACGATCTGGCGATACGGACCCGACAGCTGCGCGACGGCGAAGAGGTGTTGGTCGCCAAACGAATCCGGGAGTACTTCGAGGGCGTCTCGGCGAACCGACCGGCTTAGCGGCGGGGGACCGTGCAGTCGATGGCCACCTCGTTGGGCCCGATCGCCGAAACGGCGCGCCTACCGGTAGCCCAGCGCCCGAGAGGCCGCCTCGGCCGCTTTGAGGCACTCCCGGGCCAGGGCGCTCCGGACCTTGGGCGACCATCGCGGCGACGGCGAGGCGACGCCGATGGCCGCCACCACCCGGCCGCGGTGGTTCCGGATCGGCGCGGCGACCGCGCAGAGATCCTCGATCCACTCGCCGACCGCGACGCCGTGGCCCTGCGCTCTCACCCGCTCGAGCTCCCGCCGGAGCTTGGCGGGGTCCACGATGGTCCTGGCCGTGCAACGCTCCAGCGGGCGCTTGAGGATTCGGGCCACCTCCTCCGGCGGCATGGCGGCGAGGAAGGTCTTGCCGCCCGCCGTGGCGTGGAGGGGAAACCGGCCGCCGAGATGGTGCGGGATCCGGACCGGGTGAAAACCCTCGACCAGATCGACGGTGACACCCTCGGTGCCGCTCGGCACCATCAGGACCGAGGTTTCACCTCCGCTCCGCTCGGCGAGGTGGAGCAGCTGGGGGTAGGCGACCCGCTGGAGCGAGGTGGCATGGCGGGCCAACTCGCCGAGGGAGGCCAGACGGATCCCGACCCGGTAGCGCCCGGAGGCGGGGTCCTGGTCGAGAAAGCCGGCGCTGGCGGCGCGGGCCAGGATTCGGTAGACGCTGCTCCGCGGCCGGTTCAACCGGTCGGCGATCTCCATGAAGGTGAGCTCGGGACGCTCGGCGGAAAACAGGTCGAGGATGGTGTTGAGCTTTTCGAGCATGGGGTGCCTCCCGGGGCCTAATCTCACGGTTTGAGAATGAATCCGAAAGCCCCGGCGCCGGTCCGCCGGCCGGGGCGGCGGGGTTTGCGCGGAACGGGTTTGGGGGATACTCTTGCACTGAAAAACGGAACCGTTGCATTGAAAAACGGAACCGCCTCGCATAATATGAGAATCAGATGGCTCTCATGATCCCCTGTCCCCACTGCGGCCGCCGCCCTTACGGCGAGTTCTGGGCGAGTGGCGAGCTGCCGGAAGGTGGCCACGGCGTCGAAGCCGACGTCGAGGCGGATTACCGGCGGGTGTGGCTTCGCCGGAACGTGGCGGGCGACCAGCGGGAGCGATGGTTCCACCACGCCGGCTGCCGGCGGTGGCTCACCCTGACCCGCAACACCATCACCAACGCCATCCATGACGTCGTTTGACTTCGAAGGGCGGGCCATTCCCTTCGAGCCGGGTGACTCGATCGCGACCGCCCTGTACCGGGCTCGGGTCCGGATCTTCTCGCGCTCGTTCAAGTACCATCGGCCTCGGGGGATGTACTGCGGCACCGGCGACTGCCCTAACTGCATGATGACCGTCGACGGTGAGGCGGCGACCCGGACCTGCGTCACGCCGGCGGAGCCGGGGCAGCGAGTGCGGCGGTCCACGGGCTGGCCGTCGGCCGATTTCGATTTCCTCGCTGGGCTCTGGTGGTTGCGGGCGCTCCTTCCGGTCGGCTTCTACTACAAGTCGATGATCAAGCCGGCCGGCTTCTTTGCCACCGTCGAGCCGTCGATCCGGCGGCTCGCGGGGCTCGGAGATGTCGATACCGCCGCACCCCCGACCGATCGGGAGCGCCGCTACCACCACCCCGACCTCTGCGTGATCGGCGCCGGGGTGGCCGGCCTCGGGGCCGCGCTCGCGGCGGCGGCTGCCGGCCAGACGGTCGTCATCTGCGACGAAGGCGCCATCGGGGAGAAACTCCCTTCCGGTCCGGTGCGTGACCGGGCGACCAGCCTGGCGGTGTCGGTCCGCTCTGCCGCCGGCATCACGGTGCTCGAGCGAGGAACGGCCTTTGGCGTCTACGAGGGACCGTTGGTGCCGGTGGTCGCCGCTGACGCCCTTCACCTCGTCATGCCACGGCGGGTGGTGGTTGCCACCGGGGCAATGGATGTCCATGGCGCCTTCGCGGGCAACGATCTGCCGGGCGTGTGGCTCGGTCGCGGCGCGGCGCTGATGGCCTCGCGCGGCCTTCGTCCGGCCGAGGTCGCGGTGGTCGCGATCGACCGCGAGGAAGGGCTCGAGCACCTCGCCATGCTCGAAGCGGCCGGTGTCAAGATCGCGGCCGTGGCTGCCCCCGCCGCGCTCGCCGGCCGGATCCGCGGGGGCGCCCGGGTCTTCGCCGGAGGCCGAATCGCGGCGGTGGGAGGGCTCAAGCGGGTCCGAAGTGCGGTGATCGAGGTGGGGGGCAGCCGGCACCGGATCGCCTGCGACGGCGTCGTCGTGGCGGTCGGACTCGAGCCGCGAAGCAACCTGGCCCGGCAGGCGGCCGCCGCGTCGGTCGAAGTGGCGGTCGTGGGCGATGCCGGCCGACCGGGCCTGTCCCTCGCGGAGGCCGAGGCCGACGGACGCGCCGCGGGAAGCGGCGGCGCGACGACGACGGCTCGACCAGACCTGCCGGAATCGCCGGCCGCGGGCTTCGTGTGCCTCTGTGAAGACATCACCGTGCCGGACCTCGACCTCGCCTGGCACGAAGGGTTCCAATCGACCGAGCTGCTCAAGCGATACTCGACCGTGTCCATGGGCCCCTGTCAGGGTGGGCTCTGTCATCGGCACCTCCAAGGGTTCGTCAGGGCCCGCGCCCCGGAGGAGATCTCGAGCGGGCCGACCACCGCCCGCCCACCGGCTCGGCCGGTTCGGCTCGAAGACGTGGCAGCCGGGGCCCGCTATCCGCTCGAATACCGGACCGCGCTCCACGACCGACACCTCGCCATCGGCGGCACCATGGAGTGGGCCGGGGCCTGGAAGCGAGTCGAGCGGTACGGCAACGTGCCGGACGAGTACCGCGCCGTCCGGGAACGGGTCAGCGTGATGGACGTGAGCACCCTGGGCAAGTACCTCGTCGCTGGACCCGATGCTACCGCCTTTCTGGAAGGTCTCTACCCCTGCCGAGTGGCGGACCTCAGGTCTCACCGGAGCCGTTACACCTTGCTCCTCAACGAGGCGGGCTACGTCTTCGACGATGGCCTGGTCGGGTCGCTCGGCGACGGACGCTACTACCTCACTTTCACGAGTGGCGGCGCCGACGTGGTCGAGAGTTGGCTCCGGGATTGGGCCGATACCTGGGGTCACGACGTCTACCTCGCCAACCAGACCTACACGCTCGGCGCCATCAACCTCTGTGGACCGAAAGCCCGCGAGGTGCTGAGCGGGTTGGCCGGCGGGGCGGTGGATGCCAAGGCCATTCCCTACGGCGGTCTGGCCTCGGTATCGGTGGCCGGAATCGACTGCCTGGTGATGCGAGTGGGATTCGTCGGCGAGTTGTCGTTCGAGTTGCATCATCCCCGCTCCCACTCGGTGGCCCTCTGGGACGCCTTGCTCGAGGCCGGCCGGCCGTTCGGGATCGCCCCTCATGGTCTCGAGGCGCTCCGGCTGCTCCGACTCGAGAAAGCCCACATCATCGTTGGCCAGGACACCGACTTCGACAGCACCCCTCACAAGCTCGGGCTCGACTGGGCCGTCAAGATGGACAAGCCGCATTTCGTCGGCCGGACCGCCCTGGAGCGGATGGCGGCGATCCGGCCCAATCGAATGCTCAGAGGGCTTCGCTTCCCTGAGGCCCCGGCCGATGGAGCCCAGCTGGTGGCGAGTGGCCAGCGGGTCGGGTATCTGACATCGTCGCGGTTCTCGCCATCGCTGAACCTGGGCGTTGCGTTAGGGTGGATCTACGACGACGGCGCCGGGATTCCCGAGACGGTCGAGGCGGTCGATGGCAGCGGCCGGGTCCTCCGGGGTACCGTGACCCATGGCCCGTTCTACGATCCCCAAGGAGCTCGGCTCCGTGCTTAGGCTCAGGCCCACCGACGTCGCGATCGTCGCCTGCCTCGCTCGGCCGGAGTCGCTCGGCGGGGTGCGGCCGGGGCCGATCGGAGTCCGGCTGGCGATCGCCCCCGACGAAGTCTGGCTGGTGGGACGTCTCGACCAGCGTCAGGCACTGATGGACGCCGCCCGGTCGGGCCTGGCGGGGCGCGGCCTCGTGGTCGACCAGACCGATGGCTGGTGGGTGGTGACCGCGAGCGGCGAGGACCGGCTCGAGGTGATCCGGCGGTTGATGCTGGCGCCGATCCCGGCGGCAGCTCCCGCCCTGGTCCAGGGGGCGATCACCGGCGTCCCCGGCAAGGTGGTCTACGAGAGCGGTCGGCTCCACCTCTTCGTCCCGGCCCCGGTGGGTCACCACTTGATGGAGCGGCTCGCGGCCGTCACCGGCGACCTGGCGGTTCAACTCGAATCACCCGCACCGCTGGCGTTCGACACTCCGGGGGCATCATGCTGAAGCTGTTCCGCCGCGAGCAGTACCTGCGGGTCGACACCCTCGGCGATCGCTACGACGTGGTGATCATCGGGGGCGGCGGCCACGGCCTCGCCACCGCGTACTACCTCGCGGCCAAGTTCGGGGTGACCAAGGTCGCCGTCCTGGAGCGTGCCTACATCGGCTCCGGCGGAACCGGCCGCAACACCACCGTGTTGCGGGCCAACTACAAGACGCCCGAGACCATCGCATTCTATCGAGCGAGTTACCAGCTATACGCCACGCTGGGGCAGGACCTCGATTACAACATGCTCCGGTCGCAGCGCGGTCTGCTCTGGTTGGCCCATTCGGAACCCCAGCTCCGCAACCAGCGGGAGCGCGCGCTCCAGAACCAGCAGTTCGGCGTCAACACGGTCTTTCTCGACGCCGCCCAAGTCAAGGCGACCTGTCCCGAGCTCGACATGACGGGTGGTGGCAAACGGCCGATCCTGGGCGCCGCGTATCACCCGCCCGGGGCCATCATTCGGCACGACGCGGTTGCCTGGGCCTACGCGATGGCCGCGCAGCGGCTCGGCGTCGAGATCCACCAGGGGATCGAGGTCACCGGGCTCGACATCGAAGGAGGCCGGTGCCGGGGTGTCCGCACCAACCAAGGCCCGATCGCGGCGGGAAAGGTCCTCTCGGCGGTCGGCGGCTACGTCACCGACATCGCCAACATGGCGGGGATTCGATTGCCGATCGTGACCCATCCCCTTCAGGCCTATGTGACCGAAGCCTACAAGCCGGTGCTCGATCGGATCGTCGCCTCGGCGGACCTTCACATCTACGTATCGCAGAGCGCCCGCGGCGAAGTGCTGATCGGCGCCGAGATCGACCCCTTCACCAGTTACTCGACTCGATCGACCTTTCCGTTCCTGGCGTCCTGTTCGGCCCGCGCGATCGACCTGTTCCCCTTCCTCGCCAAGCTCCGGATCCTCCGCCAATGGACCGGGCTGTGTGACATGACGCCCGATTATTCCCCCCTGATGGGACTCTGCGAGGTCGAGAATTTCCTGATATCCTCGGGCTGGGGAACTTGGGGATTCAAGGCGATTCCGGCGTCGGGGCTTGCCATGGCGGAACTGCTGGCCACGGGGCAGGTTCCCTCGCTGATCGCGCCGTTCGCGCTCGATCGGTTCCGGCGCGACCGGGCGGTACCGGAGCGGGCCTCGGCCGGCACTCACTGACCAGAAAGACTCCACCCGCCGATTCTTGCGGGCCCAAGGCAACCGAGGCAGCTTAGTCGGAGCCGGTCCTGACCACCCCCGGTCGGTCCGGCACGCCGAGCCCAGGAGTTCCCATGGAACGCAAGACCGCTCATGACTATGACCAGGAGCTCCTGCTCCTGTTCGACGCCTACGTTCACGGGGCGCTCGACCGCCGCGGATTTCTCGATCGGGCCGGCAAGTTCGCGGTTGGCGGCGTGACCGCGGCGATGCTCCTGGACGAGCTCAGCCCGAAGTTCGCCGAGGCCCAGGTGATCCGGCCCAACGACGCCCGGATCAACCCGGAGTATCTCGAATACCCGTCGCCGAACGGCCACGGTCGGATGCGGGGTTACCTGGTTCGGCCGGCTCGCGCCCAGGGCAAGCTCCCCGGCATCCTGGTGATCCACGAGAACCGAGGCCTCAATCCGCACATCGAGGACATCACCCGGCGGCTGGCGCTCGACAACTTCGTCGCCTTCGCGCCGGACGCCCTCTTTCCGTTGGGCGGCTATCCGGGAACCGAAGACCAGGCGCGGGCGCTGTTCCCGAGGCTCGAGCAACCCAAAAGCAGGGAAGACTTCGTCACCGCGGTCGCGGTTCTGCAGGCCCGACCCGAATGCACCGGCCGAGTCGGCGCGGTGGGCTTCTGCTGGGGCGGCGGGATGGTGAACTACCTCGCGACCCGCCTGCCCGACCTCGCGGCCGGGGTGCCGTTCTACGGTTCCGGGCCCAATTTGGCGGACGTTCCGAAGATCAAATGCCCGCTGATGGTGCAATCGGCCGAGGTCGACGATCGGATCAACGCGGGCTGGCCGGATTTCGAGAAAGCGCTTCAGGCCGCCGGGGTTCGGTACGAACGGCACTTGTATCCCGGCACCCAGCATGGGTTCAACAACGACACCACGCCCCGATATGACGCCGCGGCCGCCAAACTTGCGTGGGAGCGGACCATCGCATTCTTCAACCGGCACGTCCGGGGAGGCTGAGGCGTCCCCTCGATAGGGCCGTTCGGGCCTTTCAGCGGCAGGGGCGCCGAGCCGATGCGGTGAACCTGCCGACGGTGCCGAGCCGGGTCTGGGCCTCGACCGGAACCCACGCAACCGTTCCCGCCGGGATCGAGACCAGCGTTCGCATCGACCTTGCCCCCCTCCGTCAGCCCCTAGTGGTGCGCCGCCGCAGGAAATCCATCAGAATGAACTGGCCTAACGTCATGGTGTTGGTGAAGTACGCTTTGCCGCGGCACATCTCCGCCACCTTCTTGACGAACCCCACCAGCGCCGGGTCCCGGGCCAGCATGAAGGTGTTCACCATGATGCCGGCGCGGCGGCAGGCGGCGACCTCGCGAAAGGTGGTCTCGAGTACTTGGGGATGGAGCCCGCCGGAATTGAGGTAGACCCGCCCATCCGGCAAGGTCATCGCCGACGGCTTGCCGTCGGTGATCATGATGATCTGCCGCATGTCCTTCTTCTGGCTCAACAAGATCCGCCGGGCCAGCTTGAGTCCTTCCGCCGTGTTGGTGTGGTAGGGGCCGACCTGGGCGCGGGCCAGGGTCGCGAGCGGGATCTCCTCCGCGGTGTCGTGAAAGAGGACCACCCGGAGCGAATCGCCGGGGTATTGGGTTCGGATCAGATGGGTGAGCGCCAGCGCCACCTTCTTGGCCGGGGTGAAACGGTCCTCGCCGTAGAGGATCATCGAATGGGAGCAGTCGAGCATCAGCACCGTCGCCGCCGAGGAACGGTACTCGGCCTGATGGACCATCAGGTCGCCGTAGTCGAGCTCGAGCGGAATGGCGAGGCCGTGCCGGGCGATGGCCGAGCCTAACGTGGCCGGCACGTCGATGTTGAGCGCGTCGCCGAATTCGTACGGCTTGGAGCCGGCCTCGGCCTCCACGCCGGTCGCGAGGTACGGGGTGTCGTGAGTCCCCATGCTCGCTTTGCCGATGCTCCCCAGCAGATTCTTGAGAGTCCGGTACCCCAGAAAGTCGAGCCCCCGGTCGGTCAGATCGAACTGAACCTGGTCGGCGGCCGCCCGGGCTTGACCGCCAGGCCCAACCACGGCCGAATAACCGGCCGGGACGTTCGGGGGCTCCTTGGTCTTGAGGTAGCCCTCGTCGATCAGCCGCTGGACGATCTGGTCGAGCAGCTCGGAAAGCTGGCGCTCGATCTCCCGGTCACGGGCCTCGTCGCCGGACGAGTCACCCCGGAGATAGCGCACCATCTCCGGGGTGAGTTGGCCCGATTGCAGCAGCGCCTGGATAATGGCCTCGCGGAGGGCGTCCATCGAGCGGTCGCCGCCCTGCGGCGGATCGGCCCACCAGGGCCAGTCCTCCGGGCCGCCGGCGAAGCCGGACTGGAGCAGGAAGTCGCCCAGCTGGTCGAGCAGGCCCTGGAGGTTGACCAGGTCGGCGAGTTCCTTGGTGTACTTCGCGTACGTCGTGTACCGCATCGCCCGAAAGGTGGCGCCGGACCCGGTCCCTGGGAAGCCTGGAGGCGCACCCCGTCGCGGCGTCGGGGACGGGTCGATATCTTGTCCCGGTGTCGTCCACTTCCGCCAAACGCTGGGTCAACTTCAAGGTCGGCGCGCTCGAGTATCGGAACTTCCGACTGTTCATCGTCGGCCAGTTCGTGTCGCTGTGCGGATCCTGGATGCAGACGGTGGCCCTCAGTTGGCTGGTCCTCGAGCTGACAGACTCCACCCTCAAGACCGGTCTGGTGTCGACGCTGGGTGCCTTACCGGTGCTCTTGTTGACCCTCTATGGCGGGGTGGTCGCGGATCGGGTCAACAAACGCCAATGGCTGATGTTGCTGCAGACCCTCTTCTTGGTCGAGGCGCTCTTCGTCGGCGGACTGGCCGTGGCGGGGCTGATCACGGTGCCGTGGATCTACGCGTTGGCGCTCTTCTCCGGCCTCGTCAGCGCCTTCGAGATCCCGATCCGGCAGGCCTACCTCGTCGAGATGGTCGGGAAACAACACCTCCTCAGCGCCATCGCGCTCAACAGTTCCGCCTTCAACCTCTCGCGGGTGGTCGGCCCGGCCTTCGCCGGCCTGGTGAGCGCCGCGTTCGGGCCCGCGGCGTGTTTCTTCGTCAACGCGGCGAGCTTCCTCGCGGTACTGATCGGCCTGGCTCGGATCGATCCTGAGCAGACCCAGCCCCAGGTTGGCAGCCGCCGGGCCGGCGTGCTGGCTGGCATGGATCACGTTTTTCGGGTGCCGCTCACCAAAGCACTGGTGACCCTGACGACCACCTTCACGCTCTTCGGCGCCTCGCTGATCGCGATTCTCCCGGCCTTCGCCCGGAAGGAACTCGGTGCCGAGGTGGGCGGCTACGGTGGGTTGATGTCGGCGTTCGGCATCGGTGCCGCCGGTGGAGCCTTGACCCTGGCCTGGATCGGGCAGCGCTTTCCCCGAGAGCGGGTGGCCTTCGTGGCCGGGATCGGCCTCGGGCTCAGCCTGCTCGCGCTGGGGACGGTTCACGTGTTTTCGGTCACGGTCGTGGTGCTGGTGCTGACCGGGCTTACCATGGCGCTCAACGCGATCATGACCAACACCATTCTCCAGACCAGCGCGCCAGACCACCTGAGGGGGCAGATCGTCGGCCTCTACTCGTTCATCGTGATCGGGCTGGCCCCCTTCGGGTCGGCCCAGGCGGCCTGGGTGGGCGAGCAATTCGGACCGTCGCGTGCGATCTTGTTGGGCGGGCTGATCTGTCTCGCGGTCTCGGTGTGGGTGAGCTGGCGGATGGGCATGTTTCGGCGAGAGCGACCGATCGGCTCGGAGGCGGCATGATCATCACGATCTCGCGCGAGATGGGGGCGGGGGGGAGCGAGGTGGCGCGGCAGGTCGCGGCCGCCTTGGGCTGGCGAGTCGTCGACAACGAAATCGTCGACCAGATCGCGGCCCGGTCCGGCCTGAGCCCGGCCGAGGTTCGGGAGCGGGAGGAACGGGCGCCGGGGTTCTTCGAGCGGCTCCTCCGGATGCTGATGCGGGCGGCCCCGGAAATCCTCTCCGCGCCCGCGGACGAGGATCCCGAGGGTGACGAGGCCAAGCTGGTAAAGATCACCGAGAGCGTGGTGGCCGAGCTGGCCCGGGAGGGCCGAATCGTGCTGGTCGGGCGCGCGGCGCCCGCGGTGTTGGCCGGCCAGCCGGATGGCCTGCACGTCAAAGTCGTGGCGCCCAGGGAGGACCGGGTCGGTACCGTGGCGGTCCGGATCGGTCGTTCACCTGCGGACGCGGCCGCGCTGGTGGCCCAGTCGGATGCCAACCGGGCCCGCTACCACCAGGAGTACTACCATCGCGACTGGAACGACGCCTCCCGTTATCACATGGTGCTCAACACCTCGGCGCTGGGCATCGATCAAGTGGTGGCCACGGTGGTGGGCCGGGCCAAAACCCTGTGGCCCGCGGAAACCCGCGAACGGCGGGCGACCTAGTCGTCGATCTCGCGACGCCGTTCGGGGCGGGTGGGCCGGTGCGCGGTCCAGCCAAAATCCTCGGTTCGGCTGATCCGCTTCTGGGCGGCCAAGGCCTCCAGCACGAGTTCCGAGGCGGCGACCAGGGTCCCGGCATCGCTTTCGGGTCCCTCGGCGATGGCCGCGGCGACCGTGGCCAGGCCCGGCACGGTCCGAAACGCCTTGATCGCCAGGTCGCTCCGCTCTTCCGGGGCGAGCTTGAGCGCCTGACCGCCATCGAACCAGGTGACGATCGCTTCGATCGGCTCCGGGTCGAAATCGGCGGCCCGTTCGAGGAAGGTCCGGTTCGCCGCCCGGCGGATCAGCTCCTTGGCGATGGTCTCGCCGCCTTGGAGCTCGCCCTCGTACTCGAGCTCCAGTTTGCCGGTGATCGCGGGAAGCGCCGCGTAGAGATCGCTGATTCGGGTCACGATCGGGGCGGGCTCGCCTAACGAGGCTCCGCGCCGCTCGGCGTTCGACACCACGTTCTCGAGCAGGCTGATCGGAAGGCGTTGGCTGACCCCGGACCGACGGTCGATCCGGCGATCGCTCCGAGCCTCGAACGCGATTCGCTCGATGACCTCGCGAACGAACTCCGGTACCGCCACGCCGGCCCCGGGCCGCTCGACCCACGCCTCCTGAGCGGTGATCTCCATACCGAGGCCGACGCTCTTGGGGTAGTGAGTCTGGATCTCGGCGCCGATCCGGTCCTTGAGGGGCGTGACGATCTTGCCCCGCGCGGTGTAATCCTCCGGATTGGCGGTGAAGACGAGCACCACGTCGAGCGGAAGCCGGACCGGATAGCCCTTGATCTGGACGTCGCCCTCTTGCATCACGTTGAACAGCCCGACTTGGATCTTGCCGCTCAAGTCGGGCAGCTCGTTGATGGCGAAGATGCCCCGATTCGCGCGTGGCAGCAGCCCGTAATGCATCGTCAACTCGTCGGACAGCAGGTGACCTCCGCGAGCGGCCTTGATCGGGTCGAGATCCCCGATCAGGTCGGCGATGGTCACGTCGGGGGTCGCCAGCTTCTCGACATACCGGTCGTTCCGGTGGACCCAGGCGATCGGGGTGGCATCGGCCAACTCGGCCAAACGGTCACGACCGAACTTGGAGATTGGCGCTAGGGGATGGTCGTTGACCTCGCTGCCCGCGATGATCGGCATCCATTCGTCGAGAAAGCCGGTCAGCGCCCGGAGAATCCGACTCTTCGCTTGGCCGCGGAGGCCCAGCAGGATGAAATCCTGACGGGCCAACAAGGCGTTGACGACCTGAGGTATGATGGAATCCTCGAAGCCCCGGATGCCGGGAAACAGGGGGCTCCCGGCTTCCAAGGCGGCGAGCAGGTTGGCCCGGATCTCGTCGCGAACCGAGCGTTCAGCGCGGCCGCCGGCGACCCAATCGGATCGCTTCAACTCGCCCACGTTCGTCGGTCGCATTTGGTTCGGTCCTTCCCTTTGAGCTGTTGGGGCCTTGGGATCGGTTGGCGCGCGGTTGCCCGTCGGCTAGCCCAGTGGCCGATCCCCATCCAAGAGGCGGTCGGGTAAGTCATTACGGGCCATTGACAAGCGCGAACCTGAGGCTATCTTCACCGGCATTGTTTTCGCGCCATCGGGCGCCCAAACGACCCCGGACAAAGTAAACCCCGCTCACTGAGGAGTATCAATGTCGAAGTATCTGTTCGTCGCCGCAGCCGTGGCCCTCGCCGCTTGCGGCGAAAAGAAGGCCGATGCACCCGTTGCTGATACCGCTGCCGCCGCGGCCCCGGCCCCGGCCACGACCGCTCCGGCGGACTCCGCCGCGATGTCCCATGACAGCACCGCGATGGCGGGCGATTCGGCCAAGGCGCACTAAGCGCTGGATGTAGTGGTTAGAGCCCCGGCCCGACGGCCGGGGCTTCGCTTTTCCCCTCACCGCCGATCGGGTCGAACTGAAATCCGCCGACCGGTGTCGCGAGGTCGACCTCCCGCCGAACCAGGGCCAGGCCCGTAATCCCGCCGTCGTCGGCGACCAGTCCGGTGCCGAGTCGGGCGATCACTTTCCCATCGACCAGAACCTCGTCCGGAACCCCCGGACCGGGGTGGCGAAAACGCCGGAGCAGCCAGTTGGGATGCCCCCGGGAGTGAAGGCGGGCCACCGTCTCCTGGCCAACGAAGCAGCCCTTGGTGTACGACACGGCCCCGAGTCGATCGAAATCGACCTCCTGAGGTAAAGTCTTGTCGCCGATCTCGGCGCCCGCCGACGGGAACCCGGCCCGGATCTTGGCCGCTGCAAGGTCGTCGGCATCCCCGATGGGGGCACCGCCCGTCGACCACCCGCGGCGGAGCGCCTCGATATGGTCGATGGAGCCGATCGCGACCCAGTCGAACCACGCGACCCCGGTGCCGCGAGCCGTTACGGTGCCGTGCTCGTCAACCGCCACCCGCCCAGCCGCGGGGAATTCTGGTCGCTGGGCTCGCCGGCCAATGGCCCAGAGCGCCGCGACCGTCCCCGTTTCGTCGCGCACTCGGGCGAGGCGGGGCGGCAACTGCCGGGCGAGGAGCCCGGCGACCGTCTCGGCGCTGGCGGCCTCGACGACGAGGACGATGGCGTCGTCGAGCCGAATGGTCCACAAGTCGACCGCGATCATTCCTTTCGCGGTCAGCATCGCGCCGTAGCCCAGCGAGTTGGGCCCCGGACCGGCGACGTCGTGGCTGACGACGCCCTGAACGCACGCCACCGATCCGGGGCCGGTGATTCGGAACACCCCAGGCTGGGTCGTCACCAGGACCGGACCGTGGTCGAGGCGCGATGCTCTCGCGTCGGGGTATCGAATCAGGCGCGCCACGGTTAGTGGTAGTAGCCCGCCGCCCGGTAAGAGCGGTCCAGCAGTTCGACCGGATGGGCAACGCCGATCGGAAGCTCGGCCGCCCTGAGTCCAGCACCGATTTGCATCAGGCATCCGGGATTACCGGTCAAGACGAGGCTCGGCTGGGGAGTTGCGGCGGCGATCGCGGCAACTTTCTCCCCGAGGATCGCCCGCGACAGCTCGGGATGGAGCACGCCGTACAGCCCGGCGCTGCCGCAACAGCGATCGAATCCCGGCAGGAGCGCAATCTCGAGGTCGGGAATGGCATTGAGCACCTGAAGCGGCTCCCGATGGATCCCCTGGGCATGCTGCAAGTGACAGGGGGCGTCGTAGCACACCCGCTCGGCCAGGGGAGCGCCCGGCCGAGGTCCCGCCGCCGCGAGCAACTCGGTGACGTCGCGGACCTTGGCTGCCAGGGCACGGGCCGCGTCGGACGGGATGAGGTGAGGGAGGTCCTTGAGAAGAGCGCCGCAGCCGGCACTGTTGACGACCAGGAAATCGGCTCGCCCCGCGAAGGCCCGGAGATTGGCCTCGGCGAGGGCCGCCGCGCCGGCTCGGTCGCCGGCGTGGTCGTGGAGGGCGCCGCAGCAAGTCTGACCATCGACCTCGACGATCTCGTAGCCGTTGGCCGCGAGGGTTCGCCGGGTCGCCTCGTGGACATGCCCGAAGAGACCATCCATGACGCAGCCGCGAAAGAGCGCGACCCGGCCTCTCGTCGCCGGGGCGGGCTTGGGCGTCGAACCGCTCGGGCCGGCGGTGGTCGAGGCCAGCATCCCGAGGAGGAATTGGATCGGAGAATGCCCGGACAAGCGGTCGGGGAAACCGGTCGCTCGAAACCAACGGGCCAGGAGCAGCGCGGGTCGCAGCAGCCACGCCCGGGCGAAGACCGCGAGGATCGCTCTGACCTCGAGGGGTAGCCGTCCCGCGGCCGCGAGCCGCACCCGGGCGGCTTCGAGCCCTCGCCCGTAACCGACGCCGGACGGGCAGACCGGCTCGCAGCCCCGACAGCCCAAACAGGCGTCCAGGTGCTCCACCAGGGCGCGATCGGTGGGTTGGATTTCTCCCCGCTCGAGCGCCCGGATCAGGTGGATCCGGCCTCGAGGACTGTCGTTCTCGTCGCCGGTGGCGAGATAGGTCGGGCAAGCGGGCAGACAGAAGCCGCAATGGACGCACGGATCGAGCGCCTCGAAACCGCCCCGGGTGCCGGTCACTCGGTTGCCTCGATGGCCGAGACCAGGACGTGTTTCGGGTCGAAGGTGCTCCGAAGCCGCGCCGCGATCGGGCGGACGCCCTCGCGGAACGCGCCGAAGTGACCCACCGCCCGGCGGAACGCCCAGGGGGCCCGTTCGAGGGTGAGGGGGACTTCGCGCTCGGCGAATCGATGCCGGAGCGCTCGGACGTGGGCCTCGGTCGGGTTCCCGACCCAGCGAACGCCCCCGGCGCCGAGGCTCGCCGAGAGCCGCCGGTGCCCGATGGTCTCGCCTAACGTGTCGACCAAGTCCGGCGTGCCGGCCGCGAGGACGCCGGCCCGGAGAGACACCGGCCCGTCGAGGGCCGCCTGGGCGACGGCCCGATTGAGCCGGCTGGCCTGCCCCGGGCCGAGCCCCTCGAACGACGCCCCGCTCGCGACCGAACGGACCCGGTCGATTTCCGCGGCCACGCCAGGGGCGGTGCCGGTGGCTTGCACGATCAGGGTCCACCGATCCCCGCCGAGCAGGGTTGGCGAGCACAGCTCGAGGGACGCCAAGTCGATCGCCGCCTCGCGGAGGAGTCGGGCCTGGTCGAGCAAGAGGTCCAGGGTTCCGGTCGCGACGACCAAGGCCCGTGCCGCCGGCACCGCCCGAACCCGAAGGTTGGCTTCCACGACGACCCCGAACGCGCCAAAGCCCCCGATTTGGATTTTGGTGAGGTCGTAGCCGGCGACGTTCTTCACCACGATCCCGCCAGCCTTGACGATCCGGCCGTCGCCGGTCACCACCGTGGTGCCGAGGACGTGGTCTTTGACGGGCCCGAATCGGTGCCGAAGCGGTCCCGCGGTGGCGGTCGCGAGGACCGAGCCTAACGATCGGCTGTCGCCGCCTGGAGGGTCGATCGGGAGCCAGCATCGATGAGCCGCGAGCGACTGGTCGATGGTCTCGAGAGTCGCCCCGGCCTGCACGGTGGCGACCAGGTCGGCCGGGGCGACCGACACTACCCGGTCGAGGCCCCCGGTCCTGATCACGAAGTCGGCAGGGGCGTCGGTCGGCATCCAGCTTCCGCGACCCTCGACCCGCGCCCGCCAGCCCTGTTCCGACGCGTGCCCCAAGACCGCCGCGATCGCCTCGGCCGAGTCGGGCCGGACCACCGGAACTCCGTCGGGACCGCTGATCACGGCACTCTTGGCGATAGACCGAAGGGATTCGAGGATCGAGACGCTCATTGGGGCTCCCGCCATTCCCGGCAGGCGTGGATCGGAATGACCTTGTTGGGGTTGGCCCGGTTGGCCGGGTCGAAGACCCGCCGGACATCACACATCATGGCCAGGCTGGTGGAGTCGAAGATCATCGGCATGTAGTCGATCTTGTCAGCCCCGACACCGTGCTCGCCGGTGATCGAACCGCCCGCCGCCACGCACGCTTCCATGATCTCGGCGCTGGCCCGGGCGACCCGGTCCGCGAGCGCCGAGTCCCGTCGATCGTAGCAGATGTTCGGGTGGAGGTTCCCGTCGCCGGCGTGGAAGACGTTGCAGACCGTGAGTCGGTATTTCCGGCCGATCGTGCCGATGGTCTCGAGAATCGACGGGAGGCTCGAGCGGGGTACGACCGCGTCTTGGACCACCAGGTCGGGGGCCACCCGTCCCATCGCTCCAAACGCCTTCTTGCGCCCCTGCCAGAGCCGGGCCCGGTCCGTCGCGGTCTCGGCCGACCTGACGCCCCGAGCTCGGTGGGCCCGCAGCAGCTCGTGGACCAGCGCCGCTTCGGCCTCGACGCTCGCCGTGGCACCGTCGAGTTCCACCAGGAGCACGGCCGCCGCGTCGGTCGGATAGCCGGCGGCGTAGATCGACGCTTCGACGGCGGCGATGCACGCCTGGTCCATCATCTCGAGCGCGGCCGGCACGATACCGGCCGCCACGATGCTCCCGACCGCCTCGGTGGCGTCCCGCACCGTGGCGAAATCCGCTAGCAGGGTCCGAATCGTCGTGGGAAGCGGGACCAACCGAACGGTGATCTCGAGAGCAATGCCGAACATACCTTCCGAGCCGACGAACAGTCCAACCAGATCCGGTCCCCACGGCTCGCCATGCGGGCTACCGAGCCGGGCCAACGATCCATCCGGCAACACCGCTTCGAGCGCCACCACATGGTTGGTCGTGGTGCCGTACTTGAGACAGTGAGGGCCACCGGCGTTCTCGGCCACGTTTCCGCCGATCGTGCAGGCGGTTTGGCTGGACGGGTCCGGGGCGTACTGGAGCCCGAACGGCGCGGCCGCGTCCGACAACCTGGCGTTGACGACGCCCGGTTCGATCACGGCCCGCTGGCGCACCGGATCGATCGAGAGGATCCGGTTCATTCGGGTGAGCGGGATCAAGACCGCGTTCCCGCCGGCGAGGGCACCCCCCGACAGTCCGGTCCCGGCACCCCGAGCCACCCACGGGACGTTCCGCTCGGCGAGGAGCTTGAGGACCGCGATGACCTGCTCGCGGGAGGAGGGAAGAACGACCGCCATCGGGACCGAGGCGTGGGTCGGCAGGCCGTCGGCCTCGAACGGCCGCCGTTCGGTGAGGTGCGAGCGAACCCACTTGGGCCCGACGATCGCGCCGAGCGCCGCGAGCAGACCCGGGTCGGGCCGGTCAGTGTTTGCCGGTGCCATTGGTGGTCGCCCGTTGATGAACTCGGGCCCGCGCCTCGAACCGGGCCACCTGCCCAGGCAACGAGGCGAGGAGCCGAGCCACCCGTTCCGCCGGCGATCGGATCGAGAGAAACCGCTGCTTGGTCGGGTGGTCCCAATCGACCAGGGCGGCGGCTTGAAAGCTCAGGGTCGCCGGCTCGACGCTGTATTCGCTCTCCGCTTCCCGGTCGGCCAGGGTCGCGACCGCCGTGGCCAGGCGGAGGGTCAGCGCCGACAGCCGGGCGGCGTCGGCGCGGGAGACACCCTCGGTGTCGACGCGGTCGAGGAACTCGTCGAACTCGCCGACCAAATACCCGCCCTCGACCGCCTCGGCGAAACGGAGGATCACTCGGTTCTCGCCGGTTACCACGATGTTCGACCGACCATCCTCGAGGGGCTGAACCGCTCTGATCCGGGCGACCGTTCCGACCAGCCCGGGGGTAGGATCGGCGCCATCGGGTCCTGGCGGCAGCAGCACGAACCGATGCCGATCCTCGATGGCCGCCGCCAGCATCCGGCGGTACCGCGGCTCGAAGATGTGAAGCGGGATGCTTTCCTCTGGGAAGAGGACCGTCGAGAGGGGGAACAGCGGCAGCCGCGGCATCCCCGAAAGGTACGACGGCACCGGGCCGACCAGTAATGGGTCGGCCCTGGGCGACTGGCGAGGTGGCTCGGGGCCGCTAGGCCAGCTTGGTGCGCTGGAGGTACTTCACTTCGGGCGAGTTCCGGAGCTTCTCGAACGCTCGCTCCCGGATTTGGCGGACTCGTTCCCGGGTCACACCGAGGAGGGCGCCGATTCCCTCGAGGGTGAGGGCCTCCGAGCCCTCTTCGAGCCCGTAGTAGAGCGAGAGGATCCGCCGTTCTCGGGGGGTCAGGTACTCGGCGAACATCCGAGCCAGGAACTCCTTCTGGAGGCGGGCGTCGACGAAGTCCTCGATCTCCCCGCCGATGGTGCCGGGCACCCGCTCGCCGTAGGTGGCCGAGCCGGAGTCACTCCGTTCGATCGGGGCATCGAGAGAGATCTCGACCGACGACACCAGGCGGGAGGCCCGGATCGTGTCGACCGACTCGTCGAGGACCCGGGCGGTCTCGGCATCCGTCGGTGAGCGGCCGAGTTCCTGGGCCAGGAGGCTCTCGATCTTGGCCATCCGAAGCAGTGCCGCGTTCTGATTGAGCGGAATTCGAACCGTCCGGGTCTGCTCGGCGAGCGCCTTGAGGACGCACTGGCGGACCCACCACACCGCGTAGCTGATGAACTTGACGCCGTGGGCGGGGTCGAACTTCCGGACCGCCTTGAGCAAGCCTTCGTTGCCGATGGCGACCAGCTCGGCGAGGTCGAGTCCGTGGCCTTGGAACCGTTTCACGTAGGAGATGACGAAGCGGAGATTGGCGGTGACCAATCGATCCATCGCGTCGGGGTCGCCTTTGCGGGCGCGTTTGGCGATTCGGACCTCTTCTTTGGGGTCCGAGATCATCGGGAGCTTGCGGATGTCGAGCAGGTACTGGTCGAACGAACTACCGGGGGACGATCGGCCCATGGTTCGGGGCCGCCGTTCTCGAACGGCGCGCATAGCACCTCGAAAAGTGAGATGTACCGACTCGCAAGGAATGATGAAGCCGCGCAGCGGCGTTCGAACGCAATTGTATACCGGGAACGCCGAGCAATCTAGGAAAGTGTTAGGCTCGATGTCAATAGCGTTAGGCTTTCAACACGTCATGCCGTTAGGCAGCAACGACTTGGCCGTTTTGTCTACGAACGTGGAGAACTCCGTTGTGGATGGGTGTGGACGAAAACGACTAACGCTTTGATTCGAAAGGCGTTAACCGTCACGGCGATGTTGATAACGTGTGGGAAGGCGGCTCGCCAGGAGCCGCCGAACGTCGCCGAGAGCCTGCCTAACGCTGAGCCGGTCCACCGCCGCCGTCCACCGGCCCCGGCGCCCGGCCGCCGGACGGTCGCCCCGAGGCAGCGCCATTCCGATCGCGCCGCCGGTCGACTTCTTGTCGCGGCCCATCGCGCCGAGCAACGCCCGATCCGACACCGAGGGCCACCGGAGCGGACACCCGAATCCCGCGAGCCAGTCCGCCAGCTCCGCCGCGGTGGGGTCGGGTCGCCAGCCCAGCCGCTCCGCCAGGAGGGTCTCGGCGACGAGTCCCAGCGCCACCGCATCGCCGTGACCGATCCGGTATCCGGTCGCCTGCTCGATCGCGTGTCCCACCGTGTGCCCCGCGTTCAGCGTGGCGCGGGGCCCCCGCTCCCGCTCGTCCCGCTCGACGATGGCCGCCTTGATCGCGACGCTCCGGGCCACCAGGCGTCCGACCGCCCCGGGGTCGCGGGCGATCAGCCGGTCCCGGTTGCGGAGGATCCAGCGGAGGTACCCGCGGTCGGCCACGAGGCCGTGTTTCATCGCCTCGATCAGCCCGCCGCGGTAATGAACCGCCGCGAGCGTTCTCAGCACTTCCGGGTCAACCACCACGCCGATCGGGGGCCAGAAACTCCCGACCAAGTTCTTCCCGAACCGCGAGTTCACCCCGGTCTTGCCGCCGACCGAGGCATCGACCATCGCGAGCAGGGTGGTCGGCACCGCGATGAAGGGGATTCCCCGGAGATAGGTCGCCGCCACGAAGCCAGCGAGGTCGCTCACGGCTCCGCCGCCCAGCGAGACGACCACCGCGTCTCGCCCGACCCGTCGAGCGAGGAGGGCGTCGGTCACCGTGGCCCAGACCCGCCGTGACTTCGCCGCCTCTCCGCGGGGCACCACGATCGACGGCCAGCGGCCACCCACTGGGACCACCCGGGAGACCAGCCGGTCGGTGACCAGCACCGCGGGACGCCCAGGCGCCAGGGCGGCGACCGCGCTCGCCAGGCGCCGGCTGATTCCGGGCTCGATGAGGACCGGGTAGCGACCGAGAGCGTGCCTGACGACGAGGCGGCGCCCTCGGCTCACCACGTCACGTCGCCGAATCCGGCCCGGTGGTTGGCCAGCCGCGCCAGCGAGAAGAGGAGATCCGAGAGGCGGTTGAGGTAGATCAGGAACTGGGGCGGAACCGGCTCGTCGGCCGCCAGCGCGACGACATTCCGCTCGGCCCGGCGGCAGACCGTTCGGGCCAGGTGCAAGGCCGTGGCTTTGGGACTGCCCGCCGGCAGTATGAAAGCGGTGAGCGCGGGCATCTCTCCGTCGGCCGCGTCGATGGTCCGTTCGAAGGTGGCGACCCGCTCAGCGGACAGGTCGGCCTTGGCCAGCGCCGCTGCCACCTTGGTCGGATCGGGGGTAGCCAGGTGGCCCCCGATGGAGAAGAGATCGCGCTGGATCGACTCGAGGAGTTCGTCGTGGAAGTCGGTCGGCGGTGTCGAACGGGCCACGCCGAGGGAGGCGTTCAACTCGTCGATTTCGCCGTACGCTTGGACCCGAACGTGATGCTTGCTGACCCGGCCCCCGCCGAAGAGTCCGGTCGTGCCGCCGTCGCCAGTCCTGGTGTAGATCTTCACGCGGGCTCCTCGCGAGGTCAGGGGGAAGATACCGGCTTGGCAACTCCCGGCGGCGCCTGGGCGCAGGGCGTATCGCGGGCGATCTCGACGATGACGCTGTCGATCGCCTGGATCATGGTCCTGCCGCCCAGAGTATGGTGATTGGCTTGCACGCTGAAGGTCCGGCAGGGGCGGGGTCGGGCCGCGAGAGTCGAATCGGCGTCGAGATAGCCCGACAGGGTGTTCACTTGGCCGATGCTTCCGGTCTTGGCCCGGACCTGGTGCATCACCGGGGTCGTCTGGAACCGATTCCTGAGAGAGCCGGTTGCCCCGCTCCGAGGCATCCCGGCCGCGAACGCCGGGTATCGCGGATGTCGGCGCATCGCGGCCAGCACCGTTGCGAATACCAGCGGCGAGGCCAGGTTCTTGGCCGAGAGGCCCGAACCGTCGTGGGGAAAGAACTGGGTCGAGTCGAGCCGCATCGAGTCGACCAGAAACCGCCGCTCGATTCGAAGCCCCTCGGCCCAGCTGGCGCCGGTGCCGAATTGGGCGCCGAGTTGTTTGAGGAGGGTCTCGGCGAACCAATTCTGACTGACGTTCAGAATCGCGAAGATCCAATCCTCGACCGGGCGGGACTCCACGGTCGCGAGGGGGGTACCTGCCCGGGCGGCCCGAGTGACGAGCGAGTCGGTGGTGCCTGCGACGCCGCCCCTGATGACGATGCCGGAGTCGGCGAGCACTCGGGCGAACGCGAGGGCCGCGAACCGATTGGGGTCTGGCACCGCGAGGGACGAGCGATCGGAATCGCCAACCCGAATCGTTCCTTCGACCACGACATGGCGACCATCTTCGGAGCGTCGCCAGGTGAGGTCGGCGGGCTGGCCGGCCGGCACGGTCCGGGCTCGAACCTCGACCGCGAGACCGCCGATGTCCGGATCCAGCGCGACCTGCGGTAGTTGTCCCGGGGCGGAGCCGGCGGTCACCGTCGCCACGACGACGTTCTCGTTGAAGCCGAGGCCCGATACCGGAGCGGCAAACCCCCAGACCAGATCGTCCTGCTCCCAGGTCGGGTGCGTCAAGGTGGGCTCGAAGTAGCTCCCGTCGCCGACCAGGGCCCCGGCGATGGTGGTAATCCCCGCGGCTCGAAGCTGGCCGGCGAGGCGTCGCAGGCGGGCGTCGCTCGAGGGCTCGCAGGCCTCCGGGGGGGTGGGTTCGATGGCGTAACAACGCCGGGTCCAGGTGGGATCCCCCCGGCCATAGAGGATCAAGTCGCCGCCGAGGATGCCGGCAACAACCGGCCCCGACCCATAGACGGACGTGGTCGTCGTCCATCCGGCCTTGAGCCGGCGACTGGCGACCGCGGTCACCAGCAGCTTGTTGTTGCTGGCCGGCATGAAGAGCCGATCGGCGTTGCGACCGAAGATCAGCCGGTCGGTCCGGCCGAGTACCGCCACGCCCCAGACGTGGCGGTCGAGGGGCGTCGAGTCGAGTCGGGCCGTTAGGCGGCGCGCCAACGGCTGGCCGGTCGCGGTTGACCCGGCGAGCGTCATCGCCGCGATCGCCAAGGCGGCGACTGTCTTAGGGCTAGTCACCGACCGATCCGGGGCTGAAACGGGACCTGGACGGCGTGCTGGTTGCGGCTGGCATCGGTGCCCCTCTGGAAACGGGTGACGTAACGCCATCAGGCTACTACATTTAGATCGTGTGGTCAATTCCGGGAGCGCGTCGCCCGCCGCCCTGTTGGGGCCCTGCCATGTTCTGGATTTTGGCAGTGGTCGCGGTTGGTGGGGTCACTGAACCGTTACGGGCTCAAGACGCGGGTTTGGTCATTCGTCGGCTCGACTTCGAAGGGAACGCGTCGATCGACGCGCTGGCCCTCGAGGCAGCGATTTCGACGACGAAGTCGAGCTGGTTTGCCCGGAGCTCCCTGGTCCGTTGGCTCGGGCTCGGGGAGAAGCGCCGGCTCAACGAGCGGGAGTTCCGGGTTGATGTCGCCCGGATTCGGCTGTTCTACCAGATGAGCGGGTTTCTCGACGCTCGGGTCGACACCACCGTCGTGCGCACGGCGACTGACGCGTTCATCACGATGCGGATCACCGAGGGGGAGCCGATCCGGGTGCGGTCCGTCGTGGTGGCGGGGCTCGACTCCCTGGCCGATCGCGCCGAAGTGGTTCGCGATCTGCCGCTCCGGGAAGGAATGCCCTTCAACCGGTACCGACTGCTCGCGGCGATCGACACGGTGCAGCTGCGCCTTTGGGATCGCGGCTTTCCGACCGCCTCGGTGCTGTTGCGCCGGCCGGAGGTGGACCGAACGGCCAGGAGTGTGGTCGTCGAGCTGACGGCCGAGCTCGGGCAACCGGCGACCATCGGGTCGGTTCGGGTCGAGGGCACCGAGGCGGTGGACTCCTCGCTGGTGCGCGAGCTCCTGGCGACCCGAACCGGCCGGCCGTTCCGCTACGCCGAGCTGTACCGAAGTCAGCTCAACCTCTACCAATCGGGTTTGTTCCGCTTCGCGTCGGTTGGGACGGACACCACCCGGTTCGCCATCGGCGATCAAACCGTTCCGTTGCTGGTACGAGTTCAGGAAGGTCCCCTCCATCGGGCTCGGGCCGGACTTGGCATCGCGACCAACGACTGCATTCGCGCGGCGGCCGGCTGGACCGCTCGAAACGTCGGGGGGCGTGGCCGCCAGGTAGACTTCAGTGGCCAGGTTTCCAAGATCGGGGTGACCGTGGATCCGTTCCGCTCCACGGTCTGCGACAAGCTGGAGGAGGACACCTTGGGCTCTCGCCGGATGAACTACGGGTTGACCGCCTCCCTCCGGCGGCCGGCCTTCCTGTCGCCGGCCAACGCGCTCACCGGTTCGTTGTTCGCCGAGCGGCGTTCGGAGTTCCGGGTCTTTTCTCGGGACGACATCGGGGCGAGCCTGACCTTCACCCGGGAGGGCGCCCTGGGTGTGCCGGTGTCGCTGGCGTATCGGATCTCCTATGGCGCGACGGAGGCCGATCCGGTTCGGTTCTGCGCCTTCTTCTTCGCCTGCCTGGCGGAGGACGTGGCTCAGCTGAGTGATCGGCGAATCGGAGCGACCCTGACCGGGTCGGTGGCGCGACAACGGGTCAACAACCTCCTCGATCCGAGCCGGGGCTCGATCTACAGTTTCGAAGCCACCGTGAGCGCGCCGTGGCTCGGGTCGACCCGGTTCTCCGAGTTCACTCGGCTGGTCGCCGAGGGGTCGTGGTACCGGCCGTTAGGCAGCGAGGTGGTTCTCGCCGCGCGGCTCAAGGGGGGGATCACCTTCGCGCCCCGGCTCAGGCTCGGTGGCGCCGCTGGCAACTTCGTGCCGCCCGATCAGCGATTCTACGCCGGCGGTGCGAACGACGTCCGTGGGTTCGACCGCAACCAGCTCGGCCCGGTCGTCTACCTGACCGACGAAAGCAATCTCCGGCCCGACAGCACCGTGATCGACCTCGACGAGGTGCAGGTCGCGCCGACCGGGGGCAACACCCTGGCGCTGGCCAATGTCGAGCTGCGACTGCCCTCGCCGTTGCTGGCCGGTCGGTTACGGTGGGCGCTGTTCGTGGACGGGGGCGGCGTCTGGGAACGGGGGGGCGCCTTCGCCACCGGTGCCGTGTTCCGGGTGACCCCGGGGTTCGGGTTCCGGTTCGCGACTCCCCTCGGCCCGATGCGCTTCGACCTCGCCTACAACAAATCCGACCTGCCGACCGGGGTGTTGTTCGCCGCGACCAGCAACGACCTGTTCCGGGTGCGGGACGACTTCCGCAAGGTCCAGCGTTCGAGCTTCCCGTTCAACATCCAATTCTCCGTGGGTCAGGCGTTCTGATGCGCCGCACCCTGGCTCGGGCCACCTTCGTCTTCATCGCGGCGGCGCTCGCCGCGGTGATGGGGACCGCCGCGGCCCTGGTCATTTCGCGACCCGGCAAGGACCTCTTGGCCCGGCTGCTGTCCGAGGAGTCCAATCGGCTGGTGCGCGGCTCGGTCCACCTCGGCCGGATCAGCGGGGACTTCCTCTCGCGCCTTTCGCTCGACTCCGTGGTCATTCGCGACACCACCGGCGCCCTCTTGGCGGACATCGGTCGGCTCGAGATCCGCTATCGGCTCCGGACGCTGCTCGCTCGGCGGTTCGTGTTCGATTCGGTGATCGCAACCGGCCCGCGGCTCGAGATCGTCAAGCACCGGGGCGGCCGGATGAACTACCAGGAGGTCCTCCGACTCGGCGAGGGGATTGGCGGCGGCGGACCGTCGCCGCTGATTCGGTTGGACAACCTGACGATCGTCGATGGCCATGCCATCGTCCGAACCCCGTGGAATCCCGATGGTCGGCTTCGCACCGCGCGACAGCGCGATTCCGCTCTCGTCGCCGAGCGGGCCAAACCGGGGCGAATCATCGAGCCGGGCGGATTGGGCTCCGATGGCCTGATGCTCCGGCGGACGGTGTCAGGGCTCCGCGCGACGATGCCGATGATGTTGCTCTCCTCGCCCGACCGCACCCCGTTCACGGCAACCATCGACACCCTGGCGGCCGTGGTGAGCGACCCCGGGATCTCGGTTCGTGACCTGACCGGCACCATCGTTCAGGGCGCCGACAGTCTCCTGTTCACGCTGGAGCAAGTGTCGCTTCCGCGGACCGTCGCCCGGGGATCCGGCCGGCTCGACTGGCCGGCGGACACGGTGCTCTACTCGATCGACCTCGAGGTGCCCGAGATGGACCTCGCGGACCTCCGCTGGATCTCCCCCCTGTTCCCGTCGTGGCAGGGGGCGGCCAAGGTTCGCTCCTCGCCGATCGCCGGCAGTCGAACCGAATATCGGATGACCGACCTGGCGGTCGGCGACCGGACCTCGCGGGTCGAGGGCAGCCTGACCGCCATTCTCGACGTCCATCGAGGGCTCGGGTTCCGGGGCCTGGATGTTGGACTGGACAATGTCGACCTCGAGGCGATTCGGCCCTATCTCGACACCTTGCCGTTCGCGGGCCGATTGACCGGTTCGTTGCGGGCGGATGGGTTCTTCGACCGGATGACGGTCGACGCGGACTGGACCTTCCGTGATGCCAGAGTGGCGGGCGAGCCGGAGAATCGCCTGACGTTCGCCGGGGACCTGACCCTTGGCGGGCCGGAGGGACTGACGTTTCACGGAACTCGGCTGATGCGGTCGGACCTCGACCTCGGGACCGTCCGGCTGGTGGCGCCGGGAGCGGCGCTCGAGGGCCGGCTCGGCCTGGCCGGGGTCCTGGAAGGTCCCCTCCGCGATGTCGTGTTCGACGGCCGGGCCGAACACCGGCACGGCGGGCTGCCGATGTCGGCGGTGACCGGGCGGACCCGCCTCGACACCCGCGGTCCGATCCTCGGCATCGAGGCCAACCTGGTCGTCGATACCCTGGAGTTCGACGGGATTCGGCCCAGTTTCCCGAGCACCCCGATGCGGGGCCGGGTGAGGGGGCGAGTGGACCTGCGAGGCGATCTCGCCCGGTTGGAAATGGCGGGGGCGTTGACGGGGGCGATCGGTCAGTACCGTTTCGGTGGCGTTACCACGCTCCAGCCGCCGAAGTGGGCGGCCGATTCGCTGCTGATCGATTTCGAGAATGCCGATCTCGCGGCGTTAGGCGGCCGCGGGCCGGTTTCCCGGCTCGCGGGCCGACTCCGGCTTCGAGGCTCTCTCGATACCCTCCGAGCCCCCGAGACGGATCTCCGCCTCGAATTGCGGCGCGGGACGATTCGTGAGCTGACCATCGATTCGGCCTGGACCACCCTCGCCATCGCCGACAGCATGATCCGGGTCGACACCGCGGCGCTCCAGTGGGAAGGTGGCGGGAGCGGGGCCGCCGGCGCCTTGGGATGGGCGGAGGGTCGCAGCGGGAGGCTCGAAATCGGTTGGGTGGCGCGGACCCTGTCGCCGTTCGATTCGTTGCTCGCGACCGTGGTCGGGCTGGCGCGCCAGGAAGTGTTCGACGATGAGCTTCTTTCGGGGCGCAGCGCTGGGGCGGCGACCGTCACCGGTTCGCTCGATCGATGGCGGCTCGAAGGCCAAGGGCGAGCCGACTCGGTGGCCTGGCTCGAGGCGAAGATCCGCTCGGCCCGGGCCGCGGCGTTCGTGGATGCCGGCCGCCTCGCACCGACCCGGGTCGATGTCCAGGTCGAGATCGATTCGCTGGAACGGGGCAGGTTCCGATTCGCCGGGCTCGGGGGCCGAGCGGCAGGGGCGGTGGAGGATCTCGCCTGGAACGTGGTCGGATCGCTCGGACAGACGGCGTCGGTCGCCGTGGGCGGCAGGTGGCAACCCGGCGACGGCACGACCGTGGTCGGGGTGGACTCTCTCTCCTTGGATCTGCTCGACCGGCGTTGGCAACTGGCGCGGCCCATTCGGATCCATCTCGATTCGGTGGCAGCCACCGACACGGCGGTGGTCGAGACCTCCGATGGATCGGGCTCGATTCGCCTCGAGGGCGCGATCCCCGGCCGGTCCGCGGGCCTGGCGGCGATCTCGGCCATC
Source organism: Gemmatimonadota bacterium (assembly GCA_016874005.1). GTDB lineage: Bacteria > Gemmatimonadota > Gemmatimonadetes > Gemmatimonadales > GWC2-71-9 > SHZU01. The sequence continues at coordinate 113,291 of VGVQ01000006.1, read as the reverse complement.
GGGGTGGAGCTTCGCGACCTCTACGCCTTGGCCCAACGGGATACCGCGGGCGTCGGCGGTACGGTGGCGTTGGATGCCCGGGTTGGCGGGACCCGGGCGGCGCCGACGCTTCGCGGATCGGTCTCGGTGACGGGACCGGCCATCGGCGATGTGTTCGCGCCCTTGGTCCGGGGAGTGTACAACTACGAAGACCGGCGGTTCCAAAGCAATCTCACCTTATGGCGAACCGGCCGGCCGGTGCTCGACGTCGACGCGGAGTTGCCGCTCGACCTCGCGTTCGATGCCGCCGGGAAACGGCAGCTTCCCGGGCGGCTTACGATTCGAGGCCGCGCCGACAGCGTCGATCTGGGCGTGGTGGAGGCGCTCACGCCAAACGTTCGTCGGGTCGCCGGGAGCCTCGGGATCGACGTGGTGGTCGCGGGGACCTGGGATGCGCCTCGGCTGGGCGGATCGGTGAGCTTCCGGAACGGATCGGGCTACGTCCCCGGACTCGGGGTGGGGTATGGCCCGATCGACGGCACCATTCGGCTCACCGGCGATTCCTTGGTTGCCGACTCGCTGGTGATTGGTGGGGGGATCGGGCAGGCGGTGATTCGGGGAGCGGTGCGGCTCGAGCGGCTCACCCGGCCGGTCCTCGATCTCCGCCTGACCGCGTTCGATTTTCCGCTGATCGACGTTCGCGACTACCTCACGCTCCGGGCTCGGGGCGAGGTGGCCCTGACCGGGCCGATCGAACGTCCGGTGCTGACCGGTCAAGCGCTGGCCACCAACAGTGTGGTGTACTTCGCCGACCTGATCACCAAGGACATCGTCAATTTGGAGGACCCCCTCAACGTCGATCTGGTCGATACCACGGCGCTCCGGGCTCAGCGGCTGCGGGCCCAATTCCAGAGCCGATTTCTCGATTCGCTCACGATTCGCGACCTCCGGTTCCGGGTCGGCGAAGACGTCTGGCTTCGTTCCAACGAGGCCAACGTGTCGCTCGAAGGCCAGGTCGTGGTCAACAAGGAGCGGCGCCGGGCTCGCCGGAGCGAGTATCGGGTGAGCGGCGAATTCGTCACCGGGCGGGGCACCTACATCCTCAAGCTCGGACCGGTGTTCCGGACCTTCGCCGTCGAGCAGGGGACGGTCCGGTACTTCAACACCGCGGATTTGAACGCGAGTCTCGACTTGCGGGCGCGGTACTTGGTGCGGACCGCCGGCGACGATTACCCGGTCATCGCGCGGATCAGCGGGACCCTGCTGGTGCCCAAGCTGACACTGGCGTCGGAGCCCGGCCGACCCGCCTTGCCCGAAAAAGACCTGGTGGCTCTTCTGGTGACCGGGAGCCCCTCGAACGCCTTCTTGAGCGGCGGGGTGCTGAACGACTTCGATCTGACCAGCGCCGCCTCGCTGGCGTCGACGGTGTTGTCCACCGAGCTGCAGCGATCGCTGATCTCCGATATCGGGCTGCCGCTCGATCTGGTCGAGATCCGGCCCGGGTTCCTCCAGGGCAGCGGGTCTTTCGCGACGGGTGGCACCGTGACGACGCTGGCGCTGGGCCGCCAACTCAGCCGCAACCTCTTCGCGACGGTTAACTTGGGAACCTGCCTGCGGACCGGCGACTACTTGAACGCCCGGTACTTCGGCGCCACCATCGAGTATCGGCTCCATAGCTCGCTCAAGCTCCAGGCGGCCGCGGAGCCGGTCCAGACCTGCTTGACGCAAGCGGCCAGCACCCTGGTGGCGGCGAGCCGCTATCAGTTCGGTGCCGACCTGCGCTGGGACCGCGAGTACTAGCGATGCCGCGCGCCTTCCTGATCGCCAACCCGGTCGCCGGCCGCGCCAGTCCCGAGGCCCTCGAGGTACTGCTGCGGACCTTTCGGCTGGCCGGTTGGAGGGTCGAGTGGGAGGCCACCCGAGGTCCCGGGCACGCTCGGGACCTCGCCGCCGCCGCGGTCCGAGACGGCGCCGAGGCCATCTTGGTGATGGGGGGCGACGGGACCACGATGCAGGCCGCCGCCGCGGTCGCGAACACAGGAGTACCGATCGGCCTGCTTCCGGGGGGTACCGGCAACGTGCTGGCCGGTAACCTCCGGCTTCCGAGGACGATGCTCAAGGCCGCCGAGATCATCCTCGAGGGCCGGATCAGGCGAGTCGACCTGGGGCGACTCACCAGGGACGATGGGGTGCATTACTTCGGGGTGGCCTGCGGTGCCGGGGCCGACGCCCGGGTCATGGGCGAAACCGCCACCGGCGACAAGCGCCGGCTGGGGATCGGCGGTTACTTCCAAACCCTGTTCCGGGTCATTCCCGAGCTCCGGTCGACGCCCTGCGTCGTGACGGTCGATGACCAGCGAATCGAGACCGAGGCGGCGGTGGTGCTGGTGCTCAATTGCCCCGAGGTGATCCCGCCCCTGGTGGCGGTTCGACGCGACGCGGCCTTCGACGACGGCTGGCTGGATGTCTTGATTCTGTCGGCGAACTCACCCTGGGAAGTCCTTCGGGGGGCCTCTCGAACTTTCTTGAACTTCGTCACCGGCGGCGGGGAGACCCCGTACCTTCGTTATGGGCGGGGCCGGGTGGTGACGGTGGAGATGCCGGTCCCGCAGCCGGTGCAATACGATGGCGATCTGGCCGGCGTGACGCCGGTGACGGCGGAAATCCAACCCGGCGCGCTCGCGGTGTTCGCGCCCACACTCTGACGCAGGCCGTTTCCAAGGGGAGACGATGACCGACTGCATTCTGCTGGTCCATGACGACCCGTCGTTGCTCCGAGCCGTCGGTGCCCGGTTCGAAGAAACCGGAAGCGAAATCGTGCGGGAGCTTTCGGTGGAGACCGCGGCGGCCACCCTCACCAGGTCGCGGCCCGATACCATCCTGCTCGCGACCTCGCTGGCCGCGCCGGAAGCCATCGGGCGGCTCGGGGGGCACGGCATTCCAGTCGTGTTGTTCGGGGAGCAACCCGATCGAGGCACCGTGAAGCGGGGTCTCGAGGCCGGGGCGCAGCTGGTGGTGGATGTCGGGGCGGACTTCGCGACTGTCGTCTCGGTTGCCAAGACGTCGGCCCGGGCGGCCAAGGCGCAACGGGTGATCGAGACCCAACTCGCCATGACCGCGCCGCGGCACGGCCTCGATTCGCTGGGAACCTCGAACGCGATGAAGCAGGTCGCCCAGCAGATCGGGCTCCACGCCCAGAGCGACCGCACCACCATCCTCGTCCAGGGCGAGGCCGGGGTGGGCAAGGCGTGGGCGGCCCGGCTGATCCACGATTTGGGCAGCCGAGCGAAGAAGCCATTCTTCGAGGTCCGCTGCACCGGGATGAACGCCGCCTACCTCGAATCGCTCCTCTTTGGCCACGAGCAAGGCGTCTTCGTGGAGGCCACCGAACGGCGCCGCGGTCTGATGGAGACCGCCGACGGTGGGACCGTGCTGCTGCGCGAGATCGGTGACCTCCCCGCCGAGGTGCAGCCGAAGCTGCTCCGGGCGCTGGAAAGCCGCACCTTTCGCCGGTTGGGGGGGTCGGACGACATCGTGGTCGACACCCGTCTGATGGTGACGGCACGGCGGCCGCTCTCCGAGGATGTCGCGGCCGAACGGCTCCGCGAGGATCTCTTCTACCGCCTCTCGGTGATGCCCTTGCACGTGCCGCCGGTGCGGGATCGCTCCCAGGAAGACAAACTGGGGCTGATCACCTCGATCCATCAAGACCTCCGACTCGAGCTGCCGGAGGGTCCCGCCCAGCTGGCCGTCGACGTTCACGAACGGTTCCTCGGCTACTCCTGGCCCGGCAACGTTCGGGAGATGGGCAACGTGTTGGAGCGGTCGATGTTGGTGGCCCGAGGTCAGGTCACCATCAACGTGGAGCATCTTCCCGGTGAATTCCGGGCTCGGTCCGGAGTCGGCGATCGGCGCCACACGCCAATGACCCTCGAGGCGCTCGAGCAACAGCACATCGATCGAACGCTCCGGTACCACGGTGGGAACCGGACCCGGGCCGCGAAGGAGCTGGGGATCTCCCGGGCGACGCTGATCAACAAGATCAAGCTCTACAATATCTCGGACTAGGAGAACGCGGTGACCACGCCATCGAAACCTGCGGTCGACATGATGATCTGTCGGGTCTGCGGTCGGGAAGAACGGGCCTCCGAGGGCTACCCCTGCGTCAAGTGTGGCACCTTCATTTGCCTGATGTGCACCTTCAAAGGCGTGGTCGAATGTCGAGCCTGCTCGGGCGGAGAAACCCCGGCCAGCGAGACCGCACCGTGAGGGAGCGGCTGGTTCTGTTCGACATCGACGGTACTCTGCTGCTTTCGGGTGGCGCGGGCAAACGGGCCGTACTCCGGGCCCTCCACGACGAAACCGGAATCGACGCCGAGCACCTCGAACGAGTTCGGTTCGACGGCAAGACAGATCCCGCGATCGTCTCGGAGCTGTTCCACGCCGCCGGGCGGGGCTCGGAGTGTACCCCGACGCGAATGGCCAGGGTGATCGAGCGGTACCTCTGGCATCTGGAGGCCGACCTGGCGGTCAACGCCCATCGTGCCAAGGTGATGCCCGGCGTCGCGAGCCTGCTCGACCGACTGTGGGCCGATCGCCGCTTGGTGGTGGGATTGCTCACCGGCAACGTGAGCCACGGTGCCGCGGTCAAGCTTCGCGCCGTGGGGATCGCACCGGAGCGATTCGCGGTTGGGGCATACGGATCCGATCATCCCGAACGATCGGCGCTTCCGCCCATCGCCGTCGAGCGGGCCCGGCAGTACTTCGGCCGCGCGGTCGGCGGGCGGGAGGTGGTGATCCTCGGCGATACCCCGGCCGACATGACCTGCGGCAACGGGATCGGGGCTCGGGCGATCGGCGTCACCACCGGCAATTTCGCCGAGGCCGACCTCGCGGCCGCCGGCGCGCAAGCGGTATTCGCCGACTTCACCGCGGTCGACGAGGTTCACCGATGCATCGCCGAGGGGCCGTGATCGAACGGGAAGTCAAGGCGGTGGTTCCCGACCCGGCCGCGGTCGCCGCGCGCCTCGTTGCCGCGGGGGCCGAGCGGATCTACCGCGGCCGGATGGACGACACCCGCTACGATCGAGCCGGCGAATTCACGGCCCGCGATGAAGTGATTCGGCGTCGAGTTTACCGGGGCGAGGGCGATCCGCCTCGCGAAGTGCTTGGCTGGAAGGGCCCGGTCGCGGTGGAAGCGGGAACGAAGCTCCGCCGGGAAATCGAGATCGAGGCCCGGGGGGATGTCGGCGGTTGGCTCGAGGCCGCGGGGTTCGAGCCGGTCCACCGGATCGATCGCTACGTCGAGTGGTACCGGCTCGGGGCGGCGACCGTGCGGCTCGAGTGGTACCCCCGGATGGACGTGCTGGTCGAAATCGAAGGGGATCATGCCGATATCGAACGCGCGATCGATTCCAGCGGGATTCCTCGGGCCGCTTTCTCGGCGGAGTCGTTGATCGACTTCGTAGCCCGCTACGAGGCAAGGGGGACCAAGGCGATCCTGACGGTCGAGGCACTCGACCGGGCCCCCGCCACTTGGCAGGCCGCATCGGAATGACCGGGTTCACCCTCCCGGAGATCGGGCCGTATCTGGGTCGGCTGACCGACGTCACCCGCCGGTTCGAGGATCCCGCCGTCGGACTCGACTCGATCCGGTTGACCCTGGTCTCGACCCTGTTCGAGCGGGCCCAGGCTGCCCGGAGCTTTCTCGCGGTGGGGGACACCGCCGGGGCGCGGGGGTCGCTCGATCGGGCCAGTTGGCTCGCGCTCTGGCAAGACGCTGCCAGCCGAGCCGCCGAACGAACCACGGTGGTGATTCGCGACCGCTTTGACCGGGCCCGACGGGAGAGCCGATGTCCACCCCGGGTGGCGCGACGGTACGCCCCGACGGCCGAAGACGGCGAGATCCTGGCCACCAAGTTCGAAGCGGCCGGCATCGCCCTCGAGGAGCGGACGGCTCGGCCGGCCGCTTCGGATCAGGGCTGGTGGGACCAGATCCGCCAGGCGGCGGTGGCGCTGGACGACGCCTGGGAGGACCTCGAAGACCTGGTCCGTCGCGAACTCTTGGCGGCGGCGGAGCGGGCCCGCCCGGTGGCGGCCTGGCGTCCTTCGCCGATCCCTCGAATCGTGGCGGGGACTGGCGCGGTGGCTCTGGCGGGCTGGCTCGGTCTGGCGTTAGGCGGCTTCCTGCCCCGGCCGGGGTGGCTCGACGGCCTCCACCGGGTCTTTTGGAGCCTGCCGTGGCCGTAGTCGGGCTCGGGATCGACGTGGTCGACGTCGAACGGGCGGAGGCGATGATGGTCGCTCGGCGACGCCGGGCGCTCGAGCGACTCCTGACGAGCGAGGAACTGGGGTACCTCGAGCGGATGCGGTATCCGGCCCGCCACCTGGCGGTGCGGCTGGCGGCGAAAGAGGCGGTCTACAAGGCGCTACAGTCGCTCCCGGAGAGCCGGGGGATCGGCTGGCGGGAGATCGAGGTCCGCCGTGGCGAGCATGGCAAGCCCTCGATCCAACTCCACGGCCTGGCTGAGAGGTGCCTGTCGGCGATGGCCGGCGCCCGGATCCACATTTCGCTCACCCACTCCGATCGATCGGCGGTGGCGGTGGCCCTGGTCGAGATCTAATCTCGATCGGCTGGCGGGGGGTTCTTCCAATTCCGAGCGGCGCGCTCTAGTTTGGGGGCGATGTCGCGAAATCACTTGATACTCATTCTCATCGCCGGAGCCGGGCTGACACAACCGGTCCTGGCCCAAGACCGAACCGCCACCGTGTCGCGAATCGCGACCACGGCAAGGCTCGCGGCCGATGAGTACGCCCTGGGCGTGGTCGACGGACGGGTGGTCCTCGAACCGGAGGTCGAAGAGGCCCGGCTGTTCTTCGGCGAGGCCAAGAAGGCGGCCGCCCAACTGCCCGAGCCGGCCAGAAGTCGAGTCATCGCCGAAGTCGACGGCTTGATTCGCTGGGTCGACGCCATCGGCGTTCCGGACAGCGCCAAGACCCGGGTCGAACGACTGGTCTCGAGTCTCGCGTCCGAGTTGGGTGTCACCTTGGCCGAGCGGCCCGACGCCCCGCCGTCCCTCGGGCGGGGGGAAGCGATCTACCTGTCGAGCTGCGCCAGCTGTCACGGCGAGCGCGGCGACGGTGCCGGTCCCGCCTCCGTCGGCCTCGAGCCCAAACCCGCCAATCTCGCTGATCGGTCGGCGCTCGCCGGGGCGAGTCCGGTCGACTTCTATCGCCGAGTGACGTTCGGCGTCGTCGGGACCGCGATGCCGAGTTACGAGCACACCTTGTCCCCAGCGGATCGATGGGCCGTGGCGTTGTACGCCAGCACCCTGCGGCTTCCGGCCGCCGGGGGCAGCGTTCCGGCCCACTTGGCCGATCCCACCGCGACGGTCGGGCTCTCCGACGCGGCCTTGCTCGATTCGTTAGGCACGACCGACCTGGGCCGAGTTGCCGCGGTGCGACGGAGTTCCGGCGGTGCCCGGGACTACCGGCCGGTCTTCGCCGCCGTTCGGGCCCACCTGGACTCGGCGTGGGTTCTGGCGAGGCGAGGGGCCGCCGGCGAGGCCAGGAGCGCCGCGCTCGACGCCTACATGGCGTTCGAGGCGGTCGAGCGGCAACTCAGAGTCAAGGACCCCGCTCTGGTGGCCCGGATGGAGGCGGCGTTCGCCTCGGTACGCGACTTCACCGCCCAACCGGCCCGCCTCGCCGCGCCACGGGAAGAACTCGCTCGCGGGCTGGACAAGGCGGAGCGGGTGGTCGGCGGCTCGATGACACCGGTCGCCGTGTTCGCGCAGTCGGCGCTGATTCTCCTCCGGGAGGGCCTGGAGGCCATCTTGGTCGTCGGCGCGCTCATCGCGGTACTCGCCAAGCTCGGCGCGGCCCACCGCAAGCGGGAGATCCACCTCGGCGTGGGCGCGGCGCTGCTCGCGAGCGTGGCGACCGCCGTGGCCATCGAGACGGTGTTCCGGATGACGCCGGCCCACCAGGAGGTGCTCGAGGGCATCACCATGGTGGTGGCGACCGCCATGTTGTTCTCGGTGAGTTACTGGCTGGTGTCGAAGATGGAGATTCAGCGCTGGAACGCCTTCGTCCGGAGTCGGTTATCTGACGCGCTGTCCCGCCGGTCGATGGTTGCCCTGGCCTCGGTGGCGTTTCTTGCCGTGTATCGCGAAGGGTTCGAGACGGTCCTCTTTTACAAGGCGCTCGCGGTATCGGCCGGGGGCCAGGGAACGGTGGCCGGCCCCCTGGTGGGAGGGTTCATCTTGGCCGCGGTGATGCTGGCCGTCATCTATCTGGCCGTCAACCGATTCGGGGTCCGACTTCCGCTCAAGCCATTCTTCGCGGTGACGAGCGGGTTCCTCTACCTGATGGCATTCGTGTTCGCCGGCAAGGCCATCGCCGAGCTGCAGGAGGGCGGTTTGATGACGAGCACCGCGCTGGCCTGGATGGGTCGGCTGCCGATGTTCGGGATCTACCCCACGCTCGAATCGACCCTCGCCCAGGCGATCTTGGTGGTCCTCGCCGTCCTGGCGCTGGTCTGGACCTTCGTGCTGTCGCCGCGCCGGGCGAGCGCTCGGCTTCCGGAGCTCAGGTCGCCAGAAACGTCACCAACCCCATCGCCATGAGCACCAGGTAGCTCACCCGGTCCTTGATCGCGAAGACCGCCGGGTCCTCCCGCGAGGGGCGAGCCAGGGCCGAGACGAGACCGACGCCACCAGCCCCTCGTTGAGGTGTCAGTGGTGAGCCACTAGCCCTTTGAGGTCAGGTAGCGGCCCGGATCGGGGTTTGGCGCGGTGGCATACCGGGTGAGCAAGAGCAAGCCAACGATGACGATCGGAACGCTGGTAGCCTGCGCGATCGTGAAAGCACCCAGGAAGCGATCGTCCTTGGCGCGGAGCATCTCGACCAGGAACCGCTCGATCCCCATGAAGACCAGGAACGCGCCGAACAACCAGCCGTAGGGCCGGTTCGACAATCGCCAGCGCCACAGCGCCATGAACACCGCGATCATCGCCACCACGGTGTAGAGTTGGGTGGGGTGGACGGCCAGCACGGTGGAGGGATCGGTCCCGGCCGGGATGGTGACCTTGAACATCGTGGCCAGGTTGCCGGCGGTCGTCGGTGGAATCCCCTGCGGGAACTTGACCCCCCAGGGCAGCGTGGTTGGAACCCCGTAGTCGTCGCCGACCACGAAGCATCCGACCCGGCCGATGGCATAGGCGGCAGCCAGCGCCGGCGCGGCCAAGTGCATCGTAATGCGAATTGGGACCTGTCGCCGGGCGCCGTTGGCGATCACCGCGAGCACGCCTCCCAAGAAGCCGCCATACCAGACCAGGCCGCCTCGGGAGAACAGCGCGTCCGGGTCGCCGGTGAGGGCCACGTACCACAACTTGGCCCCGATGATCCCACCGATGACCGCCGCGACCACGATATCGCCGCCGAAGTCCTCGTTCCACTTCTTCCGGCGCAACTCGAGGTTTACCAGCCAGCCGCTGACGACGAACGCCAGCATCATCAGAATGCCGAACCCGGTGACCTCGAATGAGCCGATCTTGAACACCAAGGGATAGACCGTGGTCATGGCAGCAATCTAGCGCGTGGCGATGGTTTCCCCGAGGGGAACGGCCACCAGCCCCGGCAACGGCCGCCAGTCGAACGGCTCGAGGCGGCTGTCGTGGCGCTCGCCCCGGGCCATCCGCCAGGCGCCCGCGGCCGCGATCATGGCGGCATTGTCGGTGTTGAGCCGGGGCGTCGCCACCGTGACCGTGGCGAGACCCGCTAACCGCTCCCGGAGTCGGTGGGTCAGGGTTCGGTTACAGGCCACCCCACCGACGACGGCGGCGCGGGGTCGCCCCGTCAGTTGGACCGCGAGGGCGGTCTTCTCCACCAGCACCTCGACCAGCGCGTCCTGGAAGCCCCGGGCCAGGTCAGCCCGGTCGGCGTCGAGATCGCCGCTGTCCCGGCAGGCATAGAGCAGGGCCGTCTTGAGGCCGCTGAACGAGAAGTTGCAGCGGTGCTGATGCGGCTGCTGGGCATGCTTGAGGAGTGGTCGGGGAAAGCGGTACCGGTCGGCCCGACCGGTCGCGGCCAACCGTTCCAGCGCCGCCCCGCCCGGGTAGGGAAGGCCGAGCATCGTCGCCACCTTGTCGAACGCCTCGCCAGCCGCATCGTCGATGGTCTGGCCGAGGAGGCGATACTCGCCCCAGGCGGGGACGTCGAGCAGCATGGTATGGCCGCCACTCACCAGGAGGGCCACGAACGGCGGAGCGAACAGCGGGTCCTCGAAGACCGGGGCGAAGAGGTGCCCCTCGTGATGGTGGACCCCGATCAGCGGCAGGGCGCCGGCCTGCGAGAGTCCCTTGGCATACATCACCCCGACCAGCAGGGCGCCGATCAGCCCGGGTCCCGCGGTGACCGCGACCGCGGCGAGGTCGTCGAGCTCGGTCCCGGCCTCGGCGAGCGCCTGGGTGACGACGGGGTCGATGACCTTGAGATGTTGCCGGCTGGCTAATTCCGGGACGACACCACCGAATACTCGGTGAACGTCTTGAGAGAGGATTACCAGACTCTTCAGTTCAACGGCACCGCCGTGCCTCTCGATTACCGCGGCCGACGTCTCGTCGCAACTCGTCTCGATGCCGAGAAACCGTTCAGCCACCGGGCGTTGGGACCGCCGCCGCCGAGTCGGGCGCCCGATCGAGCGAGACGCCGAGCAACTCGGCGACCGTCCGCCGGCTCGCGTTGGAGCTCCACGGGTGCTCGCCGATCACCTTCTTGACGACGACTCCGTTCCTGTCGATCAAGAAGCTCTCCGGGAACATGATGGTCTGATATGCCTTCTGGACCGACCCGTCCGGATCGTGGAGGATGTCGAAGCTGAGGCCGAGCTCCTCGGCGAAGGCCAGAACGTCCTTGGTGTCGCCCTCGTCCACGCTGACCGCGGCGATCGCGAAGCCCTTGGCGGCGAACTCCTGGTAGAGCTTCTCCATGGCCGGCATTTCCTTGCGGCACGGGGTGCACCAGGTCGCCCAGAGGTTCACCAACACCACGTTGCCGCGGTATTTCTCCGTGAGTGACACCGTGTCGCCGGTGGATAGCCGGACCGCGCTCACCTCGGGAGCATCGCTCCCGACCTCGATCGGGCCCGACCGGTTGCCGAACTTGACCAGACCATACACGCCGAGCAGGAGCCCGGCGACGATGGTGATGACGGAAAGCCACTGTTTTCGCATGTCCCAAATATACCGGCGGGGCCCGTTCTGGTGGGAATCAGGCCAGGCGGAGGTCGCTGCAGCGGGATCGGAGGTCCCGGATCGCCGCGGCCGGGTCGGCCTGCCCGAAGACCGCTGTGCCGGCAACGAAAGTGTCGGCCCCGGCCCGGAAGGCCTCGCCGATCGTCTCGGGGGTGACGCCCCCGTCCACCTCCAGAGCCGCCGCCGACCGGCTGCTATCGAGCATGGCCCGAAGCCGCCGGATCTTGTCGGTTGCCCCCGGGAGGTAACGCTGGCCGCCGAATCCGGGGTTGACCGACATGATGAGCGCCAAGTCGAGGTCGGGCAGCACTTCGCTGATCGCCGCGAGGGGGGTGGCCGGATTCAGGGCCAGGCCGGCGAGCATGCCGCGTTCCCGGACCCGGGCCAATTGTCGCTGGACGTGGGTGGTTGCCTCGGGATGAAAGGTGAAGACCCGGACCCCGAGATCGGCGTACTCGTCGAGGTAATGCTCCGGTTCGGTCACCATCAGGTGGACGTCCAGCGGGAGGTCCGTGATCCGGCGGAGGGCGGCGATGACCGGACCGCCGAAGCTCAGGTTCGGTACGAAACGACCGTCCATGACGTCGACGTGGATCCAGTCGGCTCCCCCCGCGGCCGCGGCCGCGATCTGCTCTCGGAGCCGGCCGAGGTCGGCGGCGAGCACCGAGGGTGCGATGCGTACCGGCATCAAGGATTCTCCCCGAAGATCAGGTCGACCCGGCTGCCTGGGGTGGTCCGTTCGCCCCCGGCGGGTCGCTGCTCCAATACAATGTTAGGGTCGCCCCGCCGGCCTTCGGCCCGGATCGCCCGGCCGAGCCGAAATCCGGCCGCCGCGAGCCGGGCCGTTGCCTGGGCGCGGGTCAGCCCCACCACGTTCGGTACTTCGACCGCGACCGGTCCCTGACTCACCACCAGATCGATGGTGCTCCCGGGCACCATCGTCCCGGCCGCGGGACGGGTGGCGACGACGACGCCTGCCGGGGTGGCGCTGGGAACGGAATCGACGTCACCTAGCCTGAGGCCGGCGGCCAGGACCACCCTGGTCGCCAGCTCGGTCTCGAACTCGATCACGTCCGGGACGGGGACCGGCGACGGCCCGCCGCTTCTGGTCAAGGTGACGATGGTCCCCTCCGGCACTACGAGGTCCGGCGGGGGGTCCTGGGCCAGCACGGCGCCCGCGGGGACCTCCGGGTCCGGTTCCTCCCCCTCGATCTCCACCTTGAAGCCCTGGGCCGCGAGCTGCTGCTCGGCCTCGGAGACCGGCAGGCCGACCACCCGCGCCACGGCGTGATCGCGGCCGAAGAGCGGTCGGGGGTAGGCGATGCAGGTGGTCAGGTACCCGGTCAGGCCGGCCCCGAGCACGACCAACGTGGCCGTCAGCCGGCGGCGACCCGGTACGGTTTTGGGCAGCGGGAGACCGAGTCCACGCCGACTCATCCGGCGATCCGGCGGAGACGGGCCGCATAAGCGCCGTCCATCCCATGGCGGTGGGGGAGGATGAGGAGGTCGCCCTCCGGCGAGAGGTAGTCAGCCGGCATGATGTCCGTCGGCTCTCGCCGAAAGCGGCTGTCGCGAGCGAGGAACCGGTCGATCTGGAGCTGATTTTCTTCTGGTTCGAGGGAACACGTCGCGAATAATAACAAGCCGCCGGGGCGAACGACCTCAGCGCTGGCGGAAAGGAATTCGGACGCCTGGCTTACCAAGCTGACCAGCGCGGCCGCCGAAACTCGCCAGCGGGCGTCCGGGTTCCGGGCGAAGGTCCCGGTGCCGAGGCAGGGGACATCGAGGAAGACGGCATCGGCCTGGCGGACCGGGAGGTGGCGGGCGTCGGCCACGACGATCGAGACGTTGGCGGAGCCGGCCCGTTGCACCGTCTCGACCAGCCGAGCGGTCCTGGTTCGCCGGAGGTCGGCGGCGAGGACCCAGCGCGTTTGGGCGGCGAGGGCGACGGTTTTCCCGCCGGGGGCGGCGCAGGCGTCGACCAGCAATCCGCCCCGGTCCGGCGCGAGGTACCGAGTCACCAGCATTTGGGCCGGATCCTGGACGACGAATGCCCCGGCCCGAAATCCGGGCAATCGAGTCGGGGCGCTTCCTTCGACGATGAGGCCGGCGCCCAGCGGCGCCGGTCTGGTCGCGATTCCGGCGTCCGCGAACATCCTCTCGAGTTCCGCCAGACCGAGCCGACCCGGCTGCACCACCAGGGGAGCTTTTTGATTGTTCCACTGGAGAAGAGCCGCGGTCGCCTCGGCCCCGAACTGACGATGCCACCGTTCGACCAGCCAGGCCGGGTGGGAGGCCGAGCGGGCCAGTCCCGCGACCGGGTCGTCCGCTGGCGGCGCCGCCACCGCCGGCGGGGTGCGCGGGACCCGGCGGAGGACCGCATTGACGAACGCCGCGACCCGATCGCCGCCCAGCCGCTTGGCGACGGCCACGGTGGTCTGAACCGCCGCGTGGGGGGGAATCCGGTCGAGGTGGCGCAGCTGGAACGCCCCGACTCGGAGGATGTCGAGGGTATCGGGCCGGACCGAAGAAAGGCCGCGGTCGACCGCTCCGCCTAACGCCTCGTCGAGGTCGGCCCGGTGACGGAACACCCCCGCGGCGATCTCGTGGGCCAGGCGGCGGTCCGCGTCCTCCAGGCCGACCAGTCCCCGATCGAGCGCCCCATCCAGGGGAACCCCGCGGCGAACGTCATGGAGAATCCGCCACGCGGCGAACCGCGGAGCCAACCCTGGCGCCGAGCTCACTCGAACCGATCGCCCCTTCGGACCGCCCGCCCCCGAACCCAATCGGCGGCCGCCATCCGCGGTTTGCCGGCGGGCTGAACCGTTTCGACCCGGACGCCGCCGTCGCCCGCGGCGACGACCAGGTCGGGTACGACCGTGAGCACCGTTCCCGGCGGGCCGCCGAAGCCCACCCGGCTCGGGCCGAACAGCTTCACCTCGGTGTTACCCAGGACCGACCACGCCCCCGGCACCGGGTCGAAGGCCCGGATCTGGTTGACGACGTCGGTGGCCGGCAGGGTCCAGTTCACCCGAGCGATGCCGCGGCCGATCTTCGGCGCGTGGGTTGCGCGGGTGTGGTCCTGGGCCACCTCCGTGACGGGGCCGGCCCGAAATTGGAGGATCACGTCGCGGAGGGCTCTCGCCCCAAGCTCGGCGAGCCGATCGGTGAGGGTGCCACCGGTGTCGGACGGCTCGATCGGCGTCGACCGGGCGAGAATGATGGGCCCGCTGTCGAGGCCGGCCTCCATTCGCATGATGGTGACGCCGGTTTCGCGGTCGCCCTGGGCAATGGACCACTGGATCGGTGCCGCTCCGCGCCAGGCCGGCAGCAGGCTGGCGTGGACGTTGATCATTCCGAGCGGCGGCAACGCGAGGACCGCGGGGCGGAGGATGTGGCCATAGGCGACCACCACGCCGAGATCGGGCTGGGCGGCTCCGAGCGTGGCGAGGAAGGCATCGCCAGTGGGCCGTTCCGGCTGGAGCACCGGAATCCCGGCCTCGAGGGCGCGGAGCTTGACCGGGGGCGGGGCGACTTCCCGGAGCCGGCCCTTGGGCCGATCCGGCTGGGTGACCACGACCGTGACGGTCTCGCCGAGTTCGAGCAACGCGTCGAGGCTCGGAACCGCGAAAGCCGGCGTGCCGAAGAAGGCGATCCGCATTACCCGCGGGAATCGCGCTCCGGCGTCACCTTGCGGACCAGTTCGCCGCCGCGGTGCTCCTTTTTCCAGCGCCGGAGCAGGAGCTCCCGCTTGAGCAAGCTCAAATGGTCGAGGAAGATGATTCCGTCGAGGTGGTCGATCTCGTGTTGGGCCGCCCGGGCCAGATACCCTTCCAACTCCCGGCGGAACGGCTTCCCCTCGCGGTCGAGCGCCTCGAGGACGATCCGTTCGGGCCGGGTCACCTCACCGTAGACCTCGGGAATCGAGAGGCAGCCTTCTTCGGCCCGGACCCGGCCCTCGGCGCTGGTGATCACCGGGTTGATCATGACGAACCGGTCGTCTTCGACGCCAACCACCGCGACCCGTCGGGTGATCCCGACTTGATTGGCGGCGAGTCCCACGCCCTTGGCGGCATCCATGGTTTCGAAGAGATCGTCGATCAGCCGGCGGAGTTCGTCGTCCACCGTCGCGATCTCGGCGCAACGGGCTCGCAGCGCCGGCGAGCCCAGGAGATGGATGTCGCGCAGCGCCATCAGGACTGGGACGTGGGGGATACCTGATCGCCGACCTGGACGATCCGGCTCCGTTCGACCACCAGCTGGGCCGACCCCGATTCGATCGTCACCCGCTGGTCCTTGATCTCCTTGATCTTGCCCACGATCCCGCCCGCGGTCACGACCTCGTCGCCCTTCTTGATCCCGGCCAGCAGCGCGGCGTGTTTCTTCCGAGCCTGACTCTGGGGTCGCAGGAGCAGGAAGTAGAAGATGGCGACCAGGGCGATCATCTGGACGGCGAGCACCACCATGCCGGAGGGACCGGCGTCGGTCGGCGCCATCAGGGTGAGCATCGGCAATGCGTTCATTCGGCGGGCTTTCCTTGGTTGTAGCGCGCCGACCACTCGCGCCGAAACTGTTCGAACGTTCCGGCGAGAATCGCCCCGCGGGCCTGCTCGCCGATTCGGACCAGAAACCGAACATTGTGGAGCGACACCAGCCGGAGTCCGAGGATCTCCTCGGCCATGAACAGGTGCCGCAGGTACGCCCGGGAGAAGCGCCGGCAGGTCGCGCAGTCGCATTCCGGGTCGAGAGGGTTTTCGTCGAATCGATTGGCGGCATTGCGCACGTTGACCCGCCCGGCCATGGTCCAGGCGCTTCCATGGCGGCCGTTGCGGGTCGCGGCGACGCAGTCGAACACGTCGATGCCGCGAGCGATGCCCTCGACCAGATCTTCGGGAAACCCGACGCCCATAAGATAACGGGGCCGATCTCTCGGTAAGGCCGGCTCGAGCTCCTCGAGAATGCGGTGCATCACCGGTTTGGGTTCGCCCACCGAGAGCCCGCCGATCGCGGTCCCGGTCCAGGGACCTTGCCCCAGGCTGGCGTCCAGGCTCCGGCGCCGGAGGTCGGCGAAGGTGCCGCCCTGGACGATGGGCCAGAGGGTCTGGCGGTCCGGTGCCTCGGCGCGGTCGGCCAGTTCGGCATGGCGGCGGCGACAGCGTTCGAGCCAGCGGAGCGAGCGTTCCATGCCTTCCTCCGCGAGGGCTCGCTCGGCCCCGCCGGGGACCACGTGGTCGAAGGCCATGGCGATGTCGGCGCCCAGCGACCACTGGATCTCGATCGCCCGCTCCGGCGACAGGAACCGGGCGCTCCCGTCGACGTGGCTGGCGAAGGCGACACCCTCTTCGGAGATCGTCCGCAGGGTCTCGAGCGAGAAGACCTGGAACCCGCCCGAGTCGGTCAGCATCGGCCTGGGCCAGGTGGTGAACCGGTGGAGGCCGCCGGCCGCCGCGATCACGTCCTCGCCGGGGCGCAGGTGCAAGTGGTAGGTATTTCCGAGGATGATCTGGGCCCCGGCGTCCGCCACCTCGGCCGGGTGGAGCCCCCGGACGGCGCCTAACGTTCCGACCGGCATGAAGGCCGGGGTCTCGACCACGCCATGGGGGAGGACCAGGCGGCCGGCTCGAGCGGCGCCCTCGGTGCGCTCCAGGGTAAAGGTGAACATCGCGGCGGTCAAAGATAGCGGGGCAAGGTTTCGCCGCCGATGACCCGGCGGTAGAGCGCGAGGTAGCCCTCGGCCATGGTCCGGTGGGTGAAGTGGCGTTCGACCAGATCGCGGCACCTCGCCGGGTCGATCGCATTGATCTGGGGCCGCAGGGCCACCAGCTCATCGAGGGTGTCGCCGAGCGCCCCGACCGCCGGCGTCACGATCTCGGGCAAGGCGCCTCGCCTGGTGCCGAGCACCGGGGTCCCGCTCGCCAGCGCCTCGATCAGGGTGAGCCCGAAGGGTTCATCCCACCGGGCCGGCATCCACAGGCACCGTGCCTGGGCCAGGAGATCCCGTTTCCGGACCCCGGCGACCTGGCCCCACGAAACGCAGGCTCCGGCGGAAGGTGGGCCGCCAGCCACCCGCCACGACCAGCGGACGATGGGCCCGCCGGGCCCCGGCGACCGCCCATCGCCAGCCCTTGACCGTCCGGAGCCGCCCGAGGAAGAGATCGAAATCCCCTTTCCGCGTCTCGAAGCGATACTCGGCAGGATCAAGACCGTTGTAGACGAACGGCGGGTTCCCGTGCCGGGCCGCGTGGTCTCTGGAAAGACAGACCAGGTTCGGCGGCAGCGACCTCGGATGGGGCGCCGGGTTGCCGTGCAGGGTCCACAGGGTCGGCACCGCGGTCGGCGGACAAGGCCGATGGGCGTGGACCACGTCGGCCCCCTTGGGCAGCAGGGGCGCCAGGTCGAAGAAGTAATCCTCCGCGGTCCGGGGGTCGACCTCGATCACGGACGCCTCGGGCAGCCGCGATCCCCGGGTCGCGATGAGGGTGACCCGGTGACCCGACTCGGCCAGCCCCCGAGCCAACCACTGGACCACCCGTTCGGTCCCGCCGTAGCCGGCAACCGGAACCCGGCCGTGAAAGAAGAGTACCACGTGCATCGCGGCGTTAGCGGATGACCATGGCATCGCCGTACGAATAGAACCGATACCGCGCGGCGATGGCGTGGCGGTAGGCGGCCCGCACCGTCTCCCCGCCACCGAAGGCCGCCACCAGCATGAGCAGGGTCGATCGGGGGAGGTGGAAGTTGGTGATCAGGCGATCGACGGCCCGGAACCGATGGCCCGGTAAGATCAACAGGTCGGTCGAGCCGGGGCCGTGCACCAGCCGCCCGTCGCTCGTTGCCGCCGACTCGAGCGCTCGCACCACGGTAGTGCCGCAGGCCCAGACCCGACCGCCCGCCGCCCGGACGGCGGCAAAGGCCAGCGCGAGCGGTTCGGGAATGACGAACCGCTCACGGTGCATCTGATGCTCGCGGGGATCGGCGACCTCGACGGGCCGGAAGGTGCCCGGGCCCACCTCGAGGTCGAGGCGTTCGATCCGAACCCCGCGGCCGGCGAGGCGGTCGAGCAAGTCCGCGGTGAAGTGCAGGCCGGCCGTCGGTGCGGCGACGCTGCCCTCGCGCTCGGCGAAAACGGTCTGGTAGCGGTCGGCGTCGGCCTCGGTCGTGGCCCGATCGATGTAGGGAGGCAGCGGCAACACCCCGAACCGCTCCATTGCCTCCGCGGCCGTCCCGCCGAGGAAGCGGACCCGGCGGTTGGGGCCGTCGAGGACCTCGACCGTTTCGACCGCGATGCCGCCGCCCAATGCGATCCGCTTTCCCGGCTTGAGCGCGCTCCCTGGTTGGCCCATGGCGATCCAGGTGTCGTCACGGTCCGGGTGAATCAGGAGGACTTCCGCCGGGGCGCCGGACGGCCGCTGGCCGATCAGGCGAGCCCGCCGAACCCGGGTGCTGTTGAGGACCAGCAGGTCTCCCGGGGGAATCAGGCTTGCCAGGTCGGTGAAGGTCCCGTCGGTGAAGGTGCCCGTTTGGCGATCGACCAGGAGGAGGCGACTGGCGCCGCGTTCCGCGGTGGGGGTCTGGGCGATCAGCTCGGACGGCAGCTGATAGTCGAAGTCGGCCGTCCGAAGTGGCTCATCCGCCAAACAGCGTGCCCTGGTTGGCCGGCGGTTGCATCCCGAACCGGCGATAAGCGTGGGCCGTCGCGACTCGGCCCCGTGGGGTCCGCTCCAGGAACCCTTGCTGGAGGAGGTAGGGCTCGTAGACCTCCTCCAGGGTACCGGGATCTTCGCTCACGGCGGCGCCTAACGTTTGGAGGCCGACCGGGCCGCCCCCGAACTTCTCGATGATGGTGACCAGGATCCGGGCGTCCATGTCGTCGAGGCCGAACTCGTCGACGTTGAGTCGCGCCAACGCCTCGGCGGCGACGGCGGCGGTGATCACCCCGCCGGCCCGGACCTGGGCGTAATCCCTGACTCGCCGCAGCAGCCGATTGGCGATTCGCGGGGTCCCTCGACTTCGCCGGGCGACCTCGAGCGCGCCTTCCGGGTCCGTGGGGACGTTCAGGATGGTCGCGGACCTGGCCACGATGGTGGCGAGCTCGTCCGGGCGATAGAAGTTGAGCCGTTCGACGATCCCGAACCGGGCTCGCATCGGCGGGGTGAGCTGTCCGAACCGGGTCGTGGCGCCGACCAAGGTGAATGGCTCGATGGCCATCGGGATGGTCTGGGCGTTCGGCCCGTCGGCGATGCGAACGTCGATCCGGAAGTCCTCCATGGCGGGGTAGAGGAACTCCTCGAGGACCGGACGGAGCCGGTGGATCTCGTCGATGAAGAGGATGTCGCCCTTGCCAAGCCCGGTGAGGAGACCCACCAAGTCGCCGGGCTTCTCGAGGACCGGGCCCGAGGTGGTCCGAATCTGGACTCCCATCTCCCGGGCCATCAGGATCGCCAAGGTCGTCTTGCCGAGGCCGGGAGGGCCGAAGAAGAGGATGTGATCGAGGCTCTCGCCGCGACCCCGGGCCGCGTCGATGGCGATCTGGAGCGAGGTCTTGACCCCCTCCTGGCCGACGAACTCGTCGAGTCGCGACGGGCGAAGGGCGGCATCGGCGCCGCCCTCCTCGGGGAGCTCATCCGGTGTGGTGATCTCGACCCGGGCCATGACTGCCTAACGAGCCTCCGCGTTCCATCGCACCGGCCGCGTCCCGACCCAGACGAGGTGCTTGGCGTGGCAGGCCAGGCAGCGGTCGTCGGTCACCGCGGTCTGTTTCGGGACCAACTTCCGATTGGTGACGCTGCACTTGGTGCATTGCCACTCCGCCGTGCGATGGGGCGGCTGGGCCAACGCGGCGATCATCGGGTGCCTCCGGTCTTGGGGGTCGAAACCAACTGCAATGCCCGTTTGATCAGGGTGGCGGCGTCGTCGGCCGGGCCCGCGGTTACCGCCGAGCGCACCGCCTCGTCGGCGGCGGCGGGCGGGAACCCCAGCGCCAGAAGGGCTCGTTGCGCCTCTTCGGCCGCTGAGCCGCTCCGGGGCCCGGCCGCCACCGGGATGTCGGCGAACCGATCGGACAACTCCAGGATCAGCCGTTCGGCCTTCTTCCGTCCGATGCCCGGGACGGTCGACAACACCGCGACGTCCCGGCCCTGAATCGCCCGGACCGTCCGCTCGCCACCCAGGTTCGACAACAGCGCCAGCGCCAGCTTGGGCCCGAATCCGCTCGCCAAGAGCAACCGCTGAAAGATGGCCCGGTCCACGGCGCGATCGAAACCAAAAAGGGTCCAGCCGTCTTCCCGAACCACCAGCTCGGTGAACAATGAGCACCGTTGGCCGGCTCGTGGTAGCCGCTCCAGCACGCCCACCGGGACCGTGACCGCGTACCCGACCCCGCCGTCGGTGGCGATCACCACGGTTTCACCGCTCCGATCGGCCAGGACCCCGGTCACGGTCGCGATCATCGGCTGGCCCGCTTGCTCCCGCGCATCAAATGGGTCAGCGCCACGGCCACACCGTCGGCGGCATCCGCCGGGGTTGGGGCGGTCTTCAGGCCGAGCAGCTTGGCGACCATGAAGCCGATCTGGGGTTTGAGGGCGCTGCCGCGGCCGACGATCGCCTTCTTCACCATCGCCGGCGGGTATTCGAACACCGGCACCCCGGCGGAAGCCCCCGCCAGCAAGATGACCCCGCGAGCGTGGCCCAGGACCGCGGTGGTTCGGGCGTTCGATCCGTAGAAGATGTCCTCCACCGCCATCGCGTCGGGCTCGTGCCTGGCCAGCAGGTCGAGCATTCCTTCGTGGATCGACCTGAGCCGTTGCGGCAGCGCGGCGCGGGGGCTGGTCCGGATGACCCCGCACTCGATCAACCGGCCCACCCTCCCCGGCCCGCCCGGCCCGACTACCCCATAGCCCACGGTCGCGGTGCCAGGGTCGATGCCGAGTACCGTCATCGGCCCGGGCTACGCCTCGGTCTCGGCCAGGGTTGCGGCGTCGATGTCGAAGTTGGCGAAGACCTTGGAGACGTCGTCGAGCTCCTCGAGCATCTCCACCAGCTTGAGCAGCTTGGTGGCATCGTCGCCCTCGACCCTGACGGTGTTCTTGGGTACCAGGGCGATTTCCGCCGACTCGACGGTGTAGCCGCTGGCACGGAGGCGATCCTGCACCCCGTGGAAATCGGCCGGGGAAGCCGTGACCAGGTACTGGTCGCCCTCTTTGGCGAAGTCCTCGGCGCCGGCCTCCAAGGCCGCCTCCAGGGTGGCGTCTTCGGGACTCTTGCCGGCGTCGAGGTAGATCTGTCCTTTGCGGTCGAACATCCAGGCAACCGAATTCGAGGCGCCCAAGTTGCCACCGTTGCGGGTGAAGGCGTGCCGGATCTCGGCCACGGTCCGATTGGCGTTGTCGGTGGTCCCTTCGACGAAGATCGCCGCGCCGCCGGGACCGTATCCCTCGTAGGTCACCTCTTCATAGACCGCGCCCTCGAGCTCTCCGGTGCCTTTCTTGATGGCGCGCTCGATGTTGTCGTTCGGCATGTTGACGGCGCGGGCCGCGTCGACCGCGGTACGCAGCCGCGGGTTGCCGTTGGGGTCTCCACCGCCAGCTCGGGCCGCCACGGTGATTTCGCGGATGCACTTGGTCCAGACCGAGGCCCTCCGGGAGTCCGCAACGGCCTTCTTCCGCTTGATCTGCTTCCACTTGCTATGGCCAGCCATGCTCATTCCTTGCGGGACAGCGCGTCACAACTATAGAGGCCCCCGAACGGGTGGCAAGGCCGCCTCAGCGGAGGCCTCGGGCCGCTCGGTGAACCGCGTCGGCGGCGTCCTGGCCGAGGCCGTCTTTCACCGGACTGACCAGCTGGAGGAGCAGGTGGCCCGCTTCGCTGGGGCGAAGCTCGGCCTTCAAGGTTCCGATGGTCGCGGCAAAGGCCCGTTTCAGCGACAACGGCAGGGCCAGGCTGGTCAGGCGGCGTTCCAGGAGGGTGACCCGGCGGCGCAGGGATCGATCGGCGAAGGGAGGGTCGCGACCGAGGTCATCCAGCACTCTGAGGACGAGCCACAGCGCGAACAGTCCATCGCGGCGAGGGCCGCGCGGGGCCACCGCGAGCAGCTCGATCACGACCCGGCATGCCGGCGTCAAGCCGGTCACCGGGGAAGTCTCCGGACCTGGTCGAGGACCGTTTCGGGGGTGAGGTCTACCAGGCATCGATGGTGACCGAGCGGACAGGCTGGCCCGCCCATGCTGCTGCAGGGCCGGCAGGGAAGGTCCCGCTCGAGGACCGTGGCGCGAGCCCGATAGGGAAAGAAGCCGAACGCCCGCACCGTCGGTCCATAGAGCGCGACGACGGGTGTCCCGACCGCGGTGGCCAAGTGCATCGGACCGGTGTCCCCGGCAACGGCACAGCGAGCCAGCTTGAGCAGCGCGGCGCTCCCGGCGAGGTCGAATCGGCCGGCCGCGCTGGTCGCGAGGTCGCCGGCCGCGGTGGCGATATCCTCGCAGGCGGCCTGCTCAGCCTCCCCGCCCACGACGACGACTTGGACGCCCTGCGCCGTCAGCAGCGCCGCCAGCCGTTGCCAGTGGCCGACCGGCCATCGCTTGGTGGCATGGGCGGCGCCGGGCACCAAAGCCACGAAGGTCGCCACCGGGTCGAGCCGTTGATCGGCCAGGAACCGGCGAGCCTGCTCGAGGCCGGTGCGAGGAACGAAGAACTCGAGCGGCCCTTCGTCGGGTTGGACGTCGAGTTCCCGGGCCGCGTCGAAGTAACGCTCGACGACGTGGCGCCGGTCGCGATAGATGTCGCGCTTGAACCGGATCAGCACGGCGCGGGCAAACCGATGTTTGGGGTAGCGGTGCCAGCGCCGGGCAGTCAGCGCCGCCAGGGCACGACTGCGGAGACTGTCGTGGAGATCGAGGTGGTGAGTGAAACCACCGGCGCGGACCCGGCGGGCCAGGGCCGAGAGCGGCGTGGTGGGCTGGTGGCCGACGATCTCGTTGAGCCGCGGGTTGCCGGCCAAGAGCGGTACGAAGGCCGCCTTGGTGATGAAGGTGATCCAGGCGTCGGGATGTCGCCGCCGAATCGCGCGGATCAGAGGGGTCGTGAGCAGGATATCGCCCATCGAGCTGAATCGCACGAGCACGATGCGAGGGGCCACGACCGAAGATAACGCGGTGTTAGCTTCCTTCCATGCATCGTCACGTGGAGCTGCGGCTGCTCGACGTCGCTCGACCGTACCGCGGCCTCTTCGGGCTCGGACTCCTGGCGACGTTCTTCGCGTCGCTGCTCGACAGCGCCACCATCGTCATCCTGATTCCGCTGCTCGAAGCCCTCTTCGGCACCGCGGGCACGCTCTCGGTGTCGAACACCACGTTGGAGGCGGTGACCAACGCCATCCTGGCCCCCCTGATCGGAGGAATCGGCCCGCGCGAGGCTGGGGCGCGATTGGTCGTCTTGCTGGCGGTGCTCCTGGTGATCAAGAACGCCCTGACTTACGCCTCGAACCAGGTTTCGGTGGCGGTACAGGAGAGCTTGGTCCGGGACCTCCGGACCCGCCTCTTCCGTCATCTCCTTCGTCTCGATCTGGGCTTCTTTCAGCGGACCAAACAGGGCGAGCTGATCTCCGGGCTCTTGGCGGATGTCGACCAGTCGAAGCAGGTCGTCTCGGCGGCGCTGGCGGCGTTCTTCCAGAACCTGGTGCTGATCGCCGGGTCGCTGACGGTGCTCGGGCTCACCTCCTGGCGGCTCACCCTCATCACTCTCGCCGCGGCCCCGGTCATGGTCTGGGGCATTCGCGAACTGCTCCAACGGCTCCGGCATCACGCCAGCGCCTGGGCCGACGAACGGGGCTTGCTCACGTCGACGGTCACCGAACGCTTGGGCGCCATCAAGCTGATCAGGGCCTACGGCGCCGAAGATACCGAGTCCGACCGATTCGCCGCGCAAACCGCCCGGTATCGGAAGCGGGTGATCCGCACTCAGCGATACTCGTCGCTCACCAGTCCCGTGAGTGAAGTGTTCGGAGGCCTGGTCATCATCCTGATCATCGTGGCGGCCAGTAATCCATCCATCAGCGGAGTGACCCTCGGGCCAGCCGTGACCATCGGGTTCCTGGCGGTCGCCCTCAAGATGATGGCCCCGATCAAGTCGCTGTCGCAGTTCCCGACCAATCTCGCGGTGGCCCTGGCGAGCGCGGAACGGGTGTTTCGGTGGCTCGACTTGCCGGCCGCGGACCAAGACGAGTCCGGCCTCGCGGTGGCCCGGTTCCAACGCCAGATCGAGTTTCGGGGGGTTGGTTTCTCCTACGGCCAGGAGCCGGTTCTCGCCGAGGTGTCCTTTACGATTCCCCGGGGAAGCATCGTGGCGGTGGTGGGGCCGTCCGGTGCCGGAAAAACCACCCTGCTCGAACTGGTGCCGAGGTTCCATGACCCGGCTCGGGGCTCGATCCTGATCGATGGGGTGGCCACGACCGCGCTGGCCCGGTCGTCGCTTCGGGCCCTGATTGGGCTGGTGGGACAAGACACCGTGGTGCTGAACGACACCGTCCATGCCAACATCGCTTACGGCCGCCCCGAGGCCACTCGCGAGCAGGTGATCGCCGCCGCCCGGGCCGCCAACGCCCTCGAGTTCATCGAGCGCCTGCCGGACGGGTTCGACACCAGTCTCGGAGAGCGGGGAACGCGGCTCTCCGGTGGCCAGCGGCAGCGGATCGCCATTGCCCGAGCGCTGCTGCGCGACCCGCCGATCCTGATCCTCGACGAAGCCACCAGCGCGCTCGACACCGAATCGGAGCGGCTGGTGCAGGAGGCCATCGACCGGCTGATGGCCGACCGAACCGTCCTGGTCGTGGCCCACCGACTGGCGACAGTGCAGCATGCCGACGACATTCTAGTCTTGGACCAGGGCCGAATCGTGGAACGGGGAGACCACACCGCTTTGCTTGCCGCCAACGGGCTCTATCGCCGTCTCTATGAGATGCAGTTCCGCACGGTCCCGGAGGACGCGTGAGCGCCCCCTCGATCCTGCTGATCGCGCCGTTCGACGACGCCGAACACGCTCACTCGACCCAGCGGGCCCGGGCACTGGAGCGGCTCGGCTGTGACGTCACCACCTTCGATCTCCGGAAACGGATGGGGCTGCTGGGGCGCTTGGCGGGCAGCGACATTCGCTCTCGCCTGATCAAGAGTGTCGAAGCGGCCGAAGCGAACCTGGTATTGGTCATCGGTGGCTACGACCTCGACGAGGCGCTGATCGAAGCGGTCCGATCGGCGACCGGCGCCCGGATGGTCAACTGGTTCCCGGACGATGTCGGGTCGATCGATGAAGCGTTTCGAGTCGCCCGCGGCTACGACCAGATCTTCGTGGCCGGCTCGGACGTCGCCGCCGCGTTCGAACGGTCCACTGGATCGGCGCCCGAAGTGCTCCCCCATGCCGCCGATCCCTCGGTCTACCGGCCACTTCGGACCAAAGACCAATACCGGGCCAACGTCGTCTTCGCCGGTGGGGCCACCCCGACCCGGGAGAAGTACCTCTCCGAATTGGTCGAATTCGGGCTGGCGCTGTGGGGGCCGGGATGGCGGAAGTCCACCCTCCGCGACTACTGCCGGGGCGAGCTCCGGAGTACCGCCGAGTATGTCCGGGCCTACGGCGGCGCCTCGGTCGCGGTCAACCTCCACCACGGCCTCGGGTCCAACGGCCTCTCCTATGCCTTCTGCAACCAACGGGTCTTCGAGCTGGCCACCATGGGCGTTCCTCAGGTCGTCGATCAACGAGCCGACCTACCCAAGTTGTTCGACACCACGACCGAGATCATCACCTTCACGACCCCGCGGGAACTGAAATCGCGGGTCCAGGAACTGCTCCAAACCCCGGCCCACACCGAGGAAATCGGCGGTGCCGCTCGGCGACGGGCGCTCCACGAGCACACCTACATGCATCGAATGCGTCGCCTGCTGGCCGCGGCGGGCGTCAAGATCGACGAGGCCGACCCCATCGCGGACGCGGCGGTCGAGTAACGCGCCGGCGTGCCAGCTTCGATGCCCGGTCTTTCGGTCGTCCTGGCCGCCAAGTTCAACGACAGCTATCACCGGGTCGGTCATGGTCTCGCGGCGGGTCTCGCCGGGCTCGGCTGCCGAGTTCGCCGAGTCGATCTGCGGACCAAGCCGTGGCAGCGGTGGCTCGGAGCCGATCTCGGGGCCCGATTGCGCCGGGCCGCGGCAGGCGCCGACCTGATCCTGAGCTACAAGGCGGCCGAACTCACCCCGGCGGTCATCGCGAACGTCCGTCCGGCGACCCGGGCCCGGTGGGTCAACTGGTTTCCCGACAGCCCCCACCTGCTCGACACGGCCCTCGCCAACAGCGCGGGGTACGACCACTGTTTCCTCTTCGACTCGTACCTGGTTGGCCGGCTCCGAGCCGCCGGCCGAAGGGCCGATTTCTTGCCGCTCGGTTTCGACCCCGAGTTCTACACGCCGGTGCCGGTGTCCGGCCCGCCGATCCCGATCGTTTTCGTCGGCTCGGCGGAGCCGCTTCGGGATGCCGCCCTGGCCAAGCTCGATGGCCTCGGTCTCGAAGTGTGGGGGCCGGGCCGGCCGCGCGGACCGCTTTTCGGAAAACGGCTCGTGACGACCTACTGCCGGGCCGAGATCGCCTTGAACATCCATCAGTTCTTCGGCGAGCCCGCCGACCTCGGCCGCTACGGAACCGGCGCGAACCAGCGGGTCTTCGAGCTTGCCGGCATCGGGGCGCCCCAGTTGTGCGACGCCAAGGCCGACATCGCGGCCAGCTTCGAGGAAGATCGCGAGATCGTTCTGTTTCGGACTCCGGACGAGCTTCGCGAAAAGGCGCTCCGGCTCTTGGCCGACCACCAGTGGCGGGCTCGACTGGCGGCAGGGGCCAGGGCCCGGGCCGTCGCCCAGCACACCTGGCAGCACCGGCTCGCGGAACTGTTCGAGCGGGTGTTCGGATGAAGGTGTCCGGGTTCACCATCGTGGCCAACGCGGTGCGGCTCGATTTCCCGGTGGTCGAGAGCATCCGATCCATTCTCGACTGTTGCGAGGAGGTCGTCGTCAACGTCGGCCGCTCCGACGACGGGACCCTCGACCTGGTCCGCTCGCTTCGAGATCCCAGGATCCGAGTGCTGGAGACTCGGTGGGACATGTCGCGCGGGCCGGCGGTGCTCGCGGAAGAAACGGCCCGCGCGATGGGGGCCTGCCGCCACCGATGGGGCATCTACATCCAGGCCGACGAGGTGCTCCACGAACACGGGGTGCCGTCGTTGCTCGACGCCATCGGGCGGGCCGACCGCGACCCGAGCATCGAGGGTGTCGTGGTTCGGTACCGCCACATCTTCGGCCGCGGCGACCTCGAGGCCACCAACCGACATTGGTACCGGCGTGAGGTCCGAGCGGTCCGGCTCGATCCGAGTGCCATGGTCCATCCGTTCCGCGATGCCCAGGGGTTCCGGGTTGGACCGAGCGATCGGCGGGTTCGGGCGCTGCTCGCCGATGCCGAGATGTTTCACTACGGCTACCTCCGCTCCGCCGCCGCGATGCGAAACCGGATCGCGGTCGATCGAACCCTCTACCCGGAACGGGGAGCGCCCGAGGGGGATCCGGCATACCTCTGGTGGGCGCCCGGTCTGAGGCCTTTCCGGGGCAGCCATCCCGCGGTCGCCCTGGAGTGGGTCGCGGCGCGCAGCCTCGATCCCGAGCGGAGGATCTCGCCGCCCAGGCCTCGGCTTCGCCACCTGCGGTACTATTGCTCCGACTGGATCGAGCGGCTGACCGGGTGGCGGCCGTTCGAGTTCCGCAACTACGAGCTGCGATGAGCGCGGCCGACATCCGGTGGTTCACCCCTAACAGGTTCGGGGCCCTGGTCGTCCCGGGCCTCCGCCAGGCCGGGTTCGACGTCGCCACCGACGGCGACGGGCCGGCCGGCCTCGCGGTCGCGATCGACCCCCAGGCCGCCGAGGCGGCGTTCCGCTTCGCCAGCAAGCACCGCTGTCCCCTGGCACTCTACCTCTGGGACCTTCCGCCCTGGCGGTTGGAGGGCGGTCGCCCCGACCCCGTCTGGCCGATCGCCGGCCGGCTCTGGCGGTTGCCGCGGCTCCGCGGCGGCTATCCGGAGCGGGCCGGTTATTACAGCCGGCTCGCCAAGCTGGTCCATCTCGCGGCGGCGGTCTGGGCGCCTTCGCGGGCGACGGCCCTCGACCTGGATCGCCGGTTTTCAGTGACCGCGACCGTGCTGCCCTACTGCTACGACTCGGCGCGGTTCGTCGCCGGCGGCTGGTCACCGGACCCGGGGTGGCGGCTCGTTTCGGTCTCGCGGCTGGTCCCCCACAAGAACCACGGGGCGGTCATTCGGGCCGCGGCCGCGCTGGGATCGGACCCGGTGGTTCACCTCGTCGGTCAGGGGCCCGAGGCGGCCTCGCTCAGGACCCTGGCAGCCCGCCTCGGGGTCTCGCTCAGCCTGGATGCCGACGGCGCGTCCGACGCGGCGGTCGTTGCCGCCTATCGACGGGCCTCCGTCGTGGTGGCCCCAAGCCGATTCGAGGGCTTCGGACTGACCCCGATCGAAGGCCTCGCGGTGGGCGCCCCGGTGGTGGCCTCCGATATCCCGGCCCACCGCGAGTTTCTCGGCTCAGCCGTTCGGTTCGCGCCGCTCGACGACGACGCGGCATTGGTCCGAGCCATTCGGGATGCCCGAGCCGCCGGGCCCGTGGCGAATCCCGCCCTGGGTCACCTCGGGATCGACGCGGCGGTGGGGCGATTCGCCGAGGCATGCCGCCGGCTCATCGGGGGCCTCCGGTGACCGACCTGCTGGTGGGGCACGATTTCCCGCCGTTAGGCGGAGGAATCGCCCGGTGGATGGCGGAGTTCGCCGGCCGGGCGGGGGTCGTGGTGTCGACCGGGGCGATGCCGGGGGCCGCCGACGCCCGCTTCCCCGGCGGCGTCGATCGGCTCCCGATCGCGAGTCACCGGCTCAAGACGCTCCCCGCCCGGTGGCTCTGGCGGATCCGGGTCTCGCGCCTGATCGCCCGGCATCGCCCCGGGTTCGTCTGGGCCGGCGACCTCCGCCCCGCCGCGGGCGTCGCGCTGGCGGCCGCCCGGCCGGATCGGATCCCGGTCGGCGTCATGATTCACGGCGGCGATCTGCTCCAGCTGGCCGAGCGATACCGGCGCAATCCCCGCCGCCGTCGCCTGGCCCGGCGGCTCCTCGGCGAACCAGCGGCGTTGATCGCCAACAGCCGGTTCACCGCCGACCTCGCTCGCGAGGTGGCCGGGCGGTTCGACACCGACGTGGCCGATCGACTCACGGTCGTCCCGTTAGGCTCGGATCCGACCGTCTTCCGTCCCGAACGCCGTCACGAAGCGGACCTCCGCCGCTGGGGTCTGCCCGCCGGCCGCCGGTGGCTGCTGACCGTGGCGCGGTTGGTGCCGCACAAGGGGATCGATCGGGGAATCGAGACGGTGGCGGCCCTGCGGCATCTCTACCCCGAGCTCGGTTACCTCGTGGTGGGCGAGGGACCCGACCGCGACCGGCTCCGCCAGCTCGCCGATCGGCTGGAGGTCGCCGATCGGGTCCATCTGATCGGCGGGGTGGCCGACGCGGAGCTACCCCCGCTCCACGCGATGGCCGATGTCTATCTCGGTCTGAGCCGCGAGGAGGGCCTCGACGTCGAGGGATTCGGGATTTCGCTGGTCGACGCCGCCGCGAGTGGTGTCCCGGTCGTCGCCGGACACAGCGGGGGCACCACCGATGCGGTCGATCACGGCACCACCGGGGTCCTGGTGCCGCCCGAGGACGTCGCGGCGGCGGCCGCCGCGGTGGACCAACTGCTGGGAGACCCCGACCGGCGACGGGAGATGGGCGAGGCGGGCCGGCAGTGGGTTGTCTCGGATCGGAACTGGGGGCGGGTTACCCGTGATCTGGCCGCGGTCCGTCGGGATGCGTTGGCAAGACCGCGATAGCGGTCGAGGGGCAGGTCCGAAGTACCCGATCGCTCAACGGTGACCACCACTGCTCGGCCACTCGAACCTGCGCCTTCCCGTCGTCGCGCCGACAAAAGACCTCCGGCTGGCGGGCGATGCAGAAACCGCACCCGACGCACCGATCCTGGTCGACGGTGACGGTGACCCGACGTTGCGGGTGAATGCCCTCCGGTAGGTCGACCAAGTCGACCGGCAACTGGTCCAGGGTCGTGTTGAGGGCCCGAAAACCCTCGGCGATCAGGTACGGGGTCCGGTTGAAGGCGAACATCGAGACCCGTTCGACCCGAGGGCGGACCAGCACGACCGGCGGTGCGGTCCACTCGAGCAGCAGCTCCTCCGTCAGGGTTTGCATCACGATCTCCAGGCCGCGGGTGTAGGTCGCCGCGAAGCCCTGCCGCTCGATGTGATGGCGGCGGCTGCCCGAGCTGCCCACGTCGACGGCGATGATCGGTCCGCAGCCGAGCGCGAGCGCCGCTCGAATCGGGAGGTTCTCGATGACCGCTCCGTCGACGCAGACGTGACCGTTGATCGTCTTGGGCGCGAGGATGCCCGGGAGGGCGCACGACGCGAACACCGCGTCCCCGACCCGCGCGTTGGTGAGGCCCGGGAGGCCCCAGAGCAGCTGGATGCCGGAGTTGAGATCGACGGTGTTGACCACCAGGCGCCGGGGCATCTCGTCGAAGGTCCGGTCGCCGACCAGCGACGCGATCAGCGCCTCCAGGGGGTCGCGCCGATAGACCGCCGGCGAGAGCATCCGCTTGAGGGCCATGTCGAGATGGGCCACCCGGAATACGTCGGCCCGCCTCAGGGCCAGGGCTCGGTCCTCCATCTCCTGGATCGACATCCCGGTGGCCCAGGCCCCACCGATCAGCGATCCGATGCTGCAGCCGATGATGACGTCCGGCACCAACCCCCGCTCCTCGAGCGCTCGGAGCACCCCAACGTGAGCGAGGCCCTTGAGGCCGCCGCCGCCCAAGACCAGACTGAATCCCGATCGGGTTCCCATGACCGGGTATATTACCGACGAAACCTCGGCCCGAAAACGACCTCGTGACTCTTGCCACCGGCCTGCCGCACTCGCCGCCGAACGCCGTCGGTGCTCGTTATGACGTCCGCGCCCTGCGGGCCGCGGAGTTCCCCTGGGCCGATGAAACGACCTACCTCAACCATGCCGGGATCGGTCCCTTGCCGGAGCGAGCCCGGGCCGCGCTGGCCGCCCATCTCGATCGCCGCGCGGCGGCTCACCGACTGACCGAGGCCGATCTCTTCGGGGTCTTGGAGCAATCCCGGTCGCTGGCGGCTCGACTGATCGGAGCCGAACCCGGCGAAATCGCCCTCGCCACCAACACCAGTTACGGGATCAACGTCGCCGCCCAGGCGCTCCCGCTCGCCCCCGGCGACATCGTGGTCGCGAGCCATGGCGAGTTCCCCGCCAACGTCTTCCCGTGGCGACACCTGGCCGGCCGCGGGATTCATCTGGAACTCGTCCCGACGACGCCCGCCGGATGGCCCGATGAAGCCCGGTTGATGGATCGACTGGGCGATCCCCGGGTCAAGGTGCTCGCGCTATCGCTGGTGCAGTACCACACCGGATACCGCGCCGACGTGGCGTCGCTGTCCGCCGCCTGCCGGGCCACCGAGACCTTTTTCGTGCTCGATGCCATTCAGGGTCTCGGTCAGCTGCCCTTCGATGTCCGCACCACCCCGGTGGATCTCTTGGCGTGCGGAGCCCAGAAGTACCTCTTGTCGCCGTGGGGGTCCGGCTTCCTGTACCTTCGGTCGGGGTTGATCCCCCGGCTGACCCCGCCGATGGCGGGGTGGACGGCCTTCCGAGGCACCGAGGATTTCTCCACCCTGTTGCACTACCCCGGCGACTGGCTGCCGGACGCCCGCAAGTTCGAGATGGTGACCCTGCCGTTTCAGGATCTGCTCGGGATGAACCGCGCTCTCGAGCTGTTGCTCGACCTCTCGATCGAGTCGATCGCCGGCCATTTGGCCCAGATCAACCAACCGGTCGTCGAATGGGCGGAGCGGACTGGTATTGCCCGGACCTCACCGCTCGGTGAGCGGGGGAGCGGGATGGTCTGCCTCGCCCCGCCCGACACCGCTCGGGTCTTCGCGGAGCTCTCCTCGGCGGGGGTGATTGCCTCGCTGCGAGAGGGTGCCATCCGGCTCAGCCCGCACTGCTACAACACGATCGACGAGATGGCCCGAGTCGCGGACCTACTCGATCGCGCCTGCCGATAGGAGTCCTCGATGGCCAGCTTCCGTGAGACCCTCGACGCGGGGTATCGATTCGAGCAACAGACCATCACGTTAGGCGCCGCGCTCGATGGCGGTACCCCGGTGCCGGAGCCCAAGGTCGCCGTTCCGATCGCGATGATGAACCGCCACGGCTTGATCGCGGGGGCCACCGGCACCGGGAAGACCAAGACGCTCCAGCTTCTCGTCGAGCAACTCTCGGCCCAAGGCGTCCCGGTGTTCGTGGCCGACATCAAAGGCGACCTGACCGGCCTGGCCGCCCCCGGTGTCGAGACGCCGCCGATCGCCCAGCGGAACGCCGCGATCGGTTACGCCTGGCGGCCGGCGGCGTGCCCGGTGGAATTCGTCAGCCTGACCGGGAAACTGGGAGTGCAGCTCCGGGCGACCGCGGCCTCGTTCGGGCCGCTGCTGCTCGCCAAGGTACTCCAACTCAACGAAACCCAGACCAGCGTCCTCACCCTGGTCTTCAAGGTCTGCGACGATCAAGGGCTCGCCCTGCTCGATTTCGCCGACCTCCGCGCCGTGCTCAAGTTCCTCTCCAGCGACGAGGGCAAGCCGGTCCTCGAGGAATACGGCGGGATGTCCTCGGCGACGGTCGGGGTGCTCCTCCGCAAGATGGTGGAGCTCGAGCAGCAGGGGGCCGAGCGCTTCTTCGGCGAGCCGGAGTTCGAGGTGGCCGATCTGCTCGGCGTGACCGCCGACGGCCGAGGGGTGGTCACCTGCCTCGAGCTCTCGGACTGCCAGGACAAGCCGGCCCTCTTCTCCACCTTCATGATGTGGTTACTGGCGGAGCTGTACCAGACCCTTCCCGAAGCCGGCGATCTCCCCAAGCCGAAGCTGGTGTTCTTCTTCGACGAGGCCCATCTGCTCTTTCGGGATGCCTCGAAAGCGTTCCTGGAACAAGTCGAGCAGGTGGTTAGGCTGATTCGGTCGAAGGGCGTGGGGGTGTTCTTCGTGACCCAAACACCGAAAGACGTGCCCGAGACCGTGCTCGCTCAGTTGTCGACCCGGGTCCAACACGCCCTCCGGGCCCACACCCCGGACGACGAGGCCGCCCTTCGGGCCACCGTCCGGACCTTTCCGAAGACGCCGCACTACGACCTCCAGCAGACCATCACTTCGTTGGGAATCGGCGAAGCGGTGGTGACCGGACTGTCACCGCGGGGGGTGCCGACACCGGTCATGGCCGTGAAAATGGTGGCGCCCGCTTCGCGGATGGGACCGCTCACGGCGAAAGAACTCGAGGCCGAGTTGGCGGCGTCCGGGCTCCTGGCCGAATACGGTACCGCGGTCAACCGAGAAAGCGCCTTCGAGATCCTCGCCAAACGACTCGAGGCCCGACCGGCTCCTCCATCGGCCCGGACGCCCTTCCCGGCGGAAGCAGCGGAACCCCAGCCGCGGCGGCAAGCGAAGACCAAGATGGGAGGGCTCGCCGGGGCGCTCACGGGAGCGCTCACCGGGACCATGGCCCGGACCCTCGGTCGGGAGCTGGTCCGCGGCGTGCTCGGGATGCTCCAGGGCAAAGCGCCCCGGAGCACCCGCCGTCGGACTCGCTGGTAGACTGCTACTTCTTCGCGACGGTCTCTTCCCGCAACACCTTCTTGGCGAACCAGAACACCAGGAAGGCGACGATCAGGAAGTTGATCAACGCCGTGATCACCTTGCCGATCGCGAAGGGCCCGGCCGTCAGGGTGGTGAAGTCTGCCCCGCCGGTCGCCATCCCGATGATCGGGTTGATCAGTCCCTCGACGATGCTCCCGACCAACTCGTTGACCTTGCCGCCGATGACCACGCCGATCGCGAGACCGATCACGCCATAGTTCTTCAAGAACGCCATGAACTCGCTGCCCATTGCCGTCTCCTCGTGGAGGAATCGTTGCTCGAGCCGACCGCCGATCCCGCCGCGGCAAACGCGGC
Organism: Gemmatimonadota bacterium; assembly: GCA_016874005.1. GTDB lineage: Bacteria > Gemmatimonadota > Gemmatimonadetes > Gemmatimonadales > GWC2-71-9 > SHZU01. The sequence continues at coordinate 78,910 of VGVQ01000006.1, read as the reverse complement.
GTCAGGGAACAGCGGCTGGGTTCGAAGAGGACGGCGAAGTTACTGCCTCTGGAGCGACTCGCAAGCCTCGGGTCAGGTTACCTCGAGGAAGGCGTAGCTCTTCTTTCCCTTCTGGAGAGCGACGAAACGGTCGGCAAGGAGGTCGGCCGGCTGGATGGTCCGCTCCGCGGCCCCGACCCTCGTTCCGTTGATCGAAAACCCTCCCGCCTGGATTCCGCGCCGGGCGTCGGCCTTCGAGGCCGCCAGCCCGGTCTCGGTCAACGCCTCGACGATCCCGATCCCCCCGTCGATCCGACTCCGCGCGACCGCGACGCAAGGCACCTCGGCGGCGACGATCGCCAAGGTCTCCCGGTCCGCCTCGACCAGGCTGGCTTGGCCGAAGAGCACGGCCGAGGCGCCGATGACCCGTTCGGTCGTTGCCCGGCCGTGAACCCGCTCGGTGACGTCGCCCGCCAGCCGGCGTTGTCCGATCCGCTTGCTCGGGTCCGAACCATGCTCGGTTGCGATCGCCTCGATCTCGTCGAGCGGCAGGGTGGTGAAGATCCGAAGCAGCCGGGCCACGTCGCCGTCCTCGGTGTTGAGCCAGAACTGGTAGAAGCGATAAGGCGAGGTCTTCGCCGGATCGAGCCAGATGTTGCCGGCCTCGCTCTTCCCGAACTTGGCCCCGCTCGAGGTCGTCAGGAGTGGAACGACCGCGCCGTGAGCCTGACGGCCTTCCCGGCGGCCGATCAGTTCCACCCCGGCAGTGATGTTGCCCCATTGATCGCTGCCGCCCAGCTGCAGCTCGCAGCCGGCCGTGGTGAACAGATGCCAGAAGTCGTAGGCTTGCACCAGCATGTAGCTGAACTCGGTGAACGAGATCCCGGTGTCCATCCGGCTCTTCACCGAATCCTTCTGGAGCATGTAGTTGACCGTGAAGTGCTTCCCGGTGTCGCGAAGGAATTCCAGCAGCGAGAGGCCGCCGAGCCATTCGAGGTTGTTGTGCAGCCGGGCGGCGGCGGGGCCGCTGAAGTCCAGGAACTTGGCCAGCTGGCGTTCGATGGCCGCCGCGTTCCGGGCGACGAGGTCCGCCGAGAGCATCGGTCGCTCGTCCCGTTTTCCGCTCGGGTCGCCGACCAGCCCGGTGCCCCCGCCGACCAGGGCGATCGGCCGGCCTCCGGTTCGCTGGAGCCACACCAAAGCCATGACGGGAAGGAGATTACCGACGTGGAGCGAGTCCGCCGTGGGGTCGAAGCCGACGTAACCGGCAACCGGTCCCCGCTCGAGCCGATCGGCCAGCCCGGGGGTCGCGTCGTGGAGGAGGCCGCGGCGCTCGAGGATGCGGAGCAGGTTGCCCATTGGGCCGGGAATACTACACCGTGCCCACTGGTCCCGAAACCGGGCCATCGGTAGCTTGCGAGTCATGGCGCCCAAGGCGATTCGGTGGCTCTGGCACTGGTGGTACTCGCCGACCTGGCGGTTCCGGGTGCTGCTGTCGGTGGCCGCGGTGGTCGTTTTCGGCGTGGCCTTGGTGGTGGGGGCCTGGTTCAACGTCTGCGCCCCGGTCGGCGCCTGTCCGTCTATCGCGAGCCTCGAATCCTACGACCCGGATCAGGCGTCGAAGGTCTACGCCGGCGACGGCCGTTTGGTCACCGACTTCGGCCTCGAACGCCGGACCGTGGTGCCGCTTCGGCAAATCTCCCCCGCGGTCCTGGCGGCCTTCATCGCCACCGAAGACCGCCGCTTCTATCAGCACAACGGGATCGATTGGGTCCGTTTCTTCGGATCGCTCAAGACCGTGATCATGGGGAAGCGACTCCAGGGATTCTCCACCATCACCATGCAGCTGGCGGGGAATCTCTGGCCGAGCCAGATCGATCGAACCAAGCGGACCGGTTTCGCGGGGATCACCCGGAAGATCCGGGAAGGCCGGATGGCCATCGAGATCGAGCGCAACTACAAGAAGGACAAGATCCTCGAGCTCTACCTCAACCAGATCAACATGGGGAATGGGGCCTACGGAGTCGAAACGGCCGCGCAGCGGTACTTCGGCAAACCGGCTCGGCAGCTCAACGTCGCCGAAGCCGCGATGCTGGCGGCGATTCCCAAGGGGCCGACTCGTTACAACCCGCGCCGTAACCCGGATTTCGCGGTCCAGCGCCGTAACCTCATCATCAACCTGCTCCGCGATCAAGGGAAGCTGGCCCGGGAGTCGGCCGAAGCCTGGAAGGCCTACCCGCTCGCGCTCTCGTCCCGCTCCGACTTCACCGGGGTCGGCGATTACTTCGTCGAGTACGTCCGCCAGCTGCTCCAGGCCCGGTTCGGGAGCGAACTGTATCGATCGGGGCTCAGGGTCTACACCACCCTCGACCTCGACATGCAGCGAGCGGCCGAGCGAGCGCTCTCGGCCCAGCTGACGGCCATCGAGGACGGCAAGGCCAACGGTCGGTACCCCCACAAGACGTTCCGCCAGTATCTCGACGCCAAAGACCCGGACGCCGAAGAAGACGAGCAGGGGCCCTTCTCGCCGTACCTCCAGGGTGCCATCGTCACCATCGAGTCCAAGACCGGATTCGTCCGGGCGATGGTCGGTGGCCGGGACTTCGCCGACTCGAAGTTCAACCGCGCGGTCCAGGGCCAACGGCAGGCCGGCTCGACCTTCAAGCCATTCGTCTACGCCGCCGCCATTCGAACCGGGCTCCGGTGGAGCGACGTGTACGAGGATGCCCCGATCGAGCTCGAGATCCCGGATCAGCCGACCTGGTCGCCGAAGAACTACGACAACCGGTTCGTCGGCGCCATGAGCATGCGGAAGGCCTTCTACGACTCGCGGAACACCATCGCCGTCAAGGTCGGCCTCGAGGTCGGGATCGACGCGGTGGTGAGCGAGGCGGCCAAGATGGGGATCACCACCCGGATTCAGAAGGTGCCGTCGACCTTCATCGGGGCCTCCGAGGTCAACGTGCTGGAGATGACCTCGGCCTTCGGGACCTTCGCCAACCTCGGTGTCCGGGTGTCGCCCACCGCGATCCTCCGGGTCGAGGACCAGCACGGCAACATCGTCTGGCAGCCGGAGTCGCGACAGGTGCGGGTGATGGACCCCGAGCACGCCTGGCTGGTGGTCGACGGCCTCCGCGACATCGTTCGGCGGGGCACCGCGGCCGGCGCGGTCGGGTCCCGGTTCAGCCTTCCGGCCGCCGGCAAGACCGGAACGACCAACGACGGGATGGATACCTGGTACGTCGGCTTCACCCCGGATCTGGTGACCGGCGTCTGGGTGGGCTTCGACAAGAAGCAGACCATCATGCCTAACGCCCAAGGGGGGCGCCTCGCCGCGCCCGCCTGGACCGCGATGATGCGGGAGGTCTACGAACGGCGCCGCGCCCCGGGAGCCTGGCCGATGCCGGAGGGAATCCTCTCGCTCGAGGTCGACGGCAGTACCGGATACCTGCCGACCGCCGCCTGCCCCAAGGACCAGATCCGCCCGGAGTTCTTCTTCCCGGGGACCGAGCCGGCGGAGCGGTGCCCGGTCCACGGGGGCGGCAAATCGGCCTCCTCCGGCGGGACCCATTGACCCAAGCCCGGCGCCCGATCCGCCTCACGGCGGACTGGGTGCTCCCCATCGCGGCGCCGCCGATCCGTGACGGAGCGATCCTGATCGGCCCCGATGGCCGGATCGAAGCGGTCGGACCCGGGCCGGCCGTCCCAGCCCCCCCAGACGCGTGGCACCATCCCTATCCGAACGCTGCGGTGCTCCCCGGCCTCGTCAACGCCCACACCCATCTCGAGCTGACCGGCCTGGCCGGCCGGGTCGACCAAGCCGAGTTCAGCCACTGGATTCGGGCCGTTCGGGAGCTCAAGGCCGGTCTCGAGCCCGAGTGGTTCGTCGCGGCGGCCCGCCGGGGAGTGCGAGAGGCCTTCGCGGCAGGTATCACATTTGTCTATGACACCGGCGACTCCGGGGCGATCTTCGCGGCTCTCACCGCGGAGGGCGGCGCCGGGGTCGGCTACCAGGAGGCCTTCGGACCCCACCCCGACCAGGTCACCCAGAGCATGGCGGCCCTGGCCGAGCAAATCGCCCGGGCCCAGGGCGCGGCCGGACCCCGGGTCGTGGTCGGGGTCTCACCCCACGCACCGTACACCGTGAGCGCAGCGTTGTACCGGGCCGTGGCCGAGTGGGCCAACGCCCGCGGACTCCCGATGGCGGTGCACCTGGCCGAATCGGCGGCCGAATCGGCGTTCGTCACCGAAGGTGGGGGGCCCTTCGGCTCGGCCTGGCGGGCCCGGGCGATTCCCCCGCTTGCGCTCCAATGGCCCGAACCGGCGGCCCGGCGCTCGCCGGTGGCCTGGCTCGATGCCCACGGGGTATTGGGGCCAACCACGCTCGCCATTCACACCGTCCAACTCGACCAGGCCGACATCGACCTGCTTGCCACCCGCCAAGTGCCGATCGCCCACTGCCCGGTCTCCAATCGCCGGCACCGGCACGGCGATGCCCCGCTGGCCGCGCTCCGGCGCTCTGGCCTCCGCGTCGGGGTGGGGACCGACTCGGTCATCAGCGTCGACCGACTGGACCTCTTCGCCGAGATGCGGGCCGCCCGGCACCTCGCCGGCCTGACGGCCCGGGAGGCGCTCTCGATGGGGACCCACGATGCCGCCCGCCTCCTCTCCTCGGCCCCGGATTTCGGGACCCTCGAGGCCGGGTTCTGGGCCGACCTGGCGGTGGTCGACCTGGGGCCTCCCCCTCCCCCTCGGCCGGACCCGGAAGAGGGCGTCCTCGCGGCCGCGCCGGATCGGGTGGTGGCCACCTACGCAACGGGGAGGGTCGTGTACCGGGCTGGTCCGGTGACTTGATTCGGGACCGCGGTCGACTCTACAATCCTTACCGTCTGGACACCCTTAGGAGACCGGCGGTGCGGTGCCTCGCCCTGAACGCCTCGTTCGAACCCCTCACCATGGTCCCGCTCCGGCGGGCCCTGCGTCTCGTGATCGACGGCAAAGCCGAGATCGTCGAGGCCGAGGGAGTCGACCAGGTGCGTTCGGCGAGCATCGCGCTTCCCAGACCGGCGATCATCCGGCTGGTCAAGTTCGTCCACGTGCCCCGGAAGTTCCGGCGGCAGGTGACCAACACCTTCCTGTTCGCGCGCGACGAGTACACCTGCCAGTACTGTCTCCGCCACCAGAGCGAACTCCGCCATCGCGAGTGCCTGACCCGAGACCACCTGGTGCCGATCTCCCGGGGTGGAGGCAACCAGTGGTCGAACGTGGTCACCGCCTGCAGTAGCTGCAACACCCGAAAGGGGAATCGCCTGGTCGGGGAGTGCGGCATGGAGCCGGCCCGGTCGCCGATGGAGCCCCACTTCGTGCACCTCGCGTGGGCGGTCAGGCGGCTCACGGTAACCCAGGCGAAGTACATCCGCCTGTTCTACGGCGAGGACGCCCTCCGAGCCATCGGCGGGTAGCTCACTCCTCCTCCGGCCGCACCTCGAAGACCGTGGTCCGGGCCGTCAGGATCTGGCTTGGCATGCCCGCGAGACGGAGCAACGCCCGCCGCAAGCCGCGGCCGACCACGGTCCCCCGGCTCGACTCGTCACCATCGGCATCGCCGGCGAGGAACCGCTCCAATCGGTCCATGTCGCGGTCGGAGAGCGCGGTGATCCTGAGATCGAGGGTGTAATAGAATCGCCCCGGCCGGGGAGGGACGACTTCGACCTGCTGGGGCCGGCTCAGGGAGACATTGGCGGAGTCGCGAGTGGCAAACCGGGCCAGCCGCCGGATTTGCCCGCCGCTGACCAGGGCAATCGAGTACTCCTCCTGGAGCGGCTCCTTGGAAACGACCATTTCCCACGAGTAGGTGGTCACGAACTCGTCGATCCAGCCGTCGCGAGAGCGCCACAGTTTGAGATCATAGGTCAGGATTAGGGGCAGGGCATTGTCGAGCGGATCGTACCAGCGCTGATCGAGCAGGAGGCTCCGGAGCTGCACGACCGGGCGAAAACTCCCCGACTGGGCACCGACCGGTTCGAGCGACATGGTGACGGACACGGACGTCGACTGCGCCGGCGATGGCGCCGCCCCGGCGCCAAGCAGCGCGACGCACGCGAACCAGTAGCGGGTCATCAGAATCGGCGCTGGAGGCGAACGGTGAATCGGAGCCCCCGTTCGCTGTCGGCGGCCTTGGCGAGGTAGAGCCCCAGTCCGCCCGAATCGAGCCCCACCCCGATGTCGGCGTCCCATTCGTTGAACTTGGGGATCCGGTTGTTGGGGACTCGGCCGGGGCCCTCCCCGGTGAGCCATGCCTTGCCCGCGTTACCCATCAGCACCAGCTCGGCCTGCTCGATCCCGAGGATCTGCTGGAGCAGGGCGATCTCGGGCCGGCGGATCCGAAACGGCAGCGCTACCGGAACCGGCGTCCGGACCTCGAGCTGGATGGCGAGCATCCGCTCGCAGAGGGCGGTCTCGGCGTTGTCCTCGAACCCGGCCGGCCGGCAGTTCAAGGCCCGGAACGGCAGCCCCGGGAGGACATCGGGTCCGCCTAACGCCAGGCGCCGTTGGACCGGGAGGGGGTCGCCGCCGAGCCACCCGCCGCCCAGGATCCGGAGGTTGACCCGGCTGGTGGGATTGAATCGGGCGTATCGCCGGATGTCGAAGGCGAGCTTCGAGTAGCGGTAATCGCCCGGCGCGATCGCCGGCCTGACCTCGGCCGGCAACGAGACCGGACTGGCGTCGCTGGAGCTGCTCTGTTCCCAGTCGAGGTGAATCAACCAGCCGGTCGACGGCCGGACGACATCGTCTCGGGTGTCGTAGTCGATTCCGAACCGGAGGGTGCGGAAGTGGCCGTCGTCGATCAACGGGTTGGGCCGCCAGGTGGCGTCGTTGCGGAACAGCGACACCGGATCGCTGGCGGGCACCGAGCGTTCCAGGTCTCGCCGCAGGGCTCCGGTGAGCCGGAGACCGCGGGTTGGTTGGAGGAACCCGTAGACCGCGACCCCGCGAGCCTCGTAGTGATCCCGATAGTCGCGCTGGAGCAGGAACGCCGACCACCCGGACTCGCCCCGGCCGAGCGGCTGGTCGTCGGTTGCGACGATCTTCCGATAGGCTTGGGCGCCGAACCCGCCCCAGCGCCGCGCTGGCGGCCCCCCCCCGGCCAACTCGGTGGAGGCGGCGAACCCGACCGCGTCCCGGAGCCTGGTCTGATCGCTGACGGGACGGAAGGTCCCCCGGAGATCGAAGCGGGCATCGACGTTGGTGGTGCCGAGGACGGTCAACGACGGCCCGAATACGATCGGGAGGCCCTCGATCCGGTTGTAGGTCCGGCCGGTTTCGAGGGTCAGGGTGGTGTTGACCCGGCCGGTCCGAAACGAAGCCTGGGCCGAGGCGATTTCGCCTAACGCCCGCCGGCGTTCCGATTGGGTCAGCAGTCCGGTGGGGAGCCGGGCCACCGGTGCCGCGGCCTCATAGCTGGTGACCTCGCCCTCGAGCGCCCCCCCGCGGCGAACGTCGATCACCCCGCCGACGACCAGCACGTCGCCGACCACCGTGCCGCCGGCCCCGACGACCAGGTCCCCGTTGATCACCGCCACGGGCCCCTCGATTCGGCCGAGCACCCGGAGGGTCCCGCGGTACACCGCGACCCGGCCCACCAGCCGGCTGCCGGCCGGCACCACGGTGCTGCCGTTGAACCTGAGGGTGGTCGAATCGTTGTACCACGCCAGCACCCGCTCGACGACTTCCGGCGCGATGCTGGGGCCCCGCGCCGTGTCACCGGTGGCCGGCGTGGGTCGGATGACGATGACGCTGTCCTGGCCCGACAGACCACCGGGCGACAACGACACCGCCGCCGCCGCGAGCCAGGCCCAACCCCATCCACGCCGGCCAGTCATGAGAGGCCGAGGCGCTTCATGCGGCGGTAGAGGTTGGCCCGGTCGGTTTGGAGCGCCCGGGCGGCTTCCGCCACGTTGCCGCCGGCGCGGCCCAAGGCGTCCTGCAGCAGGGCCCGTTCGTAGTCGTCCAGGATGTTCGAGAGCGAACGACCCTGGAAATCGGCCTGCGCCACGGGTGGGCCGGTGATCGTGGCGGCGGGATCCGCCCGGGCCCCGGACCGGGGCAGCACCTGCCGGACCAAGGCCGCGTCGATCTCGGCCCCGCCGATGATGGCCAGGCGCTCGACGATGTTGGCCAATTCCCGGACGTTGCCGGGCCAGTCGTAGGAAGCCAGTTGCGCCAACGCCTCCGCGGTGAATTCCGGGGCCTGGTTGGGCCGGACCCGATCGGCCAGGTGGCGAACCAGGGCCGGGAGATCGTCGAGTCGTTGCCGGAGCGGCGGCATCTCGATCGGAAAGACGTTGAGCCGGAAGTAGAGGTCTTCCCGAAAGGTGCCGGCGGCCACGGCTTGCTCCAATTTCTGGTTAGTGGCGGCCACGATCCGGACGTCGACCCGCTGGACCCGCTCGGCGCCGAGCCGCTGAATCTCGCCGGCCTCGAGCACCCGGAGCAGCTTGGCCTGGGCCTCGAGATTGAGGTCCCCGACCTCATCGAGAAACAGCGTCCCGGTATCGGCCAGCTCGAATCGGCCCAACCGCCGATCGGTGGCCCCGGTGAAGGCTCCCCGCTCGTGCCCGAACATCTCGCTCTCGACCAGGTCGCGGGGAATCGCGGCGCAGTTCACCGAGACGATCGGCCGACCGGCTCGGCGGCTGGCGTGGTGGATCGCGTTGGCGACCAACTCCTTCCCGGTGCCGGATTCGCCGTAGACCATCACCCGCGCGCCGGTCGGGGCCACCTGCGCGATCGCCTCCTTGACCCGCTGGATGCCCGGGGTGCTGCCGACCAACTCGATTCGGGGCCGGACCAATTGAGACTTGAGGGCGCGGTTCTCCGCCTGGGTCCGAGTCAGCTCGAGCGCCGAACGCAACGTCACCAGCACCGCTTCCGGGGTCAGCGGCTTTTCGAGAAACTGAAACGCTCCGTGCTTGATCGCCCGCACCGCGTCGGTGAGCTGGGCCTTGCCGCTCATCATGACCACCGGGGTGGAGCCGTCGCGCTCGCGGATCTTCTCGAGCGTCGCGATCCCGTCGGGACCGGGAGGCATCATCAGGTCGAGGAGGATCGCGTCGGGCCGGTAGGCTTCGATCTCGAGCAAGGCGGCGTTGCCGTTGCCGGCCTCGGCCACGTCGAACCCTTCCGACTTGAGCAGAGCACCCAACATCCGCCGGATGTTGGCCTCGTCATCCACGATCAGGACCCGCGTCGTCATCGCCAATTCCTTCGCCGGTCGGATATCCGGCGTTCCACGAAAGGTCGATCGATCGGCCGGGTCCGGGCGCTTTCCGGAACCAGCGGAAGCCACAGCGCGAAGGTGGCGCCGCCTCCCGGCGTCTCCAAGACCTCGACCTCCCCATGGTGAAGATCGATGGCCTGCTTGACGATCGCGAGGCCCAGGCCGGTGCCATCGGTCTTATCGGTAAAGTACGGCTCGAAGATCCTGCTTCGTTTCTCCGGAGCGATGCCGGGGCCTTGATCGGCGATCGAGACCCGGACCCCGCCCTGCCACGGCCGCACCGTGACCTCGAGTCGGCCGACGCCATGCATCGCCTCGACGCTGTTGCGGAAGATGTTCGCGAGGGCTCGTCGAAGGGAGTCGTAATGCCCGACCACGTGAGGGGTGGCCGGGTCCGCGGTGAGGTTCCCTTCCACTTGGGCCGGCAGCGAGGTCCGGATCAGCTCGCCCACCAGCTCGGCGAGGTCCACTTCCGCCGGGGGACCCTCCGGCAACCGGCCCAGGTTGGCGAAGTCCCTGGCCAACTGCTCCAGTCGGGTCGACTCGGCCTGGAGCACCTCGAGCGCTTCCGCTTGTTCCGGCGCGGCCTGCCGCTCGAGCGAACTGACCGCGAAGCGAATCGGGGTGAGCGGATTCTTCATCTCGTGCGCCACTCGGCGGGCGACCTCCCGGAAGGCCCGAAGCCGCTCCGACTCGAGTTCCGATCGCCGGGCCTGCTGCACGCTGGTGGCCATGTCCCGCACCGCGTCGCGCAAAACGGTGAACTCGGGCGCGCTCGACCGGGGTCGCAGGGGGTCGTCGGGCAGCGGCTCATTACGGCGGATCAGCCCCGTCCACTGGACCAGCTCGTCGATCGGCCAGCTCAACTGGCGGGCGAGGTTGCTCCCGAGGGTAATCGCCAGCAAGAGCAGGATGGTTCCGAGGAACGCGAGGCTGATCGCCAGCCCGGTCGTCTTGAGTTTCTGGTAGAAGCTGGCCTGGCGGGTCAGCGACAGCTGCTCCCGAAGGTCATCGCGGTACCCTCGGAGGGCGGCTCGCTCCAGCTCCGTCAACCGGGTGGTATCGAGCGCGGCGAGCAAGCTCCGCGCGGATCGCTGGAGCGGCTGGATCGCCGCCTGGGCGGCTTGGGCGTTGTTGGTGGTGGTGGTGGTGTAGGCCCAGCCGAACAGGACCGCCGCGGTCGGGGTCGCCAACAGCAAGAGAATCAGCGAGATCCGGCTCCGGAACGAAAGCGGTCGCATTGGCTGAAAGGTAACCGCCGGGCGGGTCCGAACGGCGACTGTTGCGTTATTGCAACAGGATATAAGCGATCTGGCGCCGGAACGTCCCTCGGGCCCCCCCCCCCCCCCCCGCGAAGGCGACGACCGCCACGGACCCGAGCACCAACAGCCTTGGACTCCGCAACTGCTGACCAGAATGAGCGACGGCCACGGCCAGGGGCCTCCAGATCAGGGTTCCGTCGGATTCAAGTGGAGGCACCGAAAGCCGCAGGTTCCGCGCCGACTGCAGGTGCCGGCATCCCCCTTGCCATCACCCCGGTCGATGACTCCCCGACCCCGACCCCAGTGATCACCGGCATCAAGACCAAGACCCCGCCCGACGGCGTCAGTCTCGATCAGCCCCGCTGCGCGGTCGTGATCATTGCCGCGGCCTCCGAGCTGACCGCGATTCGGGCCGCCCACGGCAGAGCCGTCGCCGCCGCGCCCGCCTGTCAGGTCGTCATCGTCTGTAGCGGCACTCCATCGCATGTTGCAACGGTGCAACAGTTGGGTGTCGAAGTCGTCGACGCGGGGGCCGTCGTCGCGCCCGGCATGCTGCGACAACTGGGCAAAGCACGCATCGGCGGCGACCTGATCCGATTTGAAGTCGTCCAGGGCGGCGCCGAACCGGACCGGAAGGCACCCTGGACCGAGCAGCTCACTGCGGCAGGGGTCCCGCGGCCGCCCGGCTGAGCGTTTCCGCCAGCGCCATGACTCCCGAACTCACCATCGTCGTCCCGTATGTGAACGGGCCGGCCGACCTGGCGGATTGCCTCGCCGCCCTCGCCCCGGAAGCCGCCGAGCGCCCGACCGAAGTCCTGGTGGTCGACCGGGTCGGGGATGCCCCGACCGTCGCCGCCGGCCAGCCCTGGGTCACCGTTCTCGACGGGCGGGGCCAGACCATCCCCGAGATGCGGCAAACCGCCTTTCGAGCCGCCCGGGGGCCCACAGTCGCCGTTATCGAGGACCACGTGATCGTCCCCAGGGGCTGGTCGGCGGCGCTGCTGGCCGCGAGAGCCGCCGGGGAACGGGTCATCGGGGGCGCGGTTCGGAACCTCGCCACCGATAACCTGGTCGACTGGGCCGCCTTCTTGTGCGAGTACGCCCACCTGCTCCCCCCGCTCCCGGCGGGGCCGGTGGCTGGGCTCCCTGGCAACAACACCGGGTATGACCGGGACCTCCTGGCCCGGTACGCCGAGGTGCTCGGGCAGGGCGCCTGGGAAGACCGACTCCACGCGGCCATTCGGGCCGACGGGGTGGGATTGATCAGCCATCCCGAGATCGTGGTGGGGCACAAAATGCATTACACCGCCTGGCTTTACACCAGTCAGCGGTACCTCTATTCCCGGTCGTATGCCGGGAAAAGGCTGGCTGGCGCACCCCTTGCTAAACGAGTAATCATGGGTCTGGCGAGCTTCGCCCTGCCACCCGTGCTGTTTGCCCGAATAGTCTCGACCGTCTGGAGGAAGGGGGGTCACCGCCCCGAACTGGTCCGGTCGTTGCCCCTCTTGGCCTGGTTTACCCTGGCCTGGGCGGCCGGGGAGGTCGTGGGCTGTTGGTTTGGCGAAGGCGACGCAATGCGGCAGGTCCGCTAGGAGACCACGCTGACGATGTCACACCCGAACGACCAGAGACCGGCTCCGCGGAAGGTCGACCAGCTGAAACCGGGCGACCGGATCGTGGTGCTCGGCGCCGGACCGGCCGGGCTCACCGCCGCCTATCTGCTCGCCAAAGACGGGTATCGGGTCACCGTGCTCGAGGCCGACGACATCGTCGGCGGGATCTCTCGCACCGCGCAATACAACGGCTACCGGTTCGACATCGGCGGCCACCGCTTCTTCACCAAGATCGAGCCGGTCGAACGGCTCTGGCACGAGATCCTGGGCAGCGACTTCATCTCGGTGCCGCGGATGTCCCGGATCCACTACAACGGCGTCTACTTCGACTATCCCCTCAAGGCCAAGAACGCCCTCGGCGGCCTCGGCATCGTCGAAGCCGTCCGGATCGTGTTGAGCTACCTCAAGTGGCACTGGAAGCCCTACCCGGTCGAGGAGAATTTCGAGCAGTGGGTCACCAACCGGTTCGGGAAGCGGCTCTACCAGATCTTCTTCAAGACCTACACCGAAAAGGTCTGGGGGATTCCCTGCACCGAGATCCGGGCCGAGTGGGCCGCCCAGCGGATCCAGGGGCTCTCGCTGGCCCAAGCGATTCTCTCGGCGGCGTCGCTCAATCGCCGGTCGTCGAAGATCAAGACCCTGATCAACGAGTTCCAGTATCCCCGGCTCGGACCGGGCCAGATGTGGGAAACCTGTCGCGACAAGATCGCGGCGATGGGAAGCGAAGTCCTCCTCCAGCACCGGGTCACCTCGCTCGAACACGAGGACGGTCGGGTGAAGGCCGCCCGGGTCAGCACCCCGAAGGGCGACCGGCGGATCGAAGGCGACCACTTCATCTCGACCCTCGACTTGCGGGCGCTGGTCCGGTGCTTCGATCCCAAGGTGCCTGCTCCAGTGCGGGCGGCCGGCGAAGGGCTGGGCTACCGGGACTTCGTGACCGTGGCGCTGATGCTCGAGAGCGGCGACCTCTTCCCCGATAACTGGATTTACATCCACACCCCCGGAGTCAAGGTCGGCCGGATCCAGAACTTCAACAACTGGAGCCAGGCGATGATCCCGATCCCCGGGATGACCTGTCTCGGGCTGGCGTACTTTTGTTTCGAGGGCGACGGTTTGTGGACCAGTTCGGACGCCGACCTGATCGCCCGGGCGACGGCGGAACTCGAGACGCTGGGCCTGGCCAACGCCTCGATGGTCCGCGACGGGACGGTGATCCGGATGCCGAAGGCCTATCCGATCTACGATTCCCAGTATCGGGGCCACCTCGACGTCATTCGGGGCCACATCGACGCGATCGGCAACCTCCACACCGTCGGCCGCAACGGGATGCACAAGTACAACAATCAAGACCACTCGATGCTCACCGCGATGATGGCGGTCTGGAACATGATGGGAGCCAGCCACGACATCTGGGAGGTGAACACCGACTTCGAGTATCACGAGGAGCAGCGGCTCGAGAAGCCGGCGCCCCCGCTGGCCGCTCCCGCTGGACGGTAGGATGCGGATCGGGGTCGACGCGACCTCCTGGGCCAACGGGCGAGGATACGGGCGGTTCACCCGGCACCTGGTCCCCGCGATGGCCGCCTTGGCGCCGGAACACCGGTTCGTCTGCTTCGTCGATCGGGCCGCCCGGAACCGGTTCGACCTGGATCTGCCTAACGTCGAGCCGGTGGAAGTGGCCACCGCCCGGAGCCAGACCGCGGCCGCCAGCGCCGACGGGCACCGATCGCCGGTGGACATGCTTCGGCTCACCCGAGCCACCTGGGCCGCCGACCTCGACGTCTTCTTTTCGCCGACCGTCTACACCTACTACCCGCTCCCCCCGGGCCTCAGGGCCGTGGTCACGGTCCACGATGCCATCGCGGAGCGGTTCCCGTCGCTCACCTTCCCGTCCCGGCGGGCCCGACTGTTCTGGAACATCAAGGTCAAGGCGGCCCTGCTCCAGGCTCGCCTGGTGTTGACGGTGTCCGACTACGCCGCCGATGACCTCGTCGCGGTGCTCGGGATCGACCGGACCCGGCTTCGGGTCGCGACCGAGGCGCCCGCCCCGGCGTTCCGGCCCTCCGAGTCGCCGGACCAGGTCGCCGAGGCGGCCCGAGCGGTCGCGGTGCCGCCGGCGGCCGCCTGGTTCGTGTACGTCGGCGGCTTCAATCCCCACAAGCACCTCGACATCGTGGTCAAAGCCTTCGCCGAGGTGGCTCGCGATCGACCGGAACCGCCCCATTTGATCCTGGTCGGCGCCACCGACGGCGACGTGTTCTTCAGCAGCCAGCACTCGGTCCGGGCTCTGGTGGCGGAGCTGGCCGTGGGCGAGCTGGTCCATTGGCCCGGCTTCGTGGCGGACGAGGCGCTCCGCCACCTCCACAGCGGCGCGGTGGCGTTGCTGCTGCCCTCGGCCAGCGAAGGGTTCGGTCTTCCGGCGGTGGAGGCGGCGGCCTGTGGCGCCGCGGTCATCGCGACGACCGCCAGTCCATTGCCGGCGCTGCTCGAGGGAGGGGGAGTGTTCGTCGAGCCTGGCGATGCCGAGGCATTGACCGCCGCCATGCGGCTGCTGCTCGACGAGCCGGCCACCAGGCGGCGAATGGCGGCTCGGGCCCGGGAACGGGCGGCGGCACTGTCGTGGGACCGCGGCGCCCGGGCCGCGCTCGACGCGCTCTCCGAGGCGGCGGCATGAGCGGCGCGCCGGCGGGCCTTCGCTTCGCCTTCCTGACCACCTTCTATCCGCCCTACAACTTCGGCGGCGACGGGATCGGGATTCAGCGGCTGGCTCGGGGCCTGGTGCGGGCCGGCCACCAGGTCACCGTCATCCACGACGCCGACGCCTTCAGCGCCCTCCGTCGCGGCCCGGCCCCCGACCCCGTGGTCGACCCCGCCGGCGTCGAGGTGGTCTCGTTGAGGAGCGGGCTGGGCACCCTGTCGCCGTTCTTGACCCAGCAGTTGGGCCGGCCGATCGTCAACGGGCCGCGGATCGGGAGATTGCTCGAGGCGGGCCGCTTCGAGGTGATCAACTTCCACAACGTCTCGCTGGTCGGCGGGCCCGGCCTGTTCCGTTATGGTCAGGGGATCAAGTTGTACATGGCTCACGAGCATTGGCTGGTCTGTCCGAGCCACGTGCTCTGGCGCCACAATCGGGAGCTGTGCACCGGCCGAGAGTGCCTCAAGTGCCAGCTGACCTATCGGCGGCCGCCCCAGTGGTGGCGGATGACCGGCCTCCTGGAGCGGGAGTCCCGTCACATCGACGCCTTCATCGCGATGAGCGAGTTCAGCCGCCGGAAACACCGGGAGTTCGGCTTCGCGCCGCCGATGGAGGTGGTGCCGTACTTCCTCGAGGACACCGAGGGGTCGGCGGCACCGCTCGGAGCGGCCCCCCATCCGAGGCCGTACTTCCTGTTCGTCGGCCGGCTGGAGAAGATCAAGGGGCTCGACGACGTGCTCCCCCTCTTCCGGGGCGACGAAGGTCCCGATCTGGTGGTGGCTGGCGACGGGGAGTACGGTGAAACCCTCAGGGCCCAAGCCGCCGGCCAATACCGGGTCCACTTCCTCGGCCGGGTTCCGGTCGAGGCCTTGAAGCGGTACTACCAGCACGCCATGGCGTTGGTGGTGCCCTCGGTGTGCTTCGAGACCTTCGGCATCATCCTGATCGAGGCGTTCCGGCAAGGAACCCCGGTCATCGCGCGGCGGCTCGGCCCGTTCCCGGAGTTGATCGAGACGAGTGGGGCCGGGCTCCTCTTCGAGACCCCGGCCGAACTGGCCCAGGCGATGGATCGGTTCGGGTCCGATCCCGGTCTGGTGCGGCGCTCGGCGGAGGCCGGCCGGAACGCCTTCCAGACCTATTGGTCGGAGCGGGTGGTCGTCCCGAAGTACCTCGACGTGGTGCGGCGGGTCGCGGAGCGCAAAGGCAACAGCGGGGTGCT
This sequence comes from Gemmatimonadota bacterium, assembly GCA_016874005.1. Taxonomy (GTDB): domain Bacteria; phylum Gemmatimonadota; class Gemmatimonadetes; order Gemmatimonadales; family GWC2-71-9; genus SHZU01. Next base: position 62,862 of record VGVQ01000006.1, on the reverse strand, counting down.
CGCGCGCCTCGACCCCGCGACGCCGATTCACGGCGTGGCGGAGCTACTGGCGAATGGGAGTCCCTCGGCATGAAAGTGTTCGTAACGGGCGGGGCCGGGTTCATCGGGTCGCATCTGGCCCATCGGCTGATCGAGCGGGGCGATCAGGTGATCGTCCTCGACGACTTGTCGACTGGGTCGATGGATAACATCGCCGGCTTGGTGGGTCGTCCCGGCTTCGAGTACCGGATCGGGTCGGCGATCGACCAGCCGCTGGTGACCGAGTTGGCCGATCGCTGCGACGTCACGGTCCATCTGGCCGCCGCGGTCGGGGTGCGATTGATCGTGGAGAAGCCGGTCCACACCATCGAGACCAACGTGGGCGCCACCGAGTGCGTCCTCGCGGCGGCCGCGAAGAAACAAAAGCCGGTGCTGGTGGCCTCGACGTCGGAAGTGTACGGCAAGGGCTCCAAGGTGCCGTTTTCTGAGGGCGACGACCTGACCCTGGGCCCGACCTCGCACTCCCGGTGGGCCTATGCCTGCTCCAAGGCCCTCGACGAGTGGTTGGCGCTGGCGTATTGGCGGGAGAAGGGCGTCCCGGTGATCATCGCGCGGTTCTTCAACACCGTGGGTCCCCGGCAGACCGGCCGGTACGGGATGGTGCTGCCGAGCTTCGCGGCCCAGGCGATCCGGAACGAGCCGATCACGGTGTACGGGACCGGGGAGCAGTCCCGCTGTTTCGGGCACGTTGGCGACGCGGTGGAGTCGGTGCTGCGCCTCCTCGAGGCCCCGGCGGCGGTCGGCCAGGTCTTCAACATCGGCAACGACGAAGAGGTGACCATTCTCGATCTCGCCAAGCGGGTGCGGGAGGCGGCCAACAGCTCGAGCGAGATCCGTTTCGTGCCTTACTCCGAGGCCTATGCCGAGGGTTTCGAGGACATGATGCGCCGGGTGCCCGACGTGGCGAAACTGGAACAGGCCGTCGGATATCGGCCCCGGACCCCGCTCGCGACGATCATCGCTGACGTGGTGGCCGACCAGCGGGCCCGACTGGCGGGACGGGCCTAACGACGATGCGAGCCGTGCTCACCTACCACTCGGTGGACGATTCGGGATCGCCGATCTCGATCGATCGGGCCAGCTTCGAGCGCCATCTCGACTGGCTCGCCTCCGGGGTGGTGCGGGTGCTGCCGCTCGCGGAATTGGTGGCCGAGCCGACCGGCCTGGACGCCGTGGCGTTGACCTTCGACGACGGTTTCGCCAACCTGGGCGACGGGCCCCTCGACGGGCTCTCGGCCCGGAGGCTTCCCGCCACCGTGTTCGTCGTCAGCGACCATGTCGGCCGGACCAACGCCTGGGGTGGGCGCGATGCGCCGGGCATCCCGACGCTCCCGCTGTTAGGGTGGGACGCGCTCGGCAAGGCCGCGGAGCGCGGCGTCGAGATCGGGGCCCACACCAGGAGCCACCCCCGGTTGACCCGGATCCCGATCGGCGCGGTGGACGACGAACTCGAAGGGTGCGCCGCGCGGATCGAGCGCGAGCTCGGGGTCCGACCCACCGCGTTCGCCTATCCGTACGGCGACCTGAACGACCCGGTGGTCCGCCATGCCAGCCGGTTCTACCGGCTGGCGGTCACCACCGAGCATCGGGCCTTCGACCGCCCGGTCGACCCGGCCCGGGTGCCACGCCTCGACGTCTACTATTTCCGCCGCAAGGGGGCGCTCGAGCGCTGGCCCACGGTGGCGTTTCGACGGTCGGTACGGCTCCGCGGCCTGGCCCGCCGATTCCGCGCCGGGGTGCAGGGGTTCTGGGGGCTCGGGTGAGCGCGATGCTCCTCTCGGTGATCGTGCCGGTGCATAACGGCGGCGAGGTGTTCGCCCGCTGTCTTACCGCCCTGGCGGCGAGCGATCTCGATCGGGCGTTCTGGGAACTGATCGTGGTCGACGACGCCAGCACCGATGACTCGGTCGACCGGGCGGTGCCCTACGCCGACGCCATCGCTCAGTTGGGGCCCCGGCCGCACGGCCCCTCGTACGCCAGAAACCGGGGAGCCGAAGTGGCTCGGGGCGAGGTGCTGGTGTTCATCGATGCCGACGTCTGCGTCCACCCCGATACGCTCCGGCGGTTCGCCTGGGTCTTCGCCGAAAACCCGTCGTTGGCCGCCGTGTTCGGATCGTACGACGACCGTCCCGTGGCGCCCGGATTCGTGTCCCAGTATCGCAACCTGCTCCACCACTACGTCCATCAGCAAAGCCCGGGTCCGGCCGAGACGTTCTGGGCGGGTTGCGGCGCGGTCCGACGGGACGCTTTCGTCGCGGTTGGGATGTACAACGAGTGGCGGTTTTCGCGACCCCAGGTCGAAGACATCGAGCTGGGCCAGCGGCTCCGCGACCACGGCTACCGGATCGAGCTGCGGCCGGAGATCCAGGGTACCCACCTCAAGCGGTGGACCTTTCGGGGCATGGTCACGGCCGACCTCAAGGACCGTGGGGTGCCCTGGAGCCGGATTCTGCTGGAGCGAAACGAGACGGTCAGCGGCAAGACGCTCAATCTCAAGCTCAAGGAAAAGGTCTGCACGGCGGTGGCCTGGGTGGCCTTGCTTCCCCTGGTGCCGGCCGCGATCCTGCGAGACGTTCGGTGGCTTTGGATCTCGGCGGCGTTGGTCGGGGCCCTGCTGGTGGCCAACCTGCCGCTCTACCGGTTCTTCAAGCGGGCGCGGGGCTTTGGCTTCGCCATCGGCGTCCTGCCGTTACACCTCCTCTACTACATTCTCAACGGCGTCTCGGTGATGGTCGCGGTGGTACTCCACCAGACGATCGGCGATCCGAAGCCGTCGGCCACCGTGCAAGCCTTCGCCGAACGCAACGTGGTCAAGCGGCCACCGGTCCCGAAGCGGTTCGACACGCCTCGCCCCAAGCAGGAGGAGCAGCGGTGACGACACCCACGAACCAGACGTTGTCGGCCCGACTGGCGCTCGCCTTTCAGCCGCTCGACAAACGCGCCTTCGGCGTCGCCATCGGCGTCGCGACCGGCAGCCTGATCGCGCTCGCCACGGTCGTGGTGCTTTTCCAGGGCGGCGATCCGATCAACCTGGGCCTCTTGGCGGAGTACTTCGCCGGGTACCGGGTCAGTTGGTCCGGGGTGGCGATCGGGTTCTTCTGGGGTTTCGTCGCCGGCTTCGCGGCGGGGTGGTTCGTCGCCTTCTGGCGCAATTTCATCGTGGCGGCATCGGTCTTCGCGGTCCGCACCCGCGCCGACCTGGCCCAGTCACGCGACTTTCTCGACCACATCTGACGGGGCCGAGCCATGACCGCATCGGACGAACAGCGCGACCGCGATCTCGAGCACGCTCTCCGGCGTTTGAACGCCCGGGCCTGGGGAATGGCCACCGGATTGCTGGCCGGCGGGATCTTGTTCTTCGCCACGAATTTCCTGGTGCTCAAGGGCGGCCCCACGCCGGGAGCGCATCTCCAACTGCTCCGGGTGTTCTTCCCCGGGTATTCGGTGAGCTTTGTCGGCAGCTTGATCGGCTTCGTGTACGCGTTCGTGGTGGGGTACGCGACCGGTCGGCTGATTGGGGCGGTGTACAACGGATTGGTTCGCGAAGAGTAGCGCCGTCGGCGGACCGGTCATTTCCAGAAAGGGCAAGTGCACGGTGGTGATTCTCTACGTTGGTCCCGACCAGTTGTTACCCCTCGCGTCGATCCTCGGCGCGATCGGCGGTGCGATCATGATCTTCTGGCGCCAGGTGGTGGGCGTCGCCAAGCGGATCGCCGGGATCTTCAGGCGCGGGTGAGCGGGCTCGTCTCGCCGGATGGCTTGGTTCGCCTGGCGAGCATCGCTCGCGAGGCGGGCTCGGCCATGATGGCCTACTACGGTCGGGGGGTCGCGGTCGAAACCAAGGCCGATGCCAGCCCGGTGACCGCGGCCGATCGAGCGGCCCACGACATCATCGCGGCCAGACTGGCGGCCTGGACGCCCGAGATTCCGTTGGTATCCGAAGAGGGCGAGATCCCGCCCTGGGAGGTGCGCCGGGATTGGCCTCGGTTCTGGCTGGTCGACCCACTGGACGGCACCAAGGAATTCATCAGCGGCAACGGCGAGTTCACAGTCAACATCGCCCTGATCGAGGCCGGTGTTCCGGTGCTCGGAGCGATTCTGGTCCCGCCGACCGGGCGGCTCTACTACGCGGCCGATGGGCTCGGCGCCTGGCGCCAGGAGGCTTCGGGAGCAACCACCCGGATCCAATCGCGTCCCCCGCTTCCGGGGCATCGACTCCGGGTCGCCGAGAGTCGCTCCCACCCCTCGGCCAGGCTCGAGGCCTACCTCGAGACCATTCCGGTGGCCGCCCGGGTGCCGGTCGGCAGCTCGCTCAAATTCTGTCTGGTGGCGGAAGGCTCGGCCGACGTCTACCCGCGACTCGGACCGACCATGGAATGGGACGTCGCGGCCGGCGATTGCATTTTCCGCAACTCGGGCGCCGGCCGGCCCCGGGTCTCGCCGCTCAGTTACAACAAGTCGGATCTCAAGAACGGCGATTTCGTCATCGGGCTGCTCGACGCCGAGCTCGACACCGCCTCGCGCGAGGGCCGGGTGATCTGGTTCACCGGGCTGTCCGGGTCGGGGAAGACCACCATCGCGCGGCGGGTGGTCGAGCGGCTCGAGGCGACCGGGATTCCGGTCGAGTACCTCGACGGCGACGCGATTCGGGAGATCTTTCCGGCCACCGGATTCTCTCGGGCCGAGCGAGACGCCCACATCCGGCGGGTCGGCTACCTGGCGAGCCGCCTCGAGCGGCACGGCGTCACGGTGGTGGCGTCGCTGGTCTCGCCGTATCGAGCCTCGCGCGACTTCGTCCGAGGTCTCTGTCGTCGGTTCGTCGAGGTGTTCGTGGCGACCCCGCTCGAGGTCTGCGAACAGCGGGATATCAAGGGGCTGTACGCCAAGGCCCGGCGGGGCGAGATCGCCCAGTTCACCGGCATCGATGATCCCTACGAGCCGCCGCCGGCGCCGGAGGTCACCATCGACACCACCGCGACCGAGGCAGCCACCGCGGCCGAGCGGGTGGTGGAGGCCTGGCGGCGATCGACCGCCGCCTAACGCTTCGGTCCGGGCAGCTCTCGCAGGTACCTGGTCCCACTGGCCACGAACGCCTGGTGGGCGGAGTCGTTGGCGAGGTTGCGCTGCTGCCACGGATCGACCGTCACGTCGTACAGCTCGACGACGCCATCGCCCCCGAGGATCAGGTGCTTTCCGGCGACGAACATCGACCGCATGTCGCCCTTGCTCACCGGATAGCTCGACGGGAGGTTGATCCCCTTGTTGACCTCGGCCAGGATGGTGTCGGCCGGGGTGGTGCTGTCGCGCCAGTGTGATGCCAGCGAGCGGCCGGGGAAGGTCGCCCGGTCCGCGATGCCGGCGAGGTCGACGACCGTCGCCGCGACATCGCGAAGGCTCACCGGCGTTTTCACGACCCGTCCGGCGGGTGCTGACGCGGGAAACCGCACCAACATCGGGATCCGCAGGGCCGGGAGGTAGAGCGTGTTCCCATGTCCGAAGATCCCGTGTTCCCGGAACTCCTCGCCGTGGTCCGAGGTGACGATCACGATGGTGTTGTCGAGGGTGCCCCGGCGGCGGAGCTCGTCGAACAGGCGGCCGATCTCGAAGTCGACGTAGCTGATCGCCTTGTCGTATCTGGCGCTGGTCGCCTTGGGCGTGAACGGCGCGCCCCAGAGCGAGGGAACCGGTCCCTGCTCCGGAATGGGGATTCGCGGCGGATCCGGGAACGTCCCCGGGGCATAGTACCGGGTGTGGGCGTCGAAGTAGTTGACGAAGGCCAGGAAGGGGCGGCCGCCGAGCCCGTCGATCCAGCCCAGCAGTCGGCGATGCAACACTTCGGCCGATTTGCGATGGTACATCGGATTGAACGGGCCGGGGAGTTGGCGGACCCGCTCGTGCCAGGTGTTGACCAGCCACTGGCCGATCCGGGAACTCTGGAGCACCTGGCGTGGGCTGGTGAGGAGGTCGTCGTAATGGGCGAACCCCCTCGCGATGCCGGATTGGCGCTGGGTGTAATTGAGATTGGCAACAAACCCGCCGGTCGCGAACCCCGCTCGGGTCATCGCCTCGGCGAGGGTCGGATGCTCGTCGTCAAACGGAGTCTCCCAGTCGGCTCGGATCTCGTGGGGCCACCGGCCGGTGAACATCGAGGCGTGGGATGGCAGGGACCAGGGCGAGGTGGAATAGGCCTCTTCGAAGCGAACGCCCTGCGCCGCCAGCTCGGACAGCACCGGCGAGGTGGGCCGGAAGAACCCGTAGGCCGAGAGATTCATGGCGCGGACGGTATCGAGCAGCAGCACCAGAACGTTCGGCGCGCCGGCAGGGGGCGGGGTGCGGAGCGCCCGTCGCTCGTGGATGCCCCGACCGACCTCGATCCCGATCGCCACGACAGCCGTCGCGGCCAGCAGCGGCGGCCAAACGCGCCCGACCACCCGGGCGAAGCGGTCGGTGCTCGAGGCGGCCCAGCGGGTGAGAGTGACACCGATCCCGACCGCCATGATCGCCACGGCGTAGAGGGCAAACGGGGGGCTTACCACCCAGAGAACGTTGAAGGCCGCGAGCGCCCCGAAGAGGCCGGCAATCCGGGGGGTCGTAAGCCGGGACCGCTGCCAGCCAGCCAGGGGGAGGGCGGCGATGGCGAACGCCAGGAAGATCGCGCCGGCGCTGGCCGCCGGCATCCATGCGACGTAGGCGCCGAGCTTCACCAGGTCGGGGCTGGCGTCCGCTCGAAGGACTCTCGAGCCCGATTCCAGAAAGCCGGAGAGGAGGCCGAACGCCAGGGCGGTGCTGAGCCATTGCTGGGCGAACTCGCGCTTGCTCGTCAAGAGAAAATCCCCAGTTGTTCGGGTTGGCCCCGGGTGACACGAGCTGGTTGACAGGCTCTTGGAGCCCCCGGCGTCGGCCAGCGGCCTGTGAACTGGCAAAATACGGTCCCGAGGGAGGTGAGGTACCTGTCCTCCCGTTGGCACCGTGTTTGGGGTGTTGCGTGTACGCAACAGTCGGATGTCGGGTCGGTTCAGTTTTGTCGGCGGCTGGCCGGAGCACACCGGGCAGTGACGTAACCCATTGGCGGGCACCGTTCTTGCCCGAACGGGCACCATCGCGGCAGCCAAGAAAAACTCGGAGAAAACCGCACCATGTCTTTGATCATGATCTCGGCGATGTACGAGAACGGCGGGAACACGACCCACCGAATGCTCGACGGGCATCCCGAACTGTTCGTCTATCCGTTCGAGTCGCAGGTGGGGACCGGGGCGGTGAGCGACTACCTCACCAGCTTCGTCCCGATCCGCTATCGGTGGCCCGAGTTCGGGCTCGACGGCACCCCCGACCAGGACTACGAAGCGTTCTGGGATGAGGAGCTGAAGACGTATCTCCGGGTTCGTTCGCGGAGCAAGTTCCGCGATTGCGGGCTCGAGATGGACGAGGCCGATCGGAAGCGGGAGTTCGCCGGGTATCTGGCCGGGAAACCCCGGAGCCGGCGGAACATCGTGCTCGCCTACTATCACTCGACCTTCGCGACCTGGCGGAATCTCAATCGTTCCGGCAAGGAGCGGTTCTTCGTCGGGTACAATCCGGTTCAGGTGCTCGACGTGGCGAAGTTCTTCGCCGATTTCCCGGACGGCCACATGCTCCACGTGGTTCGCCACCCGTTCGGCGGCTATGCCGATACCAAGAAGCGACCGTTCCCGATCTCGCTGGAGCGATACGGGTGGACCTGGAATCACTGCCAGCACATGGCGCTGGTGGCCGCGGGGCAGTATCCCGGCAAGTTCCACATCCTCCGGTTCGAGGATCTGGTGGCCGGTCCGCGCCGGGCGCTGGAGCCGATCTTGACCAAGATGGGACTGGGATGGTCCGACATCTGCCTGGCGCCGACCTTCAACGCCCAGTCGATGGGCGAGATCGCCCCGTGGGGGACCATCAAGACGCCGACGACGGCCGCGAACCTCGCGACCCGGACCGAATTGTCCCCCGACGAGCAAGCGCGGATGGCCGGGCTGACGAAAGTGATGTTCGACTTGATCTATCCCGACGATGTCGCGGGCCGCGGAACCGCGCGGTAGGTCGTACCGTCGCGCCGGTGCCTCGATGGGACGGTTCCTCCTCAAAGCGGACCTGACCGAAGCGGACGATCGGCTCCGGGCGCTGCGGGCGGGACTGGCTCCCGACCGGCCTCCGCCCACCGACGCGCTGCGCCGCGCGGTGGAGGCATCCACCGGGCTCGCGGTGGCCGCCATCGAGGGCCAGGCGCGGCGAGGCACCTTCCGTTGGGTGGTGCCGGCGGAGCTTGGCAACGGACTCCGGGTGATGATCCGGGTCAACCGGCTGGACCATGTCGAACTGGAAACCGGCCTTGCGGTCGAGGCCCGGCTGCTTCGCTATCTGCGGACCATCGGCCTCGCGGTGCCCGCCGTGGTGGCGGTCGACACCAGCAAGGCGGCCGTGCCGGCGGCGTTCGGCGTGGTGGAACGCCTCGAGGGACCGACCCTCGCCGATTGCGACGACGACGACGTCGCCACCGAGCGGGCCTTGAGATCGCTCGGCCGGTACCTTCGCGAACTCCACGGCGTCTGTCTCGCCGGCGCCGGACCGATCGCGATCGTCGCCGAGCGCGGTGGCCCGACCGACTTCGTCGGCATCGAGACGAGCTGGGCCGACTACGTCGTCGAGCGGCTCCCGGACCACCTCGCCGCGTTGGTGACAGGCGGGGTCGTCGCGGCCGAGACGGCCGGGGCCATCGAACGGCGGATTCGAGCCGGTCGGTACGACGACATCTCCGACCGCCTGCTGCATGGCGATCCCGGCGGTCCCAACGTCATTCTCGCCATGGACGGCACCGTGAAGGGGCTGGTGGATTGGGAGGACGCCCTGGTGGGTGCCCCGATTTTCGAAATCGCCTCCTGCGCGGCGTTCCACCCGGAACGCCGCTGGCCGGCCCTGTTCGAGGGCTACCGGTTCGCCTTGGCACAGGAGCGGGGTTGCCGGTTCTGGCTCTACTATCTCCGGATCGCGGTGGCTCGGACCGTGGTGCGACTGCGGTTCGGCATCGGGGACCCGCCGGGGCGGCCAGCCGCCGCGGGGAGGATCACCCGGGCGATGGAGGCGTTAGGTCTTCCCGAGGCGGTGAGGCCGTGACCGGCGGCCGGCGGGTGCTGGTGACCGGGGCGAGCGGGTTCGTCGGATCGTATACCGTCGAGCAGCTGCTCGCCGATGGCACGAGAGCCGTCGCGGCGATCGTCCGGCCCGGATCGAATCTCTGGCGGCTGGACCGCTCGCTGGTCGATCGGTTGACCCTGATCGAGGGCGATCTCGACCGACCCGAGAGCTACCGCGACGCCCTGGCCCGATTCGCCCCGGATACGGTGGTGCACCTCGCCTGGGAAGGCGTGGGCCCCAAAGACCGCGACGAAGCCCGCCAGCTCAAGAACATCGAAAGCTCGATCGAGCTGCTCAACGTGGCCCATCAGGTCGGCGCGGCCCACTGGATCGGGATGGGATCGCAGGCCGAGTACGGACCGCACATGGCGAGCATTCGAGAGACCGACGCCACTCGGCCCACGACCCTGTACGGGGCCTCGAAACTCGCGGTCAGCCATCTCGCCCGGCTCCGAGCCTCGCAGCACCAAATGCGGTTCGTCTGGCTCCGCCTCTTTTCGACCTACGGCCCCAAAGACCATCCCCGCTGGTTGATCCCCTACGTGACCCTCCGATTGCTGCGCGGGGAGCGCCCCCAGTTGACCGAAGGGCGCCAGAACTGGGACTACATCCACGTGCGCGACATCGCGGCGGCCGTGGTGGCCACCATCGACGACTCCGACGCCGAGGGCGTCTACAACATCGGCTCGGGCCGGATCGTGACGGTTCGCCGGGTCGTGGAGCGAATCCGCGACCTCATCGACCCGAGCCTGCCGGTCGGGTTCGGTGAACTGCTCTATCGGCCGGATCAGGTGATGCACCTCGAGGCCGACATCAGCCGCCTCCAGCGGGCCACCGGTTGGTCCCCCGCGATCGATCTCGACCGCGGGCTCGCCGAAACGGTGGCCTGGTACCGGGACCATGGCGATCGCACCGGCTGAGCTGGCCCGCCGAGTTCGGCGGCACGCCCTCACCATGGTCCACGCCGCGAAGAGTTCGCACATCGGCACCTGTTTGTCGATGACGGACATCCTCGCCGTGCTCTACAGCGGCGTGCTCCGGGTCGATCCGGCGGCGCCGCGGTCGCCGACTCGGGACCGGTTGGTGGTGAGCAAGGGCCCGGGTCCTGACCGACCGCCTGGCCGACCTGCTGCTGACCCCCAGTCGAGACGGCAACGCCAACCTGGCGGCCGAAGGGATTCCCAGCGATCGAGTCCGCCTGGTGGGCAACGTGATGGTCGATACCCTGCTGTTCCTCCGGGAGAAGGCCGGTGCCCTCGGGATGCCCGATCGGCTCGGGTTGACGCCGGGCCACTACGCCGTGGTGACCTTGCATCGGCCATCCAACGTCGATGACCCGGCGACCCTCGCCGAGCTGATCGGTGCCCTGGACGACTTGGGCACGACGATGCCGGTGGTGTTCGTGGTGCACCCGCGGACCCGCCAGCGACTTGGCGATGCCGGCCTGGCTCCGACCCGGTCGGCGGTCCGGCTGCTCGAGCCGCTCGGCTATCTCGAGACCATCGGGCTGGTCGAGCAGGCCGCGCTGGTGCTGACGGATTCGGGGGGACTCCAGGAGGAAACCACGGTACTCGGGGTGCCATGCCTAACCGCGCGCCCCAACACCGAACGGCCGGTGACGGTGTCCCAGGGCACCAATCGGCTGGTGGCGTCGAGTCGGCGCGCCATCGGCTCGGCGGTCGAGGCGATTTTGGCGGAGCGCGCGAGGGGGATGTTCTCCCCGCGGCGCCCCGAAGGTTGGGACGGCCGCGCCGGGGAGCGGGTCGTCGACGAGGTGCTCCGCGGCTGACGGGACTACCGTCGCGGCGTGGTGGCTCGTAGTATTCTCCCCGCCAACGCCAGGTCCACATGCGAGTGACCTGGCAACAACTTGTAGCGCCGAGCGCTGGCCGCCCCGGCCCCCGACCGAGTTCACGCGACCAGCCCGAAGTGGCGGTGCGGCGAAGCGGCAGGGACGAGGCACCCCGCCTCGAGCGCAGTGGAGTAGCAACCTGTGACGGGCCCCATCAACCGGGCTGGCCGATTGACAACATCGGCGGCCACCGCAGTGCCATTCGTCGCGCCCCATGCGGCGCTCCTGATCGACTTCGACAACGTAACCATGGGTGTCCGCTCCGACCTGACCAAGGAGCTCAAGACCCTGCTCAACAGCGACATCATCAAGGGCAAGGTCACGGTCCAGCGGGCCTATGCCGATTGGCGCCGGTATCCCCAATACGTGATGCCGCTGACCGAGCGCTCGATCGACATGATCTGGGCGACGGCCGTCGGCTCCACCAAGAAGAACGCGACCGACATCCGTCTCGCGATCGATGCGATCGAATTGGTGTTCACCCGACCGGAGATCGGGACCTTCATCATCCTCTCGGGCGACAGCGATTTCTCCTCGCTGGTGCTCAAGCTCAAGGAATACGGCAAATACGTCGTCGGGATCGGCATTCGGGAATCGGCCAGCGACCTGCTGATCCAGAACTGTGACGAGTACTACTCGTACAGCGAGCTCGCGGGTCTCAACAAAGAGACCGATGCGCCGTCCGCCGAGCGGGATCCCTGGGAGCTGGTCCGCGAGGCGGTGCAGCGGATGGTGGCCAACGGCGACGTGATGCGGTCGGACCGGCTCAAGCAAGTGATGCAGCAGATCGACCAGAACTTCGACGAACGAAATGCCGGATTCAACCGGTTTTCCAAATTCGTCTCCGAAGCGGCCAGCCGGGGCCTGGTGACCCTCACCAAACTCGACAACGGCCAGTACGAAGTCGCCCCAGGGCCGGCGGCGCCCTCGTCGCGCCCGACCGCCGCGGCGGCCCCAGCGGCATTGCCCGAGTCGGCTCGCGGGGCCGGTCGGGCCGAGGACGACCGCCGAGGCCGGGGTCGCAGCCGGCGGGGCCGCGATCGAGACCGCGGCCGGAACGGGTCGGCGGAGCGAGCCACCACCGATCGCAAGGCCCCGACCCGGCCGCCGAGCTCGCCTCCCCCGTCGGACCGGCTGACCTTGAGCGGCGCCTTCGACCTCCTCAAGCGCGCGTTAGGCGAGCTCGGGAGCCCCGCCCGCGGCGACGTGCTCCGCGCCAGAATGGCCGCCCTCCACGGACGCGAAGACGAGATTCTCGATGCCGAACGGTTCGGTCGCCTCCTCCGGCAGGCGAACGACGCCGAGGTCGCCGACGCCAAGAAGATCGGTCCCGATGAGTTCGAGGTGTCGCTGTCGCGGGTCGAACGGGCTCGACTCACCGCCAACGGCAGCAGCCCGGTGTCGGTGACCGCCGCGCCGCCGCTGCCGGCGGCCGCTCCCACGCCAGACGGCGCCTCGGAGGCGGCCCGGCAACCGACCCTGCGGTTCCGCCGCGGCTCCCGAAGCCCGCTCCTCAAGGCCGATATCCCGCTCGTCGGCGTCGTCAGCGTCGAAGAGCCCGCCAAGCCCGCGGCGGCAACCGCGCCCGAGCCAAAGACCGGCGAGAAGTCGCGCCGACCGGCTGGCCGAAGCCGCGGCAAACGACCGGCGGCAACGGCCGCGGCGGGGGCAGCCGGCGAGATCGCCGCTCAGCCCGCCGAGCGCCAGGCCGATCGGGACGGGCAGGCGACGGCCAAGGGAAGAACTCGGTCGCGGCGGGGCCGCGGCCGGCCCAAGGCCAGCGCCTGATCGCCCGCTTCTCCCCCGATTATTTCGCTCGCCCCGCAGATCTCGTCGGCCGGGATCTGATCGGGGCGAGCCTCGTTTCGACCCAGGGCGGCCGAGTCGAGGCGACGATCGTCGAGACCGAGGCGTATCTCGGCGCCGAAGATCCCGCCTCGCATGCCTTTCGGGGTCGGCGCTACGCCGGCAACGCGTCCATCTACCAGCCGCCGGGCACCTGGTATGTCTACCGGTCCTACGGGATTCACTGGTGCGCCAATCTGGTGTGCGGTCCCGAGGGCCTTGGCGCGGCGGTATTGCTCCGCGCCGTCGTGATCACCAGCGGAACGGCGCTGGCTCGCCGCCGCCGCGGCCCGGTGCCGGATCGCAATCTGGCCGATGGACCAGGGAAGCTGGCCCAGGCCCTCGGGATCGACCGGGCTCTCGATGGCCGGCGGATGATCGGCTCGCCTGTCGAAGTGTTTCCTGGACCGCGACTCGAGGCTACGGTGACCGCCCGGATCGGGATCTCCAAAGCGGTCGACTGGCCGCTTCGATTCCTGGTCGCAAAAGAAAGCGGGGCGACCACCTCGGTCGCCCCGCCGGTCGTACCCCTGAGATCGGTTAGTACCCGCCGCCCTTGATCCCCTCTTTGGCGCCGCCAAGGGACACCCGGATCCCGCCGGTAATCCCGTGCGACGGCCCCCGAAGCAGATTCCCATCCGACGGCGACGAGGTGATCTGATACTGGCCGAAGATGACGACGCCGTTCACTCGGGCCTGGACGCCGGCGAGAACCGACATGAACCCGTCGGTCGACTTGCTGGTCGCCAAACGCTTGGCCAGGGTGAACTGTTGGGGCGACGTGAAGACGTCCTGAGGCTTGGGATTGACCACCTGAAGGAGCCCGAACCCGAATCCGAAGTACGGCTGAGTCGCGCCCTTGAGCGGATTGGCGGTCAGCATCGCCGAGTACTTCCGGAGACGGTCGAAGGTGACCCGCCGAACGCCAGTGCTGACGTTGACGTCGGAATACCCGGTGAGTTCTTCGCTGCCGAAGGCCTCGTCGAGCGACACCATCAGGCCGGTGCGCTTGGCCCGGATGACCAGCGAAGCACCGCCCGTCGGAACAAAGGCCCGCGTTTGCGATGGGGTTTCGAAGCCAAGTACTCCGGCCTGAGCCCCAATGTACCACCGGAACTGGTCATCCCACTGCTGGGCGTAGACGGGCTTCGAAACCAGAGCCAGGCCCACGAGGGCGACACCGAGAATAGCCGAACGACGCATTGAAGCGACCCTCCGCCAATGATCCAAGAGAATGCCAGCCGGGAGGTTCCCATGGCAAACCCCGTGCTCAGGCGATTTCCTGCATGGCTGGCCGGTTCGTCGCCGTCAGCCATCGGCGAGCCAGCTGGTTGAAATCTATCTAAAACATTGTAAGAAAATAACTTAGATCGTCAGTTCCTGGCCAGGATTGGACTGTCTAATTAATTGGCGTATCGGCTCGGGCCGCGCCCGCGGTCCCGCCCCAGGGGGTCGGGGGTCCGGCTTTCGCAACCGAAACGCAGGTTGCCGGGCCACGCCGCGGCCTCAAATCAGGCTGAGCCGGCGCCCCACCTTGGTAAAGGCCCGGAGGGCTTCGTCGAGGTCGTCGATCGAATGGGCGGCCGAGATCTGGCAGCGAACCCGGGCCGTACCCTGCGGGACCACCGGGTAGCCGAACCCCGTCACGAAGATCCCCTCGTCGAGCAACAGCTCGCTCATCCGGATCGCCGCCGCCGTTTCGCCGATGATGACCGGCACGATCGGGGTGACGCCATCGAGCGGCTTGAAACCCAACTCCTTGAGCCCGGCCCTGAAGTACCGAGTGTTGTCTTGGAGTTTTCGGACCCGTTCCGGATGGACCTCGAGATACCGGATGGCGGCCAGGCCTGCCGCCGCCACCGGGGCTGGCAGGGCGTTGGTGAACAGCTGGGGCCGGGCCCGCTGAATCAGGTAGTCGGACACCTCGGTGGAACCTGCCACGAACCCGCCGGCGCCGCCGGACAGCGCTTTCCCCAGGGTCGTGGTGATGATGTCGACCTCGCCGAGGAGGCCGAAGTGCTCCGCCGTCCCCCGGCCGGTCGCCCCAAGGACCCCGGTTGAGTGGCTGTCGTCGACCACCAGGATGGCCCCGTGTTTACGGCATACCGTGAGGAGGTCGGGGAGGTTGACCACCGAGCCTTCCATCGAGAACACGCCGTCGGTGACGACCATCTTGACCTGACGGTCGTTCGCCTGACCGAGCTTGGCATCGAGGTCGGCCATGTCGTTGTGCTGATAGACGCCGGTCTGACATCGGGTGATCGACTTGGCGAGGCGGATCCCGTCGATGATGGAGGCGTGATTGAGTTGGTCCGACAACACCAGATCGTGTTCGGTGAGGAGCGTGACCGGGAAGGCCTCGTTGGCGTTCCAGCAGCTCATGAACGAGAGCGAGCTGGCGGTACCGACCAAGCGAGCGAGCGCGGCTTCCAACTCGCGGTGGATGGTGAGGGTCCCGCAAATGAACCGGACCGACGCCGACCCCGCGCCAAACCGATCGAACGCCGCCTTGCCGGCCGCGACCACCTCGGGCTCGTTGCAGAGACCGAGGTAGTTGTTCGACGAGAGGATCACGACTTCGCCGCGGCCTTCCATCCGGACCCGGGCCGCCTGCGGCCCCTCCAGGAAGTTGAGCCGCTTGTAGACCCCGTCACGTCGAAAGGCGCTGAGTTCGTTTCCGAGTCTGGTGTCGAGAGCGTTCTTCATCGATCGATCTCCAGGATGACCTTGCCGGCCCGGCCCTCCTTGATCACCGCGATGGCCTCGGCGATCGACTCGAGGGGGAACCGGTGGGTGATGACCGGTCGCGGGTCGAGTTGGCCCGAGCGGATCATTCGAGCCATGGTGTTCCAGGTGCTGTACATCTTCCGTCCCGTCACGCCGTACAGGGTGAGGCCACGGAAGATGATCTCATGGGCGAAGTCGACCTCGGTGCTCTGGCTCGGCGTCCCCAGCAGATTGACTCGTCCGCCGAGCCGGGCGGCCTTGAAGGCCTGGGCGTGTCCGGCCGGATGGCCGCTCATCTCGCAGACGAGATCGACGCCATTGCCGTGAGTGGCCTCGAGCACCCGGCTGACCACGTCGTCGGACATCGGGTTGAGGACCAAGTCAGCACCCATACTGCGGGCGAGATCGAGCCGCATGTCGTTGAGGTCGCTGGCGATCACCAACGACGCCCCGGCCGCTTTGGCCACCCCGACCGCGAAACAACCGATCGGACCGCAACCAAGGACGAACACGGTGCTGCCTGGGATCTCGACCCCCTCGAGTACCGTGTGGACCGCGTTGCCGACCGGGTCCATGATCGCGCCGACTTCCACCGGAATGCCGTGGAGCTTGACGATGTTGGAGGCGGGCATGGCGATGAAATCGGCGAAGGCGCCGTCGCGATCGACCCCGATGATCTTGGTTCGTTTGCAGAGGTGGCCGTGGCCGGTGCGACACTGAAGACAGTGGCCGCAGACGATGTGACCTTCGGCGGTCACCAGATCGCCCGGTCGCAGGATGCCGGCGGCCAGAGCCTCCGGACCGAGGTCGACGATCTCTCCGGCAAACTCATGTCCGATGGTGACGGGGGGCCGGATCCGATTGGACGCCCAGCGATCCCATTCCCAGATGTGGAGATCGGTACCACAGACGCCAGCCGCTTTGACCTTGATGAGCACGTCGGCGGGACCGCACCGCGGGGTCGGCACCTCGGCGACGGTCATGCCGACACCGGGCGCCGCTTTGATGATTGCGCGCATCGACCGATCGGAGAGAGGGCGGCTCAAGATACCACCCCCCTGAGTCGGATGTCAGTCGGGGCGGGTTACTCCCCGCGGCGAGGCGGCGGTTCTCGCGTCTCGGACCCGGGCTCCACCGTCCACAGAAAGGCCCACAGACGGCTCGATGTGGTGCGGGTCGCCCCGGGCGAGATCACGATGCCAACCGGATGGCGCGAAGTCGAAACGGAATCGGGCACGGCCAGCTCCTTGGGTTGGCCCCGGGATCGAGGCTGCCAAGGAGACGCCGGCGAGGCCGCCCGACCGCACGGCCTAGGGTAACGACCTGAGCGGAGAGGGGAGCAGGGGAGGCGGACTGAGCAACTGGCCTCGGAGCGCCTGGCCCGCGGTCGAGGTGCCGCCGGGGTGTCCGACCCGCTGCCAATCCTGGTAGAGGGTGAGGCAGGTCTCGGGGGCGAGATCGGGGTCGGAGGAGACGACCGCATGGAGACCACCCGGGACCGTTCGCTGCTGCGCCAGGTGGATCAAGGCCCGCTGGCGGTCTCGGGGCAGGTACCCGACCGCTGCCGCGTCGACGACCACGAAGTGAAACGGCCCGACGATTTCCGAGGGGGCCCAGAGGCCGAGCATGACGACGAAGACCTCGCATTGCGCGCTCAGCGCCTCCGAGGCCAAGGTGCCTTCGATCCGGCCGGCCGTGGCGCTGTCGTCCACCAGACACTGGACATGGAGATCATGGGCCGCCAGGAGGTACATCGCCCGCTCGGCGCCGCCACCGATCACCAAGGCGTGATCGTCCGGCTCCATCGCACGCAGCCCGTGGGCCACCGGTTCGGAGGCCTCGATTCCCCAACGAGTCGGGGAACGCTGGGCCTCGCGAAGCGGAAGGATCCTGGCCCGCCACTTCTTGAACGACGGCAGCTTGAGCTTGGTCACGATCTGCTGGTCGACCGTCTCGAGCATCAGCATTTCCGTCAGGACCAGCTGACCCTGCCGGTCGCCGTCGACCAGCTCTCGGGCCGCGTCGTCGCCGAGGCTCATCAGTTCGGCCCGGCTCAAGGTGTCCTTGAACCCCTCGATCCGCTGCATCACGTAGGCCCGGTACTGCTGCTCCAACGATCGAAGCGACCGCACCCGATGGGCGACGGCTGGCAGATTCCCGGCTTCGAGCTGCGCGGCGGTGAGCACGGTGTTGTTGGGTACGAAGGTGCCGGAAGTATTAACGAGCCTGCCTAACACGGCGCAAGGGGAGCCCGGGGTGTTGGCGCCTCAATCGACCCGGAGCAGCAGCGCCTTGAGGTAGCCGGTCTCGGGGATGGTCGCGATCTCGGGGTGATCGACCGGCTGGCCCAGGTGGCCGGCAATGGTGACCCGGCGGCCGGAATCCCGGGCCGCCGCGGCGATGACATCGAGGAACAAGGCCCAAGGGACGTGGAACGAGCACGAGGCCGACAAGAGCCAACCGCCGGGACCGACGACGCGGATGGCCCTCAGGTTGATCTCCTTGTACCCGCGCAACGCCTGCGGCACCGCGCCCTTGTTCTTGGCAAAAGCCGGGGGATCGACCACCACCACGTCGAACCGCTCCCGCCGGCGCTCCATGGCGCGCAGTTCCTCGAAGGCATCCGCTTCCTGAAAGGCGACGTTGGCCAGACCGTTCCGGGCGGCGTTTTCGGCCCCCCTCGCCAAAGCCTCGCCGCTGACGTCCAGGGCCACGACACTGCCGGCTCGGCGGGCCAGGTGGATCGCGAAGGAGCCATGATAGCTGAAACAGTCGAGCCCCCGCCCACCGATCGGCATCCGCTCGGCGATGGCCAAACGGTTGTCCCGCTGGTCGAGAAACGCGCCGGTCTTCTGCCCGGTCCAGGGGGCGGCCAGATACCGAATCGGCCCCTCCCGGATTTCTACGTCGGCAGGCACCGAACCGGCGACCAGTTCCACCTCGACCGGCAGACCCTCACGGCGCCGGACTCCCACATCGTGCCGGAGCAGGATGCCGTCCGGCGCCAGCACGGTCTCGATCGCTTGGAGAATGTCGGGTCGGCACGTTTCGAGGCCCGCGCTCAGCAGCTGGGCCACCACCCAACGGTCGTACCGGTCGATCACCAAGGAGGGGAGTCCATCCCCCTCGCCGTGAACCACCCGATACCCGGTGGCATCGACGCCTGAACGGCGATCGAGCGCGTCGGCGATTCTGCGGGCCCACCAGTTGGCGTCGATGGTCGTGGTTGATTTCGGGTCGAGCAGCCTGAGCCTGATCTCGGACTGAGGGGAGTAGAGGGCTAAGCCGAGTGGGCGGCCGTTGCCGGCGGTCGCGGTGACGATCCCGGGTCGATCCGGGCCGCCGTCGACATCGCTGGCGAATATCCACGGGTGTCCGTGGGCCCACCATCGGCGGCCCGTTTGGTCACCCGGACGGCGGGATACACCGTCCTGTTACCAGATGAGGCTGGGTTCCGTCGATTCCTCGACCTGCGCCCGAGTCCACCCCGGCAGCAGCTCGACGACCTTGAGCCCATCGGGGGTGACGTCCAGGACGCACCGTTCGGTGATGATCCGGTGGACGCAGCGTTCGCCGGTCAGGGGCAGGGAGCATCGCTTGAGGATCTTGGGGGCGCCCTTGGCGGTGTGTTCCATGACCACGATGACCCGGCGGGCACCGGCGACGAGATCCATGGCACCGCCCATCCCCTTGACCATCTTTCCGGGGATCATCCAGTTGGCGAGGTCGCCGGTCTCGGAGACCTGCATGGCACCCAGGATGCTCATCGCGACGTGCCCCCCGCGAATCATCGCGAAGGAGGTGGCGCTGTCGAAGTAGCTGGTCCCGGGCAATTCGCTGACCGTTTCCTTCCCGGCGTTGATCAGATCGGAATCCTCTTCGCCTTCGAACGGGTACGGGCCCACGCCGAGCATCCCGTTCTCCGACTGGAGCACGACCTCGACCCCGGGCGGCACATTGTCGGCGATCATGGTGGGGATCCCGATCCCGAGGTTGACGTAGAACCCGGTCCTCTCGTTGAGCGACGTCAGCTCCTGGGCCGCTCGCCGGACGATGACCTGCCGAATGTCGTCGCTCATCGTTTCCTCACCGTTCGCCGCTCGATCTGTTTTTCGGTTGGGGCGGCTTGAAAGATCCGCTGGACGAAGATGGCCGGGGTGTGGACCTGGTCCGGTTCGATCTCGCCCGGTTCGACCAGGTGCTCGACCTCGGCGATGGTAATCCGCCCGGCGGTTGCCATCATCGGGTTGAAATTTCGCGATGTTTTTCGGAACACCAGATTGCCGAAGCGGTCGCCTCGGTAGGCTTTGACCAGCGCGTAGTCGCCCGTGATGCCCCGTTCCATCACGTATCGCCGCCCGTCGAACTCGCGGACTTCCTTCCCCTCGGCCACCAGGGTCCCGACCCCGGTCGGGGTGAAGAAGGCCGGGACCCCGGCGCCGCCGGCTCGAATTCGCTCCGAGAGGGTGCCTTGCGGAATCAGTTCGACTTCGAGTTCGCCGGACAGCATTTGCTGCTCGAAGACCACGTTCTCTCCCACGTAGGACGCCATCATCTTCTTGACCTGGCGGTTCTTGAGGAGATGGACCAGGCCGCTGGTGCTGGTGCCGGCGTTGTTGCTGACCACCACGAGCCCCGACACGCCGAGGTCGCGGACGGCCGCGATGCATTCGTTAGGCACGCCGCAGAGCCCGAACCCGCCGACCAACAGGGTCGCGCCGTTGGGGATGTCGGCGCAGGCGGCGGGCGCGTTGGGGAACACCTTGTTCACGTTGCCTTGCTCGGCTGAAGGATGGACGGACCGAAGATAGGGGCTTACGCCCCGCCGAGCCACGGTTGAACGATGGCCGCGGCGCGGTCGACCGCGGCGCGATCGAGCCCGGTGGCGGCGCCGAATCGCTCGATCAAGGCCTGGGTCGACACGTTGCCGCTCGCCCCCGGGGCGTAGGGACAGCCCCCGATCCCTCCCGCGCTCGAATCGAACGTCGTGACGCCCACGGCCGCGGCGCGCTCGGCGTTGGCGACCGCCCGGCCGAAGGTGTCGTGGAAATGCATTGCGAGCCGATCGATCGGGACCACGGGGGCCAGCGCCGAGCAGACGTCCTCGACCTCGTCAGGGGTGGCCTTGCCGATGGTATCGCCGATCGACACCTCCAGACAGCCGACGTCGAGGAGCCGCTGGGCAACTCGGACCACGGCGTCCGGAGCGATCGGTCCCTCGTAGGGACAATGGAAGGCCGTCGAGAGATAGCCGCGGACCGGAACCGTCGCTCGAGCGATCACCTCGCGAAACCGCTCGATCGACTCGGCGATGGTCGCGTTGATGTTCCGGCGGGTGAAGGTCTCGCTGGCCGCGGTGAACACGGCGATCTTGTCGACCCCGGCCTCGGCCGCCCGAGCCAACCCGGCGGCATTGGGAACCAGAGCCGAATACACGGTGCCGGGGCGCCGGGTAATCCGGGCAAACACCTCGGTGGCGTCCGCCAGTTGGGGGACCCATTTCGGCGAGACGAAAGAAGACACCTCGATCTCGGCGAAGCCGCAACGGGACAACGCGTCGACGAAGGCGACTTTCACGTCGGTCGGGATGATCGCCTTCTCGTTCTGGAGTCCGTCGCGGGGTCCCACCTCGACGATTCTGATCGTCATTCGCCGCGTTCCCGTCGGGCCTGCCGCTCGGCGGCCCGGATCCGGGCGATGGCTCGGAGGTGCTCGCCGTAGGTCCTCGTGAACACGTGCTTGCCGTCGAGCCCTGCCACGAAGAACAGATATGGGACCGGTGCCGGTGCCAGCACGGCCTCGATGCTCTTGAGGCTCGGGGCCCCGACCGGACTCGGCGGCAAGCCGGCGCGGAGGTAGGTGTTGAATTCCGAAGGGAACCGGTAGTCGCGTTCGAACAACCGCTTCTTCCGCTGCCCGGTCGCCTGTTGGATGGCGTACTGGACCGTCGGGTCGGCTTGGAGGGGCATCCCGAGCCGGAGCCGGTTCAAATAGACCGCGGCCACGAGGGCTCGGTCTTCATCGACCTTCGCTTCGCCTTCGACGATCGATGCCAGCGTCACCAGGTCGCGGCGGCTCAGTCCGCGTTCCTTGCCGCGGGCATCCCAGGACGAGTCCCAGCCCCGCCGAAATGCTTCCGCCATTTCCCGGACCAGGCCGCGGGCCGTTATCAGCCGTGAGACGAAGTAGGTCTCCGGAAGCAGGAATCCCTCCATGCTGCCGCCGTCGACCCCGAACTCGGCCATCAGGGTGGGGTCGGCCGCGGCCCGCCGCACCGAATCCGCCGGGATCCCGAGCGAGGCTTCGGCGGCCGCGGCGATCTCGAGAATGGTGAACCCTTCCGGGATGGTGAGCCGGAAGGTCTTCTCGCTTCCGGCCGCGAGCAATTTGAGGACGGCGAGTTCGGACTCGCCTCGGCGGATCTCGTAATAGCCGGCCTTGAGCCTCCGATCGTAGCGCCCCAGCCTGGCCAGCCAGGTGAACAGCCGTCGCTTGGTGACGATACCGTGGGCGGTGAGGCTGTCGGTCATCTGGCCGAAACTCAGCCCGCTGGGCAGGAACACCGCCTCGACCGGGGCGTCCGGGGCAGGGCTCGAACAAGCGAGAGCGGCGGGCAGCAGCAGGAGGAAGCGCCTCACGGCACCGACCGCCGGGCATCGAGGTAGTGTTGCAGCAGCACGGCGGCGGCGACGGCGTCGACCTGTTTTCGCCGTTCGCTAGGCGAGCCCCCCTGCTCCTTGATGGCGGACAAGGCTCTGGCGGTCGACATCCGTTCGTCCCACATCTCGACCGGAAGGTAAGTGCGTCCCCCGATCTCGGCGGCGAGACTCCGGGCGGCCCGGGCGGCGTCGCCCTCGGTGCCGTCGGGCGCGAGCGGCAAGCCGACCAGGATGCCGGTCGGCTTGTGCCTGGTGACGTGCCCGAGGAAGGCGGGCATCGGGAAGCGTTTGCCGCGGCGGCGGGTCAAGGTGTCGAGCGGCGTCGCGATGAGTTGGGTCTCGTCGGAGATCGCGATGCCGAGTCGGATCTCCCCCCAGTCTACGGCAAGAAGTCGCCCCAGTGTCGGCAGTCCCACCGGGCACCTGCTACTGGGTCATGGTCGCGAAGAATTCCTTGTTGGTCTTGGTGCGCTTCATCCGCTCGAGGAGGAACTCCATTGCCTCGACCGGCGGCATGTCGGCCAGGAAGTTCCGCAGCAGATAGACCCGGTTGAGTTCATCCTTGTCCATGAGGAGTTCCTCTTTCCGGGTGCTGGTCTTCTGGATGTCGAGCGCCGGGTAGATCCGGCGGTCCGACAGGCGCCGATCGAGGACCATTTCGCTGTTGCCGGTGCCCTTGAACTCCTCGAAGATGACCTCGTCCATCCGGCTGCCGGTGTCGATCAGCGCGGTGGCGATGATGGTGAGGGAGCCGCCGCCGTCGATGTTCCGGGCGGCGCCGAAGAACCGCTTGGGCTTCTGGAGCGCGTTGGCGTCGACGCCGCCCGAGAGGATCTTGCCGGAGTGGGGCACGACCACGTTATGGGCCCGGGCCAGTCGGGTGATCGAATCGAGCAGAATGACGACGTCGCGGCCATGCTCGACGAGCCGTTTGGATTTCTCGATCACCATGTCGGCGACCTGGACGTGGCGGTCGGCCGGCTCGTCGAAGGTCGAGGAGATGACCTCGGCTTGGACGTTCTCCTGCATGTCGGTGACTTCTTCCGGCCGTTCGTCGATCAACAGGACGATGAGGACGACCTCCGGGTGATTCTCGCTGATGGCGTTGGCCAGCTTCTGGAGGAGAATGGTCTTACCGGCCTTCGGCTGGGCGACGATCAGGCCCCGCTGGCCTTTGCCGATCGGGGCGAGCAGATCGATGACCCGCATCGAGATGTCGCCGTTCTTCCCTTCCAACTTCAGGCGCCGGTCGGGATATCGCGGCTTGAGGTTGTCGAACGCGATTCGATGCTTGGTCTTCTCGGGTTCCTCGTAGTTGACCTGCTCCACCTTGAGCAGTGCGAGATATCGTTCGCCCTCTTTCGGCGGCCGAACCTGGCCCGAGACGGTGTCGCCGGTGCGAAGGTCGAACCGCTTGATCTGGCTCGGGCTGACGTAGATGTCGTCGGGGCCGTAGAGGTAATTCCAGTCCTGACTGCGGAGGAAGCCATAGCCTTCGGGCAGGATCTCGAGAACCCCCTCACCGCGGATGACCGTATCCTTGTCCAGAAGCGACTGCTCGATCCGGAAGATCAGGTCCTGCTTGCGGAGGCCCGAGTAGTTGGAGATGTTCAGTTCCTGCGCAAGCTGGTGCAGCTCGGCAACGGACTTTTGTTTCAGCTCAGAAATATCCACGGGGGGAACCTCGTGTTCGCCGGCGTGACGATGGTGAATTGGGGGTGCGGCTGCTCCGTTCCTGGAGCGTCGGCGCTTTCGGGGTTTAGGGCTCGGGGAAGACACGGACGGGTGGTTTGGTCAAGGTAGCGGGCATCTCAATAACCGTCAAGGGTTTCGTGGAACGATTCTCGGAGTTCTTCGCCGCGTGGCGGTCGGTCCGTTTCGGCAACCGCGAGGTGATCGACGCGGCCGTCCTGCCGCAACACCGGGGGCCCGGCGGCGCCCTGGCGGCGTTCCTCAAGGGCTGGCCCGGGGCGCATTACTGGGCCGATCACTCGACCGGCCGGCTGGTTTTGGTTCGACCG
Organism: Gemmatimonadota bacterium; assembly: GCA_016874005.1. Lineage (GTDB taxonomy): Bacteria > Gemmatimonadota > Gemmatimonadetes > Gemmatimonadales > GWC2-71-9 > SHZU01. Next base: position 38,560 of record VGVQ01000006.1, on the reverse strand, counting down.
CTCGGGCCGAGTGCGCCGATCCGCCCGGCGAAGTACCTGCTCCTGTTCATCGCCACCCTGATCTGCTCGCTGGCGGCGGGGGCCGCCATGGCCGGGGTGTGGTATCCGATCGATCACACCGGGTTCCTGGCCGGTCTCGGGCCGGAAATCGTCCAATTCGCTCGCGGTTTCGTCGAGGGCGACTGGCGCCTCTTCCTGGTGGGCTGGACCTTCGCGGTCCCTTCCCTGGGGATCCTCCTGATTCACGAGCTGGGTCACTACCTCACCGCCAGGCGATACGCGATCGACACCACACCCCCCACCTTCATTCCGATGCCGCCGCTGGCGGCCCCCTTGGGGTCCCCGATCGGGAGTTTCGGCGCCTTCATCCGGGTTCGCAGCCCGGTCATCGATCGCCGGCAGCTGCTCGACGTCGGCGCGGCGGGTCCGTTGGCCGGGTTCGTCATCGCCCTCGCGGTCCTGGTCTGGGGTTACCTCACCTCGGAGCGGGTTCCCTTCGAACCGGGCGAAACCAAGAGCTATATCGTCTTCGCCGGGAACATCCTCTGGCTCGGGGATTCCTTGATCACCCATTACCTCCGCGAGTGGCTGCTGCCCGGTGAGGCGGCGGTTCGGCTGAGCCTCCCCGCGTTCGCTGGTTGGGTCGGGTGTTTCCTCACCGGGCTCAATTTACTGCCGCTGAGCCAACTCGACGGCGGCCACATCGCCTATGGGCTCCTCGGTCGCCGCCAGTCGACGGTCGCCGTCCTGACCGTCGTCGGTCTCCTCTACCTGGCGCAGTACTCCTGGAGCTGGTTCCTCTGGGTGGTCCTCGCTTTCGCCGTCGGCGGCGGTCACCTCGGCCATCCTCCGGTGGCCATTCCCGAGCGGCCAATTCCCCGGAGCCGAGCCTGGATCGGGCTGATCTGCCTGGGGGTTTTTGTCGGCACCTTCGTCCCAATTCCTTTCGCTCACTGAGGAATTCACCCGATGACCGACGGCCAACGGACCGATGCCGAGCGGCTGGCCACCCTGCGCCACGACCTGGCCAATCCGCTGGCGGCACTGCTCGCGGAGACCCAACTGCTGTTGATGGATGCCGGGCAGCTTCCCGGGGCCGCGGTCACCTCGTTGCGAGAAATCGAAGCCCTGGCGATTCGGATGCGGGCGCTGCTGCGGGGGGCCTAGTCGTCGAGACGCAAGCCGGCCACCCGGCGGTCGAGCACCCGCCGAAGCCCCCGAGCCAGCGTGGTGACCCGATACGGCTTCTGGAGGAAGGCGTCTGCCCCCGCCGCGAGCAACCCCTGGACGACCTCGTTCATTTCGTATCCGCTCGAGATCAAGACTTTCATCTCGGGGCGACTCGCCTTGAGGAACGGGAACGCTTCGGCGCCCCCGGCTAGCGGCATCCCCATGTCGAGCAAGGCGAGGTCGATCGGCCCGGGGTGGTTACCGGCGATTTCGACCGCCTCGATCCCGTGTCTGGCGACGAGCACCGTGTAGTGGAGCCGCTCCAGAATGCTCTTGGTGACGTCGATCACGGCCTCGTCATCGTCGACGAGAAGGAGCGTTTCCGTTCCAGTCGGATACGGCTCTTCGGGGGGACTCGGATCCCGGGGGGCAGCCGGGATCGCCGGGAGGTAGATCCGGATCGTGGTTCCCTTGCCCAGACAGCTGTTCACGGCGATGTAGCCCCGGTGGTTCTTGACGATCCCGTAGGCGGCGGCCAACCCAAGGCCGCGTCCCTGGAACTTGGTGCTGAAGAACGGCTCGAAGATCCTGGGTAGGGCCGCCGGGTCGATCCCCTTTCCGGTGTCGGCGACCTCGAGAATCGTGATGGGGCCAGGTGCCAGTCCAGGTTTGTCGGTGACCGCGGCGGGGGCGAGCGTCACGGCCTCGGTCCTGACCATGATCCGCCCGGATCCGGGAATCGCCTCGCCCGCGTTGATCAACAGGTTGGTGAGCACCTGGCCGATCTGGACCGGGTCACCCTCGATGTGGGGATCGCGTGGCTCGAGAATGGCCTCGAGCTGAATCCGCGGGGGAAGGGCGTGCTTCTGCAGGGCCATCGATTGGGTGACGATATCGTTGAGCGACACCACCTGGGCCTGGTACTTACCGCCGCGGGCGTAGGCCAGGAGCTGTTGGGCCAGCGCGCCGCCCCGCTTGGCCGCTTCGGCGATCTGGCCGATTCGCGACGGGGCATCCGGGAAGGCCGGGTCGCTGAGGAGGAGCTCGGCATTGCCAAGAATGGCGGTCATCAGGTTGTTGAAATCGTGGGCCACGCCGGCCGCCAGCGTCGCGGTGGCCTCCATCCGCGACGCCCCACGGAGGATCTCCTCCCCCCGGATCCGTTCGGTGATGTCGCGGATGATGCAGGTCACCGTCGCGGCCGTTGCCGGGAGGCTCACGCTCCAATGCGCGGTCATCTCGCACCATACCGGACTTCCATCCGGACGGAGCAGCCGAAATGTCGTGAGGCGGCCCACGTCGCGGACCGCCGCCTCACGGAAGGCGTGATGAAGGGCCTGGCGGTCCCCTTCGTGGACGAACTCGACGAGCGCCTTGCCCACCAGGCTGGCGGGGTGGCGATCGAGGATGGTGAGCGCCGCCGGCGAGGCGTAGAGGAAGACGCCGTTGGCGTCGTGCTGGGAAATCAAATCCTGCGAGCCTTCGGTCACCCGCCGAAACTGGAGCTCGACGGCCTCGGCCAACTGCGTTAGACGTTGCCGGTCGGTGACGTTCTGGAGGGTGACCACGACCGAGGCGACCTGGCCGCTCGAGTCCCGCTCGGGGGTCGCGGTACCGGCGTACCAACGGGCGGGCTCGGGGCGCGGCAGGGCCAGCTCGAACCGGCGGCCCATGCCTCCCTCGGCCGCCTGGATCACCGAATCGAGCCACGATTGGCCGGCCTCGATGGCGAGCCCGAAATCGGTGGGCAGGCGGCCATGCAGCTCGGCCGCCTTGGCACCTAACGTGGTGAGGGTGGCGAGGTTGGCGTAGACCAGCCGGCCGGTCCGGTCGAACCGGCTCACCGGAACCGGCAACCGGTCGACGATGGCCCTCGGGTCGTCCGCCGCCGGATCGGGGCGGAAATAGGCGGCCCGAAGCTCGGACCGGTCGATCGGGACGCTCCGGAAGGCCACCGAGAGACGCATCGTGTGGCCGTCCCGGTGGCGGGCCACGACGGTGGTCCTTTCGCCCAGCTGCTCGCCGCTCAACGGCCCGGTCCCCGGCATGACCAGGTCGTCGAGTGGTCGGCCGACAAGCTCCAGGCCGGAATATCCGAACAACGACGCGGCCGGTCGGTTCGCCACGACGATGCGGTCGTCGGGTCCCGCGACGATGGCGGGGTCTTCGGTTGCTTCGAGGAAGGAGGCCAGGGAGTCGAACCCCGGCCGAAGTTGAGACGGTTGCGTCGGTTCCACGGGCACGACGCAATTTCAAACATCGACTGTTAGGTGAGTAGGGGCCAAATGGCCCTAGTACCGCCTCACCATTCCGCCCGTAGTGTTACGGTAGGAAAGCCTGGGAGGTCAAACAATCGCCGGAACGGCGTCGGTTGACCTTGTTGGTCGCGAGCCAACGTCCCGCTTCCTTCCAGCGCGATCGGTGCCACCGCCGTCTGGAGCAGGTTGATGACGCCGACGCCCAGCACCAAGCGCTTACGCCCCCGTCCACCGATGGTCCAGTTGATTCCCCCGTCGAGGCGGATCGTGCCCGACGTCGACACGGCGTTCTCGGGCCCGTAGACCCTGGCGTCGGCACCGACGGGCATGTTCTGGCGCTCGTTCAGACCCGGTACTTGCCGGGTGAATCGATAGTCCAGTCCGGTAGCGGGCATCCCGCTCGCCGCGTCCACCGCTCCAAAAGCGGTCAATCGACCCAGTTGATACTGCCCGAACACCCGGACCGCGTGGCGGCGGTCCTGAGCCCAGCGGAGCCACCCTTCGCCCCAGTCTCGTTCCGACACCGAGTAGCTGTAGCTCACCGACAGGGCGTGTGGGCTGCGGTCGGAGCCGCGCAGGGCCAGCTGCGCCTCGACCCCGCGGGTGCGCGACCGGCCGAACCGGAAGAAGTCGAACGTTCGCGGAGCGGCGTCGAACTCGGGCCGGACCTCGCCGATGCCGCTCCCGCGGGAGGCGTATCCCGAGAACCGGGCGACGATCGGCGACTGGTCGAGGTTGAGGTCGATCGTCGCGTGGTCCACCGTTGCCGTCGGGACCGAGTCACCGGCGTCGAGCCAGAAGTCGAGGAAATCGAAATCGGGTTCGGAGCGGGCTTCTCCGAGCAGGTGGTAGAGACGGCTCGTTCGCCCCACCCCGGCCGAGAGCTCGGCTCGCGGGCCAATGGCGAATCGGGCATGGACCCGTGGTTGAACGCTGGTGCGGCTGCCGGCCGCGTCGATCCGTGCCGCCCCCTCGAGAGCCATTCGGCCGAGTCTCGCGGTGGCTTCGAGATAGCCTCCGAGTTCCAGACGGTCGGTGGCGGCGTCGGCTTCCTGAAACTGGGGCGACCCGACCCCGATTTCGTCCGACTCCGCAATCCAATTCCAGATTCCTCGCCAACCCGCCGCGACCCCCACCGCGACTCGGGTGGAGCCTGTGGTTCGGGCGAGATCGAGTGTGGTGGACACCCTGGCGAAGCGGTTCCTGATGTCCGCGGTGGAGAACCGGCGAACCGCCGGGATGCGCTCACCCTGTTCCCGGAACGAGGCGGCAGCCGCGGACAACTCGAGCGTGGTTCGGGCCCGATCGAGGAGTCGCCACCGGGTTCCGGCGACGAGGTTGTCCCAGTCGAGATAGGTCCGTCCAAATCCGTTGTCGTCGTCGTCCTTGTTGCCGGCCCGGTCCTGGGTGGCAAACAGTGTTATCCGTCCCTTCGGCCGCTGGGACGGGCCGAATACCACGCTGCCGTAGAAGTCCTCGAAGTGGTAGGGGATGTCGACGCCCGGCAGGAAACGCAGGGTGCCGAGATGGAACAGCCGTCCCGTTCCGAAATAGCGGACCCGCTCCGACCCGCCGCCGGCGAACGCCGAGAACGACCCGAAGCTGAAGCCGCCCCCGGCTGTGGTTCGGTCAACCGGGCCGGTGCGTCCGGTGATGTCGATCAGGCCGGCGACGGAACCGCCGTTCGCCGAGGTATAGGGAGCGGCGGTCAACCCGATGTCTTCCGCCGCGTCGGCGGGGAAGGACGAGAACACCCTCCCGAGATGGAAGAGGTTGAGCACCTCGAACCCGTCGATGCGGGTCACCACCTCCTGGGCGTCGTAGCCGCGGACCATCGGCCGGGCCGACAGCGGACTGGTGAAGCTGACTGCCGGGACCAGCGCCAGCGCCCGGTAGACATCGGTTTCGACGGCGGGCGGCACGGTCCGGGCCGCCTGAATCGGCATCTGCCAGCGACCATGGTTCGAGAGGTCGAGCGACGGCTCGACCGAGGCGGTGGCGATCAGGTCGGAGAGAGCGACCGGGGCCCTCGCCAGGAGCACGGTGAGCACGGATTCGGCCGAGGTGGCGACGACCGTGTCGGCGTGGTAGCCGATCGCGGCGACCACCAGGGTGTCGGGGAGGCCGCGGGTTTCCAGCCGGAAGCGCCCGAGTCGGTCGGTGCTGGCCGCCGTGCCCGATCGGCGGGACGTCACCGAGGCCGCGACGATCGGGGTCCTGGTGGAGTCGGCGAGGACCGCGCCACGAACGACCTGGGCCGCCACCGTCGGCGGCAGCGAGGCCGCCACGGCCGCGGCCAGAAGCGAACGGGTCAGGGCCATCGGATTGGCCGCCGAACCGCGATGGCCCCGCCGAAGACGCCTAACGCTCCGGCGACGTTCCCCTCCGCCGCCGCCAGCGAGAACAGGTAGCGTTCGCCATCGCGATTGAGCGCGAAGAAGGTCAACTCGGCCGGCTGTCGATCGGGGCCGACCGGTGCCACGAACAACCCGCCCACGGTATCGCGGGAATGGGAAAGCCGGTTCGCCTCGAAGGCGCCGTGATCGAGCGAGAAGACCGTCGCCCCGACCGACCGGAGGCGGTAGGGGACCCGATCGGCGCCACCGGGCACCGGGCCGGCCGGTTCGATCACTTCCAGAGAAGCCGGGATCAGGGTCTCGGCTCGGATCGCCGCCGAGCCAACCGTGCCTTCGAGCCGGTAGCGGCGACCGGGCTCGATCGACAGGGGGGCGCCGAAGGTCCCCTCGGCAGGATTCGCGGAGGCCAGGGCGACCAGGTTCCCGCCGGCGGGTCCGATCCGTAACCTGACTTGGGCCGGGTCGACCAGGCTCCCCCGGTCCGACGACCCGATCGACCGGACCCGAACCAGCGGCGGCTGGCCCGCGACCAGGATGGCCTCGATCAGCGGCCGACTGTCGGGAGGCGGGGGAAGTTCCACGGTGGTGGCGCAGCCGGCGATGGCGGTCGCGACGGCGGCCGCCAGCGCGATGGCGGCCAGACGGTTGGGGCGGGGCATGTCGAGAAGTCTAGCCGGCGCCGTCAACGCAATCTCAACGCGGGAGGAGGGGCCGACGAAGTGGCCTTGTCGCCGCGGGCACCAGAGGTGATGAGTGGGGAAACGGGCTCGGCGCGATTCGAACGCGCGACCTTTTGCTCCGGAGGCAAACGCTCTATCCAGCTGAGCTACGAGCCCTAGCAATCTGCGGGGCGAGAAAGGTGCACCCCGACTCCGGGTTCCGCAACTGGCCGCTAGGCCACCCGCCAGACCTCCTCCCCGTCGATCCCCTCGGGAACCGGCGTCCCCAGCCAGCCCAGAATCGACACGAACAGGTCCGCGGTCCGGATCGGAATCGTACCGAGCGGCCGATTCGACCACAGCGGCACCTGCATGTGTTCCCGGATCAGGCTCCCGTGTCCGGACTTGTGCTCCGGGATCTCCCACCGATCCCGAAAATCGGTCCCCCGCTCGGCAACGACCACCAGGTCGCCGGTCCGGGTCGCCCGGAACTGATCGAGGAGCTGCACTGGCCCATCGGGGAAGGGTCCGTCGAAGGTCCGGGCGAGCCACCCCCTCCGGGTCTCGACGACCGGCTCAGGGCGGTCGCTCGAATACCTCGTGGGTCGGTCGACGGGGTGGCCGCCGCCAATGCCGAGCGGGTCGCCGGACTCGAAGGCGTATTCGATGCCCTCCGGCCGCTGGCGAAGCAGCGCCTCCCCGCGGCGATCGGCGAGCCGGACCACCCCGGGCTCATCCTCGGCGGCCACGAACGCCACCCCGGGCGCCCGTACCAGGTCGGCCACCATGTCGCGGCCCGCGCCAAAGGCCTCCGGATGGCGGAGCCGGGCCAGCGACCACCGGCTGGCTCGGGCCGTGTTCGGCGCGGCGTACACCATGGCCGAGCCGTTGCCGGCCACCATCACCGCCGCCTGGGGATTGGGGCGCCAGACCTCGGGGTGCGCCAGGGTCGGGACTCCCCGTTGGCGGAACCACTCGGCGAGGTCGAGATGGCGGTCGACTCGAGTCGCGCCATGGTCGCTGACCACGACGATGAGGGTCTCGGTGGCGAGTCCTCTGGCCGCCAGCCGTTCGGCCAGTTGGCCGATGGTTCGGTCGAGGCGTCGGAGGGATTCGACTACCCGATCGGCGTTCGGCGTGGTCTGGTGGGTGTAGCCATCTACCGCGGGGAATTGGGCGAACAAGAAGCGCCATTCGGGGTCGCGGTCGATCCAGTCGAGCAGGCCGGCCGCCGCGGCGTCGTCGCCGGGCTGATGCCACAGCAAATAATGCGAGAGCGCGCCCCAGAATTTCCGAGCCCCCTGGGTGGGGTCGCGGTCCGGGGTGAGTCCCCGAGTGATCGGGGTGAAGAACGCGGCGCTCGCCGGCACCAGCTCGAAGATGGTCTTGACCCCGGGGTCGATATCGGCGTCGAGGCGGCCGGCTTGGTAGCCGCAATAGCTCCGGACCGCCTCCCGGTCGCGCCACCAGCGGCCCTGGTAGGCTTGACGGTCGAGCCACCGGATCGACGGTACGTTGCACCGCCCCGGCAAGCAGCCGGTGAGCAACGGCAGATACGCCACGCTGGTGGTCGACGGGAATGCCGAGACCGCCCGCGTCGCGCCGCCGGTGGCGAGCAGGCGGGCGAAGTTCGGGAGCCGGCCGTGGGCCAGCTCGGACTCGGCCACGTCCGGCCTGAGACCGTCGATCAGGAGGAGGATAGCGCGTCGCAGAGCGAGCCTCGGAAGAGCGGGGGCCGGTGGCTGACCCTGTCGATAACGAGTCGAGCGACCCAGGTGGCGACTGCCTCCTGGGCCGCTCGGGTCGATGCTGGTGAGTCGGGGCGCCGGGATTTGAACCCGGGACCTCTTGCTCCCGAAGCAAGCGCGCTACCGGGCTGCGCTACGCCCCGATCGGGAATTGCACGGGCCCGGAGGGACTCGAACCCCCAACCTTCTGATCCGTAGTCAGACGCTCTATCCAATTGAGCTACGGGCCCTCGAACCCTGCTGGTCGGGGACTCCGACCCCATGGGCGGTACAAGATTCGAACTTGTGACCTCTACGATGTCAACGTAGCGCTCTAACCAACTGAGCTAACCGCCCGGTCATGGCCATTGATCCGTTCAAAACCAAAGGCGGACGGTTGACTGGGGACCCGTGACCTTGGGGTTGCCCCGAGTCGACCGTCCGCCCTTCGGCACGCGGGCCGTTGGGTTTCGGCGTCGCGTGGGTTCATGGCGGGGGTGGGATTTGAACCCACGACCTCCGGGTTATGAGCCCGGCGAGCTACCAGACTGCTCCACCCCGCGTCGGTGGTCCTGCATCGATCCAAGCGCTTCGGCCCGGCAACCTGGTGCCGTCGCCTGCGGTCTTCTGTCGAGAGCGGGAAACGGGACTCGAACCCGCGACCCCAACCTTGGCAAGGTTGTGCTCTACCAACTGAGCTATTCCCGCACTTTCGAGCGGGCACCCATTGTAGCGTTGGGGCGCCGCTTATGCAACCACCGCACTCGGTTCGCGAAGACGACAAATGGAGGCGAGGGGGATCGAACCCCTGACCTCGTGAATGCCATTCACGCGCTCTCCCAACTGAGCTACGCCCCCGCTATACTTCTCGTCGTCGGCCGGGTGCTTGATTGCGAGCGGCAAGCTAGCCGCCGCGCTGGGGGGTGTCAAGCAGAACTCGTGCCGTTCTCCTCGCGAACATAACGCTATGGCCAAGAAGAGGCTCAAGAAACGCGCTGCCGTGGCATCCCTCGGGGTGCACGAGGCGGAGCGCGACATTCTCGACCTCTATCTCCACGATGTCAGCCTCTCCAAGCTGCTGACTGCCGAACAGGAAATCGCGGTGGCTCGCCGGGTTCAAGCGGGCGATCCTGCCGCGATGGAGGAGCTGGTCACCAAGAACCTCCGTTTCGTCATTTCCGTCGCCAAGAAGTACCAGAACCGTGGGCTCCCGCTGGTCGACCTGATCGGCGAGGGCAACGTCGGCCTGATGATCGCCGCGGGAAAATTCGATCCCAACCGCGGCGTCAAATTCATCTCGTACGCGGTGTGGTGGATCCGGCAATCGATTCTGGCGGCGATTGCCCGGCACGGCCGCACCGTCCGGGTCCCGCTCAACCGAACGGCGGATCTCTCCCGGATCGTCAGGACCTCGGAATCGCTGCGGCAGTCGCTTGGGCGGGAGCCGACCGCCGAAGAAATCGGCGATGCCCTCGGACTGAGCGTCGACTTGGTTCAATCGCTCGCGGCCCTGAACACCGCCGAGGTGCGGCTCGACGCGCCGATCACCGGCGAAGGCGACCGGGCGACGATCGACCGGTTCCTGGTGTCGGGTCATCCGGACGCCGACGCCGATTCGATCGATCAATTCCTGACCGAGGAAGTCGCCCTGGCGCTGTCGAAGCTCTCTCCCCGCGATAGCCGGGTGCTCCGGCTCTATTTCGGGCTCGATGGCGGCCGGGAACACACCCTCGAGGAAATCGGCGTCATCTTCGGAATCACTCGCGAACGGGTTCGCCAGTTGCGTGATCGCGCGCTCAAGCGGCTTCGCGAGGGCGAGGCCGGTCGGGCCCTCGCCAGCTACGCCGCGTGACCGATCGCCTCAACCTGCTCGGCGTCGCCCAGCTTGGCTTCATCCGACGGACGGGGCGGTGGGCCGCCGACGCGTCCCGAGCGCTCCGGCTCCCGAAGACCTGGCTTCCGCTCCTGATTCCCCAGATGCGCCGACTCGGGGTCGACTCGATCCCGATCGCGCTGTTCCTGGCGGTCTTCACCGGGATCGTCCTCGCGCTGCTGGCTTCCTACATCTTCACCGGGGCGGTCCCGCTGTATTTCGTGGGCGCCCTGGTGGCCAAGACGATCATGATGGAACTCGGGCCGGTCCTCACCGGGATGGCGCTCGCCGGCCGGGTCGGCGCCAACATCGCGGCCGAACTCGGGACCATGAAGGTGACCGAGCAGGTCGACGCGCTCGAGACCCTGGCGGTCGACGTCCACGCTTATCTGGTGGTGCCCCGGGTCCTCGCGGCCACGCTGATGTTCCCGGTGGTCACGGCGATGGCCGTGGCGGTCGGGGTGGTCTCCGGCTGGCTCACCGCCACCAGCCTGCTCGATCTGTCGACCGCCGAGTTCTTCAAGGGCGTGCGCCAGTTCTATGCCTTCAAGGACATCTGGTTCGGCCTGCTCAAGAGCGCCAGCTTCGGCGGCGCGATCGCGCTGATGGGGGCGCTAACCGGGTTGCGGACCCAGGGCGGGGCGGAGGGCGTCGGCCGGTCGACCACCCGCGCCGTGGTGTTCGGATGTCAGGCGATCCTGGTGCTCGATGCGTTCTGGGCGCTGGTCCTGCTGTGATCCGCTTCCGCGAGGTCGTCAAGGCGTTCGGCGCCAAAAAGGTGCTCGACGGGTTCACCCTCGATATCCCCGACGGGCAGACCACCGTCTTGCTCGGCTATTCGGGCACCGGAAAGAGCGTGGCCTTGAAGCACATCGTCGGGTTGCTCGAACCTGACGCCGGACACGTCGAGGTCGACGGTCGGGTCGTCCACGAGCTGTCTCGCGACGATCTGGAGCGACTGCGCGCCTCGATCGGCTACGTTTTTCAGTTCGCCGCGCTGTTCGATTCACTCTCGGTGTTCGACAACATCGCCCTGGGGCTCCGGCAACGGGGCCTCGGCGAAGGCGAGGTCGAACGGCGAGTACGATCGAGCCTCGACCGGGTCGGCCTGGCCGACAGCGGCCCCCGGTTCCCGAGCGAGCTTTCCGGCGGGATGCGCAAGCGGGTGGGGATCGCCCGGGCGATCGCGATGGAGCCTCGCTACATTTTGTACGACGAACCCACGACCGGCCTCGACCCGGTGACCGCGGCGGTCATCGACGAACTCATGGTCCGGACCAAGCGCGATCTTGGGGTGACGGGCGTGGTCGTCACCCACGACATGCGGAGTGCCTTCGCGGTCGGCGATCGGATCGCGATGCTGTATCAGGGTCGGGTCCACTCGGTCGGTACCGTCGACGAGGTGCGCCATACCAGCGACCCGTTGGTGCGCCAGTTCATCGAAGGAAGGCCATGAAACGTCGGAACGAGTTCCTGGTGGGACTGGCCGTGATCGCCGCGTTCGTGCTGGTGGTCGCGGGCGCCATTTGGCTCTCCGAAACCGACATCGGGAACCGGGACGTGGTGCACACCGCCCGGTTCCGGGAGATCGGCGGGCTCAACGTCGGCGCCCCGGTCACGCTCCGTGGGGTTCGAGTGGGTCGGGTCGACGCCATCCGACTGGCCGAGCAGGACTGGGTCGAAGCGGATCTCAAGATCCGTCTCGACGTCGACCTTCCGGCAAGCCCGGTGGCCATCGCGGCCTCGGGGAGCTTGTTCGGCGAATGGCAGGTGACCGTGGTCGGGCTGCCCGATGCGCCCCAGGATCCTGAGCTTCGGCTTCGCCTGAGCGAGGCCAAGGCACCCGGCGGCGACCAGTGGCCCGGGGCCACCCTGCCGGACATCGGCCAGTTGACCCAACAGGCCAGTCGGATCGCCGGCGATATCGGCCTGATCACCAATCGGGTGTCCGGAGCGCTCGATTCGGCCGCCATTCAGGACGTCCGCCGGAGCCTCCGCGATCTCCGCGAGGCCGCCGACCGGCTCGCCGAGTTCGCTCGGAACCAGACCGGCCCGTTCAACCAAGTCGCCCGGAATCTCGCGAGCACCTCGGACGAGGTGGGCCTGGCATCGCAACGAGTCAACACCCTGCTCGGGCGAGTGGATAGCGCCACCAAGGACGGCCAGGTGACGTCGATCATGAACTCGGCCCAGGCCACCACGGCCGATCTGCAAGCCGCCTCTCGGGACGCCAAGGAGCTGCTGGCGACGATCAAGCAGCACCAACAGACCCTGGTGCGAGTGCTCGAAACCACCGACACGCTCCTCACCAAAGTCCGATCGGGCCAGGGCAGCCTCGGCTTGCTGGCCCGGGACTCGACTTTGTACCTCGAGACGACCAAGGTGATCGGCCAGATGCGGCAGCTCCTCGCCGATATCCAGGCGAACCCGCGCCGCTACTTCCGATTCTCCGTCTTCTAGGCCGCGTGCCCACCAGTCGCTCCAACGGCCCCGGCGGCAGGAAACGTGGCGCCAAACGCGAGGTCAGCGCCGGGGGCGTGGTCTATCGGCGGACCTCCGCACTGCCGTTAGGCTACCTCTTGATCCGCGACAGCTATGGCCATTGGGGTTTTCCCAAGGGACATCTCGAATCCGGCGAAAGCGCCGCGGCGGCCGCGGCCCGGGAAACCACCGAGGAGACCGGCCTCGACGCCCTCGACCTTCGCGGACCGATCGAGACCATCGACTGGTATTTCCGGCTCCGCGGCAAGTTGATCCACAAGTATTGCCACTTCTTTCTGTTCGAATCGCAGGCCGGCGATCCGGTTCCTCAGCGCGACGAGGGCATTACCGAGTGCCGCTGGTTCGCGTTCGAGGATGCCCTGGGCCAACTGGGGTATGAAAACGCCCGAGGGGTGCTCCGTCGCGCGATGACCCTGCTCGAGCTGCCCCCGCCGTGACCGTGGTCGCGGCTTTGCTCGACACCACCGCCGCGACGGTGGCCCTCCGCCGGGCGGTGCCGAAGAGCCATGTCCCGGTGCGCGGTTGCCGGAGCCCCGAGGTCTTCGGCCGCTTGCTGGAGACGAATCTCGTCGACATCGCGGTCATCGGCTTCAAACACGCGCGCGGTTTCGACCTCGCCAGGCTCCGCGGGAACTACCCGTTCTTACCGATCGTGGTTTACGGCCCTCTCAAGCCGGACCATGGCGATGCGATTCGCGAGCTCTCCGCCGCCGGGGTCTCGGGCTTCCTGGTCGAGGGTCTCGACGACCCGGTGCTCGGCGAAACGGTGACCCAGTCCGGCTATTTGGCCCGCCGCCGGCGAGATCTCAAGGAGCTACCCCGACTGCTCCGGCTCTCCGAGCCGGTGCAACGGGCCACCTTCGACACCCTCCTCGGTCGGTTAGGCCCGCCGCCCTCGACCAAGGCGGTGGCCCGGTCGCTGGGGGTGAGCCGCGAGCACCTCTCCCGGCAGTTCGGGGCCGGCGGAGCGCCCAATCTCAAACGGGTGATCGACCTGCTCCAGGTGCTCGCGACGCGCGACCTGGTCAGCAGTCCAGGATACTCCTTGGGACGGGTGGTGTCGTTGCTGGGCTACGCCGGGCCGAGCCACCTGCGCAATGTGGTCCGGCGGGTTACCCGGCTCCCGTTCCGCGACTTCAGGCGGTCATCCGCCGGGGAATTGACTCGTCGGTTCGCCGGCCAAGGGACCCGGAGCCGCGGGTAGACCGGAAGGGCCCGATGTCGAATCGTGAGCTTGCCTTACTGTGTTCCTTGTGATATTTTTCACAAGCTTGGAACCGCCGATAGCCTCCTAACATCTCAGGCGCAGGGACCCATGGCCGACACCGCACTTCGCCCGGGCGAAATCAAAGACATTCTGCTCAAGGAAATCGCCGCGGCCGACTTGACCGCGATCGACACCGCCGAGGTCGGCACGACTCTCGAGGTCCGCGACGGCGTGGCTCGGGTCTACGGCCTCAAGTCGGCGGTGGCCGGCGAGATGCTCGAGTTCACCTCGACCGAGACCGGTGACGTGGTCACCGGCCTCGTCCTCAACCTCGAGCAGGACAACGTCGGTGCCGTCATCCTGGGCGACTATCTCAAGCTCAAGGAAGGCGACGAAGTGCGTTGCACCGGGCGGCTCCTCCAGGTGCCGACCGGTCCGGCGATGCTGGGCCGAGTGGTCAACGCGCTCGGGCAGCCGGTCGACGGTCGCGGTCCGATTCAGACGACCTCGAGCAGGTCGGTGGAGATGATCGCCCCCGGCATCATCGTGCGGCAGCCGGTCAAGGAGCCGCTCCAGACCGGGATCAAGGCGATCGACTCGATGATTCCGATCGGGCGCGGCCAGCGCGAGCTGATCATCGGTGACCGGGGCACCGGGAAGACCGCCATCGCGGTGGACACGATCATCAATCAGAAGGGGCAGGGGGTCGTCTGCGTCTATGTCGCGATCGGTCAGAAGCGCTCGACGGTGGCGACGGTCGTAGAGAAGTTCCGCCAGGCCGGGGCGATGGACTACACCATCGTGGTGGTGGCCTCGGCATCGGATCCCGCGCCGCTGCAGTACATCGCGCCCTACTCGGGCTGCGCCATCGCCGAGCACTTCATGTATGACGAGGGCAAGGCGACGTTGTGCGTCTACGACGACCTGTCCAAGCAGGCCGCCGCCTACCGACAGCTGTCGCTCATCTTGCGCCGCCCGCCCGGTCGGGAAGCCTATCCGGGAGACGTCTTCTACCTCCACAGCCGGCTGCTGGAGCGAGCCGCGAAGATCTCGGAAGACCCCAACGTCGTGAAGCTCGATGCCCGGATCAAGAAACCGGGTGGATCGCTCACCGCGTTGCCGATCATCGAGACCCAGGCCGGCGACGTCTCCGCCTACATCCCCACCAACGTCATCTCGATCACCGATGGCCAGATCTTCCTGACCACCGACCTCTTCTACTCCAACGTCCGCCCGGCGGTCGACGCCGGCATTTCGGTGAGCCGAGTCGGGGGCAATGCCCAGATCAAGGCGATGAAGCAGGTTGCCGGTCCGCTTCGGCTGGCGTTGGCGCAGTACCGTGAACTCGAGGCGTTCGCCCAGTTCGGCTCCGAGCTCGATGCCGCGACTCAGCGGCAGCTGGCCCGGGGTGCCCGGTTGGTCGAGATGTTCAAGCAGCCCCAGTATCAGCCGCTAGCCGTCGAGAAGCAGGTCGCGATCATCTTCGCGGCCACCAGCGGCGCCCTCGATGACATCGAGGTCAAGCATGTCCGGCAATGGGAACGGGATTTCCTCGCCTACCTCGAGGCGCAACACCCATCGGTCTTCGAGGGAATTCGCACCAAGAAGAACCTGGACGACGACCTGAAGGCCAAACTGAACGGGGCCATCAAGACCTTCAAGCCGCTCTTCAAGGCCGAGTAGTCGATGGCGAACTTGAGCCGCCAACTGCGCGGACGGATCCGCTCGGTACAGAACACCAGGCGGATCACCCGGACCCAGGAACTGGTCGCCACCTCGAAGCTCAAGCGGGCCCAGGATCGGGTTGTCGCGGCCCGGCCCTATGCCCAGGCCTTGCGGGAGACGATCGCGGATCTGGTGACGCCGGAGTTGATGGAGCGGTTTCCGCTGCTGCGGCGTCCCGCGCCGCCGAGCAAGGGCGGGCCGAGCCGGGCGGCGATCATCCTGGTGACCTCGAACCGGGGCCTCTGCGGGGCCTTCAACAGCAACCTCATCAAAGAAGCGCGGCGCCGCGCCGACGAACTGAGCGCCGCCGGGTTGACGGTCGAGTTCCACTGCGTCGGAAGGAAGGGTGCCGGGTTCCTCAAGTACATCGGCAAGAAGTTGGCCGCCGATCGGCAGGACATCGGCGACCGTCCCACCGCCCAGCACGCGGCGAGTCTGGTCGATCAGCTGATGGCCGACTTCGGTGCCGGCCACCTGGCCAGCCTCGACATCGTCCACGCCAAATTCAACAGCCCCATTTCCACTCCGCCGACGACCACCCGGGTCCTCCCGGTGGAGACGCCGACCGGCGGCAACAAGGTCCGGCCGGATTACATCCTCAAGCCGGGACCGGACGCGATCCTCGAGAACCTGCTCCCGCTCTATGTCCGCAACGCGATCTACCGGGGCTTGGTGGAGACGGCGGCCGGGGAGCACGGCGCCCGACGGACCGCGATGAAGAACGCCACCGACAACGCGGGCGAGATCCTCAACGCCCTTAGAACCGCGTACAACAAGGGCCGCCAGGCGCAGATCACCCAGGAGATCTCCGAGATCGTGGGTGGCGCGGCGGCGTTAGAAGGGTAAGGAGATCGACATGACTGCGACTGCAACCGGACAGAACATCGGCACCGTGCTCCAGGTCATCGGCCCGGTGCTCGACATCGAGTTCGACCCCGGCAAACTGCCCGAGATCTACAACGCCCTGGTGATCGAAGATCCCAAGGCGGCCGTCCCGATCCGCCTGGTGGCCGAGGTGCAGCAGCACATCGGCCAGAACATGGTGCGGGCGGTGGCGATGAGTTCGACCGACGGCGTCACCCGCGGCATGTCGGTCGTCGACACCGGCTCCACCATCACCGTCGCGGTCGGCAGCGCGCCGTTGGGCCGGATTCTGAACGTGCTCGGCGAGCCGGTGGACGGTGGCGCCCCGATTCCGGCCTCGGTCGAGCGCTGGCCGATTCACCGGCCGACCCCGAAGTTCGTCGATCTCGAGCCCAAGACCGAGATCTTCGAAACCGGCATCAAGGTCATCGACCTGATCGCGCCGTTCGTCAAAGGTGGCAAGATCGGTCTCTTCGGCGGCGCCGGCGTCGGCAAGACCGTGGTCATTCAGGAGTTGATCAACAACGTCGCCAGTGCCCACGGCGGGAAGTCGGTCTTCTGCGGCGTGGGGGAGCGAACCCGTGAGGGGAACGACCTCTACCTCGAGTTCAAGGAAGCCAACATCCTCGACAAGGTCGCCCTTATCTACGGGCAGATGAACGAACCGCCTGGCGCCCGGCTTCGGGTCGGCCTGACCGGGCTCACCGTGGCCGAGTACTTCCGCGATGTCGAAAAGCAGGACGTGCTCTTGTTCGTCGACAACATCTTCCGGTTCACCCAGGCGGGCTCCGAGGTCTCGGCCCTGCTGGGCCGAATGCCGTCGGCGGTGGGCTACCAGCCGACGCTCGCCACCGAGATGGGCGATCTCCAGGAGCGGATCACCTCGACCAAGGACGGCTCGATCACCTCGGTGCAGGCGATCTACGTCCCGGCCGACGACTTGACCGACCCGGCCCCCGCGACCGCGTTCGCCCACCTCGACGCCACGGTGGTGCTGTCGCGGGCCATCTCGGAGTTGGGCATCTATCCCGCGGTCGATCCCCTCGATTCCTCGAGCCGCATCCTCGATCCGCAATTCGTCGGGCAGCGGCACTACAACGTGGCCATCGGAGTGCAGCGGACCCTGCAGCGGTACAAGGCGCTCCAAGACATCATCGCGATCTTGGGCATGGACGAGTTGTCGGAAGAGGACAAGCTCATCGTCGCCCGAGCCCGCCGGATTCAGCGATTCCTCTCCCAGCCGTTCTTCGTCGCCCAGCAGTTCACCGGCTTCGAGGGCAAGTACGTCAAGCTCGAGGAGACGGTAGCGAGCTTCGAGCGGGTGCTCGCCGGGGAGTTCGACCATCTCCCCGAGCAGGCCTTCTTCATGGCCGGTGGCATCGAGGACGTGGTCGAGGCCGCGAAGCGGTTGGCGTCGTCATGATTCAGGTGACCCTGATCGGTCCGGAGGCGTCGGTCTTCACTGGCGACGCCGAGGCGGTCACGGTACCGGCGTACGACGGCCAGGTGGGGATCCTGCCCAACCACGCGCCGTTCATGACGCTGCTCGGCAAGGGAACGCTGACCGTGAAACAGGGCGGTGCCGAGCACCGTTTCAATGTGCAGGGCGGCTTTCTCCAAGTCGTCTCTAACCGAGTTCGAGTCGTCGCCGAACAGGTGGCGCCGGCCTGACGGCCGGCGCGGCCCCTACTCGAGGAGACTGCTTCGTGGTACGTGGAATCGTGGTCGCGGCGGTCATGACCGCCGCCGCCGGGCTCGATCTGGCAGCCCAATCGACCGGCACACCGACCTTTCTCGCCCCGTATCGTCCCTTCAACCGCGTCGAGTTCGGCGCCCAGGTGTCCGATCCCGGGCAGGGTTTCGCCTTGGAAGGCTTCTACCGGTTCGCCAACAAACGGTACGACTTCGGGTTCCGGGCCGGGTTTGCGGACGCCGACGGCGCCGAGACGATATTCTTGGCGGGGGTCGATTTCCGAACTCGGATCGTGGATCACAGCCTCGACTTCCCGCTCGACGGCGCCCTGACGGTCGGGCTGGGCGGGCAGTTCGGCAACGGCGCCTCCGTGGCCTCGGTGCCGATCGGGATTTCCTTGGGGCGCCTGGTCGAACTCGAAGACAGCAGCGTCCAGTTCGTGCCCTACCTGCATCCCATTCTCGCGCCGGTGTTCGGCGACGCCCCGAGCGGTCTCGACTTCCGGCTCGGGCTCGGGGTCGACGTGCGCTTCAACCGGCGGTTCGAGCTCCGAGTGGCGGGCGCGTTAGGCGACGCCGAGGGAGTCAGCATCGGGTTCTCGATCCTGCGATGAGGGATCTTCGGGGGTGCTCATGAAGGGTTTCCTCGGAACGGTCGGCATCCTCGCGGCCCTCGCCACCGGCGCGGCCGCCCAGGCGCCCGGTCTTCCCGTCGTCAACGGGGGTGTCACCCGAGGTGCCATGTTCGGGGTCATGGCCGGCGTCGGCAACGACGGGGCCGGCAGCGGGACCGCCGTTGGCATCCAGGGGGGGTACGGATTCCGCCGACTGGCCATCGCCGGGTTCGCCTCCACCCTCTCCGGGTCGACCCTCGATGACGGGACCTTCTTCTCCGGCGGGGCCGCGATCGCCTACCGGGTCCTCGGCGGCCCGCTCGTTCCGGTGTCTCTCAACTTCCACGCCGGCGCGGCCTATTCGGAGCCGGCCTTGGCGTTGGCCGGTGGTGGGGCCTCGACCTTCAAGAGCTGGCACGTCCCGATCGGTTTGGGCCTGTCATGGACTTTCCCGCAGCCCGTGGTCGCCGTCAAGCCGTGGCTCTCCCCGCGGGCCGACATCCGGCGGACGTCGACGCCTTTCGCGTCGGTGGGGACGGACACGGAAACGGACTTCGGTTTGAGCGGTGGCATCACCTTCGGGTTCTTGAACGGTCTCGGAATCGACCTTGCCTTCGACCGGGTCTTTGCCGGAGGGACTGGATCCAAGCCAACCGTGGTCGGCTTGGGACTCAGCTATTCCTTGAAATAGGGGCGCTCGGCCGGTCGATCTGTCCTTCACATGATGCTGACGCAGCGCTACCGATGGCTGACTTTCGCCCTCGTCGGGACGAGTCTAGTTTCCCGCCTGCCCGGGCAGGCGACCGGGGTTCCGGTCGCCGGCCCTGGCCCCGGCCAGGGGGTATCGATCGGGGTCGACTTCGGAGCAGGCCGGATCAAACGCTCGGCGGGGGATGACGTCAGTCGGGCACTCGCGGGGACGGTGAGGCTGGGGGTCGGACCGCTCGCGGCGCTCGGGGTCATCAGCCGCACCGAAGTCGACCCCGCGAGCGGTCCCGACCGCACCGCCACGACGGCGGGCGTCCTCGCGGACGTGGCGATGATCGGCGGGCCCTTGGTCCCGTTTCGGATTTCCTGGCAGGCGGGTTATTGGCGGGAGTTGGGCGGTGGGGCCCGACCGTGGCGGGGAAGCCTCGGGCTGGGCGCCTCGGTCACCATTCCCACCGTGGTGTTGTCGATCAGACCCTGGCTCGCGCCGCGGGTCGAGTATCGGGGTGAGCAACCGGTCACCGGAAGTCGCCTGAAGCCGGCCCTGTCCGCGGGAGTCGATCTCGGCTTGCTCAACGGGCTTGGTATCAGAGTTGGTTACGACAATCGGCTGGGGTGGGACAGCGCGACGGAACGCGCCGCGGGCATCAGCCTCGGCATCAGCTACCAGTTCAGGTAAGGAGCGCCTCGGGTGATCGGACGATGTCGGTGGACCATCGTGGCAGCGGCCGCGGTCTTGATGCTCGGGGGCTGCGCCCAATCCTTCGACGCCACCGCGGTCGGCGTGCCGGTGACGATGGCGACCGCCGCCGGCGAAACGCCGGCCGGCCAAGCGTTCACGGTCAAGACCAGCACGGTGCACGGGCTCTGGGGTTTGGTCCAACTCAAGAAGGCCAACTTGGACCGGGCCCTCGCCAATCAGCTGGTTGGCGGCAAGGAGATCGCCCAGCTCAAGATCAGGACCAAGAGCCGATGGACCGACCTGCTCTTCACCGGGCTCACCCTCGGACTGATCGCCCCGAAGACGGTCATCTACGAAGGGGTGGTCGTCGGCCGCTGAACGGCCATCAATCGCTCGATCAACTCGGCGCTGCGGTCGGCGGCGCCGAGTTCGTTTTCTACCACCGCGAGGGCGCGGCGACCCTGCCCATGGCGATCCGCCGGGCGATCGAGCCACCCGCGCCAGAGGTCGGCCAAGGCCGCGGCGGCCCGATCGGCGGTCGGCAGCGCGATCGCGGCCTTCGCGGCGAGCAGGAGTCCCGCCTCGCGGCTCGATTGCCACCGGGGACCGAAGGCGACCGGCAGCCCCGCCGCGGCCGGCTCGAGGACGGAGTGAAGCCCCGCATGACCGAATCCGCCGCCGACGAACCCGGCCATGGCCCCAGGATAGAGGCTCGCCAAGATCCCGGTCCGGTCGACAACCAGGCACTCGGGGGTCTCGCCTGGCTGGAGGCCAGAGAGGCGGCGGACCGCGAGGCCGAGCCGGCCGGCCGCGGCCTCGATCGAGCCGAGGTGATCGGCGGTCGGTTCGTGTGGGACCAGAACCAGCCGGGCGGCGGGGTGGCCCGATCGGACCGCGGCGAACGCCTCGAGGACGATCCGCTCGTCCTCGGGCCAGGTCGAGCCCGCGACCAGCGGGGGCCCGGCGGCCGTCAGGGCGGCGATCTCGGCTGGAACCGCGAGGCGAGCCCGATGGAGGGCGCTGTCGAACCGCGGGTCACCGGTGATCTCGATCGCGGCCGGCGAAACGCCTAACGTTTTGAGGCGGGCGGCGTCTGGGGCGTCGATGGCACCGACCAACTCCAGGGCCTGGTAGCCGGAGTGGGCCAGCCATCGCGCCAACGGGTGGAGCCGGCCGCTGATCGGGCTCACGGTCCCGGCGATCATCCCCACCCTGGTTCCCGCTTCGGCCGCCGAGGTGGCCAAGCAGGGCCAGAGGTCGAGCTTCGTGAACACCAGGGCGCGGGCCCCGATTGCTTCGACCAACGCGGCCATCGTCGTCTTGGTGTCGTAAGGGAGGAAGTCGGCGTGATCAACCGGTTGCCGGGCGGCGAGCGGTTGGGCCGACGGGCTGAAGAACGAGTAGACGATCTGCCACTCGGGGTGGCGGTTTCGGAGGAGCCCGAGTACCGCGTTGGCTTGGAGCCCCTCGCCAACCGACGGGGCATGGACCCAGAGTCTCGGGCGGGCGGGATCGCGATGGTCGCGGGCCCAGGCCCGCCACCGGTCGAGCGCCCGGCGCCGTTCCCGATCGCCGGCGGCGAGCTTGGTCGAGAGCAAGCCCGCCAGTGGGAGCAGCCGGAAGGCCAGGCCGGCGAGCACGCGGTAGGCGGCAGGGGGCTGAGGCACGATCAATGATAGGACCTGGGTCGGCCGGCCACCAAGACCGCCCCCTTGTCTTCCGAACCGGGCTTCGTCAGTTTGGAAACGCCCCTGGGGCAGTTCCTTCTCACCTTTTTCGTAAGGAGGTGATCCATTGTCTAGTGATAAACGTCGTTCGAACTCGAGCTGGGCAAGCGGTCGCCATGTGATCGCGTAGGTCCCGTGCTGGAGACGGCGTCGGGAAGCTTTCCCAAGGCGTATCGTCTCGAGTTCGAGTGACTTCGCTCGCGCCGCTCCCCGCTTTCGGTGGGCGGCGCGATGCACTTTCGGGAGAAGGAGTTTCCATGGCGAGGTTGCGGCGGCACCGGTTCGTTCCATTCCTGGTTCTTCCCCTGGCCGCCGCCGGGCCCGACCCGTCGGCTCCGGTGATCCTGGCGCTGGCGGTGATCTACTTGGTCGCCCTCCTGGCCGGGGAGTTATCGGTGCGGCTCGGGCAGCCGGCCGTCTTGGGCGAACTGCTGGCCGGGGTCGCTCTGGGGAATCTCGGGTTGCTCGGGTTCGGCGGGCTCGATTTCATCAAGACGGAGCCTGGGGTCGATCTCTTGGCCAGGATCGGCGTGTTGATCCTGCTGTTCGAAGTTGGCGTCGAGTCCACGGTGCGACAGATGCTGTCGGTCGGGACTCGAGCGCTGGCGGCGGCGCTCCTCGGGGTGGTGACCCCGTTTGCGCTGGGGTGGCTGGTGGGGTGGTGGTGGCTTCCGGATGCCGGGCCGTTCGTGCACGCGTTCATCGCCGCGACCCTCACCGCCACCAGCGTCGGGATCACGGCACGAGTGCTCAAGGACCTGGGAACCTCGCAATCCGCCGAGGCCAAGATCATCGTCGGGGCGGCGGTGATCGACGACGTGCTCGGGTTGGTGGTGCTCGCGGTGGTGACCGGGGTGATCGCCGCCGCCAACACCGGCACCGCCATGGGTTACGGCGCCATGGGGTTGGTGGTGGTCAAGTCGGTCGGTTTCCTGGTGGCGGCTACGGTCATCGGGGTCTGGTTGGCTCCCAGAGTGGTGGCCCGATCGGCTCGGTTGCGCACCAAGGGGGCCGCGCTCGCCGTCAGCCTCGTCCTCTGTTTCGTGACCGCCTACCTGGCCTATCAGATCGGCCTGGCGGCGATCATCGGGGCGTTTGCGGCTGGGCTCGTGCTCGAGTCGGCTCACTACTCGCCCTACACCTCCCGCGGCGATCAGTCGATCGAAGACCTGCTCCATCCGCTGGTCCAGGCGTTCGTACCGGTGTTCTTCGTGTTGATGGGGATGAGGACCGATCTCAGCTCCTTTGCCGATTTAGGGGTGCTCGGGCTGGCGGGTGTCCTCTCGGTCGCGGCCATCATCGGCAAGCTGTCGTCCGGGCTCGGCGCGGGGGCCGCGGTCAATCGCTGGGCGGTGGGGATCGGGATGGTGCCCCGAGGGGAGGTCGGGCTCATCTTCGCGAACATCGGGCTCGGACTGTCGATCGGAGGCGTAGCCGTGATCAGCCCGACCCTCTACTCCGCGATCGTCGTCATGGTCATCGTGACGACCATGATCACCCCGCCCGCCCTCAAGTGGGCCTTCGGGCGCCGGCCCGCCTGAGTCGATGCCGGTGTTTGGCGCTCGAGACCCGCTGGCCGATCGGGCCGAGCGATTGGTGGCCGTCGTGGCGGACGGATTCTCCCGACACTGGTACCAACTGCCGCTCGCGCCCCTGACACCCGACCGCGATCGGGCCATTCGGGCCCTGACGATTGCCTGCGTCCTGCTCGCCATCTTTCCACTCCTCCAGGCCGTGCGTGGTGACGGGAAGCGCTTCGACCGGTTGCGAGCGGCGTTGTTCGCCGCCCTGGCCGCACGGTTTCCGCAAAGCCAATCGCTGGTGGTCGAGGCCGAAGGGGCCACGGTCCCTCCGACCGGGCAAGAGCAGAGCCAAACGTTGCAGGAGGTCGACCAGGCGACCAGTCTCGCCCTGGCCAACTGGGTCCTTCGGCACTTGAGCATCGGTGGCACCTGGGCTGAGACGCGACGAATCGCCCCGATGCTGCAGCGGGTTGTCGAAGGCTGGTGGACCAAACCGGACCCGCTGAATCCCGGGCCCGGGTTTCTCGTGCAGTAGTCCGCTTCCCCGACACAGCCTCACCTTCGTGTCGCCGCTGCCGCTCGCCTACGCGCCGGTGGCTTTTCTCTTGGGCGGCGAAGCGATGGCCGTCAGGGTACCTCGCATTGCCGGCTGGTAAACGTGGTCTGGCCGTTGCTCCGCAGGCGGGCCCCGGTGAGCCGGACCAGGAAGGTATTCAAGGTGGTTCCCGCCTCGATCGCGGCACTCATGGTGGCTGAAGACCCATCCCAGTCGGCGACCACCGATGAGGTCATTGGATAGTCCTTCCGGGCATAAAAGCCGAGCTGGCCCTGCTGCGGGTTGAGCTGAGTCCACCGATTGTACATCAGCCGATCGCCGCAAGGACTGATCGTCACGTTCGGGCCGAATACGGACAGCTCCTGGGTGTGCAGCACGGCCGTCATGGGATTCGCGGCCAACAAATTGTGCGCGGTCAGGCTGTAGCTCACCGGGGCGTTTTGCAGTCGCTCGATCAGGAGCTGGCTCCCGTCCGGACTGAACCCCCACCTGCCGTCCGGCCAGACCTCCGAAGACATGATGGACCGGAACCCGCTCGAACCCCTCGCTACCCGGTACGCCGTCAGCGGGCTGCCGGCGTTGGTCCCAACCGGCGAGTTGACGACCGCGAAGTAGCGGCTATTCGGACTCACGCCCCAGGCGACCGCACCGCTCACGCTGAGCGCCACTCGTCCTTGAGCATCGGTGACCGTGAGTTCCGACAGGCCACTGACCAACTGCGCGGTGACGGTGAACCGGCCGTCAACGGGGTGGTTGAAGAAGCCTTGGAGACCGCCGCTGATCGGACCGGGCGCAGCGGGGGCGAAGGGTCCGGTGGCCGTGCAGAAGCAGGTGGCTGGCGGGGGCGGCGGGGGCGGCGGGGGTGCCGGGGGTGGGGGCAGCTTGATCCCGATGACGAACGCCGTGACCGAGCCTGGGCTCGAGACTCCGTGATCTTTGGCGCGAGCCTCCCAGCCAGTCGCAGCCGACGCCAGGCCAACCACAGGGAACGACGCCGTGAGCAGGACACCGCTGTCCGGCGGCGCAACCCCCGGCACGGTGCGATTTGCCAGGGAGCGGGTGGTCGTTCGGGGCGCGGCCAGGCTGGCCATTCGATACACCTCCGCGCGAGCCCCACCACCGGTCACCTCGTAGCCCGGGGCCACGGTCGCCCGAATGCTGGGCGCCGGCCCCACCCCGCTGGTCACCTTGGTGATGACGACGGCCGGCGCTGGCCCGCTCACCGCCCGGATTCCGATGGCGTAGGCGTGCACCACCGCGGGGTTCGGGCCCAGATGGTCCTTGGCCTCGCAGATCCAGGATCGGAGGCTCGTTTCGTCGGGGTATGAGCCCGTGAGCAGGTTGCCCGCGGGCTGGGCCGCCCGTTGCCAGTCCACCCAGCAGCCACCGCCGGTCACAAGGTATCCGGCGGGCAGTGTAGCGGTGGCGGTGGGCCGGTTGGACGGGGCGCTCGCGGCCGCCGCCACCTGGACGTCGAACCGATTGGTCGGATCGTTGAGCTGGACCAGGTACCCGGTAATGGAGGACGGGTCGGAGAATAAATGGTCCTTGGCGCTGGCCTCCCAGGCGCCGCCGACCGGACGGAGGCGGTCGAGCAGGCTCCCGGCACCTCGCCAGTCGGCGAAGGCGCCGCCACCCAGGATCTTGCGGCCGGGGCTCGGGGCGAGAGACACGCTGGGGTGCGGGGCAGCCGCCGACGGAGCCGAGACCCTGACGGTGGTGTTGGGCGTCGTGGACTGAGCGCCCACCGCGGCAGGCAGCCCGAGGAGGACGGCGGCGAGGAGCCGCGGAGCGGACGATGCTGGCATTGGAGACCGGGCCTTTTGAGGACAGTCGAAGGATGCGGCCGGGATATCATCCCCGGGTCAGTGCCCGGTCAGCCGCCGATCACAGCGGCCGGGACACCGGCATGGACGGGGGAATTCCAACGCCCGACCGATCCGCGGGGTCCATCGGCGACACTACCACCCCGCGGCAACCCCAGATGGCCCGCTGAATCCCGGGCCCGGGTTTCTCGTACATTAGTTCCCATGTCCGCCGCCGCGTCGTACTGGACCAAATCCCGCGCCCCCCGACACAGCCTCACCTTCGCCTTGCCGCTGCTGCTCGCCTACGAGGCGCTGGCGTTTCTCTTGAGCGGCGACGCGATGGCCGGCGTTCGCAACGGGGCGGACGTCTTGCTCAAGAGCGTGTTCACCGCGCTCGGGGGGCGACACGGCCTGGCGGCCTTCGGCCTCCTCTTGATCGGGGTCGGCGCCGTGCTGGTCTGGCGCGATCGAAAAGCCGGGCCAATCGAGAGTCGATTGCTGGCCTTGATGCTGGTCGAATCGATGGTCTATGCCGCCCTGTTAGGCGGGGTCGCCAGCACCCTGACCGGGCTGGTCCTGGGTCGGGGGCTCGCGATCGGCCCGATGGATCAATTCGGGTTCCCGACCCAGATCATGATCTCACTCGGCGCCGGGCTCTACGAGGAGCTGGTGTTCCGGGTCCTCCTGGTCTCGGGTCTGGCCGCCGTGGGTCGAGGCCTCCTCGGAATGAAGCCCGGGTCGAGCGCGACCGTCGCCATCGTCGCCGGTGCCCTGATATTCTCGGGCTTCCATTACCTGGGACCCTACGGCGACCCATTCGAGGTCGACTCGTTCACCTTCCGGGCCATCGCCGGCCTGCTCTTCAGCGGCCTGTACCTCGCCCGGGGATTCGGAATCGCGGCCTGGAGCCACGCCCTCTACGACGTGTTCCTGGCCGTGGTGCAACGCTGA
Source organism: Gemmatimonadota bacterium (assembly GCA_016874005.1). Taxonomy (GTDB): domain Bacteria; phylum Gemmatimonadota; class Gemmatimonadetes; order Gemmatimonadales; family GWC2-71-9; genus SHZU01. The sequence goes on along the minus strand of VGVQ01000006.1, from coordinate 11,957 downwards.
GGCGAACGGAGGCTCCCCGGCTGGGCGTACCGGGTCGAGGCTGCGAAACGGTCTCGGGGCGAAGTGTCGCCGGACATCCTCGCGAGAAGTCGACTCGTCAACCGATCAGTGTTCGTCGTCCTCGCGGACGGCCGGCGCGACTCGGGAGGCCGAGCCGAACTCGTCGTGGCGGATCACCCCGCCCGCGAGCGCGGTACGACCGAGGAGCGCCGAGGTGATGACGACCATCACCAGAAGGCCGGCCACGCCGTAACGGTTGATCTCGGTCATGGCCCGCTGACGCCACCACACCACGGCGGCCGCGACGGCCGTCAACAGCGCCGCGATGGTGGCCAGGTCGGCGGCCTCCTCGTGCTCCTCGACGGCGGCTTCGTTGAACCAGGCCGCGCCTTCGACGGCCTCCTCGGCTTGCTCCCCGCCCATTTTGACCGCCAGGGTGGCGGGGCCGAGGAGGACCAACACCGCCGTGGCGGCCAGGGCCAAGTCGCGGGAACGGTGGAACAGCGCGATGACGAGGAATAGCCCGACCATGGGGATGCCGATGATCGGGATATGGTTCAACGCGACATGAAGGTGGGCCCAATCCATACCGGTCTCTCGACGGGGGTGGCAAGAGGGTAGCGACGGCCGGCTGAAGAGCGAATGAAGCGGCGGGGTTGAAACGTTCACCGAAAGTCGCGGGAGCGAAACGCCAGAGCCGCTTGGGGCCGGATCGGTTTGAGCTTCTCGGCGAGAACCTGGATCACCGAACCATCTCGTTGGATCCTGCCAAGAATGAGCAGGAACGGGGCCCGGCGGGCCGTTTCGCGGTAGGCAACCTCCACCTCCCTGCGGACGATGGCGTTCAAGAAACCGAATTCGTCCTCCATCAGGATGAACATCACGCCGTTGGCGCTCTCCGGCCGTTGCCGAGCGACCACCAAACCGCCGATGAGCACGGGAGCGCCATGCGGGGCCGTCGCGAGGGCGCGGCTGTCGGTTGCTCCGGCGGCCGCGAGGCGGGCTCGCATGTGTTCGACCGGGTGGCCGGCGATACTCATCCCGGTCGCGAAATAGTCGAGGAAAACCCGCTCGGTTTTCGTGAGGGAGCGGGGTTGGTGGGTGGTCCGGTGGGCCGGCGCCAGTGGGAGGGTATCGCGGACGTGCTGCAAGGCTTCCCAGGCCGCTTTGCGGCGATCGGACTCCCAGTGACCGAACGCGCCGGAACGCGCCAAGGCGATCGCGTCGGACCCGGAGAGCTCGGCGGACTTGACGACGTGGCGGATGCTCGCGAACCGCCCTTCCCGATGGCGAATGGACTGAAGCCGATCGAGCGCTTTGTCGCCGACGCCGCGGATGAACCGCCAGCCCAGCCGCATCGCCGGCTCGCCCCGTTCGTTCAGCTCGATGGTGCAATCGCCCTCGCCAACCGAAAGGCAGGGTGGCAGCACCACCACCCCCGATCGTCGCGAGTCGTGGATCAAGGTGGCGATCGGATAGAACCCCATCGGCTGAGCGTTCAGGAGCCCCAGCAGAAACTCGGTCGGGTAGTGGGCCTTGAGATAGGCGGTGGCGTAGGCGATCAGCGCGAAGCTCCAGGCGTGCGATTCGGGAAACCCGTAGTTGGCGAAGCTCATCAAGTCCTCTTCGATCCGATGAGCGACGGTGTCCGAGATGCCCTTGGTGATCAGTCGCTCGCGCAGCGTGGCGAGCGCCTGGAGCAACTTGCCCCGCTTTCGCTGATGTCCCATGGTGCGGCGGAGGAGATCCGCCTCCGCGGCGGTGTACCCCGCCAGCGTCATGGCGATGGCCATGGCCTGTTCCTGGAAGATCGGAATGCCCTGAGTGCGCTTCAGGATGGGCTCGAGCGCGGGATGGAGGTAGCTGACCGGTTCTTCGCCGCGGCGCCGTTTGGTGTAGGGGTGTACGAACTTGGCCTGAATCGGTCCGGGGCGAATCAGGGCGACCTGGACGACGAGATCGTAGAGCCGGTCCGGCTTGGTGTGGAGGATCGAGGCGATCTGGGCGCGACTTTCGATCTGGAAGGTGCCGATGGTGTCGCCCCGGCTGATCATGGCGTAGGTGACCGGGTCGTCGTCGGGAAGGCGGTAGATCGACAGCTGGGTGCCGGTCCGGGTCGCGATGGCGTCGAACGCCCGGCGGACCAGCGCGAGCCCGCCGAGCCCGAGAAAATCGAACTTGGGGATCCCGACGCTGTCGAGGTCGTCCTTGTCGAACTGGATGATGGTCCGGCCCATCGAGGTGGACTCGATCGGGCAGTAGTCGCCTAACGGCTCCGACGACAGCACGAAGCCGCCCGGGTGGGTCGAGCGGAGACGAGGCAGGTCGTCGAACGCGGCGATGGCTTCCAGGATGGTGGCACCCACCGGACCGTCCAAGTCGACTCCCTGGGCCGCCGCGAGCCCGTCACGGAGGATCTCGACCCCTTCCCGGCAGCCGTAGCCTCGGAGCCGCTTGGAGAGCCGAAAGGCCTGTTCCGCCGGGAGCCCGAAAGCGCGGAAACAATCTTGGACCGCGGTGCAGGCGCTGTAGATCTGGGTGACCGCGGTGATCGCGGAGTGGGACCGTCGATAGCGGCGATAGACGTAATCGAGCACTTCCTCGCGACGGTCGTGTTCGATGTCGACGTCGATGTCGGGCGCCTCGGTGAGCCCGTCGACCCGCGCTTCCGAGAGAAACCGCTCGAACAACAGCCCGTGTTTGACCGGGTCCACCGCGGTGATCCCGAGACAGTAGGCCACGGCGGAATTGGCGGCGCTGCCCCGCCCCTGGGCGAGAATCCCGCGATCGTGGGCAAAGCGGACCGCATCCCACATCACCAAGAAGAAACCCGAGAACCCGAGCCGGCCGATGATGGCCAGCTCGTGATCGAGTTGGGCGAGCTGACGGGGCGACGGATCGCCCCAACGAGTCCGGGCACCGGCGAGGGTGAGATATCGCAGGAAGCTGTCGTCGTCGTGACCCTCGGGGACCTTGAACGTCGGAAGCGGGGGACGGACCCAGCGGAGCTGAAACTGGCAGACCTCGGCGATGCGGGCGCTCTCGTCGAGGCCGGCCGTGGCTCCATGCCACCGCCGAGCCATCTCGGATTCGGATAGCAGCCGCCATTGATCGTTGGGATGAAGGAGACCGTCGCGGGTGGCGGTCGGCACGTCGAGGCCGTGGCGTAGCGCGGTGAGCACCTCGTGCGCCAGCCTGGTCCCCGAGTCGAGGTAGCGCGGGTTCTGGGTCGCCACCCAGGGAATGCCGGCTCGGCGCGCCAGGGCGATCAAGGCGCCGGCCAACGCGGCTTCGCGGCGTCCGGCGTGGTGGAGGTGGACTTCGATGGCGAGGCGACGATCGAAGGCCTCGCGAAAGCGGCGCAGCCATTGGTCGACGTCGTCGGTCAGACCCCGATCGAGCAGGGTCGCCAGCATGCTCGACGACGGGCCGGTGAGCAGGTGAAGCCCGGCGCTCCGCTCGGCGACCTGGGACCAGGAAAGTCGCGGGCGACCGCGAGTCGCGGTGGCTTTGGTCCAACGGCGGAGATTGCCGACCCGCGCGGCGGTGACCAGCGCGGCCAGGTTGCGGAATCCGATCTGGTCGCGGGCCAGCAGCGCGAGTGGACGACCGTCGACCAGGAATTCGCAGCCCACCACCGGCCGGATCGCTTGCTCCCGACAGGTGACCGCGAATCGGACGATGCCGCCGAGGTCGGCGTGATCGGTGAGACCGATGGTGGTGTGACCCAACGCCTTGGCATGGCGAGCCAGGGACTCGGGCGCCACGCCGCCGTCACCGAACGAGAAGGCGCTGTGGCAGCGAAGCTCGACGAAGGCCATCTCAATCCCACCATCCCGCGAGCCACCACCGCGCGGATTCGCGATCGTGGTAGAGCAGTACCATCACCCCGTCGTCGCGAACGCACTGGAAGTATTCCCGGTCGAAGCGGACCCCGCCGAATCCACCGGAAATTCGATCCGGGCCCAAGCTCCTGGTGAGGTGATAGTTGCGGATGCCGTCGAAGTAGCGATCCGGGACGACCGCGTCTCGGCGGGCAACGCTCCAGACGTCGATCGGCGCCGCGGCGGGCAGCGTTTGGACCGTGAGGACGGGATCGAGGTCAACCGGGATGGCGCCGACCGATGATTCCCTGGCCAGGCTTTCGCCGCTCGGATCGGCGGCCCAGTCGAGCCGATGGTCGGGAAGCGGATGTCGGGTCGCTCGGGGGACCGCGATGGCATTCGGGGCGAGATCGAGCAAGTGGGCCAGTGCCGCCTCGGTCGCCCGCGCGGTGGCGAATCCCTTGTCGAAGAGATCGCCTTGCCGGTCGTCGATCGGTGCCAGCCGATCCACCACGAGGCGGATCCTGGTGACCGGCGCGGCGAATGTCACTTGCTCGAGGCGGGCCCGGACGATCCGAAGCCAGGTGGCCCGGTCGGCGGTAGGATGCGCGGCGCGGATCGGCTCGGTGGCGGAGGTCCGGTTGGCCAGCTGGAACTCCAACGTCATGGCGTGGGCTCCCTGCCGTTGTCGCCCGAGCCGATCGGTGACGCTGCCCAACAGCGAGTTGACGATGAACACCAGCTGCTCTTGACGATCGAGCTCGTAGTCGACCCACTCGACCTCGGCGCTGGGGAGTTCACGGGGACGGGGGGGAAACAGAATCCGGGGGTCGTCGGCGCGAGCCAGACGCCAGAGGGCGGTGCCGTGAGGGCCGAACCGGATCTCGACGGCCTCTCGGTCCAAGGTGGCGAGATCGCCACAGCGCTCGATTCCGACGCTCGCGAGCAACGGGTACAGCGCCGCGGGAGGCAACGGGCGAAGCACCCCGATGTCATGATGAGCGAGAAACGCGCGGTCGGTGCCAGAGGCGACGGCGGTGACCCGTTCGGTGCCGGTTCGCGCGGCGACGTCGGCAGCGATCGGCGTGGCCGCGATGCCGGCGGTGGCGCCCGGGAGCGGGGTGGCGTCGGCGAGATCGAGGAGCGCATGGGCAATGGCCAGACCATCGAGGCCCCGGGCATCGGCCCACAGCACGCCGAGCGCGGGCTCGGCACGGACCCGAGGAGCGATCGCGAGCGCCCGGGCGACGATCTCAGTCGAGATCGCCGCGTCGGTCGGCCACGCCGGGCTCGAGAGACAGGCGAAGGTCATGGGGGCGGGCGGGGAGATGGAGGACAGTGTGGGCGTTCCACCCGGGCCCGCGGGCCTCGAGCCGGAGCGCCACCCGTTCGATCAGCGCGGGGTCGCCAAACGGCGAGGGCGCGGTTCGGAACCGGTCGGCGAGATAGCGCGACTCGAGTCGCAGGATGGCGGTATGGGTCTGAGGCGTGACCGCGACGAACGCCCCGCCGCCCTCATGAACCATGCGGGAAAACCGTAACATGGCGCCGCTGTCCAGCGCGGCCCCAGTCAGGACGACGAGTCCGAAGCCGCCACAACGGAGGAGAATCTCCGCCGCTTTGGCCGCCAACGCGGGGTCGGTGGGCCGGATGACCAGCGGACCGACGAGCCAGTACGGACCGATCTGGCGAGCCCCATCGACCCAGGCCACCCGCTCGCCCCGACCGAGCAGCCTGGCGGTGACCGCGCTCAAGATGGCGGTGGCCCCGCCCTGGATCGATTGCCACGCCGTCACCCGACCCCGCGGAAGCCCTCCATGAGGAAGAATCGAATCGATTTGCCCGAGTCCGGTACCGAGGACCGCCGCCCGCTCGGTCGACGGCACGGCGGACGGAAACCGCTCCGCGAGCAACGCGTGCAACTGGCTCGGCGAGACCCGGGGTACTGGCGGGGCTCCGACGGGATGACGAAGCGCGGCGGCGGGCACGGTGCGAGGACCTCGGGGAAAGCGGGGAACTACGATATACCGAATAAACGCCGAAAGCAAGAATCTCCGTCTCGCCCCCTTCAAGCCGATCCGTAAGATGTTGCCAGTCAATGCCTTGGGTTGAGGAACCTCAGCCTGCTCGGACTGCTGACCTGGCATACGATCTGCACTTCAGGGCGTGAATGCCCAACGCTTCGTTCCCTCACACGCTGCCGAATCCGGCCGCGATCCGTGATCGCATCGCCCATGCGTTCATCGAGGAGGGACTCAGTACCGAGTTGCTCCGATCGATCATCGACCGGATCGACGTCCCGATCATCGCCTGCGACGCCAAGGGATTCGTGGTCCTGATCAACCGGGCCTTCGCGGCGGCGCATCCAACGCCGGAACGCGGCGCAGCTATCGCCACCTGGATCGAGCAGTTCCAATATTTCGAGCCCGATGGAGTCACCCCGATGGAGCGGGTCGATGCGCCGATGCTCCGCGCCTTGCGGGGCGAGCCGGTGGAGGGCTTCGAATACGCGGTGCGCTCACCCGAGGGCGTGATGTTCCACCGGCGGGCGTGGGGACATCGGCTGACCGATGGCGCGGGGACGGTGTTAGGCGCGGTCATCGCGTTGCTCGACGTCACCGACCAGCGTCAGGGCGAAGAAGCGCTTCGCCGGCAAGCGCTTCATGACCCGCTCACCGGCCTGCCCAACCGATCGCTCCTGCGCGATCGATTGCAACACGCCCTCTCGTTGGCCAAGCGCCGCAATCGTCCGATCGGTCTGGTGTTCTTCGACCTCGATCGGTTCAAGCGAATCAACGACAGCTTCGGCCACACGGTCGGGGATGACCTCTTGGTGCTGGTGGCCCGGCGGCTCCAGAGCATCCTCCGTCCCGAGGACACCTTGGGACGACTCGGGGGCGACGAGTTCGTGGTCATTCTCGAGGATCTGGACGATCCCGGCGACGCCCGCCGGGTCGGGGATCGGATTCGGCAAGTGCTGAGCGCGCCGATGGATGTCGGCAGCCACTTGATCCGGACCACGGCCAGCGTGGGGGTGGCGTTGGCGGATCCCGCGCGGCACACCGCGGACGATCTGCTCCGCGAGGCCGACACCGCGATGTACGGCGCCAAGGAACGGGGCCGCAATCGCACCGAGGTCTTCGACGAAGCCATGCACCAGCGGGCCCTGCAACGAATCGCCACCGAGCAGATGCTGGTGCACGCGCTTCACAACGATGGACTCGTGGTCCTCTATCAACCGTTCGTCGATTCCGCGACCGGCCGCATGGTCGGCGCCGAGGCCTTGGTCCGCTGCCGGGCCGACGACGGCGAGCTGTTGATGCCGGCGGCCTTCGTGTCCGTCGCCGAGGAGACCGGGCTCATCTCCGACATCGATCGGCTGGTGCTCGAAACCGTCTGCCAGGTTGCCGCCGAGCTGGCCCACGAACGGCCTGGCCGGGAACTGCGGTTCTCCTGCAACGTATCCGGTCGGTTCGTCGACCAGGACGATTTCGCCGAGCTGGTGAAGGCGGTGCTGGCGAAATCCGGCTGTCCCCCCGAGGTGCTCTGCCTCGAGATCACCGAAACCACCCTGATCCAGGCGACCGCCAAGACCCGCACCGACTTGGCCGCCCTTCGGGCCACCGGGATACAGATCGCCATCGACGACTTCGGGACCGGGTACTCCTCGCTGACCTATCTGCGCGACTTCCCGGTCTCCGACCTCAAGATCGATCGCAGCTTCATCGCCCGGATGTGGCAGGATGGCGATTTGGCCATCGTTGACGCGGTGGTCCGTCTGGCGATCGCGTTAGGAATGCTGGTGACCGCGGAAGGGGTCGAATCGCGGGATCAGGCCGTCACCCTGCGCCGATTGGGTGTGGCGCAACTCCAGGGCCACTGGTTCGGCTACGCCATGCCGCGGGAGGAACTCCGCGCCAAGCTCCACAGCGAGGTCCCCGGGTTCGTCTGACCTGGTCAGGGTTTCTTGGCTGTTTTGGCCCGGTAGATCGAATCGAGCACCATCCTGACCAGCTGCGGCGGTTGGGCCCCCACCACCAGCGCCCCCTCGACATAGAACGTCGGCGTGCTCTGCGCGCCGCTCTTGACCGCGCCGTCGGCGTCGCTCTTGATCTGCGCCACCGTTTCCGACCTCTGCAGACAAGCGGTCATCGGAGCCTTCGGGAGCCGCAAGGAATCCACCAGCGACAACAAGAACGGAGCCGGGTTCTTGAGAGGGGCCCATACTTCCTGGTGCTGGAACAGCAGGTCGTGCGCCGGCCAGAACTTGTTGTGATGGGCCGCGCACATCGCCAACGCCGCGGCCGGAACCGCGTTCGGATGGATCGAGGTCAGCGGATAGTTGATGAACACCCACCGAACCTTGCCGGTTCGGATGTACTCCCGCTCGAGAGTCGGGAAGACCTCGATCGCGTGGCGCCGGCAGAAGGGACATTGAAAGTCCGACATCTCGTATACCACGATCGGGGCGGTCGGCGACCCCTTGGTCCGAGCGGCCAAGGGAACGTTCTGCGCCTCCGCGAGACCCGCGGCCGCCACCAGCACCACGACGAGCCAGCATCGCATCTCAGTACCTCGGCCGGTTCCGGCCGGTTCGGGGACTCAAGTATACCGTGTCGCGGTCGAGTTTGAGATTCCAGTACCACTCCCGATTGGGATCGGTCGGATCGATGGTGAGCGCGGTCACCCACCACGATCCATCGGTCAACTCGGCGCTGGCCCAGCCGTCGGAGGAGGTGGTATCCGCCACGGGATTGGCGAAGACCCGATCGCCGAGGGAGCGGACGATGGACCGATACGATCCCAAGGCGCTGTCCTCCCACTGGGCGACCTCCCGGCGGAGCCGGTCGATCGTCGGCCCGAGCGCCGAGCGGACGCTATCGAGCCCCTGGCGTGCCAGCCGCTGCTCGGCGCGAAGGGCGGCCAAGGCGGCATCGGCCGCGGCGAGATCGCCGGCCGGGGCCTGCCCCCGGACCAACTCCGCCCTCGCCAGTACGGCCGCCTCCACCCGAGCGCCCGCCACCGCGGCTGCCTGATAGCGAGGCCGAAACACGGCGAAGAGGCTGTCGAGCGCCGCGACGTGGGGACGCGGCGGCGCCGCCGCCTCGAGTGCGGCGACGATGCTGTCGCGATCGTAGGGGAGGAACGTGACCATCAGCTGCGGAACCGCGGTTTCCTTGCCGTCGAAGTCCGGGATGGTGACTCGAACCGTGGCCGTCCGCGGTCGACACGCCATCAGTCCCAGCAGGATGACTCCCAGGCCCATGGCGCGCATCAACGAAAGCTAAGCGCCTGGGGAGGTGGGACCAACGATGCCGGACGACGGTTCAGTCGGTGACGACGTTCGGCAGGATGTACTTGCGAGGATCGACCGGACGGCCGTTGACGTGCACTTCGTAGTGGAGATGGGGCGAGGTCGACAGGCCGCTGTTGCCGACCAGGGCGATCCGCTGACCGCGAACCACCTTGGTCCCGGCGGCCACGAACAGGCGCGAGGCGTGGGCGAATCTGGTCACGATGCCATAGCCGTGGTCGATCACGACGCTGTGGCCGTAGCCCGCCTCCCAGCCCGCCGATTTCACGGTGCCGTGGGCCGGCGCCTCGATCGGGGTGCCCATCGGGGCGGTGATGTCGACGCCCTCATGGGGGCGCGCTTCGTGGAGAATCGGGTGCTGGCGCATCGCGGCGAAAGCGCTGGTCAGCCAGCCCGCGGTCGGCATGATCGACGGCGTGGCCGCAAGCCGCGCTGAGTGCGCCGCCAGACTGTCGCCCGCTTCTCGGAACGACCGAGTCAGGAGGTTGGCTCGGCGAATCAAAGCACCGAGATCGACCCTGGTTTCGGCCGCTCGGTCGAGCAAAACGCTCCGGTGCTCCTCCGGATGGCCGGGTCTCGGACCCCCGATCCCAGCCGCGTGCACCGCCGGATCGATCGGGTCGAGATTGGCGAGGACTCGGAGCTTGGCGTCCCGGGCTTCCAGGGCGGTAATCGAGTCGGAGAGCTGAGCCATCCGGCCCTGTATCGCGCCGAGCTCCTGGGCGAGCCGGGCGTTCTCTTCGGCCGCAGCCTTGGCGCGGGCCACGTTGACGGATTTCGCCACCGTGCCGTACCCGAGCAAGAGCGCGATGACCACCGTCGCGATGGCCAGGCTCGCCACCAGCTTGACCGAGGCATGAGACACCTCGATCACCCGTGACGTGCTCGACCCCGTCGGGACGACGATGACCGTCCACCGGCTCTTGGACATTGCCCTAACTCGCACCTAACGCCGGACCTCGGGTCCGGCCGCCGATTGTGTCTGGTGGGCCTGGCGCCCCTGAACCCGAGAGACCCCGGGTGCTCCCCCTGCCGTCGACTATTGCAACACCGCCGCCCAGCCGACTCAAGCCAAATAATGGCGTCCGCGCCGAGGGGTGTCAAGCGTCGAGTTTCTTGACGCCAACTGGTTGTTTTACAAAGACTTGGAAGCGGTCACTTCGGTGAAGCAGGCTTCGGAAAGAGGATCGCGGGGCGGCGTACCAGGCGGCCCGTCACCGGCGCCAGGTCGACCTGTTTCCAGGCGGTGGCATCGATCGAGCCAAGACCGCCCAGCGCCTCCCACACCTCCGCCGCCTTGCCGGGGAGGTAGGGCGCCGCGAGCACGGCGAGCCGGTAGAGGCATCGGCCCAAGGCCGCCAGAGCCCGGTCCAGATCGGCCGCGGCACCAGCCTTGGCAAGGCTCCACGGGGCCGAGGCGGCGATGAAGCCGTCCGCCCCGGCGACCAGAGTCCCCAGACATTCCGCTCCGGCTCGCAGGTCGAACCGGTCCAGGGCCCGCCGATAGGCCGGGATGATCTCCCCGGTCGCCAGGCGGTCGAGTTCGGTCTCCGGTCCAGGCGGGACGATGCCCTGGCGGTACTTCTCGATCATCGCGATGCTGCGGGCGACCAGGTTGCCGAATCCGTCGGCCAAGTCTGCCGTGTACCGGGCGTCGAACCGGTCCCAGGTGAAATCCCCGTCGCTTTCGAACCCGACCTCCCGCATCAAGAAGTAGCGAAGAGCATCGGCACCGTGGCGGTTGATGGCATCGTCCAGATTGACCGCGGTCCCGGCCGTTTTCGACATCTTGGTGCCGAGCCACTGGACGTAGCCGTGGGCCCAGACCATCCGTGGTGGGGCGATCCCGGCCGAAAGGCACATCGCCGGCCACAGCACGCAATGAAATCGGGTGATGCCCTTGCCGATGACGTGGAGGTCGGCGGGCCAAAGGCGCTGGTATCCCTCGGCCGGGAACCCCGTCGCCGAGAGGTAGTTGATCACCGCGTCGAACCAGACGTAGATGGTGTGGCCGGGGCTGCCGGGGAAGGGAATCCCCCAGGGCAGCCGGGATCGTGAAATCGAGATGTCCTGGAGCCCGGCTTCGAGAAGGCGAACGATCTCGTTCCGCCGGATGGTCGGCTCGACGGCGAGTTCGCCCGAATCGATCAGGGCCCGGATTCGGTCGGTGTAGGCCGATAGCCGAAAGAAGTGATTACGCTCCTTGGTCGGGATCAGGGCCAGGGTGGGATGTTCCCCGCACTTGCCGTCGGCGATCTGGCTTTCGGTCTTGAACTCCTCGCACCCGGTGCAGTAGAGGCCCTCGTAGTCGGCCAGGTACACGTCGGTGGGGTTCCGCGCCTGAATGCGCTCGAGCAGCTCGGCGACCGCCGCGAGATGCCGCGGCTCCGTGGTCCGGATCCAGTCGTCGTTGCTGCAGCCGAGCCGCTCCCAGAACCACTGAAACCGAGCCGCGAGCTGCTCCACCCAGGCTGCCGGCGTGATCCGGTTCTTCTCCGCCATGGGCAGGACACTCTGGGAATTCTCGTCCATCCCCATCAGGAAGTGGACCTCGTCGCCGGCCATCCGCCGAAAGCGGGCGATGACGTCGGCGCCGATTTTCTCGAGGGCGTGGCCCAGGTGGGGGTCGCCGTTCGAGTAATCGATCGCGGTCGTCAGGAAGAACTTGCTCACGGCGTCTCCGGCGCGCTGGGCGGCGATCCGTCGCCGGGACCCCCGGGCCCGCGCCGCCCGCGGCGCCGGCGCCGTCTCCGACCGCGTTGAGGATCTCCGGCCGCCGGGTCGGGCTGCCGGTCGGTCCGATCCCGCGGTTCGGGTGC
>VGVQ01000005.1 GCA_016874005.1 Gemmatimonadota bacterium | reverse complement strand
CCGGGCCCCGGCCTGGCGGCGCTGGCGATGGGCCCTCGCGCCGCTGGCGGCCGCCGCGGCACTGCTCGTCTGGGTCACGACCCGCCCGCCAGTCGCGACCGATCCCGGCTCGGACTCGCAAGTTCGGGGCGCCGGCGACAGCCTGAACGTGGCCACCGGCACGACCGGCCGGGTTCTGGTGGCGGCCTGGTCGCGGGTGGCCGAGGCCGCGAGCTACCAGGTCCGGCTGTTCAGCGCCGACGGCGCCTTGGTCTGGGAACGCCGCGCGACCGATACCTCGGTGTCGGTACCGCGCGACTCGATTCCCGGGGCCCCGTCGGGCGCGTTGTTCTGGCAGGTCCAGGCGCTCGATCTGATCGGTGCCCCGCTGGTTCGCTCGCCCTTGGTCGAAGTGCCTCGCGACTCCACCGCCAGGTAAGCGAGTGACCGTCGCGGTCCGCTGGCTCGCCTTCACGATCGTCGCGATCACCCCAGGCTGCCGCGACCAGGCCCCCCCGACTCGCCTCGGACCGCTCCACGACACCGCCGCGTTTCGACCGGCCCGAATGCTGGTGAACAGCTCCCGGTTCGCCGCCGCGGCCGCTGAGTACGCCCGATTGCGGGACTCCTTCGCCGCCCGGGGCGACACGGTCAACCAGTGGTACGGCCAGCTCTGGTGGGCCGAGTCGATGACCCGGGGCGGCGAGCCGGACAGCGCCGCCGTCGGCCTGGCTCGGGCCGACAGTTTGGCGGGCACCGACCCGCGCCGTCAGGCGTGGGTCGCGATCATGCGGAGCAAGCTCAACGAGCGGATCGGCCAACTCGACACGGCCATCGCGCTCGCGGAGCGGGCGATCGAGATGTCGCGCGACCTTGGCGACCCGGAGATCTCCTTCTGGGCCTACGACATGCTCGGAACCGCCCTTTCGATGCGCGGCAGATTTCGCGAGGCACTCGCCGCCGACAGTACCTCGTTGGCGTTTCGGCGATCGATCCCGGCCCCGACCAGAGTCATCGCCGGAGGGTACAACGAGGTGGCGATCGGTTATCGTCACTTGGGACGGTACGACGAGGCGCAGGCGGCCCTGGAGGAGTCGTACCGCCTGGCGCGTTCGGTCGACGACACCCTCGTCATGGCGTTGGCGCGCGCCAATCTCGCCGATGTCTGGGATGCCGTGGGCGATCGTGATCGGGCCGTCGTCGCGTTGCTGGAGGCGAAGCGTTACGTCGACGCGATCGGTCACCGGCGCTTCATGGTGGCCTCCGGGAATCAGCTGGCGGCCCACCTCCTCGAGGGTGGTAATCCGGACTCCGCCCGAGCGGTCGCTCGACGCTCGGTCGACATCGCCCAAGCCACCCGCAACGTCCCCGGTGAGGTCGACGCCCAGGAAACGGTGATCGGCGCCGACCTGGCCCAAAACCGCTTCGTCCCGGCCCGTCGGTCCCTGCTCGCCGCGATCGCGACGGCCGATCGGGCCGGCCTCGGCGGCAACCGGGTCGACCTGCGGAGCTTGCTGGTCACGGCCGAGATCGCGCTCCGAAACGTCGCCGCCGCGCGGGAGGCCGCCGAGGTCGCGGTGGAGATCGCCGACTCGTTAGGCGATCCTTCGATCCAGTTTACCGCGATCGAGGCCCGCGGGCGGGCCCTCGAGGCCGCCCGTGACCCGAGGGCCTCCGAGGGGTTCGGCGCCGCGATGGACCTGCTCGAATCACTCCGAGGGCGGCTTGCCCTGGGCGACCTCCGGATGGGTGTCGCCGCGCCCCGGCTCGGCGCCTACGAGGGCGCGATCCGCACTTCCCTCGCGGCCGGTCGGCCGCTCGAGGCGTTTCACGCCGCGGAACGGGCCCGGGCCCGGCTACTGCTCGAGTTGATGGCCGATCGCGCGGTGACGGCAGCGGCCTCGCCGCGCGACCGGCTCCGAAGCCGCCTCAAGGAGGCCTACGAAGCCCGAAACAGCGTCGACGAGCCCGGCCTGATCGAGCGACTCGATCGCCAGATCTCGTCGTTAGGTGACTCCCTGGCGGCCCTGGAGGACGCCACCGCGGCCGACGACCCGGTCACCCTCGCTCGCCACGGGCGGGTCCTCGCGCCGGACGCCATCCGGGCTGCCCTGCTCGGGGGCCACTGGGCGATCCTGGCCTACTTCTGGGGCGAGCGGTCGGTGTACGGCTGGTGGATCACCGCGGACTCGGTCCGAGCCGTGGACTTGGGATCAGTCGCCTCGCTCGCGCCGACGGTGGATTTCCTCCGCGGAGCCCTCGAGCGCCGGGGCGACCCGCGGCTGTGGCGCGCGGCGGGCGCCCGGGCCTATCGCGATCTGGTGGCACCTCTGGGTCCCACTCCGGCCACCGCCGTCGCGGTCATCGCCGATGGCCCGCTCAGCCGGGTGCCGATCGAGAGCTTCTTGCCCGACTCGCTCGGCGAGCCGTGGGGCGCCAGCCGGCGGATCAGCTACGGTCCCTCCGCGTCGGTGTTGGCGGCGTTGACCCGGGCGCCGCGGACCACCTGGAGCCGCAACTTGCTCGCGGTCGGGAACCCGGCGATCGGGGCCGCCGACACCGCCCGGGTGCTCGCAGCCGAGAACCTCCGGGCGGCTGGGCTCGGCGCGCTGCCCTACGCCGAGACCGAGGCCCGGGCCATTCACCAATTGCTCGATGGCGGCGGCGCCGATCTCCTGCTCGGGGAGCGGGCCACCCTCGATCGCTGGCTCGATCGCGAGCCGGGCCGCTACCGCTATCTCCACTTCGCGCTCCATGCCCTCGCGAGCGATCGACATCCGGACGCCGGCGCCTTGCTGTTCGCCAGCCGGCCGCTCGACCTCGCCGCGGTCCGCCGGCTTCGACTCCAGGCCGAGCTGGTCACTCTGTCGGCGTGCGAGACGGGAGTCGGTCGCTGGATCCGGGGCGAGGGCGTCATCGGGATGCAGCACGCGTTCCTGGCGGCCGGAGCGCGCAACGTGGTCGTCACTCTCTGGCGGGTCGCCGATCGATCGACCGCCGACTTCATGCGGGAGTTCTACACCGAGGTCAAGGCCGGTCGCCCGCCGGCCGAGGCCCTGGCCCACGTCAAGACCGAGTGGATCCGATCCCGCGACGAGCGGGCCCACCCGTGGCGCTGGGCCCCGTTCCTGCTGGTCGGGTCGACTCGATGAGACCACTCATCGGTGCCTAACGTCAGGCCCGTGATCCGCGTCGCCCGGGCCAGCGCGCTCGCCCTGGCGCTGTTGGCGGCCTGCCGGAGCGACCCGCCGGAGCCGCGGTCCCCCTTCGCCACGGCCGACAGCCTCCGTGACGAGCGCCGGTTCGCCCAGGCCCATCCCCACTATCGCCGCCTGCGCGATTCGTTGGCCGCCACCCCGGATACCGCGGGGTGGTGGCGGGCCCAGTTATGGTGGGCCCAGACTCTCCTTCGGCTCGGCCGTGCCGACAGCAGCCAGGTGGCGATCGGAGACGCCCTCGCGCTCGCCGGCGGCGATCCCGCCCGGCGAGGCTGGACCTTGTGGCTCCGCTGCGGGCTCTGGTCGCGGACCGGCAAACCCGACGCCGCGATCACCGACTGCGGCCAGGCCATCGCGCTGGCCCGGGAAGCGGGCGACGGCGAGTTGGAGGCGCGGGTCCACTTCGCCCTGGGAACCATCTACTCGCGGCGAGGCCACTACCGGCTGTCGGTGCCGGAAACCGAGCGGGCCCTCGAGCTGGAGCGCCGGTTCGGGCGCTCGCCCCATCAGCTGGCCGGGGTCCTCAACAGTATGGGAGTCGAGTATGCCGCGGTGGGGCGCTTGCCGGAAGCCGTCGCGGCGTACGAGGAGGGACTCGCGCGCGCCCGCCGCCTCGCCGACACCTCCACCGCCGGCGTCCTGATCAGCAATCTGGCGGCCCTTCGCTCTTACACCGGGCGCCTGGACCTGGCCATCGAGCTGATGGAGGAGTCGCTCCGGTCGGCCCGAGCGGTCGGCGACAGCTCCTCGATCAGTTATGCCCTCACCTCGCTCGGCGACTACTACCTCAAGGCCGGGAACCGGGCCGAGGCACGGGCCCGGCTCACCCAAGCGCTGGCGATCTCGGCCAGCCAGGTTCCGACCGTCTATCGGGTGATGGCGCTGGTCAACCTCGGTCGAATCGAGATGGCCGACGGATTGCCCGACCGGGCCAGGACGACCCTGGACCAAGCGCTGCCACTGACGGTGAGCGGCGGCTTCGGCTTGGAACGATTCGAGATCCACCAGGCGCTGGCGATCCTCGCGATCGGCCGCGGGGATGCCCGGGCGGCTCGCCGGGAAGCGGCCCTGGCCAGGACGGTCGCCGATTCCCTCGGGTCGCCGGACGTCGATTTCCGGTCGCTCGAACTGGATGGACGGGTCCGCGAGATGGAAGCCCGCCCCGACGCGCCCCGGCGGTTTCTCGAGGCGATCGAGCTACTGGAGTCGTGGCGCGGCCGGATGGCGCTAGGCGATCTCCGGCTCGGGTTGGCCGAACCCCGATGGAGCGTCTACGAGGGAGCGATCCGCTCCCTGCTGGCCCGCGGCGACACCGTCACCGCTTTCGAGGTGACCGAGCGGGCCCGAGCCCGGAGGCTGCTCGAGATCCTGGCCGAACGGAATCCGGCCGCGGGTGCCCCACTGGCGGCGGCGCTCAAGCAGCGGCTCCGGGAGCGGTTCGAGGAGCGAGCCGCGGTCGGCGACTCGGTGGGCCGGCTCCTCGATCGCGAGATCGCCGCCTTGATCGACTCCCTCCAGGCCCTCGAGGCCGCCGACCCCAGTGCTCAGCGGAGCGCGGCCCGCCACCCGCGGCCGATCTCGCTGAATCGGATCCGGGAGGCGCTCCTGGGCGATGGCGGGACGGCCATCCTCTCCATCTTCTGGGGCGACAGCGCCGTGTACGGCTGGTGGATCACCCGCGACGCGATACGCGCGCGCCGCCTCGGGAGGTCCGACTCCCTCGCCGCGACCCTCGACTTCCTCCGCAGCGCCATCGTCCGCCCCGACCGCGATTCGCTCTGGATCGGGCCCGCGGTTCGGGCCTACCAAGCCCTGCTCGCTCCATTTTCCCCCGGGGGCGAATCGGCCGTCATCGCCTTGGTCGACGGCCCCCTCGCCCGAGTTCCCGTCGAGGTGTTGATCCCGAGACCCGGAGCCCCGCCGCTGGCGACGACCCATCGGATCGAGTACGGGCCCTCGGCGTCGGTGTTGGCGGCGCTCGCCGGCCCCGCGCCGGTGGCCCGATGGCAACGTGTGGTGCTGGCGGTCGGCAATCCGCGCGGCGGCGCCGGGCCAGGCATCGCCCCTCCGGGCCCGCGAGCGCCTCGGGCCACGGCCCGGCTCGACCTGCCGCACGCCGAGGAGGAGGCCCGTGGCATCGTCGAGTTGTATCGGGCGAGGGGTTCGGACCTGTTGGTCGGGCGAGAGGCGACGGTGGCTCGCTGGATGGAACTTCATCCCGGCCGATACCAGTACCTCCATTTCGCCGCTCACGCACAGGCCGACGACCGCGAGACGGATGGAAGTCGGCTGTTCCTCGCCAACGGCGCGCTCGATCTTCCGACCATCCGGCAACTCGACCTGACCGCCGATCTGGTCACCCTCTCCGCCTGTGAGACCGCCCTCGGGCGGGAGGTCCGCGGCGAGGGTGTCATGGGTCTGGCCCACGCCTTCCTCGCCGCGGGCGCCCGGCGAACCCTGGTGACCCTGTGGCCGGTCGGCGATCGCTCCACGGCGCTGTTCATGAGCGAGTTTTACGGCGAACTCTCCGGGGGACGTACCCCGGCCGCGGCGCTCCAGGCGGTACGACGTCGTTGGCTCGACCAGGCGGCGACCGCCACCCGCCACCCCGCCCACTGGGCACCGTTCATCCTCCTTGGCGCCCCATCCGATTCACGAGTCCCTGGCCCGGTAACGCCGACTCTCCAAAGGTGACATAAGGGCAGTGGGACCGCCCGGGGTCGACCCGGCGCATTCGTCCCCCACCTTCAGAAAGAGGCGCCAATGGGTCACGAAACCTGGAGCGGTCTGGCGAGGCGGCTGACTCCGAGTCTGGCGGCAGCCATGATGCTCACCATGCCGAGTCTCGCCGGGCAGACGCCGCCGGCGACCCGGCCCCAGTTCAAGGGGATATGGGAGCCGGTGAGCTTCACCGAAGACCTCGACCTCAAAGATGTCTTCTTCGTGACGGCCAACGTCGGCTGGGCTTCTGGTGAGGGGGGGACCATCATCCACACCAAGGACGGTGGCGCCAACTGGACCGCGCAGTTGGGAGGCGACCCCGCCTCCACGGACGCCGCGATCAGCAAGCTGCGGTTCATCGACGAATATCGCGGCTGGGCGATGCAAGGCAGGAAACTGATCCATACCCAGAACGGTCAGGACTGGGAAGAAGTGCCTGGCGCCCTTCCCAACTGGGTGTCGGACTACACCTTCGTTTCCCGCCGCCAGGGGGTCATGGCCGCCACGACGTCGTCGGTCGGCCACGCGACCGAGGTGTTTCTGACTCGAGACGGGGGGCGCGTCTGGAAGAAGGTGGCCGACTGCGCTATTCGGGCCGCCATCGATGGGCTCAATCGCAACATCAGCTGCCAGATCAGCCGGTTCCACTTTCCCAGCCCCAAGGTGGGTTACCTGATCGGGTACCTCGATTGCATCGGAATGGGGTGTGGTGGACCGCCCGTTCTCGGCAAGACCGAGGATGGAGGCGCCACCTGGCGTTTCATGCTTGGACCCGGCGACGTCAAGACCACCAAGCTGCGCGACGTCTTCTTCACCGACGAGCAGCACGGTTTCCTCAACGTCCACAGCGGCGGCTCCGAACCGAAAATCTTCGCCACGGCGGACGGCGGGCAGACCTGGAAGGGCGTCATCGGCACCCCGGGCGAATGGCTTCGCTTCGCCGATCCCGAAGTGGGTTGGGGATTCGAGGAGCTGAAGTGCAGTTACACCACCGACGGTGGGGCCCGGTGGAATTCGCGCCCCCACCGCTTCCCCGCGAATCCACGGGCGGTAAGCATGCCTCGCCGCGACCGGGCGTACGTGGCCGGCGACAACGGCATGGTGTTCCGCTACCGAGTGGTCCCGACGAGCCAGGTGACGCCGCCGGAGGTGCTGGTGACCGCCGCGATGCCCAGCTTCAGCTCGGCCCTCTCGGAGCAGGTCACCCAGTTGGACCTGCTGGTCGATTCGCTTCAAGCCATCGTCCAGCAACTCCCCGCCGCGACCAGCGGCACCAGCTCGACCGCCCCCTCGGCTACCTCCTCGAGTGCCGCGTCGAGCGCAACGTCGAGCGCCACTCCGGCCGCGACCTCGTCGGACAGCGCGACCTCGTCGGACAGCGCGGCCGCGTCGGTCACGGCCCCGTCGGCCGATGGCGCGACCAGCTTCGCGACCGACACCACCATTCCACTCGATGCGCCGTTGCCGCCGCCCTCGGACTTCACCGCCAATTGCTGCGCCAAGAAGTTCAGCCGCCTCGAGACCATTCTCGGCGCTATCGCGGGCAGCTTACCGCAGCTGATCGCCAAGAACCGGAACAGCAACCTGCTGCTCGCGGCGGTCCGCATGTTGGCCGACATCCCCGGGCAGTTCCGCTCCGTCAAGGGTGGGCTCGCGGCCTTCCGCGCGGCGACCGACCAGGCGGCGGCCATCGCGGCGCTCGCGCAGGTGACCACGGCGGTCGAAACGTTCAAGACCCAGGCAAGCGCGGCCTTGCAGAAGGACCTGCCGCCGGTCGACCTGGTCACCCAGCCGTGGCCAGCCGACGCCGCGCCGGCCGGGGCCTTGCCCGATTCCGCTCAGCCCGCCGAGACGAGTCCGGAGCCAAGTGCCGAGCCGGCGGACAGCGCGACGGCAAACGGCAATGCCACGGCGGACGCGGTCAAGGCAAAGGCCGCCGACGCGGCCAAGAAAGGACTGAAGGGGCTGATCAAGAAGAAGATCAAGATTCCCTAGGACGGTGCCGATCGTTACCTCCTCGCGCGGCCGTCGCCGGAACGACCCATTTCCGGTTCGTCGAAAACGCGACCCAGCGACGGTCTGCCTCCAGGGTCGAGCCGCTCGACCGGCCACGGATCGGGACCCCGGTCTGATGGAAGAAGAGCCGGCCTTCCGCCTGAGAGGGGGAAACGACGAAGACCGACGGGACTGGTAGCCCCGCACACGCGGCAAATGAATATCGGACCCTCCGTTCGACGATCGAGCGCGGTTTAGTTCCTATCCCCCCGACCCGGATGGAAGCGCCGATCCTTGCTGGTCAGTCAACGGCGCGTTAGAATCGCGGGGAATATGGCTGGCAACCCTCAGTCAGGACTCCGGTCAGAATCAAGGGTATCATTCATTGCATGACCGGGTTCACCTTCTCGATCGATTACAGCGCGGCAATGTCGACTCCGCCTCGCGGCAGGTAGTCGGTTAACACCCATGCCGGCCGAATCGCTCGTCGAGGCGCTCAGCCAAGCGGTCGGACATGCTTACCGAGTCGAAGGTAAAATCGGGAGCGGTGGCATGGCGACGGTCTTTTGCGCGGAAGATGCGCGCCATCAGCGTCGCGTTGCCATCAAAGTCTTGAGCCCGCAGTCCGCCGTGATCTCCGGCACGGACCGATTCCTCCGCGAGATCCGAATGGTCGCGGCCCTCCAACACCCTCATATCCTGCCGTTGCTCGATTCGGGTTCGTTCGACTGGAAAGGCGAATCGCTTCCGTATTTCGTCATGCCGCTGGTGGCGGGCCAGAGTCTCCGGGCCAAACTCGATCGGGACGGCCGGTCTTCTATCGAGGAAGTTTTCAGGATCGCCCGTGATGTGGCCGATGGTCTCGACTAAGCCCACGCGCAGGGCATCATCCATCGCGACATCAAACCGGAAAACATCCTGCTGAACGCGTCGGGGGCTGCCCTCATCGCCGACTTTGGGGTCGCGAAGGCCTTCCATGCCGACGGCGCCGAGCAGTCAACTCTCACCGAGCCAGGGCTTGCCCTGGGCACGCCGCTGTACATGAGCCCAGAGCAGCTCACCGGCACCACGGTCGATGCGAGCAGCGATCAGTATAGTTTGGCGGCCGTTCTCTACGAGATGCTCGTCGGAGAGGCACCACACGCGGCGAACGGCCGGGCCGGCATGATTGGGCGGCGCCTTTCCGAACCGGCAGTCCCGATTCGCCGTTCGAGGCCAGACGTTCCGACTGGCGTGGACGAGGCCCTCTGTCAGGCCCTCGCGGCGAAGTCGACCGACCGGCACCTGAGCGTGCGCGCCTTTCTGGACCGACTCGAGGCCGGCGCCGCGACCCGCCGTCATCGACTTTCCCGCCGTCAGCTCTTCGGCGGGGCGGCGGTCATCGCGGCTGTCGTCCTCGCTGCCTCCGCCCTCGTTCGAGGCCGACCGCCGTTACCTGCACCCGACACCCCCCTCGATCCGCTCCGTATCGCGGTGCTGCCGTTCGGTGCCACCCCTGATACGGCCGATCAACGATTGGTCGCCGGGCTGGAGCGGGAAATCGAGCGCTGGCTCGAAGCGTTAGGTAGAGACGTGCGGGTCATCGCCTCTTCGGTCGTGATGAACGCCGCGACCCCTGGCGTGCCTCCCGTCCTGGTCGGGAGGGCCGTAGCTGCCGGTACCACTCTGCAGGTACGGTTGGTGGCACAACCCACTGGCCGGACGATCTCGATCGCCATCCACGATGTGACCACCGGTAAACTGCTCCACGATTCGAGTCTGGGCGGCTTCGATCAGGACATGTCGATGATGGCGGCCACGGCCGCGCGGCGGTTGGCCCAGCTTCGGGGCGTACCCCTGAAGGCTCTTTTGCCCGCCCCGGTGGACCCCCGCGCCTATCGCCACTACCTCCGGGGTCAGTCGCTCCTCGGCGCGAGGACCCAGAGCGCGGTGGGCCTCGCCGTGCAGGAGTTCAAGCAGGCGATTCGGATCGACTCGACCTTCGTCTCCGCCCAGGCGTCGCTCGCCTACGCCCTCTCGCTCTTTGTGATGTTTGGCTGGGAACTCGACGGAAAGGCCGGCTTCCAACTTGCGCCTGAAGCGTTTGCCATCGTGGACCAGGCATTGACGAAGGACTCCAACAACGCCGAGGCGTGGCTCGCTCGGGGTAGTCTGCTGCTTCGGACCGAACCGCGACTCAGTGGGGCCCGCGAGGCCTTCGAACGCGCCCTGACGATCGACCCTCACAACCCGGAAATCCACCACACCTACGCCAGCGTCCTTCGACGGCTTGGCGAAGACCCAGCGGCGTTCGCCGCCTATCACCAGGCGTTGGCAATTGATCCCCGGCGGGTGATTACCCTCGTCGAACTGGGTAGCGCTCATTTCATCCGAGGCGACTTCCTCGAAGCAACCCGATGGCTGGACAGCGCCTCAGCGATCGAGCCGGCGTCCATTCTCGCAAACGGGCGGAGGGCGATGTTGGAACTGGCCCGCGGCGACACCGCCAACGCCGCCCGAGTGCTGGCCCAGGCCGAGCGGATCGGGGGAGGTGCGTTTCAACGGATGTTCTATCCCGCCTTGCAGCTCCGTCTCCTCCGAGGTGACACCGCCGGAGCCCTGCAGATCGCCAACGCGGCGTTCCGTGCCCTGCCCGCCAGCGGACCGGTTGGGGACCAGGAGGCCAGCGAACTCGCGCTCGGCTACCTTCAACTCGGGCAGCCTGGCACGGCTCGGGCGTTGCTGAGGCGAGGGTATCCCGGTGGGTACGACCTGTGGTTCTACCTCCGCCGGCCGGCGTGGGACCCGTGGCGCGCGAAGTTCCCGTGGCTCAAGCAACTCGAAGAGGAGCTGACGCCGCCAGGCGCGCTGCCGCTGCCCCGCCCCTAATGGGGTCGGCTCGAGCGGGCTGATTTCACGGCGTAATGGTTTCCGCTGTGCTGCCGAACGCGACCACCCCGTCAACCACCAATCATCCGGTCGAGCGTCCCGTCGGGATACGTCGAGCCAGTGCGCGGCAGCCCCGTTTCGTCGGTATTTTCCTCGGGCCCATCCGTTTGAAGTCGCGCGGCGAGCTTGCCGCTCGCCAGGTCCACGGCATTGAGGTAGCGGTCTTCGCGATACTGGAACGGGTGCCGACCGTTCGTTAGGTCGGCTCCGTGACCGGTGCGCTTCCGGCGCGCCTCAGCAAGACGACGCCCAGCAGGCGGGCGGGGGCGGGAGGAAGCCCGCCCCCGCGAGGTGCGGCGTTACCCGGCTTTCTGCTCGCCGAGGGTGGCGGCGAACCCGGCCGTCGCGCCCATCAGGGCGTACGCGACCACGCCATAGACCGTCATGATCCAGGCGTTGCCGTAAGAGATGTCCTTGAGCCACACGTGCAACGCGATCCAGATCGGGAC
Source organism: Gemmatimonadota bacterium (assembly GCA_016874005.1). Taxonomy (GTDB): domain Bacteria; phylum Gemmatimonadota; class Gemmatimonadetes; order Gemmatimonadales; family GWC2-71-9; genus SHZU01. Next base: position 175,760 of record VGVQ01000005.1, on the reverse strand, counting down.
GTTGGCCAGGAGGCCGGCATAGAGGCCGAAGATGAGCCCTCCCATCGGCCCCGCGCCGAAGGTGGTGCCGACCTTGTCGTAGGCGATGGCGAGGATCAGGCCGGCCCCGAAGTTCACGATGGCGTTCGCCGTCATCGAGGGCGTGGGGTTCATGATCGACTGCATCGACGCGAACACTCCGCCGAGCAGGAAGTTGATGGCGATGTAGTCGATGATATTGTACGCGATCCCTGCGGCGAGCGTCACCTTCACGATCCGACCGACGTTCATAACCCCTCCTCAGAAAGTTGGGTACGACGTGAAGCCGAGGTCCGGAAGCTAACACGGACAGTGCCCAGCCGCCAGGCAAGCGCCCTCGCCCCGGTGGGGGCCCGTCCCACCGGCGGCGGCTCGGCCATCATCGAGGGAGCCTGCCGACAGCAGGACCGTCCCTATCAGGTTGTGATCGAGCGGTCGCCGAGGTCGAATTGCCTGACCACCCAGGCGTTCACGGCGCCGCTGGCGGCGGTGCGGATCGCCCGGGCCGACCTGCCGATGTCCTTCGGCGAGAAAGGGAGCAGGGGCAATTGAAATGACGATCGAGGGTACCGCCAAGTATCTGATCTCTCGCCTCTCGCTGCTTGGCCCTGGCCTCAGTAGCTCTGGCCAGCGCCCAGCGGGTAGCGGTCGTCGACTCGCACCGGCAGCCGGCCGGTCGGTTGAAGGGTGCCCTCGAGCAGCCGGACGAACGAGGTGAAGTAGATCTCTTGATTCCCGAACCAGCCCCGCTCGCCGTATCCCACCAAAAATGCCGGCGCGTTAGGCAGTCGGCGGATCACCTGGGGATTGCCGTAGCTCATCACCACCACGGCGCCGGGCTTGGCCGCGATCAGTCGCTCGACCAGGGCGACGTCCGCGGGACGCATCGGCGCCGGGTCTCCAAGCCGGTTCCGGGCCACGAACACCGAGACGACGACGAGATCCGCCGCTCGAGCCGCGGTCTCGATTTCGGAGAAGATCGCCGGATCGGTTTGGGGTGCCACGGTGAAGTTGGCGATGCCGGGAAAGGCGGCCACCAGTTTGGCGTGGAGGGCCGGCGGCGACGGATCGACCTCGAGCTTCTGGATGCTGACATTGACGATCCGCCGGCGCCGGGCGGGTGGCACTGGCAGGACACCCTCGTTGCGAAGCAAGGTGAGGGAACGATCGGCGACTTCCTGCGCCAAGGCCCAGTGGGCTGGGGTTCCGACCACCCCCGACACCCGGTCGACATCCACCAGCCGCTGCCGCTGAAGCCCGAGTCGCGCTTTGAGGGTCAGCAGCTTCCGGACGGCGCTGTCGACCCGCGCCGCCGGAATCCGCCCCGACCGGACCGCCGCCGCGAGGGCCGCGATCGTCGCCACCGGGTCTTTCGGCTTGAGGATGATGTCGTGCCCCGCCTCGAACGCCCGGACGGCCACCTCCTCAGGCCCGAACCGCGCGATCACGTGTTGGTACCACAGATCGTCGCTGGTCAACACCCCGCGGAACCCGAGACTGTCACGGAGCCAGGTCCGGGCCAGCTTCGGCTCGACGCTGGCCGGCAAGTCGGACCCCCCGGTCACCGCCGGCACCGCCACGTGCTCGGTCATCACATAGTCCACTCCGGCCGCGATCGCGTGACGGAACGCCGCGAAGTCCTCGGCTCGGACCGAGTCGGCCGATTTGGGATTCCAGGTCCACTCCGCCAGGCTCGGCATTCGCTCCACGTCGCCGCGACCGGGAAAGTGCTTCGCGCCGGTGAGCATTCCGTTGTCGTGATAGCCTCGGACGTAGGCCCGGACCATCCGGCCCAGCAGGGTGAGGTCGCCACCGAAGCTGCGGACGCTTTCGGCCGGGTTGTCGGGCCGGACATAGACGTCGACCGCCGGCGAGTAGGTCAGGTGGATGCCCATCGCGCGGCCCTCGCGGGCGGCGGCGCTGGCGGCCCGATACATCAGGTCGTCGGACCCGGCCGCCGCGAAGGCCATGTTGCCCGGGTACTCGGTCGCGCCAGCGACCTGCTGCCCGGGACCTCCCTCGAAATCCGCGGTCATCAACAGGGGCACCCTCGCCAGTCGCTGGAGCCCGTTGAGCAGGTGAGCCACCTCCCGCGGTGTCCCGCCGTAGAGCACGAACGCCCCGATGCCGTGGTCCCGGGCCAGCGCGGCCCACCGGATCCAGCGCGGGTCATCGGTCGCGAGGTAACCACCCGCGATGTCGACGGTGATCAGCTGGGCGATTCGCCGCTCGAGGCTCAACCCGGCCAGGGTCGTTTCGACCCACTTGAGGTCGGCGGTCGACGGCGCGGCGGCGAGAGCCGAGGCCTGACCGGCCGCGGGGGCCCGTCGCGGCGGCGGCGACTGCGCGGTAGCCGCCACGAGCGCGACGAGCCAGAGCCCTGCCGCGACCAGCGTGGTTCGAGCGCGTGGGTGCTTCATGACCGAAATCGAGCGACCGGATGGAGGACCGCCAAACGTAGGTCGCCGCGGAGGCTCCGGCAACCGCGCGACTGGCGCCGTGGATCAGCCGGTTATCGTCGAACCCCCGCTGACTCCAGGGATCGGAATTGAGCGTTAGGCCGGCAGGCCTGACAGAGACCGCCGCCTATCCGGCGCTGCGCTCCCGGGCGAGCGCCATCAGATCGGGAAGTACCCCGCCGAGCGCGACGGGGGCGGCATCCCGGGAACCCAACCCGAAGTAGAGCCGCTGGAAGATCGCGAACAGCCGATCGTATCCCGCGCCTTCGGCGGGATCGGGGAGGACGGTTCGGTAGGGCGGGCAGAGCGCGCGCTGGGCCGTCTCCACGTTCGGGTAGGCGCCGGCCGCGACCAGCGCGAAGATCGCCGCGCCGAGGCTGGTGATCGGCCGCTCGGGCACCAGCACTGGCGCTCCCATCACGCTGGCGTAAACCCGGTTCAACACCGGGTTATGCTGGGGGATCCCCCCGGCGTGAATCAGCCTGCGGATCGGGACACCGTGCCCCGCCATTCGCTCGAGGATGATCCGGGTGTGGAGGGCCGTGGCCTCGATGGCCGCGAAGAGCTCGTCCTGCGCGGTGTGGGCGAGGTGCCAGCCTAACGTCACGCCGCCGAGCCACGGGTTGACCAGGACGGTGCGGTCCCCGTTGTCCCATGCCAATCGCAGGAGGCCGGTCTGGGCCGCGCGGTACCGGTCGAGGCCCCGGCTCAGCGCGTCCACGGACTGCCCCGCGCGCCGGGCGATGGCCTCGAAGAGCTGGCCCGTCGCCGAGAGGCCCGCTTCGATGCCCGTGAAGCCGGGGACGATCGAGCCCGGCACCACGCCGGACACGCCCGGCACCTGCTCGACGGACCGGGTGATCGCCATGATGCAGGTGGAACTGCCGATCACGCTGACCACGTCGCCCTCGGCGATCCCGGCGCCGACGGCGTCCCAATGGGCGTCGAGCGCGCCGACGGGCACGGGGATGCCGGGGCGCAACCCGAGCCGCGCGGCCCATGCGGGGGTAAGCCCGCCCGCGGGCTGGTCGGAGGTGCCATACCGGCCGCGGAGCCACCGCGAGGCGCCCGCGAGCAACGGATCCACCTGCTCGAGGAAGACATCCGGAGGCAGGCCGCCGTGGGCCGCGCTCCACATCCACTTGTGTCCCATGGCGCAGACGCTCCGCGGCATGACCGCGGGCTCGCTGATGCCGCAGAGCACCGCCGCGATCAGGTCGCAGTGCTCGGCGGCGGCGACGACCTCGTCCCGGCGGCCCGGGTTCTGGCGCAGCCAGTGGAGCAGCTTGGCGAATCCCCACTCGGACGAGTAGGCGCCGCCGCACAGCGCGATCGCCGGCAGCCGTTCATCGCGAGCCACTTCCGTGATCCGCGCCGCCTCGGCCTTGGCCCGATGGTCGCACCAGAGGTAGTAGTCGTCGAGTGGCCGCAGTCCCTCGCCCAACACCACCACCGTCGAGCCGGTCGTGTCGATCGCCAGCGCCGCGACCGCGGCGCCCTCGACGGCCGCTTCACGCAGCGCGGTGCCCATGGCGGCCACGAGCGCCTCGAGGTGTGCCTGGTGGGACTGGGTGGCGAAGTCGGGATCGCCGTCGCGACGATGGACGGGATAGGGTGCCACTCCAACGCCAAGGACCCCGCGCCGGTGGTCGACGATGGCGACCCGAACGCTGTCGGTCCCGAAGTCGGCGCCAGCGACGATCACGGGACCGCCGGTCGGGTGATCTTCTCCGTCGGCAGGGTGACGCGGTGGGGCACCGAATCTCCCGCGAGGATCTTCACGGCGATTTGCAGGGCCTCCCTGCCGCCGGTCGGATAGACGAAGGTGGCGGCGAGCTTGCCATCGGCAACGGCCTGGCGCCCGCCATCGAGGCCCGGCAACCCGTCGATGCCGACGAAGCGGATGGTCGAGTCCCGTCCTTTGGCCCGGGCCGCGAGCCAGGCGCCAACGGCCATCGGGTCGTTGTGGGCGTAGACGAGGTCGATGGACTCGTGGGCGGACAGGGCGGCCTCCATCTGGGTCATCGCCTCCTCGCGAAGCCAGTTGGCGACCGGGTCGTGGACGATCCGGATACCGGGGTGGGCGGCCATCGCCTCGCGGAACCCGTCGCTCCGGTCCCGCGCGGGGGTGGAGCCAGGGAGTCCCCTGATCTCGACGACGTTGCCCTTGCCACCGAGGGCCTCGGCGACGAAGTCTCCTGCCGCGCGGCCGATGGCCCGGTTGTCGGCGCCGATGAAGGTGGTGTAGCTGTCGCCCTCGATCTCGCGGTCGAGCACGATCACCGGGACCCCCGACTCGAAGGCGCGCTTGACGATGGGCGTGAGCGGCTTCGCCTCGTTAGGCGAGATGATCAGGAGGTCGACCTTCTGGCGCAGGAAATTCTCGACGTCGGCCACCTGGCGGGCGTTGTCCTGCTGGGCGTCGGCGTAGACGATCTCCAGGTCGGGGTGCGCCTTCGCGGCTTCGGCGATCTCCGCGTTCATGGCGACGCGCCAGGGCTCGCCAAGGTTGGCCTGGGAGAAGCCGATGAGCTTGCGGCCGCCTTGCTCGCGGCCGCACCCGGCCATGACGAGGAGGGCGAGCGCGAGCCGGCTAGCCGCGGCGGCGCTGGAGCCAGACCGCGCCGAGGATGATGGCGCCCTTGAGAATGAGCTGGAGGTTCGCGTCCACATTGTTGAGACCCATGATGTTGTTGATGATCCCGATGATCAGGATGCCGACGAGGGTACCACCGACACTGCCGGTGCCGCCGCTCAACGAGGTGCCCCCGATGACCACGGCGGCGATCGCGTCGAGTTCGTAGGCGACGCCGTCGTTAGGGTTGCCCTGCTCGAGCTGGGCGCAGTGCACCAGCCCGGCCAGCGCGGCCAGGACGCCCGCCAGGACATAGACGCCGCCCTGGTGGAAGGCGACCCGGATGCCTGACAGCCGGGCGGCGGCCTCGTTGTCGCCGATGGCGTAGAGATACCGGCCCGACCTGGTCCGCGCCAGGAAGACGTGCGCGGCGACGACGGAGGCCACGAAGATCAGCGCCGGCGCCGGCAGGTACGGAAGGAGCGGCCCCGCCAGCGCCCGGACGGACTCGGGGGCCCCGCCCTCGCCGAAGCCAAGGGGAATGGCGGTGCCACCGCTGAGCCACCGGGCGGCACCCCGCGCCGCGCTCATCGTGGCCAGCGTGGCGATGAACGCGGGCAGCCGCCACCGGGCAACGACCAGGCCGTTGAGGAGCCCCCACGCCGCGCCAGCCACGAGCACCACCAGCACGGTCGCGCCAAGGCCCAGGCCACCGTTCATCAGCAGCCAGGCGGTGAGCGTCGCCGCGAAGGCGAGCACCGAGCCGACCGAGAGATCGATGCCGCCGGTGATCACGACGGCGGTCATCCCGACGGCCAGGATGCCCTTCTCGGCCACCTGCCGCAGGATATCGGTGAGGTTGCCGAGGTCGAGGAAGACCAGCCGGCCGCCGCGGGTGGGGGAGAAGACCACGGCGAGCAGGAGGACGGCGAGCAGCCCGAGTCCGCTCCGGTACCTCGCGAGCCGGGCAGCGGCACGGCGGGGCGGCGGGGCGGCCGGTGGTGGGGGCGTCCCGGTCGCCGGTTCCTCCTTCGCGGCGTCCGGTCCCGAAGTTCCGGCGGCGGCGGCCATGACCTTTTCCTCAGTGGCTTGCTCCCTGTCGAAACGTCCGACGATCCGACCTCCGCGGAAGACGACGAGCCGGTGGGACTGCGTCAGGACCTCGCTGAGATCGGACGAGACGAGGAGAATGCCGAATCCTTCCGCCGCGAGGGCATGGAGTTCCCGATAGATCTCGGCCCGGGCCGCGAGGTCCACCCCGCGGGTGGGCTCGTCGAGCAGGAGCACGGTGGGGCTGGCAAAGAGGCAACGCGCCAGGAGGGCTTTCTGCTGGTTGCCGCCGCTGAGCGTGCCGATGGCCACGTCAGGACGCGCCGCGCGAACACCGGTCCGGGTCATCAGGTCAGTGGCGGCCCGGCGTTCGGCCGCGCGGTCCACCACGCCAAGGCGGCTGACGCGCCGCAGGCCGGCGGCGGTGATGTTGCGGTCGACGCCGAGGCGAGGAAAGATCCCGTCGGCCTTTCGCTCCTCGGGGAGAATCACCAGCCCGGCCGCACCTGCCTCCGCCGGCGTACGCGGCGTGTAGTTCTTCCCATCGAGTTGGACCCGGCCCCGGACCTTGCCCGGATGGGCGCCGACCAGCGCCAGAAGGAGATCGCTCCGTCCTGCCCCGACCAGGCCGGCAAGGCCGACGATTTCGCCGGCGCGAACGCTGAGGGAGATGTCCTTCAGCCGGTCAACACCGGGCCGCGTCGGGTCGGTGACGGAGAGCCCGTCGATCCGGAGAACCTCCCTGGCACCGTTAGGCACCGGAGCGAGACGGCTAGGGGGCAGGTCCCGACCGACCATCATCCGCACGAGATCGGGCGCGGTGAGGCCCGCCGCGGGCCGGGTAGCCACCAGCCGGCCGTCGCGCAGCACGGTGACCCGGTCGGCGAGAGCGAGGACGTGGTCGAGCTTGTGGGAGATGTAGACGACGCCCGCGCCGTGCGCGGTCAGGTCGCGGATCAGCTGCTCGAGCCGTGCCTCCTCGCCGGCGCCTAACGAAGCGGTGGGCTCGTCCATGACGAGGCAGCGGGCGTCCAGGGACAGCGCCCGGGCGATCGCGACGAGTTGGCGGTCCCCCGGCGGGAGGGTGGTGAGGAGCGCGTCAGGAGGGATCTGTCCCGCGCCCACCGCGTCCAGCCGGGCACGCGCCGCCACCACCAGTGCCCGGCGGTCCACCAGTCCCGTGGCCAGGCGCGGCTCGTGGCCCAGGAGGATGTTCTCGGCGACGGTGAGGGAGCCGACCAGCTGCAGTTCCTGGGGGATCATGGCGATGCCGGCCGCGAGGCCTTCGCGGGGCGAGCCGAAGCGGCGAGCCACGCCGCCGACCTTCAATTCGCCCTCATCGCCCTGCAGCTCACCGCAGAGGAGCTTTCCGAGCGTAGACTTGCCGGCGCCATTCTCGCCGACGAGGGCATGGACCTCCCCCGGCCGCACGTCGAAGTCCACGGCAGACACGGCCCGGACACCGGGGAAGCCGATGCCGATGCCGGATACCTCGACCAGGGGCTGCCTTCCCGTCGTCACCGATGGCCGGCCGGCTGGTGCCGATCGAGGCTGTCCTCCAGGGCGCCGCAGAGGTGCACCTCGATGCCCAGCTCACGGGCCATGGCGGCCTTGCGGGCCAAACCGCGCAACGCCGCCCCCGCATCCGGTGCGTAGACAACCTGAATGTGGTTGGCCTGGTGTTTCGCCATCAGCTGATCGCGCGACACTCCGTAGAGCACCGCGTGCATGATCGGCCATTGGGAAGTGGTGGCCTGCCAGCGGCGAGTGGTTTCCTCGTCGGAGAGCCGGACCACGCCGCCCCTGCCGATGTCCATGTGGAGCCGGTCGCCCTCGACGAAGACGCGACTCCAGACGATCTCGCCGGGGCGGCTCACACCCTTGAGGGTGGAACCACCCCTGGGGAAGTACATGGCTGGTTGGCGCTCGCCCGTTGCTCCGGTATATCCGCCGATGAAGTGCGAAGCCGGCGCCGCGCCCGAGATCTCGAAGACCCAGACGAACTCATCCACGCCGCGCTCCCGCACCGGAGCGCCCCAGCGGACATCGTGCAGGGTGTTGGAGGGATCGAGGCCAAGTCCCGTCCAGACGACGTCGGTGAGCAGGGCATCCACGCCCGCGCACTCGTCCACCTCGTTGAAGTGGGGTACCGCGCGGCCGTCGAAGAGGGGCCGGCCATCGGCGCCGGGCACGGGCGGCCGATCGGGGTTGTTGAGCAGGCCTTCGGCGAGGTCGGAAGCCACGCAGGTGTCCTTGAGCCCCTGCTGGTACTGGATGCCGATCGCGGCGCAGCCGAACTGGCCGGCCAACCTAACGGCCGCCTCGTACATCTGGAGCCCTTCGAGGACCTGATGCTCGGTGAGGTCGGTTGCCTCGTCGCTCCCGAGGTTGAAGCGCATGCCTCGGCCGAGCAGCCACTGGTAATGGCGTCGGGCGCTGGCCTCGGGAACCTGCTGCATGGCCGCGAAGAGCGCGCTCTGGCTGAGCCGCTCCTTGAAGAGGCCCATCGGGTGAAGGAGATGGTCGGGAATGATGGCGTTGTACATCCCCATGCAGCCCTCGTCGAAGACCCCGAGGATCGCCTGGCGATCGCGAAGCGCGGCCCCGGCTCGGGCACCCTCGGCGAGGTCCGGGGCGAGGGCGGCGCCGAGGGCAGCGTCGGTGAAAGCGCGAGCGTGGGAGCGGTCGTGCGGGATCGTCCCGGTGGCGAGCCAGCTCGCCAGGGCATCGCGGGCGAAGGCGTCGGTGAAGTCCTCGCTCCATATCGAGGCGTAGGGAATGCCCGCCTTGGTGAGCGAGCCGTTCAGGTTCAGGAGCCCGACGAGGCCGGGCCACTGGCCACTCCAGTTGGCGAGCGTGAGGATCGGCCCGCGATGCCGGGTGAGCCCGGCGAGGACATGGCTGGTGTACTGCCAGACGGCGACCGCCACGATGAGGGGGGCGTCGCGGTCGATGTTCCGGAAGACCTCGATGCCTCGCGCCTGGCCATCGATGAAGCCGTGGCCGAGGGCGGGGTCCACCGGATGGCCGCGGGTGACGCGCCGGCCCATCGCGGCGAGGGTGCGGGTGACGGTGGCCTCCAGGTCTGCTTGCGCGGCCCAGCAGACCCGGTTGGCCGGGAGCCGCGAGTCGCCGCTCGCGACCAGGACGATGTCTCGCGCAGTCATGGGCGCCACCACCCTACGGCCGTCCCATGGTTGGTCCGCCCGTGTCCATCTGCTTCGGCACCCGGGCCGCGGCGGGTGGAAGGGCGGAAAACGGCCGAGTGGGAAGGGTCTGATACCAGAACGCGGTGGTGTAATAGTTGTCGGAGCGGTGGTTGCCGTGGCCCGACTCGATGGTGACACGGATCGACTTCTGGAAGGTGACCGGGGAGTCGGTGTGGAAGCGATAGACGGTCCACCCGGCGCCGCGGTCATCGCCACCGTTCACCGGGTTGCCATAGCGCTCGAAGGCGAAGGTCGGCCGCTTGCCGCCGAACGGGTCGATGCCGCAGCCGCCGTAGCACCAGGCGCCGAGGTAGTAGTCCTCCGCGCCGGTGCCGTTGATCTGCGGGGTGGTGGCGCCGTCGATGAAGAACATCTCGTCGCCTTCGCCCCACCAATCGCCCTGGTTCTGGATGATGCTGTGGGTGACGCCGACGAAGTGACCGCGGCCCTCAGTCTCGAGGATGACGTAGTTGCCGGCGCCGTCCTTGTTGGGCCGGCGGTCGACGAGGGTGTCTCCGTTGCGGGTCCAGTCGGTGGTCCAGCCGCGGAAGGGGGTTGCCTGCCGGTACTGGGCGTGGAAGTAGCCGAGGTCGGCCGGGAGGGAGGTGTGCTTCTCCCAGTCGATGTTGTAGTAGAGCGAGAGAGTGGGGAGTTGGCCCTCGTTGGTGACGGTGATGACGGCGCCCTTCTGGAACGGCATCGGGAACCAGCTGTTGAGGGCCTTCTGCGAACCGACCGAGAGGGGACCGGACTGGTAGACGATGTACTTGCCGAGGCCGAGGCCGAAGAAGTCGCCGATGGGCGACTCGACGCTGGGGTTAGCCTGGCCGTCCCAATAGATGCGGAGCACCAAGTTCTTGAGGTGCCAGCGGTCGGTGGTGTTGATGGTGAACCACATGTGGGTGATCACCCCGGGCCCGGCGATGCGGCCGAGCGTCCGGGTCTCGCCGGGCATTAGCCGGTTGCGGCCGTTGCCGTCGTCGTTGGCGCCGGCGGTGTCGGCGCTGGACAGGCGCTGCGAAGTGTAGCTCCGGAGCACGGGGAGGTTGTCGAGTTCGCGGCGGACGGACTGGGCCGCCGCGGGGCGGGCGGCGAGCCCGAGGCAAGCGAGCAGGGCGAGGCGAGAGGGCGTGACCATCGGATTCCCGGGGAACGGGTGGAGGCGACCGGCTTGCGAGCGGCGGAAATATATGCAAATATCTGATCAGAGTTCCCGGGCCTCAAGCAGGCCCCCCACCCCGCACCCCCTCGCCGATGCGCCGTCCGGCTGTCCTGCTGGTCCTCGCGGTCACCGCCGCGTCCATCCTCCCGGCCCAGGCGCCCGAGCCGGATCGGGCCGGCGCCGGGCTCCGCGCCCTGGCCCGGCTCGATGAACTGGCGCTGGCGCGCCCATCGTTCCGCACAGGGGCCGTAACCAGTCACGACCCCTCAGGAAAAAACGACGACGGATTCAGCGGGGCCCACTCGTTCCTCCGGAAGGAGGGGGACGGGCTGGTGATCGCCGACCTCGTGGGGCCAGGGGTGGTGACCCGGATCTGGACGCCGACGCCGACGGACGACCCGGTAGAGTTCTACTTCGACGGCGAGGCCATGCCGCGGCTCCGCCTCCCGATGCGGCAGCTGTTCCTCAATGGGCCGGCGCCATTCCAGCCGCCGCTGGTCGGGTTCGGCGCCGGCGGGTACTACAGCTACGTGCCGATACCATACGCCCGGTCTCTCAAGGTGGTGGTCCGTGGGCCGCGGGTGCAGTTCTACCAGATCAACTACGCCAGCTACGACGCCGGCACGACCATCGCCAGCTTCGCTCCGGACCGGCTGGCCGATGCGCGGGCCGCGGGGGCGCTGATCGGCGCGACGGGGCAGGACCTGAGCCGCTTCGCCGCGCCGCCTGGCGCCAGGGTCACGAGGCACGCCGCGACGGCGGCGGTCCGCCCCGGGAAGCGGACGGTCCTCTTCGAATCGAAGACCGGCGGCCGGCTGGTTGGGCTCCGGATCGGGCCGGCGGCGGCGCTGATGGCCGACGGCCGTGCGACGCTGGTGCGGATCTACTGGGACGGCGCGGCGGAGCCGGCGGTGGAGGCGCCGTTCGAGGACCTGTTCGGCGGGGCTTGGGGGAAGCCGGCGATGGCGGGCCTGCTCGCCGGCACGCTCCGCGACACCAGCTACCTCTGGTTCCCGATGCCGTTCGACCGTTCGGCCCGGGTCGAGCTGGTGCAGGCCCCGGAGGGCCCGGCCCGCGCGGTGCACGCCGAGGTCTTCCTCGCGGCGGTACCGCGCCGGGCCGGTGAGGGAAGATTCCACGCGGTCTGGCGCCGCGAGAACCCAACCACGCCGGGCGCGCCGTTCACCTTCCTCCGGAGTGGCGGGGCGGGACACGTGGTGGGCGTGGTGCTGCAGGCGCAGGGACTGGGGACCGACGGCACCGCGTTCTTCGAGGGCGATGACCGGGTGGTGATCGACGGGGACACGGTGGTGGCGGGCACCGGCTCGGAGGACGCCTTCAACGGCGGATGGTACGACGTGCCTGGTCGATGGGACGGCCGCCGTTCGCTGCCACTGTCCGGCGCCCTCGGCTACTCCAACGCGCTGAGCCGGACGGGTGGGTATCGCTTCCTTCTCGGTGATGCCTACCCCTGGCGCCAGAGTATCGACTTCACCATCGAGCACGGCGAGGACACGGGGAACACGATCCCCACCGACTATTCGTCGGTGACGTTTTTCTACGCGACAGCGACGCCGACCTGGCGCTCCACCACCTTCACGGCCGAGTCACGTCGTCCGGTGGCCCCAGATCGGGTTACGCTCAACGTCGGATGGTCGTCGCCGATCACCTTCTTCTCGACCCGATTCGCCACGATCCGAAAGGGGCCGGAGCCGGGGATTCCCCGCCACCTCGCGTTCGTGGGTGACAGCCTGCCGGAGCTGGGCCGGCACGTGCTGAGCCTGGCGGCACCGATCCCCGCCTCCGGACGGTACCGGGTGTCGGTCCTTCCCGTGTTGGGGCCGGATCAGGGAACGGTGCAGCTGCTGCTGGACGACCAGCCGACCGGGCAGCCGCTCGACACCCGGGCCGACTCGGCGCGGGTGGGGACGCTGACGCGACTGGGCGAGCTGGCGCTGGACGAGGGAGAGGCGGTGATCCATCTGCGGATCGCTCCGTCGCGGCCGGGGACGCGCCGCGCGGCGCTGAGCCTGGTTCGGGTGGTGCTGGAGCGGGAGAAGTGAGGTAGGGCGTAGTTTGAGCGCGAGGACGCCGAGGCGAGGCTGGCCTGGAGCGGAATTGTTCGTGGCACGCAGCGCGGCGATGAGCGCCTCCGCGTCCGGGCGCAGCATCAGGGCGTCGATCAGGACCAGACCGTCGGCTGCCTCGGTCCATCAGGTCGGCAGTTGTCGGAGTAGCCCAGGGGGCCGCAGTTGATTGGCCTCCGTGAACATCGCTCGATAGGTTACCCCTGGTTTTCCGCTGAAGCGCCCCGCTTCAGGCAGCTGTGACGACCACTCCTGGGAGATGGGACATGTCAACGACGCTTTCGATCCGGCACGTTCTGCCGGCCTTGCTGCTTCCGATACTTGCCGCCGGCTGCGGCTCCGACAAGGGCGGTCCAAGTGGGCCCGGCCCCAACCCGGCGATTTCGATTTCGCTCAGCACCAACGCCCTGACGATCGTGCAGGGCGGATCAGGCTCCTTGACCGCCTCGATCACGAGATCTGGAGGCTTCACCGGTACCGTCAATGTGCAGACTGAAGGGGCGCCGGCCGGGGTGACCGCCTCGACGTCGAACGTGTCGACTAGCGGCGGAACTACCACTGGTACGGTGACCGTGAACGTCGCTGGGACCGTCGCCTACTCGGGCACCGTCGTGACCATGCCGGCCACCAACCCGCAATGCGGCGAATTCCGTAACTTGCCCGATCCCCTGCCGCTCCGGGAGCACCAGGTCGCGCCGATCAGATCACCCGATCGTTCCCGCCGTCAATCGGAATCTGGGCCCCGGTCGTCGCCCGGAAGGCGGGACCCACCAGCGCCAGGACCGCCTCGGTCACGTCCCGGGTGGTGACCTCGACGCCGAGCACGTTGTTGGTGCGGTATTGTTCGACCGTCATCCCGTACGCCTTGGCACGGGCCGCCAGCACCTCGGGCGTCCAGGCGCCGGTATCCATCACCGCGTGGGGGTGGAGGACGTTGACCCGAACGCCGAGTTTCCCCAACTCGAGCGCGGCGACCCGGGCCAGCTGGGTGAGTCCCGCCTTGGCAACCGAGTAGGCCCCGGCTCCCGGTCCAGGCGCGGGAACGTTCTTCGACGCCATGATCACCACGGCCGGATCGAAGCCGAGCGCGAGGTACGGCGCCGCCGCCTTGAGCAGCGTCAGGTGACTGGTGAGGTTGAGCGTCAGGCTCCGATCCCAGACCATCGGGTCCATCTCGGCCAACGGCTGTGACGGGGTGAAGAGACCGGCGTTGCTGACCACGATGTCGAGCCCACCGAAGCGGTTGACGGTCTCCTCGACCGAGCGGACCACCGCGGCCTGGTCGGTGGCGTCGATCTCCAGTCCAACCAGGTCGGGCTTGGCGAACTCGGTGGAGACCTCTCGCCGAACGTCGGTGGCCACCACCGCCGCGCCGTGACGCCAGAGGCCCAGGGCCACCGCCTGGCCGATTCCGCTCGCCGCCCCGGTGACCAGGGCCACCTTCCCCCGAAGGGGCGGCGAGGCGCCCCCGGCCTTGAGCTTGGCCTGCTCCAGCTCCCAGTACTCCACGTCGAAGAGGTCGGCTTCCGGGAGCGCCCGCCATCCGCCTAACGACTCCGCCCAGCCGATCGCTCGGGCGGTGTGCCGGGCGATGTCGAGGACGATCTCGGCGTCTTTCACGGAGGTCCCGATTCCGACCGACCCCTGGCCAGGCCAGACCACCCAGCGGGGGGCTCGGTCCAACTCGGTCTCCCGCTCCCGGTGGCGAGTGAAGTACTGGTGATACCGTTCCGCGTACCCCGCCACCGCCTCGTTCCACTCCCCGGCGGCGACCAGTGGCAGGGGCTTGGTCCGGATCACGTGATCCGGGGTGAGCGGCCCCCGACCGGCCACGGCCGCCGCGTCGCTTCGGTCGGCGAAGGCGCGGGCCACCCCGGTCGACTCGGTTCGGGCGATCACCGGACCGCCTCGGGTTCGGCCCACAGCGTTCCGCAGCGTGGCGAGGGAGCGGAGCCGGTCGGGAGCGGGCGGTGTTGCCGACTCGGGCCGGACCAGGGGGTCGCCGGTCCAGCCCACCTGGACCCGGAGGTGCTCCTCGGCCTGGGTGACCAGCTCGATCATCCGCTGGTAGCTGGTCTTGGCGTCCGGGCCGAAGCTGAACACTCCGTGGTGCATCAGGATCAGCCCCCTGCAACGCGACCAATCCACGGTTCGGGTGAGGTCGCGGACCGCCTTGGCGAGGACGAAACCCGGCATCACGTACGGAACGACGACGACATCGCCACCGTAGATCGCGCCGATCCGCTCCAGGCCGTTCGGCGTGTTGCTGACGGCGACCACCGCGTCGGCGTGGGTGTGGTCGACGAAATCGAACGGGATGATGGCGTGAAGAATTGCCTCGACCGAGGGCGTCGGCGCGGCGGGGTCGAGCATCGCGGCCCGCTGCCACCGAACCATGTCGGTGTCGCTGAGCCGCTCGAGCTCGGCCATCCGTCGGAGCGGCTCGAGCCGGACCGGCGCGAACCCGGCCGCCTCGATGGCGGCGAGGTCCCAGCCGCTGCCCTTTACGTAGAGGACATCGACGGGGTCGCCAAAGAGGTCGGGAATGGTGGCCTTGACCGAGGTGTTCCCGCCGCCGTGGAGCACCAGCGACGGTTCCTGGCCGAGGAGGCGTGAGGAATAAACCCGCAGCCCAAGCGGAGATCCGCCGGCGCGGGCCGCTTCGGCTTCGTTCCAAAGGCTCTGCATCGAGATCGTGGGCTGAAGGCGCCGAAATCTCGCACGGCCCCGATATCGGCGCCACGCCAAATGGGGCGCGGGGGGCAGGGCATCTACCCTGGTCGGATACCCTTCAGGGCACCGGCCGCGACCGCCCGATCTGGTAATCCCTGGGCGGCTCGGCGCCCTGGAGGTGCCGGACGAAGTAATCCCAGCGCCGTCGCATCATATACGCTCCATCGGCGCCGAACCCATGGCGGGCGTGGGGCAGGATCAGCAGATCGAACTCCTTCCCCGCTTTGATCAGCGCGTCGGCCACCTGATAGGTATTGGTGGCGGGAACGTTGTCGTCCATGGCACCGTGGACCAGGTACAACTTGCCCTTCAAGTTCGCGGCGTGGGTGGCGTTCGACTCGGCGGCGTAGTTGTCGGTTGCCCCCGTTCGGACCAGCAGCCCCTGGTACCGCTCGCCCCAATCGTCCTCATAGCTCCGGTTGTCGTGGTTCCCCGATTCGGCGATCCCGACCTTGAAGAAGTCGGGATGCCGGAACATCGCGGCCGCGGTCGCGAACCCGCCGCCGGAGTGACCCCAGATCCCAACTTTGTCCAGATCGATGAACCGAAAGCGCCGAGCCAGCTCGGTGATCCCAGCGACCTGGTCCGGGATCGTGTTGTCGCCCATTCGTCCGTAGTAGGTGTCGTGAAACGCCTTGGACCGCCCCGGCGTGCCCATGCCGTCGATCTGCACCACGACGAACCCCAGTTCGGCCAGGGCCTGGTGATCGCCGCGGGTGGGAATGAACCTGCGAGGGCCCACGCTGCCCGACTGGGGGCCGGGATAGATATAGTCGATGATCGGGTACTTCTTGGTCGAGTCGAGCCTGGTCGGGGTGTACATCAGGCCGTAGATGTCGGTGGTACCGTCGCGGCCCTTCATGGTGATCGGTGTCGGCGGCTTCCAGCCGGCGGCCACCAGTCGGGTCAGGTCGGCCCGCTCCAGCGTGTCGACCAGCTTCCCGGCGATGGTCCGCAGCACGGTCACCGGCGGGGTGTTCATGGTCGAATAGCTGTCGACGAAGTGCTTTCCGTCGGGCGACAGGCTGACCGAGTGGCTGGCGTTCTCCGGAGTCAGGAGCGCGAGATCGCGCCCGTCGAAGCGGATCCGATAGAAGTGGCTGAAGTACGGGTCGCGCCCCGTTTCGCGGCCGTTGGCCACGAAGTAGATGACCCTGGCCTTCTCGTCGACCCGGACGATCTCGGTCACGTTGCCGTCCCCGGTGGTGATCCGGTTCTTGAGGGCGCCGGTGGCGAGGTCGAAGAGGTAGAGGTGAACCCAATTGTCCCGCTGCGACCACCAGATCAACTCGTTGCTGGCGGGCAACACCCGCCAGAGGTTCTCCGGCAGCGAGGCATCGCCGATCTGGGTGGCGCTGGTCTCCTCGAACAGGGTCCGCACCGCGCCGGTCTCGGCGTTGGCGACCCGAACCCAGGCCCGCTGGTGATCCCGCGAGCTCGAGATGAAGGCCAGCTGCGACCCGTCGGGATACCACTGGAGGTCGCAGACCTTGCCCCCCTCGCAGGCCACGTGATCGGAGACGGTGGAGCGGTGGGCGTCCGGCGGCATGGCGAGCCTAACGACCCTCGGCGCGCCCGGGGCGGCCAGGTCGACCACCACCCGACTGATCCGGAAGATGAGGCTGTCGCCGGGGAACGGGTATTTCCAGCTCTCGAGCGTCGGAGCGCCCGGCTTGGTGGCGACCAAATGCATCTCGCTGACGCCGCGACCGTCGTGCTGGAAGGTGGCGAGCCGGCGGGAGTCCGGCGACCAGGTCAACACGGCGCTGTCGTCGTGAGTCCAGCCGGCGTTGTTGGTGGCGTAGCCGAAGTCCTTGACGCCGTCACTGGTGAGTTGGGTTTCCCGGCCGGTGGCCAGCTCGACGGCCCAGAGATCATGATCGCGGACCAAGACCGCCCAGCGCCCGTCGGGCGACACGGTGGCGTTCTCGGGGACCTTGGGATCCTGCCTAACGGCGCACTGCGCGGTGCCGAGTTCGCATCGGAGCCGGCGGTCGGCGACGGCGAAGGTGACCGCCCGGCCGTCGGGCGATACCTCGAGCGGCGGGAGCCGATTCCCCTCGACCGACACCCCGGCCGCGGCTGAGGCCGAGGCGGCCAGGCGGCCTGGGTCGAAGAGCGGGGCTCGGCCTCGCCGGGTCGGGTGATAGGTCTGGTAGGCGCTCCCACCGGCCGTGGAGACCCGATACCAGAGCCTCCCGTCGGGCAGCCACCCCACCTGAGCGACCGTGCCGGTGACCAATTGAAAGGTGTTGGGGGCGAGCATCCGTTCGGCCCGGGCGTAGTCCTCGACCGTGAGTTGTCGGGGCGGCTGGGCGGCGACGCCGGTCGCCAGGAAGATGAAGGGGACGAGACGAATCGAGAGCATCATCAAGAATACCTCGGGTCCGGCGATTGCGGGATCGCGCTGGTCGAAGGCAACGCCCGGGTTCCGGCCCGACTGGAGGCGGGCGGCGCGATCCTTCCATTGTTGGCAGTGGCGGAACCATGCCGCGGCGGCGACATTGTTTGCTCCGAAACACGGGGACCATCATGAAAGTCGGTCTCGTTGGCTTCGCCGGCTCCGGCAAGACGACGGTCTTCAATACCCTCACCGGCCTCACCGTGCCCACCACCTACGGCGGCGAGGTGCACCTCGGCACCGTGAAGGTCCCCGATCCGCGGATCGACGCCTTGTCGCGGATCTTCTCGCCCAAGAAGACCACCTACGCCGAGATCACCTTTGCCGACATCCCCGGCGAGCACGGGGCCGAGAAGTCGGGCCTGTCGAAGAAGGCGTTGCAGCAGATCCGGGATCAGGAAGTGCTCTGTTTGGTCCTTCGTGCCTTCCCCAACCCAACCGAGCCGGATCCCAGCGCCGAACTCGAGGCGTTTCATGCCGAATGCGTGCTCGCCGACTTGGCGATCGTCGAGAAACGGCTGGATCGGGCCAAGAAGGAGAAGGCCAGTCCCATCGAGGTCGCCGCGTTCGAGCTGATGAAGCAGACCCTCGAGGCGGAGCGGCCGATCCGAGCGCTTCCAGCCAGCGAGCTGCACCGAGAACAATTCTCTGGCTACCAGTTCCTCACCGACCGGCCCCTGCTGGTGGTGCTCAACCGGAGCGAGAGCGAGGCGGCGCTACCCTTGCCTCCGGCCCTCGCCGCGCGGTTGGCCGAGGTCGATGCCGCCGGGTTGGTGCTTTCGGCGAGTGTCGAGGCCGAGATCGCCCGGATGGACCCGGCCGACCAACCGGCGTTCCTCGCGGATCTCGGCCTCGAGGAGCCGGCCGTGGGCCGGTTCATTCGGACCGCCTACGGGCTCCTCGACTTGATCTCGTTCTTCACCGTCGGCGCCGAC
The DNA here is from genome assembly GCA_016874005.1 of Gemmatimonadota bacterium. Classification (GTDB taxonomy): domain Bacteria; phylum Gemmatimonadota; class Gemmatimonadetes; order Gemmatimonadales; family GWC2-71-9; genus SHZU01. The sequence goes on along the minus strand of VGVQ01000005.1, from coordinate 157,131 downwards.
GAGGTCCGGGCCTGGCCGATCAAGAGAGGGACCAGGGCCAAGGCGGCCGCCGGGAAGATTCACTCCGACCTGGAGCGCGGTTTCATTCGGGCCGAGGTGATCGGTTACCAACATTTCATGGCAGCCGGCTCGGAGCACGCGGCCAAGGAGGCTGGTCATTTCAAGCTCGAGGGCAAGGACTACCTGGTCGCCGACGGCGACATTCTTCACGTCCGATTCGCCGTGTAGCGTCTCCAACCAGCTAGCTTGCGCTCGATGCCGGCCAGTGTCTCCGTCGTCAACGTCGGGTACCGGTCCACCAATTTCTGGGTGGTGAGCGCCGGCCGTTCCCGACTCCTGATCGACCTGGGCTGGCCCGGCATGTTCGGGGCATTGGAGAGCAACCTCCGCCGAATGGACGTGCCGCTCGCGGAGATCTCCCACGGACTGGCAACTCACTATCACATCGACCACGCCGGCGCGGCGCAGGACCTCAAGAATCGGGGCATGCGTCTGGTGGTGACGCCCGAGCAGTTGGCCGCGATCCCGGCGATGAAGGCGCACCTCAAACCCGCCGACCGCTACACCGACATCCGCCTCGACGACAACCTGGTGGTGCCCTGCCACGAGAGTCGAGCCTTCCTGGCCCGCTTGGGCTTCGCTGGCGAGATCGTGCCGACCCCGGGTCACTCGGACGACAGTGTCAGCGTGGTGCTCGATTCGGGCGAGGCGTTCACCGGCGACCTCACCGTGCCCGCGATGATCGCCGACGACGCGGGCGGCACTCTTGCCCGCGACAGCTGGCGCCGCCTCGCGGCCATGGGCGTCCGGACCATCTACGGGGGTCACGCCGGGCCCTGGCCACTGGTGCTTTCTTAACCGATGCCGATTCCTCCCCGAAGCGAATTCGCCCGCCATTGGTCCCTGAGCACCGACGTGACGGTGCTAAACCACGGCTCCTTCGGCGCCTGCCCAACGGCGGTACTCGCCGAGCAGGCGGCCATCCGGGCCCGGCTCGAGGCCAATCCGACCGGGTTCTACTTCGACGAGCGCCCCCGCGCCTGGCGGTCGGCCCTCGAGGCCACCGCCGCCTTCATCAACGCGGATCCGGCCGGTATCGCCTTCCAGATCAACGCGACCGCCGCGGTGAACACCGTGCTCAAGAGCCTGACCTTCGAACCGGGCGACGAGATCCTGGTACTCGACCACGCCTATCAGGCCTGCCGCAACACGGTCGAGGCGGTCGCCGCCAGAGACCGGGCTCGGGTGGTCGTGGCCGCGATCCCGTTTCCACCGACCAGCCCCGAGGCGGTAATCGAAGGCGTCATGGAACGGGTCACCGACCGGACCCGGCTCGCGCTGATCGACGCCGTCACCAGCCCGACCGCGATCCGGCTCCCCTTCGAGCGGCTGACCCGGGACCTCGAGGCCCGCGGAGTGGATGTCGTACTCGACGCCGCCCACGGCGCCGGGATCGTGCCGCTCGACGTCTCGGCGTTAGGCGCTGCCTACGTCGCCACCAATTGCCACAAGTGGCTCTGTACCCCGAAGGCGGCTGGCGTGTTGACGGTCCGATCCGATCGCCGCGACCGGATCCGGCCACTGATCACGAGCCACGGAGCCTCAATCCCGGGCCCGCCCGAGGCGCGATTCCGGAACGAGCATGATTGGCCGGGGACCATCGATCCGACCCCATGGCTCTGCATCGGAGCCGCGATCGAGCATCTCGGCGGACTCCTGGCCGGCGGCTGGCCGGCGATCATCGAGCGCAACCGGGATCTCGCGATTCGCGCTCGCGACATCCTCGCCGAGGCGCTCGGGACCACCGCCGTGGTCCCCGACGAGATGATGGCCGCCATGGCGACCCTCGCCATCGAGCCCGACCCGACCGGGACCGCCCGACCCGCGCTGGCGCCGGACCCGTTGATGATCGACTTGCTGGAGCGCTACCGGACCCAGGTCGTGGTATTCAGCTGGCCCTACCACCGGGCCCGCTACCTCCGGGTGTCGGCGGCACTATACAACAGCGAGGCCGAGTATCGCCACCTCGCCGCGGCGCTCCGGGAACTCGGGGTCAACGGCGCCGCCGGCACCTGAGCCCGCCGCCCGAGCGCTGGCGTGGCCGGACGCCGGACTCGATTGCCAGCAACCGAATCGATCGGCTACGGTGCACCGGGGAGCAATCCGCCGAGCCTACCAGGGTCCCCGACGACTCAGCCGTTCTACGCCTCTGGTCCCAAGCGCCGCACGCTGGGGGCTTCGCCACCGTCGGAAGCCGAACTCAATCCGAGTCGTGAAGTCGAGCCCCATCGCGGGCGACACCGGATGGCCAGTTTGGCTGTCGTTTGGCGCCGTGGGGCAGTCAAGGACCCTCGGAGCCTCCCGTGCCGACCATCGTTCGCCACCCAGCCTCTACCCGGCAACTCCTTCCAGTCGCCATGGTCGCGTTGCTCGCCTGCGGCGGCGAGAGCGTGGTGACCCCCCCGCCGCCACCGCCACCCCCGCCAACGCCGGTGGTGACCTCGGTGGCGGTGGCACCCGGGACCGCCTCGCTCGCCCCGCTCGACACCATCCGGCTCAGCGCCACGGTGCGGGACCAAAACGGCCAACCGATGACCGGCCGCACGGTGACCTGGACGTCGGCGACGTCGGCAGTCGCGACCGTTTCGGCTGAGGGACTGGTGACCGCGGTCACCACCGGCACGGCGACGGTGACGGCCACGGTCGAAGGGAAGACCGGCTCCTCGGCGATCACGGTCCTGGCCGGGGTGGCTCGGGTCGAGCTGAGCCACGCCGACCTGGTCCTCGACGTCGGTCGGACCCAGCAGCTCACCGCGACCCTTAAGGACGCCCAGGGCAACCCGCTGTCGGGGCGGACGATCGGCTGGCGGTCCACGGTGCCCGCGGTCGCGACCGTGTCCCCGACCGGGCTGGTGACGGCCGTGGCCGGCGGCGGGACCCGGATCATCGCGACAGTCGAGGGCAAGGCCGATACGGCCACCGTGGCGGTCCCGCTGGCGCCAGCCGTCATCACGTTGGGCTCCGCGGCGGTGTCGCGAACGGTGGGGGTCGGCGGCGATACCCTTCGGGTGACCGGTGGGGACGGCACCAGTTACACGTTGGCCATTCCGCCGCTCGCCTTGCGGGCACCAGTGACGATCACCATGACGCCGATCGGGACCGCCACCGGGATTCCGCTCTCCGGCGGGTTCGCGGCGGGTGTTGACCTCAAGCCCTCGGGCCTCGCGTTCGTGAGGCCGGCCACGCTCACCATCACCACCACCAAGACGGCGCCGGCCGGCCAACAGGTCATCGGCGTGAGCTATGCGGGGAACGGCGACTCGCTAGCCCCGGTGGCCGCGGCGGCGGACAACGGCACCATCACGCTCTCGGTGCCGCATTTCAGCGGCGCGGGCGCGGGCTTCGGTACGACGCAAGACATCGAGCGACTGTACTTCGCCAGCCGCCCTGCACCGCGCAGCAACGCCTTTTACGCCGGGGAACTCTTGATGGCCTCGGCAGCCAATCCGCGCGATCCCCTCTTCGAGGTCCAAGTCCTCCGCGATTGGTGGGACGATGTGGTCCAGCCGACGATCGCCAACGCCACCACCGACGCCCAGATCGTCAACGCGTTAGCCGTGTGGGCCGATTGGGACATCACCGCGAATTTGGTGGGGACCTTTCGGCGGATCGCGGGAGGAAGGAGCGCCATCCTCGGAGGCCGCGAGGCCCAGTGGAACACGACGCTCGCGGCCAAAATCAAGGAGGCGATCCTCGCCAACCTTCAAGGTTGCCGCAACACCAATGCGTTGCTGGCGGATCGGGTCACCGGACTCGACAACGCGTTGTTCTGGCATCGGATCGCGAGCGTCGGGTTCGGCGTCGGTACCACGCAATTTGGCCTCGACCTGGCTTGGCTTCGAGCCAATCTCTGCGCCACGGTGGTGGCGGACAGCGTGTCATTGCCGGAACCATTGGAGAACCGGGCCAACACGCTCGAGATCCGATACAAACTGCAGTTGGCGCCGGACGGTCGAAAAATCGGCGCCGATTTCGAGGTCACCGTCGACGTTCAGGGGGCGACCCACGGGCTGCCCCAGGCCACCGCGGCCACGCCGCCCGGCTATTACACCGGCACGATCACACCGAGCGGCGCCGGCGAGGCGGTGACCGTGTTTCTCACCGCGTGCTATTTCCAAGGTTTGGCAGGGACAGCCCTTGGCGCCGCGCCCGAACTGTGCGGTGATTATCTCGCCGGCCGCACCAGTCAGTCGTTGTTCCGCGTCGACTACCAGGGCCTGATGTCCTTGGGCTCCACCAGCTGCAATCGACGGTTCGAGGAGTCCGTGGTACGATTCGTCAACGTGAGCGAGCAGTCGGCCTGCGGTGCCAGCGGGTGGAACCGCACCGGCACCTATCAGCTGGCGGCGACGATTCCCAAGGGCATGCTCAAGGCGGAGTTGTCCAAGTCCGGGGCAGCGCAGACCTTCCAACCCGTGGTGTTCGTCTCGGCGGACGTCTTGGACCGGGTCACGATCGACGCACCCGGGTTGACGGGGGCGATCGGGCGGTTCCAAGGTCAGCTCGAGGTCCGGGCCACGATCGGCGTCTCGAGCGGCGGCTGCAATTCGCTGGTGGCGCAAGGTACCGTTGACGTTGAGGTGGTCGCGGCCCGTGGGAGCCCGAATCCACCCCAGACATTGGTCCCGAATACGCGGGTTGGCCTGCGTACCTGCAATAACACCCTGACCAATCCGTGGTCTGGGTTCACCACGCTGACCAGCGGCGATATCGTGTTCCGCTACGGCGAGCCGTTGAATCTGGCGTTCCGGTACCGGCTGGAGGCCAGCACCACCCAGATCAGCCCGCCACGAGCGGGGGACATGCAGGCGTCGGTGATGTTCGAGTATCGCTGGCTAGGCATGTTAGGTCTGCCGCCGGGCGCCACCGTGCGGTCAGCGACGGGATTTGACTGGAGCAAGGCGGCAACGCCCTAACCCGTGGGCGACACGGCGGCCGCAGCGGCACGACGATAGAGGCGTCGACCTCCGCCAAGGCCCGAAGCTCCGCGAAAGACTCCACCTCGGTTTGCGCCGCCGTGGCTTGCTCGGCACACTCGAGGTGGCGGGGGCGGCCGGCCAGGGAGCGTGTTTGCGGAACGTTGAACAGCCTGCCAGTATATAGATCGAAGTCATCCCCAAAAAACACGGAGTTCCGATGCGCGCCTGTTTCTTGGCGACAGCGCTGCTTTCCTTGCCGACTCTCTCGGCTCTGGCGGCCCAACCCCTCAAGCCCGCGGTCGATCCGGCCCTTTACGCGGGGATGAAGTACCGGATGGTCGGGCCCTTCCGCGGGGGCCGCTCGACGGCGGTCGCCGGGATCGCTTCGCAACCCCACGTCTATTTCATGGGCACCACCGGCGGCGGCGTCTGGAAGACCGACGATGCCGGTGGCCATTGGACCAATCTCACCGACAAGCACTTCGACGTCGGCAACGTCGGGGCCATCGACGTCGCCGACAGCGACCCCAACGTCATCATCGTCGGCACCGGCTCGGCCTGCATCCGCGGCAACGTCTCGGTGGGGCGCGGGATCTGGCGGTCCACCGATGGCGGCGCGAGTTGGAAGTTCGCTGGCCTGCCCGAGTCGGGAGCGATCGGAGAACTGCTGATCCACCCGACCGACCCCAACCTGGTGTACGTCGCGGCCCTCGGCCACCCGTTCGGCAAGAACCCCGAACGAGGGGTGTTCCGGTCGAAGGACGGTGGGTTGACCTGGCAGAAGGTGCTCTATCTCAACGACAGCACCGGCGCGGTGTCATTGGCCATGAACCCGGTCAACCCGCGGGAGATCTACGCCGGGATGTGGCGGGCCGAACGTAAGCCGTGGACCTTGATCTCGGGCGGGCCGGAGGGCGGGCTCTACAAGACGACCGACGGTGGCGACAACTGGACCAAGGTGGCCGGCGGCCTCCCGACCGGCGTGGTCGGCAAGGTCGGGGTTTCGATCTCGCCGTCGAACCCGGACCGGGTCTGGGCGCTGATCGAAGCGGAGCCCAAGGGCGGGCTCTACCGGAGCGACGACGGGGGCAAGACCTGGGCGCTGATCAACACCGACCAGCGGGCTCGCGGCCGGCCCTGGTACTACACCCATGTCCACGCCGATCCCAAGGACGAGAACACCGTCTACGTCCTCAACACCCAGTTCCTCAAGTCGATCGACGGCGGGAAGACCTTCGAGCAGATCGAGGTCCCCCATGGCGACACCCACGATCTCTGGATCAACCCGGCCGATCCCGGCATCTACGCCCTCGCCGACGACGGCGGCGTGGTGGTGACTCACAACGACGGGAAGACCTTTTCGTCGATGTACAACCAGCCCACCGCCGAGCTGTACGACGTGATGGTGGACAATCAGATCCCCTATCGAATCTACGGGTCGCAACAGGACAACTCGAGCATCAGCGTGCTCCATCGTTCGCTCCACAACACCCTCCGCCCCCAGGAGGAGTGGCTTTTCGCCTCGGGATGCGAGACCGGACCCCTGGCGTTCCACCCCGATCATCCGGAGACGATTTGGGGCGGCTGCTACGGGGGCGCGATCAACCGGTTCCACGTCGACAACGACACTCGGGTGAGCGTCAACATGTACCCGGAGAATCAGGCGGTGCCGCCCAAGAACATGACCAACCGGTTCCAGTGGGTGGCGCCGATCGTGGTGTCGCCGCACGAGCCAAGAACCGTCTATCACGCCAGCCAGTATCTCTATCGGAGCCGTGACGGCGGCGACAACTGGGAACGGATCTCGCCCGACCTGACCACCAATGACCCGGCCTACCAGAACTGGCCCGGTGGCCCGATCACCGGCGACCACACCGGCGTCGAGGTCTTCAACACCATCTTCGCGGTGGTACCCTCGCCGCACGACCGGAACACCATCTGGGTCGGCACCGACGACGGCCGAGTCCACCTCACCAGGGATGGCGGCGGCTCCTGGAGCGAGATCACCCCGCGCGAGATGCCGCCGTTAGGGACCGTCAACCGGGTCGAGGTATCGGCCCACGCGCCGGGACGGGCGTTCCTGGCAGTTCAGCGATACCGGATGGACGACTTCACCCCCTATGTGTTCCGGACCGACGACTTCGGCCGGAGCTGGACCAGGATCGCCAACGGTCAGAACGGCATCCCGGCCAACCACCCGGTCCGGGTCGTGCGAGAAGACCCGGCCCGGAAGGGCCTGCTCTACGCCGGTACCGAGTTCGCCGCCTTCGTGTCGTTCGACGACGGGGCCAGGTGGCAGCCCCTCCAGCTCAACCTGCCGGCCACGCCGATCACCGACATGAAGGTCCATCGACACGACCTGGTGCTCTCGACCCAAGGCCGCTCCTTCTGGGTGCTCGACGACCTGACCCCGCTCCACGAGCTCGCGGCCTCGACGGCGGTGAACACGGCGAAGTTGTTCACCCCGCGGCCGGCGGCCCGGGGGTACATCGGCGAGCCGTTAGGCGAACTGGACCACACCCGGCCAGACCCGCTCCCCCATGGCGCGCTGATCCACTATTACCTCGATCGCGAGGTGCCATCGGTGAGCCTCGAGATCCTCGATGGCTCCGGCGCGGTGCTCCGGACCTTCACCTCCGACTCGGCGGCCGCCGCCGAGCGCCGCACCCCACGGCTCAGCACCGCCAAGGGATTCCATCGGGTGGTCTGGGACCTCAAGGCCGACGGACCGCGGGCGCCCCGGGGGGTCAGCGCCGGGTTCGGCGGCGGCGGCGGCGTGAAAATGCCGCCGGGAACCTACCGGGCCCGGCTCACCGCGGGGGGAGCGAGCGAAACCAAACCGGTTGTGGTGATCGGCAATCCCAAGGCTCCCGATATCACTCAGGCCGATTACGACGACCAGTTTCGAATCGCGGCCGCGGTGCGGGATACCATGAACGCGATGTACGCCGCCGTCGAGGCGATCCGCTCGGCCAAGGATCAGTCCAAGGCACTGGCCGACCGGGCCAAGGCCTCGGCAACCGGGGCGGGTTCGCTGCCGGCGCTGGCCGACTCGCTCGCGGCCCGGTTGGCCCGGCTCGAGGAGATGCTCCTACCCGCGCGGGCCGCCGGGGACCTCGCCAGCCCGACCAAGCTCGTCGGCCAGTACAACACCCTCTACAACTCGCTGGTGGGCGACGGCGGATACGGCTCCGGCAGCGCCGAGGGGCGGCCGTCGCCGGGACGGGTCCGCCGGAAAGCCGATCTCGATCCCCAGTGGGCCGCGGTTCGGGCCCAGATCGACCGGGGCCTGGCGGAGGAGGTGGGCCGGTTCAACGCCGAGGTGGCCCGGCTCGGGTTGGGCGGTGTGGTGATGCCGAAGCGGTAGCGCTCAGCCGAGGTTATGGCGTTCGGCCGCCTCGGCGCGGACTCGGGCCGGAAGCGGTCTCGGCCCGAACCGCGGCGACGATCGCCGCGAGGCTGCGGTCGACGTCGGCGGCCGTCGTCGCCCACGACGACACGCTGATCCGGATGGCCCGGACCTCGCGCCAAGTGGTTCCGCCAACCCAGCAGGTCCCCTCGCGCTGGATCCGCTCGACGATCCGGTCGGTGGTCGCCGGGTCCGGCGCCACCCTTACGGTAACCTGATTGAGCACCACCTCGTTGAGCACCTCGAGCCCCGCCGCGCTCAGTCCCTCGGCGAACCGGGCGGCGTGGTGGCAGCAGCCCTCGACCAGCTCCGCGAGCCCCGTTCGCCCCAAGGATTTCAAGGCGGCCCAGACCTCGACCCCCCGCGAACGGCGCGACAACTCCGGGGTGTAGTGGTCGGGCTGGCGGCCGACCGGGACCGGGAAGTAGGCCGCCGACATCGCCATCGCGCGGCGGAGCACCGCGGCGTCGCGGACGAAGCCGAGTCCGCTGTCGTACGGGGTATTGAGCCACTTGTGGGCGTCGGTCGCCCAGGAGTCGGCCCGCTCGACGCCGGCCACCAGGTGCGACCGACCGGGGGCGGCCTTGGCCCACAGGCCGAACGCCCCGTCGACGTGGAGCCAGGCCCCCCCGGCGCGGGCCCACTCCGCGATCGGGCCGAACGGGTCGCAGGCGCCCGAGTTGACGTTACCGGCCTGAACGCAGACGATGGTCGGGCCTTCGATCGGCGGCAGTCGATCGGCCCGCATTCGGCCTTGGGTGTCGGCCGGAACGACCAGGGCCAGGTTCCGGCCGAACCCGAGCATGCCTAACGATTTTCGAACGCTCGGGTGGACCTCCTCGCCGACGACGATCCGCACCGGCGGGGCCCCCTGGAGCCCGTCGGCCTCGACATCCCAGCCGGCCCGTTCCAGCACCGCCCCCCTGGCGGCCGCCAGCGCGGTGAAGTTGGCCATGGTGGCACCGGTCGCGAACGAGACGCCGGTGCCAGCCGGGAGCCCGAAGATCTCGAGCAGCCACTGGTGCGCCACCTCCTCGAGCACCACGGTCGTCGGCGAGGTGGCCTCCATCCCACCCTCCTGGTCCCAGGCCCCGGCGAGCCAGTTGGCGGCGACCGTGGCGGGCAGGGCGCCCCCGGTCACGAACCCGAAGAAGCGCGGCCCCGCCGACGCGACCGTCCCCGGCGACCCAACCCGGTCGAGCAGGTCGAGCACCGCGCCAGGGTCGGTGGGCCCGGGGGGGAACGGTTCGCGGAGGCTCGCGAGCGCCGCCACCTCGGTGGCTCGCGGCGCGACTGGTCGCCCGGCGACGGTTTCGAGGTACCGGATACCACGCTCGGCGGCGGATTCAAGGAGGGAACGGGAGGCGTGGGGCAAGGGACCAACTCGCTATAGTAGGTGAATATCGTGGTTAGGCAATCGCGGCCAGCAGGCGATCGATGTCGCGACCCGAGTTGTGGAGATGAGGAGAGATCCGGATCCCTGGCCCGCGCCGGGCCACGATGATTCCCTCCGCCACGAGCCGCTCGACCAGCCGGATGTCGCGCTCGACGTCGCCCGAGGTGACGTTCAGGAAGGTCGGGTGGCGAGGAGCATCCAGTGGGCTGTTGCACGACAGACCCACCGACTCCAGACCGGTCGCGAGCTGGCGGATCAAGCCGAGGATGTGGGACTCGATCGCGGCGGGGCCCACCTCGAGGAGGAGTTCGACCGAGGGTTCCAGCGCGGTGAGGGCCGCGTCGTTGCCGCCGCCGACCGCGTAGCGCCGGGCCCCTCGGGCCCACTCGAGGCACGGCTGCCGGTGGACGCTGGTCGCCATCGATGCCCAGCCCGCCCGGTCGGGGACGCCGGTCGCGAGGGCCCGTTCGCTCGACGCGATCACGGCGAGACCGTGGATGCCGAGCAGCCACTTGTAGGTTCCCGCCACCAGCACGTCGACCGGCTCCGCCGCGAGGTCGATCGACACCGCGCCGAGACTCTGGATGGCGTCCACCACGGACAAGGTTTCGGTAGCGCGGCAGGCCGCGGCAAAGTCGCTCAGGTCGAGCCGGTGACCGGTGTGCCAGTGGACGTGACTGATCACCGCCGCCCTGGTGCGGCGATCGAGGGCGGCCGCGATGTCCTGGAGCCGAGCATGACCTCGATGGGGCGCCACTCGACGGACCTCGACCCCACGCGGCGCCAGATTCAGGCAGGCATAGATGACGCCCGGGAAGTCGTCCGCCGGCACCACGACATTGTCACCGGGCGCCCACGGGAGGCCGTTGAGCACCGCGCCGATCCCGTCGGTGGTCGTCGGGACGAAGCCGATCCGCTCGGGGTCGGTGTTCAGCAACGCGCCGAGCTTGGCTCGAAGCGGCCCGGCGTCGTAGTCTTGCTTCCCGACTTGGTAGAGGTGATATAGCTGCTGGCGGTCGTCCACGTAGCGTCGCAGCGCGGCGGCGGATCGGGCCGGCAGCGGCGTCGAGGCCGCGTGGTTGAGGTAGGTCGCCTGGCCGGCGATCGGGAACTCCCCGCGGACCGCTTCTGGCAGTGGCACGACCAATCTTACCTCCTCGCCCCCGAGGGCTCCAGCCGACCATGGGCCGCCAGCTGCGCGTCGCGGGATCGATCTTCGGAATCTGGCTGGGATTCTTTCTCCTGGCGCGGGCCGGGTTTTACCTCTCCTCGGAAGAGGTTCGCGGTCTGTCGCTCCGAGCGCTCGCGGCGGCTTTCACCGCCGGGCTCCGTCTCGATCTCTCCGGGGCGGCCTACCTCACCGCCCCCGCGATCATCGCCCTTGCGGTAGCCGCCTTCGCCCCGCTTCGGGCGCCGGGTCGCGCGGCGCTGGCGGCCTGGCTCGGAACGGCGAGCGTCGCCGCGGCCCTGCTGGTCGTCGCCGACGTCGAGATCTTTCGGCACTGGGGCCGCCGGATCGACGCATCGGTCCTCCCATATCTGGCCACCCCCGCCGAAGCGTGGGCCTCCGCCGGAGCGAGCCCCCGGTTGGGCTTGCTTGCCGTATCGGCGGCGATCGCCGCGCTGCTCATCGCGGCCTTTCGCCAGGCTACCCGTGAGGGGCCCGGCGCCCAACGGTCCGCCGTATTGCCTCGGATGCTCTCCGCGGCCGCTCTCCTGGTGGCGTTGGTGCCGATCGCCCGGGGCGGGCTCGGCACCTGGCCACTAACTACGAGTAGTGCCTACCACTCGGCGGACACCCGGGCCAACTGGCTCGCCGAGAACGCGATCTGGGGGTTCTTCGATTCGGTCTACCGGCGCTTCTACGATCGGTCGAACCCCTACGCCCGGCTCACCGCCGCGACCGCCGACAGCGCCCTTCGGGCCGCGCGGGCTCCGGCGGGCCCCCGCCGGCCGTCGCCGTTCACGGTCAGTCGGCCCAACCTCGTCCTGGTCGTTTGGGAAAGCGCCTCGGCGCGGGCGGTCCGCTCCATCGGTGGGGTCCTGAACGGAACCCCGGCGTTCGACTCCCTGGCCTCGGCCGGGATGCTGTTCTCCCGGTTCTACGCTTCGGGCGATCGGACGGACAAGGGCGTCGCGGCTCTCCTGAGCGGCTTTCCCGGCATTCCGCGAGGCGCGATTACCACCACACCCAGCAAGTCGCGCCACTTGCCATCGCTCCCGGCGGCCCTGGGTCGGTTAGGCTACCACTCGGCGTTCTTCTACGGCGGCGAGCTCGAGTTCGCCGGGCTTCAGGGTTACCTGACCAACACCGGCTTCGACCGCCGAATCGGCAAAGGGGCCTTCCCGCGCTCGAGCTGGAACTCAAAGTGGGGCGCCCACGACAGCGTGGTGGCCGAGCGGCTGCTCGCCGATCTCGACTCGATGCCAAGGCCGTTCCTCGCGGTGTGGCTCACCCTCTCGAGCCACGAGCCATTCGAGGTCCCGGGTGTCACCCCGTCGCGGGACGAGAGCTGGCAGACCCAATACTCGAGGGCTCTCCAGTACACCGATCGGGTCATCGCGAGGCTGATCGGGCGGCTGTCCGAGCGGTCCTGGTGGAAGGAAACCGTGGTGGTCGTCGTGGGCGATCACGGCCGCCGGATCCGGCCGCTCGATTCCGCCGCGCCCGCGCGGGACCCGGAGACCGAGTTCCGGATTCCGATGCTGTGGTTGGGCGGTGCGCTCCGGGTTCGGGACTCCGTGGTCGACGAGCCTGCCTCGCAGCTCGATTTGACGCCGACACTGCTCGACGCCATCGGGGGCGAGGCCGGCGGCTCGGCCGGGTTCGGCCGGTCACTGCTGATCCCCGTCGGCACGCCCTTCGGGTACTTCGGTTTCAACGAGGGCTTCGGTCTGGTTACGGACCGAGCGGTACTGGTCCGGGACGATCGAGGCGGCCGCGACCTGGTCGTGCGCGGGCCGGTCGGGGCCCTGGAGCGATCGCTTGGTCGGGCGCTTCTCCAGACCAGCTACCAGAGCTACCTCGATCGCTGAATTCGTTAGCGGGATCCGCCGAATCGATCTATCGTTGATGAATCCCGGATACCTCCGGACCCCATTCTTCGCGAGTCGCCGATGAGAGTTCCCTTCGCCGCCCTGACGCTGGTCGCCGCCCTCCAGATCGCCACCCCACTCATCGCCCAGAATGCTCGGCCACGAGCCCGCGATCTGGGCGTGGCGCCAGGCGTCTTCGCCCCGGGGCCGCTCAACGCGATCACCGACGTGGCCGGGGTGCGGGTCGGTCAGTCGATGGTCATCGCCGGAGACTCGGTCCGGACCGGCGTCACCGCGATCCTGCCGCATGAGGGTAACCCTTTTCTCGACCGGGTCCCCGCGGCGGCGGTGATCGGCAACGCCTTTGGCAAACTGGTTGGCTCGACCCAGGTCGAGGAACTGGGCGAACTGGAAACCCCGATCCTGCTCACCTGCACCCTGTGTGTCTGGAAGGCGGCCGACGCCATGGTCGGCTGGATGCTGCGCCAACCCGGGATGGCCGAAGTGCGGTCGATCAACCCGGTGGTCGGCGAAACCAACGACGGCTTCCTGAACGCCATCCGGCTTCGGCCGTTGACGGTGGAAGCGGTGGAGCAGGCCCTCGACAACGCCCGCGGGGGCGCCGTCGAGGAGGGGAGCGTCGGAGCCGGGGCGAGCACCGCCGCGTTCAGCTGGAAGGGCGGGATCGGGACGTCGTCGCGAAAGCTCCCGACCTCGCTCGGCGGCTGGACCCTCGGCGCCCTGGTCCAGAGCAACTATGGCGGGGTGTTCCAGATGGCCGGCGTTCCGATCGGGAAGGAACTCGGCAAGTACGCCTACGCTCGGGAGACCGCCAACCCGGGCGACGGGTCGATCATCATGGTGCTCGCGACGGACGCTCCGCTCTCGGACCGGAACCTCCGGCGGGTGGCGGAGCGGGCCCTGGCGGGGCTCGCTCGAACCGGATCGACGATGTCGAACGGCTCCGGCGATTTCGTCCTGGCCTTTTCGACCCACCCGGCGGTTCGTCGAGTGCCGGCGGTCGGCGGTGGTGGCCGCCGAGCCGGCGACACGGTGACCGCGCGGAGACGCGAGCTTGGCAACGACGACATCTCACCTTTGTTCCAAGCCGCGATCGAGGCGACCGAGGAGGCGATCTACAACTCCATGCTCAAGGCAACTACCGTCACCACCCGATTCGGGACTCTGGAGGCGCTCCCGATCGATTCGGTGCGGGAGATCTTGCGTCGCCACGGCATCGGGCGTCGTTAGGAACGTCATGACCAGCAGCCCATCAGCTCCGTCATCACTCGCCAACCCGGCGGGCGAGCGGCCCGGTCTCCCATGACCGACCTCTGTTTCGAGTCGGCAACCACGTTGGCCCGGCTCATTCGGGAACGAGAGGTCTCGGCCCGCGAAGTCACGATGGCACATCTGGCCCGAATCGATCGGATCAACCCCGCGGTCAACGCCATCGTGACTCTGGTGCCCGAACGGGCTCTCGCCGCGGCGGAACGGGCCGACCAGGCCCTCGGGCGCGGCGAGCCGATCGGCCCACTGCACGGCCTGCCGATCGCCCACAAGGATCTCCAGGAGACCGCGGGGATCCGGACGACTTACGGCTCGCCCATCTACCGAGACCTGATCCCGGCCGCCGACAGCCTCTTGGTGCAACGCTGCCGAGCGGCGGGGGCGATCTGTCTCGGCAAGACCAATACTCCGGAGTTCGGGGCCGGCTCGCAGACGTTCAACCCGGTGTTCGGCGCCACCCGAAACCCCTACGCGCTCGATCGAACGGTTGGCGGGTCGTCGGGCGGCGCCGCCGCCGCGCTGGCCACCGGCATGCTCCCCATCGCCGACGGGAGCGACATGGGAGGATCCCTCCGCAATCCGGCCAGCTTCTGCAACGTGGTTGGAATACGGCCCTCGCCCGGCCGGGTGCCGTCGCAGGGGGAACTCGGCTGGTTCACCTTGGCGGTCGACGGACCGATGGCGCGCACCGTGGCAGACGCCGCGCTCCTCCTGAGCGCGCTGGCGGGTCCCGATCCGCGATCGCCGATCTCGCTCGAGATCCCCGGGGAGCGCTTCCGTCAGCCGTTAGGCCGCGATTTCGCCGGGGTCCGTCTCGCCTGGACCGGCGGCTGCGGCCTCCCCTTTGAACCCGACGTCGTGAACGTGGTCGATCGCCACCGCCAGGTCTTCGAATCGCTGGGCCTCGTGGTCGAGGACGCGGCCCCGGATCTCGCCGGACTCGACGAGGCCTTCCTGGCCTGGCGGGCCTGGTACTTCGAAATGGCACTCGGCCCCGAGTACGCCAAGACGCCCGATCTTCTCAAGGATTCGATTCGCTGGAACGTCGAAGCCGGTCGAGCGATCACCGGCCCCGACCTGGCCCGAGCGGAGGTCGGCCGGACGGCCGCCTATCACCGGGTTCGCCGGTTCATGGAGCGCTACCAGTTCTTCGTGTTGCCGACGGTGCAGGTGCTGCCGTTTTCGGTCGACCAACCCTACCCCACCGAGATCGACGGCCGGCCGATGGCGAGTTACCTCGACTGGATGCGGTCGTGCTACCTGATCTCGGCGTTAGGCAACCCGTGCATCTCGGTGCCCGCCGGGTTCTCGGCCGCCGGGTTGCCGGTGGGCCTTCAGATCGTCGGCCGGCACCGGGACGACTGGGGCGTCCTCCAGTTGGCTCATGCCTTCGAGCAGGCGGCCGGTGGTTGGCGGCCGGCCGCCAGCGCGGAGTCGGCAGGTGGTGCGGCGACAACGACGCCATGACACCATCGCGGGGCGGCAGCTAACGGCCGGAATCAGGGAAGAGGCGGGTCGCCGGGATCGCCGGCCGGGTGATGACCGCCGCCGACCCGGTCCGACGCTCCGGAAACCCGCTTCGGTATCGAGCGAGCCAGTCGGCCCGGAACCGGGGGGCGTCCCCTCGATCCACGATGGCCCACACGCTCCCGCCGAATCCCGCTCCGAACGCGGACGCGGCGATGGCCCCTTCGATCCTCGCCATCTCGACCAACGCCCGGGTCTCCGGGATCTGGTTGCCAAGCCCGAGCTCGGCGCCTTCCTGTGACAGCTCGACCAGCTCGCCGACCCGCCGGAGATCGCCGCGAGTGAAGGCTCGGTGTACTCCCGGAATGATCAGTCGGCATTCGGCGGTCAGTTGGGCCAGCCGGGCGGCGAGTCGGGGGTCGCCGAGCGAGGCGATCCGCTCCCCGATCCGGCTCGGAGCGTCTTCGTGGTCGATCAGCGCGGCGCCGAGACTGCGGATCTGGTCGCCGTAGATGGCCCGGGCGTGTTCGGAGAGGACCGAGGTAAGACGCGCCAGCGCGTTGTAGTGCTCGATGGCCGCTCCGGTCTTCTCCGCCACCACGCCGCTCGCCGCGATCACGAAGCTCAACCGATCCGGCCACGCCATCACCCCTTCCAGCTCGACCGGGTCGAATCGATACTGGGCGAGGGCGTTGGGCCGGGAGCAGAGAATCGCGGTCTGATCCTGGCTCCCGCCCAGGGTCCCCACCCCGCCCGAGCCGCGGAGCGCCCCGAACGGGCGCCCGTTTTCGACGGCGCCGAGGTAACCGCCGAATTCTTCCGGGCTCGAGATCGCCGCCGCGAAGCTGCTGTCCTGCTCGAGGCGGTTGACCGCCATCAGGGCCAAGGCGGTACCGACGAGCAGCGCGCTCGAGCTGGAGACGCCGGCCGCGAACGGCACGTCGCTGGCGAAGGCGATATCGGCGCCCCGCTCGATTCCAAAGTCCGCGGCCAGACGCCGGGCCGCGGTCATCGGATAGTTCGACCAGTCCCCGAGGGTCGCGGACTGATCCACCGAGATCGCACCATCGCGGGCCTCGGACCGAACGGCGTCGAACAGGCGCAAGACTCGATCCGAGCGCGGCCGCGCCAGGAACGCGAAGCCTTGCTCGGTGGCGCAGACCACGCTGCGTCCCCCGGCGTAGTCGGTATGTTTGCCGAGTACTTCGATGCGGCCGGGGACGTGCCAGGCCAGGGAGGGCGGGTCGGTCCAGGGCCAGGTCAGCGCCACTCGGTCGAAGAGGGCCGCCCGACGCTCGGCCTCCTCCGGCTCCAACCCGGCTCGCTCCAGGACATCAACGCTGACAGCTCGGGTCACAGGACGACCCGGAACGCCCTGAGCCGCTCGGTCACGGCCCCGATATCCGTTCGGCTCGACAGGTCGAGGACGCCATCGTGGGACTCGATGACCCTGAAGCGCTCGCCTCGCGCCATGGCGTCGACCACGGCGTCTCGAAGCTCCAGTTCACCGCGTGGTGACGGCTCGATGGCGCGGCAGGAATCGAAGATCCGCGGAGTGAATCGCCAGCTGTTCATCGAGACCAGCGCTCCGGGCTTTACCTCGGATGCCGCTGGTTTCTCGACGATGGCGGAGAGCCATCCCTCGGTCGCCCAGGCCAGCGCGAAAGTGGCGATCCGGTCGGCAGCGATATTGCTCCGGGCGATCAGGCTCTCCGGGTGATAGCCGATCAGTCCGCCGCCGGAATCGCTCACCAACGCCCGGAGCGCCGCCGCCGGATAGAGATTGTCCCCGTTGACGACCAGAAACTCCTCGCCCTGGACGAAATCCGCGGCGGCCAGCACGGCGTCGGCCGTTCCCGAGGGATCAGATTGGATTATGAAATCGACCGCGATCCGGCGTGGGCGGGTCGGCCCCGAGTACCGATCGCGAATCGCCTGGTGCCCCGGGGCGACCACGATCCCGGCATCGGTCACCCCGGCATCGGCCAGGCTGGCGAGGATGAAGTCGAGCATCGGGCGGCCACCCGCGAGCGGGATCATCGCCTTGAGCCCGGCGCTGGCCACCACGTCCTGCTCGGCGGTAAGGTCCGCGCCGGCGGCGGGCGCCCGCATTCGGGTCCCCAAACCTCGGGCCATCACGACGGCCTTCATCTCAGCCGGGGCAGCTCAGGGTTCGTGGCTCGCCCAGAGCGAGGGCAAGAGCCGCCAGAGGATGGTTCCGCTCACCGCCAACACCGCGGCCCAGAGCAGCCCTTGAGTCCAGTGCCCGTAGAGGAGACTGCCGACACCGAAGAGGGCGGCGTAGACCAAGGTACAACCTGACACCCACCCGAGCATGGCTTGGGGCAGGCTGTCGGCCGCGGGCGGCAGCCCGAGCCGCGCCCGAACTGCCGCCCATCCCGGTCCCGCGGGTCGGGTGGCTCGGTAGAACCGCTCCAGCGTCCGATCGTCGACCGGCGCGGTGAGGAACGTCACGAGAAGCCAGGTCGCGGTGGTCGCCGCCACGGTGGCGAGCAAGGGAAGGTGCGGAGGGATCGAGACGCCCGACCGGCCCGCAAGGAAGAACGCCACCGAGACCAGGAACGAACTGGCCATCGCGGCGATCTCGCTCCAGGCGTTGATCCGCCACCAGAACCACCGGAGCAGATAGAGCAGGCCGGTGCCCGCGCCGATCGAGAGGAGCAGGTCGAAGCTCGCCCGAGCGGTCTCGAGCACCAGGGTCACGCCGGCGGCGACAGCCATCAAGAGCGCGGTGGTCACCCGAGCGGCCATGACGTAGTGCCGTTCGTCTCGGCCGGGGCGGAGAAACCGGCGGTAGAAGTCGTGCACCAGATAAGAGGTGCCCCAGTTCAGCTGGGTCGACAGGGTCGAGACATAGGCGGAGAGCATCCCAGCCACCATCAGCCCCAGGAAGCCGGCCGGCAGGAATTTGAGCATGGCGGGGTAGCCCATGTCGTGGCCGATCAGCTTGGGATCGACGTACGGAAAGGTCCGGGCGATGTCGTCGAGGGTCGGGAAGACCAGGAGCGAGGCGAGCGCCACGATGATCCACGGCCAGGACCGGAGGGCGTAGTGGGCGACGTTGAAGAGGAGGGTCCCGGTCAACGCGTCGCGCTCGCTCCTGGCGGCCAGGATCCGTTGGGCGATGTAGCTGCCTCCGCCGGGTTCGGAGCCCGGGTACCAGACCGACCACCACTGCACCGTCAGCGGGATGATCAGGATCGACAGCGTCAGGCCCCAGTCGCCGAAGTCGGGCAGAAAGGCGAGGACCTGTGGGTCGAGCTTCTCGAAGAGCCCGGCGAGCCCGCCCACTTCCGGCTGCTGGAGGGCGAAGTACGCGGCGGCCACCGCTCCGGTCATCGCGACGGCGAACTGAATGAAGTCGGTCACCAGAACGCCCCAGAGCCCCGACGTCGCCGCGAAGGCCACGTTGAGGACGGCGCACACCAGCAGCGTCTGCCCCATCGGCCAGCCCAGGACCACGTTGGCGATTTTCACGGCGGCGAGATTGACCGTGGCCATGATGACGCAGTTGAAGAAGAGGCCCAGGTAGACGGCCCGAAAGCCCCGGACGAACGTCGCCATCTTCCCGGCATACCTGAGCTCGTAGAACTCGAGGTCGGTCAGCATCCCGGAGCGGCGCCAGAGCCTGGCGTAGAAGAACACGGTCATCATGCCGGTGAGCAGGAAGGCCCACCATTGCCAGTTGTTGGCGACTCCCTTCTCCCGGACCAGGTTAGTGACCAGGTTGGGAGTGTCGGTACTGAATGTGGTGGCGACCATCGAGACCCCGATCAGCCACCAGGGCGCCGCCCGACCCGAGGTGAAGAACTCGGTCGTGTTGGCGCCGGCCCGCCGAGCCAGGAGGATGGCCGGGGCGAACGAGACCACGATCGACAGAACCACGATGACCCAGTCGAGAGCGACGAGTTGCATGGGAGGTCTCCCGGACGATTGCGCGGCTGGCGAGGGGCAACAATACCCCCCGGGGGGCCCGGAAACCAGTAGATTCCTTCCTGTGCCGACTCCCACCCGCCGGTCCGCGCCGATGCCTTGGCGCCCGCGCTGGCGCGCCTCCTGGCGCCCCCTGGCTCGGACGCCGCGGTCGTGGTCCGTCTGCTCGACAGCCCGGTTGGGGCGCTGGCGGCCGCCGCGACGGACGACGGTCTGGTCTTCCTCGAGTTCGCCACCAATGAGCGGCTGGAGCGCCAAGTCGGCGGGCTCTTCCGCGCCTTCGGCCCGACCAGGACCGGCGAACACCCGGTTCTCGATCAAACCGCGACCGAGCTGGCGGAGTATTTCGCCGGGACTCGGCACCAGTTCAGGCTGCCCTTGGTGATTCGGGGAACCCCGTTTCAAGAACGGGTCTGGCGCGCCTTGCTGGGGATCCCCTACGGGGAGACCAGAAGCTACGCCGATCTGGCGGAATCGTTAGGCGTTCGCAACGGGCAGCGGGCGGTCGGGCTCGCCAACGGGATGAACCGCCTCGCCATCGTGGTGCCCTGTCACCGGGTCATCGAACGCTCCGGCGGGCTCCGCGGCTACGGCGGCGGGCTCTGGCGCAAGAAACACCTCCTCGACCACGAAGCACGCTGGGCTCCGGCGGGGGCCTTGGCCGGACTCCCGTTGGCCCAGGGCCCCACCATCGGCCAGCCCTAGCCGGCTCCCCGGATGCCGGTCCACATCCTCCTCAATCCCGCGAGCGGTAACGGCGCGGCCGTTAGGCAATGGCGGCGGATCGAGCCGCTGGCTCGAGAGTGGTTCCCGGACCTGGCGGTCCATCGGAGCGGTGGCCCGGGAGAGTTGACCGCCTTGGCCGAGCGGCTGGCGCCCCACGGGGGCATCCTCCTCGCCGCCGGCGGAGATGGCACCTCCCACGAGGTCATCAACGGGGTGATGCGAGCCGGCGAGCGGGCCACCGCCGCGGTCGGCTGGCTTCCGCTCGGCTCCGGAAACGACCTGGCTCGCAACGTCGGGATCCCGGCCGATGGCCGGACGGCGCTGGCCGGCTACCGGACCCCGGTTGTCGATTGGATCGATGTCGGTCGACTGGAGTATCGCGAAGGCGGCATCCAAACCCGCCGCTTCTTCGGGAACTCGCTCACCGTCGGCCTGAGCGTCGACGTGCTCAGAATCGTCGCCCGGGTCGGCAAGCGCTTCGGCGGGCCGATGTCCTACTTTTTCGCGACCCTCGCGGCCCTGGCGCGGCACCGACCGGTGTCCCTCGAGCTCGATGGCCGGCCAGCCACGGTTCGTTTTCTCTCCGTCGTCAACGGCCCCGCGATCGGCGCGGGAATGCGAGTGGCCCCTCACGCCCGGCTCGACGACGGGCAACTCGACCTGATGACCATCGACCCCATTTCCCGACTCGCCACCGCGGTAGTTCTGCCCCGCGTCTACACCGGCGGGCACGTGAGCCACCCGGCGGTCCGGTTCCGGGGCATTTCCAGACTGCGCCTCGCCGCCTCCGGTACGCTTGGCTTCGAGATCGACGGCGAGCTCGCCGAGGTCGAGGGACCGCTCGACCTGAGCGTCCTGCCCCGGGCGCTTCGAGTAGCCCGGCCCAGCACTCGGAGGGTAAATTCGACCCCATGAGATCGTGGGTTCGGGCGGCCCTGGGACTTGCCGTCGCTTCGCAAACTGTTGCTGCTCAAGAACTTCGAGTCCGGGTCGCCGAGCCAACCCGAGGGCTGCCGGTCGTTGGCGCGATGCTCCGGCTCGAGACCGATAGCGGCACGGTCGCCGCCGCCATCGCCAACGACTTCGCCCGAGTTCGCCTTTTCGCGCCGGCCGGCGAGTATCGGCTGGTCGTCGAGCGCCCCGGCTACGTCGACACCAGCTACGCCGTCGTTGTCCCGACCGGTCTCGATAGCATCACCGTACTGCACGCAGCCACCCGCCCGGCGCTTCCGGCCAGCCTGATCGCTCCTCCCAAGGAATGCACCGCGCCTTCCTTCCCGGATGGGCTCGCCTCGGTGTGGGCCGAAATCGATCGCACCCTTCGGACCGTCGCCGCCACCGAGCAACTCGGCGCCGTCGAGATGAGTCTCACGAGCTTCGACCGCCGGCTTTCCTGGGAGCAACGCCTCGAAGCCCAAGAAGTCAACACGGTCCTCGACCGCGGCAATCGGCCGGCGGCCACCGCCGACGCCGCCACGCTGTTTCGGACCGGCTACTTCACTCGAGGCGACAGCACCGCCTGGCTGGCACCCTCGATCGGGACGTTTCTCGCGCCGCAGTTCCGGACCGCGCATTGCTTCGGAACGGTGAATGGATCGGCAACCAGGCCCGACTATTTCGGAGTTCGATTCCTCCCGGTTCCCGGCAACGGAGTTCAGCTCAGCGGGACCCTCTGGCTCGACCGCGCCAGTCGCGAACTCAAGGTCATCGACTACTCGTTCCACGGCATCGAGAAGAGCTGGCGACCCGACCGCTCCGGCGGCTCGATCGAGATCCACCGGTTCAATCCCGGGTTCTGGATCACTCGGTTCTGGTACCAACGCGAACCCAATGTGCTCCGAGCGAAGAACGGCAAGGAGCGAGTCGAAACCTTTCGCGAACACGGCGCCGAGGTGGTCAACCTCAGCGCGGTCATCGACACCACCGACCGGGTGGTCGCGGCGAGAGCGTTTGCCCAGCAACAAGAGGAGCTTCGCCGGCGCTTCGCCCGGATGGATGGGATCGTACAGGATTCGCTCGGGTTCGCGGTCCGGGAGGTCGAGGTCGCCATCCTCGGAACCGAGAGCCAGACGACGACCGACAGCACCGGACGTTTCTCGATGGCGGGCCTCCCACTCGGGCTCCACGTGGTGCGGGCCCGAAAGATCGGCTACAAAGTGTCGTACACCCCGGTTCGCCTCGCGGCCGGCGACGAATGGAAGGGCCGGATCGTGATCAGACGGCTGCCCCAGATCCTCGCCGAGATCGTCGTGGTCGGGAAATGGGGCAAGCCCCCTCAATACGCCAACACCGCGAAGTACGACGACTTCTATCGTCGGCGGGCCGGCCGAGTCGGGCGGTACCTGACCCGCGAAGACATCGACCGCCGTAACGCGGTCAGGATCACTCAGCTGCTCACCGGAACACTTGGACTCAGGGTCGGATTCGATCGCCCCGGAGGCGACGAGATCGAGTTCGCCACCTGCCCCGCCTTCGGGATCAGCATCTGGATCGACGGGCAGAAGTTGAGCGGGACCGTCGCCGAACTGCTTCGGGTCATCAACCCGAGCGACGTCGAAGCAATGGAGATCTACTCCCGCGAAAGCCAGGTACCGGCCGAATTTCGTGACAGCTCCTGCGCCGCCATCGTGATGTGGACCCGCTGATTCGCGAGCGGCTGGGCGAGGCGATCGACGACAACCTCCTCCTCCACTTCACCTGGATTCAGGCACGGACCGAGGGGATGACCGTCCTCCGAGCCGCCGACATCGTCCACACGGTCTCGGGTCTGCCATCGGACAGCTACAACGCGGTGTGCCGGGCCCGGTTTTCGGCCGAGAGCGTCGATCGGCGGATCGCCGAGACCCGGGCCTGGTTCGCCGAGCGTTCCCTTCCGTTTGCCTGGTGGGTCTTCCTCGGCGATCGGCCAAGCGACCTCGGTCAGCGCCTGGCGGAAAGGGGCATGGGGCTCGCCGAGCGACAAGTGGCCATGGCGGCGGATCTCTCCCAACCTCCACGAGCCCAGCGAGACCTCTCGGTTCGGCGAGTCGCAACCCCGGAGGACCTGGCCACGTTCGCGGCCCTCAGCGCGGCCGGCCATTCGCCCACCGACCCGACGACCGCCGAGTTCTACCGCCGCGCCGCCCCGGGGCTCCTCTCCGCCGGATCGCCCTGTTGGTTCCTGCTCGGATGCCTCGGCGAGGAGCCGGTCTCGGCCCTGCAGCTCACCATGGGGCCGGGCCCGACGGCCGGCTGCTACAACCTGGTGACCCACCCGGATCACCGCGGCCGAGGCATTGCCAGAGCCCTCCTCACGCAGGGGTTGTTGGCTGCCCGGGCAGCCGGCGCGGATGTCGCGGTGCTGCAGGCGACCGAGGGCAGTCACGACTGGTATCGAGACCTGCGGTTCGACACGGTCGGCCTCATCGAGGAGTATCTATGAAGTGGCGAGCAGCCTGGATCCTGCTGATCGGCGCCGCCGGCGGCCTGGGATGTACCGTGCGGCAGACCAGCGGCGCGACCGAGTCGTTTCGGGCCTTGATGGCCGAGTGGTGGGCCTTCGAGCTGGCCGTCGACCCGATCCGCGCCACCGGCGTCGGCGAACACCGCCACGATGCCTTGCTTCCCTTCGTCAACCCGGATTCGCTCGCCGGGTATACCGCTCGGCGGCAAGCCTTCGCCGCTCGCCTCGAGGGGATCCCCGTCGACCAGCTTTCCCCGGACGACCGGGTCAGCCACGCAATGATCGCGGCCGAGCTCGACGAAGCGATCAAGGAATTCCAGTTCGGCAGCTACCGAATACCGATCTTGGTGGACGACGGCTTCCACATTGGTTTCGCGCGTCAGCCCTTCCAATTCCGATTCGCGAGCCTCGCGGACTACCGAAACTTCCTTGGCCGCCTGGCGAGCTACCCGCGGTACAACCGCGAGAACATCGCCAACCTCCGGCGGGGGCTCGAGACCGGCTTCACCATGCCACGAGTTGTCTTGGAGGGCTACGAGAGCACCATCGCGGCCCACGCCGTGGACTCGGTCGACCGGAGCGTGTTCTGGAATCCCTTTGCCCGCTTCCCGAACGCCGTTCCGGCGGATTCGCATCCGGTGCTCCGGGCCCAGGCCCGTCAGGTCATCTCGGACAGCGTGGTCCCCGCCTACCGCGAGTTCCTCCGTTTCATGGTGGAGGAGTATCGCCCGAACGCCCGGACGACCATTGGGGCATCCGAGTGGCCGGACGGCGCCAAGTACTACGACTGGCTGGTGACGAAGTTCACGACGTTGCCGCTGACGGCGGATTCGGTCCATCGGTTGGGGCTCGCGGAGGTCGCCCGGATCCGCGGCGAGATGGACCGGGTGATCGGGGAAACCGGATTTCGAGGGAGTTTCTCGAGCTTCCTCGGCTTTCTCCGGACCGACCCCCGCTTCTATCCCAAGTCCGGCGACGAGCTGCTCTCGTTCGCCTCACGCTTGGCCAAGCTCGCCGACGCCAAGCTCCCCGCCTATTTCGGCTTGCTGCCCCGGCAGCCGTACGGCGTCGAACCGGTGCCGGACGACCTGGCGCCGAAGTACACGGCGGGACGCTACGTCGGCGCTCCCTTGGACGGTCCTCGGGCTGGAACGTATTGGGTCAACCTGTACGGCCTGCCGAGTCGGCCGCTGTATGCTCTCCCGGCCCTCACCTTGCACGAGGCGGTCCCGGGTCATCATCTGCAGAGCGCCTTGGCGAAGGAGCTCGAGGGCCTCCCGCCGTTTCGCCGTTTCGGCTACGTCAATGCCTTCGGCGAAGGCTGGGGACTGTACTCGGAATATCTCGGCGTCGAGATGGGAATGTACCGGACGCCCTACGAGCACTTCGGCCGACTGACTTACGAGATGTGGCGGGCCTGCCGGCTGGTGGTCGACACCGGCCTTCACGCCAAGGGTTGGAGCCGCGATCAGGCGCGCGAGTTCCTGGCGGGCAACACCGCCTTGTCGCTCCACGAGATTCGGACCGAGACCGATCGGTACATCTCCTGGCCCGGGCAGGCCCTCGCCTACAAGCTCGGCGAGCTCAAGATCCGGGAGCTCCGCCTCCAGGCCGAGCGGGCGATGGGCTCTCGGTTCGACCTGCGGTCGTTCCACGACGTGGTGCTGGGGAGCGGCTCGGTTCCGTTGACGGTGCTCGCCGACCAGGTGAACGGGTACATCGCCGGTCGTTAGGTAATCCGACTCAACGTCCCACGCCGAGCGCGTCGGCGACTCGATTGATGTAGTTGAACCAGGCGGCGATCAGGGTGATCTGGAGGATCGCCTTGTCGTCGAAGCCGTGGCGCCGGAGTTCGGCGTGGTGGTCCGGCGTGATCCTGGTGGCATCCTTGGTCACCTGGACCACGTAGTCGAGCATCGCGCGCTCGGCTGCCGTGATCGCGGCCGTGGTGTAGTCACGCTCGATCGCTTCGATCAACCCCTGGTCCACCGTCACCCGACGCAGAAACTCTGCGTGAGAGTCGATTCAATAGCGGCACCGGTTGGTGACCGAGACCACCGTCGCGATCATCTCGTGATGGCGTCGCGCCAGCGGGAGATCGGGAGCCATCAGCGCGCCGAAGGTGGAGAAGGCGTGATACAGTACCTCGGGCATCATGCTGTGAGAGGAGACGATGCCCGAGGCGCCATCGCCGGTCGGGTGGACCGGCTGGTTGTACTCCGCGGGGTAGAGCCCCATCTGGCCTTCGACCGCCGCGCGGAGAGCTTCGCCGCCCTCGGCGAGCGGGACCGTCTTGATCCAGGTCATGGCGTGGACCTCGTGGTGGGCGCGATGACGTGGGTGACGCCAAGTCGGCTGGCTAGCGGGTTGACGAGTCGCATGGTTGGGCACCGAGTGTGGCTGGAGCGAGCGAACGAGCCATCTCAATGATAGCGCCGGCCCAGACCGGTCGGGAGCATTACCCGCGGAGGACCGGCCTGGTCAGGCAGGTCGCGCCGCCCTCGGCTTTGAGCGACAGTTCCCGTCCCCGATAGGTTCGTACCAGACAGCCCGCTCGCTCCAACTTGGCCTGGGTTTCTGGGTTGCCCTCCAGCATCAGACAATGACGTGGAGCCAGGGCCAGGACGTTGGTGGCCATGGTGAGGAACTCCCGGTCGGAGACCTCGACCAGCGCGATCCCGCGCCGCTCGAGTTCCTGGACGAAGGTCACCGGCATCAGGGTGGGGTATCCTACGGCCAGGTCCCGGTCGACCATGCTGATCAGCGACATCAGGTGGAGACAGGACTCCGGTCCCTGGAAGTACGGGAGCGGGACCGGGAGGACTCGAACCCCGGCCGGCAGCAACCGTCTCAAACTCTCGATCCCGGCCTCGTTGGTCCGGAACCCGATCCCCGCGGCCAAGGTCGAGGGATCGAGCCACATCAGGTCGCCCGATTCGGCCAAGGCGTCACCGTCGAGCCGTCCCGCGATCGGCACCCCGGCCCCGGCCAGAGTCCTGCCTAACGCTTCCTCCTCCCCTCGCCTGAGCGGCTTTCCCATCCGCAGCAGAATCGCGCCGTTGTCGGCCACCAACACCGGGTCGTGGCAGAAGATCGCGTCGGCGTGATCGGCCAGCGGTTCGTCGTGGAAGACGATCTCCGCGCCGGTTTGCATCAGGGTCTCGACGAACGCCTGATGCTCGCCGCAGGCGGCGGTCAGGTTGGGGCGTTCGGTATAGTGCCACCGGGCTGGATCGGCGGCCCCGAACGCGGCGTCGGGGCGGCGAACCACCACCCGACGAAGCGGCCCCCACATCGTCTGCCCGCCGTACGACTTGGTCATTGGTCGTTCCTCATCATCGCCCCGCCTTTCATCACGAAGAACGGCCGCTCCAACACGGTCACGTCGGCCAGCGGATTGCCGGGAACCGCGATCAGGTCGGCTTTGGCGCCCGGCACGATCGCCCCGACCCGGCCCTCCCAGCCCATCAACCGGGCTGCCTCGATGGTGGCCGACCGAATCGCGGCGAGCGGAGTCATCCCATGTTCCACCAGGTACCGAAATTGCTTGGCGTTGTCGCCGTGGGGATAGACCCCGGCATCGGTGCCGTAGCCGATCGGCACCCCGGCCCGCACCGCCCGGCGGAAGGCGCGCCGCTGGGCATCGGTGGTCTCCTCGTTCTTCCGCATCGTCTCTTCCGGCCACCCGTCGCGCCGGCCGACTTCGCGAATGTAGTCGCCGTTGTAGATGTCGGCGACGAGCCAGGTCCCGGCGCTGGCCATCAGGGCGATCCCGTCGTCGTCGAGCAGCGACCCGTGCTCGATCGAACGCACCCCGGCCCGAACCGCCTGCGCGATGCCCGCCGCTCCATGGGCGTGCGCCGTCACATAGCTGCCTCGGCGGCGGGCCTCCTCGACGACGGCCCGGAGCGTCGCGGCATCGATCTCGATCTCGCCGGGCTCCGTCCCCACGGTGAGGACTGCCCCGGTGGCGATGACCTTGATGAAATCGGCCCCGCCCTCCAGGAGCCGCCGCACCGCCTCGCGGGCCTCCGCCGGCGTGGCCACCACGCCCATCCGAAACGGCGGTGGTGGCACCTGCCCCGCCGGAAGCCCGGTGACTTCGCCGCCACCGCCCGGCTTGGTGAGGTAGGCTCCGGCCACCGACATCCGCGGCCCGTCGATCTGCCCCGACTCGATGGCCCGTTTGAGCGCCACGTCGAGCAGGCCACGATAGGTCCCCACGTCCCGTACCGTGGTGAAGCCCGCCAGCAGCGTCTTGCGGGCGTTCGTCGCGCCGATCAGGACATCGTCCTCTGGCGTCGATTCCAGCGGGGCCGTCGGCGAGGCACTCTGGATGTCGCCGACGAGATGAGTATGCAGGTCGATCAGACCCGGGAGGAGCGTCGCGGTGCCTAACTCAACCACTCGGGCTCGGGGCACCGGACGCCACCTCCTCACCGCGACGACGGTGTCCGCCTGGACCTCGACTTGCCGGTCCCTGAGAAGGCGACCCGTCACGACGTCGAGCACCCGGGCGGCTCGAATGACGGTGACCTGCTGGGTCGCCGAAACTGGGCCCGCGGTCGCGATCGCCCAGACCGCGGCGACGCCAACCACCCAAACGGGTCTCACCGGGGCAAAGCGATGACTGGGTTCTCCGCGAAGAAACCCGGCGAGACCAACTCGAAGACGGTCTGGTGAACCGGCATCAGCGGCCAAGCGCCACCAGCTTCATCTGGCTCGCTCCTCGAAGAAGGCCTTGGCCTGGGCGACATCATTCATCACCCGATCGCGCTCCGCGGTCGAGTTCCAGTCCCGGTGCCGGCGAGCTTCGGTTTCCAGTCCGGCCAGCCACGACAAGAAGAACCGAGCGTCCTCGACCGACCGGATCGGGGCGCCCGCCACGGTCACGTAGACCGGGCTCGTCGTCCCGAACGGATAGATGTCGAGCACCGGGTGACGCGCCTGCCGGCTGAATGCTCGGGCCGTGTACCAGCCGCTCTTGGTTATCTCGAGCGGGACCAGGGCGTCGGCCCGCCGCCCATCGGCCGACAGCGGGATTCGTCGCACCACTTGGCCATTGCCGATGATCTCGAGCGAGTCGACCGGCACGATCGAGCGGAGCGACACCCGGGCCATCAGCCGCCCCGGCCGGGCCAGCCGAATCTCACCGCCGGGCTCGGCGTCCCCGAGCGCGAAGCTGACCAGCGGGCCGTTGGTGGCCATGGTGCGGCCCCGCTTCAGCGCCTCGAGCCAGGCCCGGTACTCGAGCCGGCCGCTCCCGACGTACACCCGGCCCATTCCCACCGGGCCGCGGAGCG
Source organism: Gemmatimonadota bacterium (assembly GCA_016874005.1). GTDB lineage: Bacteria > Gemmatimonadota > Gemmatimonadetes > Gemmatimonadales > GWC2-71-9 > SHZU01. Next base: position 128,129 of record VGVQ01000005.1, on the reverse strand, counting down.
AGGCGAAGTTCGCCATCGCGTCGGTACCCGCGCCGGCCGGGAGCCGGACGCCGGTGTTGAGCAGTCGATACCAGATCGCGGCCGTGGCCAGATGGTCGCTGAAGCCGACCACCTCGATATAGTCGACCAGCCCTAACGCCGCGTCGATCGGCAGGGCATGGCGTAGCGTCTCGCCCGCGGCGAAATCGGGCACCGATTCGAACGGGTGCACGTACCCGTTGAGCGCTCCCTGACGCCGCGCCCGCGCGAAGATTTCGCTGTTGTGTGGAAAGAGGCTGGCCGCGGCGGTGTTGGTGTAGGCGGCATAGTTCGGGAGCAGAAATTCCCGCAGCCCGAGCTGCGCCGAGTGACCCCAATAGCTGGTGTGGTACTCCTCGTCGTGCTTGATCAAGGTCGCGGCCGTGGAAACCGGATCGAGCCCCGGCGCGAAGGAACCGATATCGGGAATCCGGGCTTCCTTGTTGACGATCAGGTTCTCGACCAGGTGGAGATCTTCGGCTTCGGCCTGGAACCGGAGTCGGGCGGGCGTGTTCCGGTAGTGGCCACCGTAGTTCATGTGGACGTGGAGATCGCCGCTCCACCAGCCGCTGGCCGGGAGGTTGGCGAGCCGCCTCAAGCGCACGGTCAGGCGACGGGGGCGATCGCCGATGACGACGGTATCGATCTCGCGATCGAACTCGAGCCCGCGGGTCGTCTCGATCAGGTACCGGCCCGGAGCCAGCTCGAGCGTCGCGGTTCCGGCGCTGTGGAAGTAGCTCAACTCGAATCGCCGAGTGGATCGATCGAAGCCGTCGTCCCCATGGGCCCACGCCGTCCGGGGCACATGGCCGCGGCCATCGTCGCCGGTCACCGAAATCCGGGCCGGGATCGGGCTCCCCGAACCGGCGGTGACGGCGATCGTCAGCGGTTGCCGTTGGGCTCGATAGACGAGCCGGGTGGGCTCGACCGGCCGGGGAGGTCCGCCAGGCACCTCCACGACCCGGATGGCGGTGTTCCCGGACTCGTTGCTGATGAAGGCAATCCGGCGACCGTCCGGCGACCAGCGGGGGTTGGTCGCGTCGTGGTCGCCATAGGTGAGTTGGAAGGGGTCGCCGCCCTCGGCGGTCATCAGCCAGAGCTGGTTCCGCTGCCGCCCGAGGTACGAGCTGTAGACGACCCGCTTGCCGTCTCTGGCCCAGTCGGGTCGCGCCTTCCAGGTGGTCTCCTCGTACCAGATCTGCCGGGGTACCGCCTCGGGCCGAGCCTCCACCCGCCAGAAGCCGCCCGTTCCCCAGATCCGACCGGTGTTCGAGATGAGGATCAGCTCGCGGCCGTCAGGCGACCACGTGGGTGAGAGATAATGATCGTAGACGCTGTAGTAATAGCGGGGCAATCCGCTGTCGCGATCGACCGTGATCCGGGTGGGCTCGCCCACGATGGCGCCATCGCGAACGTCGGCGACGAACACATGCCAACGCCCCCGATAGCCGGTCGACACGAACGCGATGCGCGAACCATCCGGCGACCAGCGGGGCTCGAGATGGACGTCGCCAGTCGCCAGGAGAGCGTGGTCACGTCCGGTACCGAGGTCGAGGATCCGAAGCGAGATCGCGTCGTCGCGATACGAAGCGTAGACCACCGAGCGTCCGTCGGGCGACCAGTCGGGTTGGTAGTCGTAGCCCGGCCCATCGGTGAGCTGAACCGCGGTGGGTTCGCCGAGGACCTGCCGCCAAAGCGTCCCCCCCATCGAGTACGCCAGCTCGCGGCCATCGGGGCTCCAGGCGACCCACCCTGGCCCCGAGGTCAGCTGGGGAAGGTACATCTCCCGGAAGTAGTAGTTGTGGGGGACCGCGATTTGCTTGAGGACCGGCTCTCGCTGGGCGGCGGCCGGGACGGCCGCCGCCAGCGAGCACCAGAGAACGAGACGACCGCCGCGACGGCCCGTCACGAATGCCGTTAGGCTTTCGCCAGGTCCGCGACCGCCGCCGCCAGCTTCCGCACCCGGTCGCCGTCGGCGGCCCGTTCCGCGTCGGCCTCGATCTGCGGCACCAACCGCTCCAGCGCGGCTCGGCGCTCCTCGCCCTGGAGCCGCTCGGCCCGGGTCAGCGCCGTGGCGATGCGGGAGGTGCGCGCGGCGCCGAGGCCGCGGTTGCGAACCAACTGGTCGAGGTACGAACGGGCCACGGCGAAGCTCGGCGGCCAGACGAACTTCTCCTGCAGCTGAGCGTTGAACTGCCCCATCCGGACCGACTCGGCGGCCGCGATCTCGTTCCTGGAGAGGAGCGGACCGGGCCTGAGCTTGAGCAGATCGAGACCCCGCGCGATCTCCGACCCCACCACGTAGCCGTTGTACCAGTAGGCCGACCAATGACCGCCCATCGACATCTTCTCGGCGGAGATCGGCCCTCGATCGAAGAACCCGATCTCGACCGGTTTGGCGGGATTGGTGAAGTCGATCAGGGCCAGACCGCCCTGATACCAGCCCTGCACCATGATGTCTCGGCCCGGAACCGGGATCATCGACCCGTTATGCGCCACGCAGTTCTCGGTCTCCGACTGCGCGGCCGGGATCTTCCAGAAGCTGGCGGGCTCGAGCTTTCCGTCGCGCAGGGTATAGATCGCGTTCGCGCCCCAAGTCGGCTTATCGGTGGCCCGGCACCGCGGAGCCATGCCGCCGCCCCACTCGTCGGTGAACAGCACCGTGGAGGCGTCGTTGTTGAACGTGGCCGAGTGCCAGTAGGCGAAGTTGGGATCGGCGACCTCGGCGATCCGCTTGGGGCGCGCCGCGTCGCGGATGTCGAGTAGAATCCCGTTGCCCGAGCACGCTCCGGCCGCCAACCCCATCTCCGGATAGACCGTGATGTCGTGGCACATGTCGGTCGGCGCGGTGGTCTGCGTCCCCGGGCCGTGATCGCCCGCCTTGGCCAACCCGTCCGGGTTGCCGGTCACCGGATTGGCGAAGACCCGCGCGATGTTGACGATCTTCGCGTCCTGGGGCCGGTCGAGCGGCACCTGGATCACCTCGACCTGGAACAGCGAGGTGTTGGGATCCTCTTCCGCCGGCCGGCCGCTGCAGCCGGCCAGCTCGGTCGCCGGTCGGACCCCGGCGGTGCCGGACACGTAGACGTAGAGGTTCGCCTTGTCGTTAGGGTCCGTGACCAAGGTGTGGGTGTGCGACCCCCGACAGGTCTGGATCGTGGTGATCTGCTTGGGATTATCGATATCGCTGATGTCGAAGATCCGGACCCCTCGGAACCGCTCCGACACCACGCTGTCCTGCATCGTCTGGACACCCTGTCCGCCGCAATCGGTCCGGCCGTTCGGCATTTCGACCGAGAGGAACAGCAGATTCCCGTAGACCGAAGGATCGCCCTGGCCGCCGGGACACGGGTACAGCTTTCGAATCACCGGATTAGTGGGGGTCGAGATATCCCAGACCATGAAGCCGTGGAAGCTGCCCTGGAACACCAGATTGTCCCGAAACGCCAGGTCCGAGTTCATGTAGAGGAAATTGCCGGGCCCCGCCGGATCCTCGAACTCGGCCGGCTTCCTGGCGGCGGCTACCAGTTCCAACCCGCGCAGTGCCACCCCGGCGTCGTAGAGGCCCGCCTTGAGCCCGACTCGAGGGTCTCGCCGGGCCGCCGGCTTCTTTGCCTGGAGCGGTTGAGCCTTGGGTACATCCTGAGCCTCGGCCGCGGGGACGGGCGCCACGACGCCGGTCCACAGCAACACGGCCGAGCATATCGAAAGGCGGAACAGCTTCGTCATTGGTTGACCATCGGTTGGAGTAAGGCGCGCATCCGAGCGATCTCGGCACGCTGATCGGCCTCCACATCGGAGGCGATTCGGTAGACCACCAGGTCTTGGCCGCCGCCTGGCGAATCGAACAGTTTGGCCACCATGGTAATGGCACCTTCATGATGCCTGATCATGGCTTGGAGGAGCAGGCGCTCGAACTCCGTTCCGGTCGCTTTCCGCAACGTGGCGAGCTCCTCGGGCGTCAGCATGCCCGGCATCAGCTCGTGGTGATGATCGTGACGATTGGCACCGGGGGCGAGCGGATCGGGCGCCGGGGCGCCGTGATCGAGCAACCACTGCCGCATGAACTTGATCTCGTCCCGCTGCGACACGATGATCCGCTCGGCCAAGCTGTTGATCGGGCCGTGTTTGGTCCGCTTGGGGACCAACTCGCCCATCACGATGGCCTGGAAATGGTGAGCGATCATTCCCTGCAGGAATTCGACGTCCGCTTGGGCGGGACTGGGCCTGGCCGTCTGGGCAACGACGCTCGTCGCCGGCCATGCCGCGATGAGCGCCACCGCCGCGGCCAGGCAGGCCTTCCTGAACAGCTCCGTACGCATCGGACCAAAGGTACCGCGAGCTGGCCAGGACAGAAAGGCGGTCTCGCTCCCCTGAAATCTCGCCCTGGTATTTGGACGATGCTGTCGTCGGGCTATGCCAGCTCCCGAAGGATCTCGCGGATCAGCCCGAGCGCGATGTCGGCATCCTCCCGGTCGATCACGAGCGGCGGAGCCAACCGAAGCGCGCTCCGCCCGGCGGAGAGCAGCAGCAGGCCCCGCTGGAATGCCCGCTGCACCAGCGCGGCGACCAACTCCGGATGGGGCTCGCGGGTCGCTCGGTCCTTGACGAACTCGATCCCGATCATGAGCCCCAGGCCGCGAACCTCGCCGATGACCGCGAATTCCTCACCCAGCCGGTGAACGCCGTCCAGCAGGTAGCGACCCAATGTCTCGGCGTTGGCGCGGTACTGGCCCTCCACCAGGTCGAGGGTCGCCAGGGCAGCCGCGCAGGAAACCGGGTTCCCGCCGAAGGTGGTCCCGTGCGCGCCGGCGCCCCACGTCATCAACGACTCCTTGGCGATGAACGCGCCGATCGGCATCCCCGACCCGAGGCCCTTGGCCACCGTGATGATGTCGGGTTCGACCCCGGCGTGCTCCGACGCGAACATCTTTCCGGTGCGGCCGATGCCCGACTGCACCTCGTCGCAGACCAGGAGGATCCCGTGGGCATCGCAGAGCGAACGCAACGCCGGCAGGAACTCGGCTGGCGGTATCACGTAACCACCCTCACCCTGAATCGGCTCGACGAAGATCGCCGCGACGTCGCTCGGATCGAGATGGCGGGCGAAGAGATCGCGCTCGAGTATCTCGACGCAGTGAAGGCCGCAGCTCGGATAGCTCTTTCCGTACTCGCACCGGTAGCAGTACCCGAAGGGGACGTGATGGACGTCCGGTAGCATCGGCCCGAAATGGCTGTGCTGCTTGGATTTGCTCGAGGTGAGGCTGAGGGCGCCATAGCTGCGGCCATGAAACGACCCCTTGAACGCGATGAACGCCGTTCGGCGGGTGGCATAACGCGCCAGTTTCATCGCGCCCTCGACGGCCTCGGTTCCCGAGTTCGACAGGAACACCCGCTTCTTGGTCGACCCCGGCGCGAGGCGGGCCAGCCGCTCGCACAACGCCGCCATGCCTTCGTAGTAGAAGTCGGAGCCGCAGATATGGAGGAACTTCTCGGCCGCCGCCTGGATGGCGCGGACCACCTCCGGATGGGCGTGACCGGTCGCCGCGACCGCGATCCCCGCCATGAAATCGAGGAACCGGTTCCCGTCGACATCCTCGACCATGGCGCCGCGGGCCCGTTCCACCACCAGCGGGTATTCCTTGATATAGGACGTCGAGGTCCACGCCTCGTCCCGCGCTACCACGGCCCGGCTCTTGGGTCCCGGAATCGCGGTTCGGATCTGGGGGTAGTCTTTCATCGGAACTCCTTCGGCCGGGGGGCCGCCAAGGCAACTCGTTCGCGGCGATCCCACCGGTGCGGGTTCGGCGGAATGCGGGTAGCTTAACGCTTCTTCCCAATGCAGGCGAGCGTGCCCCCTCTGATCTCCCCGGGCGGCCTGGTGCGGGCCGCCGCATCGGTCCTTACCGCGGCGCTCGCCGCCGCGACCCCGGCGGCCGCTCAGGCGCCGGACACCGCCGCGGCGATTCCGATGCGCGACGGGGTGATCCTCCGAGCCACCGTCCTCAAACCCGAGGGGGCCGGACCGTTTCCGGTTCTGGTGTACCGAACGCCCTACGGACAGCGGGCGGCGGTTCGGAGCCTTTCGACCTTCCGCGCGGCGGTGCGACGCGGATACGCCGTCGTCGCGCAGGACGTCCGAGGCCGCTACCTCTCCGACGGCACCTTCGACCCCTATCGCCAGGAGGGTCGCGACGGCTACGACACCATCGAGTGGGCCGCCCGTCAACCCTGGTCGACCGGAGCCGTCGGGACCTTCGGGCTCTCGTATCCTGGCGCCGTCCAGTGGCTGGCGGCGGTGGAAGCCCCGCCCAGCCTCAAGGCGATGGTTCCGGCCATGACGTTCTCGCGACCCACCAATTTCTGGTACGCCGGCGGGGTCGCGGATTTGTCGTGGCCCGCCTGGATCTGGCTCAACATCGCCCCGGACACCAGAGTGCGTCTCGGCCTGCCTGGCCCACGCACCGCGGCGGCGGCGCGAGCAGAGTGGACAACTTTAGGAGCTGCGATCGCCTTCCGCCTCCCGATCACCGATGTCCCGGAACTCGACCGAATCGCACCGTGGTTCGCGGAGTGGTACCGCCACCCCCCGAATGACCCCTGGTGGGATTGGGCCGACCTGACCACCAAGTACCACCGCGTCAGCGCCGCGGTCCTCAACCTCTCCGGCTGGCACGACGACAACTACGGACCCGAGGGGGCGATCACCAACCATCGCGGCCTGGTCGCCGCCCGGGCCTCCGCCGACGATCCTCGGACCTCGCTGGTGGTCGGCCCCTGGGTCCACGGGATCTCGGGGATCAATGACTCGTCCGGCCAGGCCCGGGTCGGGGAGCGGATCGTTGGCCCGGCTGCCGGCATCGGTTACGACGAGACGATTCTCCAGTTCATGGACCGTCACCTTCGCGGCCTTCCCGGCTCCTCCGTCCCTCGAGTCCGCCTCTTCGTGATGGGCGAAAACGCCTGGCGTACCGGCGAGACCTGGCCGCTCCCCGGCACCGTTTCGACCACCCTCTATTTCGCGCCGGATGGCCGCCTCGAACTCGCGGCTCCGCCGGTCTCGATCTCCCGCCGGATCACCAGCGACCCGGCCAACCCGATCGTCGACCCCTTTGCCGCCAGGGCCGGCGCCCACGACTATCGATCGCTCGCCGGTCGAGCCGACGTCTTGAGCTACGAGACCGAGCCACTGGAACGCGACCTTCGGGTCGCCGGCGCGATCCGCGTCACCGTCGCGATCGAGACGGACGCGCCGAGCATCGACGTCTGGGCCAAGGTGCTCGACGTCGGGCCCGACGGGACCGCTTGGAACGTCGTGACTCCCGGCCTCGACCTGCAGCGGAGCACCGGTACCGGACCCCGGCTGGTCCACCTCGATCACCTGGTGACCGGCAATCTCTTCAAGCGCGGGCATCGGCTCCGGATCGTGGTGATGAATTCGTTCATGCCGAATTTCTCCCGCAACCCGCAAACTGGCCGTTCCGAGACCGAGGAGCGCGAGACCCGGCCGGCCGCCTTCGCGCTCCGGCACGGACCGGGGCTCTCTCACCTCATTCTTCCGGTCATCCCATGAAATCACCTTGCCGCTTCCTCCTGGCGTTCGCCGTCATCGGTGGAGCCTGTCGGCCAACCCGGCCCGCCGACCTGGTCGTCAAGAACACGGCCGTCTACACCATGGCGGCACCTGCGAAAGCCGACGCCATCGCCGTCCGCGACGGCGAGATCGTCTACCTCGGCGACAACGCCGGCTCCGACGCCTACATCGGCGACTCGACCCGCGTCTACGATCTGGGCGGCCGGATGGTGTTGCCCGGTTTCGTCGATACCCACGTCCATCCCCGAGGCGGGCTCAGCCTCACCGAGTGTCAGTTCGACGCCATCGGCTCGGCCCAGGCGATCGTCGACTCGGTGGCTCGTTGCGCCGCCAATGCCCCGGAAAAACCGTGGATTCGTGGACGGGGTTGGGCCCTGCCGGTCTTTCCGAACGCCAATCCCCACCGGCGCCTGCTCGACGCCGTGGTGTCCGACCGCGGGGTCTACCTCTCGGCCGCCGACGGCCACTCCGCCTGGGTCAACAGCAAAGCCCTCCAGTTGGCCGGGATCACCAAGGCCACCGCCGACCCGCCGAAGGGGAGGATCGAGCGCGACCCCGCCACCGGCGAGCCGACCGGAACCCTCCGGGAGTCCGCCATGGACCTGGTGGGCCGACTGTTACCGGAGCCCACCCTGGCCGAACGGAAGCAAGGTCTCGCCCGCGCGTTGAGACTCGCCAACGAATTCGGGATCGTCTCCGTTCACGATGCCTCGGTCGACCCGGGATTCATGGCCGCCTACGCCGAGCTGGATCGGGAAGGCGAGCTCACCACCCGAGTCATCGCGGCCCAATACGTCGACTACCAGTCGGATGTCAGCGCGGTCGTCGATAGTCTGGTGGCCTGGCGCGATCGCTATCCCGGCACCAGGTACTTCCGCCCCACCGCGGCGAAATTCTTCGCCGACGGCGTCATCGAGGCCAAGACCGCCGCGCTCCTCGAGCCGTACCTCGAGAGCGGCGGAACCACCGGCGACGCCAACTTCCGCCAAGGTCAGTTCGACTCCCTGGCCACCCGGCTCGATCGAGCTGGGATCCAGATTCACATCCACGCCATCGGCGATCGCGGCATCAGGATGGGCCTCGACGCCATCGCCGCGGCCGCCCGCGCGAACGGGCCCCCCAAGGCGCCGCCGATCATGGCCCACATCCAGCTCTTCGACCCAGAGGACATCCCACGCTTCAAGACCCTGGGCGTCGTGGCCAGCTTTCAGCCGTTGTGGGCCTTCGCCGACGAGTACATCACCGACCTCACCGAACCGGTCTTGGGGCCGGCCCGCTCGCGGTGGCTCTACCCGATCGGCTCGATGGTCAAGTCGGGCGCGACGGTGGCGGCCGGCAGCGACTGGACCGTCTCGTCCCTCAATCCCCTCGAAGCCATCCAGGTGGCCCTCACCCGGCGGGCGCCAACCGACTCGGCCGGGCCGGCCTGGATTCCGGAAGAAGTCGTCAGCCTCCAGACCATGCTCGAGGCCTACACCATCAATGGAGCGAGCGCCTCGGGCGACCGGGCCCGGTCCGGAACGCTCGAGGTCGGCAAAGCGGCCGACCTGATCGTCATCGACCGCGATCTCTTCGCCATCCCGGTAACCGAGATCGCCAAGGCCCGGGTGTTGCTCACCCTGCTCGACGGTCGGGCCGTTTTCACCAGCCGCGAACTCCGCTGACCTCCCGCCCGCTTGCTCGACACCGACCCCGGATGGTACTATCCGGGGTCGGAGACGCCCTCGTTCGGGAGGGCTCATGAGAATCGCCCCGTGGTTCCTGACGATCGCGGCCGGGGTGGGCATCCTCGCCACCCCACGGCCCCTCGCGCCCCAGTCCCAGCCAAAACCAAAGCCGAGCCTTCACGGCGTCGTGGTGGATTCCTCCAGGCAGCCGATCGAAGGCGCCGACCTCGAGCTGATGGGCGAGCGGCGCCGGACCGTTTCCCGATCCGACGGGTCGTTTGCCTTCGACGAACTCAGGGCGACCCGGTACTGGCTCATGATCAGGCGAATCGGCTACTTCCCGGTGCAGTTGAGCCTGACCCTGCAGCGCGAGGAAGCGCGTGACCTCCGGGTCGTGATGGCCCAGCACCCGTTCCAGTTGCCGGACGTCGTGGTGAACGCCCAAGAGACGAATTACCGAGCCCGGATGCGGGAGTTCATCTGGCGAAGCCGATCGTCGTTCGGCGGTCGGTTTCTCACGGCCGACGACATTGCCCGACAACCGGTTCAGGAACTCGCTCACTTGGTAATCAGGTACCTCCCCTTCAAGATGATTTACACCTTGAGCCAGCCCGGAGGATGGGGCGAGACATCCTTCCAGTTCGACGAGGACCGCTCGTCCCTGACGCGGTTGGCCGGCCGGCCCCGGTATCGTCCCCACTGCCCGCCGGCCGTCGCGCTCAACGGCGGCTCGGTCTCGGCGGGCTGGGCGGTCAACGACTTCGACCCCGAGGAGGTCGAAGCGCTCGAGATCTATCGCGAGGGTACCAATCTCCCCATCGAGTACAGTTTCGCCGGGAAAGCGGCCTGCGGCCTGGTGGTCATCTGGCTCAAGAGCTACGCCCGGCCGAGCCAGGTCCCCTAGCCGCCCGTAGTGGTTCTCCTCGGCCGAGGTGTCCTTCCCGAGAGACGATTGCGGGTCGGTCGGAGACGCGCATCGAGGTGAGGAGGCGGGTCATGCGCGCCGGTGGAGGGAAGTTGCTGTTCGTTGTCGGACTGGTGTTGGGGGCTCGTGGTGCCGTGGCCCAGGATCGTGACGCCCAGGTGATCGGAACCGTGGCGGACGGCGAGGGCCGCGGTCTCGATGGCGCGACCATCGAAATTCTCGGCACCAAGCTCTCCGCAACCAGCGGAGAGAACGGGCGGTTCCGATTCGGGCCCGTGCGGCCGGGGCGGTATTGGATCCTGGCCCGGCGAGTCGGATACGCGCCGATCCGCATGACCGCCACGTTGCAGGACGGCCAGACCCGAGCACTGTCGCTCACTCTGGAGAAGATTCCCCAGCGGCTCTCGGAGCTGACCGTCCTCGCTCATGGCGGAATGAGCGGATACCGGCATCAGGATTTCCTGGCCAGATCGCGCTCGGCCTTCGGCACCTTCCTGACTCGAGACGATCTCGACCGGATCGGCGGCCACGACCTCGTATCCGTGGTCCAACGCTACCTGCCAGGGAAGACCCGCTACACCCTCGAGCGACGCACCGGCGAGACCGACCTCTTCGGCGGACGGTTGTACCGGCGCCTGGGGAGCGGCCGGCTCTACGCCCGCGACGAGCTCGGCTTCTTTCACTCGGTCGGCAGCTCCTGGGTCGATGCCTACTACAACCCCAACTGCACCCCTTCGATCTCGGTCAACGGCGCCACCCCGTGGGCCGGCGTGTCGTTGATCGATTTCGACGTCGATCGACTGGAAGCCATCGAGGTCTACCGCCGCGGCCGTTGGGTACCGACCGAGTTCGCCTACCGGGAGTCGTCAGGGTGCGGGCTCGTGGTTCTCTGGACCAAGTAGGCGGCGCAGCGCGGCAGTCGTCGGGGGACCGGTTCGGCAGCACCCGCCGATCACCCGGGCCCCCAGCGAATGCCAGCGCTCCGCCTCCCCGGCGATCGCGTCGGTCTCCGGCACGCCGCGCCACACCTTGAGCACCGCGTCGTACTCGCCACCGGCATTTGGGTAGACGATCAGCGGTTTCCCCGTTTCGGCCCGCTCGAGCAACGGTGCCACCCGAGCCGTAGGCAGGCAGTTCACCCCGACGGCCACCACCGACGTCGATTGCTGGACGCTGGCGACCGCTGGGGCGAACGGCGTCCCATCGGCGAGGGTTTCCTCGGTGGCGGTGGCGAAGCTGACCCAGGCCGGGAAGCCTCCCATGGCCTCGAGCAGGTCGACGATCGCCTCGGCCTCGCGCAGCGATGGGATCGTCTCGCAGCCGATCAGGTCGACCCCGGCGCCGATCAAGAGGGAGAGTCGGTCACGATGGAACGCCTTCAGCTCTCGGCTGGTGAGCCGGTAGTCGCCGGTGTATTCGGATCCGTCGCTCAAATAGGCGCCGTAGGGGCCGATGGACCCCGCCACCAGCGGCCTCCGGGCAACCCCGGCCCCACTCAGGAACTCGGCCCGGGCCTCCTGGGCCAACGTGGCGCTCGACGCGATGAGTTCCCCGGCCCGAGCGGCGGAGATCCCTTGCCGGGTCAGCCCGGGAACGGTGGCCTGATAGCTGGCGGTGGTGATGATGTCGGCTCCGGCGGCGAGATAGCTCTGGTGAACCGCCCGAATCAGGGCCGGATTCTCGAAGAGCATCCTGGCCGACCAAAGCGAGTCCCGGATCTCCGCGCCCCGGGCCTCGAGCTCGGTCGCGAGGCCCCCATCGAGAACGGCGAAGGCCTGCCCCCCGAGCACCGGGGCCAGCGGATCCGGGACCAATGGCGATGACACGACCGAAAAATAGCCACGATTCGCGCCGGCCGGGTCGGGGGGTATCTTTCCGGAAGGCGCTTAGCCAGGCGAGGGTCCGATGCGGTTCGTCTCGATGGTGGCGGTGACAGCGTGGTCGGTGGCCGTGGTCCCGGCGCTCGGCGCCCAGGACCCCACCGGCATTCGGAACACCGGCGGATGGAACTCCCGGTTCGTTCCGCAGAGCGTGTTCCAGCGGATGTTGGAGCGCCCCGAGCACGCCCCCGATGCCCTGGTTCTCGTGGTCGAGCCGGAGCTTGCCTGGCAGGCCATGGAGGCCACCTTCAAGGAACTCGGGGTACCGACCGATCAGGGCGCGCCGGTCGGCTTTGCCGATCGCGGCGCCGGAGAAATGGGCGTCAACAACGCCAAGTTGTACAAGCGAATGGGCAAGGCGGCCTTGTCGGAGTATCTCCGATGTGGCGAAGGAGTCGCCGGACCTAACGCCGATATGTACGTGGTCTACCTCACCGTCATCGGATTCGTTCGGCCGATGAAGGACGGCGAATTGGCGCTCCAGACCATGATTACCGGCGACGCGGTCGACCTCCCCAACGGGCGCAACGAGCTGCAGCCGTGCACCAGCTCGGGGCAGTTCGAAGTCAAGGCGTCGAAAGCGCTCGCCAAACGACTGTTGCTCAAACCGAAATGAAGCACGAGCCGAAAGGAAGATTGCTGGTGTCCCACATCTCCAGACGAGACGCCGTCGCCACCCTGGCCGCCGGCCTCGCGACGATCGCCGGCGGACGGCTGGCCGCTCAGGCCAAGCCGGCCCTCACGGTGTACAAAGACCCCAATTGCGGGTGTTGTGCCAAGTGGGCCGATCACATGAAGGCCAACGGGTTCACCGCGACGGTCAAAGACACGGCGGACATGCCCGCCATCAAGGCCAAGCACCACGTCGGGGACGCCCTGCAGAGCTGCCACACGACCCTGGTGGGGGATTACGTCATCGAGGGCCACGTTCCCGCCGTCGACGTCAAGCGGCTCCTGGCCGAAAAGCCCAAGGGGATCGTGGGCCTCACCATTCCCGGAATGCCGGCCAGCGCCCCCGGGATGGACCTGACCCCCTTCAAGCCCTACGACGTGCTGACCTTCGACGTCAAGGGGAAGACCACCGTGTTCGCCAAGCACACCAAGCTCTAGCGGCTGCGGGGGAACGGGTCGGATGACCCGTTCCCCCTCCCATCCTATCTCCCTGTCGCGCCGGCCGCCCGTTTCGGCGCTCCCTCGGGGCCGCTGTCCCAGTTCTGCGCGCTGGAGATGTTCGGCATGCTCCAGTCGTGCCCGTTCCATCCGTCGAACCCTTCGAGCTTGAAGGCCCAGAACCCGGTGAAGGTATCGCTGATCACGATCAGCCCGTCGTGGTCGCGCACCTTCACCCCGAAGGCTCCCTGGAACACGCTGTTGCCATAGAACTGCGGCACCCCGCCGAAGCCCTTCATGTGAGTGCAATGGCAAGTGAAATACCAGCCGACGGTGTGCGGTGCGGTCGGATCGGCCATGTTGAAGATCTGGAGCCCGTCCTCGTAGGTCGAGACGAAGACGTAGGGCCACTTCACCTCGTGGTTGTGCGCCAACGCCCGCCAGTCGGCCTGCCAGGCCCCGACCGGCTCGGTGATGGCGTTGACCTTGCCCTCGAGCCCCGGTCGAAGATCGAAGATCCGAAGCGGGGCGTACTGATACTCGGTTTCCACCACCGCGAACTTCTGATCCGGCGTCGGGGTGAAGGTGTGGGCGCTCTGAATGCCCGAGGCTCCGACGATCTGGGTCACCAGCTTCGGCTCGGCCTTACCGATGTTGCTCACGTCGTAGATGAACGCCCCGCCACGCCCGGCACCATAGAACTTGTCCTGCTGGGTGTTCGGGTCGTAGAACACCTGGAAGTCGTGATACCCGAAATTGCCGATCGCGGTGGCGGCGCCCTGCGGAATCGGCACCCGGCCGATCAGCCAGGTGTTCTCCGGTGCGCCGCTCACGATCCGTTCCATGTCGTACACGTTGGCGTACGGACCGCTGATCGTGGTGAACAGCAGCGACCGGCCGTCGGAGTGCTTGTAGGCGAAGATGTTGTGGAAACCCCCGAGGTACTCCTTCTCGCGGATCCGGGCGACGATCCGGACTTTGCTGGTGTCCGGCAGCGAGGTGACGTCGGCGACCACCGCGCCGAGATCGGCGTCCGGCCCGCTCTGACCGAACTGGAGCGACTGGGTGTAGTAGTACTTACCCTTGATCTTGAAGTACTTGCCGTCCATCCCGCCGGTGCCGCCGTGCAATTCCGGGTTCTCGATCGTCCAGCTGTAGAGCTTCTTGAACTGATAGTCCTTGGTCGAGATGATGGTGAACCCCGCTCGATCCCACGATTGGGCCACGTAGGTGTACGGCCGGTTCGGCTCCTGTTCGATCTCGTTGTCCATCACCCGGAAGTAGCCGCCCAGCGGAATGTGGGCGAGCACCTTGACGTTCGGGCTGCCGCCAACCTTGTACTTCGGCGGGTCGCTGTACTGCGCCCACCCCGTCGTTGCCGCCGCCAGGAGCCCGAGCAAGGCCAAGCTCCAGTGTGTCGACCGCGCGCCACGTGCCATCATGCGATTCCTCGGGTAAGGGTGATGCCGCCTCAAGGAGCTACCGTGAAGACCATCATCATCCCGGCTTCCAGATGCTCGGCGATGTGACAATGGGCCATCCATTTCCCCGGATTGGTCGCCTCGATCAGCAAATCGACCGTTTGCCCGACCGGGAGGAGGATGGTGTCGCGCCAGGCCAGGTTCGACTCGGGGATGCCGTTGCGGGCCACGACCAGCAAGCGCTGGCCATGGAAGTGAATCGGGTGACTCATCGGGTGCATCGACTTCCCGTCGTTGGTCATCCTGACCTTGACCACGTCCCCCACCTTCATGTTCCAGACGATGTCCATGTTCTCCCGCTTCGTCTGGAGGTCGCGCATGATCCAGTGGACTTCGCGCGAGGTCGAGACCCAGTTCATGTCCCGCATCCCGTCGACCCATTCCTGGGGCGGGAAGTACATCGTGTCGACCGACATGAACGCCGTGAGGGTGATCGGCAGCCCCTGGATGTTGACCGTGAGCAGGAGGTCCTTGTCCGGGGTCCGGTCGAAGTGCCCGCGGTAGGGCGCGAACTCGGCGGAGACCTGCGGCAACGTCCGGAGGGTCGCGAAGGTCCGGCCGTGGTCCTTCGTCGTCGGCCTGGTGCCGACCGTGACCACCCCGATCGTGTCGACGGTTTCCTGGAACTCGCCCAGGAAGTTGTTGAGCGCTTGGACCGTGTTGGGGATGGGATAGGTCCCCGGCTTGTCGAACTTGACCTCGATGGCGTATCGCTGGGCCGGGGCGATCACCACCGTCTCGACCATCTCTTCCCGTTCGAACCGGCCGATGTCGGCGCCGACCAGCTTCACCGGGTTGTCGCCGAACGAGAGGTTGAAGGTGCGGGTGTTGGCGACGTTGGTGAACAGGAAGCGGACCACGTCGCCCTTGTTCACCGAGAGCCGGTAGTCCGGCTCACCATTGACCAGGAAGAGGTTGCCGAATCGGCCCATGATGGCGTAGTTGCCGACGTCCTTGCCGTACGGCAGGATCCCTTCGTCGTCGATCAACAGGTCGTCGAGCATGACCACCTGCTCGTCGTTGGCCGGGTTGTAGTAGTTGGGTTCCGGCGAGTCGACCAGCATGTTGCCGTACAATCCGAGATCCTGCTGGATGTCCTCCCGCACGTGGGGGTGATACCAGTAGATGCCCGGGTCCGGGAAGTAGAGCTCGTAGCGGAACGTCCCCCCGACCGGAACCGGGTCCTGGGTGACGCCCGGGGCGCCGTCGGACTTGTTGTCGAGCCGAAGGCCGTGCCAATGCACCGCCGAGGGCATGTCGAGTTGGTTCTTGAAGTGAACGACGATCCGAGCCGACTGCCTCACCCGAATCAGCGGCCCCGGATACTGGCCGTTGAACCCGTACATCACCAGCTCCTTGCCCCGCAGCTTCCGCTTGACGAATCCCGCGACCAGCTCGAGCGAGTCGCCGTCCGCCAGATCGAGCAGCTTCCGCGGTGTCGCCATCGGCACGGTGGCCAGGTCCATCCCCTCGCCGGGGAGGTACGGCACCATCTTGGGCGCGATCCCCTCGAGACCAGGAATCGGCGGCATCCGCATCCCCTTCGGCATCGGCGGCATTCGATTCGCCCCGGTGCCGTGTTTCATGCCTTCGTGGCCGGCGTGCTCGTCGTGCTTCATTCGGGCGGTATCCGGCGGCTGAGCGACCGCGGTCCCGACCGCCCCCAGCGCCACCAGCGCGCCGCGGAGGAGCCGCTTCACTGCGGCACCCCGCCGTTGAACATGGTGTGTCCGCTGAAGTTGGTGAGGTAGCTCGAGGCCGAGTTGCCCCGCATCACGATCGGGCCGGTCCACTTGGGGCCGGTCGCGTTGGGCTCCGCCGTGATCACCACCATGAACTTGTTCATCGCGACCTTGCCTCGGGTCGTGGCGCCAGGCACCACCGCCCCGATCCGCTCGATTCGGTCGAGCTGCGCGGTGGCGACCCAAGCGACAAAGGCGGTGTTGGTGCCGGAGAGCGGGGGAAGGATCGGAACCTCGACCTCGAGGTCGAAGACGAAGTATCCATCCTTGGTCGTCGCGAGCCCGAACGGCGATCGAGCCGGACTCAGGGTCGCCTTGCCCTCGAGACGCGAACCGGGGCCGGTTCCCTTGAGAGGGATCACATAGAGGTCCGGACGCGCGGCGAACCCGGCTAGCCCCAGCAATCCAAGGGCCCCCGCCGCGCGAATGAATCGCCCAGTCATCGTGCGCTCGTTCAAAGGTGCCTGCGGCTCAATATACCGCTGGATTCGGGTCGTGCGGAGTCAGGCAGTCCCGGGCCCGGGCGAAAACTCGATGCCACATCGTCCTGGTGAGGCGGCCGGTGTTGGTGTTCTGCCGACTCGGGTGGTACGAGGCGATCAGCCGGAGCCCGTCATCGAAGAGGTGCTCCACCCCGTGGCCGAATCGGGGCCGGCGGCGTGGCACGGGATCCCACCGCCCCGAGGCCCGAAGAAAGGCCTCGTGGCCGATCCTGCCTAACACCACCACCACCCGCACCTCGGTGAGCAACCCGATCTCGGCGCTGAGATACTCGCGACACCGGTCGAGTTCGGCGGGCAACGGCTTGTTGGCGGGCGGAGCGCACCGCCCGGCGGCGGTGACGAAGCAGTCCTCGAGTACCAGACCGTCATCGAGACCGCTCGAGGTGGGTTGGTTGGCGAACCGGTACCGATGGAGCGCCTGGTAGAGCCAATCGCCGCTCGAATCGCCGGTGAACACCCGGCCGGTGCGGTTGGCGCCGTGCGCGGCAGGCGCCAATCCCACGACCAGCAGCCGGGCCTCCGGGTCGCCGAAACCCGGCACCGGTCGTCCCCAGTACTCCTCTCGCCGGAACCGGAGCACCTTGGTCCGCGCCACCTGGCGGCAGTAGCGCCGGAGTCGAGGGCACCGCTGACAACCCACGATGGCGTCGGCCACCGCGAGAATCGACCGGTAGGTCATCCCCAATTCTAGCGACTGGCGTTCCTCGCGATGACACGCCACCTTTCTTTCATGACCCGACCAGTCCGCATTGCCGCGGCCGGAACCGCCCTCTGCCTCTCGGCCCTGCTTCCCGCCGTCGCCACCGCCCAAAGTCGGGTCGATTGGACCCGCCTGGCGGAGCTCACCGTCAAACGCACCCTCAAGCTCGCCCCCGGCGAACGAGTGGTGCTCTTCTGGGACCAAGCCAGCGATCGAGGAGCCGCGACAGCGATGCGGGCGGCCATCGCCGCCCAAGGCGGCGTGCCGGTGGACCTGAGCGCCCCGACCGCGGCGGATCTCGAAACCGCCAAGCGGCTCCCGCCCGAGGCCCGTTCGCTCCAGAAGGCCCGCCGCGATTCCCTCTGGGCAGCCGCCTTCCGGAACGCCGAGGCCGCCATCTGGCTGCCGATGCAGACGACCATTCTGGCCGATCGGCCGTTCGAGCACTTGGTCGAGAAATCGCGGGTCCGCTCGATTCACTTCCACTGGTTCCTCCCCGCCGAAGCGGCGGACGTCCCGGTGGTCGAAGCGATGTACGCCAGAGCCATCGCCGTCGACCCCGCGGTCCTCGACGCCCGGATCGCGGCCGTGGAAACGGCGGTCCGAGGGGCCACGGTCAAGATCACCACCCCGCTCGGAACGAACTTCAGCTTCAAGGTCGCGCCTAACGCCTGGGTCCACCGCAACACCGGCGACGCCTCGAAGGCCAAAGTCGCCAACGCCCGCTCGGTCCGAGACCGCCAGGAGGAGCTGCCGGGCGGCGTTTTCCGAACCACCGACTTGTCCGCGGGCGAGGGGGTCCTGGTGGGCTACGCGAGCTTCGACACCCGCTCGCCCATCATCCAAGCGACCTTCGCCAAAGGGCGGGTCACCACGTTCGAATCCAAACGAGGCGCCGAGGCCATCGTTTCCACCTGGCAGAAGGCCACCGGCGACAAGCACCTCCAGGCCGAGTTCGTCGTCAGCACCAATCCGGAGCTGGCGGCACTGCTGCCATCCGGGTTCATGCCGTACTACGGCTATGGCTCCGGCGTCGTCCGGGTCGCCATCGGCGACAACTGGGAATCCGGCGGGAAAAACCGCTCCAGCAACGGCGAGGTCCTCTTCTTCATGCCGGATGCCACGGTCGAGGCCAACGGCCGGGTGGTGGTGAAGGGTGGGAAGCTCCAAGTCGGCCAATAAACCTGGCCCGAAACCCCCGAGCCGGTTCCTCCGTCATCGCGGAGGAGCACTCCGATCCCAACTGGAGGATGGCAGGTGAACAAGCAAGTCCTGGCGCTCTTCATCCCGATCCTGGCGCTGTCGATCCCGGTCGTCGCCATCATTTTCAGCAGCCTGACCAAGATGGCCAAGTTCAAGGCGGACGCTCAGGCCCGCGGCTTACCCAACCCCGAGACGGACGCCCGGATGGCAGCCCTGGAGGACGACGTGGCGATGCTCCGACGGGAGCTGAGCGAGACCCAGGAGCGGCTCGACTTCACCGAACGTCTCCTGGCTCAGCGGAGCGAGGTGAACCGCGGCTGAGTTACCAGCGGCCCGGCAGGTAGTTCCACCAAACCAAGAAGTGCACCTGAGCGGCGGTGAGCCCGGCTAGCGCGGTATAGCACACCCGATCCGGGAGCGACCACCACCGCCGCTTCCAACAGAGAATTCCGCTCGCCACCACCGCCACGGCCAACGTCGCGACGACCCACGCCAATCGCAGCAGGACCCAGTCGGCTGCCGTCATCCCGAACGCGATTCCCTGACCGCGCCCGAGGTCTCGGGTCGCCGCGGCGACGAAACCGAAGCCGAACGCCGTGAACGCCACGATGCCCGCCACGACCGCCACGATCGGGAGCCAGGGGCCGGTGGCGGGTACGGTTGTCTCGGGTCCGCGAGGCCGCCCAGCCGACCTGGCCTGACGCCGGCGCCATGCCCAACGGGCCGCCGCGCCGAGCCCCCACGCCCCAAGCACCAGCAGCGGGAGCCCGACGACCGCCGAGGCGTACTCGTTGAGGAAGTACGGCGCGAGGTACCACGGGACCCGTTCGAATGCGCCGGGCAGCTCGGCCCCGCCACTCGGCAGGCCGGTGAACATCCACCCGCATCGCGGGCGAAACGCAGCGGATCCCCTCGGGTGACCTCGACCAGTCGAAGCGAGTCGACCCGAACGAATCGGCGCTCCTCGGAACCCAGGCGCACGAGCAAGGTGTCGCCGGCTGCCCGCGCCCGCACCGTGAAGGCAAAGGAGGCTGGGAACCGTTCCACGGTTCGATGAGAATAGCGAGCGAGCAAGTAATAGCCGGCGTATTCCGCCACCGGCCCGGTCGAGCGAACCTCGGGCGCCACCACCGGCCCGGCGGCCCGCTCGAGAATGCCGGTCATCACCTCCTTGAGGAAGGTCGGCTCCCCGGCATTGGTGGCGATGAACACGCCGAGACGACGTTCCGGTACCAACGCGAGCACGGTGGCCGCCCCGGGTGCGCCGCCGGCATGGGTCAGCATCCTGATGCCGTTGTACTGCTGCTCGAAGAACGCCAGCCCGATTCCCGGCAGGTCCGGCCGATGACTGAAGTGCCGCGACTGCGCCAGGGCCACCGCCGTCGAGTCGAGGGCCCGCACCCCAGCCACGACGCCGTGGTCGAGGTGAAGCCGGAGGAACCGGGCCATGTCCGCCGCGGTGGAGAACGCGAGCCCCACCGGGTAGGCGTGCGACCAGGCCACCGGGGCCGGCTCGCATTCGCCGCTGCCGCAGCGATAGCCGACCGCCTGATCCCGCGCCAAAGACGAGTCTCCTGGCGCGACGTAGTAGCTCCGCGTCATCCCGGCGGGAATGAACAAGTCGCGAGCCGCGAGGGTGCGGAACGGCAGCCCCGCCCGGCGTTCGACGAGGTAGGCCGCCAGCGCCATCCCGTGGTTGGAGTAGCTCACCACCGTGCCGGGAGCCCAGCCGCGATCGGGCATCCGGTCGCCGAGATACTCGCCTAACGGGCGCAGGGCCTCGCGCGACGGCGCCGCGTAACCGATCAGCCGCTCGTCGAAACCGGCCGTATGGGTCAGGAGGTGTCGCAAGGTGATCGGAGCCGAGAAGCGGCCGTCGAGCCGGAAATCGAGTTGGTCCTCGATCGGCGCGTCCAGCTTCAGGTCGCCGCTGGCGACGTGCCGGGACGCCACGGTCGCGACGAACAACTTGGCAACCGACGCCAGCCGGTAGCTCGAGCGGATCGGGTCGGCGGGAACGCTGTCGGCGAGGCGAGCGAACCCGTATCCGCGCAGCACGGTGCTGTCGCCGAGGACCACCGCCACCACCACGCCTGGCACCAGGTGGCAACCGCGCGCGGCCGCGACGATCGAATCGAGCGAACCGACCTCGAGGCTTGGCCTCGACTGGGCGGCGGCTTCGGCCGCCCCGAGTCCCGCCCGGAATCCGGTGCCGACCGCCATGCCGAGCCCGATGCGGAGCAGGACTGCCCCAGCGGCGAGCAAGCGAAGACTCACCGAGCGCGCTCGAAGCCTCGGTGTCAATGGGTGAGCCCGTAGACGATATAGTTGATGGCGAACTTGTAGGCCTCGTTGGTGATGTTCACCGGCCACCACCCCTGCCCCGACCACTCCATGTAATCGCCGATGTCGTTGTTGTAGTTGATCACCACCATGAGCCGATCCGACGGATCGTTGTTGCGGTGAATCCCGAGAAACCGGGCCTTGAGACCGGGATCGTGCGGGTACGACATGTCCAGCGTGGTGATCCGAAAGAAGCTGTCGAAGACCGGGTGGGACAGCGGCAGGGCATCGATCCGAGCGCCCGGCAATACCCGAAGGATCTGGGCATCGAAGTTGCCCCACTCCTGACGCATGAAGTCGTCGACGATCAGGAACCCACCCTTGGCGAGATAGCGCCGAAGCCCGGCAACTTCCGCCTCGGTCGGGATCCAGTAGCCGGGCTCGGAGAGGTACGCCACCGGGAACCGGAGCAGCTCGGGATCGTCGAGATCGAACACGTTGCTGCCACTGACGTGAGCCGGTAGCGTCGTCAGCTCCCGCATCATCGCCATCAGGTTGCGTTCCATGGTGGGATAGTCGAACTCCCACCCGCTCCGATAGCGGACCGGATAGCGGATTCTGGCGAAGGTGAATCGGCCGTCGTATCCGAGGTTGGGCTCGACCGAGAAGCGCCGCCATTGCGCCTCGGCCGGAAACGGGCCGGCGACGAGGATCAGCAGGACGGCACGGACCCACATCACCGGAGCCGCCGCGGTTCCACGACTTGTCGGTGCACCAGCCACCCCAGCGCCATGACCGCGAGCGAACCGAGCGGACCCACCGGATCGTCAACCACGCTGACCGCCAGGACCAGGGCGAGGATCATCAGGTAGACGACGAGCGGAAGGGGATACCAGGGCATCCGAAACCCGCTCGGCACACCTTCTCGCCGTCGGAGCAGTACCGCGCCGATGTACCCGGCCGCGACGATCGGATAGAACGCGAACACCACCAGCCGAAAAAGAAACTCGTAGCCTCCCGCCAGTGCCAGACCGCACGCCAGCCCGCCGTGCAGTGCCACCGCCAGCCACGGAGCGCCGCTCCTCGAGAGCGTGGCGAATGCCGGGAAGAACATCCGGTCGGCCGAGAGCGCGAAGGTAACCCGCGGATGCGAGACCAGTTGGGCCATCCCGCAGGAATACGACGAGAGCATCACCATCCCAGCGACGATGACGGCTCCCTTGGGACCAGCCAACGCCCCCATGGTATCGGCGACGACGGCCTCGGATCCGGCCACGCCCGCGAAACCCAAGGCGCGCTGGTAGGCCAACACCATCACGAGATAGATCGCCACCACGAGCGTGGTGCCGAGAATGAGACCACGCGGAATGGTCTTGTCGGGATCGCTCAGATCGCCTGCCATGGTGACTTGGGCGGTGCCGTCGTAGGCCCAGATCACCGCCACCATGGCCGCGATCACCGCGCCGGCCGTCGCGGAATTGGCGGGGAGCGCCGCGGTCGCCGGGGAAGGCAGCGACGCCGAAAACAGGAACGCGGCCCCGGCTACGATCAGCATCGCCGCCACCTTGGCGATCGTCGCGCCACCGACGAAACGTGACGCAATCCTGGTCGAGATCATCGCGAGGCCGGCGTGGAGCACGATGATCACGACGGTGAGAAGTCGTCGCGCGGTTTCACCGAGCGGGGTGATGGTGCCGGCGTAGTCGGCAAAGGTCCGAGCGACCGCGGCAATCGCCGCCGGCGAGACGAGCAAGAGCCACGACCATCCGTACACGAAGGCGGTTCGATCGCCGTAGACCGTTCGGATGATGGCGTATTCGCCGCCGGCGCCGGGAATCCGGGACCCGACCTCGGCCGCGCACAGCCCCCCCGCGAAGGCGAAGACGGCTCCCAGCACCCAAATCGCCACCGCGAGCTGGCTGGAACCGGTGTTGGCCGCAACGACGGAGGGAACTCGGAAGATCGCCGTTCCGATCGTGATCGCGACGATGATGAGCGCGAAGCGCCAGGGACCCACCACCCGCGGGAGGACGGGGTTCGTCACCGGGTCACTTCCGCGAGCCAGGCGGCCATCCGGTCGAAGTATCCTGAAACGAATCGGCGCAACCCGGGATACTCGCTCCCGGCGCCGGTTTGGGCCTCGAAGAAGACGTGGTTCGCGGATGGAAGCAGGTAGTGGGTCACGGCTCGGTTGCCGGCGGCGGCGAGCGCCCGCTCGATCGGGGGCCACGATTCCTCCGGCGGCACGTTGGCGTCGAGTTCGCCGAAGAACAGCAGCACCGGAACCAGGACCCGGGACCACGCCGCGCTGGGATCGAAGTCCATCAGCATCCGATAGTAACCGCGAAACCAGGTATCGACGGGGGCCGGCTCGTCGAGCCAGGGCGCTTGGTCGCGGTTGGCCTCGAAGAACGCCATCTGACGCTCGAACGGCACCAATCCGAGCGTCACCGAATCGTCGAGGTGTCGATACCTGATGCCCAAGCGCACCGCGGCATCCGGCAACCCCGCAAACCGGAGCTCATTGCGGAAATTGAGAATGCCCTGCTCCCGCACCGTGGTACCGGTCCCCGCGTGGACCACGAGGAAGGCCACCGTATCCGGCATCGAGGCCGCCACCAGGGGCATGATCCAACCCGCCTGGCTGATGCCCCAGAGCCCGATCCGGTCCCGCCTCACCTCGGGTCGTTGCGCCACCGCGCGGATGGCCGCCCCCACGTCACCCGCGAGGGTCGGGAAGTCGGCCTGCTTCCAGTCGCCGGTCGAACGACCAGTTCCCCGCTTGTCGAAAGCCAGAACCGCGTACCCCAGCCCCGCGAAGTACCGCGGCCACGGGCCGAAGCCCTCCCGGGTCTGGGCGTTGGAGCCGTGCACCAGCACCAAGGTCGGGAAGGGACCGGGGCCAGCGGGCACCGTGAACCTGCCCGCGAGCGAGACCTCGCCGTTCGGAAAGGTGAGCTCGCTGTCGGTCGTGGGGACTCGGGCGGCCCGACGCACAACACCCTCGGCGGACCGATACTCGATGGCAGCCGCGGTACCTTGCGAATCGGGATCGGCCACCACCGTATCGGCCGGAAAGACCGGCGCGACGAGGGCCTGACCGACCAGGAACCGGTTCCCGTCAATCGCAAGCAGTGGTCCGATCCGCCCGGTGGAGTAATCGACCAGCATCGGCCGGGTTCCGAACTCCGACCAGAAGTCGATTCCGAGAAGCCGCCCCTCCTCGGTGCGGTAGGTGCCGACGGCCCCGCGCTCGCGCTCCCGCCAGCGCGGCGTCAGCTCAACCATGGCGAACTCGGCCCGTTCGTCGCCTCTGCTGGCGATGCCGCTCCAACGCCCGCCTCGCTTGGGCCCAGCGAACCTGATCGTGTCGCGATCCACCGCGGCGGTCAGGACCGTGCTGTCAGCGGAGGTGGCCAGGAAAGCGGGCGTAGCAGCCAGCCGATGGAGATGGCTCGTCACCCGCGCCCCGGCCGAGTCGATCGACACCTCGATCGGAAGAGTTACCTCGGACCCGCGAACCTCGCCGACGAAGACAGCGGGGTCTTGCCGCCCGGGGCTACATGCGGCGCCGGCCAGGGCGACGACAACGGCCAGCCACCTCATCGAGCACCTCCGTCGTCGAAGGAGTACCCTGGCCGTCGCGCGGGCCCGAGCGTTGCCACCATCGCGCCGGCATACCCGCGGCCAAATTGAGCCAGCTCGGCCAGGGCGTGAGCCGCCGCGGCGGCGACCCGCGGCGGCAACGGTTCGATCGGAGCCGGTGTCATACGGAGGACGACGGGACCCGAGTTTCAGGTCGAAACCGAGCCACGGGCGGCTCCGTTAGGCACGTTACCGCCCGGGCAACCGGGTCCCAGCGCACCACCCTCACGACTTGGAGGTCGACCATGCGGAAATCGGCTGTCTTGATGGCGATAGCAGCATCGTTCCAGCTGTTCAACGGTCCAGCCGAGGCATCGGCGTCGCCGGAAATCATCGACCTCAACCGGGCGAGCGTCGTCGAGCTGTTGGCGTTCCCCGGGATCGGCCGGATGTGCGCGGCGAAGGTCGTCGCGGCTCGTCCCTTCCACGATCGGAGCGAGTTGGTCACCCGCCAGATCATCCCGATGCCGGTGTACCTCGCCATCAAGCATCGGCTGTTCGTCTCTGGCGAAGCCGCTCGCGATGCCGCCGTCGGGTTCGGCCCGGTCGGCGCGGGCCTGGTCGACCTCAACCGGGCAACCGTCGCGGAGTTGGCGGCGGTACCGGGGATCGGGCGGCAGTACGCCGGCAAGATCGTGGCGGCCCGGCCGTACCGTTCGGAGTTCGAGCTGGTCGGCCGGCGGGTCCTGCCGCTCACGGTGTTTCGAGGCGTCGAAGGGCGGATCGGCGTGGGCCAGTGAACCGCGTCAGGCGGGCGGCGGTGCTCATTGACCGGCTCTGGCGGCGCGGAAACCGCGGTCGAGGTCGACCCGGGACAGCATCAGCGCGCCGACCACGAAGAACGTCAATACCAGCACCACCCCCGCCTGCCGGGTGCCGGCCAGCACGTTGACGAACCCGAAGGTCGCGCCGAGAATGCTGCCGAGTCGTTGGAACATGCTCCAGAACCCGAACGTCTCGGCGGTCTTCTCGGCGGGGGCCAGCAGACCGACGACGGTCCGACTGGAGGCCTGGGTGGCGCCGATCCCCGCGCCGGCCACCAGCCCGAGGCCGAAGAACAGCGGCTTGGGGGCGATGCCCACTAGCGCGCTGATCGGCTCGAGCAGGAGGATCCCGAGCACCCCGACGATCCACCACACCAGGGTCCAGAGCACCGTCTTCTTCGGACCGATCTTCCCCTCGAGCCAACCGAACCCGAACGCCCCCGCGGCCGCGCTGATCTGCAGGATCAGGAAGATGTTACGGAACTCCGTGGTGGTGAGCTGGATCTCTTCTTTGGCGTAAATCCCGAAGAACTTGACGATCGCGTCGAGGCCCGCCATGTAGACCATGAACGACAGCAGGAACTGGAACAAGATCGGGTAGCGGCGGGCCGTGTCGACACCGCGGCGCAGCTGATTGATCCCGGCTCTGATCAGGGTACCGGCCGAAGCTTTCTCGAACCCGGGAGTCGGCAGCGCCCTGTTCTTGAGCAACAGAAACGTCGGCAGCGCCGCGAGCAGAAAGAACGCCCCGGTCGCCGCCATGGCCAACTGATTGTCGGCCAGGTACCCGGCTCGGTCGGTC
The DNA here is from genome assembly GCA_016874005.1 of Gemmatimonadota bacterium. Taxonomy (GTDB): domain Bacteria; phylum Gemmatimonadota; class Gemmatimonadetes; order Gemmatimonadales; family GWC2-71-9; genus SHZU01. Next base: position 101,812 of record VGVQ01000005.1, on the reverse strand, counting down.
GCGGGGTCCGCCTTGATGATGACGCTCAACGCGATGAACGCGCTCAACAGTCCGCCGAAGTAGCCGATCCCCCAACCCAACCCGGAGATCCTCCCGATCGTCCTCGGGGTGCTGAGTTCGGGCAGGAAGCTCGCGCAGAACGCTTCGCTCTGCATGAAGGCCACGCTGCTGACGACCACCAGCGCGATGGCAAGCCAGACCTGACCCGGTCCGACGAAGAAGAGCGCAGCGGTGGCCACCGAGCAGACCACGCTGCTCGCGATCAGGTAGGCCTTCTTCTTCCCGCTAAAGTCGATGATGGCGCCGGCGATCGGCGAGAGCACGATCGTCACCAGCATCGAGAGCACGATGGCGATCGACCAGAACGAGTCGCCCCGGCCGCCCGCCCCGCCGGGAACGATGTACCCGACGAAGAACGCGTTGTAAACGGCCGTCATCACGACGGTGGTGTGGGCGGAGTTGGCGAAGTCGAACATCGCCCAGCCGAAGATCTCTCGTCTGGTGACGGGGATGTTGCGGCGGAACTGGGGCGAAGGCGCGCTCAGGGGTCCCGTCCTCGGGCTGTGAGAGTGGCGCCCAAGTGTATCGCCGATGAGACCCGGGCGTCCAGCCGCCGAAATTGCCATCTTGACCGGTCCATTCCGGGCGATCACCTTGGTCGGTTCATGCCATCATCACCGTATCGGCGATTCCTGATCGTCGGCGACCACGTCTCCGGTCTCAAGGATGCCATCGCCGCCGCCCGGGCCGACCTCGAGCTCCGGCTGGTTCGGCTCAAGGACGTCACCGAGGACGACCTCGCCTGGGCCGACGGGTTCGTCGGGTTTCGGCGGCCATCGACCAGGACCTGGGGCCGAGTCCGTTGGATCCACAGCATCGGGGCGGGAGTCGACGGGCTGGTACTCGGCTCCGAATTCCCGGCGACGATCGTGTTGACCAAGACCACGGAAGATTTCGGGCCCGCGATCGGCGAGTGGTGCGTCGCTCGGGCGCTCGCCGAGAACCAGCATCTGGCCGCCCTGGCGGAGGACCAGCGGGCCAGGCGGTGGCGGGGCCATGGCGGCGCCGATCCGATCATGCTCCGTGACCAGCGGGTGCTCATCCTGGGGACCGGCTTGGTCGGGCAAGGCATCGCGAGGGCCTTCGGCGGCCTGGGCGCCCGCGTCGACGGGCTCTCGCGGGGCGGATCGAGCCAGCCTGGGTTCCGGCGAGTCGATCCGACCGACCGGTTTGAGGCGGTAGTCGGCGGCACCGACTGGCTGATTCTCGCCGCCCCTCTGACGCCGGCCACCCACGGATGGCTCGGCCGGGATCGGATGGCTCGGTGCGGCGGCGCCTACTTGATGAACGTCGGCCGGGGGGCGTTGGCGGACGAGTCCGCGATTCCCGACGCGATCGACCGGGGCTGGCTCCGGGGCGCGGCGCTCGACGTCTTCGCGACCGAACCGCTCGACCCGGCGTCGCCGCTGTGGGGCCACCCCAAGATCTCGATTTCGCCGCACGTCTCGGGTCCCAGTACCATTGCCGGCACGGCGGAGGGGTTCCTCCGCTGCCTCGAGGCGCTCGAGGCGGGCCAGGCGCCTGCCACGGTAGTAGATCCCAAAAGAGGTTATTGAGTCATGACCCCTTCCGTCCGTCGTCCGATCGTGCCGATGACGTTGGCGGTGCTCGCCCTGGGCGGCCCGACCGACGGCCACGGTCAGTGGACCAACCGATACCCCAAAGTTGCCGGGTTCACCCACCACGTCTATCTCGAGGGGTACGAGCTGCCCCTGGTGACGATCGGCCCGATCGACCCTGCCCCGTCGCCGGACGGCCGCCGGATCGCGATCGCCTCCCGAGGCTGGCTCTGGCTCCTCGAGCTCGAGTCGGGCCAAGCGACCCGGCTCACCGCCGGAGCGGGCATGGATTCCCGCCCCGCCTGGTCCCCCGATGGCGCCGAGCTGGCGTTCGTCCGCGACGACGGGCGAGAAACCAGCATCGTCGTTCGCAACCTGGCCCGGGGCACCGAGCGGGTGGTGGCGAGCGACCCCGGAATCGAGCTCGACCCGACCTTCGCGCCCGACGGCCGGAGCGTGTTCTACTCCTCGGCGGCCGCCGGCGATCTCGATGTCTGGAGGGTGGATCTGAACTCCGGCGCCAAGACCCGGATCACCGAACACGCCGGCCTCGAGCTCAAGCCGCAGGTTCATCCCGATGGGAAGCGGCTGATCTATCTCGGCAAGCGGGCGGCGGGGCAGAACGAGATCAGGATCCGCCACCTCGAAACCGGCGAGGAGCGCGTCCTCCTGGCGGCCCCGATCGCCTCCATGGCCCGGCCGTCGTTGTCGCCCGACGGTCGGCTGCTCGCGGTCAACTGGCCGGCCGGAGATGCCAGTGGCTGGGAGCTGAGGCTGTTGGGCGTCGAGCAGCCGGGACCGACGGTGTTGCTGACCGAAGGGGCTCGATTGCCGCTCACGCCGGCGTGGTCGGCGGACGGCTCGTCGCTGTTCTTCGCCGAGGCGACCAGCCGCGAGACGATGGGATTGTGGCGGGCGCCGGCCCGCGGTGGCCCCGCGACCCCGGTGGCGATCGGCGGGTGGAACTACCAGGCCCCGACCGCCCGGGTCACCATTCAGACCCTGCTGGCCGGAAAGCCCGCCGCCGCCCGTTTGTCGGTGACCGACGGCAACGGCCATCCGCTGTTGCCAGCCGAAGGACAGCCGAGGTTCGATGGTCAGACCGGCACGGTGTTCTTCTACAGTGGCGGCATCACCGAGTTGGAGGTGCCCGCGGGGACGGTCTCGGTCCGCGCGGTCCAGGGCCTGGCCACCTCGGTGGCGACGGCCGCCGTCGAGGCCCGCCCGGGCTCGCCTAACGTCGTCACCGCGACCCTCGAGCCGGTTTGGGACGCCCGGGCCAAGGGCTGGATGGCCGGGGAGCACCACTTCCACCTCAACTACGGCGGCCCCTACCGCCTCGACCCCGACGACCTCTTTCCAATGGCCGCCGGCGAGGCCATGGACGTCCTGACGCCGCTGCTGGCGAACCTTCACACCCGATTCGAGGATCAGCCGCTGTGGCGGTGGCAGTCGCTGGCCGCGCCGCCGTTCCTCGCCTTCGGGCAGGAGGTCCGGGCCCACTTCTTCGGTCATGTCGCGGTGATCGGCTCCGCCGAGCTGCATTGGCCCTGGATCTGGGGCCCGGGCTACGAGGTGTTCGGACGCGACGATCGACCCAACCGTGACGCCCTCGCCTTCGGCCGAGCCCAAGGCGGCGTCAACATGTACGTCCACCCGGTGAGCCGAGCCAATCCGTTCGCCGACGGCAACCTGGGGACGATCCCCAACGGATTCGTCGCGGACGCCGTCCAGGGCCTCATCGACGTGATCGAATTGGCATGTTTGTGGAGCGACGAGAGCGGCACCGCCGACCTCTGGTATCGGGCCCTCAACTTCGGGATGCCGATCGCGCCCAGCGCCGGCACCGACGTGATGAACAACTTCTACCGCACCATGGCCGTCGGGACCACCAGAGTCTACGTCAAGAGCGATCCGGCGCTCGGCTATCGCGGGTATCTCGATGCCCTCAAGGCGGGCCGGAGCTTCGTCACCACCGGTCCGCTGCTCGACTTCGTGGTGGGATCGGCGGGGCCGGGCGATGTCGTGCCTCGGAGTCCCCGGCGGGTCGCCTGGCGGCTCGAGGTCGCCTCGGCGAACGCGGTGGATCGAGTCGAGATCGTCGTCAACGGTGCGGTGGTCGAGAGTCGCCCCGGGGTGGCCGCGGGAGGGCGGGCGAGCCTCACCGGGACCATCGCGCTTCCGGTGGGGGGTTGGATCGCCGCCCGTGCGGTCGGCGGCGCCACGACCCAGTGGCCGGCCATGGACAGTTACGGCTACGGTCATACCGCGCCGATCTGGATCGGCGAACGGGGCAGCACCGAACCGTCGGCCCGGCGCGCCGCCGCCACCGATCTGATCCGGACCCTCGAATTCGCCGAGCGGAACGTTCGGGCCCAATACAGCGGATTCCCGATGCCCCGGATCGAGGCCCACTACCGCCGGGCCCGGGAAATCCTCGACGCCGCCTTATCGGGCCGCTAGCCGGTGCGGGTCGACGTGGTGTTGGTGGGTGGGGGCCTCGCCAATGGCCTGATCGCCTGGCGGCTGCTCCGGCGTGAGCCGCCGGTCTCGTTGCTGGTGATCGAGCGCGGCGACTCGTTAGGCGGCAATCATACCTGGTCGTTTCACGAGGCCGATCTCGACCCCGGCCAATTCGACTGGGTCGCCCCGTTGGTGTCCCGAACCTGGCCCGGTTACGACATCCGGTTTCCGGGCTTGCGACGGCGGTTCGACGGCCCCTACCACGCCATCCGTTCCAGCCAATTCGGAGCCCGTTTGTCGGCGGCGCTCGGCGACCGGGTTTGGTTGTCGAGCGAGGTCACCGCGATCGGTCCGAGCCACGTCGAACTGTCGGACGGGCGGCGCCTGACCGCGGCCGCGGTCGTCGATGGGCGAGGCCTCCTCGAGAGCCGCTTCGACGGCGGGGTCCAGCGGTTCGTCGGCTTCGACGCCACCCTCGAGTCGCCCCATGGCCTCGACCGCCCGGTGATCATGGATGCCACGGTCCCACAGCAGGGCGGATTCCGGTTCTGTTATCTCCTGCCCTGGACCGAAACCGAGCTCCTGATCGAGGACACGATCTACGCCGACAGCGGCTCGATCGACGGCGACGCGTCGCGACGGGAGATCGAGCGGTACGCCGGGGAGCAAGGCTGGCGGATCACCTCGCTCGGACGCGAGGAGCGGGGCGCCCTGCCGATCCCCTTCCGGGCGACCATCCCACCGGACGTCGGCGCCGCGAATGTCGGCGGGCGGGCGGGGTTGTTCCACCCGACGACCGGCTATTCCCTCCCCCACGCGGTTCGAATCGCCGACCGGATCGCTCGGCTCGCCACGATCGACACCGGCTCGATCCGTGAACTCGTCGACCGGGAGCGCCAAGCCCGAGCCTCCGGCCACCGCTTCCTTCGGCGGCTCAATCGGATGCTGTTTCAGGCCGCCCCGCCGGAGCAGCGCTACCGGGTGCTCGAGAGGTTCTACCGGCTGCCCGTGGGGCTGATCGAGCGGTTCTATGCCGACCGGATGACTCCGTGGGATCGGCTCCGGGTGGTGGTTGGCCGACCGCCGGTTCCGATCGGCAAGGCGCTGGCTTGCTGGCCGGAGCCAGGATGACCGATCACGCCGTGGTGATCGGTTCCGGATTCGGCGGGCTCGCCTGCGCCATCCGGCTCCAGGCCGCCGGCATCGCCACGACGCTAGTCGAGCGACGCGACCAGCCTGGCGGGAGAGCCTACGTCTATCGCGACGCCGGGTTCACCTTCGACGCCGGGCCCACCGTCATCACGGCGCCAGAGTGCATCGACGAGTTGTTCTCCCTGGCGGGACGAGCACGCCAAGACGCCATCGAACTCCTCCCGGTCGACCCGTTCTACCGTTTGCTGTGGGACGATGGTTTCCGATTCGACTACGGCGGCAATCCCGAAGTGACCAGGGAGCAGATTCGCGCCATCGCGCCGGACGACGTGGCCGGGTACGACCGCTTTCTGCGATACACCGATCGGGTGTTCGAGGCCGGCTACGCCAGGCTCGCCCACGTCCCCTTCCTCCACTTCACCGACATGATCCGAGTGGCGCCCGAGCTGGTGCGGCTCGAGGCTTATCGCACCGTTTACGGGGTGGTCCGGAAGCACTTTCGCGAGCCCCACCTCCGGCAGGCGTTCAGCTTCCATTCGCTCCTGGTCGGTGGCAATCCGTTCGCCGCCTCGTCGATCTACACCCTGATCCACTGCCTCGAGCGACGGTTCGGGGTCTTCTATCCGAGGGGAGGGACCGGGGCGCTGGTCACCGCGCTGGTCGACCTGTTCCGGACGCTCGGCGGGACGGTTCGGCTGGGGTTCGAGGTGGCCCGGATCGAGGTGGATGGTGGCCGCGTCCACGGGGTCATCTCGGCCACCGGGGAGCGGGTGGCGGGGTCGATCGTGGTGAGCAACGCCGACGTGGTGCACAGCTACGGACAACTGCTCGGGCACCACCCCCACGGCCGGAACCAGGCCGGGCGGCTCGGGCGGCGGCGACACAGCATGTCGCTCTTCGTGGCCTACTTCGGGCTCGGCCGAAAGTATCCCGGGGTCGCCCACCATACCGTGCTGTTCGGACCGCGCTACCGAGAGCTGCTCGGGGACATCTTCGACCGCGGTGTGCTGGCCGACGACTTCTCGCTCTATCTCCACGCACCGACCGTGACCGACCCTTCGCTGGCGCCGAGCGGCTGCGATGCCTTCTATGTGCTGTCCCCGGTCCCCCATCTCGGCCGGGCACCGCTCGATTGGACCGCCATCGGCCCCCGCTATGCCGACCGGATCCTCGACTACCTGGAGCGCAAGCTCCTGCCAGGACTGCGGCATCACCTGGTGACGCTGCGGACCTTCACCCCCAGGGATTTCGCCACCGAGCTGAACGCCCATTGGGGGTCGGCATTCTCCCTGGAGCCGATCCTGACCCAAAGCGCCTATTTTCGGGTCCACAACAGGGACCCACAGATCGGCGGGCTCTATTTCGTCGGCGCGGGCACCCACCCGGGGGCTGGTCTTCCGGGAGTGATCAACTCGGCCAAGGCAACCGCCAGCGTGATTCTCGCCGCCCGGGCTCGATGAGCCGCGACCCGATAGTCGACCATTGTCGCCGGGTCATCGAACGGGGCTCTCGGAGCTTCACCCGGGCCGCGGCGTTGCTCGAGCCGAGTGTTCGGGCCGGGGCTTACCAGCTCTATGCCTGGTGTCGCTACTGCGATGATGTGATCGACCAGCAGACCCTTGGCCATGGGATGGGGACCGGCCCGGCCCCCGATCGGGCGACCCAGGCCGCGGCGCTGGCACTGCTCCGGCGGCAAACCGAGTCTGCCATCGCGGGGACCTTCGATGGCGACGAGCCGGTCTTCCGGGGGATCGCCCGAATCGTCGCGACCCATGGGATTCCGCGGCACCATCCCTTCGAGCTGCTCGACGGCATGGCGATGGACGTGACCGGCCGTCGCTACCGGACCCTCGAGGCGCTGGGGGAGTACTGCTATCACGTGGCCGGGGTCGTTGGGGTGATGATGGCCCACATCATGGGCGTCCGCGACGCCGAGACGTTGAAGCGAGCCGAGGATCTCGGGATCGCGATGCAACTGACCAACATCGCTCGCGATGTGATGGACGATGCCAGCGTCGGCCGCGTCTATCTCCCGCTCGACTGGCTCGAACGGGCGGGGGTACCCCCGGCGGAGATCGCCGAGCGCCGCCATCGACCCGCAGTCGCGGCGGTCGTGGCCGGCCTGCTCGATGCGGCAGAGGAACGGTATCGGCGGGCGGACGCCGGGATCGGGCATTTGCCGTTTCGGTCGGCCTGGTCGATCGCCGCGGCCCGGGCGATCTATTCCGAGATCGGCACCGTCATCCGCCGTCGCGGCGCCGCCGCCTGGGATAGCCGCGCCTACGTCACGGATGGGAGGAAATACCTGCTGGTGGGACGAGCCTTGCGACAGACCGTCGTCGGCCGGCTCGCTACTCGTCGCGAAGCTCTCGCTTGAGGCGGTCGGGATCGGGGGCGTAGAGGAAGCCGAACGAGACGGCCCCGTCCTTGGTCCGGCTTCGATGGTGAATGTGATGGGCCTGCACGATCCGCCGGAGGTACCCGGACTTCGGGATCCAGCCGTGCGGAATCCGGCGGTGCACCAGGACGTCGTGAAAGCCCCAGTAGACGGCGCCATAGACGGCCATCCCGATTCCAACCGCCAGGAGCACCGGGCTCCCCTGGGTCCCGAAGTAGATGAACACGATCGACGGAATGGCGAAGAAGACCCCAAACAGGTCGTTGAGCTCGAACCGGGCGTGGTCGTTGGCGTGGTGCGATTTGTGGAGCACCCAGAGAGGGCCGTGCATCACGAACCGGTGCATCAGGTTCGCGACCAGCTCCATGCCCACGACGGTCCCGACCAGGATCAGCGCGAAAGTCACTGGGGAAGTTTAGCGACGATCCCAGCGGCGGGCGAGGGACCAGGCCGCGAGGAGGCCGGCTCCGCCGGCAGTGAGGAGTAATGCCACCGGGGCGGCGACGGCGCCGATTGGCTCCCCCCGCCACAACAGCGCGCTGAAGCCTTCCACCGCCCAGGTGGTGGGCGTGAGCCATCCGAGTTGTTGCAGCAGCGGCGGCATCAAGAACCGGGGAACCATGCTTCCCCCTAACGCCGACATCAGGAGGATGGCGACGTTGGCGATGGTTTGCGCCTGGCGTTTGGTGCGGGTGGCGGCGGCTAGCGCGAGGGCCATCCCACCGGCCGCGGCGGCGGCGGCAACGGCCACCAGGATCACGCCAGCCAGGTGTGCCGGGACCGGCACTCGGTACCAGACCCAGGCCACGAACAGAATGAGCCCGATCTGCAGGGTCCCCTGAGTTACCAGAAACAAGAACTTGCCGCCGACCAGGTTGGTGGCACCGTGAGGGCCCGCGAGAACGCGGTCGAGGACACCCGATTCGCGTTCTTCCGCTAGGGTCACCGCGCCGTGAATGGCGGAGAAGAGCAGAAACAGCATCGCGATGGCGCCGGCGTAATACGCCACGTGATTGCGGGCTTGTCCGGCCTGCCCGGTGGACTCGAGGCCGACCAGGCCGTCGAGCAGGCTGCCGTCAGGGGTCCGACCATCGCGCTGGTCGGCGATCATCTCGCCGGCGAGATCCGCGAGCCGCTGGTCGAGGGTGTCGCGCTGCGCGGGCGTGAACTCGACGAACCCTTGGCCCAGCATCTGGACCAAACCTCGCAGGGCCACGTCGGGAAGTGACCCGAAGTAGGTGCTCTGGACCACCCCGGCGAGAATCTGGGCCGCGGCGCGGCGCACCGGATCGAAGTAGATGAGAAGAGCCGGGGCGCCCTCTCCAGCCAGGTCCGAGAAATCGCGACCCTCGGTTCGCACGATGAGCGCCGCATCGAGCGACCCGGCAACGACCCGTCGCCGGGCGTCGGCCGCGGCGGACACCGCGGCGACTTCGAGCCTCGGATCGCGGCGCAGCGCGTCCACCATCCGGCGTGACTCGGCCGATTGACGGGCATCGACGATGGCCACCCGGATCCGAGCGGATTCCCCCGATGCCCCGGAGAAGATCGCCGCGAACACCACGAACACGAGGACTGGCAGCACGATGCTCATGACCAAGGCGCCCCGGTCGCGGAGAAACCCGAGCGCCATTGCCCGGAATATCGTGGTCATGACACCGAGGGTTCCGAGCCGCTCGTTCGCCGGATCACGCTCCCGAGGTCGGGCGTTCTGACTCCGGCTTGGACTGGCACGATCCCGACGGCGGCCAAGGCAGCGACGAACCTCGGCAGCGCCGGCAGGCCTCCGGGAATCGGTCCGAACCATCGGGTGGGGTCCCGACCCGGCCAAAGGCCGACCTCAGCGAGCCGGGTGCTCGCCTCGGCACCAGCTGGCGCCGCCAAGGTGAGGTCGACCTCCTGATGACCACCAAAGAACCGGAAGACGAGATCCTCGGGTCCGCCTTCGACCCGGACGCGCCCGTTTGCCAGGACCGCCACGCGATCCGCCAGGGCCTTCGCCTCGGAGAAGTCGTGGGTCGAAAGCAGGACGGCCTGCCCACGGCTTTTCAGCTTCCCGAGAAGGTCGTGGAGCCGTTCCCGAGCCTCCGCGTCGATGCCGGCGGTCGGTTCGTCGAGCAACAGAACTGTCGGATCGTGGAGGACGCCCGCGGCGAGGTTCACCCGACGTTGCTGCCCACCAGAGAGCTGGCCGACCACGGACCCGGCTCGGGTCGAGAGTTCGATCCACTCGAGCGCGGCAGCGGCCCTGCCACGCGCTGCGTGGGCGTCGAGCCCGGCCAGGCGCCCGAACACCTCGAGGTTCTCGCGGATGGTCAGATCCGGATAGAGCGCTATGCGCTGGGGCACCACGCCGAGCTTCCGCCTGGCGGCAGCGTCGACCATGGGATCGCGGCCGTTGATCACGACCCGGCCGGAATCGGGCCGGAGCCTCCCGGTCACCGTTCGAATCAGGGTCGTCTTGCCGGCACCGTTGTCGCCGAGCAGCGCGAGCACTTCACCGGCTCGGACGGCGAGGTCGATCTCGAAGATGCCGCGACCGTCGGCGAACGAGCGGGTCAGCCGATGGAGTTCGATCGCCGGTTCGCCGCTCATGCCGTGGGCCGGGTGGTCGCGGTCGGCGGCGCCCGGTGCCACCCCAGGCCATAATAGAAGACCAGGCCAAGAACGAGGAGCCCGGTTCCGATCGCCGACTCCTGCGGTTGTTCGACGATGGTGTTCCAGATCAGGTAGCCGGAGAACGCGATGAAGACGAGCGGGGTCACCGGGTATCCCCAGGCTCGGTAGGGTCTCTCGAGACCGGGCTCGCGGCGACGGAGGACGATCACCGCGAGGGCGGACAGGGCATAGAACAGGAACCCGACGAAGACGACATAGGTGAGGAGCTGGTTGTAGGTGCCGGTGAGCGTGAGCAGCCCGCTCCAGATTCCTTGAACGACCAGCGCCGTGGTGGGTACGGCGAACTTGGGGTGGACTTGCCCGGCCCAGGCGAAGAACTCGCCGTCCTTGGCCATGGCGTAGGGGATCCGCGCGGAGGTGAAGACGATCCCGTTGTTGGAGCCCAGGGTCGAGATCAGGATGGAAGCCGCGACCAACGCCGCGCCGACGCCACCGATGACCACCGTGGCGGCATCCGCCGCGACCCGTTCCGATCCGGCCACGCCGCGATGGCCGAGGACGTAGCTGAAGGCGGCCGCGGCGCCGAGGTAGACCACCGTGACGATCGCGGTGGACAGGAGGATCGACAGTGGCATGTCGCGTCCCGGGTTCTCGAGCTCGCTGCCCACGTAGGTGATCTCGATCCAGCCATCGTAGGCGTAGAGGACGGCCACCATCGCCGTCCCGAACGGCGCCAGCAGCGCCCCCGGCGACTCGGTCGGCCAGAACGGCGTCAGGTTGTCGGGGCTGCCACCCGGGAGGAGGAAACACAGCGCGACCAGGAGGAACAAGGCCGCGATCTTGACGATGGTCACCACGTTCTGGGTCACCACGCCCAGCTTGAGCCCGAAGTAGTTGAGCGCCGTCAGCCCGGCGATCGAGAGGACGGCCATTACCTTGACACCGATGTCACCTAACGGCATGCCCGAGCCCGCGGCGAAGTAGTCGAGGTAGGTGGCGAACCCGACCGCGATGGCCGCGATCGAGGCGGGGTTGATGATCACCGCCGCCCCCCAACCGTAGAGATAACCCCATACCGGACCGAAGGCCCGCTTCAGATAGACGAACTGACCGCCGGCGCCAGGCAGGGCGGCGCCCAGCTCGGCGACGCAGAGCGCCCCGAACAGCGAGACCACCCCGCCCACCACCCAGACCATCAGGGTCGGAAAGACCCCGCTGAAGTGAGCCGCGATGGCGGCGGGAACCAGATACACCGCCGAGGCGATCATGGTCCCGACATTGATCATCGTGGCATCGAGCAACCGGAGCTCGGCACGAAGCTCGGTCGCGGGCGCTGTCGAACCGGAGCCGGTCACGCGGACCTTTGGTCGAGAGAACGCCGATGCTGCCAGCGACGGTAGGACGCCTTGAGGAGCTGCTGAAAATGGTGAACCCCGCTCTCCATGTCCACCGAGAAGCGCCCCCGATCGTAGGCCCGGGAGCCCAACCCGATCTGGACCCTCTCGCAGATGTCTCGGTCCTCGGCCTGGACCAGGTCGCTGTAGGCGAGGTCATCGGCGATCTGGCGGTCTCGACCGGGCGCCGCCGGATCGAGGTAATAGTACCAGAAGATGACTCGGCAACGACCGGGACCCTCGGGAACGACCAGATTGGCCTGGATCCGATGGGGGAGAAAGTTCAACATCAGGTTGGGGTAGATCCAGTAGTAATACGCTTCGCCGCCGCCCCCGGTGTAGACGTTGTCGGCCTTGAGCGGGCTGTACTGAAGCGAGTGCCACGCGGCCAGCTCGGTCCGGTAGCTCGAGTAATCCAGCGCCCTGTTGAGCTCGGGGTGGACGTGGGGGATGTGGTACCCCTCGAGGAAGTTGTCGACGTACACCTTCCAGTTGGCGCCGACCTGGTAGTCGACCCGATGCACCAACCGCATCTCCTCGATCGGGATCGGACCGATCCGATCGCTGATCCCCCCGAGCAACTCCTCGAGCGGCGTCGCCAGCGGGTCACCGAGGTGGGCGAACAGAAACCCTCGCCACTGACGCACGGCCAGCGGCACCAGCCCGTAGTCGCCCTTGTCGAACAGCTCGGTCCGATCGAACCGGGGGACGCCTCGAAGGGTGCCATCGAGCCAATAAGTCCAGCCGTGGTATTTGCAGCTGAGGGCTTTGACGCAGCCAGCGGGCTCGGTGGCGAGCGGTCCGCCCCGGTGACGGCAGACGTTGTAGAACGCCCGGGGCTGACCCGCCCCATCGGCCAGCACGATGATCGGGTTGTCGGCGATCGAAGCGAGGAAGTAGGCCCCGGGCCGGTCGACCATTTGACCATGGCCGACTCCCTGCCAAGTGCCGGCGAACACCGCGTCGCGATCGAGCGCGTGGAAGCCGGGATCGGTGTACCATGCCGACGGAATGGTCTCCGACCGCTCCACCGGGTGGACCTCGAGATCCGCTTCCGAAAGCGGCGGATACTCCGAGTCCGGTGGCGGGGTCATCCGGTAAACATGGCGCCGGTGTCCGGCGAGGTCGAGGGGCGTCAGATCCGATAGTGGTCCGGCCGCCAGACCTTGATGGCCCGTTTGATGGCGTCTTGAGTGGTCAGCTGACCACCGAGCACTTGCCGCATCAAACCGGGCAACTCCTCGTCCGACGCGAACCGGAGGGCGATGACCTGGCCCAGCGACAACTCACCCGCTCGGGCCCGAAGATCATCCGGCAGGATTCGGCCGTAGCGGAGTTCCTCCTCCAACCGAATCACTCGGTTCTGGACGCCGAGGGGGAAGATCCGGGCGTACCAGAACAAGAAGCCCAGCACCACTACCGTGATCAGGGCGATGACACTGTCCAGCGACGGTTCTTTGATCAGCAGGCGGATCGCCCAGATCAATAGCACCAAGATCAAGGCGAATGCCACCCGGTGGTACATGAACACGTATTTCTTGTGGTTGGCGTAGCTCTGCGGCGGGGTCATCCCGATTCCTCGTTGCGGTGGAGCGGATGATGGCTCCGGACCGAGCCGCCGGCAAGGCTCCCCTTGTCCTAACCACTCGGGCGGCGGATAATCCGGGATCCCCTGCCTCATCGATTCGACCATGCGCCTGCTGCTCTGCTCGGCCCTGCTGGCCTCGTCCCTATCCGCCCAGCCGCGTCCCCGTTCCACCCCCGCCGCCGATACCACCAACCACGTCACCGCCGAGACCCTGAGCGGCCTCCGGTTTCGGAGTATCGGGCCGGCGGTGACGGGCGGCCGGATTGGCGAGGTCGTCGTCGATCCTCGCGACCCGAGGACCTGGTACCTGGCGGTTCATTCCGGCAACGTCTGGAAGACCACCAACGCGGGAACCGCCTGGACGCCGATCTTCGACGGTCAGGGGTCGTACTCGATCGGGTTCCTGGCCCTCGACCCTTCCGACCCGCTCACGGTCTGGGTCGGCACCGGGGAAAACAACAGCCAGCGCAGCGTGGGATACGGCGACGGGGTCTACCGGTCGACCGACGGCGGACGATCGTGGACCAACGTGGGGCTCAAGAACTCGAACCACATCGGAGCCATCGCGGTCGACCCCCGCGACGGCAAGGTGGTCTACGTCGCGGCGACGGGACCGTTGTGGTCGGCCGGCGGCGACCGCGGGGTCTACAAGACGACCGACGGCGGCAAGACGTGGACTCAGGTGCTCAAGCCGGACAACGAGTGGACCGGCGCCCAGTCGTTGATCATCGACCCCAAACGACCCGACGTCCTCTACGCCTCCACTCACCAACGGGCTCGGCGACAATGGGGGTTCATCAATGGGGGGCCGGGGTCGTCGCTCTACAAATCGACCGACGGGGGCTCGAGCTGGGTCAAGATCACCAAGGGGCTTCCCGCCGAGGAACTCGGCAAGATCGGCCTGGCGATCGCGCCCTCGAACCCCAACGTGCTTTACGCCATCGTCGAGGCGCAGAACCGAGCCGGTGGCCTCTATCGGAGCGACGACGGGGGTCAGAATTGGCAACGCCAAAGCGCCTGGCAGCCGACCTCGCCGATGTACTATCAGAAGGCCTACGTCGACCCGACCGACGAAGACCGAATCTACCTGATGGACACTTTTTTCCAGGTGAGCGAGGACGGCGGTCGGACGGTCCGGCAGGTTCAGGCCAACGCGGTCCACGTCGACCACCACGCTCTCTGGATCGATCCGGCCGACCCGCGCCACCTCTTGCTGGGGAACGACGGCGGGTTGTACGAATCGTTCGACCGGGGGGCGCAGTGGATGTTTCGGGCCAACCTCCCGATCACCCAGTTCTACAAACTCGAGGTCGACAACGCGACCCCGTTCTACAACGTCTGTGGCGGGACCCAGGACAACAACACCTGGTGCGGGCCGTCGCAGACCATCAACGAGCACGGCGCGACCAACTTCGATTGGTTCGTGGTCGTCGGAGGCGACGGGTTCCAGCCCCGAATCGATCCGACCGACCCTAACATCATCTATGGCCAGTGGCAGCATGGGGAGCTGGTTCGGTTCGACAAGCGGACCGGGGAACGGGTCGAGATCCAGCCGCAACCGGAGGCCACCGACCCGCCGCTCAAGTGGCATTGGGATTCGCCGCTTCTGATCAGTCCCCACGCCAACACCAGGCTCTACTTCGCCGCTCAGCGGGTCTTCCGAAGCGACGATCGGGGCGACACCTGGCGGCCGATCAGCGGTGACCTCACCCGGCAGATCGATCGCAACCGACTGGAGATGATGGGCCGGGTCTGGAGCATCGATGCCATCGCCAAGAACACCTCGACCTCGATGTACGGCACGGTCGTCGCCCTGAGCGAGTCGCCTCTCAAGGCTGGCCTCCTCGTCGCTGGGAGCGATGACGGCCTGGTCCATGTCACCGAAGACGGCGGGAGCAGCTGGCGGCGCGTCGGGACGATGCCCGGCGTCCCGGACACCACGTTCGTATCCGACCTCGAGACCTCCCGCCATGACGTCAACACCATCTACGCCGCGTTCAACCACCACAAAGCCGGTGACTACCGGCCCTATCTGATGAAGTCGACCGACCTGGGCCGGACCTGGAGGTCGATCGCGAGCAACTTGCCCGAGCGGGGCTCGATTTGGAGCCTGGTCGAAGACCACGTCGACCCGAACCTCCTCTTCGTCGGCACCGAGTTCGGGCTGTTCGTGACCGTCGACGGCGGCGGCCGGTGGACCCAGCTCAAGGGCGGGCTGCCGACCATCCAGATTCGCGACCTCGCCATCCAGCGGCGCGACAACGATCTGGTGGTGGCCACTTTCGGTCGCGGCTTCTACATCCTTCACGACCTGACGCCGTTGCGACAACTGGCTCGTCTCGCCGCGACCGAGTCGACGCTTCTGCCGATCAGGGAGGCCGCGGCATTCGTCGCCGCCGAGCCGCTGGGAGGGGGCGCCAAGGGTTTCCTCGGCGACGAGCTGTACACCGCTCCGAACCCCGCGATGGGTGCCGCCATCACCTACTACCTCCGCTCGGAGCTCAAGACCAGACGGGCCAGAAGGCAAGAGGCGGAGAAGGCGGCGGCCAAGAAGGACGACGATGTCGCCATTCCGTCCTGGGACGAGCTCCGGCGGGAGGACTGGGAGGATCCGCCGGCGGCCGTGGTCACCATCCGAGACGAGGCCGGCACGGTGGTTCGGCGGATCACCGGGCCCGTCAAAGCCGGGTTCAATAGAATCACCTGGGATCTGCGCCATCCCCCTGCCGACCCGGTGACCGGTGTGGAGCGGCAGGCGAGTCTCTTCGCGCCCCTGCCAGTGGGCCCGCTGGTCCCTCCTGGCCGCTATCGGGCCCAGCTGGCGCTGCGGGTGGATGGCCGGGATACCGTCGTCGGCGAGCAGTCGTTCACCACCCGCCCCCTGCACCAGGCGGCGCTTTCGGCCGAGGCAGTCGCTCGAGCCGCCGGCTTCAACCGTGACCTCGCCCGCCTCCAACGAGCCGCGCTCGGCGCCGAGCAGGCGCTCGGCGAGCAGGAGCAACGCCTCCGAGTACTCGCCAGCGCCATCGAACGGGCGGCCGGAGTCCCACCGGCGCTCCGCGAGGCCGGGCAGGCGCTCCGCGCCTCGCTCCGTCAGCTGCGGGTAGCCTTGTCCGGCGACCAGACCATTGCCTCTCGCAACGAGGCCACTGTGGTCACGATCGGCGGACGGGTCCAGCGGATCGTCCGCTCGGCCTGGGCGACCAGCACCGGCCCAACCGCAACCCACCGACGTTCTTACGCCATCGCCTCGGACCAGCTGGCGGCGTTCCTGCCCCAACTGCGCGCTGCCGCCGACCAGTTGCGACAGCTCGAGGAGCAGGCCGAGGCGGCCGGGGTGCCTTGGACCCCCGGCAGAATCCCGTCGTGGAGGCCCTGACCCGGGTGCGCTTGACGAACGGGGGGGCGGGGCGTCTCTTTCCCGCTCCCTCGATCCGAGTGTTCGAACCGTCGGAATGCGATTCATCGCCCTCGTCGTCGTAACCGGGCTCGCCACGAGCCCGGTACTGGCACAAGACGTCACCGATTCCACTCCGCCGGGCCGGACCACGGTGGCCGGGGTGTACACCGCGGAACAAGCCGAGAACGGCGCCAAGGTGTACCGGAAGAACTGCACCGCGTGCCACGCCCCGGTCGGATACACCGGGCTCGCCTTCCGGCGGGTGTGGAACGGGCGAACGGTCTTCGACTTCTACGACCTGGTGCGGAGCACGATGCCTAACGATGAACCCGGCAAACTCTCGCGGGAGGAGTATGCCGACATCATGGCCTATCTGCTCAAGCTCAATGGGCTCCCGTCGGGCGAGAAACCGTTGCCCAACTCGGACGAGGAACTCAAGCTGATCACGATCTCGATCCCGCCCAAGGCGCCCAATCCGTGAGCCTCGATCGGCGGGAGTTCCTTCGGGTCGCGTCGGCGCAGGCCGCCGCGGCGGCGGCCGGAGCATCCGCCCTTCAGGCCGAGCGGCGCCCGGTCCGCTCGACTCAGTCATCGCCCGAGGTCGTCGTCATCGGCGCCGGGGTATTCGGCGGCTGGACGGCCTACCACCTCCGGAAGATGGGAGCGCGGGTGACCCTGGTGGACGCCTGGGGACCGGGGAACTCCCGCTCCACCTCCGGCGACGAGACCCGGGGAATCCGCAGCTCCTACGGCACCTCCGGTTACGCCGAGTTGTGGATCACCTGGGCCCGCGAGGCGATGAAGCGGTGGCAGGCGTTCGACGACGAGTGGGGACGCCAGATGGGCTCCAAGCTCTTCTACCGGACCGGCGACCTGATCTTCCGCGAGAAGCCGGAGGCGTTCACCGACAAGACCGTCGAGTGGTGGAAGAAGCTCGGCGTCCCTCACGAGACCCCGAGCGTCGAGGACGTCGCCAAGGCCTATCCGGTCATTCGGCTCGATCGGATCGACACGGTGCTCTACGAGCCGGATGCCGGGGTGGTGCGGGCTCGGCGGGCCTGTCAGATTCTCGGCGACGCGTTGCTGCGCCTCGGTGGCGCCCTCACCATCGGCCACGCAACGTTAGGCGATCGTCAAGGCAAGCGGCTCGAATCCGTTCAGCTCGCCGGGCCCTTCGCGATCGCCAAGGCCGGCGTCTTCGTCTTCGCGCTGGGGCCCTGGTTCCCCAAGTTCTTTCCCGACTTGATGGCCAGACGGATCACCACGCCGCTCGGCCACGTTCACTACTTCGGCACCCCGCCTGGCGACGACCGGTTCAGCTTTCCGAATCTGCCAAGCTGGAATTTCCCCGGGGTGACCGGGTGGCCCGCGCTCGGGCCCGACAATCGCGGGTTCAGGGTGCGGTGGCAGGGCGAGCGAAGCTACGACCCCGATTGGAGCAACCGGGCCTTCGAGCGCAAGCACGACAAACCCGCCCGGAAGCTGCTCGAGAATCGATTCCCGCTGCTCGAGAAGGCCCCCCTCCTCGAGACCCGGGCCTGCCATTACGAGTTCTCGGCGAGCCGGAACTTCATCATCGACCAGCATCCCGACTCCGACAACGTCTGGCTGGTGGGTGGCGGGTCGGCCGAAGGCTTCAAATTCGGCCCGATGGTGGGTGAATACTCCGCCAAGCGGGTGCTCGGCGACCCTGGCGATCCGGAGATCGCCGAGGGGTTCAGCCTCAAGATGTCCGACCCGGACGCCATCGAGGAAGAGACCTAGGCCGGCGCCCGGCGCGGGTCGACGGGCGTCGCCACGGGGTCGGCCGCCTCGATGACCTCCGCCGCCGCCAGGGCAAGGTCCTCCCGATACCGGCCCGCGATGACTTGAACGCCAAGCGGCAAGCCGCCGTGTCGGCCGATCGGCACCGCGACCGCCGGAAGCCCGAGGCAATTCACCGAGGCCAGCAGGGTCTGGGCCCGCATCAGATCGGCGGTGGCCGCGGCAGAGTGGCAGTCGAATCCGATCGGAAGCGGCGGCCGGCCCGACGTCGGTCCCACGATCAGCGGGTACCGCTCGAGGAACAGGGTCCAGGCTCGAAGGTGTTTGGCGCGCTCGGCGACCAGGTTGATGTAACTCTCCAGACCGATCGGCGGAAACAACTCCAGCCACAAGGCCATCGCTCGCCTGGCGTGGTCATCGCCCTGACTCATGATGGTGCCGAGCATCGTGGCCCGCAGATCGGTGGTCAGGGTGGTGGCCCAGACCCAGAACACCCGTTCCAGATCCGGCGGGTCGGTCTCCTCGACCGGGTAACCGGCCGCCGCCAGCGCTTCGCCGGCGGCCCGAACCGCCGCCGCGACATCCGGGTGCACGTCCATCCCGGCGGGGTTCGGTACCAGGGCCACTCGGCGCTCGAGCGGGGGGCCCTCCAGCGGGGCGGGCACCCACCACGGGTCGCGCGGGTCGCGGGCCGCCATCGCCTGGAATCCCAGCCGGACATCGCCGACGGTGCGGGCCAAGACGCCCTGGACCGACATCAGTTGCCCGGTGATCGGTCGCTCGCCGGAGAGGGTGCCGTTGTAGGCCGCGACCCTGCCTAACGTCGGCCGGATCCCGGCCACCCCGCAGCAGTAGGCCGGATACCGGACCGACCCGCCGAGGTCGTTGCCGTGCGCCAGGGCGCCGATTCCCACCGCCAGCGCGGCCGCGGCCCCGCCCGAGGAGCCACCCGGCGTCACCGTGGGGTCCCAGGGGTTCGCGGTTCGGCCCCAGACGTCGTTCTCGGTATCCCATCGAAGCGAGAAAGCGGGGGTGTTGGTGCGGCCCAGGATCACGGCTCCGGCCCGGCGCCAGGAGGCCACCGGCGGGCTGTCGCTGGCGGCGATCAGGTTCCGGTTGGCGATGACCCCGTTGACCGTGGCGATTCCGGCTTGGTCGACGTTGTCCTTGATGGTGACGGGCACCCCGTGGAGCGGTCCGAGGGCGGCACCATCCCGCACCGCGTGATCGGCCTCGTCCGCTTGTTGGTAGGCCGCTTCCCGCCGGGCCACCACGACGGCGTTGACGGCCGGGTTGACCTGGTCGAGGCGATCGTAGGCCGCCTGGAGCGCCTCCCGCGCCGAAATCTGTCGCTGGCGAATTGCCGAGGCGAGCGCGGTGGCGCTCCACCGCCAGAGCGGTTCGCTCACCTCAACGCTGGGCCCGGTGGACGATCTCGCCGCCGATCACCGTGAGGAGGGTCTTGGCGCCCAGAATGTCCGCCTCCGGAACGGTCATGATATCGCGATCGAGGATGGTGAAATCGGCCCATTTGCCGACCGCGATGGTCCCCCGGCGATCGTCTTCGAAGGCGGCGTACGCGGGATACCCGGTGAAGAGCTTGAGCGCCTGTTCGCGGCTCAGCTTCTGCTCGGGGTGCCAGAGGGAATCCGGGCCCGCGTTACCCCGGATGTCTCGCCGGGCGACCGCGGCGTAGAATTCGATCATCGGCTCGCCCCGTTCGACCGGCGCGTCCGACCCCCCGGCCAGCGGGAGTCCGAGATCGAGGAAGGCTTTCCAGGCGTACGCCCCGACCAGCCGACCTCCCCCGAGACGGCTCGGCGCGAAGTAGAGATCGCCGATGGCATGGGAGGGCTGCATCGAGGGAACGACGCCCAACGATTTGAATCGGGGGATGTCGCCGGGGTCCACGATCTGGGCGTGCTCGATTCGCCACCGGGGATCCTTGGGGTCCGCCCGTTTCTCGCCGCGGGGCACCGCCTCGAACGCCCATTGATACATGTCCAGCACCAGCCGGTTGCCGCCGTCG
Source organism: Gemmatimonadota bacterium (assembly GCA_016874005.1). Lineage (GTDB taxonomy): Bacteria > Gemmatimonadota > Gemmatimonadetes > Gemmatimonadales > GWC2-71-9 > SHZU01. Next base: position 81,386 of record VGVQ01000005.1, on the reverse strand, counting down.
CCGATGGCGTGGGTTTCCACCTGGATGCCCCGCTCGAGGGCCTTGACCAGCATCGCCCGGAACCGGGTGGTGTCCACGGTGATCAGGCCACGACTGCCGGGCTCGTCGGCGTAGGGGGCGAGCAGGAAGGCACCGCGAGAGCCTAACGCCCCGTCGATCCAGGTCTTGATGGCTCGAATGGTCAGCCGGCCGCCGAATTCGCCGATGCTCCGACCCATCGCCAGGAGCGAGTCCGCGTCGGGGCTGGGCCCCCCGACCGCCTTGTAGATCCGGAGTTTGACCTGGCCGGCCTGGTAGAGCCGCCGCATTCTGCCGATCTCGGCCCAGGAACCTCCGGCGTCGTGAACCTGGGTCCATCCGAGCTCGGCGCTGCGCCGCGCCCCGATCACGATCATCGAATCGAGCTGTTCCGGGGTCTCGGCCGGCAGGTGCCGCCCCACCAAGCCTTGGGCGCGGTCGATCAACATCCCGGTCAACTCCCCTGCCGGGGTCTTGTTGAGCGCGCCGCCATCGGGCGCCGGCGTTGCCTTGGTGACACCGGCAATCTCGAGCGCCCGGGTGTTGACGATCGACGCATGCCCGTCGGCCCGGGTCAGCATCACCGGGTGGTCGGGCGCGATCGCGTCGAGATCCTGTCGGGTCGGGAACACCGGCGGCGTCCAGAACGTCTCGATCCAGCCCCGGCCCACGACCCAGGCGCCGGCAGGGGTCTGGTCCACTCGTTCCTTGACCTTGGCGAGGAAGGCCTCCTTGGTCGATGTCCCCTCCAGGTTGAGGGTCATCTCCCGCTCCCCGACGCCGCTCAGGTGGTAGTGGGCGTCCGCGAAACCCGGAAACACCACGGCGCCGGCCAAGTCCTCGACTCGGGTTGCCGCTCCCTCGAAACGCGCCGCGTCGGCGCTCGACCCGACGAAGACGATCCGGTCGCCCTTGACCGCCACGGCTTCGGCGCGGGGTCGACCATCTTCCCCGGTGTACACGGTGGCGTTCTTGAGCACCAGGTCAGCGGTGTCGCGGGGCGCGCAGCCGGCCGCGACGGCGAGAGTGGCGAACACGGCGAAACGAAGCATGGGCGTTCCCGGGCGGAAGAGGTGAGTCCGGCTCCCAATTGTGCCTGGTGAAAGGTGGCTGAGCAAGGCCCTATCGACAGTGTCCTGGGCCGAAGCTACGATCTCCCGATGCGACGGTTCTCGGCGGTGCTGGCTCTCGGACTCGGCTCGATCCTCGCTGGGTGCGAGACCGGCGACCGGGTCCTAGCGCCGCCGCCCGAGCGCCTCTTCGACGCCGACGAGGGCCCGCCGCCAGCGCTGCCGCGTACCGTGGTCAACGTCCCGATGTTGCTCGACCTCTCCGCCGCCGTCGCCCTGATGGAATCGGCACTCCCGGCCCGTTTCGGCGACATCGACCGGCGCATGCCGGTACCTGGCAACAAACGGGGCCACTTCGCCTATGAGCTCACCCGGGAGCCCTTTGCCGTGACGGTGCGGGCCGACACCTTCTTGATCGGTTCGACGATCCACTATCGAGGCCGAGGCTGGTACGACCCACCGATCGGCCCGGAAGTCGGTGGCTCGTGTGGCACCAAGGGCCAGATGCCTCGAGCGCGGATCGTCGTCGCGATCCGTCCCGCCCTCGACAGCGCCTGGAACCTATCGGCTCGGCCGGTGCTTCGGTTCCTCGGGCCGTTGACGAAAACCGAGCGGGACCAGTGCGAGGTCTCCTTCCTCAAGCTCGACGTGACCTCGAAGGTGTTGGGTGCCGCTCGCGGAGCGATCAGGCAGCAGTTGCCCAGGATCGCGGTCCGCCTCGCGTCGATCGACGTCCGACGCGAATTCGACAAAGTATGGCGGGAGATCCTCCAACCGATTCGCCTCGCCGACAGCGTTTGGCTGCTGCTCGACCCCAAGGGCGTCCGACTAGGCCGGGTCAGCGGCACCAACGCCATGGTCGGCACCACCGTCGGGATCGACGCCCAACCTCGGATCGTGGCGGGAACTCGTCCGCCGACACCGGCCACGCCGCTCCCACCGTTGGCCCCGGCCGGCGATGACGCTGGCCTCAACCTGCTGGTCGAGGGGCGCTTCGACTACGGGCTGATCGACGCGGCGCTGTCCCGCGCGGTGGTCGGCCGGGAGATCAAGGCCCCCGGCGGCATCCTCCGGATCGAGGAGATCGGAGCGTTTGGCGTCGGCAAGGGGCGACTGGCCCTGGGAGTTCGGTTCGGCGGCACCGCCCGGGGCCAGATCTACTTCATCGGCACGCCGCGGTACGACACCGCCACCGGACGGATCACCGTTCCCGACCTCGACTACGACGCCACCACCACCAGTCTCCTGGTCAAAGGCCTCGCCTGGCTCAAGGCCGCCGACATCCGCGATTACCTCCGGGCCCGGGCCACCTTTCCGTCGGCCGACGCCCTCGAGCGATTGACCGATCTGGCCGCCAAGGGCATGAACCGGGAGCTCGCACCCGGGGTCTCGATCAGCGCCGCGATCAACCGAACCGACGTCTTGAGGATCCTCCCCCGCCCGGATGCGTTGGTCGTTCAGGCCAAAGCCTCGGGACAGGCGGCGCTTCACATCTCCGACGTCTTCTTCCGCCACCTCGGACCCGGTCGGGATCCGGCGCCTAACGAATCAGATACCATTGGGTCTGGCGAGGCCAGAAGAACTCCCACCCCTTCGCGGTGAGGTGGGCGTCGTCCTCCATCATCACCCAGACTTTCTGGCCATTCCACTCCGCTACCGGCGTCGCGGTGTTCAGCTCGATCGAGATGTACGACCCGAGCCGGAGCGGTTTGCCGGTCCGATCGCCGCCCGATCCGAAGGAGATCCCGGCCCCGAGGCCGTGGCCCTGATTGCCGATCGGGTGGGAGTAGATCATCGCCTCGATGTTCTGCCGCTTCATCTCCGCCATGGCGCAGTCGTAGACCTCGGTGTTGAGGCGCCCCGGTTGGGAGCAGGTCTTCATCACCGCGTCCTGCAGGGCGTTGGTGTTGGCCATCGCCCGCTTCAGTCCGGCGGGCACGTCCCGCTCCCCCGGCCTGAGCACGTAGGCCATCTTCTGCCAGTCGGTGTCGAGCCCCATCGCGGTGATCCCCATGTCGACGTGGATCACGTCTCCACGCCGGATGACGGTGCCCTCGAGCGCGGGACCTGGCGCCGCGGGCGTCGCCGAGTGCTTCCCGACCTCGAAATCGCCCCCGCCTTGCCGCTGGACTCGAATGTCGGGCTGGAACCAGGTGCTGGCGCCGACTCGGGCGTACTCGTCGAACAGGAAGCGGCGGATGTCGCCGACCGTTGTCTTACCCGGGGTGATCACCGCGTTCGAAAACGCCTTCTTGGCGATCCGATCGGTGATTCGGACCAGCAGGGTGTACCACTCTTTCTCCTCGGGAATCCGGGTGTCGAGGTGCTCCTCGATCAGCTCGGCCGCGCTCACGAACTTGGCGCTCGCCTCCGGGCCCAGCCACTCGGTGAGCAGCCCGAAGGTGGCGTGGCTGATCGTCCGGGTGACCGCGCGGTTCCCGTCGATGCCCAGGGCGATCGTCCTCGGCTTGAACTGCTGATAGAGTTGCGCCAGCATCTTGCCCGGGTTTCGGCCCTCGGGCATCGGCTCGAAGAATGCCTTGAGGTTCTCCTCGGGGTACCCCGTGATCGAAAAGGCTCGGAGCTTTGCGCCCCCGTCGTCGATCAGGACGAAGAAGTCGCGATTACCGGCGTACGGTCGCGGCGGTGCGACGGTGGGGACGATCGGGTCGTCATGGAACTCCTCGTTGACCACGATCCACATCCCGATCCCGTGGCGCCGCATCATCGGCAGCAGCAGCTGGTGCCGGGCGGCCAACCAGCCCTCCCGGATCTCGAGCTGCTTCGACCACGGCGGCAGCGCGGCATCGGCCCGGCGCTGGGCCGTTCCCGCCCCGGTCCCCACCAGCAAGACCAGGCCAGTCAACAGGAACACTCTCATGGCTTCGGGGTCCCTCCGAAGGTACGGCTCACCACCGTGATGGGGGTGGGGTAGTTGATCGGCCCGAGCGGCGTCTCGATCGTCGGTGTCGCCCGAAGACTCACCTTCTTCGGATCGGGGTCGGCGCCGGCGAGCGCCACGGCCAGGTCAAACAGGTCCTGAGCCGGTCCATTGAAGAACTGCAGCAGATTGACCCGCATGGTCATCGGAATGGTCTGCGGCTGGCCCGGCGGGAGCTCGATCGCCTGGTCGATGATCCCGGAGATCGTCTCTTTTTCCTGGAGGAAGAGCGACCAACCCATCCTGACCATCTTGGCCGTAACCTTGTTATTGGCTGGGTTTTCCGCTTTGACGTTGAGCACGAACTCGAGCGGCAGGTCGTTGCGCGACAGCGCCACCGCGACTCTCGCCACGTCGAGCGGCCCGAGTTTCTGGTAGGCCGTAATCCGCGCGAGGTCGATGCCCGCGACCCGGGCTTGACCCAAGCTGGCCAAGGCGAAGTCGACTTGCCGGAGAGCCGCCAACTGCTGGAGACTGGCGCAACCCGCCGCAGCCAGCGTCGCCGCGGCCACCATCCAGACGTTGAGTCGCATCCGAGGCCCCCTCACGGCGTCAACCGCGGGCGAGCCGGGGCGGAATCCGGCAGGGTAACCAGCATCTCTTGCCAGTTGAGCCAAGCCGGTTTGCCGCGGATCCACTTCTCGAACCAGTTGAACTCCACCATGGCCTTGGTGAGCTGGTTTCTCGGCTCGGTGATGCCATGGGTGTTGCCGGGATACACGAACAGCTCGGTCGGGACCCCGAGTTTCTTGAGAGCCATGTGGAGTTCTTCGGACTGCGGTCGCGGCACCCGGGGATCGCCGTCGACCACGTGGATCATGGTCGGCGTCTTGGCGTTCTTGATGTACTTGAGCGGCGACACCCGCCAGTAGGCCTCGTGGTTGTCGTAGGGCAGATCGCCACCCATGTACCACTGCCGGTTGCGTTGCACGTCGCTCTGGGCGTACATCGAGACCCAGTTGACCGTGCCGGCCCCGCTCGAAATCGCCTTGAACCGATCGGTGTGAGTGAGAATCCAGTTGGAGTAATGGCCGCCGGCGCTCCACCCCATGGCGCCAAGGCTGTCGGGGTGGGCAACCCCGTCGGCGACCAGCTGATCGACCCCCGTCATGATGTCGTCGAAGCCACGGTCGAAGTACTTGCCGATGCCGGCGGTCTCGACCCGGTGGCGCTCGCCGTAATTGGTCGAGCCCCGATAGTTCGGCAGCAGCACGGCATACCCCGCCCCGGCGTAGATCTGCGAACCATAGCCCCCGTTGAAACCGAGCACGTCCGCCCCGGCGGGACCACCGTGAATCTGCACGATCAGCGGGTAGCGCCGACCCGGTTGATAACCCGCCGGCTTGACCAGCACCCCACCCACCGTCTTCCCGTCCCGGGAGCGCCAGGTGTACTCCGAGGCCTGGCCGAGGGCGAAGCCGGCGACCTGTGGGTTGGGATCGGTGAGCCGAACCCACGCGGTGCGGTTAGCGAGATCCGCCTCGGTCCGGGCCAGGAAGATGCTCGGCGGCGTCGACGGATCGGCATAGGTGATCAGGATCGGTCCGGTGTCGTCCCGGGTCGCGAACACCGAGGCCGACTCGGCCACCACCGGCTTGACCAGGTCGGAGGCGATGTCGAGCGCCAGGACCTGATTGGTGACCCGAACGCCCTCGTTGAAGTAGATCGTCCGGGCATCCCGCGACCACCAGCCTATCCCGAGCCCGCCGTCGTACCCGGCACCGAGTTTTCGCCAAGGCCCATCAGCCGCCTTGGTTGCCCGGAGGTAGATCTTCTGGTCGCGGCTGTAGACGAAATCGTTCGAGGCGGCAAAGGCGATCCAAGCCCCATCCGGCGAGAAGCTCAGGTTGCTTTCGCCGATCTCGGCGTTGGTCGTCAGCCGTTCGATCCGCCCGGTGGCGACTTCGACGAGGTAGAGATCGGTGTGGTTGCCGGCCTCGGTGACCGTTCGCTTGTACCGGTCATTGGGCGCTCCCCGAAACCCGACCCATGCAGCGTCGTCGGAGAGCGAGAAGCTGGCAACGCCGTATTCGGTGCCCCCGGTGAGCCGGCGGGGCTGGCGGGTCTCCAGCGGAACCGTCCAAAGATGTTCTAGGGGAACATCGTAGTTACGGATGGCAACGGTGAACTTCTTCTCGATCCGGGCTTTCTCCGCCTTGTCGAGGCTGTCCGCCGCCGTGAAGAAAACCCGCTTGCCGTCGCGGCTCAGCTGCCATCCGGTGATCGGAGCCGGGTGGTTGGTCACTTCCACGGCCGCCGCGGAATCACCCGCCAGCAGCGCGGCGAGCGGGCGGGCCTTGAGCTGCTGTTCGTTCGCCTTGCCCGCGGCGTAGACCAGCCAGGCGCCGTCGGCGCTGATCTCGAACCGCCCTACCCCGTCGCGGTCGTCGGTGATTCGCCGGGCTTCGCCCCCGTCGGGCCGCATCAGGAAGAGCTGGTTGCCGCCGTTCGGTCCCTGGGCCTCCCGGTTGGAGCTGAACACGAAGAAGCGACCATCCGGAGTCCAAGCCGGCGCCGTCTCGTTCTTGTCGGCGGTGAAGGTGAGTTGTCGCGCCGACCGGACGCCCTCGCTGGTCGAGACCAGCCACACATCGGTGCTCCGGCGGGCCTCCTTCCAGTCCGGCGTCGACAGGGTGTACAAGGCCCACCGGCCGTCCGGGCTCAGCGCGACTCCACCGGCCTGCTTGAGATGCTGCACGTCGAGAAAGGTCATCGGCCGGCGCTGGGCGTCCGCCGAGGCGGCGAGCGTTCCGGCAGACAACGCGGCGATGAGCGCGCGACGAGTCGTGGTCTTCATCTGACTGGCTCCGGCACCGCCGGGTAGAGCCCCGCGGCGGCGACTTTCTGGAAGAAGGGCCTGAGCTTGGCCAAGAACGCGTTGACGTCGGTCACCGCGCCGGGGACGTCGGCCTTGATCTGTTCGATGGCGGCCCGGTTGCCATCGCTCAGTTTCACGTGGGCCCCGGCGATGTCACCGGCGGTCATGGTGAGCTGGATCGGGAGCGCCCGGAGCAACTCGTTGAAGTCCATCGCGAAGAAGTCCTCGCCGGGCGTCCGGATCCCGAGCTTGCGCTTGACCGCGGCCAGCTCTTTGCCGAGCGAATCGGCCTCCGCCCGGATCGGCGCCGGGGCCTTCGCGGTGTCGGCGAGCGCCTTCTTGACCGCGGACATCTGTTCGTCGGCGTCGCGCACGGCGTCGGTCGCGGCGAACACTCGACCGTTGATGGCGTGAAGCTCCTTCAAGGCATCGAACCTCGCCTTGAGATCGGCATCGGCGATCTGGACCTCTGGATCGAGTGTGACGGCCACGGTCGTCGAGCCCATCTGTCGGCCGTTGACGAACAACGTGGCGCCATAGCTCCCAGGCAAGACCACCGGCCCGTCACGGCGCGGCCCGAAAAAGAACCCGCCGCCGCCGCCGGCCGGATCGCGCTTGGAAGGCGGTATCGGCTCGACCCGGAAGTCCCACCGGACCGTGTTTACCCCGGCGGCCAGTTTGTCCTTGAACGCGTCGCCCTTGAGCTCGCGCACGGTGGCACCGGCGCCATCGGCGATCACCAACCGGGCGCTGTCGGCCTTGGCCTTGAGGTGATACGAGAAGACCACCCCGGCCGGCGGGTTCTCGCCAAGGAAGCGCATGTCGCCCTCGAATTCCCGCATCCGGGTCTCGGCCCGGACGTGCTGAATCGCTGGCGGTGCCTCGAAGAGGTGGCCATCCTTGCCCTGCGCCAGCGCGAACTGCTGGATCGGGGTGAGGTCATCCAGGATCCAGATGGCCCGGCCATGGGTGGCCAGGATCAGGTCGTTGTCGCGCGGGTGGATCGCGATCTCGTAGACCGGCACCGTCGGCAGGTTCGCCTTGATCCGTACCCAACTCTGTCCTCGGTTGGTGGTCACGAACAGGCCCGTCTCGGTGCCAAGGTAGAGCACCTCGGCGTTCTTGGTGTCCTCGGTGATGCTGCGGACCACCTGGCCCGCCGGCAGGTTGCTCGCGATCGACCGGAACGAGGCGCCGTAATCGCTGCTGGCATAGACGTAGGTCCCGTAGTCGCCGGTGCGGTGGCCATCGAACGTCAGGTACACCGTCCCCTCGGCGAACTTCGAGGGCTCCACCTTCGAGACATAGGCCAGCTTCGGCGCGCCGGGGATCTTCCCGGTCAGGTTGGTCCAGGTGGTGCCGCCGTCGCGGGTCACCTGGACCTGCCCGTCGTCGGAGCCGGTGTAGATCAGCCCCTGTTTGAGCTTGGATTCGGCGATGGTGAACAGGGTGCCATACACCGAGACGCCGTCGTTCTTGGCGATCTTGATGTCCTTGCCCTTGACGCCCATCATCTCGATGGTGTCGCGGTCAAGCCCGAGGGTGAGATCGCCGCTCACCGCCCGCCACGAATGGCCGCGATCGGCCGACCGATAAAGCATGTTTGCCCCGGCATACACCGTGGCCGGGTCATGGGGCGACAGAATGAACGGGGTATCCCAATTCCAGCGGAGGGGCTTCGCTCCCGGTGGCGCTTCCGGCCGGACGCTCTTTCGTTCGTTGGTGGCTCGATCGACTCTCACGATTCTGCCGTCCTGCGACTCGGCGTAGATGATCCGAGGGTTGGTCGGATCGATCAGGCCGACGAAGCCGTCGCCGCCCTGCACCACGAACCAGTCGTCGTTGGCGCTGCCGTCGATCGCCCGGACTTGGCTCGGCCCGCACCAGGTGTTGTTGTCCTGGAGGCCGCCGCAGACCGTGTAGGGCGTTTGCATGTCGAAGCTGACGTGATAGAACTGACCCACCGGCAGATGCGGCAGCCACATCCACTTCGCCCCCTTGTCGTGGCTGATGCCAATGCCGCCGTCGCCCCCGATGATGAGATGATCCGGATCGGCCGGGTTGATCCACATCGCGTGGTAGTCGACGTGGATCTTCTCCTGCATTGGACGGAACGTCTTCCCGCCGTCGTCGGAGACCATCATTTGGACCGCCGGCAGGTAGACCCGGAGGTCATTGGCCGGGTCGACTCGAATGAGTCCGAAGTACATCGGGCGGATGTTCGTGGAGCCCATCTTCCGCCAGCTCGCCCCGGCGTCATCGGATCGGTAGACGCCGCCCTCCTTCTCGTGTTCGACCCGGGCATAGAGGACGTTCGGATTGGCCCGATAGATATCGAGTCCGATCCGTCCCAGCGAACCGGCCGGAAGGCCCTTCTCGAGTTTGGTCCAGGTTCGCCCGGCGTCGGCGGTCTTCCAGAGGGCGCTGTTGGGGCCGCCGCCGTTCATGCCCCAGGCGGATCGGCGACGCTGGTAGCTGGCGGCGTAGATCACCTTGTTGTTGCGGGGGTCCATGACCATCTCCGTCCCGCCGGCGTCAGCGCCCGCGTCGAGCACCCGGCTCCAGGACACTCCGCCGTCGGTGGTCTTGTAGATGCCGCGTTCGCCACCCGATTTCCAGAGATCGCCCACCGCCGCGACGTAAACGACATCGGGGTCGACGGGATCGACGATGATCCGGGCGATTTGCTTGCTGTTGCCGAGCCCCATGTGCTTCCAGGACTTCCCGCCGTCGGTCGATTTGTAGACGCCGTCGCCCCAGGACGAACTCTGCCGGTTGTTGGCCTCGCCGGTGCCGATCCAGACCAGATTGGCGTCCTCGGCGGCGATCGCGACCGCCCCGATCGAACCGGAGGTCCCGACCTGATCGAACACCGATTCGAGGGTGATTCCGCCGTTGCTGGTCTTCCACAGACCGCCGGTCGCGGTGGCGATGTAGTACACTCTCGGGTTCTTGGCGAGAACCGCGAGGTCGTCGACCCGGCCGCTGGGCGTGGCCGGCCCGATGTTACGGAACTTGATCCCGTCGAATGGTCCCGCGGCTTGGCCGATGACTGGAGCGCTCGGCGGCGCGAGGAAGAGCAACACCGCTACGATCGAGGTGCGAATCACGAGGAAAACTCCCTGCCGTTCGAGGTGATTTGGCGTCGCCATAAGGATATCTCGCGGGCCGGGTTGGAACAAACCGCCCAACCGGGTCGCGGTCGGCTCGTGCCGGACCACTTTCCGCGGTAGAATTGCTCGGAGCGCCGCCGCGCCGAACCTGACCGACACGAGGAGAATGGGACCATGATGCCAGGCCGTCTCGCCGGGGGCCTAACGATGGTTGGCTGGTGCCTCTGCGCCCCGGCGGTCGCCGCGCAAGACCGTGCCACGATCTATCGGGACGATTGGGGGGTGCCCCACATCTACGCCCCCACCGAAGCCGCCGGCTACTACGCGCTCGGCTACGCCATGGCCGAGGACGAGCTCGAATACGTGCTGACCATGGTGGTGCTGGCCCGGGGCGAAGCGGCCGCCGCGTTCGGGGCCGAGCAGCTCGAGAGCGACGTCGCCGCCCGTCGCTGGCGTCACCTGGAAGAATCGAAGCTCGGCTTCCTCGAGATGACCCCGTCACTCCAGGCCAATTATCGGGCCTGGGTCGCGGGGCTCACGACTTGGATGAAGGAACATCCCACCAAGACGCCAGCCTGGGCCCCCCGGCTCGAGGCCTGGGATCCGGTGGTCATCTCGCGCTGGCTCTTGTGGCTCGCCTACCAGGCGGGCGAAGGTCTGGCCGATTGCCGTCGAGGCGGGGTGACCCTGGCCCAGGCGGATATCGCGGCTCTGGAGCACCGCGGCACCCTGGCCTCCAACGAGTGGATCCTCGCGCCGTGGCGCACCGCCGACAATGCCATGATGATGCTGTCGGACCCGCACGGCGGAGTCGACGGCCAGTTCGTCTACGAGTTCCGGATGCACGCCGGCCGGCTCGAGATGGCCGGCTACGCCATGGGCGCGATGCCGCTCTTGGTGCAGACCAAACGGGTGGCCTGGGGCATGACCACGGGCGCCCCGGACGTGGCGGACTGCTACAAGGTCGAGGTCGATCCGGCCAACCCGCGACGCTACCTCTACGACGGCAAGCCGATGCAGATGACGGTGCGGTCCACCACGATCGCGGTGAAAGACGCGGCGCCGGTGACTCGGACCTTCGAATACACTAGACATAACGGCGTCTGGTCGCCGGTGGTGGCCCGGGCCGGGAACACCGCTTACGTGGTCAGCACCGCCTACATGCCAGACGCTGGGGTCTTCGACGACGAAGTGTACCGCATGGTTCTCGCGCCCAACGCCGCTGGGGTCCGCGACGCCATGCGAAGCCTCGGCATGTTTCCCCAGAACGTCATGGTCGGCGATGCGGAGGGCAGATCCTTCTACCTCCGGGCCGGCAAGACACCCAGGCGACCGGCCGGGTTCGATTGGAGCAAGCCGGTCGCTGGCAACACCTCGGCCACCGCCTGGCTCGGCGTCCATCCGCTCGATGACTTGGTCCAGGTCGAGAACCCGATCACGGGCTACATGCAGAACAACAATATCGCGCCGGACATGATGTTCCCCGGCAACCCAACGACTGCCGATCGCTATCCTAAGTACATCTTCAACGACACGCCCGGCCGGACCAACAGCCGGGGCCGCCGAGCAACGGAAGCGCTCTCGGCGGCGTATCGGTTCACGGTGGAGGATGCGATCGAGTTGGCGCTCGACGAGAAGTGGATGGACACCGAGATCTGGCGGGCGGCCCTGAAGCGGAGTCTCGACCGCCAGCCGGAGCGGGCCGCCGCCCTGACGGCCGCGGGGCGCACCCTGGTGGACCGGATTCTCCGGTTCGACGGGCAGGCCAGGGCCGGCTCCGCGGCCGCACTCAACTTCTGGCACTGGCGCAACGCGATCGCCCATCAGCCCGGCGGGTTGCCTCTCGAGGTCGTCGCGCCGGCCTTCCGAGCAACCGATACCATCGCCGCTCCACTCGCCAACCGTCTCCTCGACGCCATCGATACGGCGGTGGTCGAGATCACCAAGACACCTGGCGGAATCGATCGGGTCTTCGGCGACGTGTTCCGGATCGGCCGAGGCGGCAAGTCGTCGTGGCCGGTGGGCGGGGTTTCGCTGGTGCCACGGAACCGGTCGGCGTGCGAGGGACTGGCATCGTTCAACCACGTCTGCGTGATGACGCTTCGGGCCTTCACGGCGGATCGGCCCGATTCGGCGGGTCGTTATCACGCCCAGATCGGCTCCCGGCTCTTGCGGCTGACGGTGTTCACCAACCCGATTCGCTCCTTCACCATCCACAACTTCGGCCAGTCGAGCCAACCCGACTCGCCGCATTACGACGACCAGGCGGCCAACCTGACCAGTCCCCGTCGGATGAAGCCCGTCTATTTCGAACGTTCGGAGCTGATCCCCCGGGTTCGTTCCGAGAAGACCCTCGAGGTACCACCGATCCGATGAGACCACCAATGCACCGTTTTCGTCGCCCTTGGCCCGCGGTGCTCTGCCTCCTCGCGGCCGCCGCCACCGCGACCGCCCAGGACCGCTGGGACCCGACCGTCCCGCGAGGCGCCACTCGGCAGATCGACTTCGCCACCACCGAGGGCACCTGGATGTCGGTCGACATCTCGCCCGACGGTTCGCGGCTGGTGTTCGATCTCCTCGGTCATGTCTACTCGGTGCCGATCGCCGGTGGGGTTGCCACCAGCTTGACCCAGAACTCCGGGATCGCGCTCAACTACCACCCCCGTATCTCGCCGGACGGCCGCCGGATCGCCTTTGTCTCGGATCGCGCGGGGCAGGACAATCTCTGGGTCATGAACGCCGACGGCTCCAATCCCAAGGCGCTGCTCATCGACGACAACAGCCGGGCCATCGAGCCGGCCTGGTCGCCCGACGGCGCCACGATCTATTTCACCCGCCGGATGAAGACCCCCTCGGGCTTTTATCGCACCGGCGATGAGATCTGGGCCGTCCCCGCGGCCGGTGGTGAGCCCACACTGGTGGTCCGCGCCGCGGCCTCCGGTTCGTCGGTGCCGGCGCGGGCCGGCGTCTGGGTCGGGCAGGATCGGATCCAGTGGGCGTCGCCCACGCCCGATGGCCGCTACCTCTACTTCCACTCGTCGCTGTTCGCCGGCAACGATCGCCAGCTCAAACGGATCGAGCTGGCGTCGGGGCGGGTGGACGAGGTCACCGAGAACAAAGCGGGCTACCTCACCTGTTGCGGCCGTCCCGCCTATCCGCTTCGGTTAGGCGAGATTGCCCCCGAGGTCTCGCCCGATGGTACCACGTTGGCCTTCGTGCGGAAGATCCCCGGGGCGAGGACCTCGGTGGCCGGTCAGAGGTACGTGGGCCGCTCGGCGCTATGGCTCCGCGATCTGACCACGGGCCGCGAGCGTGCCTTGATGGATCCGATCACCGGCGATCAGATGGACCTGCACCCGGCGTGGGAGCATCGAGTGCTCCCGGGGTATGCCTGGGCCAAGGACGGCAAATCGTTGGTCCTCACCCAAGGCGGCAAGCTCCGGCGGGTGTGGGTCGCGGACGGGCGGGTCACCACCATTCCGTTCGAGGCGCGGGTCCAGCGAACCATCTCCGAACAGGCGCGGGCCCGGGGCTCGGTGGCGTCGGACTCGTTCGTGGTCAAGAACGCCCGCTGGCCGGCTACCGCGCCGGATGGCCACGCGGTGGTGTTCGAGGCGGCGGGCCGGCTCTGGGTCAAGCCGCTGCCAGGCGGCGCGCCGAGGCAGTTGTCGGCGTTAGGCGACTCCGTCACCGAGCTGACCCCGGCGTGGTCGCCTGACAGTCGGGCCATCGCGTTTACCACCTGGGACGATCCCACCGGAGGCGCTCTGTGGACGATGACCGCTCGGGGCGGCGGACCGGTGAAAGTCGCCGGCTCCGCCACCAGGCTGTATCTCCCGGAGTGGACCCCGGACGGCCGCGAGATCGTCGTCAATCGCTGGGCCCCGGAACTGAGCTACACCGCCGATGGTCGAGGCTGGGAAGTCGTGGCGGTGCCGGCCGGCGGCGGCGCTCACCGCGTGCTCCGCGGCCCCGGGCTTCCGGCGTTCAACGCCTTCGATTTGTCCGGCCGAGTGTATCGGGTCCAGGGGAACAAGATCATCGCGACCAGACCGGGGGCGGCCGCGCCGTGGACTCACCCGGCCGTGGCGGGCACCAGCGCGCTGGTCAAACCGTCCCCCGATGGCAAATGGGTGGCGTTCTGGCAGCAGTTCGACGTCTTCGTGGCCCCGATGCCTGCCGCGGTCGGCGATTCGTTGGAGATCGACATCGGTCCCGGCAACCGCGCGGTGCGCCGCTTGAGCCTCGAGGGCGGCGAATGGCCCCGGTGGCGATCCGCCACGGTGGTCGAGTTCACCGCCACGGGGCGGCTGATCAGCTACGACGTGACCACCAGCCGGGCCGACACCGTTTCGTTGGGCCTGACCCTGCCGCGGGACCGGGCCCGTGGGTCGATCGCGCTGGTCAACGCGCGGATCGTCACGATGGAAGGTCGGCGGATCATTCCTCGTGGCACCGTGGTGGTACGAGACGGCCGGATCGCTTGCGTCGGGGTCTGCTCCGTCGCTGGGGTAGCCCGACGAATCGATCTCGCCGGCAAGACGGTACTTCCCGGCTTGATCGACGTCCACGCCCACCATCTCACCGAAGAAGAGACCGGCATCATTCCTCGGCGACGATCGTCGTCGGCCCGGTATCTGGCGTGGGGGGTGACCACGACCCACGACCCGGCCAATGATCCCCGGATTGGGTGGAGCGTGGGCGAGATGGTCGAGGCGGGCGCCCTGGTTGGGCCGCGAACCCTGTCCACCGGAGTGCCGCTCACCTGCTCCGATTTCGACGACCTGCGGGAGATCGAGGTGTTCGAGGACGCCCGGCAACACCTGGTCCGCGCCGCCGATCGCGGGGCATTGTCGATCAAGGATTACAAGCAGTGCACCAGAACCCAACGACAGATGCTGGCCCAGGCCGCCCGCGACCGCGCCGTGACGATCACCTCCGAGGGCGCCGACCTCAACTACCTCCTCGGCCTGGCGATGAGCGGCAGCACCGGCTGGGAGCATCCGATTCAGCAACACCCCATCTATGGCGACGTGGCCCGCTTCCTCGGCGCCGCCCAGATGCATTACTCGGCCCAACTCTTCATTAGCGACTACCCGATCGGCAACGCGATCGAGTATTGGTTGGGTGAAGAGGACCTCTGGCGTAACCAGAAGGTGCTGGCCTGGACGCCGTGGCAACGGATTGCCACCAGGCGGAGCTTCGTGAAGAAGCCGCTCGAGGAGTTCGTTCTCCCGATCGCGGCCCAGGGCGCGGCGATGATCAAGCGGGCCGGCGGCTATCTGGCCGTTGGTGCCCACGGCGAGCAGGACGGGTTAGGCACTCACTGGGAGATGTGGAGCTTCGGGCTCGGGATGCGGTCGATCGAGGCATTGGAGGCGGCCACGATCGACGCGGCACATTTCCTCGGGTTGGAGCGGGAGATCGGGTCGATCGCGGTGGGTAAGGAGGCGGATCTGATCGTGCTCAACACCGATCCGGTGGCCAATTTGCGCCGGTCGACCGATCTCAGGTACGTGATAAAGGGCGGCCGGTTACGGGATGCCAACACGCTCGATGAGATCTGGCCTCGGGTCAGGCCGTTCGGGGCGAAGTGGTGGAACCCGGAGCCGATGCTCCGGACCGATGTCCGCTCGGACGATCACTGGGACATGCGGTAGAGCTGTAAAAAGGCCCCTCTGTCTCGGAGTCGCGGCCGCAGCCTATGCCGAGGGCAGCCCGCGAAATAGCGAGGCAACCGCGATCTCGACGGCGGGCGCATCCGGCGTCACGGCCCACCTCAACGTGTCCGCCCACACCATCGGTCGGGCTTCGTTCGGCCGCCATTCCTCGACCAACTCCGCGTCGGGGTCGACGACCCAGTAGGTCTCGACCAATCGCTCCTGATACAAAAGCCGCTTGTCGACCCGGTCGCGCCGAGCACTGGACGGCGAGAGCACCTCGACCGCAAGCCGGAGGTGCTTCATCGACTCCCAACTTCTGGTCAGCTCCTCCGGTCGAACAACCAGGAGATCGGGCTGGACGAGTGTCTCCTCGTCCCAACTGATGTCGGCGGGGACGGCGAACAAGGTGTCAGCCAGCCCCAGGGTGCGAAGGTAGTCGGCGAGGGCCAGGTTCAGGCGGCCGACCACCATTTCGTGAATCACCGACGGGGCCGTGCTCACGATCAACTCGCCCCGAATGAGTTCGTACTTGTTCCCGTCGTTCGGGAACGATTCGAGGTCGCGGACGGTGTACCGGCGGGCCAACTCGGGCATGACCATAATATCGGCTCGGCGCTGCGGGGGAGACCAGTGGGCATGCCCCAAGTTGCGGTGGCGAGCCGACACCGCGGTAACCAGAACGCCGCAACCGAGGTTCATTTCGCTGCGAAGGATGCGGGCTCCGCGCGAACCGAGTGCGCAGAGGATATATTCTCATGGCTCGGCCAAACACTTAATCACTCGACATCGGGAGATCGCTTCATGCCTCGAGGCCTTCGCTCCTTGCGCCGGACCGCCGTGGGGCTGTTGACCGCCACTCTGCCATCGTGGTCAGTTGCCGTCGCTCCGGTGGCCGCACAGCCCCCGGCCGCCCCCGCCGCGGCATGGGACGTCACCCTCGCCCGCGGCACCACCCGGCAGATCGACTTCACCACCCAGGAAGGCACCTGGATGACGGTCGACGTCTCGTCCGACGGGCGGTGGATCTACTTCGATCTCCTGGGCCACGTCTATCGGATCCCCGCCGCCGGCGGTGAGGCCACCAGCCTCACGCAAGCGAGCGGGGTGGCGCTCAACTACCAGCCCGCCGTATCGCCCGACGGCCGAACCATCGCGTTCATCTCCGATCGCAAAGGCCAAAACAACCTCTGGATCATGGACGCCGACGGCAGCAACCCACGCCAGGTCCAGTCCGACCTCACCGCCCGCGCCAACGATCCGGTCTGGACGCCCGACGGCCAGTACATCCTGGTCGAGCAGCGCCAGCTGCCCGGCGGCTCCGGCGGTAGCGGAATCTGGATGTTCCACAAAGACGGCGGCAAAGGCGTTTCGCTGGTCGACGGGCAGCAGGCCCGGGGGGCCGCGTGGCCGTCGCCCAGCAGCGATGGTCGCTACCTCTACTTCCAGGAAAACACCCCCGGCGAGACGGTCCCGTGGACCCACGACGAAGAATCCGCCACCACCTCGGACATCCTTCAGGGCGCCATTCAGCTTCGGCGGATGGACCTCGGGCGCGGCCGGATCGAGCCGATCACCGCGGGCCTGCCGACCCGCCAGTTCCGAATCTCGAGCGGCGGCGGCTACGCGGCCGAAGTGTCGCCTAACGGTCGGTGGCTGGCGTTCGCGCGGCGGATTCCCGACGGTACCCTGAGCTACAAGGGGCACCGGTTTGGCCCGCGGACCGCCCTGTGGCTCTTGGACCTCGAGACCGGCCGAGAGCGGATCTTGATGGACCCGATCGAGATCGACATGACCGAGGCGATCAAGGTGCTTCGGGTGCTGCCGGGTTATCGCTGGACGGCGGACAGTCGTTCATTGGTCATCGCCCAGGGCGGCAAGATCCGGCGGGTGGACGTGGCGACCGGCGCGGTGACCACGATTCCGTTCCAGGCCCGGGTCCAGCGGACCATCTCCGAGCAAGCCTATCGGCCGTTCCGGATCGACGACGGGAATTTCGAGACCAAGTTCCATCGCTGGCAGACCGGCTCGCCGGATGGACGGCAAGTGGCGTTCGAAGCCGCCGGCCGAATCTGGTTGACCGACCGCGGCGGCGCCCCGCGCCGCCTGACTCCGCCCGGCAGCGGTCCGCTCGAGTACGCCCCGGCCTGGTCGCCCGATGGCCGCTGGGTCGCGTTTGTGACGGTGGACGAGAGCGCCGCTGGTCACCTCTGGAAAGCTCCCGCCGGGGGTGGACCGCCCGTGCAGCTGACCACCGAGCCCGGCGAATACCTTCACCCGGCCTGGGCGCCGGATGGCCGCACCGTCGTGGTGACGCGGGGCGCCGGGGCGAGTCTCAATCACTGGTCGATGGTCCACGACGCCTACTACGACATCGTCTCGGTGCCCGCGGACGGCGGGGCCTATCGCCAGCTGGTCAGGGCCCCCGTGCCCGAAGGGACCTTCTTCTCGACCTTCCGGCACCAGACCCCCCGCCCCAGCGTCTCGGCGGACGGTCGGGTCTGGTTCCCCGATCACCAGCGGGTGGCTGAGGGGGTGCGGTGGGTTCTGGTCTCGGTCGCGGCGGATGGATCGGATCGGCGGGAGGTGCTCTCGTTCCCGTACGCCGACGAGATCGTGGTCTCCCCTGACGGCAAGCGGGCCGCCTTCAACGAGGGCGACAACGTCTATTGGGTCCCGCTGCCGCCGCTGGGCACCGCCACCAAGCCGATTGCGCTCGAGAAGAAGAGTGGCGGCCTGCCAGTCACCACGGTGACCACCAAGGGCGGCCTCTACCCCCGCTGGCGCGGCTCGGTGCTCGAATTCGGCAGCGGCAACCGGTACTTCACCCACGACCCCGCCACCGGCCGGACCGACACGACCACCATTCGTCACACCGTCGCCCGGTCGCTTCCGAGGGGGAAAGTCGCGCTCACCGGCGCCCGGATCGTCACGCTCGAGAACCGACGGGTCATCGACCGCGGCACCATCGTGGTCGACGGCGCCTGGATCACCTGCGTGGGCCAGTGCAGCACCGCCGGCGCCAGGGTCATCGATGCCGGGGGCAAGACGATCATCCCCGGCTTCGTCGACATGCATTCGCACTTCTACCGCGAGTATCGCGGGGTGTTCCCGAAGCACTTGTTCGAGACCGGCGTGGCCCTCGCCTACGGGGTCACCACCAACCTCGACAACTCGATGTGGAGCCAGGACGTCTTTCCGGTGGCCGAGATGATCGAGGCGGGCGAAGTGATCGGGCCGCGGACCTACAGCACCGGCGACCCGCTCTACCAGGGCGACGCGTCGCGCCAGAACGAGTTGACCAGCTACCAGGTGGCGGAAGACAACATCGACCGACTCCAGTCCTGGGGCGCGGTCTCCTTGAAACAGTACATGCAGCCGCGGCGTGATCAGCGGCAGTGGGTCAGCGATGTGGCCCGAAAGCGAGGCCTGATGGTCACCGCGGAAGGCGGCGACCTCGCCTACAACCTGGGGATGATGATGGACGGGCAAACCGGGTGGGAGCACCCGATGTCCTACGCCCCGATCTACTCGGACGTCTCGAAGTTCTTCGGCAAAGCCAACACGTTCTACTCTCCGACGTCGGTGGTGGGTGGGGCGGGCCCCTGGAACGACGAGTACTACTTCGCCGAGCGGGAGATCTGGAAGGACCCCAAGCTCCGGCTCTGGATGCCGTGGCGCCAATTGGTGCCGCATAGCCGTCGCCGGATGCTCCGACCGGCCACCGATTACAGCTTCCCGCTCTTGGCCCAGTCGGTCGCGGACCTCATCGCGGAAGGCGGCCATGCGGCGATCGGGGCGCACGGGCAGCAGCACGGCTTGGCCTCGCATTGGGAGATCTGGAACTACGCGGCGGCGTTGGGTGCGCATGGGGCGCTCGAGATGGCCTCGATGGGCGGGGCCCGGATGCTCGGCGCGCAACAGGACGTCGGCAGCATCGCGGTGGGTAAGCTGGCCGATCTGATCGTGCTCAACCAGAACCCGTTGGTCAACATCCGGAATACCGAGAGCATCCGGTGGGTGATGAAAGGCGGCACGCTGTACGACGGGACGACGCTGGACGAGATCTGGCCCACTGCAAGGGCGTACGGGGCCAGGCCGTGGATCGACCAAGCCGCGATGCGGACCGACGACCGCGCCACCGACTACCACGAGCGGCCCCGGCCCTAGCCGGCGAGCCACGGCCGTCTTCGCCCCTCGACCGCTGAGGAGGCGAAGACGGGTACTGGCGCTCATCCGTCGGTTGCCGCACTCACCGAATCAGGGTCACCGGCGGATTCGGGGGTACCCCGTACGGGGGGTCGAACGGCCAATACCGTCTCGACCACGTCTCGATCGTCATGCAATCGAACAGGGTTAGGCGGGTGCCGTGTGGCCGGGGCTGGTGCATCAAGTCGCCAGCGTCGTGGCCGGCATGCTGGAGCCCGAGCGCGTGCCCGATCTCATGGGGCACGACGTTGCCCGGATCGGAGAACGTCCCGTCCGGCCCGCGCAGGCAACTCAACTTGAGAACGCCGAACCCGCGGCGGACTCTTGGATGCATATAGCCGACCAACGTGTGGCCGCACTTCCGCCCCCAATCCATGTCGATGAAGAGCAGGTTGATGCACAGCTCACGCTGAGCGTATTTGTTGCCGAGGTGGCGCCGCCAGACAGTCTTGAAATCGGCCTGGTTGGTGACGGCCCCGTTGGGGAGGCCGGCCGTGATCTGCTGCAGTTCGGTCGGGGTCAGCGTCGCGAAGTGGACCTCGGCATCGAGGAACGGGCAACACTTCCCGACGTTGAGCGGATCCGAGTAAATCGCCCGCACATTCGCCTCGATCTTGTCCTTGAGCTGGTCCCAGTCGTCCGCGTCGATGGTGTCGGGACCCATCAGATTGACGCAGATCTTGCGGCGGTCGAACTCCTTCTGCGGCAGACACGCCTCCCAGACCGGCCGGACGGCGGTCCGAGGGGCGTTGCGCACCTCGAAGCAGGCGTTGCCGGGGCCGAGACAGGTCCACTCGATCTCGACCACCGGTTGGCCCGGCACGACCGGGATCGGCTCGCGGCTGGAGACCTCGATCGCGTCGCGCCCGGTGGTGATCGTCAGGCCATCCGACCTGGCCTCGACGCGCGACACCGCGACCGCGTATGGATCGAAGAAGACCGTCACCTTGGCCGGCGGGTCGGTGGGTTCGAGCATCAGGCCCCCGCTGAATCGGGTGCCGGCCTCGACCGCGACCGGCAACCGGAGCCACGCGCTGGGAAACGCCACCCGGAGATGGGTGACCACCGGGCTGTCGCGGTCGGCCAACGTGACCGGCACGAACCCCACGGTACCTCGGATGACGAACCGCGCCTCGTGCCCGACCACGGCGGAGGCGAGTTCGGTTTCGGGATCGCCAACGGCGCAGCGGATTCGGTGCGGATCGATGGCGTTTCCGAGCCCATCCTCGAGCACCACTCTCAACGTCAGTTCCATCTCGGGAGCACCGCCCCGGGGATCGACCGACCCGATCGTGCGAAACCGGACGGCCGGTCCGGGTATGACTCTGACCGGGGTCGACCCGGAGGCACCGGAAGCCGAGCGCGCCGTCACCAGGTAGTCACCGGCAACGGGAACCGCGATCCGTGCCGTGACGCCTCCGGGTGAGTCCCCGAACACCTCGCCGACGAAGACCTCGTCGTCGCCGACGGCCTCGAGATGGATCTCACCGGGCGGGGCGGATGTGGCGATCCGGACCGCGACGATGCCAGGCGTGGCGGAAACAATCGGGGCGAGGGTGAGGGACAGCGTGGTGTCTGGATTGGGCGACGGGCGGTCGGCTGGCATCGGTACCTTCGACGGGGCTACATACTACGCGAAAGTCTCGAGGCAAGACGGCCACGGGCGCCTGCCGCTCCGCTCGCGCCGGTTTCCGGCTGTCGCTGCCGAGTCGACGCTCGGGCTAGCCGCCCCCGAAGGCCTGCTGATAATCAGCGATCGCCGCCCGGACCACTCTCCGGGCGTGATCCCGCCCGTAGACCCGATCGATCCGGGCCTGGGTCTGCTCACCCGGCACCAACTTGTAGGTCAGGAAGTAGTGCTGAAGCCGCTCGATCAACACCGGGGGCACGTTGCTGATGTCCCGCGCCTGACCCCAGACCAGGTCGTTCTCCAACACCGCGATCAGCTTGTCGTCCGCCTCGCCATCGTCGATCATCTGCAAGCCACCGATGACCCGGGCCCGAAGCAGGATCTCGGCGCGGTTGATTGCCCGTTCCGACAGCACGCAGATATCGAGCGGATCGCCGTCTCCACGAGTCGCGGCGGGCGCCAGCTTGCGAACCCGGTCGGCGCAGTAGGTGCGCGGCACGAAACCGTAGAGCGAGGGCGGTTGTGACGACCCGCGCTGCGGCCGATCGATCCGTAGGTACCCCGACGCCTTGTCGATCTCATACTTCATCAGATCGAACGGAGTGATCTCGACGAACACGTTGACGATGTCCGGCGGCTTGGGGCCCACCGGTAGGCCGTGCCAGGGATGGGGCCGAAAGGCGGATACCTCGACGGAACGTCGCTGCGGGGGCGAGGCCATGCTCAGGACTCCATGAGGTTGACCACCAGCGTCGCGCCCCCCCGCCGGTCGGGAAGGCGAGGTGACCGCCGCCATCGGAAGGGTCCGAAAAACCCGTCCGTTGCGACTCCGCGGCTCAGCAACGGGCCGGCCTCGGCAGCATGACCGGAAAACCGTCGCATCGAAACGGGCCTCGCACCATCATCACCCAGCCCGCGGTACCCGGCTCGAGGGCATCCGGACCGCCGGTGAGATCATGTGGCTCGGGACGGAAGGAGCCGGCGAATCGATCGGGGGCAAAGTAACAGATCGCCTCGGAACCCTCGGAGCCCGCAATGCCAAGGACCTCCGGGAAGGCCGGCAAAGTCGGGGCGACCACGTCGTAGATCCGCACTCCGCGTTCGGTCGGCGCGGCGATCACGGCGGCGTCGAGCCCCGGACTGTACCGAATGGTCGAGCCGAACTCGACAAAGCCGAAACACCCCTTCTCCGAGCCGACCCCCAAGTAATCGGAGATCGGGCTGCGGGTATCGAGCAGCCGGTGCATCAGCGCCAGGTCCGCCGGCGAGCCGAGATCCAACGGGCGGGAGTCGCTAACCCGAGTTGGGAGGCAGCCGGTTCGATGGACGAACTCCGGTACCACCCGAAACCCGAAATCGGCGAAATACTCGGGATGGAGGGCGGTGAGAAAGAGGGTATCGAATCGGGTCCCGGCGTGGACGAGCAACTCGCTCATCACCCCGCGGAAGAGCCCTTGCCGGCGGCGCTCCGGGTGGGTCGCGACGCCGTGGACCCCGCCCGCCACGAGATCCCGGCCAAGCACCCGAATCGGCACCTCGAGCAGCCCGACATGGCAGCTCACCCGATTCTCTTCCCGCGCCACGAACGGCGTCGAGCATCGCTCCCACGGAACCCCGAATCCCTCGCCCTGCCGGCGCCCCGCGGAGACCCCGGGGAACGGCAGCTCGAGTAGCTCGAAAACCCGGTCGCAGAGGGTCGGGTCGTCCTGATAGGAGGCCTGATGCAGTCCCATTTGTCGCGCTCGAGGAGTCGTAATATCGTTCCCTGTCCCCACACCCCAAACCCAGCCCTCGCCCTCCGCCCTTGCCCATCTGGAACAGGCCACCAGCGACAAGGGCGGCCACCGGGTCGCCGCGATCAAGGCCACCAGGAAAGCGCTCGAGCACGTCGAAAAAGGAATCAAGTTCGACCGCCGGAACTAGCGACGACCACCCCCCTTGCGGCACCAGGCGTCTCGCGATATAGTTGTCACTGCCAACTATGCCGACCGCCACCCGATCCGCTGTCCCAACCGCCGCCGACGCCGCCGAGCTCTACGAGGCACTGGCCGCGTTGGTCCGCGTCTACCAGTTCCGCGACCGCGACCGGATCTGCTGCCACGACGTTTCGGTCACCCAGTGCCACGCCCTCGAAGCCCTGGCCCGCAACGGTCCCTGCACCCTCAACGAGCTGGCCGCCCTTCTCTACCTCGACAAGAGCACCGCGAGCCGAGTGGTCCAGACCCTCGAGCGGAAGCGATACCTGACCCGGCGGGAACACCCCGAAGATGCCCGAGCCAAGGTCCTCGAGATCACCCCGACTGGGCTGGCCCTCTACCAAACCATCAAAGCGGATCTGGTCGCCGAGCAGGCCGCCTCCATGGCCGACCTCTCAGCCGACGCTCGGCGCGGCGCCATAACCCTCATCAAGCGGTTGACCCGGCAGGCGGCCGAGCGGTCCGGCGTCGGGTGCGGTCCGGCCTCGTGCGGCCCGTCCTCCCGTCTGCCCGTGGCCGGCTGACCCTTTTTTTCTGGAGATAGTTGCATGTCCCAACCAATTACGATTCGGGCCGCCGAGCCCCGCGATGCCGACGCGATCGTGGCGATCTACAACCAGGGGATCGCCGACCGGGTCGCCACCTTCGAAACCCGGCTCAGGACCCGCGAGGAGATCCGCGACCAAATCGAGTCACTGGCGAGCCGGCTGGCGATGCTGGTGGCCGAGGATTCGACCGGGGTGATCGGGTGGGCCGGATACGGCGAATATCGCCCCCGGGAGTGCTACTGCGGGATAGGTGATTATTCGGTGTATGTCGACCGGGCCGCCAGAAGCAAAGGCTGTTGGAAGCTGGTCGGCCGGATCTTCACCTTCAACGAGCCGAGTCTCCGGTTGGCGGATCAGCTCGGTTTTCGCCGGGTCGGGGTGTATCAGCGTCATGCCGAGCTCGATGGCGAGTGGCTCGACGTCGCGATCGTCGAACGACTCATTCCGGAGAATCAACCATGACCTCGTCGTTGCCCGTGGCCATCATCGGGGCGGGCCCAGTGGGGCTGGCCGCCGCCGCCCACCTCCACGCCCGGGGTGAGTCCTTCGTGATCCTGGAACAGGGCGACAGCGCCGGTGCGGCGGTGAAGGCCTGGTCGCAGGTTGGGATGTTCTCGCCCTGGAAGTTCGTCATCGACCGGGCCTCCGAGGCGCTGCTCCGCGAGACCGGGTGGCGGCGCCCGCCGGACGAGAGCTTTCCAACTGGCGGCGATTTGGCCGAGCGCTATCTAATCCCCTTGGCGGCGCACCCCGCCATCGCGCCCTCGCTTCGGCTCGGCTGTCGGGTCATCCATATCACCAAGCAGGGCTTCGACCGGATGACCACGCCGGGCCGGACCTTGGCGCCGTTCGCGATCCGGGCGATCACCGCTGATGGCGAGACGGAGATTCTGGCTCGGGCGGTCATCGACGCGTCCGGTACCTGGAGCCAGCCCAATCCGGCCGGCGCGTCCGGGGTACCGGCCGTCGGCGAGTCGGCCGCCGCCGACCGGATCGCGAGCGGAATCCCGGATCTGTCGGGCCGGGATCGGGCCCGCTACGCGGGCCGCCGGGTCGCGGTGGTCGGCAGCGGCCATTCGGCCTTCAATGTGCTCCTCGACCTGGTTCGGCTCGCGGAACAGGATCCGGCGACCTCGATCACCTGGATCGTCCGGAAGCGCGATGTCCGCCAACTGTTCGGCGGCGGGGAGAAGGATCAGTTGGCCGAACGGGGCAAGCTGGGCCTCCGGGTCCAAGCGCTCCTCGATCGGGGCCGAGTCCGGATCGCGACCGGTTTCGGGATCGACCGGATCGGGCGGCGATCCGACGGGATTCACCTTCACGCCGCCGAGCGGACCGTCGGCCCGGTCGACGAGGTGATCGTCACCACCGGCTTTCGGCCCAACCTGGCGATGCTCTCGGAGCTCAGGCTCAATCTCGATCCAATCACCGAGGCGCCGGTGGCCTTGGCCCCGCTGATCGACCCGAATGTTCACAGTTGCGGAACGGTTCCGCCGCATGGCGCCAAGGAGTTGCGTCACGACGAGGACGGGTTCTTCGTCGTCGGGATGAAGGCCTACGGTCGGGCGCCGACGTTTCTCCTGTTGACCGGCTACGAGCAGGCGCGATCGGTGGTGGCATGGCTCGCGGGAGATCGGATCGGCGCCGAGCGGGTGGAATTGGTGCTTCCCGAAACCGGAGTCTGCTCGAGCGATGCCGGCGACGCCTGCTGCGGGCCCGCGCCGGCCGCGATCGCGGCGGAGCCAGAGGCGGCCTGCTGCGGCGGACCGGCTCCGGCCGGCACCGACGCTTGCTGCGCTGACGACGCTCGGGCCAAGTCCGACGGCGATGCTGGCTGCGGTTGCGGCAGCGACCAGCCGATCGGCGTCTCGATCGGGGCCCGCTCGAAGTAATGGGCCGGGCCCTCTGGCTCGGAGTGGCCCAATGCGTGAGCTGGGGCGCGCTCTTCTACAGCTACGGCCTGGTTCAGCCGCTCCTCGTCAGGGAATTCGGAGCGTCGCCGGTGGCCGTCGCGGGAGCATTCTCGCTCGCCCTTGCCATCAGCGGACTCACCGGGCTGCGGGTGGGCCGCTGGATCGACCACGGCCGCGAACGGATGGTCTTCTTCGGCGGTATCGGGTTTGGCATCGCGGCGCTGCTGGGGTGGGCCGTCGCCGATTCGACCGTGGGGCTCTACCTCGCGATGATGGTGGCCGGCGTCGCGATGGCGATGACGCTCTACGAACCGGCCTTCGCGCTGGTCGACCGCTGGTTCGACACCACCACGGACAAGAACCGCGCCCTCACCATCGTCACTCTCTGCGGCGCGCTGGCGAGTCCCATCTTCGTCCCGATCGCGAGCATTGCCATCGAAAACCTCGGCTGGCGCTGGATGCTGGTCGGCGCTGCCGGTTCGCTCGCCGCGACGGCGCTCATCTATCGGGCGGTTCTCGCGCCGGCTCGGCTCAGGACGCTCCCCACCCCCGCCGACCCGCCGCCGTTCGGGGCCTCGCTCTGGTGGCTCGGATCCGGAGCGTTCGGGTCCGCGTTCGGCGGAGTGCTGATCTCCGCGTTCTTGCCCACCTATCTCGCGCTCCGGGGCGATTCCCTGGCGGTCGCGGCCACGGTCATCTCGGCGATGGGTCTGGCCCAGTTTCCGGCCCGGGCCGTCATGGCTTCGCTGGTGACCCGTTGGGGCGTGGCTCGGGTGTTCAGCATCTCGCTCGCGGCCCAGGCCATCGCCATGGCGACGATCCCGACCACTCGATCGCTGGCGGTAATGACGGTGGCGGGAGCGGTGTTCGGCGCAGGCAACGGTGCCGCCACCATCTTGCGGGCGGTCGCGGCTCGGGAGTTCACCGGCGGCCTGGGTTACGGGGTAACGGTCGGGCGGCTCGGCGCGTTCGCGCTGGCGGCCCGGGCGCTGGCGCCCGTCGGAGGGGCGAGCCTCGCGGTCCTCGGCGGAGCGACCCCGTTCGGGGTGGCGGCGGGGTTGCTGCTCGTGACCGCGGTCGGCAATCGGTTCGCGGCAGCTACCCGACCTGGCTGACGGGCATCGGCGGCTCCCTCGCCGTCACCGCGCGGCGTTCATTCGCCGGGCCGGGCGTTGACCTCGTGGGCCTGGACGATCTGCCAACCGGTCGCCCGCCGCTGATAGACGAAGGTCCAAATCTTCCCCGATGTCCACAGGGCCTGCCCCGCGGTATCGACCATCTCGGGCCGGAAGATCCCGGTGAACGCGCCAGCCGTCGGCGAGAGCGCGATGACGTGAGCCGGATCCCACTTACCCCCCGCCGACCCGATCCGCTTGAAGAACCCGCCCGCCGCGGCCGCCAGCGCGTCGCGATTGGGATAGATGTGGCCGTTGTCGACGTAGACCAGGTCCGCGTCCGGGGTGAACAGCTGGACCAGGTTATTGACGTCCTTCGAGGCCAGCGCGGCGATCACCTTTTCGGCCTCGGCCCGGATGGTGTCGGCCACGGCGGCTCGCTGGGCGTCGTCGAAATAAGCGGCCGGGGCGCCGCAGCCGACGATGGCCCAGAGCGCGACGAGCGAAGTGGCCCGTGGAAATCGGAACATCGGGGACCCTCCTTGCTTTGGTGAACCAGCGCGGGCTCTCAACGCCTGGCGAACCCGCCCGCACGCTACACCGCCTTGGTCTTCCAGCGTCCCCGCCGAAAGAGAATAGCGCTGAGCAACGCCATCGTCGAGAACGCCACCGCGACGGCGATGAACACCCCCGTCGGCCCGAGACCGACCGGATTAGCCAGCACCCACGCCAACGGGATCTCCCATAACCAGAAGCACACCACGTTGAGCACCGTCGGGGTCCAGGTATCGCCAGCGCCGTTGAAGGCATTGGACAGCACCATCCCGTAGGCGTAGAACGGGAACCCGAGTGCGATCACCCGCAAGGCGATGACCCCGATCCGGGTCACCTCCGGATCCCGAACGAACGCGAGCAGCTGGGGCGCGAACGCCACGAACAGGGCCCCGAGGGCACCCAGGAAGTACAGGTTATACCGGCCCGCCAGCCAGACCGACGCTTCGGCCCGTTCCGGCTTCTTGGCGCCAAGCGATTGGCCGACCAGCGTCGCGGCCGCGTTGCTCATGCCCCAGGCCGGGAGGATCCCGAAGAGCACCACCCGGATCGCCACGGTGTAACCGGCCACCGCGGCGGCCCCAAACGCGGCGTTGACCCTGACCAATCCGATCCAGCTGGTGGTCGTGATCAGGATCTGGAAGATCCCCGTGCTCGAGAGCCGCATCAACGACCGGATCAACGCCGGGTCGAGCCGGAGGTGCTCCCGCTCGATCACGAACCGCCGATCGGTACCCCGGAGCCGGTGGAACTGGTAGAGCACGCCCACTCCGCGGCCGATGGTGGTCGCCACCGCGGCACCCTCGATCCCGAGTTCCGGGAACGGACCGATCCCGAAGATCAGCAGCGGATCGAGAATCAGGTTCGCCAGGTTCGCCATCCAGAGGCACCGCATCGCCACGGCGGCGTCGCCGGCGCCCCGGAAGATCGCGTTGATCAAGAACAGCAACAGGATCGACGCGTTCCCCAGGAACATGATCCGGGTGAACGCGGTGCCATCCGCCACCACCTCTGGCGTGGCGCCCATCAAGCCGAGCAGCTCGGGGGCGAACCAACCGCCCAACACCGAGATCGGCAGCGAGACGCCGATGCCCACGACGATGGCCTGGACCGCCGCTCGCGCGGCCTGGTCGGGGCGTTTCTCGCCGATCCGCCGGGCGATCATCCCGGTGGCGCCGATCCCGAGCCCCATGCCGAGGGCGTAGATGACGCTCATCATCGCCTCGGTGAGGCCGACCACCGCCACCGCTTCCGGGCCGAGGCGGCTCACCCAGAACACGTTGACCAACGCAAAGACCGACTCCAGCGCTACCTCCAGCACCATCGGGATCGACAGCAACAGCAACGCCTGGCCGATCGGGCCCTCGGTGAAATCGCGACCCTCCGCGCCCGACACGGCCTCGCGTACGGTCGCCCAGAATCCTCGGGACTCCCCCGAGGACGATGCTTCAACGGACTCAGGCTGCATGAGAGCAGTCCTCGTGAACAGCTTCAGTTGTCAGTGTGGCAAGGTGCTCGAGTAACCTGGTGGGGTCACGGGCGACACCTCGCGGGATGCGAGCGGTCGGACCCGGCCACCAGGTGCGGGGCGGGGTCCGACTAGAAGAGCTCGACGATGGTGGTAAAGATCGGGTTCACGAAATCACTCCCTGCCAAGGACGAGGCCGATGCCGGCCGGTCGGGCAATCTACCCCGGGAGCCACCTGGCCGCTGTGATCTCCGACACACGGCCCCCGCCGGTTGATCAAGGCGACCTTCCCGGCCGGCGACATGGTGGCCGTCATCAGCTGATCTGGTCGAGCTGCTGCTGCAGTCGCTGCATCCCCCGGATCCAGCGGTCCGGATCGTCGACCTTGCGGCGGACGAATTCTCGGACTTGGGGATGGGGCAGGATCAGGAACTCCTCCGCCTCGACCCCGCGGAGCACAGCCTCGGCCACCGCGTCGGGCGAGAGCGCCTCGGGGCCGAGCAAGGCGCGGATCCGCGGGTCCGCGCCCGTGAGCATGGCGGTCTCGACGCCTAACGGGCAGACGCACGATACCTTGAGCCCCCGATCGCCGTAAGACACCGCCAACCACTCCGCGAAGGCCACGGCCGCGTGTTTGGTGACCGCGTACGGCGCCGAGCCGAGCTGAGTGACCAAACCCGCGGCGGAGGCGACGTTGACGAGATACCCCTGGCCGCGCCGGAGCATGTCGGGCACCAGGACTCGCGCCGCCCAGACATGGGCCATCAGGTTGATGTCGATGATCCGGCGCCAGTCGGCGTCGGGTGTCTCGGGGCCGCCCTCGATGGCGATGCCGGCGTTGGAGCAGAAGAGATCGATCGGCCCGACTCGTTGTTCGACGTGACCGACCAGCGAGACCAAGTCGGCCTGCCGGGACACGTCGGTCCGGAACGCCACCCCGTCGATCGCCGAGGCGACCCGCTCGGCCCCGGCGAGATCGATGTCGGTGACCACCACGCGAGCGCCGGCGGCGGCGAACCGCCGGCAGATCGCGGCGCCGATCCCGTTGCCGCCACCCGTCACCACCGCGACCCGGCCGTCGAGGTTCATCGCGCGCCGGCTTTGTGCTTCTTGAGCTCGAGCTTGGCCACGGCCTCCCGGTGCACCTCGTCGGGCCCGTCGGCCAGCCGCAGGGTCCGGGACTGAGCCCAGGCGTTGGCCAGGAAGGTGTCTTGCGACACCCCCATCGCGCCGTGGGCCTGAATGGCCCGATCGAGCACCCGGAGCGTCACGTTCGGCGCCACCACCTTGATCATCGCGATCTCGGCCCGGGCCGCCTTGTTGCCCACGGTGTCCATCATGTGGGCCGCGTGCATCGTCAGCAGCCGAGCCTGATCGATCTCGATTCGCGACTCGGCGATGTCGGCCCGGATGGTACCCTGCTCGGCGAGCGGCTTCCCGAACGCGACCCGCCGGAGCACCCGTTGGCACATCGTCTCGAGCGCCCGCTCGGCGACCCCGATCAGTCGCATGCAGTGATGAATCCGGCCCGGCCCCAGGCGACCCTGGGCGATCTCGAAACCCCGGCCTTCGCCCAGCAAGAGATTGCTGGCGGGAACCCGGACGTTGGTGAACGACACCTCGCCATGACCATGCGGTGAATCGTCGTACCCGAAGACGTGGAGCATCCGCTCGATCTTGACCCCTGGGGTATCCATCGGCACCAAGATCATCGACTGCTGCAGGTGGGTCGGCGCCGAGGGATCGGTCTTGCCCATCACGATCGCGATCTTGCACCGCGGATCGCCGGCGCCCGAGGTCCACCACTTCCTGCCGTTGATGAGGTAGCTGTCGCCGTCGCGCTTCATCTGGGCCTGGATGTTGGTGGCATCGGAACTCGCGACGTCGGGCTCCGTCATCGCGAAGCAGCTCCGGATCTCGCCGCGCAGGAGCGGTTCCAGCCAGCGGGCTTTGTGCTCCTCGGAACCGTACCGCTCGATCGTCTCCATGTTGCCGGTGTCCGGCGCGGCACAATTGAAGATTTCGGGCGCCATCGCCGAGCGGCCCATGATCTCGCAGAGCGGGGCGTACTCGTAGTTGGTCAACCCGGCGCCGCGCGCCGATTCGGGCAGGAACAAGTTCCACAATCCGGCCGCTTTCGCCTTGGCCTTGAGCGATTCGGTCAGCGCGGCGGGCTGCCACTTGTTGGCGGCGACCTCGGCGTGCCAGGCGGCCTCGCTGGGATAGACCTGCTCGTTCATGAACGCGACCAGTTGATCGCGAAGGGCGAGGGCACGGGGCGAGAAGGTCGGCGCGATCACAGGGTTCTCCGGAAAGTGCGGGCCGGGATGCGGCTGGGCTCCAGGAATCGGCCAGCCCTCGCAAACTTAAGCCGGCGGCAGGTTCCCGGAAGTCGCCCTGGGGCTCGTTGGCGTGGTCGGGTCGGGTTAGTTTCCGAGGACTCCGCCACCAGCGTCCGCTCTTGCCCTTTTCTTCATACACCAGTTTCGGCCGCGACGAGTGGGCCGCGCTCCGATTCAATACCCCGCTGACGCTGGCCGAGACGGACTTGGCCGAGCTCAGGGGATTGAACGAGCAGTTGTCGATGGACGAAGTCACCGAGGTCTACCTTCCGCTGTCGCGCCTGCTCAACCTCCACGTGGCCGCCACCCGCGACCTCTCCCAGGTCACCGACTTGTTCCTCGGCAGGACCATCGGGGTGGCACCATACGTGATCGGGATCGCGGGCAGCGTGGCGGTCGGGAAGAGCACCACCGCCCGAGTCATGCAGGCGATCCTCTCCCGCTGGCCGGATCACCCCAAGGTGGCGTTGATCACCACCGACGGGTTCCTCTTCCCTAATGCGGTGTTGGAGTCGCGGGGCCTGATGCAGCGCAAGGGGTTTCCGGAGAGCTACGACGTCCGCCGCCTGGTCCAGCTGGTGGCCGACCTCAAGGGCGGCGCCGCCGAGGTGCGAGCGCCGGTCTACTCGCATCTGGTGTACGACATCGTTCCCGGCGCGGAACAGGTGGTCTCGCGGCCCGATGTGCTGATCATCGAGGGCCTCAACGTGCTGCAGGGCGGCGACGGCGAGGCCCTGGCCGACCGGCCCTTCCTGTCCGATTTCTTCGATTTCTCGATCTACGTCGACGCCGACGAGGGGCACATCCGGACCTGGTTCCTGAACCGGTTCCGCAAACTCCGGGAGACCGCGTTCCGCGACCCCAAGTCCTTCTTCCGCCGCTACGCCGAGATGCCCGAGTCGGAGGCGATCGCCTTCGCCAATCGGGTCTGGGACGAGATCAACGGGAGAAACCTCCGGGAGAACATCGCCCCGACCCGGGAACGGGCCCACTTGGTCCTGGAGAAGGGGGAGTCGCACCAGGTGACCCAAATTCGGCTCCGCCGTCTCTAGTCGAAACCGAGCCCGGGGCCTTCGCGTACGAGCAGACCTGACGTCCCATCACCAAACAGAGGTTGACCAGACATGACCCGAGCTACCCTTGCCTTCGCCGTTGCCGTCCTGACCTCGGCCGCCACTCTGAGCGTGGTGGGCCAGGCGTCGGCCCAGGCCGACGCCCCGGCGGCCGCGGCCGCCAACCCCAAACTCGAGGGAACCTGGGAAGGCACCTACACCACCGACGGCCCCTCCGGCGGGATGACCATCGTCCTCAAGGCGGGGACGCCCTGGAGCATCAGCAACACGCTCTCCGGCGAGGCACCCCCTCCCGGCGACCCCCGCGAGCTCGCCGTCGCCGGCGATACCGTGACCTGGAAGCAGGTCTTCGGCGAGTACGATGTCAGCTTCAAGGCGACTTTGGGCGCCGACGGCAAGCTCGCCGGCGCTCTCGAGGCCTTCCAAGGCGGCTCGTTCGTCGCGGGCGGGAGCTTCTCGCTGGCCCGCAAGTAACCCGGGAGTTCGGGGAGCGTGACGCCAACGGCGCCCGCTCCCCGCCCCCACTCCCCAACTGCGGGTTCCCTCAGCCTACCGGACCCACTCCACCCGCTCCACCACGTCCCCCTCCAGCATCCCGTCCACCACATCCATCCCCTCGGTCACCCGGCCCCAGACCGTGTAGTTGAAGTCGAGCCGAAGGTTGTCGACCAGGTTGACGAAGAGCTGGGCGTCGCCGGTATCGCGGCCGCGGGTGGAGATCCCCACCGTGCCGCGTTCGTGGGCCAGGGCGCCGATTTCGTCCCGCAGGTAGAGGGCGTCGCCAGCGTACTCGTTGGCGCCGGAGCTCAGACCCTGGATCACGAAGGTCGGCTCGACCCGGTGAAAGGTCAGACCGTCGAATGCCTGCTGGCGGGCGCGCTGGACCATCCGAAGCACGGTCGCAGGCGCAACATCCGGGTAGAGTGAAATCTCGAACGTTCCCCCGCCCGAAGCGGCCGCCATGGTCAGCCGGAGCCGACTGCCCCTGAGTCGCTGGGCTTCGGCCCAATTGACCGGCATCGGAGCCAGCCTCGTCGGGCGGGGCGTTCGGGCGGTGCCGGTCCACCGGGTCAGCAGCTCGGCGGCTCGGCCGGCGACCATCGGGTCGAAGTCGGCGAGGTACCGCTCCACCGCCGGCGCCTGACCGGCAGACCCGACCTCGGCCAGGCGCTCGAGAATCGCCACCCGCACGTCGCGCGAGGTCTCCTTGCGCTCGGCGGTGATCCGCTCCAGCGCCGCGATCAGAGCGGTGCCGGCGGCGGCCTTGTTGGGAGTGCCCTCGAGTGCCTGGGCCGCCGTCATCACCAGCTGGTAGTCGGGGCGCCGGAGCTGGGCCATGAACACCGAGTCGGCCCCATGACCCCGGACCCGGAGCAATCCCTCGATCGCGGCCTGCCTAACGTTGTCGTCCCGGTCGGCCAGGAAGTCGCGGAGCCGGTCGGCGTCTCCGACGATCCCGGCCGCCCGCGCCGCGTACATCCGTACCTGCCAGGTCTCGTTGATCGCCGCTCGGGCGAACACCCCCCGGACCCGGTTCGGGACGATCCTGGCCAGCGACACCATGGCCCGAGCCCCCCGGTGCCACCGGGCCAAGCTCGAGACGGCACCCCGCTGACTGCCGGCCAGCGAGTCCACCAGGGTGTAGAGCGCGTCGGCCGCGTTGGCCGCCGCGGGACAGGGACGCCCCAGCAAGTCGATCGCGGCAAGACCGACGTTCGGCGCCGGGTCCCTGAGAGCCCGAACCAGTGGACCGCAATCGGTGGCCTGAAAGTGCCGGCCCCAGGCCCGCAAGGCCGCGAACCGGACCATCCAGTCCGGATCGGCCAGCAGAGCGGTGAGCCGCTCGCGGCGGTTTTCGATCGCGGCGGTATCGCCGAGCCATTGAGCCGCGAGGTGGCGAACCAAGGGGTCGGCGTCGCTGGCGGCCCGAGCCAACTCCGCCGGGTTGTTCTTGTCGAGCCGGCCGAGCGCCTGGACCGCGGCGCGGCGGATCGGGCCAGCCAGGTTCGCCGGCACGGTCGTCGTGAGTCGGGCCCAGGTAGCGAGTTGGGCGAGGGTCGCGGGGTCCCTGAACTGCGCCGCCGAGGCTCGCCGCGACGCCGCTTCGAGCCCGCGGGCCAAGTCGAGCACCAAGGTCGCGGGCTCGGTCCGGTTGATGACCCGCTTGATGGCACCAGTCGCCCGCTCGGGAAGCGGAATCGGAAGCCGGGTGAGCGAGCGGACCGCGGCCCCGAGCACCAGTGGGTCCTGCCCGGTAACGTCGAGGAGCGGGACCAATGCCTCGAGCGCGGCGCTGGCGCCGAGGCTGTCCTGGCCAAGCTGCCCCAGCGCGTGGGCGGCTTCGGCGCGGACCGCGGGGCGGGAATCGGCGAGCAGCGGCGCCACCTTCGCGATCAGGGCGCCCCGCTCCATTCGTCCCAGGCCCCGCACCGCCTGAATCACCACCGCCGGGTCCCTGCTGGCGAGGCCTCGGAACAACGGGCCTAACGCGGCCTCGTCGCTGACTCGGTGGTCCTCCGCGACGAACATGGCTTGTCGCAATGCCGCGGTGGCCGCGGCGGTCTGCGCGGCGGCGGGGACGCTGGCGAGCAGCGCTGCCATCGCGATCAAGGCGACCTCTGTCGAGCTTCCACTGCGGCGACCCGACGAACCGGCGTTTGGTCGGTCGCTCATCGGACCCCCACCATGCCGCGGACCGATTGGCGCAGCTTCACGGCGTCGTACCCAACCCCGTCCTTGAACACCAATCGCACCTTCCCGATATCGGCGGGCCTGGCAACCGGGTCGCCGTCGAGAATGGCGAGGTCGGCCCGCTTGCCGACGGAGATGGTCCCCAGGTCGTCGAGGATCCGCAGCACGGCGGCTCCGTTCGCCGAGACGATCTTCAGCGCCACCTCGGGGGCGAACCCCGCTTCGACCAAGAGCTCGTAGTTCCGATGATCGCCGTAGCCCGGAAGACTGCCGTTCCCCCACGGATCGACCCCGGCCGCGAGCAACCCGCCCGCCTCGACCCACTTCCGCTCGAACGCCATCATCTTCTCGAACAGTACCGGCGCGACGGTGAACACCCGGCGTTGGTTGGTGGCCTCGAGGGCCTCCTCCGCCGCGGCCCGGGTGTGGGGCGCCAGGGCGTCGAGCGCTTCGGCCGAGAGCTTGGCTCGGCCGGGGACGAACAGCTCGTAGACCGAGAGCGTCGAGGTGAGCGAGACCTTCTCGGCCAACAGCGTGGCGATGGTGCTGTCGACGCCTGGGGAGCCGAGGTCGACCCGCTCCTGGAACCGCATGTTCTCCGGGTGGCACTTGTCCGGCTCGCGGCCGGGAACCCAATCGCTGTTGGTGATGAAGCCGTGCTCGAGGTTGTCGATGCCTAACGTCGCGGCTTCCCGGAAGCTCACCGAGCAGAGGTGGCCCGTCACCCCCATCTCGTGGCGGTGGGCTTCCTCGATCGCGGCCTGGAGCACCGCCCGCGACACGTTCCCCGAGAACTTGAGCCAGGTGGCGCCTTCGGACGCCCAATAGGCCACCACTCGGCGGGCCTCCTCGGGCGACTCCAGCCGCCGGTTTCGTCCCGGGCCGGTACCCGGCCCATCGAGATACGGTCCGCTGATGTGCATCCGCGGACCGGGCACCAGACCGCGGTCGATGTCCCGTTTGGTGTTGATCTCGTCGTAGGGCATCTGGGCCCCCGCCGTGCGGACCGTGGTGACCCCGCCGCCCAGGTAGAGGCGCGGCGCGCTCACCGCCATCTGGGTGAGCCCGGCCGGCGAGAAGAAGTATTGATGGGCGTGGAGGTCGATCAGACCGGGAATGACCGTGGCCCCGGCCAGGTCATGCGCCGCGGCACCGGTGGGCTCGGTGATCATCCTGGGATCGCCGACCGCGACGAACCGGCCATCCCGGATCACAATGGTCTGACCGGCCCGGATCGGGGCACCGGTGCCGTCGATCAGGCGGGCGTTCCTGAGGACGACGACCGGACTCGATTCGACCACGAAACGGCGGGTCTCTTCGCCGAGGCTCGGCGCCTGGCCCGCGGCGGGGACGGTGGCACCGAGGGCAGTGGCGGCGGTGAGAGCGACGATGAGTTTTCCCATGGCGAAAAGCTAGTGCCGTTCGGAGATGTCTGCCCCACGAGCGACCCAGAGGATCGAGCCGCGGCATCCGGCCCCGATGGGCCCATCGCCCGAGCCAGCCGTGGACCTGGGTCGCGAACCGGGATACTCTGCTACCGCACCGCGGCGTCGGGGATGTTTCGTCCCTGACGGCGCGGTGGCCGGAAAGCGGCCGCGAATCGGCGGCGGGTCCCAGTCACCAGCGTGGGTTCGCCGAGCTTCTCGAGGGGAGAATCGACGTGTCGGTGGAATCGGAGCAGGACCTGGCGGCCCTCAAGGCCATTGGCAAGATCGTGGCCGACACCCTGCGCCTGTTGCGGGAGCAAGTGGCTCCTGGCGTGACCACCGCCCGGCTCGACCAGATCGCTCGACGCTATCTCGAGCGAAACGGCGCCCGGCCCGCCCCCGAGCTCACCTACAACTACCCGGGCGCGACCTGCATCAGCGTCAACGATGAGGCGGCCCACGGCGTTCCGGGCAAGCGGCGGCTCCAACCGGGCGACGTCGTGAAGCTCGACGTGTCGGCCGAGAAGGGCGGTTACTTCGCCGACGCCGCGATCACCGTCGGCGTCCCGCCAGTCGCCAAGGCCACCGCCGAGTTGATCGCGGCGGCCCGTCGGGCGCGAGACGCGGGGATCAGCGCCGCGGTGGCCGGTCAGCCGCTCTCGGCCATCGGCGACGCGGCCGAGACGGTCGCTCGCGAGGGCGGCTTCGTCATCATCGAGGAGCTGCCGGGCCACGGGCTCGGTCGTGGGCTCCACGAGACCCCGAGCGTGCCGAGCCACCGGGACCCCACCGCGAGCCAACCGCTCACCGACGGGCTCGTCATCACGGTGGAGCCGCACCTCACCACCGGCAGCGGTGCCCTTGCCGAGGCGCCCGACGGGTGGACGTTGCGGACCCGGAACCGGGCCCGAGTCGCGGCGTTCGAGCACACCATCGTGGTGACGCGGAGTCGGCCGATCGTGGTTACCGGGTAGCCGGGCCCAACCCGTGGACCGCAACGGAGAGCAAGCCGCGGCCAGGGTGGTATTGACAATAGATGTTATAACATGTATTGTAGGGCATGACATCAGCGCTCCAGGCCGAGCTCAAGCAGGGCCGGCCATTCGGGACCCTGGAGGAAGAGGCCAGCGTGGCGATTCTGCGGACGGCGGCCGTCTTCGGCCACGCCCTCGCGGAAGCGCTCAAGGGCTATGGGATCACCGGGACCCAATACAACGTGCTGCGGATTCTTCGCGGGGCCGGCAAGGCGGGCCTCTGTCGCAATGAGGTCGGCGAGCGATTGATCGCCCGGGTTCCCGATGCCACCAGACTGCTCGACCGAATGGTGGAGATGGGCCTGGTGTCCCGGGACCGCGACACCCCGGATCGGCGGTATGTCACTAGTCGGATCACCGCCAAGGGGCTCAAGCTGGTCAACGAGCTGGACGAGCCGATCCGGAGCTTCGACCGGGCCTGGTTTGGCCATTTGGGCCGGGCCAAGTTACAGCAGCTGCTCGAGTTGTTGGCGCAAGTGCGACAAGTCGAGGCGGCCTGACGGAGTTCGCGAGTGGCAGCGAGCCATGACGTTGATAATAAGTGTTATCACACTGGATGTTCAACCATTTACTGGGAGGAAATTATGAGCAGCGCCGTTCTCGACCAAACCAAGCGCACCGACTGGGTCATCGACCCCACTCACTCGCTGGTGGAGTTTTCGGTCAAGCACCTGATGATCACCACCGTCAAGGGTCGCTTCGGGGCCGTCCGCGGCACCGTGTCCCTCGACGCTGGCGCGCCGAGCGAATCCGCCGCCTCGGTGACCATCGATGCCGGGTCGATCGATACCCGGACCGAGCAGCGCGACCAGCACCTGCGTTCGCCGGATTTCCTCGACGTGGAGCGATTCCCTACCATCGACTTCAGGAGCACCGGCGTCGTCGGCCCGGTCGCGACGCCGGGCGATCGGTTCAAGCTGACCGGCCAGCTCACGATCCGGGGCGTGACGCGAGAGGTGGTCCTCGAGGCGATTTACGAGGGGCGAGGAACCGATCCGTGGGGTGGCCAGCGGGCCAGCTTTGCCGCCACCACCTCGATCGATCGGCGCGACTACGGACTGCTCTGGAACCAAGCCCTCGAGACCGGCGGGGTGCTGGTTGGGAACGAGGTCAAGATCAGCATCGAGCTGCAGGCCACCCTCGCCATCGACGTGGGCTAGCGGGGCACGGGGCTCGGGCCGCCGCCCAGGCCGATTCTCACGGCGGCGGCCTGCTCCGAGCCGATCAGCCTCGCCTGGTGACGTTCTCGGGTCCGAGGTCGCGGCGGAACCGGGGCACTCGAGCGATCGTGGCCTAGAGGTCCCCGATCTGGGCGGAGCGGGTCACCGATCGCGGGGCCCGATACCGGGGAGATGATCCACTAAGCCGTCTTCACCGCGGCGGCTTGCTCGAGCCGGAGTTCCTTCACCGAGATCTCTCGCATCTCGACCTTGCGCACCTTGCCGGTGACCGTCATCGGGAACGAATCGGTGAACCGGAAGTAGCGGGGGATCTTGAAGGTGGCGATCTCACCCTTGCAGAAGGCTCTGATCTCGTCCTCGGTCGCGGTCTCCCCTTCCTTGAGCTTGACCCAGGCGCACAGCTCCTCGCCGTACTTGAGGTCGGGCACGCCCACGATCTGGACGTCCTGGATCTTGGGGTGGCGGTAGAGGAACTCCTCGATTTCCCGGGGGAAGATGTTCTCCCCGCCGCGGATCACCATGTCCTTGATCCGGCCGATGATGTTGACGTAGCCGTCGTCGCGCATCGAGGCGAGGTCGCCGGTGTGCATCCAGCCCGCCTGGTCGATGGCGGTCTCGGTTGCCGATTCGTCGTCCCAGTAGCCCAGCATCACCAGGTAGCCGCGGGAGAGGAGTTCTCCAGGGGTGCCGCGCGGGACGGTCCGGCCGGTCTCGGGGTCGATGATCTTGCATTCGACGTGGGGGTGCACGGCGCCCACGGTGGCGGTGCGGTGCTCGAGGTCGTCGTGTTTGGTGCTCTGGAAGCTGACCGGCGAGGTCTCGGTCATCCCGTAGCAGATGGTCACCTCGCGGAGGTGCATCTTGTCGATCGCCTGCTTCATCACCTCCACCGGGCAGGGCGAGCCGGCCATGATCCCGGTTCGGAGGCTCGAGAGGTCGTAACTCGGAAAATCGGGATGGGTGAGTTGAGCGATGAACATGGTCGGCACCCCATAGAGCGAGGTGCACCGCTCGGCCTGGATCGCGTCGAGGGTGGCCTTGGGTTCGAAGGCCACGTCGGGGTAGACCACCGCGGCCCCGTGGGTCAGGGCGCCGAGGTTGCCCATCACCATGCCGAAGCAGTGGTAGAGGGGGACCGGAACGCAGACGCGATCGGCGGCGGTGTAGCCGCAGCCCTCGCCCACGAAGTAGCCGTTGTTGAGGATGTTGTGGTGGGAGAGGGTGGCGCCCTTGGGGAAGCCGGTGGTGCCGGAGGTGTACTGGATGTTGATCGCATCATCGAAATCGAGCTCGCTTTCCCGGTCGCGGAGCTTGGCTCCGAGGGCGGGGCCGCCGCCGTCGAGGAAGTCGCCCCAGGAGAGCATCCCGGCCGAGCCCTCGCCGAGGAGCACGGTGGTGCCGAGTCCGGGGAGCTCGGGAACCACCGAGCGGAGCATCTCGAGGTAGTCGGTCTGGCGGAAGTTGCGGGCGGCCACCAGGACCGAGACCCCCGACTTTCCGAGGGCGTAGTGGAGCTCGTGGCGGCGGTAGGCGGGGTTCACGTTGACCAGGATGGCACCGACTTTGGCGGTGGCGTATTGGGTCACCAGCCACTCGAGACAGTTGCCGGCCCAGATCCCGACCCGGTCGCCTTTCTCGACGCCCAGGGCGAGGAAGCCTCGGGCGGCTTTTTCGACGAGGTCGTGGAGGTCTCGGTAGGAGAGGCGGGCCTGCTGGTGGCGACTGACGACCGCGAGGGCGTCGGGGGTGGCCTGGACGACCCGGTCGAATTCGGCTCCGATGGTGCGGCCGATCAGGGGTTTTTCCGAGGGGCCGGAGACGTAGGAGGTCGTGGTCACGGGGTGCTCGTCGGGTGGTGGCCGAGGGGGGAATGTAGGGTTTTTGGTCGCGGCCGGAAGCGGAGGAAGGTGATGGTGAAACGACGCCTCCGCCTGGTGAACCCTCGGCTGCCCGGGGATTGGCGAGAGGCGAGTCTTCGGCGGATCGCTCGGCATCTCGGGGGTCGAGGTCGGGTCCACCGTCCCGGCCTGAAGCTGGTAGCCGTGACAAATTTAGGCTGGGCAGGGCGGCCGCGCGGGGGCGTTCGTGGCCGCAGCTGCCTCGATCGAAGCGGCCGGGAGGGTCTCGGAGACCGTTTCCGAGGGGAAAATGGGGTCAAAATCGGGTTTTTCGAGGGAAAATCGACCATTTGCCTATTGTTTTCCCCGGGGGCCTTCTTAGATTTTCCCTCGGAAGTCGCCCGTTTTCCCTCGAAGGATCACGTTTTTCACCCAAGGAGCAGGAC
Organism: Gemmatimonadota bacterium; assembly: GCA_016874005.1. Taxonomy (GTDB): domain Bacteria; phylum Gemmatimonadota; class Gemmatimonadetes; order Gemmatimonadales; family GWC2-71-9; genus SHZU01. Next base: position 40,323 of record VGVQ01000005.1, on the reverse strand, counting down.
TATGGCCGCGAAGAAGAAGAAGGCTGCCAAGAAGCCGGCGAAGAAGGCCGCGAAGCGGAAGCCGTCAGCCGCGTTCATGAAGCCGATGACCCCGAGCGCCGCGTTGTCGGCGGTGGTGGGTTCGAAGGCGTTGCCGCGGACGGAAGTGACCAAGAAGCTGTGGGCGTACATCAAGAAGAACGGGTTGCAGGACAAGAAGAACCGCCGGAACATCAACGCCGACGCGGCGCTCAAGGCCGTGTTTGGTGGCAAGGGCACCGTGAACATGTTCGAGATGACCAAGCTGGTGAACAAGCATTTGAAGTAGGTCAGCTCGCGGGGTTGGAGGGAATGGAAAGGGGCCGGACGTTTCCGGCCCCTTTGTTCATCCCCCCGCCTCCCGATCCGGCGCCGCTCCTTAGGCTTCAACGACCTTTGGCGCGATCAGTGGAGCGCGGCTCGCCGAGAAAGCCGCACCACGGGCCTTACACCCCGATACCCGACGGCAGCCCCTGGGCCCGCCGGAGCAGCGACAGCTGGCCGAGATGATAGGTGGTGTGCATCGCGGTGAACGGCACCACCGCGCCGCGATTGGGGAACATCTTGGCAAACGGGTGCGCGGCCGGAAGCGGCAGCGCGAAGTCCGCATCGGTCCGCTTGCCGATCTCCCCGGCAAACCGGTCGATCGCAGTATTGAGATCCGCGACGTTCTGATCCCAGCTCGGAAACCCCGCGTTGGTGCCGTCGGGCTTGGTGCCCCACCCGAAGAGCCCCTGGTAACTATCCGGCAACCCCGGCGCGATCTCGAGGGCCGAGAAGGCGACTCGATCGATGGTGAAGGCGGTATGGCCCACCAACCAATGCATCGTGGCGGTCCCGGGCGCGACTTGGAAGCGTCGCTGCGCCTCGGAGAACTCGTTGCAGCCGGCCAGGCAGCGATCGGCGAAGAACTTGATCTGCGCGGTCGCGGCGAGAAAGGAGTCGGTCAGAGCGCTCATCGGGTGCCTCCAGTTGGGTCGAGGGCTTCGATTGGATGGCCGGCCCTAAGCTCGCTCCGAATCGCGGCCAGCGCCAGAAAACGGCGGGGCCTGGCTACCGCAGGTCGATCACCCGCCGGGCCTTCCCCATCGACCGCGCGATCGTCCCCGGCTCCTCGACCCGGGCCCGCGCCGACACCCCGATGAAGGTCTTGATGTCGTGCTCCAGGATCTTCACCCCCTGCTGCGCCGCCTCCATCGAGACCGCCTCGTCCCGCGGCTCTACCACCACGTCGAGGGCGTCGAGCCGGCCCTCCCGGCGCACCTCGAGCAGGTAGTGCGGCGAGTAGAGGCCGAGCTTGAGGATCATCTCCTCGACCTGGCTGGGAAAGACGTTGACACCCCGGATGATCAACATGTCGTCGCTGCGGCCCGTTAGGCGCGCCAGCCGCCGCATCGAGCGGGCGGTACCCGGCAAGAGGGTGGTGAGGTCGCGGGTCCGATAGCGGATCACCGGCATCGCCTCCTTGGTGAGCGAGGTGATCACCAACTCGCCCTTGGAGCCGTCCGGCAGGACCTGCCCGGTCGCGGGGTCGACGATCTCCGGGTAGAAGTGATCCTCCCAGATCACCAAGCCATCCTTGGTTTCGACGCACTCGTTGGCCACCCCCGGGCCCATCACCTCCGAGAGGCCGTAGATGTCCACCGCGTCCATCGCGAACCGCTCCTCGATCTCCTGACGCATCGCCTCGGTCCACGGCTCGGCGCCGTGAATCCCCACCAGGAGCGAGAGCCGCTGGCTGTCGATGCCTAACCGGCGGCACTCGTCGGCGACCACCAGCAGGTACGAGGGCGTGCACATGATCACCTGAGGACGGAGGTCGGTAATCAGCTGGATCTGCTTGTCGGTTTGCCCGCCCGACATCGGAATGACCGTGCAGCCGAGTTTCTCCGCCCCATAGTGAGCCCCGAGCCCGCCGGTGAAGAGGCCGTAGCCGTAAGCGACGTGCACCAGATCGCCTCTCCGGCCGCCGGCCGCCCGGATCGAACGCGCCACCAAGGACGCCCAGGTGTCGATGTCCTTGGCGGTGTAGCCGACCACCGTGGGTTTGCCCGTGGTGCCTGACGAGGCGTGAACCCGGATCACTTGCTCCCGAGGCACGGCGAACATCCCGAAGGGATAGCTGTCCCGGAGGTCGTCCTTGGCGGTGAAGGGGAACTTGGCCAGATCCTCGAGGGTGACGAGATCCTCCGGATGAACCTCGGCCGCCTTGAACTTGGCCCGATAGCGGGGGACGTTGTCGTAAGCGTGCTGGAGCGACCACTTGAGCCGGTCGAGCTGCAAAGCCGCGATCTCGTCTCGACTGGCAATCTCGATCTTGTCGAGCTCCTTCCGGGCCGGCTCGCCGCGGAGGGTCTTGCCGGCCCGGGAAGTCGCCGGACGTTTGGTCAGCTCGAAGCTCTTCCGTCGTTTGGGTCGGGCCCGTTCTGACGCCATGGATTGGTGACCTCGGGAGATTGAGACGATCAGGAAACCGGCGGCCGCCGGTGGGACCAGGGCGCCGCCTGCTCGAGTTGGCCGGCCAACCGAAAGAGGGTGGCTTCATCGCCGAACCGGCCGACGACCTGGACCCCGATCGGCAAGCCGGATTGGTTCCAAGCCAACGGCACCGACATCGCCGGCTGGCCGGTGACGTTGAAGACCGGAGTGAACGGAATCGCCGCGAAGACCTGGTCCGCCATCTGCTCGAGCATCCCTCCGGCCTTGAGCAGGCGCCCGGCACCGAGCCGCCCGATCACCTCGAGCGCGAGGCGCTCGAACGGCTTCGGCTGTAACGCGCCGATCTCGAACGGGGGCACCGCCAAGGTGGGCGTCACCAGGACATCGTACTCGCTGAAGAACCGGCCGAGCTGGCGCCCCATCACCCCTTGGAATCGGAGCGCCTGGGACAACGCTTCTGCCGAGATGGCTCGGCCCAAGAGCACGAGGGCCCAGGTGGCCGGCTCGAAGTCTCGACGGGTCGGTGTCTTGCCGAGCATGGCCCCGGCCGCCTTCACCTCGGAGGCCGTCTCGGCGCAGACCTGGGTGAGGAACGACAGAGCAAACGCGGTCCAGTCGATCGGTGGCGACGCTTCGACCACCTCGTGGCCGAGGCTCTGGAGAAGCGCAACGGCGCCCTCGGTGGCCGCCACGCAGTCCGGATGCACCGGGCCGCCGGAAAAGGAGCGCGCGGTCCAGGCGATCCGGAGCCGGCCAGGCGGGGTCGCGGCTTCCTCGAGGTATGCTCGGGCCGGCGGTTCGATCTGATAGGGCGACCCGACATCCGGGCCGTGGGTGGCGTCGAGCACCAGGGCGGAGTCCCGGACGGTCCTGGTCAACACGTGGTCGACCGCGGCGCCGAGCCAGACCTGTCCGACGTCGGGGCCCCAGGGGGTGCGGCCCCGGGTCGGCTTGAGCCCGAAGATCCCGCAGCAGGCGGCCGGGATCCGGATCGAGCCGCCGCCGTCGCCGCCGCCCGCGATCGGCACGATGCCCGCCGCCACCGCCGCCGCCGAACCGCCGCTCGATCCGCCGGTGGTGTGCCTAACGTTCCACGGATTGCGGCTGGGCCCGAACCGCTCCGGCTCGGTGAAGGGCGTGAGGCCGAACTCCGGGGTATTGGTCTTGCCGAAGGCGATCAACCCGGCTCGGCGGAACCGCGCCATCAGCTCCGAGTCGTGATCCGGCCGGTAGTCGCCGAGAAAGCGGCTCCCGGCCCGGTACGGCTCGCCCTCGACCAGCTGGACCAGGTCCTTGACCAGAAACGGCACCCCCGCGAGCGGCAACCCGCCGGACACCGCGCTGGCGGCCGACCGGGCCGCCTGGTCCATCCGATGGACGATGGCGTTGAGCGCGGGGTTCAACCGGTCGGCCGCGGCCAGGGCGGTTTCGAGGAGCTCGAGCGCGGTCACCTCTTTGGAACGCACCAATCCCGCCAGGCCGACGCCGTCGTGCGCAAGGTACTCCGAGAAATCCATGACCCGGCCAGTCGAAGAGTGCCGGGATTTACTTGGGGGTGCCGGCCAGGGCAAGTCCGAACGACGCCCCGCCCCGGCCGGCGTTTCGCTAGAAGCGGATCACGAAGTCCACGTAAGGCAACCCCGGGAAGATTTGATCCTCGGTGGAATTCCAGAAGGCGAGGCTGACCGACATCTTCTCGCCGAAGAGCCGGACGCCGTAGGAGAAGATCCCCTCCACGTCACTCCCGCCGCCGGTGGTGAAGTAGTTCTCGGTAACGAATTTGATGTTGCGGGCCAGCCGGGTTTCGGCGCCGGCCAGGATGACGGGATCGTCGCCGAGGTCACCCGCGGCGTATGGGAAGATCGCCCCGGCCGTGAAGGCGTGGTCCTCGGTTCCGAAGGTGCCGACCCCGTAGAACGCCCCCACCCCTTCGCCGTCGTTGCCCCCCAAGTCGCTGCCGAAGCCGCCGACTTGGCCGAGCAGCCCGCCGACGGCCAGGTTGACGTAGGGGCTCGGACGAATGCCCGCCTTGGCGGTGAGGAAGAAGATGTTCTCCGAGAAATCGTCGGTCGGCACCACCGAGAAGCCGCCCCCGATCTGGATGTTGCTGCCGACCCCCGCCGCACCGCTCAGCAGGAAGAGGTAAGTGTTGGAAAAGTCCGCTTGGCCCTTCGGCAGGCTTCGGGCCGTGGGCCCGAAGTACAACCGGGTGGGGTTGGGGTCGTCGTGCCAGATCTTGCCGCCCCGCACCGCGGCGCGGCGAACCTCCCGAACTTCGCGAATGGAGATTCGCCGAATCGAGATCACTCCACCTTCGGTCTGAAACTGGAGCGGCTCGCTCGCCACATCCTGAAACCGCCCGACCAGGGTGGACCCATCGGTGAGCTTGACCACCTGGACCACGCTGCTATCGGGGACCCGGATGTACTGGGCTCCCTTCTGCACCAATGCCGGCTGGGCCGAAACCCCGATCAAGAGCGCCGCCAGCACCCACCAGCCACGTCGGATCCTCATTGCCACTCCAAGGTCTCGGGTTCCAATTGATTCCGGCCCTAATTGACCGCTGGGGCGTGACCTCAGCGTGACCACTCGTGCCGATCGATCCCCGCCGATCCCGACAGGCTACCCCGGAACCAGTACTGCTTCCCGGCCGGCTCCGGGTTGGGATGGAGGCGGCTCGCATCGGCCCCCCGGTAGAGGACCCCGTTCTGCATCACCATGTCGATGGCTCGGGCGTTCCGGATCCGCTCGAGGGGATTGGCGTCGAGGATCACCAGATCGGCGAGCTTACCGGGCTCGATCGAGCCGAGTTGCTGGTCGAGGCCGAGGTACTTGGCGCTGTTGATGGTGGCGGTGGCAATGACCTCGAGCGGCGTGAAACCGCCTCGGGCGAGAAGCTCCATCTCCCAGTGTTTGTCGAGCCCGTGCATCTGGCCGTGCCCACTGATGTGGATCGAGACACCGGACTGGGCCAGCTTGTGGAGTTCGCGCGCCATCTCGACCGCGTAGTTGTCGTCGCCGAAGTACCGGGTGGGGCGGCGGAACCGGATCAGGTAGTCCTTCGGGAAGAACCGGAGCAGCTTCTCGTCTTCCCAGAGGCGCTCCTCCTGATGAAAGAGACCTTCGCCCTGGGGTCCGTTGTAGACCACCACCAGGGTCGGGGTGTTGCCGGCGCCGGTGGCCTTCCAGAGCTCGTGGACGTCGCGGTACAGCGGCGTCAGACCCACGGTGTGCTCCAACCCGGACACGCCGTCCATCAGCATGCTCCAGTTCATCTGGAAATCCACCGCCGTCTCGGCCACGACGTTGACCCCCATCCGGCGGGCCGCGTCGTAGAGCGGAATCCGGGAGCCGCGATGGAACTGCACGTAGTCTTTGAGCGCGGTGGCGCCGAAGGCCTTGTTGAACGAGACCACCTCGTCGGCGTCGGCCTGGGAGAGAATGGGCCGATAGCTCTTGGGCCGATACTGCCGGAGACCGTAGATCGGCGGTCCCACCGACAACAGCCGCGACCCCGCGATCGCGCCGCTGCGCTGGAGGTCCGAGGCGAGGAAGTCCTTGAGGTGATTGCCGTAGACCTCGTAGAGCGTGGTCGTGCCATAGGCCAGGTTGGCCACCAGGCCGACGTGGTTTTGCTCCAGGGTGTTGAGGGTCGAAACGTCGGGGTTGTAGTGGCCGTGGGCGTCGATGATGCCGGGCATGACGGTCTTGCCCTGGAGGTCGAACACCCGAGCCCCGGCCGGCACCGCGACCGAGGGGCCGACGGCCTCGATGACGTTGTCTCGGACCAGGATCGTGGCACGTTCGTGCACCTGTCGGCCGCCGTCCATGGTGATGACCCGGGCGCCGGTCAGGGCGACCAGCCCGGTGGGCTTGGCCACCTGGTAGCTCACGGTGAGATCGGTCCGCCGGAGCGCCGCCTTGGCCGCGACGACGTCGGCGACGTCGGTCTCGAGCAGCTCGCCGCCGCGAGTCCAGGACAGGCTTCGGCTGTCGGGAGACCATTGCAGGTATTCGCCGTCCTCGGTGCCGACCTTGAGCGCGACGCCCTGCTTGTCGGTGGCGCTCACCGTGATGGGTTTGCCGGCGTAGGCGAACGGGGTGAGATAGCTGCGGAAGTACTCGCGGAAGGCGATCCACCGCCCGTCCGGCGAGACCGTGGCCCGGGCGCCGTGGGGGAAGTGGTAGAGGGTTCGCTCCTTGGTTCCGTCGAGACGAATCGACTTGAGCCGAAGGGTATCGCGCTCGAGCTCGGTGAAGAACACTCCGCCATCGGGGTCGAAGTCGACCGCGGGCGGGTTGCGCACCGCGAGCGGGTTCGACGATTTCCACTCCACCTTGGTCAAGACCCGTTCCTGACGATCGGGGCCCAACAAGACCAAGTCGAAGACGTCCTGGCTCTCGAGAACTTCGCCGTGGTTCAGGTCGTCCTGGCCCCTGAGAAACGCCAGGGTGCGGCCATCGCGCGACAAGGAGAGCCCACCGTACTGGGCGGGTCGCGACACCAGCCTGGTGGGTCGCTGCGCCGGGGTCCCCAGGACGAGCGACCAGACGCTGCCCAAGCTGTCGTCGGTCCAGCTGGCGTAGTAGACGGTTTTGGTCCGGGGGTCGTAGGTGGGATTGGTTTCCAGCGCCCGCGACCGGGTGAGGTTGACCGGGGCGCCCGCGCCCTTGAGGTAGAGGTCACCTAACGCCTCGTAGTGGGCCCCCTGGTCGGTCTTGGTACCCCAGCGGTACGATCGGGCCGCGGCGGTCCCGGCGCTCGGGATCGGCACCGGCACCTTGATGGTCTCGGCCAGCCGGCGTTCCACCCGGACCTCGAACGGGATCGGCCGCTCCGCGCCGGTTGCCACGTTCAGCGCGTGAATGGTGCCGCCGTACGAGATCACGATCTCCCGTCCGTCTGGCGTCCACGAGTAATTGGGGTATACCCCGTAGGTGGTTCCCGCTCCCGACTCCATCCGGTCGCGATCGAGCCCGGCGGTGAGGACCCGCTCGCGCTGGGTGGCCATGTCGTGCAGCACCAGGGCGGTCCGCCGGTCGTCGCGGTGGATGTACGCCATGGTGTTGCCGTCCGGCGAAAGCCGCGGATCGGACGCGCCGCCCGGGCGGGTCCGGTAGACCGCGATCTCCCCGGTCTCGAGGTCGTAGCTCTTGATCTGAAAGCCGCCCTGATAGAGCGCGCCGCCACCCGGCTGCGAGTAGTAGACCTTGCCCCTCGGATGTTCGTTCAGCTGGGTCGGCGGGGCGAAGACGCTCCCGTTCGCGAACTCGGTGCGAGAGCCGTGGAGATCGACCCGGTACGCCGCGAACCGAGCGCCGAGATCCATCCCGCCGTGATAGACGAACCGCCCGTCGCGCGACCAGTTCCCCTGAAACGCCCGGTAGTCGTGGCGGGAGACCCGCTGCAACGAGTCGGTCCCCCGGTGGAGGAGCCACACTTCGTCCCGACCGGTCCGGTCGGAGGTGAAGAGGATCTTGGTCCCGTCGGGACTATAGCGCGGAAACTGATCGTACGATCGGCCCCGGGTAATCGCCCGGGCCGGCCCACCGGCGATGGGCATCTCGTAGAGCTTGCCCAGAAGATCGAACGCGATGGTGCGGCCATCGGGCGAGACGTCGACGCTGATCCAGGTCCCCTCGCTGGTGGTGAACTCGAGCGTCTTCATCGGGGCCCGGATCGAATCGGGCCAGACCAGGCCAGGCTGAGCGCTGGCAAACGACGGCCACAACAACGCGAGGATGAGCACGACGAACATGGCTGACTCCTGCGGAACGCGAGGCGGGTGAGACCGCTACCGAATGATGGCGATGCCGGGTTCGATCAGGGTGAATTTCTCGAAGACGGCCGGATCGTGGCCGGGGACGATCAGCCGGCGCGGGCCCGCCAGCCGGAGCATCCGCTCCTGGGCTCGGAGGTTGGACACCGTGTCCCAGGTGGCGGCGATCGGCCGGCGCCGCTCGAGATTCTCGTAGAGGTAGAGGTTGTCCGAGGCGATGATGGCCTCGGAGCCCCCGGTGGCGACGCTCACGTACTGCGATTCGTGGGTGTGCCGCCCGCCGGTGTAGACCCGGACGCCCGGGGCGACCGCTTGGGAATCCCCCTCCACCAGCTTGAGGCGGCCGGCCCGCTTGAACTTCTCCAGCATCGCCATCGTCACCGGGAAGACGCCCGTTCGTTGTTGCCGCTCGGGTGCCTGGTAGTGCTCATACTCGGCCCGTTGGACCCAGACGTTGGCGTTGGGAAACAGATCGGCGCCGTCGGCATGATCCCAGTGGAGATGGGTGATGATGACGTCGGTGACCTGCTCGGGCTTGATATCGAGTTTGGCGATGGCGGCGGAGGGCCGGACGAACTTCTCGACCTTCCAACTCTTCAGAAACTCGTCGCGGTAGAACCCCGCGTCGACCAGGATGGTTCTAGTCGGGCTTCGGAGCACCCAGACCATCATCGAGACGTCTTTGGTGCGAGTGGTATCCGCCCCCAGCACCAGGGCGCTCACAGGGAAGGCCGGCAACTGGGCGTACTGCACGGCATAGACTTGGTAGCCGAGTTGGGCGGGGAGAGCCGAGGTGACGAGGCCGCTTCCGATCGCGGCGAGGAGGCCCAGGCGGATGAATCGCATGGTTGAATTTACTGCGAAACGGGCCTCCGTCAGGAGCGGAGGTCAGCCCGAGCGAACGGACCTAGCGGTCGACCCAGAGGGTGACGGTGCCGCCCCGGGCGGTGCAGCGACTGAGGAGATCGCGGTTGGACTGTCCTCCCCACAACCCGGTCAGGCCCTGACAGACAACGCCATCGGTCAGCCGAGCGATGATCATTTGTTGGGAGCGTCGATTCGGGGCGCTGACATTGACCGCGGACCACCGAAACCGATGGTTGGCACCTCGAAAGGTCGTTGCGCCCCCCCCCCGTTCAGGTACGGCCCAAGACCACGTGGCACCACGCCGAGCCCGGCGGAGGGCGGCTAGGCGCCGACGGTCTCGTTGTACTGAAACGCTCCCGCGCGAACCGCGTGCATCGCGGCCATCACTTCAGTGGCGACGGCCTTCTTGCGCAGATGCTGGTACTTGGGCAACGCGATCGAGGCGAGCAATCCGATCACGGCGACCACGGCCAACAGTTCCACCAGGGTGAAGCCGCGACGATTCATCGAGGCCCCGTCTCGAGCCGCAGCGGCCGGCCGGGGAGGGCCCGGAGGTACATCGGGGTCGCTGGAGTTCCGCCGACGATCCGAAAGCCACCTTCATCGGGGCCAATGGAAAGGGACGGCCAGTCGATTCCGATCTCCCCGAGATCGACAGGGTATCGGCCGGTCTGGTCGTAGAACTCAGCTGCCAGGACGGCCGCGGCGACGAGCTCCTGCTCGGCCTCCAGCTCGGTCGCCGGCGGCGAGAGCGACTCTACCCTTGGATAGAGCCAAGCTGGTTTGGCAATCCAGATGTACAGCATGAGAACGGTCGACAGTGCAGCGACCGAGGCTGCCCCGTAGCGCTGGAGTCTCGACTCGATGGGCAACACCGGTCCAGTGGGTTTGGTGGCCTCGTGCTCGACCAGTCGATCGTAGGCCGCGAGCAGCTCTCGCTTGTCCTTGGGGTCCGCCGGTCCCGATGCGGCTTCGGCGGGGCTGGCAGCGGCAGAGGCAGGCACAGGGGCGGGGCCGGCGGCTGGGGCGACGGAGACCGAGGGGGCGACGGGGGCTGCTTGCGGCGTCGCGGCCTTCGGCACGGCTGGGCGAACCGGACGGCCCGAGAGCGCGGCGTCGTTCAACACCGCGTTGAGGGCGTCCTCGAGTTCGTCCTTCCGTTGCTCGGTCATTCACCCTCCCAGCGATTCACGGGGCTTGGGAGGGGGTATCGTCCGATCAGACCAGAACTTGAAGGGCGGTCAGTGGCCGGCGGCCATCCCGTCTTTCCGGGGGTCGGACGCCGCGGCGTAGCCCCTCGGCAACCGAATGATCGCCTGGGCCCCGCCCGCGGAGTTGGCCGGGAGGACCGAGACCTCGTGACCCATGGCCGTCAGCTCGTTTCGGACGAAGTCTCCGATCGGGGGCTCGAGCGCCACCTTGTTACCGCTCGAGTGGCGGAACCGGGCCGCGTCCAGGGCTTCCTGAAGATCCATCCCGAACACCAGCAGGTTGAGCAGCACCTGGACGTGACCCTGCGGCTGCATCGCGCCGCCCATCACCCCGTAGCTCATCCACGGCTCTTCCTGGCCGGCAGCGTTCCGCTTGGTCACGAAGGCGGGGATGATGGTATGAAACGGCCGCTTTCTCGGGCCGACCGTGTTGGGGAGCCCTTGTGTCATGGTGAACCCGGCACCGCGGTTCTGGAGCGCGAGCCCCGTCCCCGGCACCACCACGCCGGACCCGAACCCACCGGCGAGGCTGTTGATCAGCGACACCATGTTCCCCTGTTTGTCCGCGGCGGTGAGGTAGATGGTCTCGCTTCGGGTCAGTGCTGGACCCGGTTCGGGGCGCTCGGTGGCCCGCCGAGCGTTGAGCTTGAGCCGCCGCTCGGCGATGAATGGGTCGGAGAGCAGATGGGCGGCCGGGGTGGTCATGGTGGCCGGATCGCCGACGAACCGTTCCAGGTCCGCGAAGGCGAGCTTCTTGGCCTCGATCAGATGATGGAGATAGGCCGGGCTGTTGTGACCCATGCCCTTGAGGTCGTAGGGTTCGAGAATCCGGAGCATCTCGAGCGCCGCGATCCCCTGTCCGTTGGGCGGTAGCTCATAGAGGCGGTAGCCCTTGAACCCAACCGAGATCGGCACCACCCATTCGCTTCGATGGGCCGCCAAGTCGTCGAGGGTGATGAAGCCCCCGAGCTGCTGAACCCGCTCGGCAACCCGCTTGCCCAGCGTCCCGCCGTAGAACACCCCGATCCCCTCCCGCGAGACGAGCCGAAAGGTTGCCGCGAGGTCGGGGTTGGTGACCCACTCGCCGGTAGCCGGGAACCGCGATCCGTCGATCAGGTAGGTGGCTCGGCCGCCCTCATCGGTTTCGAGCACCTCGCCCGTGGTCGCCCAATCTCCCGCGATGACGGGGGTAAGCGGGAATCCGTTCTCGGCGAGGGCGATCGCCGGCGCCAAGGCGTCGGCCAGCGAGATGGTCCCGTGAGCCGCCAGCAGGTCGTGCCAGCCGGCGAGCGCGCCTGGCACCGTGATCGACTCGGCGCCGCTGGTGGGCATCGTGGTTCGGCCTCGTTTCACCAGGGCCTCTCGGGTGAGCAGCGACCCGGAGCGGCCGCTGCCGTTGAGGCCAACCAGCCGTTGCTCGCCGGCCAACCACATCAGCGCGAAGAGATCGCCGCCCGCCCCGGTCATCATCGGCTCGACCACGTTGAGCACCGCGGCCGCGGTCACCGCGGCGTCGACCGCGTTGCCGCCCCGTTGAAGCACGGCGAGGCCGGCCGCGGTCGCGAGCGGCTGACTGGTGGCGACCGCGCCGTTCGGCACGTAGACGGTGGACCGACCGGCCAGCGAGGGAGCTTTGGGCTGGGCGGCCGCGGGTTTGATCTGTGAGAGGAACATCAAACCTCCCAAGAAGAGAGCGGCGGCGCGGCGGAGTGAGATCACGGTAGAGTCGAGGTAGGGCTTTCCCGAATCTACAGCGGGAACGGGGGAGCGACTATCGTTGGGGCATGACCCCGGAAGACGAACTCGAGGACGTCCTGAGCCAGCCCCCGGAGCCGCTGGCCGCCGATCTCGCGGCCTTGGACGGCGAGGTGGTGATTCTGGGTGCCAGCGGCAAGATGGGTCCAACCCTGGTCAAGCTGCTGGTCCGCGGCGACCGGGCGGCGGGGGTCACCCGGCGGGTCGTCGCGGTGGCCCGATTTGCCGAGGGCCTGCCCCAGCCGGCCAGCGGGGTGGAATACCTGGCGGCGGACTTGCTCGACCCCAACCAAGTCCGGGCCCTCCCAACCGCGGCGAACGTGCTGTATCTCGTCGGCCACAAGTTCGGGACGACCGCGGACCCGGCCCGCACCTGGGCAATCAACACCGCGGTCCCGGCCTTGGTCGCCGACCGCTACCGAGATGCCCGGCTGGTCGTGTTCTCGACCGGCAACGTCTATCCACCCTCGGCGCCGAGCGGCGGCGGACCGACGGAATCCGATCTCACCGGCCCGGTCGGCGACTACGCTCAGTCCGCCCTGGCGCGGGAGCACTTGTTCCGATTCTACGCCGCGCGGCATCGGACCCCGCTCGCGATCCTCCGGATCAACTACGCCATCGAGCCTCGCTACGGGGTGCTTCGGGAGATCGGCGACCGGGTCTTCGCCGGCTTGCCGGTCGACCTCTCGATGGGGTGGGTCAACGTCATCTGGCAGCGGGACGCCAACGCGGTCGCGATTCGCGCCCTGCGCCAGGCCGCGGTCCCGCCGGTCACGTTCAACCTCACTGGTGCGATCGTTTCGGTGCGCTCGATCGCCGAGGGGTTTGGCCGGCGGTTGGGCCGGCAGGTGACCTTCACGGGAATCGAGGACGACCTCGCCTTGCTCTCGAACCCGGCTCGGTGCGTCGAGGCGTTCGGGCCCCTTCCGGTGACCCTCGACGAGATGCTCGACCGGGTCGCCGCCTGGATCGCGGCCGGCGGGGTGTCGTTAGGCAAGCCGACCCATTTCGCCGAACGGGCGGGGCGGTTCTGATGGCGTCGCTCGAGCGGGTGGGTCGGATGCTCAGGCGGGGCGGCGTCATTCCGGCCCACCCGCTGGCGCTGACCCCCTCCCGCCGGCTCGACGAGCGCCGCCAGCGGGCCTTGACTCGCTATTACCTCGACGCGGGGGCCGCGGGGGTCGCCATCGGGGTCCACACGACCCAATTCGCCATTCGGCGGCATGGGTTGTTCGATCCGGTCCTGGCGTTAGGCGCCGAAACCGCGGCGTCCTGGCGGACCCGGCGGCCGCCGGTCATGATCGCCGGGGTGGTGGGGCCGACCCGCCAAGCCACGGCCGAGGCGCGGCGAGCGGCCGATCTGGGTTACCACGCCGTCCTGCTCAGCCTGGGCGGGCTCGGCGATTGGACCGACGCCGAGCTGCTCCGGCACGCCCGAGCGGTCGGTCAGGTGGTGCCGCTGGTGGGCTTCTACCTGCAGCCGGCGGTCGGCGGCCGTCCCCTGGGATACCGGTTCTGGCGCGAGTTCGCGGAGATCGAGCAGGTGGTGGCGATCAAGGTGGCGCCCTTCAACCGATACCAGACCCTCGACGTAGTTCGTGCCGTGGTCGAGTCGGGGCGGCACCGCTCCATCGCCCTCTACACCGGCAACGACGACGCCATCGTTGCCGACCTCACCGCCCGGTTTCGATTTCGGGCCGGCGGCGGCCGCGCCGTCACCGCCCGGTTCGTGGGTGGCCTGCTCGGCCATTGGGCCTACTGGACCCGGACGGCGGTGCGGTGGGTCGAGCGACTCCGCCGGGTCCGCGGCTCGGCCGGCCGGCTTGGTTCGCTGGCCCAGGAAACGACCGACGCCAATGCCGCCATCTTCGATGCCAGGCACGGTTTCCGGGGCTGCATTCCGGGCATTCACGAGGTGCTGCGCCGTCAGGGCCTCTTGGCCGGCCGCTGGTGCCTCGACCCCCGGGAGACCCTGTCCCCCGGCCAGTCGGGCGAGATCGACCGGGTCCACCGTGCCTACCCCTGGCTGCGCGACGATCGGTTCGTCGCGCGGGGCCTCGATCGCTGGTTGGCCTGAGGAGAATCGCTAGCTGCGGGCGAACAACCGGGCGTTCGACGATTCGATGGCCCGGCGCTCGGTCGGAGTCAATTCGGTCAGCTCGAGCTTGGCGATGCTGCTCTCGGGAATCCGAAGCGGCATCCCGGTTCCGAAGCAGAAGCGGCCAGCGCCGATGGTAGTGACCAGGAGTTGGAGCTGATCTTCGGGCGGACCCCACAGCCAGCAGATGTCCCAGAGAATCCGGCTGGCCTCGTCCGGGGTGGACCCGAAGTGGACCTGCTCGATGAGGTCGCGGTCGGCGTGGGTGACGATCAGCCGGGCCTCCGGGTGAGATCTGATCAGGGCCCGCACGGCCCAGGCGGGCAGCTCTCCCGTCAGGTCGTTGGGGTGACGCTGGCGGCTGTCCTCGAGCCGCACCGCCAGCTGCAATGGAAGGTTACGCTCCGCGGCTGCCCGGACCAACGCCAGCATTTCGGAACCGCTCGGCGCGATCCCGTAGGAGATCGGATCGACCCGGACGCAAGGGGACTCCCGATCGACCGCCTCCTCGAGCACCTCGATCCACCCGGGCAGCCCGGGATGCACCGCGGGCACCGGCCGGAGGCAGACGTGGTGGGTCGCCGCCTGGTAGACGATCCGATTGCCCTCGGTCGGATCCCGCCAGAACACGGCGGCAAGATTCGAGATCCAGGCCTGGTCGATCCCCACCCGCTCGAGCCCGGCGACGATCGCCGCTGGCGACCCACCGTCGAGCCGGCGAAACGGGTGGTGACCGAGGAAGGTGTTCACGTCGATGATCATAGCGCCGCTCCGAACACCCCGGCCGGGAAGATCCGCTCGGCGTTCCCCCACCGGACCGCGTTGAGCGCCGCGGGCTCCAGCACGATGTCGAGATAGCGGAGCTTGGCCAAGCCGGTGCAGAGGGTGAGATCGGCTCCCCAGAGCAGTCGGGTGTGCCCGACGGCATCGAGGGCCGCCTCCACCATACCGTAGTCCACCCCGCTGCCGGAGAGATCGACGAAGACGTTGTCGGCCCGGCGGACCGCGTGGAGGCTGTGGCGCCAGTCGCCACCGCCGCCGATGTGAGCCAGGATGAACGACACCTCGGGGTGACGTCGAGCCAACTGGCAGAGCTCGACCGCGTCGGATGCCTCCTGGCCAGGCCATTCCTTCCGGCGGTGCTGCCAGACATGGTGGAGGATCGGAAGCCCGTAGTGCGCGGCGCACTCGCCGATCGGGTCGAGCAAGGCGTCGTCCGCCCGACGACTAGCGGCCAGCTTGATCCCGATCATCCCCTGGGCCACACAGCGTTCGATCTCGCTGATCGCGTGCTCGGTGTAGTTGGGGTTGACGCAGACATAGCCCTTGATCCGCCTCGGATGAACCGAGATCAGCTCGAGCAACGCGTCGTTGCCGACGGTGACGTCGGTCGGCGAGGGGAAGTAGGTCGGGGAGGTCCGACCCCAACTCCCCAGGATCGACGCCACGTGCCAGGCGATCCCGATCCGCTCCCCGGCGGCGAGGCGGCTCTCGTTGCGTTCCTGCCAGTCGATCCGCTGACTGGCGGGATGATAGAAGTGAGCATGGACGTCCACCAGCATGTCAGCCTCGCGCCTCGCTCAACGATTCTCCTAGAATGTCGATGGCCCGGTCGATGTCGGCGGCGGAATGGGCCAGCGACACGAAATCATAGCCGGTCGGCTTGAACAAGAGACCCCGGCGGGCCGCGGCCCGAGCCACCCGCTGGCCGGTTTCCACGGCGTGATACCGGAGATAACACATCTCGGGGACTCCGGGGGCGCCCGTCACCAGATCGGGAAACCGCCTCGCCAGCGCCCGCAACCCGCCCTGAAGGCGGTCGCCCACGGCCGCGAGGTGGTCCGGCACCGCATCACGAACGAAGATCGCGAGCGTGGCCCGGGCAGCGGCCACCGCGATCGGCTCGCCGGCCAGGGTCGAGGAGATCCAGGTGCGGTCGACGCCCGCCATGACGTCGGCCCGGCCGCCGAGTACCGCGAGGGGAAATCCATTCGCGAGCCCTTTGCCATAGGCCGCGAGATCAGGGACCACGCCCCAGCGCTCGGCGCCGCCTCCCAGAGCGACCCGAAATCCCGTCTTGATCTCGTCGAAGGCCAACAGAGCCCCCACTCGGCTCGTTTCCTCGCGAAGGGCGGCCAGCCAGCCGGCGCTCGGAGGGCCATCCACGACCGGCTCGACGATGACGATTGCCAAGGCATTGCCATGCTCCCGAATGATTGTCCGCGCGGCGGTTTCGTCGTTGAACGGGATGGTCCGGTAGAGGCCCCGGACCGCTGCCGGGACCCCGGTGGCGTCGCTGGTGCCGTCGAGCCAGCCGTGGTAGCCGCACCCGATCACCAGGTCCCGCCCGGTGTGGACTCGCGCCAGCCGGATCGCCGCCGCGATCGCTTCGGCACCGGTCTTGAGAAACCGGACCCGTTCCAGCCACGGGATCGCGGCCGCGAGTTCCTCCGCCAGGGCGGCTTCCGACTCGGCGGGAAACGGTCCGGGCCCTCCGTGGTCGATCGCGGCCCGGACCGCCGCGGTCACCGCTGGGTGGCCATAGCCGAGTACCACCGCGCCTAACGACATGCCGAAATCGAGATACTCCCGGCCGGCCTGATCCCGGACCCGAGCCCCGCCGCACCACGCCACCGTCGCCGGCAGGGCGGGATCGTCACCGGCCCCGAACCAGCTCGCGGGCCGTTTGCTCCCGGTGGAGCTGCCGCCGGCGATCGTCATCCCAGCAGCTCGAGTTCGCCCCAGAGCGAGGGATCGCGACGGTCGCCCCGAAGATAGGCCCAGCCCGAGCCGCCGCCCCAGGCCAACTGGCCGGCCCGGGTCGCCCGATCGGAGCGCATCTCGTTGACGACGAGGTCGAATGCCACCGTCGACCCGACTCGGGCCGAGCCAAGCTCCGGGCAGGGCAGCGCCACCGTCAGGAGGTAGCCGTCGTCCAGCACCGCCGCGCTCCCGTCGAGCTGGCTCGGCGTCGCCGGCGATCCCGGAATCGGCCGCGCGAAGATGCCGCCGCCTTCGGCGGGGCGAATGAGGTAGCCCCGCTCGGCGCCGTCCAGCGCCCGGTAGTAGACCTGGATCCCGTCGTAGTGGATGTCGTCGGCTTCGTTGTCACGGCCGAGCGGCGGCGGCACCGCTGGACCGAGGCAGACCTCGGGCTTGGTCACCCGCACCGCCAGGTACCAAGCGGTGTTATCCCAACCCACCCAGGCCTGAGCGGAGAACTGCTCCTCGCCGGAATAGGGCTCCTCGGTGCGGTAGTAGTGGGCTTCGTCGGCCATCACCAGCGGGGGGCAGTCCTCGAAGCCGGCCAGGGTGCCGTCGCACGGCGGTACCTCGACGATTCGGAGCGCTTCGCCGCGATTGGCGATCGGTCGCTCCGCCATCAGCGGCTTGGGCGCGGGGCGACGAGCGAGGGCGCCGCCCAGTTGGATCGCTTTGCCCTCCACGGTCACCGTGGCGTCCGATCCGCCCAGTCGAACCGAGACCGGGCTCCTGCCGTGGACCACGATCGCGTCACCCGCGTCGACCCGACTGACGGTGCCCGAGAAATCCGCCACCGCCACCAGCCGCGCCTTGGTTCCTTCCTGGCGGGCCACGACGAACGGCCGACGCCCCTCTCCCGGCCGACCCGGCCCCACCGCGCGGAGGACCTCGCCGCCCACCAGGTGCAGCCGCACTCGTTTGCCGTCCTTGGAGGCGACCGCGACGGGATCGGTCCCGGCGGCGGGAACGAAGCGCGCCGTGTCGGTGACGAACTCGTCGGCCAGCGCCGCCGGCTCGAGGTCGCCGGCCGAGGCGAACTCGAGATCCCCATCGAGATGCCAGGGAAGCTCGAGTACCCGCGAGGTGTCTCCGCCGTCCAAGTCGACGACGTCGAGCAGCCATTCGGGACCGTGGATCACCGCGCGACGAATCGGGCCGTGCTCGGCGACGACCCAGCCCCAATCGCCGTTTTCGGCGAACGCGACCGGCCTCGATTCGGTGGACTGCTGGGACTGGCCGTCCAGCCGGGGAGCGTTATGGGCCAGGGTCGATCGGTACCAGAAGAGATCGCGGGTCTGATAAGAGCCGGTACCCGGATCGGCGAGCCACGCCACCCCGTCGGCGAAGAGGCTCAAGTGCAACCGGTCCGGATGGCCGTGGCCGCCGGCGAAGCTGCCGCATTCGACGCTGAGGTAGCGATCGTGCTGGCGCAAGACCGCGACCCCCTGCGCCGCCAGCAGTCTGCTTCCCGGGGTGGAGCGAGCCGCGGCCTCGGGCAGGGTCGGCGCCATCGTGAGCAGCATCCACCACGACAGGTCGGTCCGGCCGCTGCGCTCTCGCGCCGGGCGACCGGCGTCGTGGAGATAGGCATCGTAGGTCTGGCCCGGCGCGCTGGGCCGGCGGTACCGCTCGGCGAGCCAGGACACCAGGTCGTCGCCGTCGTCTTGCCTGTCCTCGTGCTCGGACAGCGCCACGCCCCGTTCCCAACACTCCAGGTAGGCTGGATGGGAGAGCGACACACCGTAGCGCGAGTCGCGCCGGGCCGGAAAGGTCCCGTCCGGCAGCGCGGTGAGCGACGGCGCCAGCAACGCTCGTCGAAGCTGTTCGGCCAGGGCGGCGTCCTCGAGCAGCTCGATGCCCGCGGCGCGACACCAGTCGATGCCGATCAGCAGTCCTCGGAGGGCGAAGAGGTGGTAGTTCTCGCCCTCGTGCCACATCCCGTCGTCGTCGAAGCCGTCGGTGAGATGGCCGAGTAGTCCGCTTCGCCCATGGGACGCGGTTTCCGCCAGCTCCTCGTCACCGAACCAGACCGCGATCGCCACCAAGGCGGCGGCGTTCCAGGTCTGCCGGTTGCTCAGTCCCTCGTTGAAGTCGCCGATCAGGGCCGCCGCTTCGTCGGCGATGGCGTTGACGGCCTCGAGATCGTCCTCGCCGAGCCAGCCACGCTCCCGGAGGAGGAACGCCGCGGCCAGGTAGTTGAGGACCCAGATGGATTCGAGGTAGGTGGAGAAAAACAGATGGGAGGGACCGAGGGTGTTGTCTCGGTTGGGAATCTCGTGGTAGAGCCGGTAGTAGCGGCGAAGCAGATCCCGACTCGAGGTGGCGAGGGTCTGGTCATCGGTGAGCGCAGCCACCGCCGCCAGCTCGGCGGCCCGTTCGGCAACCCAGAGGTGCTGACCCCTGACCCAGTGGCCGTCGTGCCGCGCTCCCCGAGCCACCTCGTCGCAGCGGGAGCAGCGGTGCGCGGCCGGGGCCTCGGGGTCGAACACCAGCGGCGCCGAGCAGGCGGGACAGATTCCGCCCGCGATCGACAGCTCCGCTTTTGAGTTGGGAACGACGATCGGCTTCGCGACCCAGTCGGCGCACCGTTTCCGAAGGGTCTCCAGCAACGCGGGCAGGTCGCCCTCGCCGAGGAGCGATCGTCTTCGCTCGATCTCGGCGCCCGTCAGCATGACCGAACGCCTGCCATGGCCCATTCCACGGGGAGGATACCGACGCCGAGACTCGCGGCCCGGGTGGCGGCGGCCTCCGGGTCCTTCGGAACCAGGAAGAACATCGTGCCGCCCGCCCCGGCGCCGGCGGCTTTGCCGCCGATGGCGCCGGCCGCTTCCATGGTGCGCTCCAGTTCCCGCATCAGCGGCGTCGCCATGCTGTCGTCCAGTGCTTGTTGATGGCGCCAGTTGGTGGTCAAGAGGCGTCCGATCTCGGAAACTTGGCCGCGAGCAAGCGCTTCCGCCATCCGCTCGGCGGCGACCGTCAACCCATCGAGGGCGGCGCAGGTCGCGGCGTCGCGCCGGCGGTACCGCTCCATCACCCGGGCAATCGTCTCGCCAGAGACCCGCGACTGCCCGGTGTAGCACACCACCAGGTGGCGGGCCAGCCAATCCCGGAACGCGGCCTCGAGCGACAGCGCTTCGATTTCGGGGCGGCCGCCCCGGAACCGGAGCCGCTGGAACCCACCGAGGGCAGCGCTGTATTGGTCTTGCTTGCCGCCGGGGAGCCCGGCCACCACCGCCTCGAGGAGCCAGGCTCGATGGGCCGTTTCCGGCGCCAAGTGGCTTCGTCCGGCGGCTCGATCGAGGGCCGCGACCATCGCGACGTCCATGGCCCCGGAACTGCCCAGCCCGGACCCCGGTGGCGCGTCGGACCGGGTGACGAGCCGGCAGGGCGCGTCGGCGGCCAGCTGGAGCGCCGCGCGGAGGAGAATCAGCTCGTCCCGCGCCAGCGGCGTCGGGTCGGCGAATCGAGCGGTCCTGTTCAGGTCGAGGGACTCGATGGAGTAGTCGGTTTGGCCGGCGGTCACCGTGGCGGTGGCGTAGAGCGCGATGGCCGCGTTGACGACCACGCCACCGTGGTCGCTCGGGTATGGTTCGACGTCGGTCCAGCCCCCCGCGAAGTCCAGACGGCAGGGGGCCTGGCAGGACACCGTCACGGGACCGTCCAGTGCTGCAGCGTGGCCAGCTCACCGCGGATGTCCAACGCGGCGCCGCGAATCCGCCGCTGGACGCCTTGCACGCCGCGAGCATGGTAGAGAAAACTCGCCGGCAAGGAATCGGCAACCCGGGCGGCGAGATCACTGTTCGCGGCCGCCGCCGGAACCGGCATCCCGGCCAGTCGGAAGACGGTCTTCAGGTGGCCAAGCTCGAGGTCGCCGGGCAGCCCCATGATGGCGGCGTCGAAATCGCCGGCCACCTGAACCCGGTCGAGAAACGCGGCCAGCTCCAGTTGTCGGATGCTGACGGTGACGCCGATGCGCGCCAACTGCTGCTGGATCATCTGCTCCATGGCGGCTTCGCCGCTACCGACGGTGAGGAGCTCGAACCGAAGCGGCTTCGAGTCGAGCAGCGCCTTGCCGCGGCCTGGTGCGTACATCGGCGGCCTTGCGGCGTCCCCGCCACCGGGCACCGGCGCCGAGGCTGGCGTCCCGAACCCGAACAGGTATCCGGAGACGATCGCTTGCCGGTCGATGGCTAGGTCGACGGCCCGCCGAACCCGCCAGTCGTCGAACGGCGCGCGCCTGGCGTTGAAGAGCACGACATAGCTGAACAGCAGTGGGTAATCCACCACCGCGAGCGCCGGGTCGCGACGGACGAAGTCGGCGTGCGCCGGCTGAATCCCGGCGAAGTCGAGTTCCCCGCTGGCGAGCGCGGCCAGTTTGGTGGTGGGATCGTCGACGACCGCGATCACCAGCCGGTCGATCAGCGGTCGTCCACCGAGCGACGGCGGGAACCCCGGATTGGCCTCGAAGACCCAGCGCCGATTGGGTTCGTGACGGACGAACCGGAACGGTCCGTTGCCGACGGGCCGGCGGGTCCAGGGCGCGCCCCGCTGCTCCGACGGCGCGATCGCGGCTAAGTGGTGCGCCGGCAGGATCGCCAGATCCGTGAGGACATCCGGGACCCGACCAGGCGCCGCGAGAAACCGCAGGATCAGAGTCGTGTCGTCCGACGGGTCGGCTCCCTCGAGACCGGCCAAGTCGCCCCGGCGGGGATAACCGAAAGCGGAGTCGAGCGCGGCGTTCAATGTCCAAGCCGCGTCGCGGGCGGTGGTGGCGACCCCGTCGTGCCATTGGACACCACCGTGGAGCCGCATGGTCAGCACCCGACCATCCGACGACCACTCCCAGGTCCGGGCGAGGTACGGGGCGATCGCGAGGGCGCTGTCGTAGCGGACCAAGGTCGTCAACAGGGCGTACCGCTGGACTTGTTTGGCGAGGGGATGGGTCGTGACCAGCGAGTGCATGCTCTGGAGATCGGCCCCCGATGCCATCACGACCGTGCGACCCCGCCGAGCGGCGGTCGGAAGACAGGCTCCGAGCAGCAGGAACAGGACGAGGCGCCTCGACACGACCTGAATTTAGATTGCTCCATGGCCTCGAGCTTCGGCTTCGGCATTCTCCGCGCTCCGCTGGTCGTGCTCGGGGTGGTTACCCTCACGTTCCTTTTGCTCCACGCCGCCCCCGGCGATCCCATCGCCTTGATGCTGGGACCGGCGGCGACCACCACCGACCGCGAGATCGCGGCCCGCGCCCTGGGCCTCGACCAACCCCTGGCCGAGCAGTACCTGCGCTGGCTGGCCCGAGCGATCCGGGGCGACTTCGGCCGGAGCATCGCCACCGGCCGCCCGGTCGCGAGCATGCTGTGGCAGGCCTGGCCCGCGACCGCGATCCTGGTCGGCGCGTCGATCGCCCTTTCCTACGCGGTGGGCGTCCTGCTGGCCGCGTTCCAATCGGCGAGTCGGCATCGGTGGGTGGACCGGATCGTGTCGGCGGTGACCGTCGTGCTGGCGGCGATTCCGGGCTATTGGCTGGCTTTCCTGCTGATCATGGTATTCGGATACGCCCTTCGATGGTTCCCGGCGTTCGGGGCGGCGGGCATCGATGCGGAGTTCCTCACTCCAGCCGGCCGTCTCGCCGATCGGTTGGCCCACCTCGCGCTGCCGCTCGCGACCCTGACCCTGATCGGGATCGGCACCGTGGCCCGCTACGCCCGCGGCAGCCTGCTCGCGGCCGCTTCCGAACCCTATCTCCTGGTGGCGCGGGCCAAGGGACTGCGCCCGGCGCGGGTGATGCTCCGCCATCATCTCCGCAACGGGCTGGTGCCCATCGTGGCACTGCTCGGGTTGTCGCTCCCCGCCCTCTTCTCGGGAGCGGTGTTCGTCGAAGGAGTCTTTGCCTGGCCGGGGGTTGGCCAGGTCCTGATCCAGGGCGTCCAGTCGCGTGACTATCCAGTCGTGATGGCCGCGACCACGCTCAGCGCGTTGCTGGTGGTAGTCGGCTCGGTGGTCGCGGAGGTATTTCTCCATCGGGTCGACCCGCGGACCCGGCCATCATGAGGGCGAAACTCGGCGCCGGGATCGTGGTGGGTTTCGCGGCCTTGGCGCTGGCCGCCCCGGCGGCCAGCCTCGACGGGACCGACGTGGTCCTGACCCGGTTCCTTCCGCCCGGTGCGGTGGACGATGCCGGGGTGCTCCACCTCCTCGGTACCGATCGGCTGGGCCGGGATGTCTTGAGCCGCCTGCTCCACGGGGCGCGAGTGTCGCTGGCGGTCGCGCTCCTCGCCACGGTCGTCTCCTTGGCCATGGGTGTGGTGGTCGGGACCAGTGCCGCGATCCTCGGGCCCCGAGTCCGCGCGGCGTTGCTCGGGATCACCGATTTCGCGCTGGCCTTGCCGCGGGTGGTCCTGCTGTTGCTCCTGGCCGCCCTCTGGCAGCCCAGCGCCGGCCTGGTGATCGCGACCCTCGGCTTGACGGGATGGATGCCGCTGGCCCGTCTGGTCTACGCCGAGTCGGCGGCCCAGCTGGGCCGTCCCTACGTCGGCGCCGCGCAGGCGTTAGGCGGCGGCCGCCGCCACACCGTCGTCCGGCACATCCTCCCCAACATCGGCACCACCGTCCTCGCGGCCGCGGCGCTCGGGGTGGGCCAGGCGATCACCCTGGAGGCGGGGTTGTCGTTCCTGGGGCTCGGGGTGCAACCCCCGACGCCGTCGTGGGGCGCCTTGATCGCCTCGGGACGCGAGACGATCGTCAACGCGCCCTGGGTAGGACTCGCTCCCGGAATCGCGCTCGTCATCCTGGTGCTGGCCTGCAGCATGATCGCCGACGGCCTAGGTCAGGGGAACGATCTCGACCGACACCAACTCTCCCGGCTGCGCTCGGAAGCCCACTGACCGGCCCTGGACCAGCACGGGACCGAGCGGGGTTCCGTCTCCCCGCACCCGGACCGCTTCCGCCACCGGCCAGGGACACCGCCAGGTTCCCTCGACGGGCTGCGCCGAGACATTGAGCACGCGGATGACCAGGGCCTGGCGCTCGCGAGCTGGGACGACCGCCTCCAGCACCAACCCCGGTCCGGCGAGCTCGAAGCCGCCGCCTCCGACCAACGGCAGCGACTGGCGGTACCAGAGCGGAATCGGCGGCAGAAAGGCGTCCTCCCACGCCTCGATCAGCGCGGCGGGCGTTCCCAGAACACTCGGGTCGACCGGCTTGAGCGCCAGCTCGATGACGTGCCGTCCCGGTTCCTGGGCTTCCGGCGTCGGGGTGACCCAACCGGCATGCCCCCGGCGGGTCGACAGGTCGTTGCGCGAGAGATCGCCTACCGCTCTCAGCAGTGTCACCGCGAGCGTGCCGGTTTCGGTCCACTGGTATTCGAAGAAGCCGGGCAGCAACAGCGCCAACCCGCGACCGCCCTCCGCGACAGCCGCGAACCGGTGACCGGGACCGGTCGGAAGGCCGACCTCGCCGGGCCAACTCGAGTCGAGCCGACCCGGCGGGCGGCGTTCGACCCCGTGGGGAGCGCCTACCAGCACTTCGCCGCGAACGCCGATGGGCGCACTCCACCTGAGCCGGTGCTGGCTGGCCTGGTTTTCGAGGACGATCCGGACCCTCCCGATGTCACTGTCGGACGTGAGGGATAGCGTGGTTCGGCCCACGATCGACTCCGGCCCATCGGAGAGGCGCCACTCCCAGGCGAGCGCGCCGACCAGGGGGCCGGCGGCGATGGCGGCGATCGGACCAACCCAAAGCGACCCGCGAGCGGGCCCGGGCTCGGGAGTGTAACAGTCACCCCGATCGGCGGTCCATTCGAGCGCTCCAAGATTGTGGTAGCGAACCTCGCGATGCCGATCGTGCAGGCCGAGCCGGCCCCGGCGGTCGACCTCGAACCCGATCCGGCCGTTGCTCACCGACCGCCCCCGTACCACGACCGGATCGGCGGGCTCGGCCGGAGACTCGTCCGGCTCGGTGATGCGGTAGATCGTGGCCGAAAGCCCGGGTACCGGGTCGAGCGCGACAGCCAGATGGGCCCGGTCGACCGCGTCGAGATCGGGGTAGTGCCTCGAGGCGTCGACCCGCTCGCGTCCCCGGCGAACGGCCAGGGTCTGCAGCGCCAGCGGCGCGGCACCAGAGCCGGCGCGAATGGCGCACGCCTTCGCGCCAGGACCGGTCCGGGCGATCCTTCCTCCCGGGGGGCCGACCAGCTCGTCGGCAACGAACCAGGTGCTCTCGACCACCGTCACGCCGCCACGGGCTCTCGCCACCGGATTCCAGACCACGAGCCGGGGCTGCGACTGGTCGGTCCGCTCTCGAACGGCGTCGGGGTCGTGGCCGATCAGCCGCGCCACGCCGCGGTCGAACTCCGACGCCGCGGCTGCGCGAACCGCGGCCACCCGAACCGCCTGCTCTCGGGCAACCGGATCCGAGCACGTCCCGGCGAGGGTATCGTGGAACTGGGCTCGAACCAGCCTGCGCCAGGCGTCCCTGAGGGTGCCCGGGTCGAGCTTCGCGATGGCGACCGCGGGCTCGGCGATCCGCGCCAGGGTCAACTCGGCGGCACCGTATTGGCGTTTGAGTCGGGACCGGGTGGCAAAGGTGCCTTGGAGAGCCCAGGCGTGACCGCCGGATCGCCGCAACTCGCCCTCGAACGTTGGGGCGGCCCCGTCGATGCTCGCGCTCGCTGCCACGAAGTACTCCTCGAAGGTGCTGTACCGGAATTCGCTGCCGCGATCGATCGAAGCGAGCCGCTCCGCCAAGTCCGCCAACCGGTCGCTTGGGGCGTGATGATCCGCTCCGATCGGCACCGCGACGTGATGCGACACCGCTCGTTCGACCAGGCCAGTTCGGATCGTGGTCCAGGTTTGCTCGAGCCGTTCGGGCTCGGCGACCAAGTCGGCGCCGAATTCGTACCCCGGAGCGGGAAGGTGGAGGGTCAAGAGGCGGCGCTCGCCGCTCTGCCACCAGAACAGGTCGCGCCGGCCGATCCGAGCTGGGTCGAGGCCACGCCACACCACGCCGGCGACCAGTCCCGCTTCCGCCGCGAGGAGCGGACCGGTGCCTGGCTGGCCGAACGCGTCGGGACTGTAGAGCACTTTGCCGGCCCCGCCGTGCTGGGCCGCCACATCCCTGCCCAGCAGCAGATTGCGGATCGCGGCCTCCCCCGATGGGATCAGGCCGTCGGCGAGGACGTACCACGGCCCGACCACGAGCCGCCCAGCTTGGACCAAGCGATCGAGACGGACTCGTGCGTCGGGGCGCCGGGCGAGATAGTCCTCGACCAGCACCGCCTGGCCGTCGAGGTGGAAGCGGAGTGAGGGCTGCCGCTCCAGCAGATCGACCACCGCGTCGAGGGCCGGGGCGAGCCGCGCCCCGAACTGGGCCGCGGTGAGGTACCACTCGCGATCCCAGTGGGTATGGGGGATGAGATGGACGACCAGCGTCATCCGCTCAGGCTCGGCGCGCCGCCGACCGCAGCATGGTCACGGCGGTGTACAACACCACCACGACCACCAACCAGCGGATCGTGGTCAAGGAGAGTGATTTGACGATGAAAGCCGCGATCAGCACGGCCGGCAGCCCACCGATGGCCAGCCCCAGGGCAGGCCGCTGGCGGTAGGCGCCGGCCTTGAGGAATCGGATCCCCGCCACCACCATCAGGAAGGCGCAGGAGCCCATCATGATCGGGAAGGCAACCCTGGGGTCCATCCCGAGCAGGCTGATCATGATCAGCGAGGGACCGTAGAGCCCGATGCCGAGCGTCATCAAGGCGCCGAGCCCGAAATTGCCGGCCGCGGCGAGGGCGAGCTTGGACCCGGTCAGGCCGATCGCCTCGCCGCCTCCGGCCACCACCCCCAGATTGGTCAAGGTGAACAGCAGGGCGGCGACCAGCAGGGCGGCACCCATCCCGATCTGGATCCGGCGCCGAGGCCACTGGGCCACGATCCCGGCGCCAAGCCACGCGCCGATGACCGAGGCGGCGATCAGGGTCGCCAGGGTTCGAAACTCCACCTCGATGAGCCTGGTGTAGATGAACGCCTGGAGGATCGTGGCCAAGGCATGACCGACGTTCAACGTGCCCGGGATCCGCTCATCCGGCACCAGCTTGAACAATCGGTACATCGCGGTGGTGGGGGCGAACGACCCGATCCCGAGGGTGTCGAAGAAGTTGGTGACGAATCCGACTCCGAGGTGCGCCGGACGCGGCCAGCCGCGATCCTCGTCGCCCGCGGGGCGCCCGATTCGAATCCAGGTCACCACCAGCGCCAAGGTGAACAGAGCCAGGATGACCTGGAGGTAGAACAGCGGTTGCAGCACGGGGGCTCCTTCGCGTTAGCCGGCCAACCCGACGATCGGATCGACGGTGGCGACGATGCCGTGGATCGCTCGCCCGAGAATGTAGCTCGGAGCCGAAACGCCGAGCGACGACGCGCTCAGGCGGGCGTTCCGCTCGCGAGGCCCAATCGCCAGAGCACGAACGCGTAATCCACGGCGATCTCCTTCAACCGATCGTACCGCCCCGAGGCGCCACCGTGCCCGGCACCGAGGTTGGTGATCAGCAGCAGCGGGCGATCGGTATCCCAGATGGTCCGGAGCCGGGCCACGTACTTGGCCGGTTCCCAGTACATGACCTGGCTGTCGTTGAGCGACCCGCGCACCAACAGGGCCGGCAGGTCGCCTCGGCGGAGGTTGGTGTACGGGCAGTAGGCCCGCATCCACCGGTATTGCTCGGCGATGGTCGGATTGCCCCACTCCTCGTACTCTCCGACCGTCAGCGGCAAAGTCGGGTCGGCCATGGTGTTGAGCACGTCGACGAAGGGAACTTGCAGAATCGCCGCCGCGGCGAGATCGGGTCGGGCGTTGAGCACGGCGCCGATCAACAGCCCGCCCGCGCTGCCCCCCTCGATCACCAACCGGTCGGCGCTGGTCCGGCCGGCCGCGATCAACCCGTCGGCCACCGCGACGAAGTCCGCAAAGGTGGTCTCCTTGCGGTCCATTCGCCCGGCGTCGTGCCACGATCGCCCTAACTCGCCACCGCCCCTGACGTGGGCCACCGCGAAGGTCACCCCCCGATCGATCAGCGAAAACCGATTCGAGCTGAAGCCGATCGGATAGGAGATCCCGTAGGCCCCGTAGCCGGTCAGGTACACCGGGGTCGAGGCCGGCGCGTCGGCCAGCCGGACCAGCGAGACCGGCACGGCAGTCCCGTCGGCCGCCCGGAACTCGAGCCGCTCGCTCCGGTACCGAGCGGGGTCGTAGCCGCCGAGGACGGTTTTCTGCTTGAGGAGCCGGGTCTCGCCGGTCGCCACCTCGCGCTGGTAGACCGACGTCGGGGTGACGAACGACTCGTATTGATAGCGATAGGTCTCGGTGGTCCACTCCGGGTTGACGCCCGGTCGGGCGTCGTAAACCGCCTCGGGAAACCCGATCTCGGTCTCCGCAGCACCGCCAGCCAAGGTGATCGTGGCCCGGGGAAGGCCGCCGATCCGAAGCCAGGTGACCCGAAATCGCTCGAAACACTCGACGCCCTCGATGATGCGGTCGTCTCGGTGAGGGACAATCTCGGTCCACTCGGTCTCCGGCGCTCCCGGCCGCTCGATCCGCACCACCCGAAAGTTGCGGCCCCGGTCGTTGATCCGAACCAGGAACCCGTCGCCGGAGTCGTCGAGGTCATACTCGCGATCGTGGATCCTCGGGATCAAGGTCTCCCATCGGTCGGCGGGCCGATCCGATCGGAGCACCCAGGCATCGGTCGTGAGATGGCTGGCGCAGTAGGCCACCAGATAGCGACGGCTCCTCGTTTCGGTGACCCAGACCCGGAACCGTTCGTCGGGCTCCTCGAAGACCAGCTCGGGCTCGGAGCCGAGCCGCAGTCGGAGCAACCGGTCGTCTCGTTTGGCGGCATTCTGGAGGGTGTAGAAGAGCGTCTCGTTGTCGGCCGCCCAGGCCGCCGAGCCGCTCTGCTCGATCGGGGCGGTGAGCGCGACTCGGTCCGCGAGACGGATGACCCGCAGGGTATACTCGCGGAAGCCGGTGTGGTCGATGGAGTAGGCGAGTCGGCTTCCGTCCGGGCTCACCGTCAAGGCCCCGAGACCGCAGAAGGAGTGACCCACCGCCTCGAGGTTCAGGTCGACCAGGATCTCCTCGGCCGTCCCGTCGAGGGAACCTCGTTTGCGGCAGTAGATCGGGTACTGTTTGCCTTCCTCGGTGCGCTGATAGTACCAGTACTCCCCCCGGCGGTAGGGAACGGTCAAGTCCGTCTGCTGGATCCGACCGAGCATTTCCCGGTACAGATCGGCTTCGAGCGCCGCCAGCGGGGCCAGCACTCCCTCGGCGTAGGCGTTTTCCCCCTCGAGGTACCGGGCCACGGCGGCATCGGACCGGTCCCGCAACCAGTGGTAGTCGTCTTCGAGTTGTTCGCCATGAAAGACCACGCGATGGGGACGCCGCGCGGCGATCGGTGGTTGATGCATGCCGCAATCTACCCGGGCAGGCCGCCTCGAGCGGCGGGCCACGCCGCGCCGATCAAGGCCGGTAACAGCGTCGCCGACGGCCCGATCAGATGGCGGATGGAGGGCCCGGTGCGCTGCCCTTCGTCGCTCGTGTTGATCACGATCACCGGGGTTCCCCGGCGGCCCGCCATCCACGGGAGCGAGGCGGCCGGTTCCACCAGGTTCGAGGTGCCCACCGAGAGAAACAAATCGCAATCCAAGGCGGCGGCTCGAGCTCGTTCGAGCGCCCCCGCGGGAAGTAGCTCACCGAACCAGACCACGTCGGGCCGGATCAACCCACCGCATCCGGAGCAGCGAGGCACCCGCTCCTGGTCCGGGGCGGGGTCGACCGGGATGCCGCAATCCGCGCATTTGACCCGCGTGATATTGCCGTGAAGCTCGATCGGGTCGGGGCTTCCGGCCCGGGCATGGAGCCCGTCGACGTTCTGGGTAATGAGCGTCGTCGTCACCAGCCCGCCGAGCCGAGCGAGCGCCAGATGGCCGGCGTTGGGCTCTGTCGCCGCGATCGCCTGGCGGCGCATTCGGTACCAGTTCCAGACCAGTTCCGGGTCCCGCCGGAACCCGGCCTCCGTAGCCAGCTCCTCGGGCCGGTAGTTCGCCCACAGACCCGTCAGCGCATCACGAAAGGTCGGAATCCCGCTTTCGGCGGACACGCCGGCCCCCGTGAGCACCGCGACGTGCGAGGCCTCACGCAGGATGTCGATCAACTGGGTAGGGATCATCCGGAAAACTACCGCTCCAGCAACCCTCCGAGGCGCGCCTTCACCGCCGGCCACTCGGTGTCGAGGACGCTGTAGTACACCGTGTCCCGGAACACCCCGTCCCAGGTCAAGCGGCTCTTTCGAAGCACCCCTTCCTTCACCGCCCCGATCCGCTCGATGGCCCGCAGCGACCGCTCGTTGCGGCCATCGGTCTTGAGCTGGACCCGAAGGGCGCCGAGGTCCTCGAAGGCGTGCCGGAGCAGCAGCAGCTTGGTCTCGGTATTGATCGCCGTCCGCTGGGAGCCGACCCCAAGCCAGGTCCAACCGATCTCGAGGCGCCGGTCGGGACGATGGATGTCGATGAACCGAGTCGAGCCAACGGCCCGATCGGTCTTGTCCGAGATGATGGCAAACGGGACCTCGAGTCCTTCGGCCGCCGCCTTCCATGCCTTGTCGATCATCCCGATGACGTCAGATCGAGTCATCGGCCGGGGGATCGGCATGTAGCGCCAGATCTCGTCATCGCCCGCTTCTTCGAGCAGATGGTCGGCATGGGCGTGGTCGAGCGGCTCCAGCCGGACCTGCTCGCCGTAAAGGACGACCGGGGTTGGGTTCATCGACGCGAAGCCACGCTGTCCGGAGGAGTCAGTGACTGAATCTACACCATGTTGCGGCCGTTGCGAGTGGGTTGCGGAGGTCCGGTGCGCCCGATCACCTTGGAGGACCCGTGACCAACCCCATCAGCACCCTGATCGATCGCGCCGGGGCGACGGCCGACCGCCTGGCCGTCGTCGACGGGTCGGGCCAATATCGGTACCGAGACCTCCTCGCCCGCTCGGCCCAGATCGCCAGGGTGCTCGATCCGGCGTCCGGGGACCTCGAGGAAGCCCGGGTGGCCTTTCTGGTGCCGCCCGGGTTCGAGCACGTCGCCACCCAGTGGGCGGTCTGGCGGGCGGGGGCCGTGGCGGTGCCGATCGCGCCGAACTACCCCGCCGCCGAGATCGCCTACACCCTCGACGATGCCGCCCCGATCGCCGTCGTCACCACCGCGGCGTTCGCCGAGCGCATCGGCCCGATCGCCAAGAGTCGCGGAATCAGCACCATCGTGTCGAGCGAGATATCGGCGCCCGCCGCTCGACGGATCGAGCCCATCCTCGGGGCGGACCGACGGGCCATGATGGTGTACACCAGCGGCACGACGGGCCGTCCCAAGGGAGTCGTCACCACCCACGGCATGCTCCAGGCCCAGATCACCACCCTGGTCGAAGCATGGGCGTGGCAGGCGCCCGACCGCGGTCTCCATGTCCTTCCGCTCAACCACGTCCACGGGATCGTCAACGCGCTCTGCTGTCCACTGTGGGTCGGTGCGGCCGTCGAGTTTCTCGATCCCTTCGACCCGGTCCGCTGTTGGGAGCGGCTCGGGTCGGGAGCGATCTCGTTCTTCACGGCCGTCCCGACGATCTACGCCCGCTTGATCGCGGCCCATGATGCGGCGTCCGACACCGACCGCCACCGATGGCGCCA
The DNA here is from genome assembly GCA_016874005.1 of Gemmatimonadota bacterium. Classification (GTDB taxonomy): domain Bacteria; phylum Gemmatimonadota; class Gemmatimonadetes; order Gemmatimonadales; family GWC2-71-9; genus SHZU01. Next base: position 8,667 of record VGVQ01000005.1, on the reverse strand, counting down.
GGGCGCCCGAGCCGCGCGCCTGATGTGCTCGGGGTCGGCGGCCTTGCCGGTGAGCGTTCTGGAACGATGGGAAGCCCTCACCGGTCACCGACTCCTCGAACGATATGGGATGACGGAGATCGGGATGGCCCTGGCCAATCCGCTCGCCGGCGAACGGCGTGCCGGCACCGTTGGCCAGCCGCTTCCGGGGGTCCAGGCGCGATTGGTCGATGAGAGCGGCTACCCGCTGGATCGCGGCCCCGGCGAGATCCAGATCCGCGGGGCGCAGGTGTTTCTCGAGTACTGGAACCGGCCGGGGGAGACGGCGGCCGCGTTTCGAGACGGCTGGTTCGCCACCGGAGACGTCGCGGCGGTGGAAGATGGCTACTGGCGACTCCTCGGACGCCAGAGCACCGACATCATCAAGTCGGCCGGGTACAAGATCTCGGCGCTCGAGATCGAAGAGACCTTTCGGCAGCACCCCGCCGTCATCGACTGCGCCGTCGTCGGTCGTCCCGACCCCGATTTGGGCGAACGAATCGGCGCGGCCGTCGTGGTCTCGGAGTCCGTGGAGCCCGAGCCGCTGCGGCAATGGCTCGAGGAACGGCTGGCCCGGTACAAGGTCCCCAGGGACATCATGGTGGTCGACGACCTACCCCGCAACGCCATGGGTAAGGTGCTCAAGCCCGCCGTCAGAGAACTCCTTTCGTCTCGAGCCGGATAGATTCCGCCTCCGTGCCAACTCGAGCCCGATTCACCTTCTGGCGCATCATGGCCCTCGCGTTCCTGTGCGCGGTGGTTGGATTCGGCGCGATCATCGGCACCAGGCGACCATCGGCGACCCGCGGCTGGGCCGCGGACCACGCCGAGATGCCCGAGATCGTCTTCGGAGACTCGATCGTCCGGATCGCGAACGTCCGGAATTTCCGTTATCGTACCGCCGAGGAGTTCGAACCTCGTTACGAGACCCGCACCGTTCGGCTCGATGGCCTCGAGTCGGTATGGTTCGTCCTGACGCCGTTCTCGACGACATGGCGGGGACCGGCTCACAGCTTCGTGACATTCGGGTTTTCCGACTCGACCTACCTCGCGATCTCGATCGAAGCCCGCCGCGAGGAAGGCGAGAGCTACGGAGTGTTCGAGGGCCTGGGCCGCAACTACGAGTTGATCTACGTCATCGGGGAGGAAGCCGACTTGATCGGGAGGCGGGCGGCCCTGGGGGAGTTCGACGTCTATCTCTACCCGGTGCGGACCTCGCCGGAGCGGGCCCGGGCGGTGTTCGTCGACATGCTCCGTCGGGCTGATCGGCTCCGGGCCGCTCCCGAGTTCTACCACACCATCACCAACAGCTGCACCTCCAACCTGGTCCGCCACGTCAACGCCATCGTCCCGAATCGGATCCCCGGCGGGCTCAAGCTGATCTTCCCCGGGTACGCCGACGAGGTGGCTCGGCAGCTCGGCTTGATCGACAGCACCATGTCGATCGAAGCGACCCGCCAGCGCTACCGGATCAACGATCTGGCCCGCCGGGCCTTTGGCCAGCCCGATTTCTCCCACCGGATTCGGAGCGGCTCGTGACGGACCCCGGCGGCCGAATGTCAGTCGCGTTCCTGGCCTCGCTCGGTCTCACGCTGGCCGTGTGGCTCCTGCTCTCGGTCGCGGATGCCCCGCTCAGGACGGCGGCCGCCCCAGCCGGGATCGTGTCGTTCGAGTTGGCCGGCACCGTCGCTCGGGCCGATTCGATCCTGGCGAGTTGGGGTCCTCGCCAGCGGGAGGCGGCCGCGTTCGGTCTCGGGCTCGACTTCCTGTTTCTTTTCCTCTACCCCATCACCATCTCGCTCGCCTGTCGGATCGTGGCCCGCCGCCTGGCGGCCCGGTGGCCGCGCCTGAGCCTGGCCGGCACCGCGATCGCCCTGGCCGTCCCCCTCTGCATCGCGCTCGATGCCATCGAGAACGTGGCGCTGTGGCGGATCCTCGCCCTCGGCGCGACCGCCCCGTGGCCGACGGTTGCGGCGGCGGCGGCCTATCCCAAATTCGCCCTGGTTCTGCTGGGAATCGGCTTCGCGACGCTCGGCTGGCTGCTCAGTTGGAGCCGTCCGCTCGCCAAGGGCTAGGCCGTTGCGACTGGTCCTGATCAGCGACACTCATGGGTTGCACCGCGAGCTCGCCCCGCTTCCGGCTGGCGACGTGCTGATCCACGCCGGTGACGTCTCCAACGCCGGCACCCCGGATCAGCTGGCCGAGTTCTTCCGCTGGTTCGGCGACCAACCGCACGGGAACAAGTTGGTGATCGCGGGCAACCATGATTTCGGGCTCGAGCGCGACCGGGCCCTCGCGAGCCGGCTGGTGCCATCGGGCGTCGAGTATCTGCTCGACAGCGGCGTGACCTTGGCGGGGGTTTCCTTCTGGGGATCGCCATGGCAGCCGTGGTTCTACGATTGGGCTTTCAACCTCGAGCGCGGTACCGAGATCGCGGCGAAATGGGCTTTGATTCCCGACGACACCGAGGTGCTGATCACCCACGGCCCGCCGGAGGGGATCCTCGACCGCACCGCCCGGGGCGAGCCGGTGGGATGCGAAGCCCTGGCCGAACGGATCGGGCAGCTGCAACGCCTCCGAGTTCATGTCTTCGGCCACATTCACGAGGGCTACGGTACCGTGCGGCAGGGCCGGCGCACCTTCGTCAACGCGGCGGTTTGCGACCTCGGCTATCGCCCGATCAACTCGCCGATCGTCGTCGATCTCTGAGGCCGCCCTCGCGGATCCCGCCCGTCGGGCGGTAGACTTGACCCGCGCCCAACAACTCGAGGATCCCATGGTCCGCCACGCAGGCGCTTTCGTCGCCGTGCTCGCCAGCTCCCTCGCCGCTCAGCCCAAGCCAAGTCCCTCCGTTTCGGCGGATCAGGTCCTTTCGATCCGGTCGGCGGTCGGCGGTGAACAGCCCGAATGGAGCCCCGACGGCTCGACCATCATGTTCCAGTCGAGCCTTGGCGGAGGGTCGGGGCTGTGGGCCGTCGGAGCGGAGGGCGGCTTCCCGACCCGGCTGGTGCCCAATCTCGGCACGGTCCCGTATCAGTCGAATTACATGCCGCAATACAGCCCCACCGGCGAGTGGATCGCCTATGCCTCGGGCAAGAGCGGCGCCACCGAGATCTGGATCTGGTCGCCGAAGGACGGTCGCGACCTCCAGCTGACCCGACTCGGCCAGACCCGGATCAACTCGATGTCGTGGGCGCCGGACGGCCGGTCGATCGCCTTCGCCGGCGACCGGTACGGGTCCTACGACATCTGGAGCGTGGCGGTACCTAACGGCCAGGTGACCAGGTTGACCACCGACGGCCGGTACGAGGTGTTCCCGTCGTACAGCCCCGATGGCCGCACCATCCTCTATGTCCAGCTCGACGATCGCTGGGTCGACCACGACATCATGGCGATCCCGGCAACTGGCGGGACCGGGCGGCTGGTGACCCGCGACACGGACTTTTTCGACTACGGGGCCGGCCGGACCTTCGGATACCCGATGGTGTCGCCGGACGGACGCTGGGTGATGTTCCGTTCCCACCGGAGCGGGTGGATCAACTACTGGGTCGCGCCGATCGCGGGGGGCTCGGCCCGGCCGGTGGCTCCCGAATCCGCCGACCAAAGCTCGGCGCGGTGGTCGCCGGACGGCAAGTCGATCGCCTATCTCGCCAACCGGAACGGGACCCAGGACCTTCGAACCGTGGCCGCGGCCGGCGGGACCCCACGGGTCCTGGTCGCCCCGACCGGGGCCGGGACGGTCGCCAACCCGGCCTGGTCGCCGGACGGGACCCGGATCGCCTACACATTGGGGTCACCCACCGAGGCCGCCGATCTCTATCTGGTGGCGGCCAGCGGCGGCCCGCCTCGGCGGCTCACCAATTCGGTACCGGGCGGGAACATCGTCCGGTCGATCGTCGCGCCGGAAAAGATCAGTTATCAAAGCGGCTCGTTCGAGATCAACGCCTACCTGTACCGGCCCGCCACCATCGCGCCAGGAGAACGGCTGCCGGCGCTGCTGTACATCCATGGGGGGCCGACCGCCCAGTTCAGCGACACCTACCAGGCCCAAGTCCAGTTTTTCGTGCAGCAAGGATACGTGGTGTTGCTGCCGAACATCCGAGGCAGCTCGGGGTACGGGCGCGCCTTCGAAGACGCGAACAACAAGGATTGGGGGCACGGCGACCTCGACGACGTGAAGGCCGGCGCCGAGTATCTCAAACGCCTTTCCTACGTAAACGGCGAGCGGCTCGGGATCACCGGGACGAGCTACGGCGGCTGCATGACGCTTTCGGCGATCGCCTTCGCGCCTGGCTACTTCCAGGCGGCGGTCGCGGGGGCGGGGTACGGCGACTGGCTCGATTTCTACACCGAGCAGGAGTACCGCCACGTCAAGCTCCTCGACTACGAGTTCGGGCCCTTGTCGGCGGCCACCGAGGCGATCTACCGGCGATCGTCCCCGTACTTCAGCATCGGTCGAGTCCAGACCCCGGTAATGCTCCTCCATGGAACCGGCCGGTTCCCCAATTCCCAGGCCTCGAAGAAATTCGCCGACGAGCTGGAGCGCCACTACAAGGTGTTTCGCTATCAGACCTATCCCAATGAGAACTACTACGTGAACAGCCTCCCCAACCAACGCCAGATGTTTCTCGACATGCTCGACTTCTTCGACCGGTACTTGAAGGACCAGGAACCCGGACGCACTGGCGTTGCCACCGGGAGCGGTCGATGAGACGCCTCCTGCTGGCCGCGGCACTCGGCGGCACCGGCGCCGTGGCGCTCCTGGCCCAGGAGTCCTCGCTTCCGGTCCTCGCCGACCGGGTGACGGCCGTCGGCTCGCTGCTGGCGGGTGAGGGCCCGATCTGGGCTCCGGACGGCCAACGGATCTATTTCGGCTCGTCGCTCGGCGGGATCTGGTCGGTCCCGGCCGGAGGGGGGACCGCGACGCGGGTGGCTCGCGAGGTAGCGACCGGCCTGGTTCGTCTGTCGCCCAGTGGCGGGCAGTTCGCCTATCTGAGCGACAAGAGCGGTAACCCGGAGATCTGGCTGTGGACCGTGGCGGACGCCAGCGAGCGGCGGCTCACCGACTTGGGGGCGCGGATCAACGCCTTCTCGTGGTCGCCGGACGGCCGAACGATCGCGCTGTCGGCCCTCCTGTTCGGCCAGTTCGACGTTTACCTGGTCGAGGTCGCCTCGGGTCGGGCGCGCCGCCTAACGAGCGATCCCCGATTCGAGACCTCCCCAGCCTGGGCCCCCGACGGCCGGACGCTCTACTACTGGCGCTCCGACGATCGCTGGGCCGATCACGACCTGATGGCGATCTCGGTGACCGGTGGCGAGTCCCGGCTGGTGGCGTCCGATCGCGATCTCTTCGACTATGGCACGATCGGGACCCGATCGAAGATGGGGTATCCGCTGGTGTCCCCGGACGGGAAGCAGGTGCTCTTCAAATCCCATCGGAGCGGCTGGATCAACGTCGGGCGGGCCCCGCCCGGGGGGGGGGGGGCGGCCCGACCGCTCGCGGCGGAGGCAGCCGATCAGAGCGACGCTCGCTGGTCTCCCGACGGCAGCCGGGTCGCGTTCGCCTCGATCGACGACGGCACCCAGCGGATCGTGATCGCGCCGGTGGCGGGAGGGACCGCGATTCGGCTCGACCATCCCACCGCGGTGACCCAAAGCCGTGGGGTGGCGTCGGACGGCTCGGGGGGGGCCCGTCACGGCCTCGCGAGCGCGCCGGAATGGTCGCCCGACGGCAGCAAGCTGGCCTACCTGTTCGGCACCCCGACGGCGCCTAACGATCTCTTCGTGGCGCCGGCGCCGGCGGCGGGGACCGCCCCGGCACCCATCCGGCTGACCCAGTCGATCGATCCCGCCATCGAGCGGACCATGGTGGTCCCCGAGAAGATCCGTTATCAAAGCGACCAGCTCTCGATCTCCGGCTACTTGTTCCGTCCGCCGGCCGGCACGCCCGGCCAGCCGTACCCTGGGGTGATGTACATCCACGGCGGGCCGACCAGCCAGTTCGCCGACAGCTACCTCCCCCAGGCCCAGTTCCTGGCCCGGGCCGGCTACCTCGTGCTGGCTCCGAACATCCGCGGCAGCTCCGGGTACGGGAAGGCGTTCGAGGACGCCAACAACCCCTGCTGGACCCACTGCGATCTCCGGGACGTGGTCGCGGGCGTCGAGTACCTCAAGAAGCTGCCCGGAGTGGATACCGCCAACATGGGGATCACCGGCAACAGCTACGGCGGGATCATGAGCATGGGCGCGGTGGCCCACGCGCCGGGTGTGTTTCGGGCGGCCGCGCCGCAATCCGGCTATGCCAACTGGATCAGCTTCCAGGACTACAACACCGAGCTGCAGCACAGCAAGCTCAACGCCTACGAGTGGGGCCCCTACCCCGATAGCGCGGCCGTCTACCGGCGGAACTCGGCGATCTTCTCGGCCCATCGGGTCACCACACCCGTCCTTCTCATTCAAGGCGCCGGCCTCGACCAAGTTTGGCGTCCAGGAGTGTATCCAATTACCGCGTCGCTCGAGTTCGCGCACGCCCTCGATCGGCTCAACAAGGTCGTCCAGCTCAAGACCTACCCGGGCGAGAGCTATTACGTGACTGGCCGGGAGAACTCGCGACAGGTTCTCCTGGACATCGCCGAGTTCTTCGACCGGCATTTGCGGGGCGATCACCGGCGCCGGTGAGGGGGCGGGCCGGGCCGGGAACGGCTCGGTCCGGCCCACCCCTTGCGGAATCGGAGCGTTAGGGTAAAGTGGAGTCCGGTGCCCCGCCGGGCCCCCCTTCCGCTCCACCGGAAATGGGCGCATAATAGGGCCGGCTCACGACCTCATACACCTAACCGCATCGGACCATTGGCATGGCTACTCGTCGAACTTCGACCCGGTCTCGTACTACCAAGACAGCCACACGCAGCCGCTCGGTTTCCAAGGTCCCCGGCATTTCCCGTATCGACCAGGCCTCGACTCGTACTTTCGGGTGGTTTTGCCGTTTCGGCTACCGGCCAACGCCGAGCGGCACTCGGCCCCGGTTCACGGCGTTCTTCGGCGATGCCTCCAACGGCGGCAAGAAGAAGGCCTTCGACAAGGCGCTGACCTGGCTCAAGACCGTCCAGCGCAACGGCAAGCCGCCCAAGAAGAAGTAGCCTCGGGCCTCCGTCGACGATCCCAACGGCCGCCGCCCCACGAGGGTGGCGGCCGTTCGGCATTTCGCCCTATCTTCCCGACACGACGGGCGGAGCGTCAAGGCAATGACTCGGAGAATAGTGTTCGGACTGGCGGGGCTCGGGCTGCTGCTCGCGGTGGGGATTGCGTTCGCGCGGTCCCGGGGCGCCCAGATCCCGGGCCTGCCGCCGCTGCCGCTGGCGGCGGCGCTCGACGGCCCGGCCCGCCGGGGGGACTCGCTCGAGGTCGCGACCTTCGCCCACAACCGTTGCCGGCTGGTCCGCGGCAAGAGCCAGCAAGCCTGCTACGAAGAAATCCTCCTCGCTCTGGTGGAACGAGGCCAGGTCCGCCTGGCGATGGATGCCCTCTCCGTCCTCGGCCGCCTCGACCCCGGGACGGTGGCTCGCGGTCACGATCTGACCCACGTGGTCGGCATCAACGGCTGGAAGCCGGGGCTCGATGTCGGCGCGGTGTACCAGTCGTGCACCGGTCTCTATCAGTCCGGCTGTTACCACGGAGTCGTCCAGGCCTACCTCGACGCCAACGGTACCGACAGCTCCACCGTCGCTTCGGTCTGCAACCTGATCAAGGCCGCGACCACCAACATGTGGCTCCGGTTCCAGTGCGTTCACGGAATCGGGCACGGACTGGTTCAGAATACCTCGCTGCACCTGCCCAAGGCATTGGCGGGCTGCGATTGGCTCGTCGACGGCTGGGACGCCAATTCCTGCTACGGCGGGGCGTTCATGGAGTTCATCGTCGCCGGGCGGGGCCAGTCGCACCATCCCCACGGCAAGACCGCCGCCGCCAAGCCGACCGACCATGGCGACGATCACGCCCATCACGAGCCCGCCGACTCGTTTCCCATCCGCGATCCGAATGACCCCCTCTTTCCCTGCTCGGTGGTTGGCCCCAAGTATCAGGCCTCCTGCTACGGCATGTTGGCGGGCATCGTCATCGAGAACACCGGGGCCGATTTCGGCAAGATCGCCAAAGCGTGCGATCAAGCCCCACCCGGGCTGCGGCCCTCCTGCTATCAGGGCATCGGTACCTATGTCAGCGGGTTCACGGTCCGAGATCCGGCCAAATCCGAGGGTCACTGCAACCGGGGGCACCCCGACTACAAAGCATGGTGCTTCGTCGGGGTGGTGAAGAACTTCATCGACGTTACCGCGGTCCCCAAGGACGGACTCGACTTCTGCACCCGGGTCCACGACCAGCCGGCCGTGGCAACCGCCTGCTATGTCGCCGTCGGGGAACAGATCGCCGTGCTGTTCCCGATGGTCGAAGATCGGACTCGCGAGTGCGCCAAGGCGGACCCGGTTGGTCTGGCGGCCTGCCGGTACGGCGCCGCGCTGACGAGCGAATGAACAGCCGGGAACATAGCTGACAAAGTGTCCGGGGACATGGTTAACACTTCTTCTCCTTGCGGAAGTGAGCCCCGGTGATGAGGTGGGTGCGTTCGTCGAAGCGGCCAAGGAGGGTGTCGTAGTA